>CAVPOQ010000001.1:0-134952 GCA_963707145.1 uncultured Gammaproteobacteria bacterium
TGGCGCGCTTCTGGCACGAGGACTGTTCGAGCCCATGGATCGCCGCTATTCCGCCTCATCGACCGCAGCGAGGGAGCCTGGACTCCTCAGCCGGACTTCCGCGCCGCTACGACCGCGAGGCCGTCTTCGCGCGCTTCGCCCGGGTCTTCAACCACCCCGACACCCAGTCCTACTACAACAGGATGACCCACTACGACATGCTGACCGGTCTGCCGGCGCTGCTGCAGGTGGAGGACCGGGTCAGCATGGCCGTGTCGCTGGAATCGCGCGTGCCGCTGCTGGACCGGCGCATCGCCGAACTGGTGGCCTCCATGCCGCCGGCCATGAAGTTCAGGGGCGGCGAGATGAAGTACATCCTGAAGCGCGCCGCCGGGCCGCTGCTGCCCGCGAGCATCCTGGAGCGCAAGGACAAGATGGGCTTCCCCGTGCCGTTGCACCTGTGGGCCCGGGGCAAGGCGCGGGATTTCTTCCGCGACGTCCTGCTCTCGCGGGCCTGCCGTGAGCGGGGCTTTTCGATGCGGCCGCCGTCGAGGCGCTCCTGGACCAGGAGGAGCCGTTCGGACGGCGACTGTGGGGCTTGCTGAACCTCGAGCTCTGGCACCGCCGGTTCATCGATGGCGCCGGAGGAGAGGAGCCGTGCCACTGACGCTGGATGGGATCACGGTCACAGCGCGACGATTCGGCAGGTCCTCGCAAGATCGCCGTGCTGGGACCGGGCATCGTGGGCATGCCCATGGCCGCGCTGCTGGCGCGACGCCCGGATCCGCGACGGCACCGACCGGCCGGCCGAGGTCCTCGTGGTGCAGCGAGATTCGCCGACCTCGGGGTGGAAGGTGGCCGCCATCAACAGCGGGCGGTCGGTGATCGGCGGCGTCGAGCCCGGCCTGGACGAGGTCGTGCGGCGAGGCGGTCGCCGACGGGCGTTCTCTCGGCCACGCACGACCCCGACGAGGCGGCCGATGCCGACGTGGTCCTGGTCTGCATCCAGACGGACGCGACGGGACGGGCCCGGACTACGGTCCTCTCTTCGCCGGCTCTGGATGGGTTGGCGCCGGCGCTCCGGAACCGACCGGCGGGCAACGTCCCGCTGGTGGTCATCGATTCCACGCTCGCGCCGTCGAGCATGGCTACCGTCATCCGCGAGCGCTTTGCCTCTCACGGTCTCGTGGAGGGCCGGGATGTTCTGCTGGCCAACAGCCCCAACCGGGTCATGCCGGGGCGGCTGGTCGAGCGCATTCGCGAGTCGGACAAGCTGGTGGCCGGGCTGCACCCCGCCTCGCCGGAGCTGGTCGAGCGCTTGTACCGGCACATCGTCACGCGGGGCCGGCTGCTGCGGACCAACAGCCTGACCGCGGAGATCGTCAAGACCTTTGAGAACGCCTATCGCGACGTGCGCATCGCCTTCGCCGCCGAGATTGATGCGGCACTGCGACGCCCAGGAGATCGACTTCTTTGCCCTGCGCGACCAGGTGAACCGGCGCCTCGAGCAGACCGACGCGCTTCGGCCGACGCCACGGTCGTGCCCACCGGCGGGGTGCTGGTGCCGACCATCGGGGTGGGCGGCCACTGCCTGCCGAAGGACGGCATCTTGCTGTGGTGGCGCTAGACAGTCGGGCGCAGACACGTCGAATGCCCTGATTCTCCGTTCGCGCGAGATCAACGACGCCTCTCCGTTCGAGACCACGCGGCTTGCGGAGCGACACTTCGGCGCGCTGGACGGACGGCGCGTGGCGCTGCTCGGCGTCGCGTACCGCTTCGACTCAGAGGACACGCGCAATTCGCCGACGCTGTCCCTGGCCCGGCACCTGCTGGAGAAGGGCTGCCGCACCCGCCTGCACGATCCGTACGTGAAGCCCGACGACCAGAACCTCGAACGCTCCGGGCTGACGGACTACTTCAGCCGCGACCTTGCCGCGAGCGTCGCCGATGCCGAGATCCTCTACTTCTGTACCGGGCACGGCGTGTACCAGCGCGGACTGGGTGAGATCCTGGGGCTGGCACCGAGGGCAACGGGCGTCCTCGATGGCGCGAACCTGTACCAGCCGTCGGAGTTCGCGGCGCGGCAGATCGGCTATGCGGGTATCGGTCGCGGCCGGACACCTCCGACGGGCGAGTTCGTCGACTTCGTGGCCGCGTCGTTCCGGGCGATGGAGACGGGGGTCGCCAACGAGCTGGATGTGATCATCGCCTTCCTGAACGACCGTTACGCCGGAGACGACTTCAACAGGGTCCGGCTGGACGAGGTGCGCCGTCTGGCGGCAACGTGCGTCACCGGTTGTGCGATTGCGAACACGGGGACGGTGACGAGGGCCCCGGAGTATCGCGGATTCGCGACGACGCTGGCGCGCTGCGCAGCGGCGGCGGGCACCTGAGGGCGGCGCATGACCGTCCGCATCGTGAGCATCGTCGGTGCGCGGCCCCAGTTCGTGAAGCTGGCGCCGATGTGCCGCGCTGTCGCCGAGCACAATGCGCGGGCAGCCGGCGTGCGCGTCGAGCACGTAATCGTCCACACGGGCCAGCACTACGACCCGGAACTCTCCGAGGTCTTCTTCGAGGAACTCGAGATCCCGCGGGCCGACGTGAACCTCGGCATCGGATCCGGCCCGCATGGGCAGCAGGTCGGTCGGATGTGGAGCAGTTCGAGAGCGTCCTCCTCGCATCCCGCCCCGACGCCGTCATCGTCTATGGCGATACGAACTCCACGATCGCCGGTGCGCTCGTGGCGGCGAAGTTGCGCATCCCCGTCGCCCACGTCGAGGCCGGGCTGCGCAGCTTCAATCGGGCGATGGCGGAGGAGATCAACCGCATCGCGACGGACCACGTCTCGGACCTCTTGTTCGCGCCGACGCCCACGGCCATGAAGTGGTTGGAGCGGGAGGGACTGGCGGCGAGATCGCACTTCACCGGCGACATCGGCTACGACGCTGTCCTCCACTTCGGCCCGATGGCCAGGCGCAAGTCACGCATCCTGCAGGATCTCGAGCTCCGACCAGGCTCATTCACGGTGCTAACGGTTCACCGGTCGGAGAACGCGTCGGCCGCGGCGATTCGTGCGGTCGTGGCGGGCCTCCTAGAGGAGCTGGAACCGGAGCAAGGCATCGTCTTCCCGATCCACCCGCGCACGATCGCCCTGCTACGCGAACACGGGGAGGCGCTCCCGTCCGTGCCGCGGCTGAAGGTGATCAAGCCGGTGGGTTTCCTGGACATGCTCCAGCTGGTCGCGAACGCGTCGATTGTCCTCACAGACTCGGGGGGCTCCAGAAAGAGGCGTTCTTCCTCAACACGCCCTGCATCACGCTGCGCAGCGAGACTGAATGGGTCGAGACCGTGGCGGCAGGCGCCAACATGCTGGTGGGCATGGACGTCGATGCTGTCGGCGAGGCGGTGGTCCGACTGCGTCGTGCCAGCGAGGCAGGGCGTGCGGACGTTTCGTCGGAAATCGAGCCGATGTTTGGAGATGGGCACGCCGCAGAACGAATACTCAGCGCCATTCTGCAATTCATGGGCGACAAGTGGGGTGCCCGGGACGTTTCGATGAGCAGGGCTTCGAGATGAGAGGAACTTGAAATACAGGAACTTCCGGGATCCCATCGGCCTGGCGAGGCGAATGTGGATGACCGGCAATCGGACCGCGCGTTCCGCGCTGGCACGCGAGGCGCTCAGTACGCTGACGGCCCCATTATCGCGGATGGTGTCCGTATTGGAGCCCGGCGCGCCAGTTGGTGAGTCGCGAACAGATCTCCCGGTTGTCCTTGTGCTGGGAGGATCGCGAACGGGTTCGACACTCTTGTACCAGACACTGGCAAGCAGCCTGCCGTTCAGCTACCTGCCAAATCTATCGGCCTTGCTGCCCGACGCGCCAATCCTCGCGACTCGCCTTTCGGAACGCTGGTTCGGTCGACGCAAGGGGGACTTCGTCAATTTCTACGGCAGCGTAGCCGGCCTCGAACGGACCGAGTGACGGGTTTCACGTCTGGAATCGCTGGCTCGGTGACGATCGCACGCGGATTCCGAGCACGATCCCAATCAGTCGCGCGAAGAAATGCGCCGGTTCTTCGATGCGTGGAGATGTGCTGTCGGCAGGCCGGTGCTGAACAAGAACAACCGGAACTCGCTGTGCGCGGAACTGCTCTACGAGACGTTGGGTAACGTCCTGTTCGTCGAGATCACGAGGGATCCGGTTTACGTCGTCCAATCCCTCATCAAGTCCCGGGAGCTGATTCAAGGGAGCCGGTTCATCGGTTGGGGGCTGGCGAGCAGGGAAACCGCCGGAACGGGCGACGTATACGGCTACATCGATGACATAGTCGCTCAGGTATGTAGCGTTCGAGCGCGGTTGCAGTCAGCCCGCGACCGAATCCCGAGCGAGCATTACGTGTCGGTCGACTACGATGAATTCTGCAAAGAGCCAACCGAAGTGGTCGCGCGTGTCGCCAAGCGCGTGTGGGGTGATAACGCCCAGTGGCAGCCGTTGCCGCGTATTCCGCCATTCAAAAGCACGAATCAGCGAGCCCTCCCCGATAGCGAGTTCAGTCGAATCGTCGCAGCTGCGGACAGGTACCTGAACTCCACGTCGAAACACGATCCAGCAGTTGACGATCGAGTACCTCGAGATTGAGCAGTTGCACAAGAGCCTGTGTCAGGCATTGCGCGGATCGGCTGGTGTGGATGACCGGTCAGTGCACGAGTCGGTCGGTGGGGGCACGTCCGAAGTGAGGAATCTCGATGTCATTCTCTGGATCCTGCTCTGCGGCGTCCTTCTGGGCATCGGTGCGTGGCCCCATCTGGGCGCCGCGTTGCACACTGATTCTGTTCAGTACCTGAGCGGGGCCGAGAATCTCCTGCACGGCCGGGTCGGATACACGTCCCTGGTTTACTACGACGCCGAGCGTTCCGTTGGTGTCGTGCCGGCGCCGATGGTGACATTTCCGATGGGATTCTCGACAGCCATTGCGCTGGTCTCGGTCCTCGGGGTGCCGCTGACGGCAGCGGGCTTCCTTGTAAGCGCGTTAGCAACTCTGGCGATGATCCCGTTGTTGGCCTGGGCGACGCGGATCATGGGCTGCCTCGCTACGTGGGGAACTTCGCCCTGGCGGTTCTCGTGTTCAATGAGGCCACCCTCGAATTGGCACGAAAGTCATGAGCGAGGCGCTCTTCGCCGCAGTCTCGCTTCTCGGTGTCGTTCTGCTGCTTCGTGCGCGCCATGGCAGGAGCACGGAGCGCGTGTTGCCGTGGATCGCTGCCGGACTCGCCTTTGGAATCGCTTACCACGTCCGATATCGGGCCTGTTTTTCATCGCCTCATTGCTGGTTCTGAGTGCACGCAATGTTGCCAGGCGACACACCGACCTGGCGCGAGGCCATATCATTGCCTTCGCCGTTTCAGCAGCGATTGCCCTCGTCGCGGTGATCCGGAATCTCGTGCTTGTGGGCCATTGGCGAGGAGACAACCGGCAAGGCGTCGAATTCGACTTCTCGATGGTCGCGTACGAGTCGCTGCGCGTCGCCAATGGGCTGCTTTTCGGTCTCAGCGGCTATCCGTGGTCGCTGGTACTGCCGCGTGTGGCGTTCCTGTTGATCGCAGCCGGAGTGGTCGGCTGGGTCATCCACTCGCGAAGCAACGAGGGCGATCGGTTGGGTCGCGTTGAGCGACCGGGCTTCGATCGTGCCATCGGTGACGTGTCCCTTGTGTTGATCATATACACAGCCGGCATGGTGTATGCGGGCCTGACGCCGAATATCGTGTTCGGCGTGCGAATGTTCGTGCCGCTGGTGCCGATATGCGTACTTGTGCTGGCTGCGATTCTGTTCCGGAGTCTGCGGACGACCCTTCCCTACTCGCGGGAACGGCGGGTCGTCTGGACTGCAGTGGTTGCTGCTCTGTTCATCTACGTTTCACTGAACATGCTCTGTTACTTTCATCGCGTCCCGTTCGACGCCGTGGGACCTGTCGCCATGCGTCTTGATTCGGAGACATCGAATGGCGAGACCGCGCGACGGGTAATCCTGAAATTGCTAGGGAGCGACGGAGTGATGGTGGCCAACGAGGGCCAAGTGATTGGTCATGCTCTCGGGGTCAAGACGGTGTCTCTGCCCGATCCACGCTGGAGCAGTACGACATGGGACGAAGAAGAGATTCACCAAGTCTTGGTGCGGTTCCGGGCCGCGGCCCTGGTCATCTGGCGACCGACCACCCGCGCGGAGTTGGAGGATCTCACAAGCGACCAACTCGCACTCGCTGCGGGCAGGTCGCCTGATTGGATGAGAAAGGTGTTCCTGTCGGAGCATTTCGTCGTGTACGCGCCGACATACGACAATTGGGGCAAAGGGACATGAGTGGCGCATGCTGCGAAACCGAACGCGCCGCGATCCTGCAGCGAACCTGCGACCAGCTTGGGCTGGCCCGCCCGGGCGGCGAGTATTTCGCGTGACCAACGAGGGTGCGGGCGGTCCCCGGCGGGCGAGGCTGCTGCTGACGTCCGTCATCGGGACCGCACTGGGACTCGTGCTGCTCTGGCTCGTGTTCAGGAAGACCGACGTCACCGCGCTGCTCGCCGCCCTGCGGGCGAGCGACCCGAGGTGGGTGCTGCTTGCGCTCGGTGCCAGCCTGCTGGCGGTCGTCGCCAAGGCGGTGCGCTGGGTCGTGCTCACCCGGCATGCCGCCAAACTGCCGTTGCGCACGTCCGTCGCGGCCGTGTTCGTCGGCAGCGCCGGAAACGCCCTGTTCTCACATCTCGGGGAGATACCGCGAATCGCAATGGCGTCGCGCGCAACAGGCGCGGGCATCCCGGCCCTGCTGACGTCGATCGTCGCCGAACGGGTGTTCGATCTCGCGGCACTGGCCATGCTGATGGCGGCGCTGCTGGTCGTCGGCGGGGGCCCGGACGGTGCTTCCGCCGCTATCGAGCGCGTGCTGGCCATTGCAGGCGTGGGCGCATGTCTGGCGGTGGCTGCCGTGCTGGGTCTTGGCAACCGGCTCGCGAGCCGGCTCGAGCGACCCGAGGCTGCGGCGCGTGCGCCATGGCGCGCGAACGTCGCCTCCCGCCTGCGTCAGGTCCTGCAGGCGCTCGAAGTCTTCCGGGACGGGCCCAGCCTCCTGGTTGCGTTCCTGTTCTCGCTCGCAATGTGGGCGCTGTTCGCCACCTGCATCCTTTTCTGCCTCCTGGCGACCGGCACCGGGGCTTCGTTCACTGACGCGCTGATCGTGCTCGGCGTCAATGCCGTGGCGCTGATCTTGCCCGCGCCACCGGGCCGGGTCGGGACGATCGAAGCGAGTTTCGCGGTTGCGATGTCGGGAGGCCTGGCGAGTGAGGCCACGGTGCTGGCTGCGTCGATCCTCTACAACATGCTCATGACCCTGCCGCTCTGGTGTATCGGGGGCGCCATCTGGTGGCGTTTCACCCGGCGCCGGACGGCCCATTCCTTATATTGATCAGCGACTTGGGCGGCTGCGCGCCGTCCTGAGTGCGTCGTCGTCGGGCGTGCCCCGGATCTTGCTGCAACCAGACGATTCGAGAGCCAAGTCCCCGAGGGCCCCCGGAAAGCTTGCTAGGATTCCGGGCCTTTCGAATCGGGTCCCAGTCCGTCGGCATGGAGCAGTGACGCACATGACATTGCAGGTGGAAATTCCTTCCGCGGGCACCGCCCCCGGCTACCACGTCTCCCCCGCGATCTGGGCGGCGCTCGCCATCGCCGCCGTCGCCGGCTGGTTCGCCTTCGCCGAAGGCGCGAAGCACATGCTGCTCGTCTGGGAATCGAGCGAGGAGTACAGCCACGCCTACCTCATCCCGCTGATCTCGCTGTTCATCGCCTGGCAGCGCAAGAACGAACTCGCCCGCCTCGAGTTCGCGGGCTCGTGGCTCGGCGTCGCGATCGTCGTCCTCGGCGTGTTCCTCGGTCTCGTCGGCCAGCTCGGGTCGGTCTTCACGCTGCAGCAGATCGGCCTCGTCACTGCCATCGTGGGCGTCGTGATCGCGCTCACCGGCCTCGCGGCCCTGCGGCTGCTGTGGATGCCGCTGCTGCTGCTCTACTTCGTGATCCCGCTGCCGAACTTCCTGCAGGTGAAGCTCTCCTCGGGCATGCAGCTCATCTCGTCGGAAATCGGCGTGTGGTTCCTGCGGATGATCGGCGTGAGCGTGTACCTCGAAGGCAACGTCATCGACCTCGGCGTCTACCAGCTGCAGGTGGCCGAGGCGTGCGACGGCCTGCGCTACCTCTACCCGCTGCTCACGCTCGGCCTCGTGCTCGCCTACTTCTACAAGGGCGCGATGTGGAAGCGCGTGGCGATCTTCCTCTCGGCGATCCCGATCACGATCTTCATGAACAGCCTGCGCATCGCCAGCATCGGCGTGATGGTGGACAACTGGGGCATCGGCATGGCCGAGGGCTTCCTGCACGACTTCCAGGGCTGGGTCGTGTTCATGGCGAGCTTCGGGCTGATGGTGCTGCTGATGATCGGCCTGTCGCGCGTCGGCCGGGACGCGCGGCCATGGCGCGAGCTGTTCGGCCTCGAGTTCCCCGAGCCCTGGCCGAAGGACGTGCCGCGCGCCGCGCGCGCGCTGCCGGCGTCGCTGGCCGTGTCGTCGGGGCTGCTGGTCGCCGCCGCCGCCCTGGCGCTGGCCCTGCCGCAGCGGACGGAGACGATCCCGGCGCGCCAGGCATTCCTCGACTTCCCCATGGTCATCGGCCAGTGGTTCGGGACGCGGGAATCGCTCGAGCCGATCTACGTCCAGGCGCTGCAGTTCGACGACTACGTGCTGGCCAGCTTCCGCGGCCCGGCGCCGCAGCCCGTGAACCTGTACGTGGCCTGGTACGACTCGCAGCAGTCCGGACGCTCGGTGCACTCGCCGAGCACCTGCCTGCCGGGCGGCGGCTGGAAGATGACGAGCTTCTCGCAGGTGGAGGTGCCCGGCGTCTCGGTGGCCGGCCAGCCGCTGCGCGTGAACCGCACGGTGATCGCGCTCGGCGAGTCGCGCCAGCTCGTGTACTACTGGTTCCAGCAGCGCGGGCGGGTGCTCACCAACGAGTACCTCGTCAAGCTGTACCTGTTCTGGGACTCGCTGACGCGCAACCGCTCCGACGGCTCGCTGGTGCGGCTGATCGTGCCGCTGCCGGAGGGCGCGGCCGAGGAGCAGGCGGACCGGCAGTTGGCGCAGTTCGCCGCCGAGCTCGAGCCGGTGCTGCAGAACTACGTCCCGCGCTGAGGACGGGCGTCCGCCGCAATGGAACTGCTGCTGGTGCTGATTCTCGCGACGGCGGTGACCGTCGCGCTGATTCCGCTGCTCGAGAAGCGCGCGGTGGCACTGCAAGTCGTGGACCAGCCCGGCGGCCGCAAGGTGCACGACCATCCGGTGCCGCGCGTCGGCGGCATCGCGATGGCCGTGGGCGCGGCGCTGCCGATCCTGATCTGGCTGCCGCTCGGTCGGCGGCTGCTGGCGTTCCTGGTCGCGGCGCTCGTGGTGGTGGTGTGCGGCGTCTGGGACGACCGCGTCAACCTGAGCGCGCGCACCAAGTTCCTCGGCCAGGGCCTCGCGGTGGCAATCGTGATTCTGGTGGGCGGCGTGACGATCCACTCGATCACGCTCGCGGGGCGCCACGAGCTGCCGCAGCTGGTGGCGCTGCCGCTCACGTTCCTGTTCCTGATCGGCGTCACCAACGCCATCAACCTCGCCGATGGCCTCGATGGCCTCGCCGGCGGCACGACGTTCCTGAGTCTCGCCGCGATCGTGGTGCTGGCCATCGGGCAGGAAATGCCGCTGGTCATCGTCGTGGGTCTCGCAGCGATGGGTGCGATCCTCGGGTTCCTGCGCTTCAACAGCTACCCCGCCCGGGTGTTCATGGGCGACGGCGGCAGCCAGTTGCTCGGCTTCACCGTGGCTGTGCTCGCCGTGATGCTGACGCAGAATCCGCGCGTGCCCTACAGTGCCGCGCTGCCACTGCTGCTGCTCGGCCTGCCGATCCTCGACACGCTGACCGTGATGGCGGTGCGCATCCGCGAGGGTCGCTCGCCGTTCTCGGCCGACCGTCGCCACCTGCACCACCGGCTGCTCGCGTTCGGTTTCGACCAGTTCGAGGCCGTGGTGGTGATCTACCTGCTGCAGGGCGCGCTGTTCGTGCTCGCGTGGTTCATGCGCTACCAGTCCGACCTGCTGATCGTGCTGGCATTCATGGGTTTCGCGGCGCTGGTCACGCTGGTGCTGTTCGCGGCGGAGCGCGGCGGCTGGCGCTGGCGGGGGCTCGGCGAGCGGCGGCTCGGCGACACCATCGGTGAGCGGCTGCCCTGGCTCAAGTCCGGCCGGCGGATCCCCCGCTGGACCAGTGCCACCGCGTGGGCGTGTGTCGCCGCCTATCTGGTGACCGTCGCCCTGACCTCCACCGTGATCGGCCGGGACGTCGCCTGGCTCGCCGCTGGCATCGCGGCAGTGCTGCTGCTGGCCGGTCTGCCGCTGCACGCGGCGACGGCGGTCGGGCGACTGGCCCACGGTGCGATCTTCGTGGCGGTCGTGGTAGCCGTGTACCTCGACCACATCGAGCCGAGCGACGCCCGGGCATTCGTGACCGCCAAGCTGGTGCTGTTCCCCGTGCTGGCGACGGCTGTCGTGCTGCGGATGCGAACCACCCGGGAACGCCGCTTCGAGATCACCACGCTCGACGTGCTGGTGGTGTTCCTGGCGCTGGTGCTGCCGAACCTGCCCGGGCTGCAGGGCGCGCCCAGCAACCTCGGCCTGAGCGTGATGAAGCTGATCGTGCTGCTCTACGCGGTCGAGATGCTGAGCGGCCGCTCGGAGCGCGTGCGCGCGTGGCTGTGGCGGACCGGCGCGGTGGCGCTCGGGATCGTCGCCGTGCGTGGCCTGCTGCCGGCGCTTGGGTAGGCGGCCGGCCCGCCGGGGCGGAGACCACAGGCATGGCTGCCCGCGGCGGCGTTCGCGGGCTGACAAAGTTGCGCCCAAAGTTGCGTCATGACGCGTCCTCCCGGCAACATCCCGCCCGGGCCGTGCGCCCTGCCCGACACATCGGAGACCCCTGAAGATGAAACGGATCACCATCACGCTGCTGCTGCTGGCCTCGTTCGCCGCGGCGACGGGCTGCGGCGGCAGCGAGGCGCGCAAGGAAAAGGCCATGGAACGCGGGCAGGAGCTCTACGCCCAGCGCGACTACGCGAAGGCGCGCATCGAGTTCCGCAACGTGCTGCAGATCGACCCCAAGGATGCGCAGGCTCGAACGCTGCTCGGCGAGACGGCGGAGGCGCTCGGCGACTACGAGGAGGCGGTGAACAACTACCGCTACGCCATCGCGCTCGACGAGAACCAGGAGAAAGCGCGGGCGCGCCTCGCCCGCATGATGGTCTTCGGCGGGGTGCCGGATCAGGCGCTGGAGACCATCGCCCCGGGCCTCACGAAGAACCCCAAGTCGGCGGATCTGCTCGCGGCGCGCGCCGCCGCCGAGTTGCAGCAGGGCGATATCGAGGCCGCCCGCAAGGACGCGGAGGCCGCGCTCGCCGCGCAGCCGAACCACCCCGATGCCACGGCGCTGCTCGCCACGCTGCTGTGGCGCGAAGACAAGCGCGACGAGGCGCTCGCGCTGCTCGAGAAGACCATCAAGGCCGCACCGGACGACAGCATGCTGCGGCAGATCTACGCGCAGCTGCTGCTCACCGCCGGGAAGCCGGCGCTCGCGGAGGTGCAGCTCAAGGAACTGGTGCGGCTCGAGCCCGAGAACCAGGCCAATCGCTACCGGCTCGCCCAGCTCTATGCCTCGCAGAAGAAGACCGACGAGGCCGTCGCGACGCTGCGCGATGCGATCAAGGCCAAGCCCGAGGACGTGGACGCCAAGCTCGCGCTCGCGACGCTGCTCACGGCGCAGCGCTCGTTCGAGGACGCCGAGAAGGAACTGCTCGGCTTCGTCAAGGCTTCGCCCAAGGACCTCAAGCTGCGCCTCGGCGTCGCGCGCTTCTACGAGATGAACGGCAAGCTCGAGCAGGGCGAGGCCATGTACCGCGCGGTGGCGAAGGACGCCGACGACAAGCCCGAGGGGTTCACGGCGCGCACGCGCATCGCCTCGCTGATGATCCGTACGGCAAGCCCGACGAGGCCTCGAAGCTCATCGAGGAGGTGCTGGCGAAGAATCCGTCCGATCCCGACGCGCTGGTGATGCGCGCGCAGATGGCGATCTCGCGCGGCGACACGAACGCGGCGGTCACCGACCTGCGCACGGCGCTGCGCGACCAGCCGACCAACATCCTGCTGATCGCGCAGCTCGCGCAGGCCTACATCCGCTCGGACAACATGGCGCTCGCCGAGCAGACGCTGCGCCAGGCCGTGCAGGCGAACCCGCGCGACGTCGCAGACGCGGCTCGCGCTGGCGCAGTTCCTGGTCAACAAGGGCGAGGCGGAAAAGGCCCGCCCGGTGCTCGAGCAGCTCGTCAAGGACGACCCGAACAACCTCGAGGCGCTCGAGGCGAACGCGCGGCTGCTGCTGCTGGTGAACGATCCCGCCGGCGCGCTGCAGGCCGCAACCACGCTGCAGACGTTGCAGCCGAAGTCGCCGAAGGGCTACTTCCTGGCCGGTGCGGCGCTGCAGGCACAGCAGCGCAGCGACGAGGCCCGCAAGGCGTTCGAGACGGCGCTGCAGCTCGACCCCGCGTCGCTCGACTCGCTGATCGCGCTGGCGCAGATCGACCTCGCCGCGGGCAAGCAGACCGAGGCGCTGGCACGCATCGACGCGCAGATCGCGGCGCGGCCGAACGAGGCGCGGCTGTACAACCTGCGCGGCGAACTGCTGATGGCGCTCAAGCGACCGGCGGACGCGGCGTCGAGCTATGCGGCCGCCGCGAAACTCCAGCCGGGCTGGTCGCAGCCATACCGCGGCGAGGCCGCTGCGTTCGCCGTCCAGAACCAGCCGGACCGCGCGATCGAGGTGCTCAAGGCCGGCCTCGCGCAGACCAAGAACTCCGCCGACCTGGCGGTGGATCTCGGCAGCCTGTACACGGCGCAGGGCAAGCCGGCGGAGGCGATCACGGTCTACGAGGGCGTTCTCGAGCGCGATCCGAACAGCGTCGTGGCGGCGAACAACCTCGCGATGCTGCTCGTGACGCATCGCACCGATGCGGCGAGCCTCGAGCGGGCCGAGAAGCTGGCCGCGCCGCTCGCGAAGGCGCAGAACCCGGCATTCCTCGACACCTACGGCTGGGTGCTCTACAAGCGCGGCCGCTACGCCGAGGCGATCCCGCCGCTCGAGAAGGCGGTCGCGGCAGCACCGCAGGCACAGGAAGTGCGCTACCACCTCGGCATGGCGCAGCTCAAGGCCGGGCGGACGGCCGAGGCGCGCAAGAGCCTCGAGGCCGCGGTGCAGGGCGAGCAGAGCTACGCGGGGAAGGACGAGGCGAAGGCGGCGCTGGCGGGGATGTGATCGTGATTGGGCAGCGTCTTGATGACATGTGTCATACAAATGCAGATACATCGTGGGCCGCTGATTGCGTTCGAGATCTGGACGCCTGTCCGCGGCGTCGGTAGCCTTATCGCTGACGAAGACTAATCCGATTCGGGGCCGGACTCGGTGCTCCGCACAACGTCAAGATTCGCGCTTCTCAAAGGAGATTAGGGATGAAAAACATCAACAAATTTAAGGCGACGGCGATTGCGGTTGCCATTGCGGGGTCGATGCTGGCTGCTGGCACGGCGCAGGCTGCCTACTACGGTGACGTTAATGCGTCCTATGACGGCGTGTCCCCCGGAAACACGAACGGGGTGAACGGGGGCGTGTTCAACTTCACGAAGATTGCCGCCGGCACGACGTTCACCACGCCGCTGCTGACCAACTCTCCAGCAGGGGATTTCATCGGGTTCTGTCTTGATCTCGGAGAGTTTGTTGGCTCCCCGGTTCTTTACAAGGTGCAGGACCTGACAGACGCCCCGGTTCCTGGAACTAAGATCACCGCCGCCAAGGCGACGGACCTTGCCAAACTCGTGGGCGGCGTGCTGGCGGGCTCGTTCAATAACGTTGCGACCATCCTCGACTCCAACCTGAAGGCTTCGGCTTTCCAGCTCGCGGTCTGGGAGATTGTGAACGAGACGGGTGGTACATATGACTCGGCGGCCGGTTCCTTCATTAAGGGCGACGGCACGGTCCAGACCTTGGCCAACACATATCTGTCGTCCATCGTCGGTGCCACGGCAGCGAGCGGCCTCTTTGCGCTGACCAGCGACGGCAAGCAGGACTTCATGGTCCAGGTCGTCCCGATCCCGGCCGCCGCCTGGCTGCTCGGCTCGGGCCTGCTCGGTCTCTTCGGCCTCGCGCGCCGGAAGCAGGTCGCAGCGTAACTAGTTGAGAGGCAGCGGAGGTCGAGCCTCCGCTGCCGTATTGAGTCGCCGTCTGGATGGACGGTTGAAGCGCGATGTTGACAGGGCGGCGGGCTCAAGCGGGCCCGCCGCCTTTTTTCTTCCGCGCAGGGACGGGAGGGAGAATCTGCTCGCCCCCCTTCCCTCCCCGCCGACACCGTCAGCGAGAGTGCGCACCGCAGATGCCGGATCGTGCCGACGTCGGAATTTCTTACATTCCGCAGGCCAGCTCTGGCGGCGAGCCCTCGTAAGTACCTGACCGGCAATAGCATTTGTCTTTGGCACGGTTGTTGCTTTGATTCAACCGTGGCCTCGGCGACGGGGTCGGTACCCTCGGTTCAACGCAGTACTTTCAGGAAGGAAAACTCATCATGAAGAAGATCCTCATCGCCGCCGCCGGCGTTCTCGCCAGCCTCCCGGCCATGGCCGCGATTCCGGTGCCGGAGTCCGACACGTTCTCGCTGCTGGCGATCGGTCTCGCCGGCGTCGTGGCGGCCCGCCTGCTCCGCAAGTAATCGATCGCGCTCCGCAGGGAGCGTTTCGAGGGAAGCCCTGGCCGCAAGGTTGGGGCTTCTTCGTTTAGAGTGCCCGGTGTCCCCCCGGGCGCGCAGGCCGCGCTCCGGGCCCGCGCCCGAACCGTCGGACCCCTTTACGCTTTTCCGCCGCGACGGGAACTGGCCTCGGGTAACCCCCACACAGCGCTCGGGTTTTCATTCCGGCACGAAAATTGCTTCGTCTGCATTTGAGATGACGCGAACGCAACTGCAGGCTTTCCGCCCCGGCGTTCGCAAGGAACTCGGGACATGAACAGGAACCTCCTCGCCGCCGCCGCCGCGTTGCTGTTCGCGGGCCAGGCCTCCGCTGCGCTGCTCGCGATCGGCTCCGGCTCGCCCTTTGCGACGCCAACCAAGAACAACGTGCTTGCCGTCGGCACCCCGATGATCGACCGTGCCACGCTCACGACCACGGCCGGCGCGACGCTGTCGTTCTACTTCCTGGGTTCCGAGTCGGGCTACAAGAACACGCTCAACCTGGCGGGCGGCTTCACGCACACCGAGCCGGCCAATGCCGGGCAGCCCTACCCGAGCGTCTGGGCCAATGCGCAGCTGCTCACGACGATCACGGTCGACGCGGCCGGTAACGTGCCGATGTGGTTCACCTCGAGCGGCTGGGGCAGTGGCTTCACGCTGGCGCCGGGACCGGGCACCGCGACTCGTTCGATCGCCTTCTCGTATCTCGACTGCCTCACCGGCAAGAGCACGGCGGGTGCGAACTGCGCCCAGACCGGAACGCCCACCAACATGGTGCTGTTCGCGCTCGACGACGACGGCGCAAACGTCGACGACAACCACGACGACTACGTGGGCTTCATCGTCGCGAACGCGCTGCCGGAGAGCACGTCGGTGGTGCCGCTGCCGGCCGCGGTCTGGCTGCTCGGCTCGGGCCTGCTCGGCCTGCTCGGCATCGGCCGCCGTCGGGCCAGCTGAGAGGCGTCCCCCGCGACGAGGCGCTCGGCGGCAACTGGTCGCGCGAGCGGCTCGAGCGCTTCCTGATCTCCCCGCATAGCTGCGCGCCCGGCACGCAACCGGGTCAGCCCTGTCCGGAGGATTACGCTGTACCTCGTCGACACAATGCGATGTAATACATTGCATTGTCTCCGAGGATCACAGCCCCATGAGTGTCACGACAGTTCGTCTGCAACCGGAGGTCGAGGAAGGCCTCGAGGCCGTCGCCGGCAAGCTTCACCGCACGAAAAGCTGGGTCATCAACCAGGCCCTGCGCGAATTCCTCGAGCGCCAGGATCTCGAGCAGGTGCGTTGGCAGGAGACCCTCGAAGCGATGGAATCGGTCGCACGCGGCCAGGTGGCCTCGGGCGAGGCGGTTCATGCGTGGCTGGCCAGCTGGGGCAGCCACGACGAGTTGCCTCCGCCCAAGACTGGCCAATGAGGCTGGTTCATTCGGAGCAGGCGATCGGTGACCTCGTTCGGCTTCGCGCGTTCATTGCCCGGAAGAACCCGTCGGCTGCGGCCCGGATCGCGGCCGAATTGATCGCTCGCATGGACAATCTCTCCCGTTCTCCGGAGTTGGGGCGGGAGGTCAACCACGCGCCGGATCCGAAGGCGGTTCGGGATGCCATCTTCGGCAACTACATTGTTCGCTACGCGCCGCGCGCCGAGGTCGTGATCGTGCTCCGCATCTGGCATCACTACGAAGATCGCGGCGCAGGCGCCTGAGGATCTGCTGCACGCCCGACAGGCGCACTCGACATGCGCAGCCGACAAGCCGTGTGCGCTCGTCGATCCCGAGTTGATTACTATCGCCCGGGTCTGGGACATCAGGTCCCCGTGAACCGAGGAGCCCGCACCATGGAACCGCAGCCGCAACGCCTCGCCCCCGCGCTGTGCGCGGCCCTGGGCTTCCTGATCAGCTCGGCCGCGCCGCTTGCCGCCCGGGCCTCGTCCGACGAAAGCCGCGACGCCGACGTTCCCGGGCCCGTGGAGGCCTGCCTCTCCTGCCACGCCGTGGAGCCGGGGGACGAGGCGCTCGAAGGGCCGTCGCTGTGGCAGGTGGTCGGCCGGCCGGTGGCCAGCTTGTCGGGTTTCGAGTACTCCGCTGCGCTCGCGGCGCTCGGCGGCACCTGGACGCGCGAACGGCTCGACCGCTTCTTGACCTCGCCGCAGGCCTTCGCGCCCGGCACGCGCATGGAACTCGGCGGCGTGCGCAACGCCGCGGACCGCAAGGTCGTGCTCGACTTCCTCGAGACGCTGACCACGAGCGACGGGTCGACGACCCCTGCGGCCGGCTTGCCCGCTGCTGCGGCGCGCGCCGAATGACCGCCGCGACCGAACCGCTGTTCCAGCACGACGCCTACCTGCGCAGCTGCACCGCCACCGTCGTCGAGTCCGGCGAGGCAGGCATCGTCCTCGACCGCACCGTGTTCTATCCGCTCGGCGGCGGGCAGCCGGGCGACACGGGCACGCTGCGCGCCGCGGACGGCCGCACGTGGCGCGTCGCCGACACGCGCAAGGGGGAGGGCGGCCGCGTCCTGCACGTGCTGGATGCGAGTGCGGGGAGTGCGAACGGGCCGGCAGCGTCGGCCTCGAGCGGGCCGTTACCGACACCTTCCACGTCGATTGCCGGCGGGCCGCCACCCGCGCCGCCTTCGCCCGGCACCGCCATCGAGGCCACGCTCGACTGGGACCGTCGCCACGCGCTGATGCGCATGCACACCTGCCTGCACCTGCTGGGCTCGGTGCTGCGCTACGGCGTCACGGGCGGGCAGATCGCCGCCGACAAGGGCCGGCTCGATTTCGACACCCAGGACGAGATCGACCGGGACGCGGTCACGGCGGCCGTCAACGCGCTGGTTGCGGCGAACCACGCGGTCCGCTCGCTGTGGATCACCGACGAGGAACTCGACCGCCAGCCCGAGCTGGTGCGCACGCTGTCGGTGCAGCCGCCGCGCGGGGCCGGGCGCATCCGCCTGCTCGAGATCCCCGGCGTGGACCTGCAGCCGTGCGGCGGCACCCACGTGGCGGCCACGGGCGAGATCGGGCCGGTCGCGGTGACGAAGATCGAGAGCAAGGGACGGCGCAACAAGCGCGTCTACATCGCCTTCGCCTGAGCGGATCCGCCAGTCGGGGTCGGTGCCCGAAATCGGCCGGCCGACCGGCTGCGGGCCAGGGTTCGGCCGCCGCCGCGACCTGTCGATCGACTTTACAGAATATCGGTTCCAGGCCTGACGACGTCTATTGAAATCAACGGCTTGGCACTCTGGCACGGCGATTGCTTTGTTTCCAGTGCACCCCACGGATCGGGTGCTCAATCCAGTCAGGGGAACGAACGTGAAGCTCGCCAGCATCTTCTCCAGTGTCATCGCCGCAACCATGCTGGCCTCCGGCGCCGGCGAGCGCGTTGGTCATCTTCAACTACGACCAGGGCCAGGGGCTGAGCTCGGGCGGCAAGGTCGTGTTCGACGGCACCAAGATCGTCGGCACCAACATCGGCTTCGACCTGATGAGCGCCTCGGGCACCTCGCTCGACGGCGTCTACCACTGCTCCACCGCGGGTGGGGCGGTGACGCTCGGCGGCTCGCGTTGTCTGCTGTCGTTCACCACCGGCAACCTGATCTCGGCGACGCCCGGCGCCGCCAACACGACGACCTACGTCTTCGGCGCCGGCGGCTCGATCAGCATGACCGGCTTCCTGAGCACGGCCACGCCTGGCAACACCGCGCCCGTCATCGGCAGCAGCCCGCTGGTGGTGTCGGGCTCGTTCGACGCCTACACGTTCGTGCTGCAGTTGGCGGCCTCCGGCCTGAGCGGCTCGGGCACGGGGGCGGGCCTCGGGTTCGACTTCAAGGACCCGCAGATGGTCCAGTACTTCGGCCTCGAAGCCGACGACGAGTTCGACTTCACGACCAGCCAGTTGGCCATCAGCGGCTGCTCGAAGGTCGCCAAGGCGGCGGCCGGCTTCTCGTGCAACGTGAACAACGCCGACTTCCAGAACACCATCGCGGAGCCGGGCACGCTCGCATTGATGGGACTCGGACTGCTTTGCATCGGCCTGATCCGCCGTCGCATCGGCTGATCTCTGCATCGCCCGCCGACTGGCGGATGAACCCCGAGGCCCCCGCAGCAATCCGGGGGCCTCGTCGTTTCCGGGGCGCCTGCAGTGGAATCCGGCAGGACTCGCCGGAGCAGTGGCCGGAGCAATGGCCGGAGCAATGGCCGGGGCAGTGGTCGGGCCGGACCACCACCGTTTTACTTAACGCTTTTCGGCCGTCGACTTTCTTTACGGCTCGTCGTCGCGGCAGGGTCCTGGAGCGCCGGCAGGGCCAGATAAAACAGTCACTTGGAGATCTGGCACGGGACTTGCTTTGTATTCACCCGACGCATCACGTTGAACGATGCCCCCTCTGTCAGGAGACTGGAAAATGAACATCACCAAGGCCGTCCTCGGCGCCATCGCGGGCTCCGTCCTCTTCGCCGGCTCGGCCAGCGCCGCCGTCCTCAACTGGGACCAGGGCCAGGGCAAGAGCCCCGGCGGCACGCTCGTGTTCGACGGCACGAAGATCGTCGGCTCGAACATCGGCTTCGACCTGATGAACGCGTCGGGCACCGCCGCCGACGGCGTCTATCACTGCTCGAACGCCGGTGGCACGGTCACCCTCGGCACCACGCGCTGCCTGCTGTCCTTCACCTCGGGCCCGCTCAGCTCGATCGCGGGCAGCACTTACATCTTCGGCTCGGGCGGCACGATCTCGATGACCGGCTACCTGACGACCGCCACCCCGGGTAACACCGGCCCGGTCATCGCCGGCAGCCCGCTGGTGCTCTCTGGCACCGTCAAGGCCTACGCGATCACGTTGATCGGCGGCTCGGGCACGGCGTCGGGCCTCGGCATCGACTTCAAGGACCAGTCGCTGGTCGACTTCTTCGGCACGGGCGTGAAGTTCGACTTCACCATGAGCCAGCTCGCGATCAACGGCTGCGGTGGCGCTGCTGCGGCCCCCGAGGCAGCCGGCTTCACCTGCAAGGTCAACAATGCCGACTTCCAGAACGTGATCCCCGAGCCGGGTTCGCTCGCGCTGCTGGGTCTCGGCCTGATGGGCGTCGGCCTGGCGCGTCGCCGCAAGGCCTGATCTCGAAGACAGACGACTCGTTCAACGCGATCTCGAAGGCCCTCGCAGCAATGCGAGGGCCTTTTTCGTGGTGCGCCCGGCAGGGCGCACCACAGCCAGCAGGGCCATAAGGCTCGATCGCGGCAGCGGTGTTCGCAAACGATCGACAGGCGACACGACGAACGAACCGCAACTCGCTGTCGGGGCAAAACCGCTCCTGGTCACAGCGATCACGCCGCCTTTGATCGCGCTGCGGACGATGGGTCGAGGCCGCCGCGCGCCGCTGAACATATCGCACCGAAATCGTCGGCGGCGTTTACGGAGCGCCGCTCCGTCATATGGAAAAACGGGCAGAAATCCTTTCTGGAACAGTCGGTTGAAAGGTTGGCACGCGCCTTGCTTTGTCTGACTCGAAGCAACACGTCGGGCGCTGCCCACACAACCAGGAGATCGAACAGTGAAAGTCAGGAACATGCTCATCGGCGCCATCGTCGCCTCCGTGCTCGGCGCCGGCGCGGCCTCTGCCGCGGAACTCAACTGGGACCAGGGCCAGGGCAAGAGCCCCGGCGGCACCATCGTGTTCGACGGTACCAAGGTCGTCGGCTCCAACATCGGCTTCGACCTGATGAACGCGTCGGGCACCGCGGCCGACGGCGTCTATCACTGCTCGGATGCCGGCGGCAGCGTCACGCTCGGCACGACGCGCTGCCTGCTGTCGTTCACCTCGGGCCCGCTGAGCTCGGTCGCGGGCAGCACCTACATCTTCGGCTCGGGCGGCACGATCTCGATGACCGGCTACCTGACGACCGCCACCCCGGGAAACACCGGTCCGGTCATCGGCGGCAGCCCGCTGGTGCTCTCGGGCACGGTGCAGGCCTACTCGCTGACGCTGCTCGGCGCCACCGGCGTGGCCTCCGGACTCGGCATCGACGCCAAGGATCCGGAGATGCTCAAGTACTTCGGCCTCGGCGACGACTTCAAGTTCACGATGAGCCAGCTCGCGATCAACGCCTGCGGCGGGGCCGCTGCCGCGGCTGTCGGCGGCGGGTTCAGCTGCAACGTCAACAACGCCGACTTCCAGAACCAGTCGGTCCCGGAGCCGGGCTCGCTCGCGCTGCTGGGCCTCGGCCTGCTGGGCGTCGGTGCCGCGCGGCGCCGCAAGGCCTGAATGGCGCCCGCCGACAGTCCGACGTGACCTCGGGGCCCTCGCAGCGATGCGAGGGCCTTTTTGCTGGCGCGGGGACTGCACCGAGGCCGGTGCGCGGGATGCGTCGACGCGCTTGTGTCATCATCCACCGCCAGACGCGACAGGCGGTCGCTGGCCGACACCAGTGGCGCCTGGACCAATCGGACGACCAATGGGGTGTTCTGCATGACCGGCTTCAACTGGCGATCCCTGGCCGCCGCGGGCCTGCTGCTCGCGAGCCGTGCGGCCTTCTCGCAGGCGACCGCACCGGGCGGCGACGTGCCGCCGATCGTACCGGCGCCGCTGCAGTCACCGCCGACGACCTACAGCGCCTGGGTGCTCGGGCTCGCCGGCCTCGCACTGGTGCTGCTCGCGCTCGCCGGTGCGAAGCTCGTGATGAACGGCCTGCGCAAGAGCCGCCACCACCGCCACCGCAACCACAACCACCGCTCCTCGAATCACCACTGAACGGGCCGGCGCCTACTCCCAGTCCCGCTCGAGCCGCTTCGCCGACAGCAGGAACAGCGTCGCGGCCACCAGGTAGAACACGGTCCCGGCGAGGATCGCGTAGCGCAGCGAGTCCGCGCCGTAGCGCACCGACAGCGCGTCGGAGAGGGCGCCGAGCGCCACCGAGCCGAGCCCGATGCCGATCAGGTTGTTCACGAACAGGAAGATCGCCGACGCCGTGGCGCGCATCTGCGGCGGCACCACGTGCTGGATTGCCGACAGCACGGGCCCGAGCCACAGGAGCCCGAGCGCCGTCGGCACCATGAACAGCGCGAACGCCAGCGCGAGCGAGGCGGAGGTCACCGCACCGACGTAGAACGGCACGGTCAGCACGAAGGCGACCGCCGGGATGAGCGCGTAGGCGCGCTTGCGCGCGGTGCCGAAGCGGTCGGCGAGCCAGCCGCCGAGCCAGATGCCGGCGATGCCTCCGAACAGCAGGATCGCGCCGAAGTACAGCGACGCGTCGAGCAGCGTCATGCCGTGGCTGCGCACGAAGAACGACGGCAGCCAGAAGAACAGGCCGTAGCCCATCATCGAGGAGGCGGCCGCACCGAAGGACAGGCCCCAGAACGAGGGCTTTGCGGCGAGCACGCGCAGCACCTCGCGGAAACTCGCGGGCCTGCCGCCGCCCCGCACGCCGTCGTAGCGCCCGCGCACCGGCTCGCGCACGAGCATCCTGAACACCGGTGCGACAAGGATGCCCGCCAGGCCCACGACGATGAACGCCGTGCGCCAGTCCACGTGGTGCGCGATCAAGCCGCCGAACACGATGCCGAGCGCGCTGCCGATCGGCACGCCGAAGGAATACGCGCCGAGCGCACGGGCGCGCTGCTGCGGCGGGAAGTAGTCCGCCACCAGCGAGTACGCCGGCGCCACGCCGCCGGCCTCGCCGACGCCCACGCCGACCCGCGCCAGGAACAGTTGCCAGAAGTTCTGCGCGAAGCCGCACACGGCCGTCATCGCGCTCCAGACCAGCAGCGCGACGGTCATGATCGTGGTGCGGCTGCGGCGGTCGGCCAGCATCGCGATCGGGATGCCGAGCGCCGTGTAGAACAGCGCGAACGCGAGCCCGCCCATCAGCCCGAGCTGCGTGTCGGTGAGGCCGAGGTCGGCCTTGATGGGCACGGCGAGGATGCCGACGATCTGCCGGTCGATGAAGTTGAACGTGTAGACGACGACCAGCATCGCCAGCACCACCACCCGGTAGCGCGGCGTTTCCTCGACGGTCGCGGCGTCGGTCTCCCCCACGGCGCGCACGCTAGCACGCGAGGTGCGGCGACGCGCTAGCATCGCGCCATGTCCGTGCTCGCCAGCTACGCGCTAGCGGTCTGCGCCACCTTCCTCGTCAACCTTCCGTTCGGCTGGTGGCGCGCCGGGCTGCGCAAGTTCTCCCCGGCGTGGTTCGTCGCGATCCACGCGCCGGTGCCGATGGTGATCGGCCTGCGCCTCGCGCTGGGGCTGCCGTTCCGCTGGGTGGCGCTGCCGGTGTTCGTCGCGGCCTACTTCGGCGGGCAGTTCGTCGGCAGCCGGTGGCGGCTGCGGCGGATGGCGGACGGCTGACGTCGGTGGTGGCCCGGCCACCCTTGTTGCGTGAATGCAACGAAACCGGTAAAGCGGCCCGGATTGCAGGCGCGGTGGTTTCACAATACGTCGGGATTTTTTACGGAATCGCCCCGCCTGTTCCTGTAAGTGTCTGTTTTATATGAGACTCTTGAGTTGGCACATTTCGTGCTTTAGATCACATGTGGTCGAACATCGGATTGCCGGCCAAAACTGAAACTCTGGAGACTTCGCAAACATGATCAAGAAAGTTGGATTGATTGCCGCCGCCACCTGCGGCATGGCGCTGGCGTCTGCCTCGGCCAACGCCGCGTTCATCAACGGCTCGCTGTCGTTCGCCGGCGGCTTCGCCTCGCTGCCCGCGGCCCCCACGACCTCCATCGTCAGCCTGCTTGCTGCGTTCGACCTGGCGCCGGCCGGCTTCGCGGTCGGTGGCACGGGCGACCTCGCCGGTTCCGGCGGCGCCACGACGGTGGGCGACTTCGCCGTTCCGCTGGCTGGGGACACGCTGGTGTTCACGACCGCGGACGGATTCAAGTGGACGTTCACGAAAATTGTGGGCGACACGAAGTCGGCCCTCGAGTGCGGGGGCGGCTTGTGCGATGACGCCCGCACCATCGACCTCAAGGGAACGGTCGAGGGTCCCGGCTTCGAAACGACCGCGTTCAACGGCAACTTCACGGCGAACGGCTCGTGCAAGGGCGCCGGCGGCAGCTGCACCAGCGACGTGACTGGCAGCTACTCGGCCAGCTTCACCGCGCTGGGCACGATCCCGGAGCCGGGCTCGATGGCGCTGCTCGGCCTCGGCCTGCTCGGCCTCGGCGCCGCGCGCCGTCGCAAGGCCTGATCCGCTGCTGGGTCGGCGGTCCGGGCACGGCGCCCGGACCGCACTCCAGAGCGACGAGAACGGCGACCTTCGGGTCGCCGTTTTCTTTTTGCGCTCCGCCGATTCTTCAGACGACCAGCGGCTTCCCGTCGAAGGTCGTCAGCCGGAAGCCGTCGAACGGCTCCGGGTAGAACACGCGGAACTCGCGCAGCACTGCGAGGCCCACCTGCTCGCCGAGCCGCAGGCCCTGCTCGCCGTCCTGGCGGTAGTGCACGCCCGCCGTGTCGCGCGCCAGCGTGCAGTTGCTGGCGAGCTTGTTGAGTTCGCCGCCCACGGTCAGCGGCGCGCCGCTCCAGTCGAGCAGGTCGATCCCGTTGCGGTCGGAGACCTTCGGTGCCGGCAGCACCAGCGACTCGTCGAAGAACGCCTTCAGCACCGTTGCACAGGCGCCGGAGATCGTCGCGTGCCCGGCCGGGTAGGACGGGTGCGTGGGCGCGCCCTCGGGATACGCCATCGGCAGCAGGTAGGTCCCGTAGCGCGAATGAACGGCGCCGGGCGCCTCGCTCGCCAGCAGCACCGCGTTCTCGTGCTGCGGCACGCCGCGGTTCAGCGTGTTCTCGACGAGGCCGCCGTAGGCCTCCGGGCGCAGCTTGCGGTGCAGTTGCCACTTCTGGAACCACGCGGCCATCAGTGCGTCGCGTGCGGCGCGCGCCACGAGGTCGAGGATCATCGGGCCGCCGAAGGTGACGAACGCGCCCTGGCGCGTCGAGCCGCGGTACGGGTTGTTCGGGTCGAGCGCGGCGGCGCCGTAGCCCAGCAGGATCAGCGCCGCGCCGAGGAACGCCTGGTAGCTGAAATCCGTGTGCACCCACTCGGCGAGCGCCGCGCCGTTGTACAGGCGGCGTTGCGTCGGGTCCCACGCAACGGTACCCGCCACGCCGCCGTTCTGCACCGCGAGCCACGCGGCGTAGTTCGTCATCCAGTTGTTGCCCGGCACCGGCACGCGGATCTTCTGCGCGAGCCGCATCGGCCCGTAGGGAATGTCGAGCAGCAGGAACTGCGACACGTAAGGCCCCGTGGTGTCGCCCGGCAGTCGGCCGCGGAACACGTTCTGCGGCGTCACCCAGCCGTAGCCCGGGATCGTGCGCAGGTCGGCTGCGGCGCGCAGCACGAGCGGATCCGAGGCGTAGTCCTCGAACGGCACGTCGCGCGTCAGCGCGAGCCAGTAGCACTCGGCCATGTCGCCCGCGTGCATCGCGCTGTCGATGCTGCTCGCGGCGCGGATCGCCAGGTGGTGGCTGTCCCAGCCTTCGTTCGCAAACGCGACGGCGGCGAGCGGATTGGCGAGCTTGCCCGCGGCCTGCGGCACGGCCTCGAGCATCCCGTAGTCGCCCGCGAGGCACGCGGCGACCAGTGACTCGTAGGCGGCGGGCTCCACCACGCCGTTCGCGTCGTGCGGCAGCGTCTTGTGGAACTGCGCGATGTAGTTCGGGTACTTCGTCTCGTCGCCGTTGACCGGCTGCCTCGGCACGCGCGCGGCGAGATAGCCGCTCGCGGCGCGGATGCGCCTGCTGTATGCGTCGGCGAGCCGCGGCTTCGTGGCATTCGCATTCCACGTCGGTGGCGCGGCGGCCGTCGCACTCGCGGGCAGCATCGTCGAGGCGGAAAGGCCCGCGAGTGCGGCGCCCGTGCCGGTGAGGAAAACGCGTCGGGAGTGCATGGTCTGGTTCCCTGTACTTGTTCTATCCGCGACGACACAGATCCTGCGCGCCGCCGTCACATGATATGCCATGCGGTGATTCACGCCGACGCACAAGCAGTCATGCGTGCACGCAGTCGTAAGAGCCTGCGCACGCCGACATTCGCGTTTCACATAACGCTCGGGCGCCGCGCGGGCCGCACGTCGGACGCGGTGCGCACCTGTGCCACGTGGCACAGGGATCACGGTCGGCTGTCGACGTCGCCGAGTGCGTCATCCCCGCCGCTCGCGGGCGGTCGCCGCGGCAGGACTCGCGAGACGCGGCCGGCCGCGGACTTCCTCCCCGCTCGACAGGCACCGCGCATGCCTCCCGCGGTGACCGCGCCTGAGTGTCAGCTGCTCGGCATCCACGCGACCCCGGGATGCTGATGGTGAGTTCGAGTCGTCCGTCTTGCAGGCGACCTGCGACGGTCACCTCGACCGCCCTCGCGGCGGCTTCTCCCTCGATCGGTCCGACGTGCTCGCTGACATAGAGACCCTTGGCCTCGAATCGACCGTCTGCCGCCACCTGTACGGCGCGCCGTATCTCCGCAGTGGCACAGTCGAGGTCGAGTCGTGCGCTGTCCGCGCCGAAGCTCGCGTTGGTGCGGTCGCCGCCGAACTCGCCGATCAGCGGTCCAGGGGCGGTGGCCGGGATGGCAGCCTGCATTGAGAGCAGCGCGAGCCACGCGAGCAGGGCGCTGTGTCGGCATTTCTTCATGCGGCTCGATACGCAGCAAGACCTGTGCCATTCGGCGCGCACCACGCAAACCCATGCGGTGGCAGTGATTTTTCGCGGTTAACAGAACACGATGTGTAAATTCTTCCGTCCGCGACTCAACCTGTTGGCGTGGCGGGCGCGGCGACCGAGCCGGGCTCGCGCGACGGCCGGATCACGGCCATGGTCGCGTTCAGCTTTGCGACCAGCTCACGCCGGCCGTCGCGCTCCGCGTACACGGCCATTCGACCACCGTGAGCATCTGGCCGGGCTTCAGCACCTCGGCACGGCAGTGCAGGCGCGCACCGCGCGCCCCACGCAGCAGGTTGATCTTGTACTCCGCCGTCACGACGAACTCGCCCGGCGCGAGCTGGGTCGTCGCCGCCGCGCCGGCGCAGTGGTCGGCGAGGGTGGCGACCACCCCGGCGTGCACGACGCCGGTCTGCTGCAGGTGCCACGGCTGGACGTCCAGCCGCGCCTCGCACCAGCCGGGGCCCAGCGCGTCGAGTTCGATGCCGAGGTGCGCGACGAACGGCGCGCTGCGGAAGCCCTGTTCGATTGCCTTGCCAAGGTCCATGTCGCGGTCCTCCAGGTCGACTGCGAGTGCCTCTTGGATCAGGCGCGCGCGCGGCCCGCCACCCACCCGTCCACCACATTCGCGAGCACCTCGAGCGGCATCGCGCCGCCCTCGAGCACCGCCTCGTGGAAGCTGCGCAGGTCGAAGCGCTCGCCGAGCTTCTCCCGGGC
Organism: uncultured Gammaproteobacteria bacterium; assembly: GCA_963707145.1. Taxonomy (GTDB): domain Bacteria; phylum Pseudomonadota; class Gammaproteobacteria; order Steroidobacterales; family Steroidobacteraceae; genus RPQJ01. The sequence continues at coordinate 27,241 of CAVPOQ010000001.1, forward strand.
CTCCGTGCGCAGCCGCACGAACTCGAGATGGCCGACCTTGTAGCCGCAGGCCTGCGCGGGCCACACGCAGTAGCGGTCGATCTCGCTCTCGACCGCGCCGCGCGCGAGGCCGACGGTCTCCGCCATGTAGTCGCTCGCCTGCTCGCGGCTCCAGCCCTTCCAGTGCATGCCGGTGTCCACCACGATGCGCACCGCGCGGTAGAGGAACGACTGCAGCAGCCCGAGCCGGCCGATGGCGAAGTCGCGGTACATGCCCAGCTCGTCGGCGAGCTGCTCGGCATACAGCCCCCAGCCCTCGATGTAGGCATTCAGGAACAGCGTCCGCTGCAGCAGCGGCGTGTCCTGCGACTCGAGCGCCAGCGTGCCCTGCAGGTGATGGCCGGGCAGGCTCTCGTGGTAGGTGAGCGTGGGCAGCGCCCACTTCGGCCAGATGCCCGTGTCGGCGAGGTTGATGTAGTAGGCGCCGGGCCGGCTGCCGTCGAGGCTGCCGGAGACCGCGTAGCCGCGCGGCGCGCCGAGCTCGATCGCGGGCGGCACGCGGCGCACCTCCACCGGCGTGCGCGGCAGCACCGAGAACACTTCGGGCAGCCGCCGCCGGATCGCCTCGACCTGCGCGTTGAGGTCGGCGAGCAGCTCGGCGCGTCCCGCGTCGGTATTCGGGTAGAGCCACTTCGGGTCCTTGCCGAGCGCCGCGAGCCGCGCCCCGACGGCGCCGTCGGCGAGGCCCTGCCGCTTCAGCAGCCCGTCGGCTTCGGCCGAGATCTCGGCGACCTGCGCGAGGCCGAGCGCGTGCGTCTCGTCGGGACCGCGCCGCGTCGAGGTCTGCTGGCGCAGGCACAGCGGATAGTAGGCCTCGCCGCCGGGCCGGCCGCGCACGCCCGCCTCGTGGGTCGCGCGAGCTGCGCTGCCGGGTCACGGCCGCGATCTGCCCGTCGAGCGCGGCGGCGAGCGGTCCGTCGACGATGTGCGCGGCGCGCGTGCCCCAGTCGCCGGCGATGCCCGCGGCGCCGTGCGCTTCGTGAGCGACTGCACGAGCCCCGCCTGCGCGCCCGACTGCGCGCGCAGCAGCCCGAGCTGCGCCAGCGTCTTGTCGCAGACGAAATCGGGCGGCACGAGGCCACGCGCGAGATCGTCCTCGGCGCGAGCCGTGTCGTGGCCCACCTCGCGCGCGAACGCCTCCAGCCGCGACAGATAGGCCTCGGCGTCCGCGGCCGACTCGACCGGGTGCCGGGTCGCCAGGAAATCGGGCGTGGCCTGGTAGGCGCCGGTGAGCTGGCTCACGACGTAGGGCACCGGATAGCCGTAGGAATCCACGCCGCCGATGCGCTGCGCCTCGATCTCGCGGCTGATCGCCGACAGCCACGCGACGGTCTCGAAGTACGAGCGCTCGCGCCCCGCGAGTTGCGCGGCGTCGATCGCCTGCACGCCCGGCGAGGCGCGCACGAGCGGCGCGAGGATGCCCATGCGTCCGGCCGGCGAGCGGTCGTCGAGGCGCGAGCGCAGGGCGGCGCGTGTGCCGGTGTCGAGGCCGAGCGAGGTCGCGGTCTGCGGCGAGGTCGCGAGCAGGTCGTCGAAGATCGCCTCGTACAGTGCGCGTGCGCGAGCGGCTTCGGTCGTGGCCGGGGCGCCTGCCGTCGAACTGGTGGCGCCGCCAGCCGGCGCGCCGAGTGCGGAACCGAGGGCCAGCGCGATGCTCGAGGTGAGGAACTCGCGACGTTGCATGGGGAGTCTCCCGTCGAGCCGGGCTGCGCGTCGCGCAGTCGTGGCGTGTGAAAGCGAGTCGCGGTGTGGGTGATCAGAGCTGCGAGTGGACGGGCAGCACCTTCGCCAGCCACGCCTGGAACCGGCGTCCCGCCGACGCATCGGGAGCCCGGTCGAACGTCTCCGTGCCGTCGCTCCACTGGGTCTTTCCGTCCTGCAGCGTCACCGCCCAGGCGTGCTCGCCGGAGGAGTCCGTCCGGAAGATCTCCTCCAGCTGCACGCTGATTTCCGGGCTCTCGACGAAGATGCCCTGCTCGCAGTTGAGCGAGGTGGAGCGCGGATCGAGGTTGTAGCTGCCGACGAACGCGATCCTGCCGTCCACGGTGAGCGCCTTGGTGTGCAGGCTCGCGCCCGAGGAGCCGAAGAAGCTCGAGGAAACCTCGCTGCCGGGCGTGGGCTTCAGCTCCCAGATCTCCACGCCGCCCTCGAGCAGCGCCTCGCGCGATTCCGTGTAGCCGCCATAGACCATCGCGACGTCGTTGGCCGCCAGCGAGTTCGTGAGCACGCGCACGGCGCTGCCCGACTGGTCGATCCCGACCAGGAACTCGCTACCCGCCTCGCCCGGCACGAAATACGGCGAGATGATGGACACGCTGTGCTCCGACGACTTGAGCACCGGCGCGAGCAGGGCCAGCACCTGCGAGCCCCCCACGCCGCTCGCCCTGGCCCAGCGCCTTGGCCGGATCGTCCGCGACGAACCGGTACTTCGACGACCAGTGCAGGGGCCAGTCGCCGGCGATCAGGCGCTGCACGGCGTCGTTCTGGCGCAGCTCCTCAGCGAAGCGCGACTTGCCGGCCTCGCCGAGTTGCGCGGCGATTCGGTCGCGCAGCTCCTGCAGCGCCGCGGGGCTGACCGCCTCCGGTGCCAGGACGTCCATCGGATAGGCGAGCGGCGAGTTCCAGTAGCGGTCGAAGGAGGCCGAGGCGTCGCGCACGATCGGACCCACCATCGCGAAGTCGAGGTCCACGAAGTTCACTTCTTCGCTCGCGCCGAAATACTCGTCGCCGAGGTTGCGTCCGCCGACGATCGCGATGCGGTTGTCGGCGATCCAGGTCTTGTTGTGCATGCGCCGGTTGATGCGCTTCGCGCTGCCCAGCGCCTCGAACGCGAAGCTCAGGGCGCCGGCGCGCGATTCGAACGGGTTGAACATCCGCACCGAGATGTTCGGGTGCGCATCGAGCGCCGCGAAGCCGAAGTTCTTCGAGCGCGCGTTCATGTCGTCCACGAGCAGCCGCACCCTGACGCCGCGGTCGGCTGCCTGCAGCAGCTGCACGGCGAGGTAGCTGCCGGTCGCGTCGACGTTCCAGATGTAGGTCTGTACGTCGAGGCTGCGTCCGGCCACGAGCGCGGTGCGCGAGCGGATCGCGAATGCCTCGGGGCCCTCGCGTACGAGGCGGAAGCCAGACTTGCCGGGATGAGCCGCCTCGGCGTCGGCGATCAGGTCGTCGAGCGTGGTTCCCGTGCCGACCGGTGCGGCAGTGTCGACCGGCAGGTCCGGGCGTGGCTCGAGGCTCGAGCAGCCGGAGAGGGCGAGTGCGAGGGCGAGCGCGGCAAGGCCGGCTGCCAGCCGTGAGGAATTGTGCATCGTGGAGTCATCGGCCGATGCCGCATTGCTGCGGCGACGGCCGGAATTATCGCCCGGATCGGACGGCCGGTCGCAACGCCGCGCCGGCCGTCCGATGCCACGGGTTGGCGATCAGCCGAGCGTGCGGCGGCGGGCCGAGGCCGCGAGGCCACCCAGGCCCAGCAGCATCAGCGCCAGCGCGGCCGGCTCGGGCACGCCGATCGCCTGCGCCGCGTACTTGGCGATCGCAGCGTGCGTGGTCGACGTGGGGTGGAACGAGTCCCAGTAGAAGTAGGTGCTCGGGTCCGCGCACAGGCTGGTGCTCGTCAGGCAGGCGTCCGTGGTGTTCGCGTAGCCGGCCAGCAGCTTCGGGTCCTTGCCGAGCGCGTAGAGGTCGAGCAGCGAGACTTTCGCACCCGGCAGGTTCAGGTTGGCCAGCGCGCCGGCGAGCGCCGCGTTCCACTGCGTGCGTCCAGAACGTCGCGAAGGCCGCCGTGCCGGGGTTGTCCTGATCGAGGTCCTGGAAGGTGGGCGTCGCACCGATGTCGGGCACGTTGGCCACCAGGAACTGCCGGCCGCCAGCCGCGTAAAGGGAGTTGAGCGAACCGACGATGCTGGCGATGCCGGCCTGCAGCGCCGCGACGTTGCCGAGGTTGTTGGCGACGTCGTTGCCGCCCATCATCACCGTGAGCAGCGTCTGGTTGGTCGGCGCATTGCCGAACAGGTACTGGCCGACCTGCTGGTTCAGCCACGGCGCGGCCGCCGGATTGGCGTTTACGCCGGTGCGGGCGCCGCCCCAGGCGTAGTTGTTGCCGCCCACCAGCGACGGCGTGGCGAGCAGGCCGAACTTCTTGGCGAACACCGTGGACCACGACGGGCCGAGCTGGTCGGACCACTGGCCCCCGGTCTTGTCGGGCCCGGCGCCCAACGTGCCCTGGTTGTAGGGCAGCGTCGGGAAGCCGTTGGTGGCGTACCAGATGTTGCCGGTGTCGGAGAGGCTGTCCCCGAAGAAAACGACATTGCCGACCTTGGCGGCCTGCGCCGGGCCGATGGCGGCGACTGCGACGACGGCGGCGAGCACCGTCGCAAAACGCTTGCGATTGAACATGGAATCCCCTGGATGAATTGTTGGGACGAACGTGTGCGGGAAGCAAGGTTCGTGCCCGGCCGGCTAACGGATTGAATGAGAACGGCTTTTGTTTCTGGCTGGCCGAGCGGCTGCAGGCATTCTGTAAACAATTCCGACGCCCCGGCCGTCCCGCCCGCGGCGAGGCGTCATCGCGAGGTGTCACCGGACAGAGTCGGGGACGCGCGCGATGTGGCGCGCGCCCCGTGGGACAGCCGTCGCTCAGCGACGGCTCAGTCGACGCCGCCGGATCGCGGCGGCCGCGACCAGCAGCCCGGCCCCGAGCAGCCCCATGAGCGGCAGCGGGGCGGCCGTCATCGGCAGCATCTCCACAACCGGGTACCACGGGCGGCGCCGCGGGCAGCAGGTGTAGTTGGCGATCCGCGCATCGCGCGCCGCGTCGGACTCGACGATCACCGGCACCCGTGCCTCGGCGAGCGCGTCGGTGTCGGCGAATGCCTCGAGGACTGAATCCTCCGGGAAGTACACGCTGAGCGGGCTGCCCACCGGCACCGAGGGCGACAGGCCGCTGCCGGTCGCGCCGGCCACGATGGGATCGACCGCCCCCGGGCTGAGCGCCATGTCCTCGGTCGTTCCGCGGAAACGCAGCACCAGCAGGTCGTCGTGCCGCTGGCGAAGCTCGGCGTGCATGCGCAGGTAGCGGTGGCCGTCGAACTGGACGACCGAGTCGCAGGCTCCGGTCAGCTCGGGACGGCGATCGAGCAGGCCGGCCTCTGCGCGCAGCGTCGCGCAGTCGTCCACGCGGACGCCGAGCGCCAGCGCGGCGGTGCCGGATCCGAGCAGCAGGGCGGTCGCAGTCAGGAGCGTGGCGCGTCTCATGGCGTCTCCTCGCGCAGCTCCGCGCGCACCACGTAGCGCTGCGGAGCGTTGCCGAAGTGGTAGAACGGATAGCAGGTCACGAGCGTGACCTCCGGCACCGAGCCAGGCCACAGCACGGTCGTGTCGGCGGGGTCGGTGATGCGGATCTCCTCGACGACGTAGCGGAAGGACCGCGAGAGCGTGTCCACGACGATCACGTCGCCGACGCGGATGTCCTTCAGCCTGCGGAAATAGCCGTCGCGGTGGGACGACACGCCGACGTTGCCGGGCTCGCCGAACGCGGGCGACCCGGCGATGCGTCCGGCGCCGACCGTCATGTTGGACTCGGTCGCGCCGTCGAAAACCGGCACCTCGAGCCCGAGGCGCGCAATGCGGATCACCGCCTCCGGGAGCGCCGCGAGCCCCCAGCGTTCCTCGTGGTAGCGGCGGATGCGCTCGGGCGCCCACAGCGACTGGTCGGGCTCCGCGTAACCGATGCCGCGCCGGACCGCAGGCGCTGCGGCGACGGACGATCTCGCTGCAGCTGCGCGCGCCTCCTCGAAGCTTCTCAGCGCCGAGTCGTGGCCGTACTGCGTGACGACGCTCGAGCCGACCTGGACCGACAGCAGCAGCGCGCCCGTTGCCCAGCACGCGAGCTCTGTGAGTCGCAACAGCGGCGATGTCCAGCCGGCAACGTGCATGACGCACCTGCCAGATACGTTACTCCGGCGGAGGTGCGATGACAGTCCGTAGTCTTGGAACCCCCGCTGCGATCAGCGCAGCAGGGCCAGCGCGACCACCGTCAGGATCACGGCAACGACAACCACTGCACCGACGGTGATCCAGACGATCTGCCTGCGCTTGGGCGTGATCTTGAACTCGACCGAGACCTGCTTGCCGAACGCGTGGGCGGAGGTCCAGTCCTCCTCCTTGCGCACCGCGTGGATCACCGTGGCCTGTTCCTCGCCAAGGATCTGCTCGATGCCGCGGGTCAGGCGCTCGAGGTCCGGGCCGAAATTGGCATTGCTGATCGACACGGCGTTGCGGACCGCCAGCGGCCGCAGCGACTCCGGGAGGTCGGCCTCGGCGGGCATGGTCGCGCCGTCGAACAGCACCGGAATCACCGGGATATCGCGTTCGAGGCCCCGGTCGATCTCGCGGCGCACGTAATCGCCCGGCAGCGTGATGCGGCGGTTGCCCGCGCCGTCGGTCGCGCTCACCCAGTCGCGGCCGATCAGCGCGAGCAGCACCCGGCACGACTGGCCGATGGCCTCGAGCTTCCTGGTGAAGTCCTCGCCGAGCTCGATGCCCTCCCAGTCGAGGAACACCCGGTCCGGGAAACGCTGGTTCAGGTGCGTGTACAGCGTGCGGGCATGCCCGCCGGTGTCGTCGCGCCGATAACTCAGGAAGATGTCCGCCATGCGCAGCCTCCCGCGGGCGTCCGCTCAGATTCCCTGCAGCGCCTTGCCCGGCTTGAACTTCACCACTTTCGCCGGCCGGGTCGCGACGGCGCGCGTGCGCATGGCCCGCGCGCCTCGCGGCGCCGGAAGCGGCGGCAGCTTCACCTCGCCCACCATCTGCCGGCGGTAGTCGGACAGTCGCGCGGCGACCTGCTCGCGTTGCGCGGCGAGCGCCGCCTCGTAGATCGTCGCCTTGCCGGCGGCGTATTGCAGCTTCGTGGAACTCGAGGAGAACTTGAAGAACAGCACCTGGGTGAGCGAGGACTTCGCCTTCAGCGCGAAGCCGACCAGTGCGGTCTGAATGAGCCCCGTCGCGTCCACCTGGGCAGTCGCCACCTGGAAGCGCGCGGCCTTCTCGAGCCGGCTCTGGCGGTCGAACATCGTGAGCCACGGGCTGTTCTCGTCCATCTCCTGCAGCCCCGTGAGCGCCGCCTGGATCACCGCCAGCGCCGCGGCCTGGGGCCCGAGCAGCGCGGCGAGCACCTTGCCGATCGCCTTGTGCGCTTCGGCGTGCTGGCCGGCGAACCGGTAGTCCTGGAACTGCCGGTCGCTCTGCGACCAGCCGAGCACTGCGAGCCAGCGGAAGTAGGCGTCGTACCAGTCCATCACCTTGCGCGATTCCGGCACCTCGCCGCTCGCCGCGAGCTGCGCGAACAGCGTGCAGTTGACGAGGTCCGCGCGTGTCTTCGCCGGGACGTTCTCGCCGGCGACGATCAGGCCCGATCCGGCCACCAGCGATTGCGCCTCGCGGTCCTTGAGTTCCAGCGGCGGCTGGTCCTCGATGGGTCCGCGTGCGCGTGGACCGGCAGCGCGGCGCGGGCGGGGCGGAAATCCGGCGTAGTCGATCAGCGCGCGGCTCGCCTGCGGGGTGATGATGGCCATCGGTTTTCCTCCGTCGTGATCGTGGAGCGGGCAGTGGACCATAGCGCCATGGCGGCCCGCATGCACGCTGCGTGTTGCTGCAGTGCGTGATCAGGCGCCGGCAGTCCGGCGAACTCGACCGATGCCAGCCGCGGCCACGCGCCTCGAACCGTCGCCGGTTGGATTCGGTCGGGCATCGGGGAATACCATCTCGCGCGGGTCGGGGCGCCGGTCGTCGCGACACCCGCGCCGGAGCATGCAATGACCTTTGGCCTCGCCTCCCGATCCCTCGGCGACCTGCGCGCGCGCTGGGTCGTCGCGCTGGGTTTCCACCTGCTGATCCAGCTGCTCGGCTTCGCGATCTTTACGCCGCTCGCGACGTGGATCGGGCGGCGGCTGGTGGTCGCCTCGGGCGAGCCGGTGATCAGCAACTTCGACATCGCCTCGTTCGTGCTCTCGCCGGCCGGTGCCGCGTTCGTGCTGGTGGTGGCGGCGGTGACCCTCGGCCTGCTGCTCGCGGAGTTCGCGGGCCATAGCTGGATCGCCGGCCACGCCCTCGCGCGCCGCCCGGTCAGCGTGCTCGGCACGGTCGGCTTCGTACTGGCGCGCCTGCCCGCCCTGCTGCGACTCGCGGTGCGGGTGTTCCTGCGACTGGCGGCGCTGGCGCTGCCGTTCCTCGCGATCGCGGGAATCGTCTGGTTCGCGACACTCGCCGGCCACGACATCAACTACTACCTCGCGGAGAGCCCGCCGGAGTGGCGCCGCGCGAAGCTCGCCGCGACGGTGCTGGTCGGCGCGTACGTGCTGGTGGCCGCATGGCAGCTCGCGCGCTGGCTGTTCGCGGTGCCGATCCTGGTGTTCGAGAACGCGTCGCCGGGCGCGGCGCTCATGCGCAGCGCCGCGATGACGCGTCGGCGACTGCGCCGCATCGTGCCGCCGCTGCTGCTGTGGTGGCTGCTGCTCACCGTGGCGATGCTCGCGATCACCTGGGTGTGCCGGCAGGTGTCGGACGCCGGCCTCGACTGGGCCGGCATCGACCTGCGGCGCGTGCTGCCGCTGGTGGCGCTGTACCTCGCAGTGTCCATCCTCGGCGGGTTCCTCTATGGCGGCCTCGGGCTCGCGGGCCACCAGTTCCTGGTCACGCGCCTGTACGCCGAGCAGCGCGACGCTGCGCGCGTGCAGGCGTTCGCCGATCTCGCCGCGGAGCCCGAGCGCTCGCGCAACCTCGCGCGCAAGGCGATCCTCGCCACGCTGGCGCTGTTCGCCGTGGCGCTCGGCATCGTCTGGACGCTGGGCTCGCGGCTCGATCTCACGCATCAGGCGGCGATCACGGCGCATCGCGGCGCGTCGGTGGCCGCGCCCGAGAACTCGATGGCCGCATTCCGCGCGGCCATGGAGGCGGGCGCCGACTACGCCGAGCTCGACGTGCAACGCGCACGCGACGGCACGCTGGTCGTGGTGCACGACGGCGACCTGCTGCGCATGGGCGGCGACCCGCGCAGGGTCGCCGAGCTGACCGCGGCGGAGATCGCCGCGATCGACATCGGACGAAAGGTCGCGCCGGCTTTCGAGGGCGAGCGTCCGCCCACGCTCGCAGAGGTGATCGCGCTGGTGCGCGGGCGCATGAAGCTCAACATCGAACTCAAGTACAACGTGCCCGATCCCGGGCTCGCCCCTGCGGTGGTCGAGCTGCTGCGCGGCGAGGACTTCCTCGACCAGGCGGTGATCACCTCGCTCGACTACGCGGCGCTCAAGCAGGTCGCGGCGATCGAGCCGCGCCTGCGGACCGGGCACATCGTCACTGCGTCGGTGGGCAATGTGCTGCGCACCGAAGCCGACTTCCTGAGCCTCAGCTCCGCGCAGGCCACGGCGTCGCTGGTCAGGCGCGCGCACCGGGCGGGCAAGCAGGTGCACGTCTGGACCATCAACGACCCCGAGGTGATGCTGCGCATGATCGAGCGGGGCGTGGACAACATCATCACCGACGACCCGGCGCTCGTGGCGCGGGTACAGCGCGATCGCAATGCGCTCGACGCGGCGGAGATCCTGGGACTGCGGCTGCGGGTGCTGTTCGCGAAGCCGCCGCGCGAGCTCACCGACCCGGCGGCGGTCGAGACGCTGTAGCGCCGGCCCCGGTCGCCGATCATGAGCCGCCAACTCCCGTTTCCGCTGCTCGACCTCCCCGAGGAGCTCGCGAGCTGCAACGGCTGGACGCAGGAGGTCTACCGCGACCTGCTCGCCTACCAGTCGGGGCGCATCAGCCGCGCGGAACTCGACGCGAAGTACCTGCACCGCCGGGCCATCCTGACGCTCGACCTCACCGGCTTCACCGCGCGCTGCCTCGACGGCGGGCAGGCGCAGGCCCTGCTGCGCATCCTCGACGCGCAGCGGATCTGCGTTCCCGTGCTCCGCGACTGCGGCGCCGACCCGATCCGCGCCTTCGCCGACGATCTCGTTGCGCTGTTCGAGGACCCGGGCCGGGCGCTCGACGCGGCCTTCGAGATGCACAGGCGCGTGGCGCTGTATGCCGAGCAGGGGCTCGCCGGCGACGACCCGGTGCAGTGTTGCATCGGCATCGGCTACGGCGACGTCTACGCCATCGGCCCCAACCTCGCGATGGGCGACGAGATGAACCGGGCGTCGAAGCTCGGCGAGGACCTCGCGCGCGGCGGCGAGACCCTGGTGACCGGCGGCGTGGTCGCGGCGCTGTGCCAGCGCAGGGACGTCGGGTTCGCGCCCGGCCCGCGTCACGACAACCTGTTCCCTTACTTCGTCGCCTCGCGCAGCCCGGCCGCGTGAAGCGGCCGTACGTCACACTGCGGAGACAGGCAGAATCCCGCCTGCCCCCACCACCGAAGCGACGGACATGACGCGGCCTTCAGTGCACCCATGGATTCCCGCGGCGGCCCTCGCCGCCGGCCTGCTCGCCGGCGCGCCGTCTCCGGCCGCGGAGGAGTACAACCCCTACGCCGACCGCCGCGCGCCGGCGGCTGCCACCGATCGCGTGATCGTGAAACTGCGCGCGAGCGCGCCGCCGGTTGCCGGCCAGGCGAAGCCCACCGCCGAGCAGGGCGCGGACCGCGTGGCCGAGCTCGGCCGGCGTGCCGGCCTCGGCCTGCGCCAGGTCCGCGACCTCGGCGGCGGCATGCAGGCCGTGCAGCTCGAGCGCGCGGAGTCCGCCGAGTCGCTCGCCGGCACGCTGAACCGCCTGCGCGCCGACCCGGAGGTGGTGTTTGCCGAGCCCGACCAGCGGATGCGGCCGCACCGCATCCCGAATGACCCCGGCTTCACCGAGCAGTGGTTCCTGCAGGCAAGCGTGCCGGGCCTCAACGGGACCACGGCCTCCGCGATCGATGCCGTGGCCGCGTGGGACGTGACCGTCGGCTCGCCGGCCGTGATCGTCGCCGTGATCGACACCGGCGTGCGTTTCGACCATCCCGACCTCGGCCGGGTCACGGCAGGCGGCAAGCTGCTGTCGGGCTACGACTTCGTCAGCGCCGAGTCCAGCAGCTCGGCCAAGTCCGCGAACGACGGCGATGGCTGGGATCCCGACGCGTCCGACCCGGGCGACTGGGTCTCCTCGGAGGACCTGCAGAGCTCGCACTTCGCCGGCTGCCCGCTCGACGACAGCTCATGGCACGGCACGCGCGTCGCGGGGATGCTGGCCGGGCTCACGGACAACGCGACGGGCGTCGCCAGCGTCGGCTGGAACAGCCGCATCCTGCCGGTGCGCGTGCTCGGCAAGTGCGGCGGGCTCACCTCCGACGTCATCGCCGGCATGCGCTGGGCGGCGGGCATCGCGCAGTCCGGGGCGGCCGCAAACCCGACGCCGGCGAAGATCCTGAACCTCAGCCTCGGCGGCCAGGGCGCCTGCACGAGTGCCTACCAGTCGGCGATCGACGAGATCACCGCGCGCGGCGTGCTGGTCGTGGCCTCCGCGGGCAACGACGGCACGCAGGCGGACCAGCCGGGCAGCTGCCGCGGCGTCGTCAGCGTGACCGGCATCCGCCACGTCGGCACCAAGGTCGGCTTCGCGAACCTCGGGCCGGACGTGACCATCGCGGCGCCGGGCGGCAACTGCGTGAACATCGGTCCTGGCGAACCCTGCCTCTACTCGCTCGACACCACGACCAACCTCGGCCTCACGACGCCGGCGACGAACGGCTACACGGGTCGCGTGAGCAACTTCAACGTGGGCACCAGCTTCGCGGCGCCCATCGTGGCGGGCGTCGCCTCGCTGATGGTCGCGGTGAACGGCAATCTCACGCCGGCACGGCTCGCGCAGCGGCTGCAGTTCTCGGCGCTGCCGTTCCCGGTCTCGACCGACCCCGAGGTGCCGACCTGCCGCGTGCCGACCCCCCTCGACGAGCCCCAGCTGTCGGAATGCAACTGCACCACCTCCACCTGCGGCGCCGGCATGGTGAGCGCGCCGGGCGCGGTCGCCGAAGCGCTGCGGCCGATCGCTGTCGTTTCGGCGCCGGCGACGGCGGGCGCGGGCAGCACGGTGGTGCTGTCGGGCGGCCCGAGCCTCGGCGCCGACGGCCGGACGATCGCGGGCTACGCGTGGACGCTGGTGAGCGGTGCGACCTCGTTGTCGGCGCTCACGGGCAGCCAGACCTCGTTCGTGGCGCCCGCGGCCGGCAGCAGCGTCGTCGTGCGCCTGGTCGTGACCGACGACCAGGGCCGCAGTGACGCCAGCGATGCGACGGTCGGCATCGTCGCGGCGCCGCCGCCGCCCCCGAGCGGCGGTGGCGGTGGCGGCGGCGGTGGAGGCGGTGGCGGGCACATGGACCTCGCCGGCCTCGCGCTCGGACTGCTGCTGCTGTTGAAGGTCCGCGCCGGGCGCCCGGCGATCAGCCGTCCCAGGCCGCGGCGAACACGCGCCGCAGGTTGAGGCCCAGCACCTTCTCGATCCGCGCGTCGCTCCAGCCGCGCGCCGCGAGCTGGTCCGCCAGCGTCTCGAGGCGGCGCGGCGTGTTGAGGTCCGCGGCGAACAGGTAGCCCGTCTCCGTCTCGCCGGGCGCGGCAATGCCGGCCTCCGCTCGCGCACGCGTGATCTCGGCGAAGTTCTTCTTGAACGCCTCGTCGACGACCTCGGCCGAAATGCCGCCGTCGCTGCCGATCGCGACGTGATCCTCGCCGGCCACGTTCACCGCGTGCTCGAGGTGGCGGATCACGTCCGCGGCGGTCGGCTGGAAGCCCACGCGCAGGTAGGGCATGAAGTAGATGCCCGCGACGCCGCCCTTGTCGGCCATCGCGCGCAGTTCGGCGTCGGTGCGGTTGCGCGGGTGCTCGGCAACCGCGGCGCAGCCGGTGTGCGAGAACACCACGGGCTTCGTCGAGACCCGCAGCGCGTCGGACGCGGTCTTGCGGCCGCAGTGGCTCAGGTCCACGAGGATGCCGAGCGCGTTGAGGCGCTCGATGGCCTCGACGCCGGTCTTGCTGAGTCCGGCGTTGTCCGGTTCGAGACAGCCGTCGCCGAGCAGGTTGCGGCGGTTGTAGGTGGGCTGGATCACGCGCACGCCGAGTCGGTGGAACACCTCGAGCCGCGTCAGATCGGTCTGGAACGAGATGCCGTCCTGGAAGGCGTAGCACAGGCCGGTGCGCCCCTGCCGCTTCGCCGCGTCGACGTCGGCGGCGCTGCGGATGCGGGTGAGCACGTCGGGGTGGCGGTCGATCTGCGTTTCCCAGTAGGAGATCTCGCTCACCACCTGCACGAAGGCGGCATCCGGCGATTCGTTGGCAACGCCGCCCACGGTGATGCAGAGGCAGGTGAGACCCGAACGGCGCACGTCCGCGACCTCGGCGTCGGTGAGCGGCTTCGGGAAGTCCGAGGCGCTGTTGCCTGGACTGGTGCAGCCGTCGATCACGATCGCATCGGCGTAGCCGCGCCAGGGCGTGGCCGCGCTCGAGTGCCACGGCAGCACGAGTGCGACGGCGCCGGCCAGCGTGCCTTGCAGCAGTTCGCGTCTCGAGAGTTCGGTTCTCATCAAGGCCTCCGGGCGGATCACGCGCAGATCACACGCGCAGATCAATGGCGTCGCAGTATGCCCGAGCGCGCCGGCCGGACCGTCGGACCTGCATGATCGACCTCAACGTCGACTGCGCAAACCGTCCTGGGCGACCCGCGCCATTCCCATTGCGGCGGCGCATCGGCATGATGCCCCGCACGAGCGCGGCGCCGCCGCAACGGGAGATCAGCGTGGGAGAAAATCCGTCGGGGCGTGCACGCCCGGTCATCGGTGTGCTCGCGAAGGGTTGGACACTGGCATTGCTCGCCGGCGCCTGCGCCGCCGCCGCGCCGGCGCGGGCCGCCGAGCCGCTGCGCTACGTGGTCCAGATGGAGGACGGCACCATCGCCGGCCGCCAGCTCGTCACGCGCCGCGACGACGGCGCGACGACGGTGGACTTCACCTACAAGGACAATGGCCGCGGTCCGGAGATCCGCGAGGAATACCGTCTCGCGCCCGACGGCACCTACGCCACCTACCACGCCCGGGGCAAGACCACGTTCGGCGCCGGGGTGGACGAGACGTTCACGCGCAAGGGCGAGGAGGCGCGCTGGCGCAGCACCTCAGATTCGGGGCAGGCGCGGGTCGAGGGCACGGCCCTGTATTCGCCGCTCGCCGGTACGCCGGACAGCACCTCGGTGGTGCTCGCGGCGCTCGCGCAGCGGCCTGACGGACGCCTGCCGCTGATCCCGAGCGGCACGCTCACGGCGCGCAAGGTGGCCGAGGCGCAGGTCGCGCGCGGCACCGACCGCCGCGACGTGCAGCTGATGATGCTGACGGGCGTCGGCCTGACGCCGCAGTTCGTCTGGGCGACCACCGACCCGGTGCCGCGGCTGTTCGCGCTGATCTTTCCCGGCTACGCGCGCGTGATCGAGGAGGGCTGGCAGGACAACGCGGCGGCGCTCGCGAAGCGGCAGCTCGAGGCCGAAGCCGCGGCGCTGGTGGCGCTGGAGCAGCGGGTCGCGCATCCGCTCGCCGGGCTCACGCTGATCCGCAACGCCCGCGTCTTCGACAGCGAGCGGGCGACGCTCGGCGAGCCGTCCGACGTCTACGCGTTCCGCGGCCGCATCACCCGCGTGGTCCCGGCGAGTGCCGCCGACGAGGCGGCGGACAACGTCGTGGACGCGGGCGGGCGCGTGCTGCTGCCCGGGCTGTTCGACATGCACACCCACGTCTCGCGCTGGGATGGCGGGCTGCATCTGGCGAACGGCGTCACGACCGTCCGCGACCTCGGCAACGACAACGCGACCGTGCAGCAGATGATCGACGAGGAGACGGCCGGCACGCTGCTGATGCCGCGCATCGTGCCGGCGGGCTACATCGAGGGCGAGAGCCCGTTCTCCTCGCGTGGCGGCTTCGTGATCAAGGATCTGCCGGGCGCGAAATCCGCCCTGGAGTGGTACGCGCAGCGCGGCTACCCGCAGGTGAAGATCTACAACTCCTTCCCGAAGGAGATCCTGCGCGACACCGTGGCGTACGCCCACCAGCAGGGACTGCGGGTGAGCGGGCACGTGCCGGCGTTCCTCCGTGCCCAGGACGTCGTCGACATGGGCTTCGACGAGATCCAGCACGTCAACCAGGTGCTGCTCAACTTCTTCGTCACGCCGAAGACGGACACGCGCACGCTCGATCGGTTCTACCTGGTTGCCGAGAAAGCAGCCTCGCTCGACCTCGACTCGCCGCCGGTGCAGGACTTCATCCGCCTGCTGCAGGCGAAGCAGGTCGTCGTGGACCCGACGCTGGTCGCCTTCGACTTCCTGCGCCAGCGGTCCGGGCAGCTCTCGCCCGCCTACGCCGCGATCGCCGACCACATGCCGCCCGACGTGCGCCGCTCGTTCAGCGTCGCCGAGATGAACATCCCGGACGACGCGACCGCGGCGCGCTACGAGAAGTCCTACGCCACGGCCATCGAGTTCGTCGGGCGGCTGTACCGCGCCGGCGTGCCGATCGTGGCCGGCACCGATGAACTGCCGGGATTCGCGCTGCAGCGCGAGCTCGAGCTGTATGTGCAGGCCGGGCTCACGCCCGCCCAGGCGCTGCAGGTCGCGACGTGGATCGGTGCGAAGTACTCGCGCGTGCCCGGCGATCGCGGCTCCGTCGCGGCGGGGAAGGCGGCGGATCTCGTCCTCGTCGATGGCGATCCGACGCGCGACATCGGCGCGATCCGCCGCGTGGCGCTGGTGGTGAAGGGCGACAGCGCCTACTACCCGAGCGAGATATTTGCCGAGCTAGGCGTCAAGCCGTTCACGGAACCACTGCGGTTCACCGGGACGTCCCCGCCCGGGACGTAGCGCGGGCGGCCGCGGCAGCGGCGTAAGATCCGGCCACGACCGCGTCTCCGGGGGAGGGGTGCATGGCCGACGTCTTCATCAGTTATTCGAGCGCGGACCGGGAAGCGGCGCGCGTCCTCGCCGAGCGTCTCGGCGAACGCGGGCTCGCGGTCTGGTGGGACCGCACCATTCCGCCGGGCCGCGTGTTCGACGAAGTCATCCAGGAGGCGCTGCAGGCGGCGGGCTGCGTGGTCGTGCTGTGGTCGGACGATTCGGTGAAGTCGAACTGGGTGAAGACCGAGGCGGCGGAAGGCCTCGATCGGGACAAGCTCGTGCCGGCGCTGATCGAGCCAGTGGTGCCGCCGATCGAGTTCAAGCGCATCCAGGCGGCCGACCTGAGCGGCTGGAACGGCGATCCCGACCACCCCGAGTACCGCAGGCTGGTGGCCTCGGTCGACGAACTTCTCCGGCGCCCCCGGCCTGCCTCCCCGGCACATCGGTCCGCGGGCCCGCCCGCGCAGGTCGCCGCGCCGACGCGAACGCGGCGTCCACTGCTGCTGGTGACGGTGGCCGTCCTGCTGGCCGGGCTCATCGCCTGGGCCGGACTCCGCTGGATGTCGGGCCGCACCGACGAGCCGTCGTCCGAGCCGCCGTCAGGTAGCTCCGTCGCCGCTCCGGCCAGCCTGCGCGCACCGGAGCCGGCGCGCGCGAGTGAGCCCAACACGCCGTCACCCGGACCGGACGCCGTGGTGAGCGCGGTGCAGCCGCCGCCGCGGACCGCGACGCCGGGTCGCATGAACCTGCTCGCGCCGGCCAATGGCGGCGAACTGGTCACCGCGGCGCACGAGCGCTGGGCCGCACTTATCGACGGCGACGAGAAGACCTACGCCTGGGTGGACAAGGGCGAGGGCGTGTTCGCCTTCAAGGACGGGCGCCGGGCGACCTTCGACACCTTCGCCGTGCTGATGCCCGATACCAGCGACACCAACCTGCGGGACTTCGAGCTGCTGGTCGCCGACGACCTCGCCGGCCCGTTCCAGTCCATCGGCACGTTCGCCACCCAGAACCTGCGCGTGATGAAGAACCCGTACCAGGAGTTCCGCTTCCCGCCGACGACGGCGAAGTACCTGAAGCTGCGCTCGCTGAAGAATCACGTCGGCAGCAACGGCGCCGTCGCCGCGTACGAGTTCCAGCTGTACGGCACGCTGGAGTAGCGGTCCGCGCCGGCCGTTTGCGCCAGCCGTCAGCGCTTGCGTGGCGCCGCGGCGATCACGATCCCGCGCCCGCGGAACGCGCGCACGATCTCGGGATTGAGTTCCCCGGTCGCCGGGTCGTAATCGCGGACCGCGACCCACGGCCTGATGGCAAGTCCGATGCCGAACTCGCCGAGCGCGGTGGCCTGCACGATCGGCACGGGGTCCCTGAGTACCCGCGGATTCGCGTCGAGCACCTCGCGCGCCACCGCGATCGCAGTGTCCAGGTCGCTCTCGTAGCTCACCTGCACGCCGAGGTCGAGTTGCCGGATCTCACCGTAGTTGTGGAGGATTTCCCCGACGATCTTGCGGTTCGGGATCACCAGCGTCGAGCGGTCGGCGTGGCGCAGCGTCGTGTTGAACAGCGTGATTGCCTCGACCTCGCCTTCCTCGCCGGCAATGGACACGTACTGCCCCACGCCGAAGGGGCGCGTGAAGATGATGGTCAGGCCCGCCATGATGTTGCCGAGCACGCCCTGCATCGCCAGCGCGATGCCGGCGCCCACGATGCCGAGTCCGGCGACCAGCGGCAGCAGGTCGATGCCGAGGTTCTGCAGCGCCATCAGCATGAACAGCGCGAAGACCAGCAGCCGCAGCACCCGCAGCAGCAACTGCTTGACGGGCGTCTCGAGCGACAGCCGGTCGAGTCCGCCGCTCGCGGTGCGCGCGACCCAGTTGGTCACGAACCAGCCTGCCAGCAGCACCAGGGCCGCGGCCAGCAGGCGCGGCCCGTACTCGACGGCGATCCTGGTCAGGAGGCTCGTGGTCTGTTGCAGGGTTTCGACGGGTTCGTCCACGATCCGCTCCTCAGCGACGGAAGAATTTCACCAGCGGCGTGAGCCTGATGGGCTTGCCGCGACCGAGCCAGTGCCAGGCGTAGAGCGTCGTCCAGCCGAGCACCGCCGCGATCCCGAGCACCGCGGCCAGGACCATGCGCGGCACGGAGTCCGTGCCCTCCGGCAGGGCGATCGCAGCCGCGATCGTGGTCGCCGAGGCGAAGGCCGCCAGCGAGATGCGGCCGCCGAGCGCGTGCAGTCGAGGCGGGATCTCGTCGAGCCCGGGCGTCACTGCCCGCACCATGATGTTGCCGCTCTCGAAGTCGTGCAGCAGCTGGTCGATCTGGCCCGGCACGGTGCGCAGCATCGAGCCGACGCCCGACGCCTCGCTCATCAGTTCGCCGAGTACGCGCCGCGGCGACAGGCGCCGCTTCACGATGTCGTCGAGGAACGGCCGGGCGATGCCGACGAGATCCACGTCGGGGTGCAGCGTGCGGATGATGTCCTCGAGCGTCGCGGCCGCCTTGCCGAGGATCGCCATGTCGCGCGCCAGCCTGATGCGGTGCTTGCCGGCCGCCTTGCTGAACTCCTCGATGAAGCCCGCCGAGTCGTACTCGCCGAAGCTCGACACCATCAGGTGCTGCGAGCGGATCCGCTCGATGTCGGCCTTGAGCTCGGCGAGGTTCACGCGCTGGGTCGGAGTGCCCATCTTCAGCAGCACGCGCGCGATCGTCGTGCCGTCGTTCGCGATGGTGGCGACCGCCAGCGTCACGATGTCGTCGCGCTGCTCGGGCGTGATGCGCCCGATCATTCCGAGGTCGATCATGCAGAGCACGCCGTCCTCGCCGTAGAGCAGGTTGCCGGCGTGCGGGTCGCCGTGGAACACGCCGTCCACCAGCACCTGCTTGAACGCCGTGTAGACGATCTCGTTCACCGCGGCCTGCGCCTCGGGGCTCTTCGGCACGAGCTTGCGGATCGGCCGGCCGGCGAAGAACTGCATCGTCAGCACGGTGCGCGCCGAGAGGTCCGGGTAGGGACGCGGCACCGTGACCTTGTGCGCGGGGTCGAGGTTGCGCTGGAACTCCAGCAGGTTGGCGAGTTCCTGGTGGAAGTTGAGTTCCTTGATCAGGCCCTTCTCGAATTCCTCGACGATCGAGACCACGCCGACGAGCTGCATCTCGTCGATGCCGGCCTCCAGCACCTGCGCGCTGAGGTAGAGCAGGTCGAGGTCCGAGCGCATCGTCGACTCGATGCCCGGGCGCTGGACCTTCACCACCACCTCGTCGCCGTCCCTGGTGCGCGCGCGGTGGGTCTGCGCGATCGAGGCGGTGCCGAGCGGCGCCTCGTCGAACCAGGCGTAGAGGTCCTCGAGCCTGCCGCCGAGGCTCGTCTCGACCTGCGTGCGGATCGCCTCGAACGGCAGGCGCGGGGCGTCGTCCTGCAGCGTCTCGAGCGCCTCGATCCACTCGGGCGAGAACAGGTCCTTGCGCATCGAGAGGATCTGCCCGAGCTTGATGTAGGTCGGGCCGAGCGCCGCCAGCAGCTTCGCGAAGCGTACCGGTGCGGTGAGTTCGCGCAGTGCGGCGTCTCCCTCCGGCGGCTTGTCGAACAGCCGGCGCGCCAGCGGGATGCGCATCATCAGTGGCCCGAAGCCGTGCTTCGCAACGGTGACCGCGACGCTGCGGAGACGGGCGAGATCGCGGATGGCGACCCCGACGATCGAGGCGTTGTCCTTGGGCTGGTTCACGCGGGGATGCTCTGGAGGGTGCCGTGCGGCGCCGCAGCAATTATCGCAGCACGGCGGCCGGGACGGGGCGAGAGTGGCGGACGCCTATCGCCCGCAGATGCAAATGCCTATTCTTCAGGCAGACCCTTGGGCAGCCATTGCTGGCGGCCCTCGGAGTGGGAACCGCGTACCGACCGGGGAGGGGAACCATGACCAGCGTGAAGGAACCGTCCGCGCGACGCTTCGGCTCGATAGCGGCCGGGCTGCTGCTGACCCTGCTCTGCGGATCGGCCATGGCCCAGGGCCGGATCGTGTTCGTCAACGGCGAGCTGCTCGACGACGCGGGCCTGAACGTCGTCGACCAGCTCAATTGCGGCGCACCGATACCCAACGGCAACTACTGGCTCGATCTGGCCAACGGCGTCTGGGGCTACGTGGGCTCCGACGACCGCTACGCGCTGCCCGACTGCTCGGCCGGCCCGAGCGAGGCCGCCTCCCCGGCTCCGGCCGAGGAGGACGACTGCGCGAGCAAGTACCCGGTCTACGAAGACCGCATGTGCTACTGCTACCACGTCTGCTGAGCAGGCTGCAGGGCGCGGCCGCGCTCGCGGTCGCAGCCGGCGCCCGGTGAAGCCTATGTTCCCTGCGCGCCGTCGTTGGGATTGCCCGCGCCCATCACCGTCATCTGCTTGCCGGAGTTCTCCTCCAGCACCGGCGCGTCGGTGACCAGCAGCGTCGTGCCGGGCACCAGCAGCGGGTAGAGGTTCTTCGCGAAGTCCTGCGGCAGCTGCACGCGTCCGCCGACCACCGACGCGAGGTCCGTGCCCTCTGTCTGGCCGTAACCCGGCATCGGTACGGCCATCCAGTCGCGCGCGGCTGCGCCCTTGAGGATCACGCTCTCGCCGCTTCCTTCGCCGGCCTTGACGATGAAGGCGTGCGTACCCACCGGCTTGGCCGGATCGCGGAACGCCGCACGCGAACGGCCGATCTCGATGCCGTTACGGATCACGATCACGCGCTGGTCGGCCGCACTCATCACGATCGAGATCGGGCCTTCGGGCGACTTCTCCGGCTGCCAGCGCCACTTCTCGCCACCCTGCAGGCGGGCCTGGATGTCCACCGAGCCGGTGCTCGCGTCCACCGGCGCGAGCGCCGCCGGATGCACCACGTCCGCGGGCGCGGTCTTGTCGTCGACGACGACCACCGTCATCCCCATGTGCGAGACGCCGAACAGGTCCTCGGCGAACTTCGAGGGCAGGTGCACGCAGCCGTGGGACTCGGGGTAGCCGGGGAGGCCACCGGCGTGCAGCGCGACGCCGTCCCAGGTCAGCCGCTCCTGGTAGGGCATTGCGGCGTTGTTGTACTTGGACGAGCGATGGTCTTTGTCCTTCTGCAGCACGGTGAAGATGCCGGTCGGCGTCTCGTGGCCCGGTTTGCCGGTGCTGACCGTGGTGAACCCGATCTCGACGCCATTGCGGTACACGTAGGCGCGCTGTTCGGTGATGCTCACGACCACCACGATCGGACCCTCCGGGGCGATGCCAGGGTCCCAGACGAACTCGCCGGGCTTCAGTGCCGCAGGCGCGGTGTCCGCCGGGCTCGACTCCTTCGCGCCCCAGAACGGCACGGCGCCGGCCGTGGTGGCGGCGACCAATAGCAGCACGGCAAGGCACAGACGATGCATATGATTCACTCCTCGATGCATAGGATGCACTCCTCATTGAATACCGCGGCCCGATCCCGGCGCACTACTGTGCCGCGACGGCCTCGGGCGAATACGTGAAGTGCCACGGCTCGCGTGGCGACGCCAGCGGCCCGACGAAGCGGTTGCTCGCCGCGCGGACCGCGGCATCGAGCTTCGCGGACCAGCCGGCCGCATCCCAGTCGGCCGCAATGGTTGCGGTTGCCGGACCGGCGACGATGCGGTCGCCCTGGTGCACCTGGAAATCCACGGCGCGCATCTGACCGTGCGGCGACAGGCCTGGCGCCGCAACGGTCGGCGTCGGGACCGGCCGGTAGCCGGCGAGGAACGACTCGACGGCCTTGCGCGCGCGTTCGCCGTCCGAGGCCGGGAAGGCGGGCGTATTCAAGTACTCGATCGCTGCCGTCGACAGGCCCGCGGCCGCCGCAGCCACCGACTCGTTGGTGTTCCAGCTGTCGATCTGCCGGTCGAGGCTGCGCACCTGAGGGTTCACCCAGAGCTCGAAGCCCGGATTCTCGCGCGTGAATGCCTGGCGCACGCGCTCGATTTCCTGCTGCAACGCGGCGTGCTCGGGCGAACCCTCGTACGCCGCGATCTGCTCCTGCGACCAGCTCCAGCGCTCGGGAAGGCGGTCGCTGCTCCTCAAGTAGGAGCGCAGCGCGAGCAGGCGCCGGCCGGTGCCGTCGATCCTGGCAAGCGTTGCCGCGACCCGCGGATCCTGCCTCGTGGCGATGTCCTCGACGTAGCGCACGAGCCGTGCCTCGGTGTCCGGGCCTGCGGCGGCGTCCGGGCCGGCAACCGTGTCCGCGCGGGCGACGACCGGGGCGTTCGCCGTCACGGCGACGACCGCCAGTGCCGCGACGAGACGGCTCGACTGCCGGCATGCCCGCAGCGCGCTCACTTCCCGATCCTCCCCGGCACGAGCCGCCACAGCACCAGCGTCGCGAAGAATCCGAGCGAACTGCAGCCGAGGAAGAACAGCATCATCGGCCCGTAGCCGTCCGGGTTCGCGGCACTGGCGCCGTTCACGTCGTTCAACCAGCCCGCCAGCAGGTTCGATCCGGCGATGGCGGCGTTCTGCAGCACCCACATGACGCCGAGCGCCGTGCCGAAGCGTCCCGTCTCGACGAGCTTGCTCGCCATCGGCCACATGGCCGCGCCGACCAGCGAGTAGCTCAGCCCGATCAGCGCCATGCCGATGCGCGGATCCGCGCCCGTGAAGTGCAGCGAGACGAAGGCGGCCGGCAGCAGGAAGGAGCCGCACACGAGGATCGCCGAGTAGCGGCCGGTGCGGTCGCAGAGCCAGCCGAGCAGCGGCGTGGAGAAGATGCTGGTGAGGAAGATCAGACTGTTCATCTGGCCGGCCTGGTCGAGCGGCAGGCCGAAGGCGTGCTGGAAGTACTTGATGGCGAAGGTGCTGCGGAAGGCGAGGATGCCCGCGTACCAGAGCACGCACAGTGCCACCAGCGCCCAGTAGGCGCGGCTGAAGTGCAGCACGTCGTGCCAGCGGAACGCGCCGTCGCCCGCCTGCGCCGCGTTCACCTCGGCGATGCCCGCGCGCCGCTCATACCACCAGTAGGCGAGTGCCGCGGCGAAGCTGGTGGCCGCGACCGCTGCCGCGAGCAGCAGCGGCGGTTGCCAGCCCGCCGCGTACACGCCTGGCACCCACGTGGGCGACAGGTCGGCGCTCAGGGAGCCGACGCGTCCCATCGCCAGCGTGAGGCCCATCGCGAGCGCCGTGTAGCGCGTCGGGAACCACAGCGCCACGGCCGCGAGTGTGGCGATGCTGAAGGTCTCGGCGCCGATGCCGTACAGCAGACGGCCGGTCGCCATCGCGTAGAAGTTCGGTGTCGCGGCGGTGAGCAGCGCACCGAGCAGGCAGATTCCCGCGGTGATCGCCGCCATGCGGCCGATGCCGTAGCGGTCGACGAAGATGCCGCCGACGAGCACGAGCACCACGTTCGGGATGCTGTAGATCGCGTTCAGCGTGCCGATCTGCATGTCGGTGTAGCCGAGCTGGCTCGAGAGCATCTCGGCCACGGGCGCGATCGAGTCGTAGACGTAGAAGTTGCCGTACATGGCGAGCGCGGTGAGCGCCATGGCGGTCCAGCCCATGCGGTCGGTGATCGGTCCCCGCGAGGCGGCGCTGCGAGTCTCGTTCATCGCAGGGTCACGGCGCGGCGTAGACCGGCGCGCCGTCCACCCACGTGGACAGCACGCGGATCGTCGGCAGGCGTGCCGGCGGCGCGGCGAGCGGATCGGCGTCGAGCAGCACGAAGTCGGCGCGCAGCCCCGGCACGAGGCGCCCGACTTCGCCGTCCATGAATCCCGCCCAGGCCGCGTCGGCCGTGAAGCCGCGCAACGCTTCCAGCGGCGTGAGCCGCTGGTCGGCCAGCCAGCCGCCCGGTGGCTCGCCCGCGAGATCCTGGCGCGTCACCGCGGCGTACAGGCCGAGCCGCGGGTCGGCCGACTCGACCGGGAAGTCCGAGCCCGAGCGCGAGGCGCACGCCCGCCTGCTCGAAGCGCCGCCACGCGTAGGCGCCGGCGAGCCGCTCGCGACCGACGCGCGCCTCGGCCCAGGGCATGTCGGAGGTCGCGTGGGTGGGCTGCATCGAGGCGATCACGCGCAACTGCGCGAAGCGCGGGATGTCGGCGAGCGAGACGACCTGCGCATGCTCGATGCGCCAGCGGTGGTCACCGGCGGCGTCCTTGCCGAGCGCCTGCGCGTAATCGTCGAGCACCAGGCGGTTGCCGCGGTCGCCGATGGCGTGGGTCGCCACCTGCAGGCCGCAGCGGCGCGCCTTGCGCATGCCCTCGAGCAGCTGCTCGGGCGGCGTGACGAGCAGGCCGCGATTGCCGTGGTCGTCGCTGTAGGGCTCGAGCAGTGCCGCGCCGCGGGAGCCGAGCGCGCCGTCGGCATAGAACTTCACGCCCGCCATGCGTACGCGACCGGACGGATGCAGGTACGCGCCGCTGCGGCAGCGCTCCTCGAGCGCCGCCGAGTCGCCGTCGGCGTAGGCCACGACGCGCAGCGTGAGCCGGCCCTCGTCGGCGAACCTGCCGTACAGCGCGAGGTCTGCGGCCGAGGTGCCCATGTCGTGCACGCCGGTCAGGCCGACGCTCGCGGTGGCGGCGAGCGCGCGCCGCAGGGCTTCGGCGCGGAACGCCTCATCGGGCACCGGCACGACGCCGTTGACGAGGTCCGCGGCCTTGTCCACGAACACGCCGGTCGGCTTCATGCCGTCGCGCAGGATCTGGCCGCCGTCGGGCTGCCAGTCGCCGGCGAGGTCGCGGCCGACGCGGCGCATCGCGGCCGTGTTCGCCCAGCCGGCGTGGCCGTCGATGCGCTCGAGCCAGACGGGACGCGCGGGGAAGGCAGCGTCGAGCTCCGCGGCGGTGGGGAAGGACTTCTCGGGCCAGTCGTTCTGGTCCCAGCCGCGGCCGAGCAGCCAGGCGCCGGGCGGCAGCGATTTCTCGAACGCCTGCAGGCGCTCGATCACTTCGGCCTTGCTGCGCGTGCCCACGAGGTCGGCCTGCATCAGCGCATGGCCCAGTCCCATCAGGTGCGCGTGCGCGTCGATGAGCCCGGGGATCACGATGGCGCCGCGGGCGTCGTGCTGCGTGGCGCCGGCGCGCCCGCGCCAGCACCGCCTCGCGGGTGCCCACGGCGACGATGCGGCCGGCCGCGTCCCAGGCGAGCGCCTCGGCCGCCGGCTGCGCCGCGTCCAGCGTGTGGATGCGCGCGTTGACGAGCATGCCGGTGACACCCGTGGCAGTGGCGGCTCGCGCAGCGGCAGGACCGCCCGCAGCTACGGTGGCAGCGAGGACGACGGCGGCGGCAACCTGGATCGAGTGGCGCAAAGTGGCGCGATTGTATGCGGACTCGCGCCGACCCGGGTCATCGCGTCCCGTTCAGTGCACCGGCGCCCGTTCCTCGTCGGCCCGCATGCCGAGGTTGCCGTAGCGGTGGTAGTCGGTGCTGATGCTCTGCTCGCGCAGGTACCACAGCAGCTCGAGACGGCCTTCCGCGGAGACCGGCACGCTCACCACGCAGCCGTTCGCGGCGTTGCCGGCCGCCAGCACCTCGAGCGAGGCGCGTTCCGGCGCGGCGTAGCGCACGCGGTCCACCTGGCCGTCGGCAATGGCCTGCGCCAGCTGCGCGTCGGCTTCCTCGACGAACTCGATCGCACCGGCCCAGGATTCGGTTAACTCCTCGAGCCGCCGCACCGCGGGCGCGTCGAGCCCCGGCGGCGTGCTGATGACGACGGAGCAGCCGGCGGCATGCGCGGCGCAGGCGCGCGCGAACACGTCGAACGGCGTATCGGCGGCATCGACGCGCACGCGCACGCTGCCCACCGGCAGGTAGCGGCGCACGTTGTCCTGGCCCACCAGCCGGAAGTGATCGTGCTCGACGCCGAACTCCTCGCGCTGATTGCGCTCGTAGCTCAGGGCGGCGCCGACGATACGCGCGTCGCCGGCCTGCGGCTGCGCGCGCAGGCCGGCGCACAGCGCGGCGACCGTTGGCGTCCGCGGCGTCGCGTCGGTCGGCGCCCCGCCGACGTCCGCGATGACGTCCTGGAAATCCATGAACTGCGCGACGTAGTTCGGCCCACCGGCCTTCATGCCGGGACCGAAGCCCGACTTGCCCATGCCGCCGAAGGGCTGGCGCAGCACGATCGCGCCCGTGGTCACGCGGTTGATGTAGAGGTTGCCGGCGCGGATGTGACGCTTCCAGTCGTCCCACTCGCGCTCGTCGAGGCTTTCGAGCCCGCTGGTGAGTCCGTAGCCCGTCTGGTTCACGAGCGCGATCGCCTCGCTGAGCTTCTCGAAACGCATCACCGCGAGCACCGGGCCGAAGAACTCGGTCATGTGCGTGTAGCTGCCCGGGCGCACGCCGTACTTCACCCCGGGCGTCCACAGGCACGGGTTGCCCTCGACCGGCTGCGGCATGACGGCCCATTCCTCGCCGGGCTCGAGCACCTTCAGCGCGGTCTCGAGGTCCCCGGAGGGCGGCTTGATCATCGGCCCCATCTTCGTGTCGAGCGCCCACGCCGAGCCGACCTGGAGGCTCTGCACCGCCTCGCACAGCGAACGGCGGAACGCCGGGTCGTCGTAGACCTCGGCCTGCAGCAGCAGCAGCGAGGTTGCCGAGCACTTCTGGCCCGAATGACTGAAGGCCGAGTGCAGGATGTGCTTGACGGCGAGATCGCGGTCGGACACCGCCGTGACGACGGTGGCGTCCTTGCCGCCGGTCTCGGCGAACAGGGTGAGGCGGGGGTTGTCCGCGAGCATCGTGAGCGCCGTCTCGGTGCCGCCGGTGAGGATCACCGCGCTCACCTTCGGGTGATTGACGAGCCTGCGGCCTTCCTTCGCGCCGGAGCAGGGCAGGAACTGCAGCGCCGTCTTCGGCACGCCGGCCCGCCAGAAGCACTGACACATCTCCCAGGCCACGAGCACGGTGTCCGAGGCGGGCTTGATGATCACCGTGTTGCCCGCGGCCAGCGCCGCCGCGACGCCGCCGCAGGGGATGGCGACGGGGAAGTTCCACGGCGGCACCACGACCACCACGCCCTTCGGCCGCGCCTGCAGCGTGGGCATCTGCTGCCACCAGCGCGCCGTGTCGCGATAGAACTCGAGGAAGTCGATCGCCTCGGAAATCTCTGGGTCCGATTCCATCGGCGTCTTGCCGCCGTCGGCGAGCGCCGCGCCCATCAGGTCGCCGCGCGCCGCGCGCAGCTCCTGCGCGACCCGGCCCAGCAGTTCGAAGCGTCGCTCCGCCGGCATCGTGCGCCAGCCGTCGGGATCGTCCGCGGCGCACTCCGCGGCCCGGGCCACGTCGGCGTCGGTCGCCTGGCGATAGCGCCCCACCACCACCCCCGGCCGCGAGGGATCGAGGCAGTCGCGCACGGTCCGGCCGTCCAGCAATTCCTCGCCGGCGATCACGAGCGGCACCTGCACGGCATGCTCACCGCAGCGCGGCTGCCACGTCGCGACGATCCGCTGGACCCACTCGCCGTTCTGCGGCAGCGCGAAGTCGGTATCCGGCTCGCTCTCGAGGTTCTGCCAGCCGCGCGCCAATGCAGCCGGCGCCACCGGCGGCAGGTTGCGGTCCTGGTCGCGACGCGGCGCGTCGCCGGTCGTCGGGATGGCGTCGAACGCAGCCAGGAAGCCGCGCTCCAGCTGCTGCCACTGCGGGCTGCCCACCTCGATCTTGAACGCGTGGCGCAGGAAGTTCTCGGGCCCGGTGTTCTCGTCGAGCCGGCGGATCAGATAGCCGATGGCGTTGATGAAGTTCTCCTTCCGGCACGCCGGCGAGTACAGCAGCAGGTTGCCGGACAGCTCGAACACGGCACGGCGTTGCGCGTTCGCCATGCCCTCGAGCATCTCGAACTGCACCTTGTCGAGGGCGTCGCGCTCGTGCGCGAGCACGAGGCCGTAGGCGAGGTCGAACAGGTTGTGCGAGCCGATGCCCACGTCCATGGCGGCGAGGTTCTCCGGCTGCATCACCTCGTTGACCATGCGCTTGTAGTTCGCGTCCGTCTCGAGCTTGCTGCGGTAGGGCGCCTGCGGCCAGCCGCGCGCCGACGACTCGGCGCGCTCGCTCTCCATGTTGGCGCCCTTCACGAGCCGGATCGTGATGCGTCCGCCGCCGCCGGCGACCCGGCGGCGCGCCCAGTCCTGCAGCTCGCGCAGCGTGCGGTGGGAGTCGGGGATGTAGCTCTGCAGCGCGATGCCCGCGCGCACGTGCCGCAGGCCCTCGCGGTCGAGCGTGCGCATGAAGGCCGCGGCGGTGAGCTCCTTGTCGCGGTACTCCTCCATGTCGAGGTAGACGAACTTCGGCACCACGGTGCCGTCGGGACGCGTGAATCGCGCGCGGTCCGCGGTGCGGAACAGCCGCTCGAGGCGGTCGCAGAGCACCGTCACGGTGTGCTCGCGCGCCAGCGGCGAGATCTGCGAGTACAACGTCGAGATCTTGATCGAGACGACCTCGATCTCGGGCCATTGCAGTCCCTGCAGGTACTGCTGCAGTCGGCGCTCGGCCTCGGGCTCGCTCAGGATCGCCTCGCCGAGGAAGTTCACGTTCATGCGCACGCCTTCTGCGCGCCGTTCGCCGAGGTGTCGCGTGAGCACCTCCTGCTCGCCGGGCAGGATGACGTTCGCGGTCTCCTTCTGCATGTGCTCCTTGACCAGCGGCAGCGCGACGCCGGGCACGAAAGCGCCGAAGGACTGAAAGCCCTTCATGAGGGTGCGGTCCACGGGCCCGAAGAAGCGCGGCACGCCCTGCACGTCGAGGATGTGCGTGAGGTGCTCGACCGCCCGCGCCGGGTCGCTGGTGCGGAACGCCTGGTCGGTCATCAGCGCGAGCGTCGCCTTGTCGGATGGCGTCTGCAGCATCCGGTCGAGTTCGGCCTGCTGGCGACGCTCGGACGGTGTCTGCAACTCGCGGGCACGCTCCTGCAGGTGGCGGGCGAGGTAGATCGCCTTCTGGACGGCGGCCGCGTGGGGCACCGCCGGGTCGGGCGCGAAGGCGCCCAGCAGGGCGTCGAGGGAAGCTGACTTGGGCATGGCGTGGGACCGGGTGATCGGCGGGAAGGCCAAAGGCCCCGATCTTGATCCCGCCGACAGGGGCTCCGAATCGCCGAAAACCGAAGCGGGCCCGGCGGGTGCCGGGGCCCGACTGCCCGGGCGGCGGTCAGGGCTGGCGCCGTCGATGCCCGTCCCGGCGACGACGGGGGAGGCGGGCGGCGCGCTGCACCGCGCCGCCCCCGGTGCGGCTAGTTGGCCGGCGGCGTCGTCGCGACGCGCGGCAGCACCTTGTCGAGGCGCGAGAGGACCTCGGCGGTGACGTCCATCGAGGGCGCGTGCTGCAGGGTCGCCCCCTTGGGCAGCGCAAGCGACGCGCCGCGCTCCTTCATGACCTCGCCGACCACCGGCCCGACCTTGTCGGAGATCTGCTTGAGCACGTACTGGCGCGAGCGCTGGATGTCGTTCTCGAGCTTGCCGATCTCCTGCTGGGCGGCCTGCTGCTTGTCGCCGAAGGCCTTGACGCGAGTGTCCAGCGCCGGGCCGGCGAGGGACTTGTTCGCCTGGCCGGCCTGGATCGCATCCGCCTCGGTCTTGAGCTGTCCCTGCAGGGTGTTGGCGCGCGCCTGCAGCGCCTTCATCTTGCCCTCGATCTCGCCCATCGCCTGCTTGCCGGCGGTCGACTGCGTCACCACCCGCTCCATGTCCACGACGACGATCGACGTCGCCTGTGCCTGCGCGATCGCTGGTGCCGGCAAGGCACCCACGACGACCAGACACGCGGCCACGGCTGCCGACCGGATGAATCTCTGCATTCTCATGTCTCCATTCGAGCCAGTGGGCTCAGGTCTTCGAAGCCTGGTAGATACTCTCGACGGCCGCGTCGAGCGCACCGTCGAACTCCTCGGGCGACTGCTGGGCCGTGAGGCCCTCCGTCAGCGCACGCGAGAAGCTCGCGATCATGCCCTTTTGCCGCGCGAGGCGCTCGTTGGCGTCGTTCCGCGCGTAGCCGCCGGACAGTGCGACCACCTTGAGCACCCGCGGGTGCGCGATCAGGTCGGCATAGAGGTTGTCCTTGCTCGGGATCGTGAGCTTCAGCATCACCAGCTGCCCCTCAGGGAGCTGGTCGAGCTTCGCCTTGATCGCAGCCTTGAGGAGGTCCTCGGCGGCGGCCTTGTCCGGGCAGTGGATGTCCACCTCGGGCTCGATGATCGGCACCAGGCCCGCGGCGATGATCTGCCGGCCGACCTCGAACTGCTGGTCCACCACGGCCTGGATGCCGGCCGGGTTGGCCTGCTTGATCACGGAGCGCATCTTGGTGCCGAAAATGCCCTTGGCCTTGGCGCGCACGAGCAGCTTGTCGAGGGCGGGCATGGGCTTCATCAGCTGCACGCCGTTGGCGTCGGCCTCGAGACCCTGGTCCACCTTGAGGATGGGAACCACGCGCTTGACGTTCCAGAGGTAGTCGGCGGTGTCCCGGCCCTCGACCTGACGGTCCATCGTGTTCTCGAAGAGGATCGCCCCCAGCACGCGGTCGCCGTTGAACGACGGGCTGGTGATGATGCGCGAGCGCATGGCGTGGATCAGATCCATCATCTGGGCGTCGCCCGAGTACGTGCCCTCGGCGATGCCGTAGAGCTTGAGAGCCTTGGGGGTGCTGCCGCCGCTCTGGTCCAGCGCCGCGATGAAGCCGGGCTGGTTGCGGAACTTGGCCTTCTGTCGCTCGAAGTTGCTCATCGCGGACCTCGGGGGGGGGGTGGGGGGAATGAACTTGTAATTATACGGCGCACGCGCGACAGGTCGCAGCGATGGTTCGTCCGATCCGGGGCGGACCGGCTGGAGTTGCACTTGCACAGCTACGGGCTAGCACGGATGGTCAGCGCAGGGCCCGCCCTGCAGCCTCTGTGCCCATGGGACCTCGGCGACCAGGGAATTGGGTCGGGTATCTGGCGTTCGGAGGCGTCCTGCTGGCCCTGTCGGGCTGCATGACGAAGCGCGTGGTCGAGGGCGCCACCTGCGGGGATGTGGAGCCGGTCATCACCGTGCCCACCACCGCCCCGATCCGCGACGAGGTCAACGTGCTGGCCCTGTCGGCCGGCGGCCCCTGGGGCGGCTTCGGCATCGGGTTCCTCGACGGCTGGTCGCAGGTCGCCCCGTCGACCGGATGGGCGCGGCCGCGTTTCGACATCGCGATCGGCGTCTCGACCGGCGCGGTCTTCGTGACCCACGCCTTCCTCGGGGCCGATTACGACCCCGTGCTCCGCCAGCAACTGTTCACGCTCTCGACCGCGGCCGTCTATCGCCGCCGGCCCGTGCTCGCCTCGCTGGCCGGCGACTCGGTGGCGAGCACCAGCCCGCTGCGAAAGCGGCTCGAGGCCGTGATCACGCCGGAGATCCTCGACCGCGTCGCGGACGCGTGGCTCAAGGAGGGCCGCCGCCTGGCCGTGATCGCGGTGGACATGGACTGTGGCAGGCCGGTGCTGCTCGACCTCTCGGCCGTGGCGCTGGCGCGCGATCGCCCAGGCCGCGTCTCGCGCTACATCAGTTACCTCATGGCCTCCTCGGCCAGCCCGGTCGCATTCCCGCCGGAGTTCGTGGACGGTCGCATGCTGGTGGACGGCGCGCTGCGCCAGCACATCCCGTTCCCGAGCCAGGTGATCGAGCTGATGGCCGGTCGCGAGCGGGCGGGGCAGCGCGTCAACCTCTACGTCATCGTCAACAGTCCGCGCATCGCCATCCCGCAGTGCGTCACCGACCACGTGCTGCTGGTGGCGCTGCGCACCAGCGACGTCTGGACGGGTGAGCGCGCCAACGACTCGCTGGCACTCGCGTTGACCGACGCTGTGCGGCGTGGCTGGAAGGCGCAGTACGTTACGCCGGACGGAGACCTCTGCCAGCCCGTGCCGCCGCCGGAGGACTACTTCAACTCGGCGTTCATGCGCTGCCAATACGAGTATGGCCGCCGACTCGCGTTGCAGCCGGTGTCGCCCTGGCAGGACCGCGTCGATTCGCTGCCGCCGTTCGAGCTGAAGCCCGTCACGCAGCGCCATCCCTGCGCGAAGTGAGGCAGGGTCGGTGACCGCCCCGACGCCACCGACCTTGCCGGCCCGTGACGCCGCATCGGGCGGCAGCTGCGCGGATCGCTATCCGCTGGCGCTGCTCGCCACCCTCGCCGTGGTATTCGGCGCACTCGCGGTCGCGCCGTGGTACCGGCAGGACTGGCTGCTCGAGAACCTGCTGGTGTTCGTCGCGGTGCCGCTGCTGGTGCTCAACCACCGTCGGCTGCCGCTGTCGAACTTCGCCTACACCTGCCTGTTCGCGTTCTTCGTGCTGCACGAGATCGGCGCACACTACACCTACAGCGAGGTGCCGTGGCGGGGGTGGCTGGCGGCGCTCGGCGTCGAACTCGAACCCGGCGTGCCAGGTCGCAATCACTACGACCGCCTGGTGCACTTCTGCTATGGCCTGCTGGTGATGCCGGCGGCCTGGGAGGTGCTCCGCGCGCGGACCACGCCACGCGGCATCTGGCGCTATCTCCTGCCGGTGCTGTTCATCCTGTCGCACTCGACGATCTACGAGCTGATCGAATGGGCGGCGGCGAGGCTCTTCGGGGGTGACCTCGGCGTGGCCTACCTCGGCACGCAGGGCGACGAATGGGACGCCCAGAAGGACATGGCGCTCGCCGCGCTGGGCGCGGTGCTGGGGCTCGGCGTCGTCCTCGTGCACGAGCGGTGGCGCTCACGCACCGCCCGGCCGGGCGGCTGAACGGATCCGCCTGGTCGCCGTGACGGCAAGCGGCACCAGTGCACCGGTCACGAGGAGCCGTCGGGTCCGTCAGTCGCCGAGCCCGAGCCGTTGCTCGAGTTCCCGCTTGCCGCTCCTGGACGCCAGCACAATCAACACGTTGCCTGGCTCGAGCGGTGTCTCGGGGCCCGGATTCAGTTCCAGCCGTCCATGCAGGCGCAGGCCGAGGACGAGGTAGCCGCTGGTGCGCAGCTGCAGATCACCGAGCCGCCGGGACGCCGACTGCAGGGGCACCGCCACGTCCACGACGCGCATCGCGTCGGGGTGGCTCAGCAGCTCGTCGATGAACCCCGTGGCCTGCGGCCGCAGCATTGCCGAGGCCATCCGCAGCGCGCCGGTGAAGTCGGGCGAGACGATCTCGTCGGCGCCCGCGCGCCGGCACTTCTCGACGTTGCGCACGTCGTGCACGCGGGCCACCACGCGCAGGGCCGGGTTCAGCTGCTTCGCCGAGAGCGAGATCAGCATGTTGCGGCTGTCGTCGCCCGTGACGGCGAACACGCCAGTCGCGTACCGGACGCCCGCATCGAGCAGCGCCGCGTCCTCGGTCGCGTCGGCGAGCAGCACGCGGTGCGGTCCGCGCTCGTCCTGCACCGTGAAGCCGTCGATTGCTTCCTCGGACGGCTCGATGGCCACGTAGCCGTGTCCGGTCGCGCGCAGCTCGCGCACGACGTTGGCGCCGATGCGGCCGAGGCCGCAGACGATGTAGTGGTCCCGCATTCGCCTTGTCTCCCTGACCAGCCGGAGCCGCTGCCGGACCGGGTCGATCGCGCGCGCGAGCAGCAGCGCCGTGAAGTTCGAGAACATCACCCAGACGGAACCGATGCCGGCGATGGCGACCGCCACGTTGAACACGCGGCCGGGCACGTTTCCTGCGAGATCCACGGTCTCCGCGTAGCCGATCGTCGCGACCGTGATGAAGGTCATGTAGAAAGCGTCGAACACCGACGCCTCGCCGCCGCCGATCAGGTAGAAGCCGGCGGTGCCGATGACGTGGATGGCGACCAGCGCGAGCGCCGCGTAGGCGAGGTTGCTCCGCAGCACCCGCGTCGTCGGCGTATTCATGCGCGCCCCGGTTCCGGCACCGTACATCGTGGCTCCCCGACGCCTGGATTCAGGCTACGCGCGACGCTGCAGGCCGCCATTCGGGAAAGCTGCAGGCCGCATGCGGAGCCAGGGCGTCAACCGGCGCCCGACGCGCCGCTGCGAACCTTCTTGATCAGCGTCACCGCCAGCAGCACCAGCGCGCCGGCCGCCAGTCCCGCCAGCGCGTCGAGCAGCAACGCGCCGAGCGTGACGGTGACGCCGTCGAAGCCGTGCAGCAGCCCCTCGATCAGGTGGTGCACGGCGGGCAGGCCGTGGGTCAGGATTCCGCCGCCGACCAGGAACATGGCGGCGGTGCCGGCGATCGAGAGCCCTTTCATGAGCCAGGGCGTGTACTTGAGGATGCCGCGACCAAGCGCACGCAGCGCCTCGGAACCCGAGCGGGTCAGCGCGAGCCCACCGTCGTCCAGCTTCACGATGCCCGCCACCAGCCCGTAGACGCCCGCCGTCATGATCAGCCCGATGCCGGTGAGCACGGCGATGCGGGTCGGCAGCGGCGCGGTCGCGACGGTGCCGAGGGTGATCACGATGATCTCGGCCGAGAGAATGAAGTCGGTGCGGATCGCGCCCTTGATCTTGTCCTTCTCGAGCACCACGAGGTCCACGGTCGGATCGACGACGGCCCGGGCCAGCTGCTCGCGGCGCTCCTGGTTCTCCGACTTCGGGTGCAGCAGGCGGTGCGCGATCTTTTCCGCGCCCTCGTAGCACAGGAACAGTCCGCCCACGATCATCAGCGGGGTGATCGCCCACGGCGCCAGCGCGCTGATCGCGAGTGCCGCCGGCACCAGGATCGCCTTGTTCACCAGCGAGCCCTTGGCGACCGCCCACACGACCGGCAACTCGCGGTCGGCCTTCACGCCGGTGACCTGCTGCGCATTGAGCGCAAGGTCGTCGCCCAGCACGCCGGCGGTCTTCTGCGTGGCGACTTTCGTCAGGGTGGCGACGTCGTCCAGGATGTTGGCGATGTCGTCGAGCAGGGCGAGAAGACTGGTGGCCATGGCGCGCGTGGTCGATCGTTTGGCCGCAGCCTAGCGCGTCACGCCGCGCCGGGCCAATCATTGGAGCGCTGCCGAGCCGGAGCGACTCGAGGTCGCGACAGCGGCCGGTGCGACCGGCATCGTCGTGACGACGACCCCTGCGGCCGGGCGGGGTCAGCCCATCACGCTGGCGTAGGTCTCGCGGTCGGTCGCGTAGCACCCGCAGGATGCGGCCTCGAGCCCGCGGCCGTCCAGGATCGTGATGTCGCCACGCCGGTAGCGGATGAGCTTGCGCATCTGCAGCGCGCTGGCTGCCCGCGTCACGCCAGCGCGGCGCACGCCGAGGATATAGGCGAGGAACTCGTGGGTGACGTGGAACTCGTTCGAATGCGCCCGGTCCCGGGTCATCAGCAGCCAGCGCGCCAGCCGCGCCTCCACGACGTGGAATCGCGTGCAGGCGGCTGTCTGCGCGAGCTGACGCATCGTCACGTAGAGGTAGAGCTTCAGCGTTCGCTGCAGCGCGGAGCTCTGCTCGAGCTCGCGGCGAAACGGCGCTGCGTCCATCTGCCAGGCCGCGCCGGCGCCCTGCACGAGGGCCAGCGTGGGCGCGAGGTTCACGCCCAGCGCCAGCGTGGCGCCCAGCATGCCCTCGTCGCCCACCAGGCCGACTTCGAGGCGGTCGCGATCGCCGATCGGAGTGATCAGGGAGACGTGGCCGCCGGTCGGAAAGTAGACGTGGCGTATGCGTTCACCGGGCTCGTAGAGCACGTCGGCGAGGACGAACTCGACCGGCTCGCAGCGTGCCAGCAGGTGACGGAGTTCCCGGCCGGGAAGGGTGGCCAGCAGCAGGTTCGTCGGAGGAGTGCGCGTCGGCTTCTGCGCGGCTGGTGTCACGTCATTCACGCAATGGCGGCGGATGGCATGCCGCAGCATGGCCTGACTGCCTGGTCCGGTCTGTTCGCTGCACCACGGACGGCGTGCTCCGGGCCGGGTCCCCGTGCGCCATGTTCGCAACCGCCGTGTACCCCGCCGACGGCACGGATGCCGAGACGCTCCTGAAGAACGCCGACCTCGCACTGCTGCAGGCCAAGACCCGGCGGCGCGTCCGGCCACCCTTCACGTCACGATCGCGTCTGCGAACTCCTCCAACGCAGTGTCGGCAGCGGGGGGCTCGGTGCGTCAGCGCACCGACCCGTACTGATCGAACATCTACAGTGTTTTGGTGGATTCCGACTGGAGAAGCACTGTGAAGATTCGAAGCGCCCTGGTCGCCGCTGCCGTGTCATTGGCGCTGATCACTCTCACCGCATGCGCCGTCACGCGAGGCCAGCAGACTGCGGGCGCCTACGTGGACGACACCGCCATCACGGCAAGCGTCAAGACCCGCATGCTCGACAACCCGGAAGTCGCCGGCACCTCAATTACCGTCCGCCCGTGAGCCTGAGGCTCGGGAGCGGCACGACTCGATCCACCACCACAAGGAGAATCTAATGAACTGGGATCGCATTGAAGGCAATTGGAAGCAGGTCACCGGCAGGGCCAAGGTGCAGTGGGGCAAACTGACCGACGACGACCTCGACGTCATCGCCGGACGCCGCGAAGTGATGTCCGGCAAGATCCAGGAGCGCTATGGCATTGCCAAGGACGAGGCCGAGAAGCAGCTCAAGGCGTGGGAAGGCAAGGCCGACGACTCGTGGTTCGCGTAGAACGCGAATCGGACTGATTCGCGTCGCAAACACGCGTAAGTCTTCAGCGCCCCGGGGTTCGAGAGCGGACTGCGGGGCGCTATTCTCTGTCGCGTGCCCGGTGCGACTCTTGCGGCCCGGAGGGACCGATGACCCACCGTCTGTCGAGGCCTCCATTCGTGCGCGTCGTCGTCGCGCTGTCGTTCCTGCTGGCAGCAGGCTGCTGCGCCACGGTGAAGCACGCACAGACGACCGAGCCGGCCCCGGCCGCCCCTTCGATTCCGGTCGTCGAGTCGCCGGTGGAAAATGCGCCGAAGGCAGCGACCGCGCCCGTCGCGGTCGAGGCTCCCGGGACGCAGGAGTCGCTGGCTCCACCGCCGCCGATCGAGCCGGCGCACCCGGCGGAGTCCGCTGCGCCGCCGTCCCTCGCGCTGCCGAAACCACCGGCCACGGTTGCGGTACCGGCCGTCAGGCCCGCTCCGCCGAAGCCGCCCGCCGTCCCGGTGGCGCCGCGCGCGCCCGCAGTTCCAGTCGCGCCACGGGCCGTGGCAGCTCCCGCGGCGTCGCAGCCGGTCGCAGCGCCGCTCGACTTCAAGTCGCTCGGCACGCGACTCCGGGAAACCAGGGCAATCGGCGTGCTCACGAAGCTCTCGCTCAAGAACCAGGTCGACGACCTGCTGGACGCGTTTCGCGCGTACCACAAGGGACAGGGCTCGGCGACGCTCGCGGAGTTGCGCCGCTCCTACGACATGCTGCTGTTCAAGGTGCTCGCGCTCCTGCAGGACAGCGACCCGATGCTGGCCCGGGACATCGTCAAGTCGCGCACCGCGATCTGGGGGATCCTCGCGGATCCGCGCAAGTTCACCGAATCCAATCTGATGGCAGGAGCAACGCCGTGAGCAAGCGTGTAGGGGTGCCGGCCCTGATCGGCGTGATGATGACCCTCTTCGCCGGGCCGGCGGTCGCCGTGGAAGAGTCGCCCGAGAGCGTCCCGGTCGCGAAGGACCTGACGGCAGTGATCGCGTTGCAGGGCTTGCCGTGCGGGAAGGTCGTCAGCGCCAGTCAGCAGGGCGAGGACGACTACATCGCATCCTGCGAGAACGGCAATCGTTACCGGGTGTTCGTGAACGCAGACGGCCGAGTGGTCGTCGAGAAGCTCGACTAGAGCTTCCTGCCGCCGAGCAGCAGGAGGACCGTGCCAATCGCGATCGCGCCGACGCCGGCCCAGACCGGGATGTTGAACGTTTCCCGTTCCTTCACGGACATCTCCACCGGGCCCATCTTGATGTCATGGGTCTCCTTCGTGTAGCTGAAGCCGCCGTAGCCGAGCCCGAGGACGCCGGCGACGATCAGTACGATGGCCGCAATCTTCGTCGTGTTCATGTTCCCTCCCGAGACACCGCCCGGCCGCTGTCCGGCGGGGCGGCGGTGAAGTCCACGGGGCGCTATGCCCGTCGGCCCTGGATCAGGTTGACCAGGATCATGATGACTGCGATCACCAGCAGGATGTGAATGAAGCCGCCCATGGTGTAGGAGCTCACGAGCCCCAGCAGCCAGAGGACGATCAGGACGACTGCGATGGTCCACAACATTAGGTTTCTCCTTTTGACGTCAGTGGGTTCTTTCGGCCGTTAGGGGCGGTCCGTCGGCCCGGTCAGCACCAGCTGGCCGTTCTCGACCGGAATGCTCGAGCCCGGCGCGTGGTCCATTCGCACGGTGCCTTCCTGGTCACCGATGCGGTAACGCACTTCGTAGCCGTCGGGCTTCTCGACGGAGTCGTAGACGGTGCGGCAGCGCTTCTCGATCGCCTGGGTCGAGTTGTTGTCCTGCATGTGCTCCTGGACCTTGTTGCCCGCGTAGCCGCCGGCCGCCGCACCTGCGACCGTCGCCACGGTCTTGCCGCTGCCGTGGCCGACCTGGTTGCCGAGCAGCCCGCCGGCCACCGCGCCGAGCATGGTGCCCGTGACACGGTTCGGATCCTTGGTGGGCGCCTGTTGCGACACGACGACGTCGGAGCACACCTGGCGAGGAGTGCGGACCGTTCGGGTCATGGGCTCGACGTTGAGTACCTGGGCGGAGCGTCCGCTGTCCATCGCTCGGTAACCGGCAAACGCACCGGCTGCTGTCACTGCGATTCCACCCACGACGAGACCGGTAATCATCGACTTGTTCATCCTGAATTCTCCACTCGACGACATCCATCGCGCGGTGAATTCCCGAAACGGCAAGCTGCGGTCGATGTCTGCAAGGCTACGCGCACTGGTGTCGGGGTCTGTTCGGTAGCGCACCGAGCACGCCGGCGACGTGGAATACCCGCACGCCGTCCCGTGTGTGCTGTAGCGTACCGACCGGTCCGGCGCGATCCGCCATCGTGGCGGCATGACGAAGTCGATCCCGCTGGCGGACTGTCTCGTCGTGTTGTGCCTGCTGGCGCTGGCGGCCTGCAGCTCGCTGCCCCGGATCGTCCCGGACATGGCGCCTGCGACCGCGCCGACGCGACTCGAAGGTGCCCAGGGGCCGCTCCCGCCGGCGCGCAGCCGCGCCATCCTGCAGGGACTCGAGCGCGGAGCCGACGACACCGGCATCTTCGACCGTCACCTCGCGCTCGAGCAGTCCGTTTCCGACAGTCCTCTGCTGACCGGTAACCGTGTCCGGCTGCTCCAGGACGGCCCGGACACCTATCGCGCGATGTTCGAGGCGATCGACGCGGCGCGCGACCACATCAACATGGAGACCTACATCCTCGAGGATGACGAGATCGGCCGGCGCTTCGTGGAAATCCTGATCGAGAAGCAGCGCCAGGGGGTGCAGGTCAACCTGATCTACGACAGCGTGGGCACGCTGGCCACGCCGGCCGAGTTCTTCCAGCACCTGCGTGACAACGGCATCCGCACGCTGGAGTTCAACCCGGTCAACCCGGCGACGGCGCACGGTGACTGGCAGGTGAACCAGCGCGATCACCGCAAGCTCCTGATCGTCGACGGCCGGACGGTGTTCCTCGGCGGCATCAACATCAGCAGCGTCTACTCCGGCGGCTCGTCCCGGCGGCGCGCGCAGCCAGCCCCGCACGAGGAACTGCCGTGGCGGGACACCGACCTGCAGATCGAGGGACCGGTGGTGGCGGAGTTCCAGAAGCTGTTCCTGGACGTCTGGCAGGCGCAGCACGGCGAGCCGCTGGCGCCGCGCGACTTCTATCCGGAGCTGAAGCCGCAGGGCAACGAGGTCGTGCGTGCGATCGGCAGCTCGCCCGACGATCCTTTCAGCCTGATCTACGTGACCTTGCTCTCCGCGATCAGTAGCGCCGAGACGGAAGTCTGGCTCACCAATGCGTACTTCGTCCCCGACCCCCAGCTGCTCGCCGCACTGAAGGCGGCGGCGGCGCGTGGCGTCGACGTTCGGCTGGTGCTGCCCGGCAGCACCGACTCGGCGCTGGTGTTCCACGCCGGACGCTCGTACTACGAGCAGCTGCTGCAGGACGGCGTAATCATCTTCGAGCGCCGCGACGCCTTGATGCACTCGAAGACCGCGGTGATCGACGGGGTCTGGTCCACCGTGGGCTCGACCAACCTCGACTGGCGCAGCTTTCTGCACAACCAGGAGGTCAACGCGGTCGTGCTGGGAACGGAGTTCGGGGACCGCATGCGGGCAGCCTTCGAGAGCGACGTGGCGCAATCCGAACAGATCACGCTCGAGCAGTGGCGGCGACGGTCGGGAGTCCTGCACCTGAAGGAAGCATTCGCACGCCTGTGGCAGTACTGGTTGTAGCCAGGAAGCGGGATTCCTGCGACTCGACCGATATCCCCGCAGACGAGGCCGAGCGCCGCGAGAGCCAGTGCACCATGCCGCCGTCGGCTGTCCGGCGCCGCCGGCTCATCGCTCGCCTGCTCGTGACTCCTGTCTCGATGCCCGGCGCGCTCGGATCATGGCGGATGCGCTGGAGAACGTCGGGCACGCGAAACCCTGGCGCGGAAAAAAAAGCGCCCTCCGAAGAGGGCGCAATCAGGGGGAGACTATTTGCAGGCGCTCGACGCGTCGGTGCCAGCTCAGGCGGCAGCCTTGCGGACTCGCGCGGTCGTCTTGCGGACGGCGCGCTTGACCTTGCGCGTGGCCCTCTTCACCTCGGGAACCTCTTCCTCGGTCATCTTGATGACACGCTCGTAGGTGTGCCTCGCGACGTCGCGCAGGTCACGGCCCGTCACCCCGACGATCTCGACCGCACGGGTCGCCTGATCCACGATGCGATCACGCGTGGCACCCAGCATCTCCGCCTGGTCGAGGACCAGGTCAACGACGTTTTCAGCCTGCGCGGCACGCTCAAGACGCATGGCCGCGGCGGTCAGTGCCGACGTGATGACATCCGACTCCAGTTTGATCAGGTCCTCGACGGCCTTCTGCGAGACGGCCGCGAGTTTCACACCCGAGTGCGCGAATACGCGCACGTGCACTTTCAGCGACTTGATGCCGTCGGCTGATTTCACTGCGACTTCGCGCATGGCCTCGATCGGTTCGTCGCGGAACCTGTGGATCTGCTCATTCAGATCCCGTCTTCGTCCGCTTCCAGACTCGTTGATATGGGCAATCATCGGCTGCTCCTCACATGCATGCTACAAGGCAGCATTTGCTGCCATGCAGCATAGCCCCTGGTGCACGGCCAACAAATAAGGGAATGTGGCAATCGCCCTGCACATCCTGCGTTGCGTTCGCTGGGCGGGAGCGCGTGGATGGAGCCGCCGCAGCCTCAACGGACAGCCCGGCAGCCCTGTCTGACGAAAGCCCGCGGCCGGAAGGTTCCCCCATCGGTGCGGGACCGCACGGATCGTGTCGGTCGCGACAAGTACCCTGTGCTCAGAACCGCTCGCCGCGCGGTACAAAGCGGCGACGAGTGACAGCGAGGTGCAGAGTATGAGCATCGGTACGATTCTCCTGGTCATCCTTGTGCTGGCGCTGCTGGGCGTCATTCCTGTGTGGCCGCACGCGCGGAGCTGGGGCTATGGTCCGAGCGGCATCGTCGGAGTGCTGCTGGTCATCGTCCTCGTCCTGCTCCTGCTCGGACGCCTGTAACAACCTGCCGCGCGGCGTCCCCGTGAGAGTCCTGCTCGCCGGCACGGCGGCGGCAGCGTTTGTCGTGCTGGTCCCGATCGCAGCTGCGCACGGCAACGATGTCCTGGCGGACCAGATGGCCGCTGTCGCTGCGCAGCTCGACCCCCGGGTGGCGCAGACTCTGGCGCGGCTCGATGGCACCGGCCGGCAGCTGTTGGCGCTGCGTTCATACCTGCGGAGCGCGTCTCACCTTGCCGAACGCTGGAGCTGGACCCAGGAACAGATCGAGGCCTTCGAGGGCTCCCCCGAGCAACGCGACCTGCAGCAGGAGATCGACCGCGTTCGGACGGCATTCGTCGCTGCCAACCCTGGCTTCGAGCTCTACGTGAATTCACAAGTGCGCAGCCTCGACGTGCAGGTCGCGCACTGGAACAGCAACGAGTCGGTGAAATCCGCAGGGGACGAGATCCTCGTGGCCGCACGGGCACGGATCGATTCGCCGGGCTCGTCCACGGATCGGCCTGAGCGAACCCGGGAGGCATTCAAGGCGTTCCTGTCCGGATACCGGCCCGTGCCGGCGCCGACGATCGCGGCGCCCGGGTTGTCATTGCACGGCCAGATGCGAGCGGTCGACTTTCAGGTGCATCAGGGCGGGCGGGTCGTCGCAGGCCCGAGCACGGCTACCATCGCCACGGACTGGGTGGCGGCGGGATGGGCGGCGAAGCTGGATGCAGCAGTGCGTGCCGCGAGCAACCGATTCGTCGGCCCACAGTCATCGCCGCCGGCGCCGTGGCACTACACCTACGTACCGGAAGCGACGGTCCGCGACGAGGCGGCGCCGTAGTCAGACCAGCTTCCTGACGTCTTCCTTCAGGTCCTCATAGAGGACTTTCCTGTCGGCGGCACTTGTCTCGGCGGCGCCCTTTCGTTGCATGGCTTTATTGCCGACGAGCCTGCCGGTTGCTTCCTTGATCCGCCCTTGCACGGCTTTCACCCGGCCTTTGATCTGCTTCTTGTTCATGACTTTCCCTCGCCCGCTGAACTGCGGCCATTCAGCGGCGTGTTGCGGCTCTTTTGCCCCGCCGCGGCTGCTCGATGCGCTGCAGCCAAACCTCGAAGGGATCCCAGCCTCCGGAAGCCTGGCCCGACGGCGGGCCAGCGCCCGAGCCGGCTGCGACGCCGGTGCCGCCCTGCGATTCCCGCTGCGGCACGGCCACCTGAAGCTCGGACCCCTGCGATGTTGAGTCACTCATCGCTCACGCGTCCGCGAGCTTCTTGATGTCTTCTTTCAGGTCGGCACGGGCTGCCGCGTGCTTGCCGGCGAACTTTTCGGCCTTGCCCTTCGCTTCCATGCGTTCGTTCCCAACGAGCTTGCCAGCGACCTCCTTGATCTTGCCTTCCGCTTCTTTCATGTGGCCTTTGACATGTGCCTTGCTCATGACCTTCCCTCGATAGTGTGTTGAAGACTTTCCGTGACGCATCGGACTCCTCGCCCGACCGCCAGCTACAGATTAGGCGCATGGCCGCATGGGGTCTGTCCGGTAGCGCACGGACTGACTGCAACTGCGTGATTCTCAGAGGTGTCGTGCGAACGAGCATGCCGCGGCGGGTGTGCTAGGCGTGTTCTCTCGCCAGCCGGTAGAAGAGCGTGCCATCGTAGAATGACTTCATCCTGGCGGCGCTCAACGCGGGTACCGTCTGGCCTCGC
Source organism: uncultured Gammaproteobacteria bacterium (assembly GCA_963707145.1). GTDB lineage: Bacteria > Pseudomonadota > Gammaproteobacteria > Steroidobacterales > Steroidobacteraceae > RPQJ01. Next base: position 70,410 of record CAVPOQ010000001.1, read on the forward strand.
TCGACGGCGCTGGTGTCAGCCGCCAGCACAAGCAGCAGCTGCCACTCGGCCGTCGCCGCCGCATAGCCAGCGAACGATTCCCGGTTCGCGTTGATCATCCTCGTGAGCTCGGTCGCCGTGAACGCCTTGTCGCCATTGCGGTCGACGGTGGAACTCGCGCCGAATACCTTCTCGAAGCGCCTGGCGTTGAACCGGCCTCGCTTGTCCAGGATTCCGGTGTCGCCATCGTGCTTGCCATTCTGGATCTGGTCGACGTCGACGTTCATCGCCAGCAGCGAGCCGCGCGTCTGCACGCTCAAGGGCGCTACGATTGCGAGTGCGGCCGCCTCGGCCACACCGATCGGCAGTCCGAGGGCCCTGAGCCCGCGTGCGCATTCGCCGAGGTCGACGCCGCGATCGCCGTTGTCATCGAAGAAGGACACGTGCCGCTGCAGCGTCGTATCGACGGCACGGCTGCGCGCCTTGAGTGTGCGCGGCAACCCGCCGCCCCCGTCGCCTCCCGCCTTGCGACGGGAGGTCGAGGATCTCGGCCGCCGTGGGGCCGTTCTCGATGTCGTCAAGCCGGTTCCGAGATCTTCGCAAGCGCTTCAGCCGCTGGCTGGATTTCTGAGCTGTCGACGGCGAAATCGCCGAGCGCCACGATGCCGACCAGCCGCTTGTCGTGATTCACGACCGGCAGACGCCGGACCTGCTTTTCACTCATGAGCTTCGCGGCGCGTTCAACGGTGTCGTCGTCGTAGGCCCAGCAAATGCCTTCAGACATGATTTCGCGCACTTTCGTGGCGGGGCCCTTGCCTTCGGCCACGGCGCGGATCGCAATGTCCCGGTCCGAAATCGCCCCGATCATGCGGTCGTTTTCGCCAACGGGCAGCATCCCGAAGTCGCCGTCACGCATGGTCCGTGCAGCTTCGTTGATGGTCATGTCCGGACTGATGACTTTGACGTCCCGACTCATCAGGTCCTTGAGTTGGTGCATGTTCGATCTCCTTTGATCACAGGTCGTTCGAGAGGCGTTCCCCGGCCCCGCCGGTTGATCACTCCGCCTTCGGCGGAGGCGCAGGCTCGACGATCACCGTGGTTCCGGGGCCGGCTTCGCCGGTCTGGCCGGTCTCGCCCGTCTGGCCGGTATAGCCCGTATCACCCTGCGCACCGGTTTGGCCGGTATAGCCGGTGTTCCCGGTATTTCCCTGGACGCCGGGTTCGCCCTGCGGACCGGCGGGGCCGGGTTCGGCGGGCTCAGCGGGAACGGTGACGACCGTGGGCTGTCGCTCACACGCGCTCAGGCCCATCGCTGCGACCAGCGCAAGCATCAATATCGAACGGTTCATGGTTAATCCTCTGGAAGCGGGACACTACCGAGCGGAGGGCTCTGGCCTTCCGCGACCGTGGCTCGACCCGACGGGTCGCACTCGGCACGTGGGCAGCGTAGGCGCAAAGGACGCGACGGTCGGTGCGTCACCGTACATTCGCCATCGGGGCAGCCTCGAGGGTGTGGCGGAACGCAGCCGCTGGGCGAGCTCACCGGGCCGGCCATCAATACTGTGACCGCCGAACGGGGACGAATGTCTCTAAAGATCAGTGTCCCTGCTGCGCCGGCACGGAGCCGGTCACTCGCCAGACCACGTTGCCCACGTCGTCGGCCACCAGCAACGCGCCCGTCGCGTCGATTGCCACGCCGACCGGTCGACCGCGCGCGCGCCCGTCGTCGCTCACGAAGCCCGTGAGCACGTCGAGCGGCGCTCCGGATGGCCTGCCGTCGGTGAATGGCACGAAGATCACCTTGTAGCCACTGCGGGGCCGCCGGTTCCAGGAGCCGTGCTGTCCCACGAACATGCCGCGCTGGAAGCCGGCGGGCAGTGCATTGCGCGTCGAATGAGCGAGGCCCAGTGACGCGGTGTGGGAGCCCAGTGCGTAATCCGGGGCGATGGCCCGCGCGACGAGGTCCGGCCGCTGCGGTCTGACGCGTACGTCAACGTGCTGTCCGTAGTAGCTGTATGGCCAGCCGTAGAAGGCGCCGTCTCGCACCGCCGTCAGGAAGTCCGGGACGAGGTCGTCGCCGAGTTCGTCACGCTCGTTCACTGTCGTCCACAGGGCTCCGGTCATGGGTTCCCAGGCCAGGCCATTGGCATTGCGAAGCCCGGACGCAAACACGCGGTGCTGCCCGCTGCGGCGGTCGATCTCCCAGATCGCAGCACGGCCTTCTTCCTCGGCCATGCCGTGCTCGGCGACGTTGCTGTTGGATCCCACCGTTGCATACAGCGTGCTGCCGTCCGGGCTGGCGATGAGGCCCCGCGTCCAGTGATGGTTACGCGCTCCGGCCGGGAGTTCGACGAGCGCGACGCCGCGCGCCTCGATGCGCTGCTGGCCCGCCAGATACGGGAAGCGCAGCACGGAATCGGTATTGGCGACGTAGAAGTCCTCGTCGACCAGCGCCATGCCGAAGGGTGAATTGAGGTTCTCGATGAATGGCGTCCGCAGGTCGGCCGTGCCGTTCCCATCGGTGTCCCGGAGCAACGTGATGCGATTGGCGCTCGGCAGCCCTGCGCCCGCTTTCTTCATGAAGTACTTCATGGCCCAGGCCTTGGGGCCGCGCTCCCCGGGCTGCGGCGGGGCAGCGGTCTCGGCGACCAGCACGTCGCCGTTCGGGAGCACGTACAACCAGCGCGGATGGTCGAGGTCTGAGGCGAAGGCGGTCACCGTCATCCCCGTCGCGGCGATCGGCGTTCCTCCCTCCGGCCAGCCGACGGCTGGCGCCACGTGGACGGTCGGGAGCAGGCCGGTGGCTGGCGGGGGCAGCACCGGACTCGGCCCGATGCCTTCGGCAATGGCCAGCGGCTCGGTGCCGCACCCGGATGATCCGAGCGCGAGCGCCGCCGCCAGTACCGCGATTCGCCATGAGTAGGTAGACATGTCGCGGAACGAGCTTGGGGCTCTCCGGCGGCGACCGTCTGTCCGCTAGCGCACGCTGGCGCGCCACGGCGAACGTGGCTTCGGAGCCCTGCCGGGTACGCTGCCGCACAGACCGGCGAGACCGCATGAACTAGCGTGCGCAGACGATGGCAGGACGGGCCCGACCGCGGGATGGCAAGTGGCTGAGACGGGGAAACGCATGGGATTGCTGACGACCGAGCATGGCAGGGTGGGGTATCTCGCCGACTTCATCGTGTATGGCATCGCCTCCGCAGCGCTGGCAGCACTGCTGGTGATCGCCGGGCCGCGTGAACGGTGGCCGGAACTCGTCGCACTGACGCTGCTGGGCCTGGTGGCCTGGACGCTGCTGGAGTACGGGCTGCATCGGTTCGTCCTGCACGGACTGCAACCCTTTCGCAGCTGGCATGCGGAGCACCATCGTCGGCCCCGCGCGCTCATCGGCACGCCGACGATCCTGAGTGCAACGCTGATCGCCGCGCTGGTCTTCCTGCCGGCCTTGCTGCTGGGCGATCTTTGGCGCGCCTGCGCGCTCACCTTCGGCCTGCTGACCGGCTACCTCATCTACGCAGTTGCGCACCACGCGACGCACCACTGGAGGTCCGGCAACGCGTGGACACGGCAGCGCAAGCGAGCGCATGCGCTGCACCACAGTCCGGTCGCCTCGCCAGGGCGCTACGGCGTGACCAGCTCCTTCTGGGACGTCGTGTTCGGTACCAGCGTAACGGGCGACGCAGGCATGTCGGGCGCACCCAGCGCAGCACAAGTGCAGGCGTGGGAGAACGAGGGTGGAGCGCCGACCGGTGGCGCCGCCTCTGGCGGCCGGTCGGGGCCGGCGGCACCCGCCTGTCCGGCGCATTGATGCGGTCCATCCTGCGCCGCATCGGTGGCCCGCACCGCCGCTCCGCCAGCGAATCCGCCGAGGTGATTCGCGCCGAGATCTTCGGCGCCGAGCGACTCGAGCAGCACGCCGAGAGCCTGGCCGCCGCACAGGGCGTGACGGCCAGGCCTGTCGCCGTGCGGCAACTGACCGCGCGCCTGCACGACAACCGCCGCGCGCTGCTCGAGGCCCATCGCTCCATCGCGAGGGCGATCGCCCAGGGGAACGCGATCACGCCGGCCGCGGAGTGGCTGGTCGACAACTACCACGTCGTCGAGGCCCAGATCCGCCAGATCGGGGACGACCTGCCGCCCGGCTACTATCGGCAGCTGCCCAAGCTCGCGGAGGGCCCGCTGGCCGGATATCCGCGAGTGCTCGGACTCGCCTGGGCGTTCGTCGCCCACACCGACAGTCGATTCGACGCGCAGCTGCTGTCCCGGTTCGTGACCGCCTACCAGCGCGTGCAGCCACTGACGATCGGCGAGCTCTGGGCCATCGCCATCACCCTGCGGATCGTGCTGGTCGAGAACCTGCGTCGCGCAGCGGACCTGATCGCGAGCCGGCGGGCGGTTCGCCAGCAGGCCGACCGGCTGGCCGATCGACTGCTCGGGATCGATGGGCGTGAGGCAGAGCCGATCGCCGCAGTTCTGCGGGAGTGGCACGGCGTACAGACGTCGCCGGCCTTCGCCGTCCAGCTGCTGCACCGGCTGCGCGACTGCGATCCCGGTGCAACGCCGGCGCTCGCGTGGCTCGAGGACCGCCTGGCCGCGGCCGGCACGACGGCGGACGCGGTCGTGCGCGATGAGCATCAGCGCCAGGGCGCGTCGAGCGTGACGGTCCGCAACATCATCACCAGCATGCGCACGATCTCCGCAGTCGACTGGGCGGACCTGTTCGAGGGCGTGAGTCTCGTCGACGCGGTGCTTCGCCAATCACTCCGAGTTCGGGCAGATGGATTTCCCGACGCGCGACCGTTACCGCGGGGCGATCGAGGAACTCGCGCGGGGATCGAAGCTCACGGAACCGGAGATCGCGCACCGTGCCGTACAGGCCGCGAGTGGCGGCGCGTCAGCACGCGAACGCGATCCCGGGTATCCGCTGATCGGGGGCGGACGTCGGTCGTTCGAGGCGGCCGTCGGCTATCGAGCCGGGATACGTACCTGGTCCGCTCGACTCACCGCCGCTGCGGGAATCCGCGGCTACATCGTCGGCGTCGCGCTCCTGGCGGGCATCCTGCTGGCCTGGCCGCTGGTTTCCCTCGCGAGAGCAGGCGGCGGCGGCTGGACGCTCGGCGTGCTCGCAGCCTGCGGCTTCGTGCTTGCGCTCGACGCGGCGATGGCGCTGGTCAATGGCAGCATCACAGGCCGCCTGGGTGCCAAGGTCCTGCCGGCGCTCGAGCTGCGCGACGGCGTGCCGGCGCAGCTGCGCACGCTGGTCGTGGTGCCGACGATCCTGTCGACGCGCAAGACGCTGGCCCAGCATCTCGAGCACCTCGAGATCCACCACCTGGCGACCCCCGATGGCGACCTGTGCTTCGCGCTGCTGTCGGACTGGGCCGACGCGTCCGCGGAACGGGTCGACGGCGACGCCGCGCTGCTCGACGACGCGGTCGAGGGCGTCGCCCGGTTGAACCGCCGTTACGGGCCGGCACCGGCGGGTGAGCGCTTCCTGCTGCTGCACCGCAAGCGCCTCTGGAACGACGCGCAGGGCGTCTGGATGGGGTGGGAGCGCAAGCGCGGCAAGCTGCACGAGCTGAATCGCCTGTTGCGCGGTGCGACGGATACGAGCTTCGTCGCGACGGGTGGCCGGCTGCCGACCGTTCCGGCCGGGGTTCGCTACGTCGTTACGCTCGATGCCGATACGCGACTGCCCCGGGATGCCGTGCGCCGGCTGGTCGGCAAGATGGCGCACCCGCTCAACGTTCCGCGCTTCGACGAGCGCAGCGGGCGCGTCCTCGAGGGATACGCCGTGCTGCAGCCACGGATCGCGCCCTCGCTGCCGGTCGGACCCGAAGGCTCGGCCTACCAGCGACTCGTTTCGAGCGCGAGCGGCATCGACCCGTATGCCTCCGCTGTGTCGGACGTGTACCAGGACCTCTGCGGTGAGGGCTCCTACGTCGGCAAGGGGATCTACGACGTGGACGCGTTCGAATCGGCCCTCGCCGGCCGCGTTCCCGAGAACACGCTGCTGAGCCACGACCTGTTCGAGGGCATCTTCGCCCGCGCGGGCCTGGTCTCGGACGTCGAGTTCGTGGACGAGTACCCGGCGCGGTACGACGTGGCTGCGGCTCGCGCCCACCGGTGGGCGCGAGGCGACTGGCAGCTGCTGCCGTGGATGCTCGGTCGGGGTGCCGCGGGTGACGATCGACTCCGACGGGCGATTCCACTGCTCGGGCGGTGGAAGATCGTGGACAACCTGCGCCGGACGCTGCTGGCGCCGGCGGGCGTGCTGGCCCTCGTGGTCGGGTGGAGCCTGCCGCTGCAGTCCGCTGCGATCTGGACCGCGTTCGTCGTCACGACGCTCGCCATCCCGACACTGCCGCCGGTGCTCGCCGGGATCGTCCCGGGGCGCCGGGGCGTGACGCGGCGCAGTCACTTCTGGGCGCTGTTCGCGGACCTGCGCCTTGCGTTGTCACGGACCGGCCTGCTGCTGACCCTGCTCGCGCACCAGGCGTGGTCCATGTGCGATGCGATCGGACGGACGCTCAATCGGCTGTTCGTGAGCCATCGCAGCCTGCTCGAGTGGATGACGGCGGCGCAGGCGCAGGTGAGCGAGCGCCTCGACCTCGCCGGCTTCTATCGGCGCATGGCCGGCGGGGTGGCCATCGGAGTCGCAGTCATCGGCCTGGGCGTCGCAGGCTACGCCAGCGTGCTGCTCGCGCTGCCGTTCGGACTGCTGTGGATCCTGTCGCCCGTCGTCGCGCTGCGGCTCAGCCGGCCGTCGCGGGTCGCGGAGGATCCGCCGGTCTCCGACGACGACGCTCGTGCGCTCGGGCTCATCGCGCGACGCGCCTGGCGCTATTTCGACACCTTCGTCACCGCGGCGGATCACTTCCTTCCGCCGGACAACTTCCAGGAGGATCCGCGGCCGGTCCTCGCCCACCGCACCTCGCCGACCAACATCGGCCTGTACCTGCTTTCGGTGGTGACGGCTCGCGACCTGGGCTGGATCGGCACGCCCGAGGCAGTGGAGCGGCTGGAGGCGACGCTGGCCTCGATGGACCGGTTGGAGCGATTCAACGGGCATTTCTACAACTGGTACGACACGCAGAACCTGCGGCCGCTCGAGCCGCGCTACGTCTCCTCCGTCGACAGCGGGAACCTCGCGGCTCACCTGATCACCTTGGCGAATGCCTGTGAGGAGATGGCCGTTCCGCGGGCGACCGGCCCGCAGGAGTCCACCGGCATCGGGGATGGTCTGGCACTCGAGCAGCGCCTCGAAGCGCTCGCCGCCGCGGCCCGGACCCTGGCCGCGGCGATGCGCTTCGACTTCCTCTTCGACCCGGAGCGCAAGCTGCTGTCGATCGGGTACCGCGTGCAGGAGGGCAGCCTCGATCCGAGCTGCTACGACCTGCTGGCGTCCGAGGCACGCCTGGCGAGCTTCGTCGCGATCGCCAACGGCGACCTGCCCGCACGTCACTGGTTCCGCCTCGGGCGCGCCGTCACGCCCGTGCGTCGTGGCGCCGCCCTCGTCTCGTGGTCGGGGTCGATGTTCGAGTACCTGATGCCGTCGCTCGTCATGCGCGCTCCGTCCGGGAGCCTGCTGGAGGAGACGAGCCGCCTCATCGTGTGGCGCCAGAAAGCGTTCGGGGACGAACGGAACGTGCCATGGGGAATCTCGGAGTCGGCGTACAACGCGCGCGACCTGGAGCACACGTACCAATACTCCAGCTTCGGGGTGCCCGGGCTGGGACTCAAGCGCGGGCTCGGCGACGACATCGTCGTCGCGCCCTACGCGACCGCCCTGGCAGCGATGGTCGAGCCGCACGCGGCGACGCTCAATTTCGCCCGGTTGGCCGCGACCGCGGCGCAGGGTCGCTACGGCTTCTACGAGGCGCTGGACTACACGCCACGGCGACTGCCGGCGGGGCAGGAGTTCGCGATCGTGCGGGCGTACATGGCGCACCACCAGGGAATGACCATCGTCGCGCTCGCCAACACGCTGCTGGACGGCCGGATGCGCAGGCGCTTCCACGCGGAACCTCGCATCAAGGCCACGGAGCTGCTGCTGCAGGAACGGACCCCGCGGGACGTCGCGGTGGCGATCACGCGCGTTGCGGAGACGGGCAGGACTGCCGAGTCCGACGACGTGATTGCGTCGCTGCCCCGGTCGCTGCACACCGCGCACCACGCCACGCCGCGCACGCGACTGCTGTCGAACGGCCGGTATGCGGTCATGCTCACGGCCGCCGGCTCCGGATACAGCCGGTGGGGCGACCTCGCGGTCACACGCTGGCGCCCCGACGTCACCTGCGACGAATGGGGTTCCTACGTCCTGCTGCGCGACGTGGACAGTGGCGAGGTGTGGTCGGCCGGTTACCAGCCGAGCGGGATCGAGCCGGACGACTACGAGGTCACCTTCAGCGAGGCCCGTGCCGAGTTCGTCCGCCGCGACGGTCACCTGACGACGACGATGGAGGTGGTCGTCTCGGCCGAGTGCGACGCCGAGGTCCGCCGGGTGTCGATATCGAACCTGGGTCATCGCGCGCGGACGATCGAACTGACCTCGTACGCCGAGATCGTGCTGGCACCGCCCGCGGCCGACGACGCGCACCCGGCCTTCTCGAAGCTCTTCGTGCAGACCGAGCACGTGCCCGAAATCGGCGTCATCCTCGCGACGCGCCGGCGTCGCGTGCCGGCGGAGCCCGAGGTCTGGGCCGCGCATCTCGTGGTCGCAGAGGGGGACTCGCAGGGCGAACTCCAGTTCGAGACGGACCGCGCACGCTTTGTCGGGCGCGGGAGGACGCTGCGATCTGCCGCCGCCGTCGAGGACGGTGGCACGCTTTCGGGCAGCGCCGGAACCGTGCTCGATCCGATCTTCAGCCTGCGCCGCCGCATGCGGGTGGCGCCGGGAGCGACTGCACGGGTGGCCTTCTGGACGCTGGTCGCACCGTCACGGAGCGAGGTGCTCGACCTCGCGGACCAGCATTGCGACGCCGCCGCGTTCGACCGTGCCTCGACCCTCGCCTGGACCCAGGGGCAAGTCCAGCTTCACCATCTCGGCATCACCGGCGACGAGGCGCTGCTCTTCCAGCGTCTCGCCGGTCACGTGCTCTACAGCGACCCGGCGCTGCGGCCGTCCTCCGACGTGCTCCGTCGCGGCACTGCCGGGCCGCCCGCCCTCTGGGCGCATGGCATTTCCGGCGACCTGCCGATCGTCGTGGTGCGAATCGACGACACCGACGACCTCGGCATCGTCCGGCAGTTGCTGCGCGCGTTCGAGTACTGGCGGTTGAAACGGCTGTCCGTCGATCTCGTGATCCTGAACGAGCGCGTGTCGTCCTACGTCCAGGACCTGCAGACGGCCCTCGAGTCACTCACTCGCGCAGGATTGTCGCGTCCCGCGATCCCCGGGGAGCCACTGCGCGGCGGCGTGTTCGTCCTCCGCTCCGACGTCATCGCAAGCGATGCGCGCCTGACGCTCCTGACTGCGGCGCGCGCCGTGCTGCTCAGCCGCCGCGGCAGCCTGGCCGAGCAACTCGACCGGATCGAGCACAGTTCGCCGGCCATGAGACCGCCTGCCGCGGCATCGCGCCCGACCGGCGGACTGCCCGTGGCGCGGCTGCAGATGCCGGCGCTCGAGTTCTTCAACGGCCTGGGCGGATTCGCGGCCAACGCGGAGGAGTACGTCACGATCCTGCGGGACGGGCAGCGCACGCCCGCGCCCTGGATCAATGTCGTCGCCAATCCCGGGTTCGGCTTCCAGGTCTCGGCCGAGGGCAGCGGCTGCACGTGGGCCGGCAACAGCCGCGAGAATCGCCTCACGCCCTGGTCGAACGATCCGGTCGGTGATCGCCCCGGCGAAGTCCTCTACCTGCGCGACGAGGACACCGGCGTGCTGTGGGGGCCGACCGCCCTGCCGCTGCGCCACGACGATGGCACCTACGTGACCCGGCATGGGCGGGGCTACAGCCGGTTCGAGCACACCCGTCACGGCATCGCGCTCGACCTGCTGCAGTTCGTGCCGCTCGACGCCCCGATCAAGGTCTCGCGACTCACCATCCGCAACCTCTCGGGACGCACGCGCCGGCTCAGCGTGACGGCCTACGTCGAGTGGGTGCTCGGCACGTCACCCGGCGCCACCGCGCCATCGGTCGCGACCGAGGTCGACGCCGTCACCGGCGGGCTGCTGGCGCGCAACCTCTGGAGTGGCCCCGACGGCCGGGTGGCGTTCGTCGATCTCGGCGGCCGGCAGCAAGCCTGGAGCGGAGATCGCACGGAGTTCATCGGACGCAACGGCACGCTCGAGCGACCGGCGGCACTGGCGACCGGGGCATCGCTTTCGGGCCGCACCGGCGCGGGCCTCGATCCGTGCGGGGCACTGCAGAGGCCCGTCACGCTCGCTGCGAACGCGTCCGTCGACGTCGTGTGGTTTCTCGGCGAGGCGGCCACGACGCTCGACGCGCAATTGATGATCGAGCGCTGGCGCGGCGCCGACCTGGACGCGGCGCTGCAGTCGGTTCGCCAGGACTGGAGCGATGTGCTCGAGACGGTGACGGTGCGGACTCCGGACCGGGCGTTCGACGTCATGATGAACGGCTGGCTGCTCTACCAGACGCTCGCCTGTCGAGTGCAGGCCCGCAGCGCCTTCTACCAGGCGAGCGGTGCCTACGGGTTTCGTGACCAGTTGCAGGACACGATGGCGCTCGTCGTGGCGCGGCCGGGCCTCGCCCGCGAGCACCTGCTGCGTGCGGCCGGCCGGCAGTTCGTCGAGGGTGACGTCCAGCACTGGTGGCTGCCCCAGACGGGTCGCGGAGTGCGCAGCCGGGTCTCCGACGACGGCGCGTGGCTGTGCCACTGCGTGGCGCACTACGTCGAGACGACGGGCGACGTGGCCGTCCTGGACGAGATCGTCCCGTTCCTCGACGGTCCGGCGCTTCGCGACGACGAACCCGACAGCTATTTCCAGCCCACGCCCGCCGACGAGTCGGCGACCCTCTTCGAGCACTGCGCGCGCGCGCTCGAGCGGAGCCTCGCCGTCGGCGCTCACGGACTGCCTCTGATCGGCTCGGGAGACTGGAACGACGGCATGAACCGGGTGGGCGAGGGCGGGCGTGGCGAGAGCACCTGGCTCGGCTGGTTCCTGCACCAGGCATTGTCGGGTCTTGCGACGCTGGCCGAGGCACGCGGCGAGCACGCGCGTGCCGCGACGTGGCGCGCGCACGCGAGCGAGTTGCGTGCCGCCGTGGAGCAGCACGGCTGGGATGGCGAGTGGTATCGACGCGGCTATTTCGACGACGGCACGCCGCTCGGTTCCGCTGCCAACGCAGAATGCCGCATCGACTCGATCGCGCAGACCTGGGCGGTGCTGTCCGGCGCGGGCGATCCAGAGCGTGCCGGGCGGGCGATGGCGGCCCTCGAGCGCGACCTCGTGCGTCGCGACGCCGGCCTGATCCTGCTCCTGACGCCGCCCTTTGACCGGTCTGTGCCCGATCCCGGCTACATCCAGGCCTATCCGCCCGGGATCCGAGAGAACGGCGGGCAGTACACGCATGCCGCCGTGTGGTCGGTGATCGCATTCGCGATGCTCGGCGACGGGGACAAGGCGGCGGAGCTCTTCTCGATCCTCAATCCGATCAACCGTGCGCTCACGCACGACGACGTCCGGCGGTACAAGGTCGAGCCCTACGTCGTCGCGGCGGACGTGTACTCCGTGCCGCCGCACGTCGGGCGGGGCGGCTGGACCTGGTACACGGGTTCGGCGGCGTGGATGTACCGGGCGGGTCTCGAGTGGATCCTCGGCTGCCGCATGCAAGGCGCGACGCTGTTGATCGATCCGTGCATCCCGCGGACCTGGTCCGGGTTCCAGGTGGCCCTCAAGTACCACGCAACGCGCTACGAGATCGAAGTCGAGAATCCACGCGGGGTGAACCGGGGGCTCGCCGGCCTGCTGCTCGACGGCGAGCCGCTTGCGGCGGAGCAGGGCCGGGTGCCGCTGGTCGATGACGGACTGACGCACCGCGTGCGCGCCGTCCTCGGCTAGAGCGGCTTCGCCGGTCGCCGCGCGACGTGGTTCAAGCGCAGGTGCACACGGACTGTGCGAGCCGCCATCAACCGCCTTGCGGGAGGCCGCCGACCAGCCGTCGTGGCTGCCGCGGCCATGGTCCGATCAGTTACGATCGAACGGTATGTCCGAGGCAGGTGGGTGACGAATGCGCGAAGAGGCCGAGGTATGACCTACTGTGTCAGCGTGAAGCTCGACGACGGGATGGTGTTTGCGTCTGACACCCGCACGCACGCCGGCGTGGACAACTTCGCCAAGTTCTGCAAGATGACCGTGTTCGAGCGTGCCGGCGACCGCGTCATCGTGATGCTGAGTTCCGGGAACCTCGCCGGGACGCAGGCGGTGATCGGCGTACTGAACCAGCGCTGTGCCGAGGGGGGCGGATCTGCCAGCCTGTGGACGGCGAAGACGATGTTCGAGGTCGCAATGATGGTCGCGGATGCGATGCGCGACATCGAGCGGCGGGACGGGAAATTCCTCGAGCAGAGCGACATCGCCTTCAACGCCTCGTTCATCGTCGGGGGGCAGGTCCGCGGCGAACCCATGCGGCTGTTCCGCATCTACGCCGAGGGAAACTTCATCGAGGCGGGCATCGAGACGCCGTTCCTGCAGACGGGCGAAACCAAGTACGGCAAGCCGATCATCGACCGCGTGATCACGCGGTCCACGCCACTGCCGGACGCCGCGAAGTGCGTGCTGGTGTCGTTCGACTCCACGATGCGCAGCAACCTGTCCGTCGGCATGCCGATCGACCTGATCTGCTACGAGCGGGACAGCCTCGCAGTCACGATGCGGCGCCGCTTCGAGGAGGGGGACGCCTATTTCACGGCGCTGCGCAACGAGTGGAGCGAGGGGACGCGACGCGTGTTTCGCGAGTTGCCCGATCTGCGCTGGTGACTGTCGCTGGCAGGAATCCGGGAGAACCATGATGCAGATCCGCGTCGGCTTCGAAATGGTCTACGAGTGTCCTCAGCCGACCCCGATGATTTTCAACGTGCACGTGCACCACACGCGAGTCTCCGATCTCGTCGGTTCCAATGAGCTGGTGGTCGACCCGCCGGTCCCGATCTCGGGCTACCGCGACAGCTTCGGCAACTGGTGCACGCGCATCCTGGCGCCGACGGGGCGCACCCGCGTCTCCGCCGACGCGATCGTGAACGATACCGGGGCGCCGGACCCCGTCGTGCCGCACGCGCAACAGGTTCCCGTGAACGAACTGCCCGAGGAAGTACTTCAGTTCCTGCTGGGAAGCCGCTATTGCGAGACCGACCGGCTGTCGGAGACGGCCTGGAGTCTCTTCGCGCAGACGCCGACGGGATGGGCGCGCGTCCAGGCCATCTGCGACTATGTCCACCGACACATCGCCTTCGGCTACCAGCACGCGCGCAAGACCCGGACGGCTCTTGAGGCCTTTCACGACAGGACCGGCGTCTGCCGCGACTACGCGCACCTCGCCGTTGCCTTTTGCCGGTGCATGAACATCCCGGCCCGCTACTGCACCGGCTACCTCGGCGACATCGGCGTGCCGCCGGACGGCCCGATGGACTTCGCTGCGTGGTTCGAAGCGTTGCTGGACGGCCAGTGGTACACGTTCGACCCCCGCAACAACACGCCGCGCATCGGCCGGGTGTTGATGGCGCGCGGTCGGGACGCGGGGGACGTTGCAATCAGCACCACGTTCGGTCCCAACACGCTGACGGGCTTCCGGGTGTGGACCGACGAGGTACAAGCCGGCTGAGCACGGTGGCAGCGCGGGCGCGGCGGCGCTGAATCCCCATCGCGTGCGCCGCAAATGAAGACGAAGGTGATCGAAACCATGAAATCTCTCGCCATGCCGCCGGCCTTGGGCGGCACGCGACACGAAATGGACGCCGGGCCGGTTGGCCACCTGTCCTGGTACCAGGCCGGCCCGACTGCGCCTGACACGTCCACGCCACCGCTGCTGCTCCTGCACAGCGTCAATGCGGCCGCGTCGGCCTACGAAGTGAAACCGCTGTACGAGCACTATGCCCGCGTCCGACCCGTGTACGCACTCGACCTGCCGGGGTTCGGCTTCTCGGAGCGGAGCGACCGTGCCTACAGTCCGCGGCTGATGACCGACGCGCTCCACGCGATGCTGGCCGTGATCCGCGGTGAGAGCGGTGGCGGCCCGGTCGATGCGCTGGCGGTCTCGCTGTCCTGCGAGTTCCTGGCGCGGGCGGCGGTGGAATCGCCGGAGACTTCCGCAGTCTCGCGCTCGTCAGTCCGACCGGCTTCAATCGCAACGAGTTACGCGACGGCCCGCCGGGCAGCACGCTCGGCCGGGCGGCTCCGTTGGCCATCCTGGAGCGGCTCGGCCTGCGGCGGCGGGTCTTCGGCCTGCTGACCCGGCGCGGCACGATCCGCTATTTCCTGCGCCGGACCTGGGGCTCGGACGACATCGACACCGGACTGCTCGACTACGATTTCGCAACGACCCGCCCCGCAGGGGCCGAATATGCCCCGCTGCGGTTCGTGTCGGGATTCCTGTTCAGCGGCGACAGCGGCCGGCTGTACCGCGGCCTCGAACTGCCCGTCTGGGCCGTGCACGGCGTCCGCGGTGATTTCGTCGACTACCGTGGCCTGGGGCAAATGGCCAATCGCCCCAACTGGACCGTCACCGTGCTGCCCACCGGCGCGCTTCCGCATTTCGAGTCGCCGGGGGAGTTCATCCGCCAGTTCGATGCGTGGTCTGCCCGGCTCAGTCGTGCCCGATCTCGCCCTCGGTGAACAGCGAGTGGCGCAGTTCCTTGTCGAAGGCCGGGTCACGGCGGCGTATCCACTCCAGCACCATGGCGGCGTGCTCTTTCTCTTCGTCGCGGTTGTGCGCAAGTATCCTGCGCAGCTCCGGATCCTTGCAGGCATCGACGCGCTGGTTGTACCAGTCCACGGCCTCGAGTTCCTCCATGAGCGAGACGATCGCGCGGTGCATGTCGCGCGTCTCGGCGCTGAGTTCGCCGACAGGTTCGTGGTAGCCCTCGTTCGACATCGAAATTCTCCGGACCTTGAGTCTCGGCCCGACGATACGGGAGTGGCACAGCCGGCGCAATGAATGCGCCGGCGAGCTTACGTCTGCTCCGACGTCCTTCCGTCGAAGTGCTCGTCGTCGTGTTCGGCATCCGCGCGCGTGTGGTGGACGACGCGGTCTCGATGATTCGGTGGCGCATAGAGCGTGTAGAGCTTCAGCGGAGCGCTGCCGGTGTTGACGATGTTGTGGCGGGCGCCGGCGGGCACGAGGATCGCGAAGCCCGGGCGAACCGCCGTCCGCTGGTCATCGAGCACCGCCTCACCGGTTCCCTCCTCGACGCGGAAGAACTGGTCGAGCGTGTGCACCTCGGCGCCGATCTCTTCCCCGGGTTTCAAGGCCATGAGGACGAGCTGGCAGTGCTTTGCGGTGTATAGCACCCGGCGGAAGTCGTCGTTCCTGACGGCGAGGCTCTCGATGTCCTGCACAAAGCCTTTCATGTCTTCTCCTTTCACCGGATCGTCCGGCATTGGCGCGATTGCTGCGATTGCGTTGGCTCGCAGTGACCGACTCTCGATGGACTCAAGAGGTTGGGCTGATCGTAGCGACCCGGAACGGCGCGATCTGTACGCCAGTGAACAGACGGGCCGAGGGCCGAGGGCTACGCTGCGGACGCGGACGGTTACAGGGGATGCGCGATGGCACCGAGACCTGCACGACGGCAGGCCGTTGCGCCGCGCTCGAGTCAGGCGCCGGCAACGACCGTCAGGCCCCCGATGCGATCGGCTTCCTTCTTGACGGCTGCGTAGCACTCGCAGCTCAGCGCCTCGAGCTTCGGCCGGTCGAGCACCGTGATCTTCCCGCGGCTGTAGCGGATGACTCCGAGCTTCTGGAGCTTGCCGGCCGCGTCCGTGACACCTTCGCGCCGGACGCCGAGCATGTTGGCGATCAGCTCCTGGGTCATGACGAGTTCGTCGGACGCCAGGCGATCGAGGGACAGCAGCAACCAGCGACAAAGCTGCTGGTCGACCGAGTGATGCCGGTTGCACACCGCGGTCTGCGCCATCTGCGTGATCAGCGCCTGCGTGTACCGCAACAGCCGGATCTGCGCCCCGCCGTTGCGGTGGAACTCGTCCTTGAGCCGCTGGCCGACGAGGCGGTACGCATGGCCGGCGCTCTGCACGATCGCACGGCTCGGCGTGGTCTCGCCGCCCATGAACAGTGCGATGCCGATGACCCCCTCGTTGCCCACGACCGAGATCTCGGCGGACGCACCGTTCTCCAGGACGTAGAGCAGCGACACGATGGAATCGGTCGGAAAGTAGACGTGGCGCAGGAGGTCGCCGGACTCGTACAGCACCGTGCCGAGCGGCAGCCCGACGAGCTGCAGGTGCGGATAGATCCGCTCGCGCTCATCGGGCGTGAGCGCGGCCAGCAGGTGATTCTGCTCCGGAGCGTGGGAACCCGTGGTGACGGATCGACGTGGGCGTGGCATGAGAACGATCCCGATTGAGGTCGCATGAACAGTGTACTCGCGCCGTCATCGTCCGTGCGCAACCGCACAGAGTCCTGGCGTCGACCCGGTGTGAGTCTGCCAAGGGGCGCCGCGGCCCAGGCCAAACCCCTCGACATCGGCCGATTGGCATGCTGGGCGCGACGCGGGTGGCGCACCGGGAAAGTGCTCCCCGCACGTGCTTTCGCGTACGCTTGCCGTGTCCGCCGAGTTTCCGGCCGCAGCAACCGACGACATCGCCATGAAGGAACCCAGGATCGAACCGGTGGCCGCCTCGTTCGGCGAACTCGGCCTGAGTGCGGCAGTCCTCGAGGCACTGGCCGACGTCGGCTACGAGTCGCCGTCGCCGATCCAGGCCGCGACGATTCCGGTGCTGCTGGCTGGTCACGACATGCTCGGCCAGGCGCAGACCGGCACCGGCAAGACCGCGGCCTTCGCGCTGCCGTTGCTGAGTCGCATCAAGGTCAGGGCCGGCCCGCCGCAGGGTATCGTGCTGGTGCCGACCCGCGAGCTCGCGATCCAGGTCGCCGAGGCCTTCCAGCGCTACGCGTCGAAGATCAAGGGCTTCCACGTGCTGCCCATCTACGGCGGGCAGAGCTACACGCCGCAACTGATGAGCCTCAAGCGCGGCGCGCACGTGGTCGTCGGTACCCCGGGCCGCGTGATGGACCACATCAAGCGCGGCACGCTCGATCTCGGCGGCGTCACCTGCCTCGTGCTCGACGAGGCCGACGAGATGCTGCAGATGGGATTCGTCGACGACATCGAGTGGATCCTCGAGCAGACGCCGCCCACGCGGCAGGTCGCCCTGTTCTCGGCCACGCTGCCGAGCCCGATCCGCCGCATCGCGCAGAAGCACCTGCGCGAGCCGGTCGAGGTGACGATCACCAGCAAGACCAGCACCGCCACGAACATCCGCCAGCGCTACTGGATCGTGAGCGGCGTGCACAAGCTCGACGCGCTGACACGGATCCTCGAGGCGGAGCCCTTCGATGGCATGCTCGTGTTCACGCGCACCAAGCAGTCGACCGTGGAACTGGCCGAACGGCTCGAGGCGAGGGGCTTCGCCGTCGCGGCCCTCAACGGCGACATGCAGCAGAAGGACCGCGAGCGCACCGTGGCGCGCATCAAGGGCGGGCAGCTCGACATCCTGGTCGCGACCGACGTCGCCGCACGCGGCCTCGACGTCGAGCGGATCAGCCACGTCGTGAACTACGACGTGCCCTACGACACCGAGTCCTACGTGCACCGCATCGGCCGCACCGGCCGCGCCGGACGCAATGGCGAGGCGATCCTGTTCATCACGCCGCGCGAGCGCAACATGCTGCGCTACATCGAGCGAGCGACGCGCTCGCCGCTCGAGCCGATGGACCTGCCGACGGTGGCCGACGTCAACGAGCAGCGCGTCGCGCGCTTCCGGCAGCGCATCACGGAGGCGATCGCCGCCGGGCAGGGCGAACCGTTCCGCAGCCTGATCGAGGAGTTCGAGCGCGAGCACGACGTGCCGGCGATCGAGATCGCGGCGGCGCTCGCGAGCCTGCTGCAGGGCGGCAGCCCGCTGCTGCTCAAGGACAAGGCCGGCGGCGCCGCTGCCGACCACAGGGACGCCGGCAGCGACCGGGCCCCCGCGGGACAGCCGACGCAGGAGCGACTCGCCGAGGAGGACACCGAGACGTTTCGCATCGAGGTCGGATACGTGCACGGCGTGAAGCCCGGCAACATCGTCGGCGCGATCGCCAACGTCGCGGGGCTCGAGGGCCGGCAGATCGGGCACGTCGACATCCGCGAGGACCACACGTTCGTCGGGCTGCCGAAGGGCATGCCCGCCCTCGTCATGGCGGAACTCGCCAAGACCCGCGTGGCCGGGCAGATGCTGCGCATCAGCCCCGTGTCGCACGTTCCGCCGAAGCCGCTGCGCAAGCCGCCGAAGCGGCCGCGATCGTGATCGACCCCGGAGCGCAGGCGTAGTTCAGAGTGGAATCCGGGCCGGCGCGTGCCGCCCGCTGAGCCGCCGGCGCATCACGACGCCGAGCAGCGACAGGCTCACGACGGCCTGGATCGCCACGCTTGCCACCGAGAGTCGCCAGACGTCGTGCAGTTCGAGCCCGGGCCGCGAGGCGAGCCAGAGCGCCGGGATCACGAACGTGACGAGCCGCGTCGCGCTGCTCGCGAGCGACGGCACGGTGTTGCCGAGCGCCTGGAACATTCCCGAGCAGGAGAAGATCAGGCCCGACGCGACGAAGTTCCACGAGATCGTGCGCAGGAAGTCGGCACCGACGGCCACGACGCCGGGGTCCGTGGCGAATCCCGACACCAGCAGCTCCGGGCGCCAGTGGCAGAAGAGCGTCAGCGTGCCCATCAGGACGGTACTCATGACGGCGGCCGAGCGGAACGTCTCGCGGACACGGTCGTGCCGCTGCGCGCCGAAGTTCTGGCCCGCCACAGGCGCGACGGCGAACGCCAGCGCCATGGCGGGCATGAAGATCGCCTGCATCAGGCGCTGGCCGACGCCGAAGCCGGCCTGGGCGTCGGGGCCGAAGTCGCGGATCACCGCGTAGATCACCGCCATGATGACGAACATCAGCAGGAACTCGCCGCCGGCCGGCAGCCCGATGCCGAGCAGCCGCCGCCACGTCGCGAGGCGCGGTTGCCACTGATCGGGGTGCACGGCCACGTACTTCTCGAGCGTGCCGAAGTAGCGCAGCAGCACCCCGACGCCGACGGCGATCGAGATCGAACTCGCGAGCCCGGCGCCCGCGACGCCGAGCGGGCGTCCCGTGCCCCAGCCGGCAATCAGCACCGGAGCGAGGATCGCGTTCAGCAGCACGGTGACCATCTGCACGACCATCGTGGGCTTCACGATGCCGGTGCCGCGCAGGGCCGATCCCATGGCGACCATCGCGAACTGCAGCGCGAGCCCGGGCAGGAACCAGCGCAGGTAGGTCGCGCCGGCCTCGACGGTCGCGGCGTCCGCACCGACGGCGCGCATGTAGGGGCCGGCGAGCGAGTAGCCGCCGACGATCGTGAGCGCCCCGCATCCGGCCGCCATCAGCAGCGACTGGTTGAAGACGAGGTTCGCGTCGGCGGCGTCCTTGCGTCCTACGGCCTGCGCGATCAGCGCGACCGCGCCGACTCCGAGCACCTGGGTCATGGCCACGACCAGCATCATCACGTTGCCTGCCGCCCCGACGCCGGCGAGCGCCGCATCGCCCAGACGCCCGACGAAGTACAGGTCGACGAGGTAGTAGAGCGTCTGCATCAGCATGCCGGCGGCGATGGGTGCGGCCATCGCGAGCAGGTGCCGTCGGACGGATCCTTGCGTCAGGTCATGCACGAAGGGCCCTCACGGCATCCCCCCGCATTTACGCATGCGAGCATGGCCGATGTCATTTGGCGCCAACTGTGGGTGCACGAAACCGCTGGCGGCCGGTGCGGTCCGCGACCTCGATCGGGACGACGCTTGAGCTCCCCCGGGGCCCGCCTGGATCATCTCCCCCCGGTCTGCAGCGAATTCCAGCTCACGCCGACCTGGAAGAGCAGCGTATCCCGGCTGGTGAATCTCCCGTCCAGGGAGCCGAAGCCGGGGATGCTGGGCGTGGATACCGGTGCATCATCCATGCCCACGTAGCTCATGGAAATCTTCACGCTGCGCGCATCCGTCCAGCGCCATTCGGCAGCGAGGCCCAGCGACCACAGTGCATCGAGACGCAGGGTCATGGTGCGCTCGTCGTCGTCGATCATCTGGTTGGTGAGGAGTCCCCCAACGCCCAGCATCCAGCGGCTGGAGACCGGCCAGGTGCAGCTGGCGCTCAAGGCGTAGATGTCGTTGTACTTCGGGTTGGAGCGCGCGAAGGACTGGCCGTTGTAATAGAACTCCGAGAGGCGGAAGTCGCTGAAATTGATCCAGGCCAGGTCGACCGTCACGGCGGCGTCGTCTGCGAACTCATGGTAAGCACCGGCGACGATGGATTCGGGTGAGGTGCTCTTGATGGCGAGATCGGCATCCAGTACGCCCAGCTGCTGCATCACCCTCTCGGTGTTTGGCCCGAGGCCCGAGAGTTCATTGTCGGCGTCCCGGCTTGGATTGATCTCGGAGCCGTAGGTCAGACCCCAGCGCGTGCGCTCGCTGCTCTGGTAGAGCATCGAAAGTCCAAAGCCGACCTCCACGCTGTCGGCCTCCAGCTTCGATCTGCCATCCCCGAAACCCGGATCGAAAATGTTCCGCACCGCCCGCTGCTGCTCGAAGCTGGAATACGTGATGGCTGCGCTGGCGGCCACCGACCACCGGTCGTCGATGCGATAGGCGAGGCTGGGAAACGCGCTGACGAAGACCGAGTCGTAGCTCTCGATGAAATAGCGGCCCGGCCAATCGCCCAGATCGTCGGAGAAGGCCGTCCCCAGGAAGGTGAACGACGCGCTGAATCTGTCATTGATCGGCTGGATGATCGCGAACCGGGGCACGACGGTGTCGCTGGAGTTCTTCGAGTCGGACTGGGTGCCGGTGCCGCTGAATTCGCTCTCCCATTCGGACTCACTGGTGAGCCAAAGAACGTCGGCGTCCACCGCGCGCTGCATGAAGCGGGAGATGCCCGCGGGGTTGGAACTCGCCGTCTGGGCGCTGTCTGCGGACGCAGCCAGACCTGTGCCCAATGGGTACGGGCGCGCATGGGCCGCGCCGCCGGCGAGCGCTGACACCAACAGCACGGAAGCGAGCGCGCGTCGCGACATACGCCAAATTCTGAACAACGGCAGGGAGAGCCTGTCGCAACGATTGTAACCGCCGCGTCGATGTCGTCGGGGTCGGGGCTGGCGTACTGGCTGCCCTCAGGGTCAGGGCGCCGGCCGCGTCGGACTATCGCCCGGACGACCGCCTAGCGTCGCGGTGCAGCCGGTTCCGCCGGCACGGACGGTGGTCCCTTCGACCCGGGTCCTCCAGGCGACCGTGGCACGAAGGCGGTGCTACCTCCGGCCTCCCAGCCTCCGTTCACCCGGGCGTGACCCGGTAAGCACCACGATCGCGTCGAAGCCGTGCAGCACGGCGCGCTGCTGCCACAGATCCTCGGCGGCGACCTGCTCCCGGAACAGCCGCTGATACGGTCGCAGCGCCCGCAGGTCCACGAGCGTGGGCACCAGCGGCGCATTGGCCGGCAGCAGCGTGCGCAGCCACGCCGGATAGTCCTGGTACGAGCGGTAGCCGTCGCCGAGGAAGATCACGAACAGCCCGAACGCCTCGGCACCGTTGGCGATCGCCATTTCGTGGGCGAGGTTCCCGATCGGGAATGCCTGGGTCGGATTCCTGCCGTGGTAGAGGTGATTCGAACCGAACTTGAACATCGCCCGGGGCAGGCCGCGCCCGCTGTCCGCCGCGCGATAGCGTTCGAGGAAGTGCTGCTTCAGGACCTGCTCGCGGACCGTGTTGTTGTACAGGCCGACGAATTCGCCGGCTTCGGCGCGCCGGTAGTAGCCGAAGATCTCGGCGGACTTCGCGAGGTCCGCCAGCAGTCGCGCCGCGCGCGAACCGGTGACGGTGGGATAGACGGCCGCGAGTGCGGCGAGGTCGCCCGAAGTCGGTGCCGCGGCCAGCCAGTTCACCGAGTAGCGAGGTCCCGGATCGGCCGCCCGAGCCGCTGCGAGCAGCGCCCGCGCCCGCTCGCGCGCCGGCGGGTCGGGTGCGAGCGCGACGAGTTCCTCGAGGTATCGCACCGCGCCGGTGGCCTGTTCGACGCCCCAGATCGCATCCTTGCCCTGCACCATGGCGCCCACCTGGGCGAGCAGGGCCAGGTCTTCGTCGGTGTCGAACTCGAACAGCGATGGCCAGCGCCCGGACAGCGCGGCGATTCGATCGACGCTGCCCCGCGCCGGACGCTCGAGCGCCGCTTCGATCGCGACCGGGTCCTGCTCGACCACCAGGTGCCGGAAGCCATGCGCGTCGTGCAGCATGCGAAACAGCGCTCCGGCGAAGATCGGCGTGGCGTGATCCATGTGGTCTTCGCCGACCAGTACGAACTGGCTCGCTGCCATCCGTGTCCGCATGAACTCGGCCCCGGCGCCGGTGAGTTCCGTCGCGTCGTATGCGAACGTGTAGCTGTTGCGGGCGATCAGCTCCGCCGTCTGGGGCGGCTGCTGTGCCGCCGCCGCACCGGCAATCAGGGTCACGGCGAGCAGGGCGCCAGGTCGCATGCGTGCCTCGGGAGGATTCGAGCGGTCGCGCAGGTCTCCGCAGTCCGGCGTTGGATGCGCGGTACCGGGCACAGGGTTGCAGCGAACGTCGCCCGGTCAGGGCGGCCGCGGTCCGGGCCGAGTCGTCCGGGTCGCAGGGACTTGCACGGCGGGAAAGCGCGCTTTGACCCCGCCGCGCCCGGCGCGCCGTTTACAGGGTTGGACACCCCGCAAACGGAGCCCGACCCATGAGCAACCCGATCTCCCGGCGCAGCCTGCTGGCCGCCGTGACCGCAACGGTCGCTGGCCGGGGCCGTCGCCCCGCTCGCAGGTCGCGCACGCCGACTCGCTGGCGCGCGTCGACGTCTACGACCGCAACGCCGGTGCGGCATTGCACGTGTACCGTCACCGCGGCCGGAGGTACGTCGTCGGCGAGCCCGGCAACGAGTACGCGATCCGCATCCGCAATTGCACCGGCCGTCGGGTGCTGGCCGTCGTGAGCGTGGATGGAGTCAATGCCGTGACCGGCGAGTCCGCCTCGCCCGATCAATCGGGATACGTGCTGGAGCCGGGCGGCTACGTGAACATCCAGGGCTGGCGCAAGGACCTGGACCGTACCGCCGCCTTCTACTTCTCGGATCCGGGCGATTCCTACGCTGCTCGCACCGGACGACCGAATGACCTGGGCGTCATCGGCGTGGCGCTGTTTCGCGAACTCGAGGTCGAGCGAGCGGGGTGGCTGGGCAGCGACCGCCGGCCGGCGGAGCCGGGCTCCCGCGAGCGGACCGAGGCCGACGCGGCCGCAGATGCCAAGGCAAGCCGCGAAGCCGGCGCGCCCGCATCGGCGTCGGTCGCGCAGTTGCCATCGCTGGGCACCGGACACGGTCGAGGGGAGTTCTCGCGGGTCGAGCAGGTGGAATTCGAGCGTGCCAGCTCGCGCCCTGACGAAGTGATCGCCATCCGCTACGAGCGTCGCGAGACGCTGGTCGCGATGGGCGTGCTTCCGGAGCCGGAATACCGCCGTCCGCGGCGCCAGCCCGATCCGTTCCCGGGCGCGCTGGGTTTCGTCCCGGATCCATGAGCATCGCGATTGCCGCATCCGCCGCGCCGGTCGATACTGGCCGGCGGATGCACCCGTCGCACGCCGAGCAGGAACCACGCACCGACGAGGCATTGATGCGCGCCTATGGTCATGGCGACGCGCGCGCGTTCGAGGCGCTCTATGCTCGGCACCGGGCGGCCACCTACCGGTATTTCCTGCGCCACGCGGGCGGCCATGCCGCCACCGCGGACGAACTGCACCAGGACCTCTGGCTGAAGGTGATCGGCGCGCGCGGTCGCTACGAGGCGCAGGCGAAGTTCTCGACCTGGCTGTACACGCTCGCACGACATCGGATGGTGGATCACTGGCGTGCCCGTCATGGCGTCCCGCTGGCGTCGCTCGAGGACGAGGCGACCGTGATGCAGGTGGAGGAGTCGCTCGCAGCGCTGCGTGTCGGAAGCGACGATCCCCTCGATGCGTCGATCGACGCCCAGGCTCGCCACCGACTCGTCGCAGCGCTGGCGGACGTGCCGCCGCTGCAGCGGGATGCGTTCCTGCTGCACATCGAGGCGGGTCTGTCGTTGGAGGACATCGCCGGGCTCACGGCAGCGTCGGTCGAGACGGTGAAGAGCCGGTTGCGCTATGCGTACCGCCGATTGCGCGCGGCGCTGGAGGACCTGCAATGAGCAGCAACCATGACCGCGAGAGCCCGGGGTCCACCGGCCGGGACGCTGCAGTGGCCCGAGCCTGGCGACAGGTCTCGGATGAACAGCCGCCGACTCAGCTCGATGACAGCATCGTCGCCGCAGCGCGCAAGGCCGTGTCGGACGAAGGCGCCGAGGTGAAGGTCATCCACGCCGGTCGCCGGTCACTGCAATGGTTGCTGCGGTGGCAGCCACTGGCAGCCGCGGCGACCGTTGCCGGCCTCGCGTTCGTGCTGCTGCAGGTGTTGCCGCGTGACCGCGATGTTGCCCCGTCCATTCGCATGGAGGCGCCGGCCTCTGCCACGGTTCCGAAAGAATCGCGCAGCCCGACTGCCCGCGAGGCAGACGACGCATCGGTGGCCGCCGCCGCGGTTTCGCCTCCCGAGGAATGGGCCGAGGCTGCCGACCGCCCGGCCATGTCCGATGGCACGGCCTCGAGGCACGCCACTGAAGCCGTTTCAAGTGAGGCAACGGTGGCGGAGCCGGCCGGCCCGACTGCGTCTGAACTCGAGGCCGCACCGGCACCGGCGCAGAGCGCGGCAGGTGTCGGACCGCGGAGCGCCGCGGACCGGGCCGCAAGCGTCGCAGCGCTGCTCGCGTCGGGCGATGCCGCCGGCGCAGCGGACGAACTGCGCGCGTTTCGTGCCGCTGATCCGGACGCCGATGCGTACC
The DNA here is from genome assembly GCA_963707145.1 of uncultured Gammaproteobacteria bacterium. Taxonomy (GTDB): domain Bacteria; phylum Pseudomonadota; class Gammaproteobacteria; order Steroidobacterales; family Steroidobacteraceae; genus RPQJ01. Next base: position 95,514 of record CAVPOQ010000001.1, read on the forward strand.
TCCCGGAGTCGCTTCGCGCCTGGGCTCTAACGGTGAAGTGACGAACGCAGGCCGCCGCATCGGCCTGCAGGTCGGCACGGCCATGCTCGACGATGCGATGAGTGATCGTGCGGCCCTGATGCCACCGTGCGCAACGGATCACCCGTTCAGGTGATGTTCAGCGACAGACGCGCTGGAGTAGGCTCCTGAACAGCGGCGTTTCGCGGCAGCCGCTGCAGGACGTGGTCGCGCTGCGAACCCTTACGTAGCAACCCAGCCTGCCACAAGAGATGAGGCCACGCTGATCGACTGGATCGGACAGCCCGCCTCAAATCGCTTCACGCGCCGATCGCGCTCCCAGGAGGAGAATCACCAATGCCTAATGCATACGAAGTGCCCAAGATCCGTGCCAACGGAACGATCCGGGTCAGCCTTCCGGCGAAGGTTGCCTACCAGCCCGACGCGCTCAAGAAGAGCATCGCGAGCCTGATGGAACGCTTTGGATGTCCAAAGTGCTTCTCGGGCGCCGACTGCTTCTTCACGCACGAGCGCGATTTCATCATCGACGCGAAAGGACTGCTTGCATCCGGGGCGGCGTCGCTGAATCCGCAGCCGCTGCCGCCGGTCGACTCGTTCACCACCGTGTCCCTCGCCGCCGGGGCACGCTACGACATCCAGAAGGTATTCAAGGCGATCGACCGCGTCATCGACCTGATCGGGCCCTGCCCGTGTCACTCGGGGATCGACATCCTCTACCGCAATGAGCTCAGGGTCATCGGGATCAATGAGAAGCTCGAAGCCGAACAGTACGGAGGGTGAGGCGAATCACGATCTGCCGGAGCTCGGCGTAGGGATTGTCTATTCGTCGGGACTCGAGCCATTGCTCGAGTCCGACCCCGGGCTCTTCGACGTCGTCGAGATCGAGCCGCAGACGACCTGGCTCGAGAAGCCGGACCGGCCAGGAGAAATCCTGGTCCGGTCCGATGTCGATGAGCACCTTGCGAGCCTGCCGTTTCACAAGCTCGTTCACGGCATCGGGACGCCGATCGGTGGCGCCGTTGCCGGCAACCCGGCTCAGCTGCAGCTGCTGCGCGAGACGGTGAGCAAGCTCAAGGCGCCGTGGGCCAGTGAGCATCTCGCGTTCAATCTCACGCCCGGGTTCTTCACCGGATTCTTCCTGCCGCCGCGCCAGTCGCCCGCAGGCCTCGAACTGTATGCAGGCGCCATCGACCGATTCAGGGAGGCCGTAGGGGTTCCCGTCGCGATCGAGACCGGCGTGAACTACCTGCGTCCCCGGAGCGACGAGATCCCGGACGGCGAGTTCGTTGCCGAACTGGTGGAACGGGGGGACTGCGGGATCCTGCTCGATCTGCACAACATCTACGCGAACGAACGCAATGGACGGCAGACCGTTGCGCAGTTCCTGGACCAGATTCCCCTCGATCGAGTCTGGGAGATCCACCTCGCGGGTGGCTTCGAGATGGAAGGCTACTGGCTGGATGCCCACTCGGGCGCCATCCCGGACTCCCTGTTCGCAATGTCGCAGGAGATCATTCCGCGGCTGCCGAATCTCAAGGCGATCGTGTTCGAGGTCTTCAGCTCGTTCCTGCCTGCGTTCGGACTCGATGGGGTGCGCGCGGAGATGCACCGGCTGCGGGAGCTGTGGGAACTGCGCAGGCCGGCGCTTGCGGCCCCGCGACCTTGGCGGCGGCACGCGCAGCAGGTTGTCTTTGCGAACGGTCCAGGCGTCGCGGAGTGGGAGCGTACGCTCGGCGGCCTTGCGATCGGTCGCCGTGCCGAAACGCCGCTGGGCCGGGAGCTGGGATCGGACGACGGCGTGCAGTTGATGCAGGCATTGATCCGGGAGTTTCGCGCCTCGATGGTCGTGGGCGTCTACCGTCTCAGCTGTCGCCTGATGATGCTGGCCCTGACCCCCGACGTCTTTCGCGCGATTCTCGAGGACTTCTGGACGCGCGAGCCGCCCAGGCAATACGCGTCGTCGGAGGCGGAGGCGTTCATGGCCTACCTTCGGGCCCAGAACCTGCGCCTGCCGCAACTCGCGAAGATCGTGGAGTTCGAGAAGGCGGCGATGGACACGTTGATCGACGGCCAATCGCGAGTCGTGCAGTTCTCGTCCGATCCCTTCCCGCTGCTTCGGGCGCTCACTGACGGACGGCTGCCCGACGTCATTCCCGAGGAAGGCGACTACGAGATCGAGCTGAAGGCCGAGGGACCGGTCACCGCAACCGGTGTCGACCTCGAATACGTGCGCGGCGCGTTTCCGTTTCACTGAACCGGGCGTGTCCGTCGCCTCGTTGCAGTTTGCGTGCGATGGCCGGCCCTGGAAGCCTCAGCGCGACGCCGCCGATGCGAGCGGGGCCGGCAGTGCCAGGGCGCCGGGGTCGGCGGGCAAGGCCCGGCACGTCGCCCGATAGGGACGCTCGCCGAGGTAACGCGCCCATTCGTCAGCGTCGAGATTGCGCGTCAGGCGGCGGCAGGCTTCGTCGCGGAGGTCCTCGCTGCGCCAAAGCCACAGCGCAACGTTGCCGTCAGCGCTGCCGGTGAGCAGTCGCCGACCGTCGGGGCTGAAGGCATAGTCCCTGAAGCCGGCCTCAGCCTCGATCTGGCTCAGCAGGCTGCCGGCCGGCACGCTCCAGACGCGGATCTGGCTACCGGTGCGCGTGGCCAGCACGTCACCGCGCGCGCTCAGGCGCACACCCTGGATGTCGGTCTCGTGGCGCAGGGTGGCCGTGAGCCGGCCATCGCTCAACTGCCAGACCCTGAGTTCACGCGCCTGGTCGCCGAACGAATCGCCCACGGTGAACAGGTGCCGACCGTCGGCGCTGAACTGCAGCCAGGTCAGCGAGCGATCCTCGGCAAGCCGCAGCGTACGCCGCGCAGTGGCGACGTCGAATAGATCCACGTGCAGGCGCCACGGCGAATCCTCGTCGTCACGCTGCCTGCCGCTCACGGCGAGCAGCGCACCGTCCGGTGACAGTGCGAATTCGGGTCGGTGATCGATTGAGATCCGACCCGTCTCGTGCAGCGAGGGCAGCGAGTGGACGCGGATCGTACCCACGCCGCGCGCGTCCTGATGCAGAGTCGCGATGTGCTTGCCTCCGCCGTCGAAGACGATTGCCCAAGGATCGGCGTCGTCCTGCACAGGCAGCGCCTGACCGCCGACGTTCTGCCAGACCTGCAGGCGGCGGCGCTGGCGATCCCGTGCCGCGACGTAGCGCGTGCCGATGACCACGTCCGTCGCATCGCCCACGCCGGCGAGTGCCACCGGCAACAGACCGTGCTGCAGATCGAGCAGGCTCACGGCCGGGCTGCGGGCCCGCACGACAAGGTAGCGCCCATCGTCGCTGAAGACGAGCCGGTCGGCGCCGTACAGGCCATCGCGCCTGCCCAGCAACTCGCCGGCAGTCGACCAGAGGCGCAACTCGCCCTGGTCGTCGACGCTGGCCAGGCGCCGACCGTCGGCCGCGATCGCGACCGCATTGACGGCGTAGATCGTGCCGCCGGAGTCAGTTCCGCCGTGGCTGATCGCGAGCACCTGGTCGCCGCTGCTGAGGCGCCACAGTTCGACCGAACCGTCCGATCCGCCCGACGCGACCAGCCGGCCCTGCGGTGCAAAGGCCACGCTCTCCGAGCCGCCGGTGTGCACCGCACGCAACCGCTCGCGGCCCGAAGGCAGATCCCACAGCCGCGCCGTGCCGTCGGACGAGCCGGTGAGCAGCTGGGTGCCGTCCGTGCTGAACGCCAGCGCCTGCACCGGCGCCTGGTGCGGCAGGCGAGTCGCTTCCTGGCCGTTGCCGAGATCCCAGACCCGCGCCGTGCCGTCACGCCCGGCGCTGGCGAGCCACGCGCCGTCGGCGCTGAAGGCGACCTGGTCGATCCACTTGAAGTGTTCGGGTTGGCCGTCCTGGCGTCGGCCGAGGTGGGTCGCCTCGAACAATCGGCGGCCGCTCGCCACGTCGAAGACGCCCGCGCGATCGCCACTGGCGGTGGCCAGTCGGGTGCTGTCGGAGCTGAAGGCCAGGCCCAGGCCGGCGCTGCCCCAGCACCAGCGGCGCGGTGGCTGCGCGGCAGGACCCAGTTCGAGCAGGTGCACGCAGGCGCCGGTGTCGATGCCGGCAAGATGCCTGCCGTCGGGACTGAACAGCACCGCCCGCATCTCCTCGTCGCCCTCGACGCGCTGAAGCAGAGCGCCGTCGGCGAGGTTCCAGAGTCGCGCGCTGCCGTCGCGGCTGCCGGTGGCGAGCCACGGCCGCTGCGGGTGGAATGCCACGCTGACGACACTGTCGTCGTGCACGAGTCGCGCAGTCTCGCGGCCGGTGGCGGTGTCCCACAGGCGGGCAGTGTGATCGTTGCTGCCGGTGGCGAGCAGGCGGCCGTCGGCGCTGAACGCCAGGGCGAGCACTTCGGCATCGACGCCCGGAGCCTTCCAGCTGAAGCCGCCGCCCGGGACCTCCGCCACGCCACCCGGCGCGGCGTCGTGCGCCAGCGTGGCCACGCTGCGGCGCGCACCCACGTCGACCAGCTCGGCCGTGCCGTCCTCGCGCGCAACTGCCAGCCGTGCGCCATCGGGGCTGAATCCAAGCGCGCGCACGCGGCCTCGCTCCGGTGCGCTGGCGTGGCTCGACGACCACGCCACCTGCGGCAGCAGCGTGAGCGCGGCGCGCAGCGCCTGGTTGCCTTCGAACGAGGGGTGCCTGTCGACCGACTCGAGTGCCAGCAGCACCGCCAGCGGCAGACGGTCCGGGTTCTGGCGCAGCACCAGGCTGGACTGCGCCGCCAGCTGCCTCGCCAGCGCGATGCGGCCCTGTTCCACCGCTTCCGCCCGCTCGGCCTGCGCGAGTCGGCGCTGCTGTACCGCGATCAGCGCCGCGATCGACGACGCCAGCGTCAGCGCAACCAGCCCGGCCACCGCCGATCGTGCCAGCCGCCTGGTGCGCGCGAGCTGGCGCACGTCCTCGCCGTCGAGCAGGTCCTTGTCCTTGCCGTGGATGGGCGCGGCAAGGTCGAGCACTGCGGAGCGAAACGCCGGGTGCTCGAGCGTGAGGCGGGAATCGGCGTGTGCCCAGCGCAGGTCGACATGCTTGGGTTCGTCGTCGAAGCGGCCCGCCAGGCCTCCGGGCAGGGCGTCGGTGCGCGACCAGTCGAAGTCGCGCCCGTTCTCGTTCCAGTGCAGCTCCCCGGCGCTCTGCACGATCAGCAGTTGCGCGGCACCGCGGTGGGTCAGCCACCAGTCCAGCTCCCGGGCCACCCACTTGGAGCGCGCGGCTGCGGGGGAGGCCATCAGGACCAGGAAACGCGACTGCGACAGGGCCGCTTCGATCGACGGCCAGAGGCCGGGTTCGGCCGCCAGATTGGTCTCGTCGCGGAACACCCGCAGTGCGCGCAGCACGTACCAGGGCTTGGCCAGTCGGTGCAGCCCCGTCTGCAATGCCGGCGCCAGCACGCCATCGGCGGCGTGGCTGTAGGAGATGAACGCGTCGTACTTCACTTTGGCCGTGGCTTGCGTGGGCTGCCGATGCGCAGCGCAGACCGTTCGTGGCGCCGGGGTGCGGCTTGCGCCGCGACGCGCGTGTTACTGGGCGGAGCCTGTCTTCATCCGCGCGATCGCCTCGCCCAGCTGAGCGACGTCCGTGACTTCGACGGCGCGCGCAGCGCCCTGGCCCGGGCCGATCACGAAGATCAACGGGACGTACTCGAGGTGGATCTGCTGTCCCAGGTCGAAGTCGGCCTGCACCAGTGCCTGCAGCGTTCCGTCGGGATCCACGTCCGGGGGCAGCTGCAACTGGTGGTCCCGGGCAAACTGCTCCCCGAACTGCCGCAAGTTGTCGGGGGTGATGTCCTTCTGGTTGCGGAAGACGAAGCTGCGAAACTCGGCGCCCAGGGCCGGCGACTGCAGCGTGAAGTAACGCGCCAGCACCGCCGCGGGGAAGGCCCATGCATGACGGGGAATCGGGAAATCGTGAATCACCAGCGGTACGTCGCTGGCCTCGGCGGCCTCGAGCAACCCGGGGTGAGTCCTCGCGCAGTCCGGACACTGCAGATCCTCGAACACGACGATCGCGACCGTCGCGCCCGCCGGCAGGGTCAGTTGCGAGCCGTCCGCCGCGCCAAATGCAGACGAGCAGAAGCCGAGGAGTCCCATCGCGAGGAGGGCGGCTGCGTGTCGAATGTTCATGGGACCATCCAGAGGGGCGGCGGTGTCGGTCGAAACGATTCAGGGCAGAGAATACCGCGCCGACGCTGCCCAGGCACCGGCTGGCGGCTATCCATGGCGTAGCATGGCGACGTCCTGCCGGACGGGGGAGTCGACATGCCGCTGACGGAGAAGCAATGGGCGTCGTTCGCGCGCGACCTGCAGCGCGCGCTCGTACGGGTGGCGCCTGACTGGGCCGACTCCAACGCGCACGATCCCGGCATCACGGTCCTGGAGGTGCTCAGCTACGCGATCACCGCCCTGCAGCAGCGCGGCGGTGTGCTGGACGACCGTGCGCGCGGGCTCGCGCGGAGCGTGGCCGAGCGAGCGACTGCGCTGGCATCGGCGGACGACGCCAACGACGACTGCGGCCCCGGCCTGCAGCGCGTGAACTACGCCTACGGAATGGTGCTCGGAGTCGACGACTTCAACGCCGAGCAGGACTACTTCCGCAGGCGGTTGCAGCGGCACAACCGCCTGCTGCACGGCGCAGGCATCGCGATCGGTCTGGAGGTCAGTGCCGCGCACGACTCCACGGCAAGCCGAATCACGGTCGCGCCCGGCCTTGCCCTGGACCCGGCAGGCAACGAGATACTCGTCGAGCATCCGGTCTGCGTTGCGCTGCCAGCGCAAGGGACCCACCTGTTCGTGCTGCTGCGCTATGTGGAGCGTCCATGCAGACTGGTACCGGTCGCCGCGACTGCGCCGGTCGATGCATCCGAAGGCGGCTCGGGAATGCAGCCGACGCGAATCGTGGAGACCTTCGGAATTGCTCTGGCCGAGGCGACGATCGCGGCGGACGCGGTCACCATCGCCAGGCTTCGACAGGTGCGTGGTCGCTGGCGGGTGGATGCCCGCTTCGCGGCCGCGCGCCTCGGTAAGCGCTAGGCGAGTGGCGGAAGCCTGCGGACTTCGTTCGCGGCACTGCGCAGACGGCACGGTCGAGGGGGAGTAAGCACATGAATACAGCACTGATTACCGGCGCGGCAGGTGGCATCGGCCGCGAGCTGGCGCGCCAGCTGGCGGCACGTGGCACGAGGTCATTGCAGTCTGCCGCAAGCCGAGTGCGGAGCTCGCGCAGCTGCCGGTGCGCGTCGAGGCGGGTATCGACATTGCGACCGATGCGGGCTGCGCCGCGCTCGCCGCGCGAGTGGCCGGCGTGCCGCTCGACCTGGTCATCCACAACGCCGGTGTGCTCTCGCAGGAGTCGCTCGATGCGCTGGATGCCGATGCGCTCGGGCGCATCCGCCTGCAGTTCGAGGTCAACGCGCTCGCGCCGCTGCGCCTGACCGCTCTGCTGGCACCGCAGCTCGCCAGCGGGTGCCAGGCTGGTGCTGATCACGAGCCGCATGGGCTCGATCACGGACAATACGTCCGGTGGCTACTACGGTTATCGCATGTCGAAGGCGGCACTGAACGCCGCCGGCCGTTCACTCGCGCACGACCTCGCCCCGCGGGGCGTGGCGGTCGCGATCCTGCACCCGGGCTTCGTGCAGACCCCGATGACCGGGGGGCGTGGCGACGTCGACGCCGCCACGGCCGCCCGCAATCTGCTCGCACGCATCGACGAACTCACGCCCGCGACCAGCGGCCGTTTCCTGCACGCCAACGGCGCGCCGCTTCCCTGGTAGCCGCCAACTGGTAGCCGCTAGTTCCTGCCAGCGGGCCGGGTCCAGAGATCCAGCCAGTCGAGCACGGTGTCGTGCCAGAGGATGCTGTTCGCCGGCTTGAGCACCCAGTGGTTCTCGTCCGGGAAATAGAGGAACTTGCTCGGAATTCCCATGCGCTGCAGCGCGGTGAACGTGGCAAAACCGCCGGTGTCGACGACGCGGTAGTCCTTGCCGCCGTGGATCACGAGGGTCGGCGTCTTCCAGTTCTTCACGAAGTCGACCGGGTTCTGCTTCGCGTAGCCCTCCGGGTTCTCCCAGGGCGTGCCGCCGTGCTCCCACTCCGGGAACCACAGTTCCTCGGTGGCGAAGTACGCGAACCGCTCGTCGAGATTGCCGTCGTGCACGACCAGGCACCGGAAGCGGTCGGGCCAGTTGCCGGCAATCCAGTTGATCATGTATCCGCCGTAGCTGGCCCCCAGCGCCGCGACGCGGCTGCCGTCCATCCACGGGTACTTCCCGAGCGCCGCATCGAGCCCCTTCTGGAGATCCTCGAACGGCTTGCCGCCCCAGTCGCCGTTGATCGCGTCGGTGAACGCCTGCCCATATCCCGTCGAGCCGTGGAAGTCGACCATGATGGTCGCGTAGCCGCGGCCCGCATAGACCTGTGGATTCCAGCGGTAGTGGAAGTCGTTGGCCCACGAGCCCTGCGGTCCGCCGTGGATCAGGAACGCCACCGGGTACTTCCGTGCCGGATCGAAGTCCACGGGCTTGACGAGCCACGCGTGCACGGTGTCGCCGTTCGCTCCCTTGAAGGAGAACTGCTCCGTTTCGCCGATGCGAACCGACGCCAGCCGCTGGTCGTTGATGCCGGTGAGCCGCTTCGCGTCGCCGCCGCCGGCGTCGATCGTGAAGATCTCCGCCGGACTGCGCATCGAGTCGTGCAGGTAGACGACGCGCCTGCCACTGGGCTGCGGCGCGACGACGTGCCCCTTGCCGACCACCGTGCGCACCTTGCCGGTCGAGGCATCGACGGCGAACAGCGCGTGGTTCCCGACGTCGTCGGCCGTCACGAAGATCTCCTTGCCGTCCGGCGACCAGGCGAGGTCGCCCACCGAGCGGTCCCAGCCCTCGGTCAGCACGCGATCGGGGCCATCCGGCCAGGCGCGGAGCACGATGCGGAAACGGTCCGCCTCGTAGCCCGGGCGCTTCATGGCCGCGTACGCGAGCGTCCTGCCGTCGGGCGAGAACGCCGGGTATGCGTCCCATGCCTTGTTCGACGCCGTGAGGTTGCGCGGCGCGGCGCTGCCGTCGATCGGCGCGACGAACAGGTCGAAGTTCGTCGACCACGCTTCCTCGCGCCCTGCATCGCGCGCGCCGAACACGACTGCGCTGCCGTCCCGCGTGAACGTGTATTCCTCGCTCCCGCCGAACGGCTTCGACGGCGAGTCGGCATCCATGGCCTTCATCAGGTCGACCGGTTCCCCGCCCGACACCGGCACGACGAAGACGTGCGAACGCCGGCCGTCGGCCCAGGTGTCCCAATGCCGGAAGAACAGCCGGTCGTAGATCTTGCCGGTCGCTTTCGACGCGGCATCGTCGGTCATGCGCTGCTTCGTCTCGGCCGGCGTGGTGCCGGGGAACACCTCCATCGCCAGAGCGAGCTTCGTTCCGTCGGGCGAGAGCAGGAAGCTGCCGACGTCGAGGGGCAGCGAGGTCACCGGCTGCGCCGCCCCCCCGTCGAGCGACTGCCTCCAGACCTGCGACGATCCGCCGCGCGTCGACAGGAAGTAGATCGTCCGGCCGTCCGGGGACCACGTTCCGTTGGTGTCGGAGGCATCATCACGCGTCAGCTGGCGCGGCTGCGAGCCGTCGGTGCCAACGAGCCACAGGTCCGTGCGGCGCTTGTTGGCGTCGAGGTCGAGCGAAGACACCGTGAAGACGATCTGCCTGCCGTCGGGGGACACCCTCGGATCCGCGAGCCGGTCGAATGCGACGAGATCGCGCACGCCGAACGGGCGGGTGTCGTTCGCTGCCGCAGCGGCGACCGACGCGGTGCCGAGGGCCAGGCCTGCGGCGGCCAGGATGAAGCGCATGGTGAGGATCTCCGGCGTCACGGGTTGTCGAGATGCCGCGAAGTCTACAACTCCGTGCGAACGCCCGCCGGCCACGCGGCATCGCGGGCCGACACTTGCGGGCTTGCCGGCCACTCACGGCGAGCTACCATGCCGATGTCGGGGCGTTGCGGTCACGGAGGTGTCTGTGGCATCGGATGTCAGCTTCGTCGAATACGTCTGCGAGCAGGTCGGTGGCGCCGGCCGCGTGACGTACCGGAAGATGTTCGGTGAGTTCGCCGTCTACTGCGACGGCAAGGTCGTGGCACTCGTCTGCGACAACCAGTTCTTCCTGAAGCCCACCGGCGCCGGCCGCGCGCTGCTCGGTCGCGTGAAGGAAGCGCCGCCGTACAAGGGCGCCAAGCCGCACTTCCTGCTCGATGCCGAACTCGAGGACGCCGAGCAGGCGGCGCAGCTCGTCAGGACCACGGCGCGGGAACTGCCCGCACCGGTGGCGAAGCCTGCGCGGAAGGCGGGACCCCCAGCCACGCCGGTCTCCGCGGCGCGGGCGAAACCGAAGCCCAGGCGGACCTGAGCGTTTCGCACCGCGACGCTGGCGCAGGCATCGCGTCGCCGCACTCGCCCGCTGCGGGCTAGCCAGCGTCCAGCCCGAGGCGGCGTATCAGTTCGGCGAAGCGTGCGTCCTGCCTGATCGGGTCGAGCAGCGGGTCGCCGTTCGCGAGGATCAGGCCGGGATCCTTGACCTTCTCGGCCACGGCGAGCCAGCGGAACGCTTCGGCCGTCTCGCCCCACTGGGCGTGGATCTGCGCGTACTGGTAGGCAAAGCCGTCCCCCGACGCCTTCTGCAGCGCGGCGAGCTGTCGCTGCGCGTCCTCGGCCCGCCCGACGCGACGGTAGGCGATGGCGAGGCAGGATTGCCTCTGCCACTCGATGCTCTCCTGTTCGCAGTCGGCGACGGCCCGCGCTGCATTGCCACGGGACAGCGCAATCATCGCGGTCACGTAGTGCCCGCCGGGTCGATCCGGCGCGAGCGCGAGACCGCGGTCGGCGGCGGTCTGCGCTTCGTCGAAGCGCCGGTCGTACCAGAGCATGATGCCGAGCGTCGTATGCGACTGCGGCGCGATCGGGTCCAGGACCGTCACGCGGCGGGCCGCCTCGATCGCCTCGCCGTACCTGCCTTCGCGCAGCGCCAGGTCCATCTCCAGGCGCAGCGTGGCGACGTCCTCGCCGCCGGTGCCGCGTGCGCGCGCGAGCAGTTCGCGGGCGGCGGCGAGATCGCGTTCACCGTACAGCTTGATCCGTGCCAGCACGCGATGGCCGTCCGCGATGCCCGGTGCCAGCTCGATCGCCCGGAGGGCCTCCTCGCGCGCGGCGCCGAAGCCTTCCTCGAACGGCACGTAGGCGTTCATGGCCTGGTTCCCGATCGTGAACGCGCGTGCGGCCCGCGCCTTCGCGTATCCCGGATCGAGCTCGATCGCGCGATCGAAGGCGGCAACGGCGGCTGCGAGCACCTCCGGCGCGTTGCCGCGGTTCCGCTCGTACTGGCCACGCAGGAAAGCCTCGTAGGCTTCGCCGACCTGCGTGCCGCCCGCGTCGAGGCCTCCGTCAGCACCGGCCAGCAGCTTGATGCGCAGGGCGGCGACGACCTTGCTGGCGATCTCGTCCTGGACCTCGAAGCTGTCTCCGACGGCATGGTCGTAGGTCTCTGACCACAGGTTGCTGCTGTCGGCGCTGCGAATCAGCGTCGCGGATACCCGCAGGCGGTTGCCGGACTTGCGCACGCTGCCCTCGAGCACGTGCGCCACGTTCAGCTCGCGCGCGATGTCCGCGATCTGCACCTGCCGGCCCTTGTAGGCGAACGAGGACGTCCTGGCGATGACCTTCAGCTCCGGCACGCGAGCGAGCACGTTCAGCAGTTCTTCGGACAGGCCGTCGGAGAAATACTCGTTGGCCGGGTCCTCGCTGATGTTGACGAACGGCAGCACCGCGATCGACGCGGGTGGCGCGCCGGCCGCGACGGGCGCGATCGCCGCCGCACCGGCGCCTGAGGACTCTGCGGTGGCGTCGGAGCCGGCACGGTCGGCGAGCGTCGCACCCGGCCGGACGAGGAACCGGTCGACCAGCACCACACCGATTGCGACGGCAAGCACGGCGCCAATCAGGACATTGATCCTGCGCCCCGACGCGGCGGCATGCGCGGCGTCCCGTTCGGCCTCGCCCTCGCGCGCCAGGCCGTCGGGCGTCAGCGCATAGAACCACGACGCGGCGAGGGCGACCGGAAAGCCCACTGCCAGCAGCACGAGCAGCAGCCGCAGGCTCGTGCCCGGTATGCCCAGGACGTCGAACACGAGTGCCGCGACCTGCAGCACCGCCCAGCTCGCGACCAGGTACAGGACGGCGACACGAATCACGTTGCGCCGCTTGAGTTCCTCGAAAAATGACATCGCACTCGCACCGCCGCATCGGGTTTGGTCATCGACGGCGTTCGATACCACACCCGCCGGGCCGCGTCATCTCCGTGGGTCATGCGAGGCGACGTCGGTGGCGCGCTCGACCGCAGGCAGCTGGTCCGCTCAGTTGCACCCCGAGAGCGAATTCACCCATCGGGTCAGCAGCTCCACGCCGGCCGCATCCACCACGGTGCTCGCGAGTGGCGGCATCGCCTGCGCATCGCGACGGTTCGCGCGCGCGATCAGCACCGACCGGTCAGCGGCGCCCGGCGCGATGATTCGGGCGTTCGTCAGTCCGAGCGCGCCCGCCTGCGGCGCGCGATCGCAGGCGTTGGTGCCCGACAGGGGCGTCGTGTAGCGCAGGTCGAGGTCGGTGGGCGTGCCACCGTTCGGGCGGTGGCACTGCGAGCAGTTGGTGTGCAGGTAGGCGCGCGTCCGCTCGGCGAGCGTCCCGGCGCTGCCGAACGGGTCCGGAAATGCCGGCAGCGCGGATGGTGCCGTTGCGATCGCCGGATTGAACAACCCGATCGCGTTCAGCGTCGCGAGCTGGTTTGCGGTGCGGCCGGTCTGCGCATAGAGCAGCGGGCCATTCAGCTGCGCGATCTCCAGGCCGAGACTGCGTCCCGCTGCGGCCGTGTGGCATGCGAGGCACTGGGCCTCGCTCGGGAACACCCAGGACTGGCTGCCGATGGCGGCCGTCGTCCCGCCGACCACACGCGTGGCGTCCGTGCCCAGCGCATTCCATTCGTAGCTGTAGCCGGCCCACTCGCCGTCCGTATGCCTCATGAAGAGCCGGGTCTCGACCAGCCGTCCGCCCAGGCGGAACTGCTTCATGAGCACGGTGCCGTTCGGGAACTCGAAGTCACCGTCGGCCGCCACGGTAAGGGAGGTGCCGTTCGGCAGCGCCAGATAGCGGACCTTGTCGGCGCCGTCCGCCCAGAAAGGCGCGTTGGGTGCATACGGCACGAGGCCGGTCGCGGGCCGCGTCGCGTCGCCCGGATCGACGCAACCCGTGGCCGACAGCTGATTCGGCACCGATGCGCTGCCGCTGGTGCCCGTGCGCAGCCGGTGCAGCGTGCCGCCGTAGTGCACGACGTACAGCTCGCCATCGTTGCCTTGCCCGAACGAGGCAATCGAGAGGCCGCTGTCGAATCCCGCGGTGACGGTGAGCGTCGGCGGCGTGTCCCTGGCGATGTGCCAGATGCGTCCCGACACGAAATCGCCGAACACGTAGCGGCCAGCAAGGGCCGGCATGGCGGAACCGCGGTAGACGTATCCGCCGGTGATGGACTGGCCAACCGTGTGCTCATACTGCGCGACGGGCGGCAGGCTGCTCGGCGCGTTCGGCCCGCAGGCGGCGTTGTAGGTTCGGGTCCCTTCGAAGCAGCGCCAGCCGTAATTGCCGCCGGGCACGATGCGATTCACTTCCTCGATCGCGCCTTGCCCCACGTCGGCGAGCCACAACTCGCCCGTGCCGCGGTCGAAGCTCCAGCGCCATGGATTGCGCAGTCCGTAGGCATAGATCTCCGGACAGTTCTGCGTGCCTGCACCGCCATTGCACAGCGCATTGCCGGCGTACGGATTGCCCGGCCGGGATGCGGTACGGCACGTTGCCGGTCGATCCCTGGACGTCGATGCGCAGCAGCTTGCCGAGCGTGGTCGTCAGGTTCTGCCCGTTGCCGATCGAGCCCCACGGGTCGCCGCCGCTGCCACCGTCGCCGAATCCGACGTACAGGAAGCCATCCGGACCGAACGCGATGTTGCCGCCGTTGTGATTGGCGGCCGGCTGGGCGACCGTGAGGAGAATCACCTCGCTGGCGGGGTCGAGCGTCAGGCCGCCGTCGCGCGTGCGGAACTCGGAGATCCGCGACACGAGGCCATTCGTTGCGTTGGTGTAGGACAGGTACACGCGGGGGTCGGCTGGATAGCCCGGGTGGAACGCCACGCCGAGCAGGCCCTGCTCGCCGCCCGAGCGCACGCGAGCCGTGATGTCGACGAACATGCGAGAGGTGGCGACGGTCGCCTGATTGTCGAATGCGCGTACCGTGCCGCCCAGCTCGACGACGAACCAGCGCGTGGCATCACCCGGCGCCTGCAGCATGAGGATGGGGCTGGAAAACGCCGGCAGGTTCGGAAATGCCCGTTCCGTCGCCAGCGTTACGGCCTGCGCAGGCCGGTCCCCGGCGACGCAGGTCGAATTGTCGGGGCGTCCATCGAGCCCGGCGTCCACCGTCGTCGCTTTCGTGGTCGTGGCTGCCGCGGAGGAGAGTGCCGACTCGTTGGCGGGCGTCGCCGCGTCGAACGCTCGCACGGAGTACGAGTACTGGGTCGCCGGCGCGAGACCGCTGTCGGTGAACGAGGGGTTCGTCACCGTGGCGATGGCAGTCGAGCCACCGTTACGGAACACGCGATAGCCCGCCACGCCGGTGCCGGAATCCGACGAAGCCTGCCAGCTCACGACGATCTGCGTCGTGGACACGGCGCTCGCCGTTACGCCAAGCGGCACAGAGGGAGGCGCCCCGTCCGCCGCCGGCGGCGGCCCGCCGCCGCCGGAACCACCACCGCCGCAACCGGCAATCAGTGCCGCACAGAGCACGGCAATCGCCCAGCGCGAACCGCGCCGGTTTGCAGTGGCGTCCCATACGCGTCCCATGTGAGGAGTATCCCAGTATCCGCACTGGCGGCGCGAGAGACCCCGGTTCCAGTTCGGCACAGCGGATGCGCAGTCCGCGGTGCCTGCCGGCGGCCGCTCTTGCAGAACGCAGTCGCCCGCTACCGCGGGAGCCCGCCAACAGCGCCGCAAGCACTGCCTGAACGCATGCCGCGCCGTCTCCTTCAGCGCAGGCTGCGCCAGGATCCCGCGTTCACGACGCGGCCGAACCCCAGCCGGCGCAGCCGGTGGGCTGCCATTGCGCTGCGCGTGCCAGACGCGCAGCACACGATCGACGGGCCGATTCCGGTCCAGATCCCCGGCGCGACCGCATTGGCAACGACGAGGCCCACGAGAAGACAGTCGCCCGTCATCGGGTCAGTTCGTCGCGAGCCTGAATTTCGTGCGCAGGAACTCGATGAACACGCGGCTCTTCGCCGGTAGCCAGCCGAGTGGCCGGCCGCCGGGTTCCAGCGGTGCGTACGGCATGAGCAGCATGAATGCGAAGTACACCAGGATCATCCCGCCGCCGCTGATGAACAGCAGCAGCACGGCAAAAATCCTGAGCGCCGTCACGTTGAGCCCGAAATAGCGCGCGAGCCCCTGGCACACGCCGCTGACGACCGCGCCTTCGCTGACCTGCTGCAGCGGGCGCGTCGCAGCGCGCGCCGAATACTCCGGGGCCGCCGCGGCTCCCGGCACCTGCACCGATCCGATCTCCTCGAGTGCGGGTTCGAGTTCGGCCAGCGTGACCGCGCCCTGGTCGGGCCGCGTGCGACGCGTGCACTGGTCGGCGACGGCCTGCTCCAGGTCGTTGAGGATCTCCTGCTGGTCGGGATTCCCCTCGAGCGTGCGGGCCGCCTCGGCGAGGTAGCTCTCCAGTCGCACGAACGCCGCCTCCTCGAATTGGAGGGTGCTCCGGTTGAGTCGGGCGGTAACAGAGATGCGTTGCATGGCTCAGTGTCCAATGTCCGCGATCGTGCGGTTGATCAGGTTCCAGTATTCATCCAGCGCGGTGAGTTGCGCCCGGCCGGAGTCGGTGAGCCGGTAATACTTCCGCGGTGGACCCAGGTCCGACTCCTTCCACTCATAGTGAACGAGATCCTCGCGACGCAGCTTGCTGAGCAGGGGATAGAGCGTCCCCTCCTGCGTGCTGAACTCGGTGCCGGCCAGCCTGCGCAGGATATCGGGCACGTACATGCTTTCGGTGCCTACGATCTTGAGCACCAGGAACTCCAGGAGTCCCTTGCGGATCGGTGCGAGCTTTGATTCGTCGGTCATAATCTCTCGGACAGGTACCTTGCCGACAAAAGGTACCTGTCCGAGAGTAGTTCGTCAAGCGCAGAGGTCGACCAGCATCCGCTTGCGACTGATGAACACACGGCGTCACACGAGATGCGCGCGCAGTGAACTCTCGCTGCAGTGGCAGCGCCCGGAGAAGGGCGTTGGCAGGGTCGAACGAGCCGGGCGGGCGCTACGTGTCAATCCGTGCGGTGTGCGCGTCGTTGTCGACGACGGCATGCAGTTCGAAGAACTCGACCTCGGGGACCGCGCCATAGACTGTGCGCAGCCGCTCGCGCCAGGTGTGGTTGTAGAAGGCCTCCGCCGCGGCGCGGGACTCCCATTCGTACACGCCGCCGCCGTGCACCTCGTTGCCGAGAAAGTACTTGCGATGCAGACCGGGGAGGCCCTGGTAGCGGGGCACCGCGTCGTCGAGAACGGCGCGGAGCCTGGCGCCCGAGAGGCCGGAGGGTGCGGGGAAGCGGACCAGGGCGATGCAGCGCATGAGGGTCTCCTGCCGTTGCCATGGACCGTAGCACTGCGGTGCGCAGCGAGCCAGCGGGCCGGCGATGCACTGGCGACCGTGGACGGCTGCGTTAAGCTGTGGAGGACCGAAGGAGAAGCGCCGATGTCCGACCGTCCCCCGATGCAGCGCGCAGGCGATTTCGATCCCGAGGTGCTGCTGATCTTCGACCAGTACGTGCACGGCGACATCGACCGGCGCACGTTCCTGGTACGCGTGGGCAAGTTCGCGGTCGGTACGGTGACGGCTGCCGGGATCCTGGGCGCGCTCAGCCCGCGCTTTGCGGAGGCGCAGCAGATTGCGCCGACCGATCCGCGGCTCGAGGGGCGCTACGTCGAGTACGACTCGCCCAAGGGCCATGGCAGAGCGCGCGGCTACCTGGTGCGGCCAGCGAAGGCGAAGGGACCGCTGCCGCTGGTGCTGGTCGTGCACGAGAACCGCGGATTGAATCCCCACATCGAGGACGTCGCCCGGCGCGTGGCGCTCGAGGATTTCGTGGCGCTGGCGCCCGATGCGCTGTTCCCGCTCGGGGGCTACCCGGGCGATGAGGAACAGGCGCGCGCGCTGTTCCCCAGGCTCGATCAGCCCAAGGCGTTCGAGGACTTCATCGCTGCAACGCACTACCTGCGCGCCCAGCCCGGCACGAGCAACCGCCTTGGCGTCGTCGGCTTCTGTTACGGCGGCGCGATCGCCAACCGGCTCGCGGTGGCGTTGCCCGACCTGGCGGTGGCCGTGCCGTTCTACGGCAGCGCGCCGCCACTCGAGAACGTGCCCGCGATCAAGGCGGAACTGATGCTGCACTTCGCTGCGAACGACGAGCGGGTCAACGCCAGCTGGCCGCCATACGAAGCGGCCCTCAAGGCGGCCGGGATCACGTATACGGCTTACGTCTACCCGAACACGCAGCACGGATTCCACAACGACACGACCCCGCGCTACGACCCGGAGGCGGCGGCGCTCGCGTGGCGGCGGACCGTGGAACTGTTCAACCGGGCATTGCGCCCGTAAGCGAGACCGCAGGCCAGGCCTGGGAGGCCGGCGCGAGCGGCGCCGGCGAGCGGGCCGGTGAGCGTGACCGATGGCTGGAGAGACTCATCCGATGCGATCCAAAGCGAAGACTCTGCTCAAGTACGGAGCGCTGGTGCTGGGCGCAAGCCTGCTCACGCTGCTTGGCGTGCGGGCCTGGGACGCGCACCGTGCCCCCGACCTGGACCTCTGGCACACGTTCGTTCCCGAGGAACTCACGGGCACGGAGATCGCAGCGACGGACTGGGACGGCTACCTGGCCGCCGAGGAGCGGATCTTCGAGGAGGTCCGCAAGGAGGTGACCGACCGGCTGCCGGAAGAGGCGCGCACGCCGTCGAATCGCTACTTTGCCGGCAGCCCGATCTACCCCGGCCGATTCGCGACCGACTGGAACCGTTCTTACGTGCTCGAGCCCGCCGGTCCGCCGGTCGGCGCGGTGGTGCTGCTGCACGGGCTCACCGACTCGCCCTACAGCCTGCGTCACATCGCGCGTCGCTACCGCGACCTCGGCTTCGTTGCCGTGGCGCCGCGGCTCCCGGCGCATGGCACCGTGCCGGCCGCGCTGGCCGAGGTCGAGTGGGAGGACTGGTCCGAAGCGACGCGCCTGGCCGTGCGCGAGGCGCGCCGGCGCGCCGGGCCCGGCACGCCGCTGCACGTGGTTGGTTTTTCAAACGGCGGCGCGCTCGCGATGAAGTACGCGCTCGATGCGATCGGCGATGAACGACTCGAGCAGGCCGACCGCATCGTGCTGATTGCACCGATGATCGGCATCACCAGCTTCGCGCGGTTTGCCGGCGTGTTCGGCTGGCCCGCGGTTCTGCCGGCGTTCGCCAAGGCCGCGTGGCTCGGCGTCGTGCCGGAGTTCAATCCGTTCAAGTACAACTCGTTTCCGATCAACGGCGCCCGGCAGTCGTCCCTGCTGAGCCGCGCCCTGCAGAGGCGTCTCGACCAGTACGCGCGGGCGGGGCGGCTCGTCGCCTTGCCGCCCGTGCAGACTTTCCAGTCGGTGATCGACTTCACCGTCAGCACGCGCGCGATCGTCACCGCGCTCTACGGGAACCTGCCTGCGAACGGCAGCGAGCTGGTGCTGTTCGATTTCAACCGCAACGCCAAGCTCGGCTTGCTGATCCGGCCCGGTACCAACACGCTGCTGGCGCGCATCCTGCCCGCGCCGCCCCGCAACTATCGCACCACCGTGATCACGAACGCGTCTGCCGCCAGTGACGAGGTCGTCGAGCGGGTCATGGAGGCGGGCGAGGTGACGGAGCGGGTTCGGAATCTGGGCTTGCGCTATCCGTTCGGCGTGTACTCGCTGTCGCACCTTGCGTTGACGTTCCCGGTCAGCGACCCGCTGTACGGGATGCAGCCTGACGACAGCGAGGATTTCGGCGTCAACCTCGGCACGCTGTCGATGCGTGGCGAGCGGGGGATGTTGATCGTGAGCCAGGACTCGCTGACGCGGATCGCCTCGAACCCGTTCTTCCCGTACCTGCTCGGGCGGATCGAGGAGGGCACGGGGGTCGTGTGGCCCGACGCCGCGCCGGCAATGCAGCCCGCTCCGGTCGGCGCCACGGCGCTCCCGTAGGGGTCACCGGAGTCGAGTGTCGACGGAGATAGAACCCTGCACGCTCTTGCGGATCTCCAATGGCACGACTCGACCCTCCTTACAGTCCGGCGACTCGCCCCGGCTCATGCGCCAGCTTATCGGTGGTTGCCGAACTTGTTACTCCGCCGCGCGTCCGTCCGTCGTCGAGTTGCTGGTCCGGGAGGAAATCCGGGCACCCTTTCCCCGCTCCCGGGATCCGAAGTCGATTCCGCATCACTGAGGCATCGGAGCGCGAGTTCGAACCCGGATCGCAGCCTGCGTCGCGGTGGTTGCGGTGCTGGAGGTCGGCCAAGCGCTGGCGGGGCGTGATGCGGGCGAGCGTTGAGCGCCGAGCCGAGCGTCAGGCTGTGGTGGCCTGACTCGATCACCCAAAGGTCCGGTGTCTTCCGGGGGGGGCGGTGCGACCGATTGACCGTGCTGTCGCTCGCCGATCTGGTCGCGCAGGGTCACGGATCGCGGCCGCTGCCGCCTACGGTGCGCTGCCATGACTCCGGCGAGCATAACGGCTCTCGTTGTGCCCACCGGCGGCGATGCCTTCGGGCGGCGGCTGAATTACGCCGCCCTGAAACAGGAACCCCGCCGAAGCGGGGTGCCGGTGTCGATCAGGTTCATCGAATATCGAGTTACGGCGGCAACAGACCCGTGCCCTTCAGCGACACACCGAGCGGCGTCGCCGTAGCGCTCGTCGCAATGCGCAGCGTCGCCGATTTGCTGCCCGTGACAGTCGGCGTGAACGTCACCCCAATCGTGCAGGAGGCGCCCGCAGCCAGGCTGGCCGGACAGTCATTCGTCTGCGCGAAGTACTTGGCGCTGGTGCCCGTGAGCGTGATGCCGTCGATCACATAGGCCACCGTCCCTTTGTTCAAGAGGGTCGTGCTCAGCACGCCGCTGGTGGTGTTGATCACCACGTTTGGAACCTGAGGCTGGTCGGACTGACTGATGCCGCCGGCGTGACCGTCAGCGTCTTCGACTTCGTGATCCCGTTCGCCGTGGCCGAGATCGTGGCGGTGGTCTTGGCCAGCACGGAGTTCGTCACCACGTCGAACGACTCCGACTGGACGCCCACGGGAACCGAGATGTTCGCCGCCTCTGGGTAGGCCGACTCAGGGTTGCTGCTGGCGATGTCCACCATGATCGCCCCCGGACCTGCCTTGCATTCGAGTCTCGCTGTGCCGGTCACGGGCTGACCGCCCGCGACGCTTGTCGGCGTCAGCGTTATCGAACTCAGGCCCATCCGCCCCACGGTCAGATTCTGAGACCGAGTCGTGCCGCCGAGCGTTGCGCTCACCGTGCCGCTTTCGCTCTCCCCACCGGACTGGCCGTGACGTCGAATGTCTTCGACGTGGCACCCGGGAGCAACCTCAGCGTGGCGGGGGTGCTTGCCGACGCCAGCGTGTCGCTGAGAGTGATCGTGACACCTTCAGCGGCGCGGGGCTGGTGAGGGTCACCGTGCCCCTCACGCTCTTGCAGCCCGGGGTCAGGTCCTTGTAGCGAGAAGCTGAACCGGGCGCAGGCGCGATGGGCGCGCCCGCGGCGGAGACGATGACGAGATCTTCGAAGCCCGGCGCATAGCCGAGCCCGAGCGACCCGGTGTTGTAGAAATCCACGACGTCCGTGTAAACGCCGGGTGCGAAGCCATAGAAGCCCGAACCGCCCCCGCCGGCTTCGAGGTACCCAAACAGGTAGTAGGTGCGGCCGACCTGCACGTCCACGACCTGGTCCCACTGCGTCGGCCCGACCGTGGCCTGGTAGGGCGGAAGCAACCCGCCGCTGTAGAGATCGAGATTGAAAAGCTCGCTCGACCCGGGGTAGTACCCGAAGGACACGCGGTAGGTCCAGTCGTTGCCGCCACTGGGCGTGCCCTGCAGGAACACGCTGCCGGACAGCCCGGCCAGCACGCGGACCTGCACGATGTCGCCGTTCGCGTGGCCGTTCCCGGCCTGGATCTGGAAACTGTCCAATGCAGTGGCGTTGGCGGTCGCGAAGGCTGTACCCGCCGAACAAGGATCACAGATCGGATTGAGCCGCACGCTGCCCGGCGCAGAGGCGCGCAGGATGCCGCTACTGGCGCTCGCCTCCGCGGCCACGTCGGCGGACTGATCGTAATACCCGCCCCAGGTTGGCACCCAGCCGGTCGATACGGATTCCTGCGCATTGCCGATGCCCGGGCCGCCTTCCTGATAGTTGAAATAGAAGACCCCATGGCTCAAGACGATGCTGGACTCGAACTGCGTCTCCGCACCCGCGCTCGTCGCGAACGACAGGCCGAGTAGACTGATGATTACAGCGCTCGCGATGAGCGCCCCCGTCGGTCTGGTCTTCATGAGTCACCCTCCTTAGCACTCAGGGCAGCGTCCGACGCCGTTTCCCCGCTGTGCGGTTGACGCTACGCCGCGGCCGGCGTCGTTAACATTCGGGGTTGTGGTCGCCGGATAGCGCCGGGCGCAGCTCCCGGGCCGTTGGAGCCATGCGTCGCTGACCTGGCTCGTCCCGTCAGCCTGTCCCGGACGTAATCTCGCTCCATGATCGACCTCGGCACCCTCGCCGGGCTGCACGAGCACCGCCACGAGCTCGAGGCCTGCTGCCAGCATTGCGACCGATGGCCCATGCTGCCGCTCGCCGCGATGTTCGCAGCCGGGCAGGGATCGCGACGGGTGCCGCTCACGGTGCGGTGTCGGGACGGCAGCGAGCTCGGCCGGCCGTAGGCGCGCCCGCCAGTGCGGACGCGCGAGGCCGGCGGGTGGATGGAGCCGCACTAGAAAGGCCCGGTGCGTGGCCGCGCTCGTGATCCCCGCAACGAATCACCGGCGCAAGATCGACCCGGCATTCCTGCGTCGCCTGTCCGCCCCGGACTTGGCAGCCGGCGCGCGGCCCCTTAACCTTGCGCCCCCGCCGCGACCACCTCCGGACCCATCCCATGTCGAACCTCCCGAAGGCCCCGTCCCTCGGTCCCCTGCCTGCACTCATCTTCAGCTCGCGATGGCTGCAGTTGCCGCTGTACCTCGGCCTGATCGTCGCGCAGGGCGTGTACGTCTTCCTATTCATCAAGGAGCTCTGGCACCTGATCCACGCGGCGCCGACCCTCACCGAGCAGAGCATCATGCTGATCGTGCTCGGCCTGATCGACGTGGTGATGATCTCGAACCTGCTCGTGATGGTGATCGTGGGCGGCTACGAGACCTTCGTCTCCCGGCTGAACCTGGCCGGGCATCCGGACCAGCCCGAGTGGCTGAGCCACGTCAATGCGAGCGTGCTCAAGGTGAAGCTCGCCATGGCGATCATCGGCATCAGCTCGATCCACCTGCTGAAGACCTTCATCGAGGCGGGCGCGATTGGCGGCCTGCCGCTGTGCAGCTCCCTCGCCGGCATGGAGGCCATGCAGGCCCTGGCCGACGCGGGCTCGATCAACAAGGGCTGCACGACGGTGACGGCGACCGGCGTCATGTGGCAGACCATCATCCACAGCGTGTTCATCCTCTCGGCGCTCGGCATCGCCTGGACCGACCGGCTGATGTCGCAGGGGCCTCGCCCGGCCCCCGTGCACTGATGCCGGGGTAGCGGTCGCCGGCCGGCGCGGGCGCCGAAGAGCCGCTTTGCTTGGCTGCTGGGGCGGGCGACGGTGAGGATGCGGATCGAGGAGGTCCTCGCACACTGAACAAGCTGCCGAATCATCCGGGCGCAGCGCCGCCGCTGCGCCGCACCCGACCATGGCACGCTGATCAACTGCAGGTCGCCGCCATCCGCCCGGATCGCGCCCGATATCTGGAACCGGCAACTGCTGGCACCCCTATACTTGCGCAGCGCTGGCCGGCGTCCGCGGCGCGCTGAATCGGGGAGAAACGATGAAGACAGCATCGATCCTGGCGACCCTGTTGCTGCTCGCGTCCTGCGCGGGCACGCCGCCGCTCACGACGCAGGAGCGCCTCGAGCTGTATCGAGCGCACGCCGGGGAACCGGTGCGCAGTTTCCGCTACAACGGGCACCTCTGGGGCTGGGCCGCGCTCGGTGATGGCGGACTCGGCCTGTGGACGCGCAGCGACCAGGGCTATCTCATCGAGTTCAGGAACCCCTGCCGGGACCTCGCCTTCGACGTCACGCTGATGATCTCGAGCCGCGGCGGACAGGTCTTCGCTGGCACCGACAGCATCGTCGTGCGTCGCGCCAGCGGCGGCATCGGCGGCGTGCGTTGTCGAATCGACACCATCCGCCCGATCGACGCACGGGCGGTCCGCGAGTCGAAGCGGACGTTGCGCGCGGCCGAGCTCGTCGAACGCGACCCGGCGGAGCCCGACCCGCCCTGAGACCGCGGGCCGCGGCTCTCGCGGCGGCCTTGCGGGACCATGCAGCGGGTTGCCGCTGGCGGCCCACCTGCGCCGGACCGCAGTTCGGCAGCCAGGCCTGCCGCTAGTCAGAAACGGACGTCAATGCGCAGGACGGCGCCGCCGCGCGCCGGTTCGGCGCTGAAGGCCAGCCTGGAATCGGGCCCGACGCCCATGAAGGCTTCGGTGAAGAACGCGGCCATGTAATTGCCGATCGCGACGCCGACCAGCACGTCCGAAGGATAGTGCTTGCCGGCCTCGACACGCGCCCACGCCGTTCCCGCAGTGATCGCGCCTGTTCCGACGCCCAGTGTGGTGCGCAGTGCCGGCGACATGTCGATGTCCGCCAGGTTGCGCACGGTCAACGTGTCGAACACGGCGGCGGTCGATGCGTGACCGGATGGGAAGCTGTCGTCACCTGATCCGTCCGGCCGCTCACGCGAGACGATGGACTTGATGCCACTGGTCAAGCCGCTGGTCACCGCGAAAGCGCCGAGCCCGACCGCGGTTCCCTGCGCTTTCGCGACGAACCAGTCGCCGTCCACCTCGCCGCTCGGCGTCGCGAGCACGCTCGCAGCGTAGACCGCCATCGACGCACCCTCCAGGCCGTCGCTCCAGTCCGCTGCGTTGCTTTCGGAACCGAAGATGGGGGTCGATTCACGCGCCCATTCGGAAACATCTTCGTCCCATGAGTCGATCTGCAGTACGGCCGCGCCGGCTAGCGGACCCCAGACCCACGGATTCCTGGCCGCATCGAGCGCGGCGTTACCGACGCGCTGCCAGCCCGGCGTGATGGTCGCGTTGGCGCCCCAGCGGGAACCGTCCGGAAGAGTCGCGCAACCCGTCAGCAGCAGGCAGCAGGCAGGCATGGCCAGTGAACGCAAGTGGTGGCTTCCGATGAGTGCGCGCCGCCGCTAGAGGTGGGTGCATTGAAGGCGCCAGTGTAGCGCTCTTGCGGAGCCTCGACTGCCGTGGCCACCGCTCCACTTCTGCATCTCATCGCGCAGCTGCTCGCGCTGCTGTGTGGCGGACGTCGAGGAGGACTGGCCGGAAAAGACAAGGCCCCGTTGCCGGGGCCTTGCTCTACTGCAGCGGGAATCCGCACCCGGCCTGCTGGCGGAACTCTCCCGCGTGAGCGGGAGAGCTGAGGGCCATTACAGCAGCGGCACCAGCAGCAATGCCACGATGTTGATGATCTTGATCAGCGGGTTGATCGCCGGGCCCGCGGTGTCCTTGTAGGGATCGCCCACGGTGTCACCGGTCACCGCCGCCTTGTGCGTCTCGGAGCCCTTGCCGCCGAAGTGGCCTTCCTCGATGTACTTCTTGGCGTTGTCCCAGGCGCCGCCGCCGGTGCACATCGAGATCGCGACGAACAGGCCCGTGACGATCGTACCGATCAGCACGCCGCCGAGCGCGCGGACGCCCGCGCCGGGGCCGAGCAGGAAGTTCATGCCGAAGCCGACGATCACGGGGATCAGGATCGGCAGCAGCGAGGGCACGATCATCTCCTTGATCGCGGCACGCGTCAGCATGTCCACGGCCTTGGAGTAGTCGGGCTTGGCCGTGCCCTCCATGATGCCCGGGATCTCCTTGAACTGGCGGCGCACTTCGACGACCACCGAGCCGGCGGCGCGGCCCACGGCCTCCATCGCCATGGCGGCGAACAGGTAGGGCACCAGGCCGCCGATGAACAGGCCGATGATCACGGCCGGGTCGGACAGCGAGAACTCCTGCAGCTTGCCGACGATGTCGAGGTTGTGCGTGTAGTCGGCGAACAGCACCAGCGCGGCGAGGCCCGCGGAGCCGATCGCGTAGCCCTTGGTGACGGCCTTGGTGGTGTTGCCCACGGCGTCGAGCGCGTCGGTGATCTTGCGCACGTCCTTCGGCAGGCCCGCCATCTCGGCGATGCCGCCGCCGTTGTCGGTGATCGGGCCGTAGGCGTCGAGCGCCACGATCATGCCGGTCATCGACAGCATTGCGGTCGCGGCGATCGCGATGCCGTAGAGGCCCTCGAGCTGGTAGGCGCCCCAGATCGCCGCGCAGATCGCCAGCACCGGCAGCGCGGTGGACTTCATCGACACGGCGAGCCCGGCGATCACGTTCGTGCCGTGGCCGGTCTGGGAGGCCGCGGCGACGTAGCGCACCGGGGCGTACTCGGTCGCGGTGTAGTACTCGGTGATCCAGATCATCGCCGCGGTGAGGGCGAGGCCGATCAGCGAGCAGAGGAAGAGGCGCGTCGCCTCCTCGCCCATCATCGAGTGCGTCACGAACCAGAAGCCGATCGCCGCGATCACGCCCGAGACGATGATGCCGCGGTACAGCGCGTTCATGATCTTGCCGCCCTCGCGCGCCTTCACGAAGAAGGTGCCGACGATCGAGGCCACGATGGAGACGGCGCCCAGCACCAGCGGGTAGAGCACGGCGTTGGGGCCGAGCGACTGCATGGTGAGGCCCGCCAGCAGCATGGTGGCGACCACCGTGACGGCGTAGGTCTCGAACAGGTCGGCGGCCATGCCGGCGCAGTCGCCCACGTTGTCGCCCACGTTGTCGGCGATCACGGCGGGGTTGCGCGGGTCGTCCTCGGGGATGCCGGCCTCGACCTTGCCCACGAGGTCGGCGCCGACGTCGGCGCCCTTGGTGAAGATGCCGCCGCCGAGTCGCGCGAAGATCGAGATCAGCGAGCCGCCGAAGGCGAGGCCAACCAGCGAGTGCAGCGCGAGGTCGGCATCGCCGGTCATGTTGAGCGTCAGGCCGTAGTAGGCCGCGACGCCGAGCAGCCCGAGGCCCACCACCAGCATGCCGGTGATCGCCCCGCCGCGGAACGCGACCTGCAGCGCCGGGTCGAGGCCCACGCTCGCCGCGTGCGCGGTGCGGACGTTGGCGCGCACCGACACGTTCATGCCGATGTAGCCCGCGGCGCCCGAGAGCAGCGCGCCGACCGCGAAGCCGCCGGCCGTGGCCCAGTTGAGCGCGAGGCCGAGCACGAAGAACAGCACCACGCCGACCATCGCGATGGTCGTGTACTGGCGGTTCAGATAGGCGTTGGCGCCCTGCTGGATCGCCGCGGCGATCTCCTGCATGCGGGCGTTGCCGGCGGGCTGCGCGACGATCCAGCGGGCCGAAAGCAGGCCGTAGAGGATCGCGAGCACGCCGGCGCCGATCGCCAGCCCCAGCGCGAGATTAGTCGTCATGGCAAACCTCCCAACGAGGGTCGTTCCTGGATCGGATCACGGCCGGGCGGGGCTCTGCGTCCCTTGCCCGGCCGTGCAAAAAGGCGCCGGACTATACCACAAAGGTGTTTCTGAGCTTCCGGCGCACGGGCCTGTTTTTCAGCACCACGTACTGCGGCAGCCCGTCCTTGTATGGCGGGTAGTCCTCGCCCCTGATCAGCGGGGCGAGATAGCGGCGGGCCTTGGCGGTGATGTGGAAGCCGTCCGCGGTGATGTAGTCGCGGGGCAGCATCTTCTCCACGTTCGCCACCTTCTCGAGCGGTGCGACGCCGATCTTCCAGCGGTAGGGGCGATTCGAGGTGCGCACGATCGCCGGCATCACGGCGTGATGGCCCTTGAGCGCAAGCTCGACCGCCGCCTTGCCGACCGCGTAGGCCTGCTCGACGTCCACCTTCGAGGCGATGTGACGGGCGGCGCGCTGCAGGTAGTCCGCGACCGCCCAGTGGTACTTGTAGCCGAGCTTGTCCTTGGCGAGCTGCGCCACCACCGGACCCACGCCGCCGAGCTGCGCGTGGCCGAAGGCGTCGCGCGTGCCCGCGTCGGCGAGGAACTTGCCATCGGCGTTCCTGACGCCCTCGGAGACCACGATGGCGCAGTAGCCGTACTTCTCCACGCACTCCTTCACCCTGGCGAGGAACGGCTCCTCGTGGAAGATCATCTCCGGGAACAGGATGATGTGCGGCGCGCCGCCGGCCTTCTCGGCGGCGAGGCCACCGGCGGCAGCGATCCAGCCCGCATGCCGGCCCATGACCTCCAGCACGAACACCTTCGTCGAGGTGCGGGCCATCGAGGCCACGTCGAAGCCCGCTTCGCGGATCGAGACCGCGACGTACTTGGCCACCGAGCCGAAGCCCGGGCAGCAGTCGGTGATCGGCAGGTCGTTGTCCACGGTCTTGGGCACGTGGATGGCGGTGAGCGGGTAGCCGAGTTTCTCCGCGAGCTGCGAGACCTTGAGGCAGGTATCGGCCGAGTCGCCGCCGCCGTTGTAGAAGAAATAGCCGATGTCGTGCGCCTTGAAGACCTCGATCAGGCGCTCGTACTGCGCCGGGTTGTCCTCGTATTTCTTCAGCTTGTAGCGCGCCGAGCCGAATGCGCCCGCCGGCGTATGGCGCAGCGCACGGATGTCTGCGGCACTCTCGACGCTGGTGTCGATCAGGTCCTCGGTGAGCGCGCCGAGGATGCCGTGGCGGCCGGCATAGAGCTTGCCGATCCGTCCCCGGTGCTTGCGGCAGGTCTCGATGACGCCGCAGGCGGAGGCGTTGATGACGGCGGTGACGCCGCCGGACTGGGCATAGAACGCGTTGCGCGGCGCGGCTTTCGGCTTCATGCGTGCTCCGGAAAAAGTGTCTGTATATCGGGCACTTACGGCGTGCCTGTTGCGGGCTAGCATACCCGATGAGAGCCGTCGTGGCCGTCAGGGAAAATCCGCGCGGCACTCCCGCCGCCGGGCCCCGATGCCGCCCGTGTCGGCGCTGCGCGAGCGGACGGGGGCCTGTGCTCCAGATATTCCCGATTGGCGCGCCGGGCACTTTTGGGTAGGGTTCCGGCCTCCCGACCGCTCCCCGGACGACCCAACATGAGATTCGTACTGCTCGGCGCCCCCGGTTCAGGCAAGGGCACGCAGGCGCAGCGTCTGCGCGACGACAAGGGCATCCCGCAGGTCTCCTCCGGGGACCTGCTGCGCGACGCGGTGGCCCGCGGCACGGAACTCGGACTGCGGGCCAAGGCGGCCATGGATGCGGGCGAACTCGTGTCCGACGCGATCGTGCTCGGTCTGATCCGCGAGCGGCTCGGCAGGCCGGACGCCGCGAAGGGCTTCATCCTCGACGGCTATCCGCGCAACGTCGCCCAGGCCGGGGCGCTCGACACACTGCTCGCGGACATCGGCCAGCCGATCGACGCGGTCGTGCTGATGGACGTGGACGCCGGGGCGCTGTTGCAGCGCCTGACGGGCCGGCGCAGCTGCCCGAAGTGCGGCAAGGTCTTCAACGTCTTCTCCTCGCCGTCGCCACTCGGCGATCGCTGCGACAACCACCCGGGCGAGGTCGCCCCGCAGCTCGTGCACCGCGCCGACGACCGCGAGGACGTGATTGGCAACCGCCTCAAGGTCTACGAGGCACAGACCCGGCCCCTGGTGGAGCATTACCGCGGGCGGGGATTGCTCAAGGTCGTGAACGCGGACCAGCCGGTCGAACGCGTCTACGCGGAGTTCCTGCGCGCGGCCGGCGGCTGAGACGGCTCGCACCGGCTTCGACAAGCCGGCGGGTGGTCCTGCCGATCAGTCCAGCAGCGAGAGCAGCGATTCGCCGATCACGTCGCGGCGCCACCCGCCCAGCAGCGCGGAGGCCTCCCGTGGACCGAGCACCAGCGACTCGACGTCGCGGCGGGTGGCGAGCACCTCGGGACTGATCTCGAGCGTGCCGGCGACATCGCGTACGCGCTGCTGCAACTGACCGATTAGGCGCGTCTGCCCGGGCGTCGGTCGCGACGGCGGGGGCGACGGCGGGGCGTCGCCGGCGCCGGCGCGGGCCGTGACGATGAGCGACAGCAGTTCTTCGCCGCGCTTGCGGATCACGGCGGGCGGCAGCGCGCGCACCTGCTCGAGGTCGGTCGTCGTCGCCGGAGCGAGCGTCGCGAGCGCGTACAGCGCCTCGTCCGAGAGGATCCAGCCGCGCGGCTTGTCCGACGCGATCGCGCGCCGCTCGCGCCAGTCCGCGAGCGCACGAGCGACTGCCTGTTCCGCCGGCTGCAGGCGGCCAAATCCCTTGAGCCTGCGCCACGCATCGGCGGGCTCGGTGCGGTACAGCGCGGGGTCGTCGAGCGCCGCGCATTCCTCGGCATGCCAGGGTGCGCGACCGCGTGCCTCGAGGTCCGCGGCAAGGTCGGTGTGCAGCGTCAGCAGGTGGTGCACGTCGTCGGCAGCATAGGCGAGCTGTGCCGGAGTCAGCGGACGACGCGACCAGTCGGTGCGCGTCTGGCCCTTGTCGATCGAGTGACCCAGTCGTCGCGCCACGAGTTCCGCGTAGCCCGCCTGTGGCGGCAGGCCGAGCAGCGCGGCGGCCACCTGCGTGTCGAACACCGGCCCCGGCACCGAGCCGCCCGCGAGCAGCAGCACCTCGAGGTCCTGCCGTGCCGCGTGCAGGATCTTCGGTCGCGCGCGGTCGCAGAGCAGCGCGAGCAGCGGCGCGAGATCGATGCCCGTCAGCGGGTCCACCAGGTAGCAGTCGGCGTCGCTCGCGACCTGCACCAGGCACAACTGCGGGCGATAGGTGCTCTCGCGCATGAACTCCGTGTCCACCGCGAGCCGCGTCGCGCCGTGCAGGCGGAACACGGCCGATTCGAGTTCTGAGGAAGTGGTCACCAGCGTGGCGTCGCGCATTCGTGGAGGCACCTGCGTGTAGAATCGCGCCACCCACGGCGCCGCGGTCGAGACGTGCAGCAGTTTCTCAGGATCTTCCTCGACATCGTACTCTGGCGCCGCGGCCCGCAGGACCTGCCGGCCTCGCGGCTGCTGCTCGCGCTTTCCATGGCCGCATACGTCGCGGTGTCCATCGCCCAGCTCGCGATGTTCACCGAGTCCACCGCGAACTGGCTGTTCTACACGGTGCTGGATCCGCTGCTGCTGCTCGGCTGGACGTGGCTCGTGCTGCGGATTCTCGGGCGCGGCGAGCGCGTCCTGCAGACAACGACCGCCGTGTTCGGCGCCAATGCCATGCTCGGGTTCGCGATGTACCTGCCGCTGCAGGTGCTGCTCGCGGCGAGCGGCGCGGGACCCGCCTCGGGCCTCGCGCAGGTGGTCGCATGGCTGCAGGTGATCGCCTTCGCGCTCGTGACCGGACGGATCCTCAAGTTCGCCACGGACACCAACCTGTTCACGGGCATCATGGTGGCGCTGACGTACATCGTGCTGGTCATCATGCTGCTGGCGAGACTGCGCGGGGCGGGAGGCTGAAGCATGCACCTGCACATCATCGGCATCGCAGGCACGTTCATGGGCGGCATCGCCGCGCTGGCGCGCGCCGCGGGGCACCGGGTCACGGGCTCCGACCGCAACGTCTACCCGCCGATGAGCACGCAGCTCGAGGCGCTCGGCATCGACCTCATCGAGGGCTACTCGCCCGACCAGCTCGCGCTCGCGCCCGACGTGTTCGTGATCGGCAACGTCATGAGCCGCGGCAACCCGCTCGTCGAGGCGATCCTCGACAGCGGCCGGCGCTACGAGTCGGGCCCCGAATGGCTGGCGCGCAACGTGCTCGCGGACCGCTGGGTGATGGGCGTCGCCGGCACGCACGGCAAGACCACGACCACGAGCCTGCTCGCCTGGATCCTCGAGCACGCGGGCCTCGAGCCCGGCTTTCTGGTGGGCGGCGTGCCGCTCGACTTCGGGGTGAGCGCGCGCCTCGGCGCCGGCCGCCACTTCGTGGTCGAGGCCGACGAGTACGACACCGCGTTCTTCGACAAGCGCGCGAAGTTCGTTCACTACCGGCCGCGCACCGCGATCCTGAACAACCTCGAGCACGACCACGCCGACATCTACCCCGACGTGGCCTCGATCCAGCGGCAGTTTCACTTCCTGCTGCGCAGCGTGCCGGGTAACGGCCGGCTGGTGGTCAATGCCGCCGACCGTCACCTCGCCGAAGTCCTCGAGATGGGTTGCTGGACGCCGGTCGAGCGCTTCACCGCCGCGGATGTCCGTGCCGACCGACTGGCGCGTGATTGCGGAGCCGGGCTCGGGCTACGCGCGCTTCGCGATCCTGCATGGCGAGCGGACCGTGGGCGAGGTGGAGTGGGACACCTTTGGCCGCCACAACGCCGAGAACGCGCTCGCGGCGCTGGTCGCGGCCTGCCACGCCGGGGTGGACGAACAGGCGGCGCTCGAGGCCCTGCGCCGCTTCGGTGGCGTACGCCGCCGACTGGAACTGCGCGGCACCGTGGGCGGTGTGGCGGTGTACGACGATTTCGCCCACCACCCGACGGCGATTGCCACGACGCTCGAGGGCGTGCGCCGCACCGCGGCGGGCGGTCGCGTGATCGCAGTCCTCGAGCCGCGCTCGAACACGATGAAGCTCGGCACGCACCGGGCTGCGCTCGCGGAATCGCTGCGCGGCGCGGACCGCGTGTTCGTGTACCGCTCGGCCGAGGTCCGCTGGGACGTGGCCGAGGCCCTGCTGCCACTCGGGGAACTTGCGGTGGTGCACGACGATCTCGAGCGCCTCACGGCCGCGATCGTCGCCGCCACCCGGCCGGGCGACCGACTGGTGCTGATGAGCAATGGATCCTTCGGCGGGTTGCACGAGCGGCTGCTGGCCGCGCTCGCTGCCCGCGCCGACGGGCGGGCGTGAGTGGACGCGTCCGGCGAGATCCCGCTGTTCCCGCTCGGCACGGTGCTGTTCCCGGGTGGACCCCTGTCGCTGCGCATCTTCGAGACGCGCTACATCGACCTCGTGCGGCGCTGCCTGCGCGAGGACTCCGGCTTCGGCGTCGTGCTGATCCGCGACGGCGCGGAGGCGGGCGGCCCGGCGAAGACCTTCGACGTAGGCACCTTCGCGCGCATCGTGGATTTCTCGCAGCAGCCCGACGGCCTGCTCGGCATCCGCGCAGCGGGTGAGCGACGCTTCCGGATCCTCGAACGACGGCGCGCGCGCGACGGCCTGAACCTCGCCGACGTGGCATGGCTGGCCGACGATCGGCCGCAGCCGCTGCCCGAGGAGTTCGCTGAACTCGGGCCCACACTGGAGGCGATCCTCGACCAGGCGGGTGAGCCCTACACCTCGCTGGAGCGGCGCCCCGACGACGCCGCCTGGGTATCGGCGCGGCTCGCGGAGATCCTGCCGGTGCCGTCGGTGCACAAGCAGCACTGCCTCGAACTCGACGACCCGCTCGAGCGGTTGCGCTACCTGCGGCCGATGTTCGAGATCGGCCGCCGCTGAGCCGCGCGGCGCATCGGGCAGGAACCGGGCCGGGCTAGAATGGCGCGATGACCAGGGACGATCAGCCAGCCGCGCCGGCGCAGCGTGCGGCGTCCGGCCCGGACGGAACCGGGCAGCGCCCGCTGCGGATCCTGCACGTGATCCTCTCGCGCGGCTTCGCGGGCTCCGAGCGCGCGGCGGCCGAGGCCTGCGCGGCGCTGTCGCGGCGGCACACGGTGGCGCTCGTCGTGCGCAGCGATCATCGCGGCCGCGGCGGCGCGAGCATCCGCGACGAACTCGAGCCCGGCATCGAGGTGTTCGAGGTCCCGGCGCGCCTCGGCACCCAGGGCCGCCTCGAGGAGATCCTGCGGAGCTGGTCCCCCGACGTCGTCCACACGCACCTGCGCCGCGGCACCCGCTACATCGCGCGCATCGGCCTCGCGGACGTCGGGCTGCCGCGGGCGGTCCACGTCGCGACCCTGCACCTGTCGATCAATGGCCCGCACTACCTGCAGACCGACGGCCTCATCTGCATTTCCGACTGGCAGGTCGGGACCGTCCCGAAGGACTATCCCGGCCGCGTGTTCCTGGTGCCGAACTCGCTGCTGCCCAACCCGTCGTTGCCGGCGGAGCGGATCCGCGAGCTGCGCGCCTCGCTCGGCGCCGGCGACGACGACTACCTGATCGGCGGCGTTGGGCGGCTGGCGCGGCGCAAGGGTTTCGACCTGTTGATCCGTGCGTTCGAGCGGGCGGAGGTTCCGGGCGCGCGCCTCGTGATCGTCGGCGAGGGCCGCGAGCGGTGGCGCCTGGGGCGGCTCGCCGGCGGGCGCGTGCTGTTCACGGGTTTCCGCCGCGACGTGAAGGACCTCTACCAGGCCCTCGACCTGTTCGTGTGCCCATCGAGCTACGAGCCTTTCGGTCGCGTGATCGCCGAGGCGCTCGACGGCGGGACACCCGTGATCGCGACCGACGCGCAGGGCCCGCACGACCTCGCGCAGCGCTATCCGGTCGAGCTGGTGCCCCGCGACGACGTGGACGCCCTCGCGGCCGCGCTGCGCGGGGCGGCCGCGCGTGGCCGCGTGCGGGTGGGCAGCGACCTCGGCGAATTCGCCATGGACCGCATCGCGCTGCGCATCGAGGATGCGTACCGCGCGGTGCTCGATGCGAAGCGGGGTGCCGGAGCGGGGCCGTCGCGCTACCTGTTCGCACCCGTCTCCGGGCCCGGCGGCGCCGGCGAGCTGATGCGCAGCCTGATCATCGCGCGCGAACTGGCATGCGCCGAGCCCGAGGCGGACATCCGCTTCCTCGTGAACCGCGCGGCCGTGTTCCGCGAGGCCGTGAACTTTCCCATCATCGACTGCGACAACTCGCCGACCAACAGCACGCGCCAGGTGCTCGCGGCGATCGAGTCCTTCCGCCCGCACGTCATGGTGTTCGACAACTCCGGCCGCACGGCGCAGCTGCGCGCGGCGCAGCGCGCCGGCGCGCGACTGGTGTTCTCCAGCCGCGCCCCGAAGCTGCGCTGGAAGGCCTTCCGCCTCAAGTGGATGCGCCTGCTGTCCGAGCACTGGATCGTGTTCCCGACCTTCGTGACCGGCGGGCTCACCTGGCTCGAGCGCCAGAAGATGCGGTTGTTCCCGGACTACACCGTGCGACGGCTCGACACGCTGTTCACGCCCTCGGAGCCCGGGGCGCGTCGCGCCTGGCTTGCCCGGTACGGTCTCGAGAGCGGCGCCTACGTCGTGTTCGTGCCGGGCGGTCGCAGCGAGGGTCAGCGCATCGCGGAGCCGGCCGAGCATTTCATCGCGGCGGCGCGCCGCTTCGTCGCGGCCACGGGTTATCGCTCGGTGGTGCTGACGGGGCGCAAGGCGCCACCTGCCGATGCGTCGGAGCAATCCGATGCTGCTGCCGCGCATCGGGCCGGAGGAGGTGCAGCACCTGCTCGCGGACGCGGCCTTCGTGGTGAGTAACGGCGGTACGACGATGATCCACACGCTGGCGCACGGTCGGCCGCTGGTGGCCGTGCCGCTGGCCGGCGACCAGGACCGCCGCATCCGCCGCGCTGCCCGCCTCGAGATCGCCGTGAGCGCGCCGCCAGACGCCGAGGCGATCGCCGCGGCAGCCGCCGCGCTGCTCGCCGATGCCGGGCGGCGCGAGGCCATGCCCCTGCGGATCGCCCAACTCGGGATCGCCAACGGCGTGGGCGAGGCGGTCGCGGCGCTGCGGGCGCTGGCGACACGTGCAGCGGCCGCGATGGACGGCCGTCCCTAAGCGCGCCCCAGCTCCTCGCGCAGGTCGGCCACGAATACCTGCCGCACGCCGTCGGGACAGGCGTTGAAGGCGACGCGGCAATAGGCGCGATCCCAGGCCGGGTGCGGGTCGATGCGCAGCGCGCCGGTCCTGCGCTCGGCCTCGGGCCGCGTGCGGATGCGCACCAGGGTCGTGTCGCTGCCAGAGCGCAGGTCCACGAGGCGGATCGGTGCGGTGCCGTCGCCGAAGGCCACGGGCTCGGTCACGTAGGCGTCGGTGAGCAGGTGGCAGCCGTCCGGATGCAGCGTCGGGTGCCCGGAGCCGCGCACCGCCGGCACCAGCGTCTCGCAGGTCGAGCCGTCGCGCGACAGCCGGGCGAAGCGCAGGCCGTCGCCCTGCGTATTGAGGTTCATCAGCACGTGCTCGCCGTCGGGGCACCAGTTGGGGTGGTGACCACCGCGGGCCCAGCGCTCGGCCGAAACCGCGACGCGGATGTCGCCGCCGTCGGCGTCCATCGTCAGCACCTGCTTCGCCCCGTGGCGCTTCTTGCGCTTCCACGGCAGCCAGCTGCGCGGCAGCCATCGCAGGACGAACATGAGCCGCGTGCCCTGCGGATTCCACTTCACGTGGAAGCCGAACCAGTCGCCGCGGCCGCCGCGCACCCCGGCCAGCGCAGGTCCGGCCTGCTCGACGAGGTGCGCGATCGACACCAGCAGCCGCGACTCGCCGCTGTCGAGGTCCGTGAGCCAGATGCCGTCGTCGACCGGCGCATCCCGGTTCTCCGGGACGTAGCGGCGCGGCACCACGACGCCGTAGCCACGCTGCGTGACGGCCGTGCGGCGCAGGCACGGGCTCGCAGCCCAGCGGCCGTCGGGCGAGACGGAGTACACGGTGCCGCCGAGCCGCAGCGCTGCGCCGCTCGCGGGGTCGAGCCGCACGCCGAAGGGCACCCAGTCGCGCGTGTCGAGGTCGTTGTAGAGCAGCGTGTGGTCGTCCGCGCCCCACTGCAGCTGCGCACCGAGCTGCACGTCCCAGCCGCGGGTGTCGGCGACGACGCGCGTCTCACCCGTTTCCAGGTCGACGAGCACGATCTCGGCGACGTCGCCCGGCTCCGCCAGCCGGTCCTCGAACGGCAGTCGCGTCAGCGCCAGGTAGCGCCCCGAGGGGCTGAACGGCGAACTGTCGTAGTAGCGGTGGATGTAGCCGCCGCCGCCCGGCGTCACGCAGTGCACCGGCACGCGCGGCGTGAAGCCGCGGTAGGCGGGGAAGGGGCCGTCGAGCGTGCGCATGTCCGGCGGTCGCTGGGATCGGGGGGGCACATCCTACGCCGCGCCGCGCCGCCGCGTGTAGAGTGCTCGCAGCCAAACCCCCGGGCGAATCATGCTGCGTTCCCTCGTCTCGCGCTTCACCGACCTCACGCACGGCAAGCGGATCGTGTTCCTCGCGATCAACAAGACGGGCTCGAGCAGCCTGTGGACCTGGATGGACGAGCAGGGCGTCCCCTATCTGATGAACCGCTACCGCGAGGACGAGGCGCGCAAGCTGCGCATCATCGCCGAAGTGAAGCGCAAGGGGTTGCCGTGCTTCACCGTCGTGCGCAATCCCTGGGCGCGCGCAGTGTCGAGCTGGAAGTGGTGCATGCAGGAGAAGGGACTCGCGCCCTGCAGCTTCGAGGAGTTCCTGCGCATCCCGCTCGAGGGCATGACCGAGCAGCAGCGCTTCCACACGCTGCCGCAGTGGCGGCATGTCGTCGACGACCACGGCGGCATCGACTACCTCGCCCACGTCGGGCGGCTCGAAAACATCGATGCCACGCGCGACTGGCTCGCCGACACGCTCGGGCTGCCGCGTCCCGGCGCGCTGCCGCATCTCAAGAAGAGTGGCAGCGCCGACTACGCGCAGCACTACACGCCGGTCACGCGCGCGCTGGTGGCGGAGACCTTCCGACGCGACTTCGAGCTGTTCGACTACCCGCTGGATCCCTAGCGCGGGAGTGCCGCGACGTTTCCCGGCAGCGCCCGGCGCCGGTCGAGGCAACCCGGGCCGGTCAGATCCGCGCGAACACCCGCGCCGCGGCCGCGATCGTCGCGTCGATGTCGGCGTCGCTGTGCGCCGCCGAGACGAAGCCCGCCTCGAAGGCCGACGGCGCGAGATACACGCCCTCGGCCAGCATGCCGTGGAAGAAGCGCTTGAAGCGCTCGACGTCGCACGTGGTGGCCTCCGCGTACGTGGTCACGCGCGGCGCGGACGTGAAGAACAGGCCGAACATGCCGCAGACGTGGTTGGTGGCGAGCGGTACGCCGGCGCTGTCTGCGGCCGCCTTGATGCCATGCACCAGGCGATCGGTGGTGGCCGCGAGCGCCGCATGGAAGCCCGGCGCGTCGAGGCCGTCGAGCGTCGCGAGGCCCGCCGCCATCGCGACCGGGTTCCCCGACAGCGTGCCGGCCTGGTAGACGGGTCCAAGCGGCGCAATGTGTTCCATGATCTCGCGTCGGCCGCCGAAGGCGCCCACCGGCATGCCGCCGCCCACGATCTTGCCGAGCGTCGTGAGATCGGGCTTCATGCCGTAGAGCTGCTGCGCGCCGCCCTTCGCCACGCGAAAGCCGGTCATCACCTCGTCGAAGATCAGCACCGCGCCGTGCTTCGTGCACTCCTCGCGCAGGGTCTCGAGAAAGCCCGGCACCGGCGGGATGCAGTTCATGTTGCCGGCCACCGGCTCGACGATCACGCAGGCCACCTGCCCGCCGATCTCCGCGAACGCCGCGCGCACCTGCGCCGCGTCGTTGTAGGCGAGGGTGATGGTGTGGGCCGCGAGTTCGGGCGGCACGCCGGGCGAGGTCGGTACGCCGAGTGTGAGCATGCCCGAGCCTGCCTTCACCAGCAGCGAGTCGGAGTGGCCGTGGTAGCAGCCCTCGAACTTGATGATCTTGTTGCGCTTCGTGAAGCCGCGGGCGAGGCGGATCGCGCTCATGGTCGCCTCGGTGCCGGAGCTGCACATGCGGATCAGCTCGATCGACGGCACCAGCCCGATGATCCGGCGCGCAACCACGGTCTCGAGCTCGGTGGGCGCGCCGAAGGACAGCCCGTGTTCCGCGGTGCGCTGCACGGCGCCGATCACATCCGGGTGCGCGTGGCCCAGAATCATCGGGCCCCACGAGCCCACGTAGTCGATGAACTCGCGGCCGTCCGCGGCCCAGACCCGCGAACCCCTGGCGCGCGCGAAGAAGATCGGCTCCCCGCCCACGCCGCGGAAGGCGCGCACCGGCGAGTTCACCCCGCCGGGAATGTACTTGCAGGCTTCGGTGTACAGGCTCACGGCGGGCTCCAGCAGGCGGCGCGGCCGCGTAGTCTAGCAAGGGCGGCGCGCGGGACCGTACCATCGCGGCCGGCCCGCAGCGGGCCGTCGAGGTGTGCCCGTGAAGGCGTGGATGTGCGTGAACTGCGGATTCGTCTACGAGGAGGAGGCCGGCCTGCCTGCGGCCGGGATCCCGCCCGGCACCGCGTGGGCTGAGGTTCCCGAAGACTGGACCTGCCCCGACTGCGGCGCACCCAAGTCGTCGTTCGAAATGGTCGAGGTGTGAGCGCTACTGCTGCGTGACGGTGTAGCCGCGGCGGCGCAGCAGGTCCACGACGCTGTTGCGCCCGACAAGGTGCAGCGCGCCCACCACGACGAGGTAGTCGTCGCGGTCGTCGAGCAGGCCGTCGAGTTCCTCCACCCACGCCCGGTTGCGGTCCTCGGTGAGCGGGCGGTAGAGCTCCGGGAAGTCCGCATACGCATCGCCGAGCAGCCTGGCGAGGGCCGCCGTGTCCCCGGTTCGCCACGCGGCGAGCAACTGTTCGAGCTGCTCGTCGTGGCTCCCCGCGTCCTCGAGCGTCATCTGCAGGAAGCGCTTCTGCTCGGGCAGCGGCAGGCCGCCGAGCATTGCGAACTGCTCGCCCGGGGTCTCGAGGCCCTCGATCGGCTTGTCGTCGCGCGCCGCGCGCGCGGCGATGCGCTGCTCGATGCCGAGCTCCGGCCGGAAGCCGCGCTCCGCCAGCTCGAGCTGCAGCAGCATGGTCGCGACGAACCACGGCGCAAAGCCGTCGAGCGGCGCGAGTTCGAGCCCCGCCTCGCCGGCCTGTCTCGAGATCGCCGCGTAGTCCGGGCCGAGCACGCTGCGCAGGCTCTGTCCCGCGGGCAGCAGCGCCGAGCGCTGCATCTCCCCGAGCATGGCGACGGGATCGGCCACCGACGGGTCGTCGAGGTCGACCTCCATGACGATCCGCTCGGCATCCGCGTAGGCGGCCTCGGCGGCCTGCGGCAGCGGCCCGTCGGCGGCC
>CAVPOQ010000002.1:0-70659 GCA_963707145.1 uncultured Gammaproteobacteria bacterium
CCGCAGCAGGTGCACGGAACCGAGCAGGTACACGGTGTTGTGCCGGCCCTCGACCGTCCAGAGCACGCCTGGACCCCGTGCGCCGGCCGCCGGCGGCAGCAGCGCCGCAGCGAGCGACGCGAGCAGCGTGGCAAGGCGGGGGAGCCGCCGCAGGGTCATTGCCGGTAGCCCTCCAGCCACACCACTTCCGATGCGAGCCCGCCGTCGTCGTGCAGGTCGAGCACCCGGTAGCCGGGAGGACGGTCGTCCACGACGAACCCCGGGTCGCGCGGCCTGAACTGCATGCAGGTGGCCGGAGTGCACATCCAGCGCGTCCCGCCGCGGTAGAGGTCCAGCGACTGGTGCGCGTGGCCCCAGGCGACGCCGCGCACCTGCGGGTGGCAGGCGATGACGTCGAGAAAGGCCGACGCATCGAGCAGACC
This sequence comes from uncultured Gammaproteobacteria bacterium, assembly GCA_963707145.1. Taxonomy (GTDB): domain Bacteria; phylum Pseudomonadota; class Gammaproteobacteria; order Steroidobacterales; family Steroidobacteraceae; genus RPQJ01. The sequence goes on from CAVPOQ010000002.1 coordinate 423, forward strand.
GAGCGCGTCGAGCCCGGGCGACTCCATCGCGAGCGGCGGGTGGTGCAGCAGCACGAGGGCATGGCGGTCGGCGTGCGCGGCCAATGTCGTCTCGAGCCGCTCGAGTTCCGCCGGCCCGAGCCGGCCCTCGCCGTCGGCGGAGTCCGCGTACCACGTTTCCAGGGTGACGATCAGCCACGCGCCCGCGACCCGCGCGCCGCCGACCTCGAACGGCGGGCGTGAGAGGCGGCGGCGCAGCTCGGCCGGGTCGTCGTGATTGCCGGGTGCCAGCAGCACCGGGACCTCGAGGCGGTCGAACAGCAGTTCGACGGTGCCGTAGGCGGCGGGCTCGTCCTGCACGAGGTCGCCGGTGAGGGCGACCAGGTCGACGGGCAGGTGGCGGCGGCGCGCATGCGCGAGGCAGGCCTCGAGGCTCGCGAGCGTACGCACGCCGCGCAGGCTGGCGCGCGGGTCCGCCATGAGGTGGGTGTCGGTAAACTGCAGCAGACGGATCATGGGCGCGGACATTCCTCCGGCGATTATCCTATCCTGCAGCCATGACCCGCCGCTCGATCCAGCTCACGGACTCGCTGCACGAATACCTGCTGTCGGTCTCGCTGCGCGAGCACGACCTGCTGCGCCGGCTGCGCGAGGAGACCGCGCCGGATCCGGCCGCGCGCATGCAGATCTCGCCGGAGCAGGGGCAGTTCATGGCGCTGCTGGCGCGCTTGATGGATGCGCGCCGCTGCCTCGAGATCGGGGTGTTCACGGGTTACTCGTCGCTGGCGCTCGCGCTCGCCCTGCCGGACGACGCCCGCATCGTCGCCTGCGACGTGAACGAGCGCTGGACCTCGGTCGCGCGGCGCTACTGGGCCGCCGCCGGAGTCGCGCACAAGGTCGAGCTGCGGCTTGCAACCGCCATGGAAACACTCGAGGCGCTGCTCGCCGCCGGCGAGGCCGGGCGCTTCGACTTCGCGTTCCTCGACGCCGACAAGGAGAACTATGCCGGCTACTACGAACGCGCACTCGCGCTGCTGCGGCCCGGCGGGCTGCTGGTCGCCGACAACACGCTCTGGTCGGGGCGCGTCGCGGACCCGGAGCACGCGGAGCCCGCCACCGTGGCGCTGCGCCACTTCAACGAGCTGCTGCACCACGACGAGCGCGTGGACCTGAGCCTCGTGCCGATCGGCGACGGGCTCACGCTGGCGCGCAAACGCCAGACAACATGGCCTGACTCCTTGACCGAGTCAGGCCATGACGTCCAGTCACGCTGATCGGACGCTGTGACCGGGCCGTGCGCGAGCCGCGCCCGCGACGGTGACGCCGTCGCCGGTGCCCGGCCTCAGCCGCCGAGGTGCTCGCAGCGGCCGAAGCGGGCGCCCGCTGCGATCTTCGCGCGCAGACCAAGCGGGAAACTCGTCGGCATCGAACGACCCTTTTCGCAGACGAAGACCTGGCCCAGGTCCACGATCCAGGAGAAGGAGACGCCCACCATGCCTCCGGTCACGACCCTGCCATTGCCGCTGATCGAGATCGGGTTCGAGAACGGCGTGTTCGACGCCTCGATGACGCCCTGCTTGCGGAAGAAATCGCCCCAGGTCATCCAGCCGATCTGCTCGACCCAGATCACGCCGGTGAAGCCCGTGAAAAACGAGCCGGTGCGGCCGATCAGGACCGAACCGTCGTCGCTCATGTCGAAGATCTCGACAGGCGGGTGGCCGACCATGCGGAAGATCTCCGCGCGAGTCATGGTCTCGCACAGGTCGCCGCCGAAGAAGTCGACGTAAGGCACGTCGCGGCACCAGCTCGGCGCACCGATTGCGGTCAGGCCGGCCTCGTAGTCCCAGAGCGCGACGCCCTTGCCCTTGAACGTCACGGGATCCATGCGGTTCAAGGCGACGCGATGGCCGTCCGCGCTCACGGCATACGCGGAGTTGGCGCCATAGCGCTTCGTGAGGTCGATCGCCTTGCCTTCGTTCACCCAGGCATACATGGACTGGAAGCCGGCGGTGCCCAGCACCACCTCGCCGTTGCCGGAAATGGCGTGGGCGCGGATCCAGGGCAGATCCTCGACCGGCAGGTTCGAGGTGTTGAGCTGCCGCATGCCGCGTTCGGCGTCCCAGATGAAGGGCACGATCTCGCCCGGAGCCCCGCCCTCGCAGAATCCATCCCCGTCCTTGTCGAGGTAGGCGGTGCCAACGGCCTTGCGGCCGGTGTCGTCCACGGCCCAGCCGTAGCTGCTGGTCTTGCCCGACTCACTGCTGCCACCGCAGGTATCCCGATTCAGGTCGCCCAGTGAGATGACGCGACCGTCCCGGCGTCGCAATGACGCCTGGCTGATGCCATTGCCGTCGAAGTCCTTGTTGACCGTCATCCACTCGCCGAAGCGCGTCATGCTGGAGTTGTTCGCGATCAGGTCGGGTGGCAGCACTTCGATGCCGTCCTGCCGGTCCCAGATGAATGCGGTCTGCTGGGACGATCCGGCGGCCTTGCGCCCGCCCTTGGAGAGATCCATCAGGTAGGCCGCGACGATCGGCGTGAACTGCACGCCCTCGAGATAGCCGTTGAAGGTGATGTCGGCGGTCTTCGTGACGCCCGCCTGCGCGCGGATCCTGGTCGCGTCGCAGGGCAGGTCGCTGGTGGGATCACGGCTCTCCGCGGTGTTCCAGTACTCGGCCTGCGAAACGAGCATGGTCGGCGTCGTCGGATATCCGCCGTCGAGAATCTCCTCGATGTAGAGCTCGTAGTCCTGGCCAGGGGTCAGGTTGTTGATCGTGAAGCGGCCATCCGGACCAATCATTCCCTGGGTCTGGTCACCGCTCATCGCCGAAACCGCGTCGAAGAGCCGGTTCGTCGCGTTGCGGGCGATGATGTTGATGCCGCTGTACTCGGTCTGCCCGTCCTTCAGCCGCAGGACGCCGCTGATGGAGCCGCGGCTCGAATGGTATGAGGCCGCCGGATACAGGTTCGAGACGGCCGCCATGTCATCCGGGTGCGTGATGGTGCTCTGCTCGCGCCCGACCGCGCCGGCGGTGTCGATGAACGGATACATCGTCTCGATGATCGCGGGGTCCGCGCGATTGACGCCGACGTCATCCCAGTGGTCCCAGGCATGCACGGACGCCACGCAGCTCGCCACGCCCGGGTACCGCTCGAATCCCGGGACCTTGTAGCTCGAGTAGACCATCGGCCCATTGACCTGGGCATGCGAGAGATTGATCGCGTGGCCGAACTCGTGCGTGAACACGCCGGCGAAGTTCTCCCCGGTGGGATCGCTGGCGTTGACGAGATATCCGTTCAGCAGCGCAGTGGCCTCGGTGATGACGCCGTTTTCGTCGGCCCATTCCGGAAACGCGATGCCGAGCACGGCATCGCGCGGAATCCCGAAATACTCCTCGAGGATCGCGCCGTCCGTGTCGTAGATCACCCAGATGCCCCGGCCGTTCTCGGCCTCGTAGAGCGACGCGGCATTGCGGGCATTGACGTCGGTGATGCCGGTCCTGCTGGCGATCGTACCCGCGATGCGGGCGCGGAAAGTCGAGGTCTTGACCTTGCTCCATTCGTTGAGGGCGAATCCGGTGATCTGGTTCGCGCGCTCGATCGTGATGAACGGCGTGGTTCCGTCGAAGTCGTAAGTGAATGCGCCGCCGCCATCGGTCCAGACCGGGACCGGACCATCGCTTGTATCCCAGACATAGGGCCGGGCCGGATCGGTCTCCTGAAGGTAGAGCGGGCCGGCGGCCTGCGTGGCGGTGGCGAACAACGAAAGGCCGATCGCGGCCGTTGCCATGACGCGATTCATCAGCGCATCTCCCCGTTCTCGATCCAGTTCTCGTTCACCGCGCGGCCGATCAGGCCGACCAGGGTCGCGGCGTCGACGGGGCCCTTGCTGGACATCATCGCGCGCTCTTTCTCGCTCAGCAGGCCTTCCCGGATCTGCACGCCGTCGAACAGGCCTTCGTTGTTGAATTCGTTGCTGACCCGGCCATCGAGCATCCGCAGCTTGCCCTGCGCGAGTCCGACAGTGGTCTGGAATCCGGTGCGGGTGGCCGGCTTGTACAGGAACGCGACCACGCGTTCACCGACGGCCCACTTCGGGAAGCCTTCCGGCGACATCGCGAGCATCACCTTGCCATTGGGCATCTTGCGCGGCTTCTGCAAGCCGAACTGGCGGAACCGGTAGCGGGTGCCGCCATGCACATTGCCCCTCGCGGCGTCGCTGACGGAGATGGAGATCTCGGTGTACGGCATTCCGTTCTCGTTGACGCCGTCGGTCACGCGATCGACCTTGCCGGAAATGATGCTCTGGGATTCCGCGATCAACTGCGTGAGATTCTGCCTCCGCAGCGAAGTCGCATCGGCAGTCGTCGCCGCGAGCGCGGCGAGCATGAGAGTGGCCGCCGCGGCGAGGCGGCGAGTCGGCGTGGCATGGCTTGGCACTTCTGAACCTCTGTCGATGCCGTCCGGCGGCTCTGGGCCAGCCGCCGGACGGCGGACGTAATGTGACGCCTGTCAAGGGTCACGGTTATCGGGGAGAACCTGAATCAGAGCCGATGGCGCGAAGCGGCGCGCGGCATCGGCGTCGGCCACGAACAGCAGCGTCAGCCGAGTTCGACCGGCACGAACACCCGCGCCTCGCCGCGCTGCACCAGCAGGGCGATGTGGCTCTTCGACCCGGACACCACCGACCGGAGCTGCTCGACGCTCTTCACCGGCGTGCCATTGGCCGCGATGACGATGTCGCCGGGCCGCACGCCGGCCTCCGCGGCGGCGCCGTCGACGCCCTCGACGACCAGGCCGTCGCTCAGCTCCACCTGCTGCTTCTCCTCGGCCGACAGCGGCCGCACCATCATGCCGAGGCGCCCGGCGCTGGTGCCGTCGACATTGGCCGCAACGGCGCTGTCGTCAGTCGTCTGGCCGAGGTTGACCTTGAAGTCGCGGCTCGCGCGGTCCCGCCACACCTGCAACGCCACGGTCTTGCCGGGGTCCGTCGCGGCCACCGCCGACGGCAACTGTCCTGCGGAATCGATCGGCTGCCCGTCGAAGCCGAGGATGACGTCGCCTTCCTTGAGCCCGGCCTTCTCGGCCGGGCCGCCCTTCTCCACGCTGGAGACCAGCGCGCCGCGCGGCACCTCGAGACCGAACGACTCGGCCAGCGCCTGGTCCACGTCCTGGATGCCGACACCGAGCTTGCCGCGCGTCACGTGGCCCTGCGTCTGCAGCTGCTTGCCGACGTTCATCGCGACGTCGATCGGGATCGCGAACGACAGGCCCTGGTAGCCGCCCGAGCGGCTGTAGATCTGCGAGTTGATGCCGACCACTTCGCCGCGCAGGTTGAACAGCGGCCCGCCGGAGTTGCCCGGGTTCACGGCGACGTCCGTCTGGATGAACGGGACGTAGGTGTCGTCCGGCAGGCTGCGTCCCTTGGCGCTCACGATGCCGGCCGTGACGGTATTCTCGAGGCCGAACGGCGAGCCGATCGCCACGACCCACTCGCCGACCTGCAGCGACCGCGGGTCGCCAAGCTTCACCACCGGCAGGTCCTGGGCATCGATCTTCAGCACCGCAACGTCGCTCTTCGCGTCCGAGCCGATCACGGTGGCCTCGAACTCGCGGCGGTCCGTGAGCTTGACGGTCACCTTCTGCGCATCGTCCACGACGTGCGCATTGGTGAGGATCAGGCCGTCCGCGCTGACGATGAAGCCGGACCCCTCGCCGCGCATCGGCGCGCCGTTGCCCGGCTGCATGAACTGGAACAGGGGATTGTCCTCGTCCATGCCCGGAGGCAGGCGCCCGTGGCCCCTCGTCTTCACGTTGGTGCGGACGCTGACGTTGACCACGGCCGGCCCGTACGCCTGCACCAGCGGCCGGAAATCAGGCAGGTTGGCCACGATCGGGGCGGCGGTGGGCGCCGGTGCGCTCGACACGACGGCGGGCATCCCCGCGGCCTTGGCAGCGTGGCTGGAGCTGTACAGGTAGAGCGCGCTGGCGGGCAGCGCAACGACGGCTGCGCCGACGGTGGCCGCGAGCAACGGATGACGAATCAGGGCGCGGGTAGTCACGAGTGCCTCTCCTTGATGTTCATGCAGCGATCCGCGGAGCGGACCGCGGAGCGTGGGAGGGGATCGTGGACCGGCTGCCTTAAGGCAGACTTAAGGCGGAGCGAGGGCGGTGAACTCGACAGTCACTTGCAGTCCTTGGCCGCCGTGGCCCTCGTCGAGGCGAATCCGCGCGTGGTGATGCGCAGCGATCGAGCGCACCAGTGCCAGCCCGATGCCGCTGCCGGGGGAGGCCGTACCGGGCACTCTGTAGAATCGATCGAACACCCGTTCGCGCTCCGAAACTGGGATCCCGGGGCCGCAATCCGAGACGGCGAGCACTGCGCGCGGCGGGGTGCCGTCCTGACGTTCCACGGACACGTCGACCCGACCGCCCTCGGGCGAATAGCGAATGGCATTGTCGAGCAGGTTGCGGACCAGGACGCGGAGCGCCTCCCGGTCGCCGGCCACACGGACGGCATCTGCCCGCTCCATGCCGAGATCGATGCCGCGCCTGTCCGCGAGGGGCAGCAGCTCCTCGAGGACCTCGCGGGCCACCTCCGGCAGCGCCACGGGTTCGTGCTCGCGGCGGCCGTCACGCTCCTCTCGCGCCAGCGCCAGCAATTGCTCGACCAGACGAGCGGCCCGCGCCACGCCGGCTTCGAGCTGCTGCACGGCGTCCTCGTGCCTGCCGCCGGCCGTCGAGGCCCGAAGCGACTGCACCTGCAGGTCGAGCGCAGTCAGCGGCGTGCGCAGCTCGTGCGCGGCATCGGCGATGAACGAGCGTTCGCGCTCGACGGACTCCTTGAGCCGCGCCAGCAGATCGTTCAGTGCGGCCGCGACCGGCTGGACCTCGTCGGGCAGACCGTCGCCGTCCAGCGGATCGAGCGCGCCCGGCTCGCGGCTGCGCAGGACAGCGGCGAACCGGCGCACGGGTTGGACCGCGCGCCCGACGATCCAGACGATCAGCAGCGCGAGTGCAGGCAGCAGGAACGCGAACGGCGCGATCGTCCGCAGTGCGAACTGCGCGGCCCGCTGCTCGCGGACGTTCATCGGTTGAGCGACCTGGATGACCCGTCCGCGCGCCTCGACGCCGAACACCCGCCAGCGACCGTTGGGCGTGGCGGCCGTCGACAGCCCGAGCGTCGTCAGCCCCGGCAGTACCGTGTGGGGACGCGAGAGGTACATTCGCACGCCATCCAGCGTCCATACCTGAACCACGAAGTCGTAGTCGGGAATCTCCTGGGGCAGGCCGGGTGCGGCCGCGAAGCCGTAGGCCTGGTCGCGCAGCAGCAGCGCGATCTGCCGCAGTTGGTCGTCGAAGAAGGCGTTCGCCTCGGCGAGCGCATTGCGGTAGCTCACCGCGGCGCCCGCCGCACCGACCAGGGCCACGGCGCCGAGCAGCCAGGCCAGCAGCTTGTTGCGCAGCGAGTTCACGGTGCCGCCGGGGCGACACGGTAGCCGACGCCACGGACGTTGCGGATGAAGTCGGCACCGAGCTTGCGACGCAGCGTGTGCACGTGCACCTCGACCACGTTGCTCTCGACCTCCTCGCCCCACCCGTAGAGCCGCTCCTCCAGTTGCGCGCGGGAGAGAATCCGTCCGGGCTGCTCGAGCAGCGCCTGCAGCAAGGCGAACTCCCGCGGCGACAGCCCCACGAGTTCGCCGTTGCGCCGGACCTCACGTGTCGCCGGGTCCAGCGCGACATCGCCGTGCTCGATGATCGCCTGGGCTCGCCCACCCTTGCGACGAGTCACGGCCCGGATCCTCGCGGCGAGTTCGGCGAGGTCGAAAGGCTTGACGACGTAGTCGTCGGCGCCGGCGTCGAGGCCGTCGACGCGGTCGGTGATCGCATCCCTGGCCGTGAGCACCAGCACCGGCAGCACGGAGCCGCGTTCGCGCAGCCGGCGCAGCACGTCGAGGCCCGCCCTGCGTGGCAGGCCGAGATCGAGCAGGCAGGCATCGTAAGGTTCGGCCAGCAGCGCCTGTTCGGCGGCGACGCCGTCGCGGACCCAGTCCACGGAGAAGCCCTGCCGCCGCAGGCCGGCACGCACCGCCTCGCCGATCATGGTGTCGTCCTCCGCAAGGAGCAGTCGCACGGCTGGTTCCTCGGCCTCGCTGCGTGTGACTCCAGGGCGAGGCAGCAGTTCAGCGTTATGCCGAAAGCCTGGGGGAAAGTCCCTGGCCAGGCAATCGTTTCGCGTGCGTCGGGCTACGTAGCTCGACGCAGCGTCGAATCCGCTGCCGACGTCCCGAAAAGCAACGGCCGCCCTTGGGCGGCCGTTGCGGGACATCGGGTCGTCGGGCGACCCGGCGCTAGTAGCGGTACTGGTCGGTCTTGAACGGCCCCTGCACCGGCAGGCCGAGGTAGGCCGACTGCTCTGCCGTGAGCTTCGTGAGCTTCACGCCGATGCGCTCGAGGTGCAGCCGCGCCACCTTCTCGTCGAGGTGCTTGGGCAGCACGTAGACCTGCTTCTCGTACTTCTCGCCGTGGTCGTGCACAGCTCGATCTGCGCCAGCATCTGGTTGGTGAACGAGCTCGACATCACGAAGGACGGGTGGCCCGTCGCGCAGCCGAGGTTCACCAGCCGGCCCTCGGCCAGCACGATCAGGCGCTTGCCGTCGGGGAAGATCACTGGTCGACCTGCGGCTTGATGTTCTCCCACGTGTACTTCTTCAGCGCCGCGATCTGGATCTCGCTGTCGAAGTGGCCGATGTTGCACACGATCGCCTGGTGCTTCATGCGCTTCATGTGCTCGTGGGTGATGACGTTCACGTTGCCGGTGGCGGTGACGAAGATGTCGGCCCGCGTCGCAGGCTTCCTCCATCGTCACGACCTCGTAGCCTTCCATCGCCGCCTGCAGCGCGCAGATCGGGTCGATCTCGGTGATCCAGACCGCGGCGCCGACAGTGCCCGCAGCGACTCGGCCGAGCCCTTGCCGACGTCGCCGTAGCCGCACACCACCGCGACCTTGCCGGCGATCATCACGTCGGTGGCGCGCTTGATGCCGTCGACCAGCGACTCGCGGCAGCCGTAGAGGTTGTCGAACTTGGACTTCGTCACCGAGTCGTTGACGTTGATGGCGGGGAAGGGCAGCTGGCCCTTCTTCGCGATCTCGTAGAGGCGGTGCACGCCGGTGGTGGTCTCCTCGGTGACGCCCCTGATCTCGGCGAGGCGCTTCGAGTACCAGCCGGGCTGGGTCTCGAGGCGCTTCGCGATCGCCGCGTACAGCGACGCGTCTCTTCCTCGTTCGTCGGGCTTCGCGATGACCGAGGCGTCCTGCTCGGCGCGCGCGCCCGAGCGTGCAGCAGCAGCGTCGCGTCGCCGCCGTCGTCGAGGATCATGTTGGCGAACCCGCCGTTCGGCCACTCGAAGATGCGGTGGGTGTAGTCCCAGTAGTCCTCGAGCGACTCGCCCTTGTAGGCGAACACCGGCGTGCCGGCGGCGGCGATCGCTGCGGCGGCGTGGTCCTGGGTCGAGTAGATGTTGCACGACGCCCAGCGCACGTCGGCGCCGAGCGCCTTGAGCGTCTCGATCAGCATCGCGGTCTGGATGGTCATGTGCAGCGAGCCGGCGATGCGCGCGCCCTTCAGCGGCTGCGCGGCGCCGTATTCCTCGCGGATCGCCATCAGGCCGGGCATCTCGGTCTCGGCGATGGCGATTTCCTTGCGGCCGAAGTCGGCCAGGGACAGGTCGGCGACCGCGAAGTCGCGGCTCGGGGCGGGGGAAACAACGGCGTTCATCAGGCGGTCCTCTCGTTGACCGTGATGGTTCGGGCGGGGAATCGTGCTCGGATTCGCTCGCCACGCCCTTCACGGGGGTCAGCGAGCGCGGTTGGAACAACCCATGGCCTGAGCCTGGCGGGCAGGACACCCGTTGCAGCGCTCCTCAGGCGGGGGCGCGATTGTGCCGCGGCGGGGCCGGTGAAGCAAGGACGCTGGACGGGCGGGCTGGGTGCCCGGCGTGTGTCACGCGACCGAAACAGACCGCGACTAGCCTGCTGGCTTCGCACCCTCGCCAGGGTGGGCGGGCGCCCGCGGGCCTGCACGGGCCGGGCCCACCGCCCGCGAAGTCACATCAAGAACAGGGGAGGATCGTCATGTCGAGTTCAATCACGTCCCGCATCGCGCTCGCCGTCCTGCTGGCCGCCACCGCCGGTGCCGACGCAGCGCCGGTCACGACCGTCGTCAACGACACCAGGCTCACGGTCAAGGGCCTCGTCGGCGCCGGTCGCCTGCCCGCGAGCCTGCGCGACCAGTACAACGAGACGTTCGGCTCGATCTCGGGGCTGTACGCCGACCCGGCGTCCTGGCAGCGCAACGGGAACACCTACAGCGGTGTCTTCTACGCGACGCCCGACCGCGGCTACAACGTGGCCGGCACCATCGACTACACCGCCCGCATCAACCGTCTCGAGGTCGTCTTCACGCCCGTCGCGACCGGCGGGAGCGGCTACGGGCAGGACCAGGTCGTGCTCTCGCTCGCGCAGGCGACGAAGCTGTTCGAGCAGGTTCCGGGCGCCGGCACGCGAGACATCAGCGGTCTCGACCCGAAGCCGGGCGGCGTCGCCGCCGGCGGCGCCCGTCCCAGCGTGGGCACGCGTCCGGAGCTGCCCCAGGCCTTCAACGGCAAACTCTCGCTCGACGCCGAGGGAATCCGGCGCCTCGCCGACGGCTCGTGGCTCATCAGCGACGAGTACGGCCCCTCCATCTACCGGTTCTCCAAGGACGGGGAGTTCCTCGACGCGTTGCCGGTCGCTGCGTCCGTGCGGCCGGTGCGCAACAACGTTTTCGACTACAGCTCGAACAACCCGGCCGCCGGCCAGCCGGCGCCCTCGCCGGGCAACCCGGTGACCGGCCGCCAGAACAACCAGGGATTCGAGGGCCTGAGCGTCTCGCCGGACGGCACGACACTGATCGTCATGCTGCAGAGCGCGACGCGGCAGGACGGCGGCGCGGGCGGCTCGAGCGCCACGCGGGATCACACGCGGGCCTTCACCTACGACATCACGAATCTCGACGCGATCACGCTCACCGGCGAGTACGTGGTGCAGCTGCCGAAGTACCTCGCGGATGGCGCGGTCCGCGTCGCGGCGCAGAGCGAGATCCTCGCGATCTCGGACACCCAGTTCCTGATCCTGCCGCGCGACGGCAATGGCCTCGGACTCGAGAATCCGACGTCGCTGTACCGGCATGTGGATGTCGTCGACCTGCGGGACGCCACCAACATCCTCGGCCAGCCCTACGAGAACCAGATCGCACCCGGCGGCGTGCTGAACCCTGCGATCACACCCGCGCTGCTCAGCTCGTGGCTCGACATCAACGACCTGTCCGAGCTCAATCGCTTCGGCCTGACCAACGGCATCCAGGCCGGTTTCGACAACCTGTCCGAGAAATGGGAGGGGCTCGCGCTGTTGCCCGCGCTCGATCCCCTCAGGCCGCAGGACTGGTTCCTCTTCGTGGCGAACGACAACGACTTCCTGACGACCGACGGCTTCCAGGCCGGCTCGGCGTACTCGGCCGCGTTCGACAACGACACGATGTTCCTGGCGTACCGGGTCAGGATCGCGCAGGTGCCGGAACCGTCGCTGGCGGTCCCGATGCTGTTCGCCCTGCTGTGGTTCGCGGCGCGGCGCCGGGCCTAGAGCCCGGCGTCGTTGCGCAGCGCCTCGGCCTTGTCGGTCTTCTCCCAGGTGAAGGCGGTGAACGCCTCGCTCTTCTCGACCTTCTTGCCGGCGATGTATTCCTTCCAGCGGTAGGTCATGTGCACGGGCTCGCGTCCGAAGTGGCCGTAGGCGGCGGTCGCGCGGTACATCGGGTGGACCAGGTCGAGCATCCGGATGATGCCGTAGGGGCGCAGGTCGAAGTGGGCGCGCACCAGTGCCTCCAGCCGCTCCTGGGTCACCTTGCCGGTGCCGAACGTGTCCACGGTGATCGACGTGGGCTCCGCCACCCCGATCGCGTAGGAGACCTGGATCTCGCAGCGGTCGGCGAGGCCGGCCGCGACGAGGTTCTTCGCGACGTAGCGCGCCGCGTAGGCCGCGGAGCGGTCCACCTTGGACGGGTCCTTGCCGGAGAACGCGCCGCCGCCGTGACGGGCCATGCCGCCGTAGCTGTCGACGATGATCTTGCGGCCGGTGAGGCCGCAGTCGCCCACCGGCCCGCCGATCACGAAGTTGCCGGTCGGGTTGATGTGGAACTTGGTGTCCTTGCGCAGCCACTCCTTCGGCAGCACGTGCTTGATGATGAGTTCCATCACGGCCTCGCGCAGGTCGCCGAGCTTGACGTCCGGATCGTGCTGGGTGGAGAGCACGACCGCATCGAGCCCGGCCACCTTGCCGTCGACATAGCGGCAGGTGACCTGCGACTTGGCGTCCGGCCGCAGCCAGGGCAGCAGGTTGCTCTTGCGCACCTCGGCCTGCCGCTCGACGAGCCGGTGCGCGTAGCAGATCGGCGCGGGCATCAGCGAGTCGGTCTCGTTCGAGGCGTAGCCGAACATCAGGCCCTGGTCGCCCGCGCCCTGCTCCTCGGGACTGACGCGGTCCACGCCCATGGCGATGTCGGGCGACTGCTTGCCGATGATGTTGAGCACGCCGCAGGTGCGACCGTCGAAGCCGACGTGCGAGGAGGTGTAGCCGATGTCCACGATGACGCCGCGGACGATCTCCTCGAGGTCCACCCAGGCCTCGGTGGACACTTCGCCGGCGACGATCGCGACGCCGGTCTTCACCAGCGTTTCGCAGGCCACCCGCGCCTTCTTGTCCTGGGCGAGCATGGCGTCGAGAACGGCGTCCGAGATCTGGTCGGCGACCTTGTCCGGGTGGCCCTCGGACACGGATTCCGACGTGAACACGTAACTGTTTGACATCAAAAGCGTTCCTGGCGGGCGTAAACCCGAATTATAACCCGCGGAACGCGCCGCGGTGCAGGCGAGGCTAACGCGCGATCGCGGCGGCCATCGCGCCCGCTCCTCCCGCGCGCGCCCCGAATTGCTGATCCGGTCCCCGGCGCCCCGGTAAAATGGTGAGCTTCACAGGAGATCCAGCCATGCCTACCCGCCGGCAGCTCGCCAACGCCATCCGGGCGTTGAGCATGGACGCGGTCCAGAAGGCCAACTCGGGACACCCGGGAATGCCCATGGGCATGGCCGACATTGCACAGGTGCTGTGGATCGATCACCTCAAGCACAATCCCGGCAACCCGCAGTGGCCCGACCGCGACCGCTTCGTGCTGTCGAACGGACACGGCTCGATGCTGCTCTACTCGCTGCTGCATCTCACCGGCTACCCGCTCGACATCGAGCAGATCAGAAACTTCCGACAGTTCGGCTCGCACACCGCCGGACACCCGGAGGTCGACCCGCACCTCGGCATCGAGACCACGACCGGTCCGCTCGGGCAGGGCCTCGCCAATGCGGTGGGCATGGCGCTTGCCGAGAGGATCCTCGCCGCCACCTTCAACCGCCCCGGCCACGACGTGGTGGACCACCGCACGTGGGTGTTCCTCGGCGACGGCTGCCTGATGGAGGGCGTCTCCCACGAGGCCTGCTCGCTCGCCGGCACGCTCAGGCTCGGCAAGCTGACCTGCTTCTACGATGACAACGGCATCTCGATCGACGGCGAGGTGCACGGCTGGTTCACGGACGACACGCCAAAGCGCTTCGAGGCCTACGGCTGGCACGTGGTGCGCGACGTCGACGGACACGATCCGGCCGCGATCGAGCGCGCGATCGCCGCCGCAACCGCCGAGACCGGGCGTCCCTCGCTGATCTGCTGCAAGACGATCATCGGCTGGGGCTCGCCCAACAAGCAGGGCACGGAGGCCACCCACGGCGCGGCCCTCGGCGAGGCGGAGGTCGCCGCCACCCGCGAGCACATCGGCTGGCCGTACGAGCCGTTCGTGGTGCCAGACGAGATCCGCGCCGGCTGGGACGCGCGCGCGAAGGGCGCGGCGGCCGAGCAGGCCTGGGGCGGCCGGATGGCGGCCTACCGCAAGGCGCATCCCGAACTCGCCGCCGAACTCGAGCGGCGCCTGCGCGGCGAACTACCCGCGGGCTGGCGCGTCGCGCTCGGGGACTTCGTCCGCGCCCAGCAGGAGAAGCCTGCGGCGCTCGCCACGCGCTCCGCCTCGCAGCAGGTGCTGAACGTGCTCGGCGCCGCGATCCCGGAGATGCTGGGCGGTTCCGCGGACCTCACCGGCTCCAACAACACCAACCACAAGGGCTCGAAGGCCATCACCGGCGACGATGTCGCCGGCAACTATCTGCATTACGGCGTGCGCGAGTTCGGCATGACCGCGATCATGAACGGAGTCGCGCTGCACGGCGGTTTCGTTCCCTACGGCGGAACGTTTCTGGTCTTTTCGGACTACGCCCGCAACGCGGTGCGCATGGCCGCGCTCATGAAGCAGCGCGTGATCCTCGTCTACACCCACGACTCGATCGGCCTCGGCGAGGACGGCCCGACGCACCAGCCCGTGGAACATGTCGCGAGCCTCCGCATCATCCCGAATGTCCGCCTGTGGCGGCCCTGCGATACCGTCGAGACCGCAGCGGCCTGGGCCGACGCGATCGAACGGCGCGACGGACCGACCAGCCTCGTGCTGACGCGCCAGGCGCTGCCCGCGATGACGCGCACCGCCGCGCAGAGCGCGGACATCGCCCGCGGCGGCTACGTCCTCGCCGACTGCGAGGGGCGGCCGCACTGTGTGCTCATCGCCACCGGATCGGAGGTCGCGCTCGCCATGGATGCCGCCCGGGGACTCGCCGAACAGGGCCGCAGGGTGCGCGTCGTGTCGATGCCGTGCACGCAGCTCTTCGACGCGCAGCCACAGCAGTATCGTGACGACGTGCTGCCGGACGGCATCCCGCGCGTCGCGATCGAGGCCGGCGTGCGCGACGGCTGGTGGCGCTACGTGTCGGGGTCAGGCGCGGTCGTCGGCATGGACGGCTTCGGTGCCTCGGCGCCCGCCAAGAAGCTCTTCGAGCACTACGGATTCACACGCGAGAACGTCATTCGCATCGTGGAGGGGCTGCTGTAGCCCTCCGCCCACTTCCTAAGGAGACCGCTCAATGGCTATCAAGGTTGGCATCAACGGCTTCGGCCGCATCGGCCGCATGGTGTTCCGCGCGGCGGTGCGCGACTTCAAGGACGTCGAGATCGTCGGCATCAACGACCTGCTCGAGCCCGAGTACCTCGCCTACATGCTCAAGTTCGACTCGGTGCACGGCCGCTTCAAGGGCGACGTGTCGGTCGACGGCGGTCAGCTGGTCGTGAACGGCCGCAAGATCCGCCTCACGGCGGTCAAGGACCCGGCCGAGCTCAAGTGGGGCGAGGTGGGCGCCGAGGTGGTGGTCGACTCCACCGGCCTGTTCCTCACCAAGGAGACCGGCGAGAAGCACCTCGCCGCAGGCGCGAAGAAGGTGATCATGTCGGCCCCGTCGAAGGACGACACGCCGATGTTCGTCTTCGGCGTCAACGACAAGAGCTACGCCGGGCAGGCGATCATCTCGAACGCCTCGTGCACCACCAACTGCCTCGCGCCGGTCGCGAAGGTGCTGAACGACACCTGGGGCATCAAGCGCGGCCTGATGACGACCGTGCACGCCGCCACCGCGACGCAGAAGACCGTGGACGGACCGTCGAACAAGGACTGGCGTGGCGGCCGCGGCATCCTCGAGAACATCATCCCGTCCTCGACGGGCGCGGCGAAGGCCGTGGGCAAGGTCATCCCGGAGCTCAACAAGAAGCTCACCGGCATGGCCTTCCGCGTGCCGACCTCCGACGTGTCGGTGGTCGATCTCACCGTCGAGCTCGTGAAGCCGGCGAAATACGAGGAGATCTGCGCCGCGATGAAGGCGGCGTCCGAGGGCCCGATGAAGGGCGTGCTCGGCTACACGAACGAAAAGGTGGTCGCGACGGACTTCCGCGGCGAGAGCTGCACCTCGGTGTTCGACGCCGAGGCCGGCATTGCCCTCGACGAGACCTTCGTCAAGATCGTGGCGTGGTACGACAACGAGTGGGGCTACTCCTGCAAGGTGCTGGAGATGGCCCGCGTCGTCTCGAAGTAACCGAGTCTTCATCCTTCGGCCGGCCCGGCGCGTTGCGCCGGGCCGGACCTGCATTCAGACAGGGGAGTACATCATGGTCCGTGTCGTCCGCATGACCGACCTCGACCTCAAGGGAAAGCGTGTGCTGATCCGCGAGGACCTCAACGTGCCGGTGAAGAACGGCGTCGTCACCAGCGACGCGCGCATCCGCGCCTCGCTGCCGACCATCCAGGCCGCCAAGGCGGCCGGAGCCCGCGTGATGCTGATGTCGCACCTCGGGCGGCCGGAGGAGGGCGTGCCTGCCGAGGAATTCTCACTTGCGCCGGTCGCGGCGCGCCTCTCGGAGCTGCTCGGCAGCAAGGTGCGCTTCGAGCGCGAGTGGCTCGATGGCGTCGCCTGCGAGCCGGGCGAGGTGGTGCTGCTCGAGAACGTGCGCTTCAACAAGGGCGAGAAGAAGAACAAGGACGAGCTCGCGCAGAAGATGGCGTCGCTGTGCGACGTCTACGTGATGGACGCGTTTGCCACGGCCCACCGCGCCGAGGCGAGCACGCACGGCGTCGGTCGCTTCGCGCCGCAGG
This sequence comes from uncultured Gammaproteobacteria bacterium, assembly GCA_963707145.1. Classification (GTDB taxonomy): domain Bacteria; phylum Pseudomonadota; class Gammaproteobacteria; order Steroidobacterales; family Steroidobacteraceae; genus RPQJ01. Next base: position 17,066 of record CAVPOQ010000002.1, read on the forward strand.
CGTGCGCGGGAATCCTGCTCGTGAACGAGCTCGAGGCGCTCGAGAAAGCGCTCGGGAATCCGCGGCGGCCGCTGATCGCGGTCGTCGGCGGGTCGAAGGTCTCGACCAAGCTGACGGTGCTCGAGAACCTGCTCGGCAAGGTGGACAAGCTGATCGTCGGCGGCGGCATCGCCAACACCTTCCTCGCCGCGGCCGGCCTGCCCATCGGCAAGTCCCTGCACGAGCCGGACATGATCGACATCGCCAGGGGCCTGCTCGAGCGTGCCAGGGCGGGCGGCGCCGACATCCCGCTGCCGACCGACGTGGTCGTCGCGAAGGAGTTCTCGGCTTCGGCCGAGGCCGACGTCAAGGCAGTCGGCGACGTCGCGCCCGACGAGATGATCCTCGACATCGGGCCGGATACGTCCGAGCGCTTCGCCGCGGCCCTCAAGGGGGCGGGCACGATCGTCTGGAACGGCCCGGTTGGCGTGTTCGAGTTCGACCAGTTCGGCGAGGGCACGCGCCAGATTGCACTCGCGGTCGCGCACAGCCCGGCGTTCTCGATGGCGGGCGGGGGCGACACGATCGCAGCGATCGAAAAATACGGCGTCGGCGCCGATCTCTCGTACATCTCCACGGCGGGCGGCGCGTTCCTCGAGTTCCTCGAGGGCAAGAAGCTGCCGGCGGTCGAGATGCTCGAGGGGCGGGCGGCGGGCTGAGCGCGGGCCACGAGCCGTATCCTCATGCTGCGCCGAACCAAGATCGTCGCCACGCTCGGCCCGGCCACCGACGCGCCCGGCGTCCTGGAGGAACTCATCCGCTGCGGCGCCGACGTCGTTCGCGTCAATTTCTCCCACGGCAAGCCGAGTGATCACCGCATGCGCGTCGATGCGGTGCGCCAGGCCGCGGCCGCGGTCGGCAAGCACGTCGCGGTGCTCGGCGACCTGCAGGGTCCCAAGATCCGCATCGAGCGCTTCGCCGGCGGTACGGCCGTGCTCGCGGAAGGGGAGCCGTTTGCGCTCGACCCCGGCCTCGGCGCGCACGAAGGCACAGGCCGCGCCGTCGGCATGACCTATCCCGATCTCGCGACGGACGTGCAGCCGGGCGACGAGCTGATCCTCGGCGACGGACAGATCGAGCTGCGGGTCGTCGGCGTCGCGGGCGCGCGCGTCGAGTGCGTCGTGATCACCGGCGGCGAGTTGTCCGACCACAAGGGCATCAACCGCCGTGGCGGCGGGCTGTCCGCAAAGGCGCTGACCGACAAGGACCGCGAGGACGTGCGACTCGCCGCGTCGCTGGACGTCGACTACCTCGCAGTCTCGTTCGTGCGACAGGCGGCGGACGTCGAGGAGGCTCGCAGCCTTCTCAAAGCCGCGGGCAGCGATGCCCGCATCGTCGCCAAGATCGAGCGCAGCGAGGCGATCCCGCGACTCGAGCAGATCATCAAGGCGAGCGATGCGGTGATGGTCGCGCGCGGCGATCTCGGCGTCGAGGTCGGCTACGCGCAGCTCACCGGGCTGCAGAAGCAGATCCTGCACATGGCCCGCAACCTCGACCGCGTCACGATCACCGCGACGCAGATGATGGAGTCGATGATCCACAGCCCGGTGCCGACGCGCGCCGAAGTGTCCGACGTCGCGAACGCCGTGCTCGACGGCAGCGACGCGGTGATGCTCTCGGGCGAGTCGGCCGTCGGCAAGTACCCGAGCAGGGCGGTCGAGGCGATGGCCGAGGTGATCGAGGGCGCCGAGAAATACCAGCTCGCCCGCAGCAGCGGCGGGGAGCGCTTCGAGGGACGCGTCACGGAGTTCGCCCAGGCGATCGCACACGCGGTGATGTTCACTGCCAGCCACATGGACGTCGAGGCGATCGTCGCGCTGACCGAGTCCGGCTCGACGCCGCTGTGGATGTCGCGGATCCGCTCCGACATCCCGATCTTCGCTTTCACGCGGCACGAGCGCACGCAACGGCGCGTCGCGCTCTACCGCGGCGTGTATCCCATCCCGTTCGACATCACCCACACCGATGCGGCGGGGCTCTATCGGGCCATCTCGCGGGAGCTGATCAATCGGGGCCACGTCAGCCCTGGTGACGAGCTGATCCTCACGCTCGGGGAGCTCTCGGGCGTGTCGGGCGGAACCAACACGATGAAGCTGCTGACGGTCGAGGAATGAGGGGGCGCCAGTGACCGGGAAATTCGCGGGTACAGACCGCTACGTCGCGACCGAGGACCTGATGATGGCGGTGAACGCCGCCGTCACGCTCGCCCGCCCGTTGCTGGTCAAGGGCGAGCCGGGCACGGGCAAGACGCAACTCGCGGAGGAGATCGCCGCTGCGCTCGACAAGCCCCTCTACCGCTGGCACATCAAGTCGACGACCAAGGCCCAGCACGGGCTCTACGAGTACGACGCGGTTTCACGCCTGCGGGACTCCCAGCTCGGCGAGGCGAAGGTCCACGACATCCGCAACTACATCGTCAAGGGGCGGCTGTGGGAGGCCTTCGAGAACAATCGGCAGTCGGTGCTGCTGATCGACGAGATCGACAAGGCCGACATTGAATTCCCGAACGACCTGCTGCTCGAGCTCGACCGGATGGAGTTCTACGTCCATGAGACCCGCGAATTCGTGCAGGCGAGGCACCGGCCGGTCGTCGTGATCACGAGCAACAACGAGAAGGAGCTGCCCGACGCCTTCCTGCGCCGCTGCTTCTTCCACTTCATCCGCTTCCCGGACGCCGAGACGATGACGCGCATCGTCGCGGTGCACTTCCCGGATCTGAAGCGCGAACTGCTCGCGGAGGCGTTGAACGCGTTCTACAAGCTGCGAGAGGTGCCCGGGCTCAAGAAGAAGCCCTCGACCTCGGAACTGCTCGACTGGCTCAAGTTGCTGCTCGCCGAGGACGTGCCGCCCGAGGCGCTGCGCACCGACGATCCGCGCAAGAGCCTGCTGCCGCTCCACGGCGCGCTGCTCAAGAACGAGCAGGACGTGCACCTGTTCGAACAGCTCATCTTCCTGCAGCGGCGGCAGTCGCGGTCCTGAGCGGGCCGATGGCTGTGCCGCCACCGTGCCGCGTGGTCGACCCGTCGGCCGTGCTCCCCGGGTCGCCGCAAGTACGTCCCTGTAGGCTCCGCGCGCGACGTCCTGTCGCGCGACGGCCCGGGGACCACGCCCGCCAGGTCGGCCACGCGGGTGCGGCCGTGACAGCAGCGTTGGCGAAGTCGCGCCGCGCGATGCCGGCGCGCGAACACTTGCCGATTCCATCCCGTCCGCCAACGAACTGGTCTGGTCACGGCCTCGACAGCCGTGGTCACGGCGCGCAGCGTCCGGACCGGGCGGTCTGGCAGGGCCGTCGTGAACCGATCCAGGAGGTCGCGCGCGGAGCATCCAGGGATGGGTTGCGCGACGGCCCGGCCAGACCGCCCGGTCCGGACGCGACAGCGCGAGCCACCGCACTTCGGGCCGGCCCATGCTGACGCGGTTCTTCTTCGCGCTGCGCGAGGCCGGCATCCCGGTGTCGATCACCGAGCACCTGACGCTGCTCGGGGCGCTCGAGGCGCGCGTCGTGAGCGGCAGCGTGGACGAGTTCTACTACCTCGCGCGGGCCACCATGGTGAAGGACGAGAAGCACTTCGACCGCTTCGACCGCGCCTTCGCGGCGCACTTCAAGGGCCTCGAGGACGCGTTGGCCGGGCTCGGCAGGGAGATCCCGGCCGATTGGCTGAAGAAGCTGATCGATCGCAACTTCACCGACGAGGAGAAGGCGCAGATCGAGGCGCTCGGCGGCCTGGAGCAGCTGATGAAGACGCTCGAGGAGCGGCTCAAGGAGCAGCAGGGCCGCCACGAGGGCGGCAGCAAGTGGATCGGCACCGGCGGCACCTCGCCGTTCGGCCACGGCGGCTTCAATCCCGAGGGGATCCGCATCGGCGGGCAGGGCGGCAACCGCCGCGCCGTGAAGGTCTGGGAGCGGCGCGACTTCCGCAACCTCGACGACACCGTCGAGCTCGGCACGCGCAACATCAAGGTCGCGCTGAGGAAGCTGCGGCGCTTCGCGCGCGAGGGAGCGGCCGAGGAGTTCGACCTCGACGGCACGATCTCCTCCACGGCGCGCAATGCGGGACTGCTCGACCTCAAGTTCGTGCCGGAGCGGCACAACGCGGTCAAGGTGCTGCTGTTCCTCGACGTCGGGGGCTCGATGGAGCCTCACGTGCGCGTCTGCGAGGAGCTCTTCTCGGCGGCGCGCAGCGAGTTCAAGCACCTCGAGTACTTCTATTTCCACAACTTCGTCTACGAGTCACTGTGGAAGGACGGCAGGCGCCGCCACGGCGAACGCACGCCGACGCTCGAGATCCTGCGCACCTACCCGCCGGACTATCGCGCCATCTTCGTGGGCGATGCCAGCATGAGCCCCTACGAGATCATGCAGCCCGGCGGCAGCATCGAGCACTGGAACGACGAGGCGGGCGCCGTGTGGATGCAGCGCATCACGCAGCGCTTCCCGAAGCACGTCTGGCTCAACCCGGAGCCCGAGAACCGCTGGGACTACACCGCCTCGATCGGCATCGCGCGCCAGCTGCTCGCGGAGCGGATGTACCCGCTCACGCTCGACGGGCTCGACCGAGCGATCCGCGCGCTGAAGGCCTGAAGCCGCCCCGCCGGCGGCGCCCCGTGGGCGGCCGGCTGCAGACGAACCGTCGCGCCGGGTCCGAGGATGGGCTCAGTCCGGGCTCAGGCGCCTGGCTTCGCCTTCAGCGCCTTGATGTCCTCCAGCACGATCTTCGAGCTGGTGTCGGGATCCACGGACTCGTAGTGCTTCGCGATGCGGCCCTGCGGGTCGATCAGGAACGTGTCGCGGCGGGCCACCTCGATGACGCCGTAGTTCTTGAGCACGCCGTATTCCTTGGCGACGGACTTGTCGGAATCCGCGAGCAGGGTGAAGGGCAGCCCGTGCTTCGCGGCGAACTTCTTGTGCGACTCGACGTCGTCGACGCTGATGCCGAGGATCACCGCGCCTTCCTTGTTGAAGGCGAAGATGTTGTCGCGGAAGCCGCAGGCCTGTGTGGTGCAGCCGGGCGTGTCGTCCTTTGGATAGAAGTACAGCGCCACCCACTTGCCCTGGTAGTCCGACAGGCTGCGCCACTTGCCCTCCTGGTCCTGCAGCTTGAAGGCGGGAGCGGGCTGCCCCACGGTCGGGGCGGCCGCGAGTGCCACGCCGGTGACGGCCAGCAGGGCGAGCGCGGCGAGGGTGGCGGGCCGGAAAAGGGAAATCGGCATGGCGGGGCTCCTGTGTGCGGACGGGCGTGCCGGCGTGGCGCGCCATGTTAGCTCCGGCCCCGGGTTGCGAGCGAGGCGAGCGACTGTGCGGCGCCGGCACCGACCGCAATCTCTTCGGCGCCCGCGATGCTTCGGTTGCGCCGCGTCGGCGCGGTCCCCGGACGGGCGGCGTTGCCTACAGCAGCAGCAATGTCCCGAGTCCGAGCAGTGAGGCGAAGCCCACCACGTCGGTGACGGTGGTCACCACGACGCCGCCCGCGACGGCCGGATCCACGCCGAAGCGCTTCAGCGCCAGTGGCACCAGCACGCCGGCGAGCGCCGCGGCGAACAGGTTCACGGCCATCGCCGCGAAGATCACGCCTGCGATGCGCCAGTTTCGGTACCACAGGAACGCCACCACCGCGACGACCGTGGACCAGGCGAGGCCGTTGAGCATCGCGACCGCGACTTCCTTGGTGAGCAGCCAGCGGGCATTGGCGCGCTCGACCTGGCCGAGCGCCAGGCCGCGCACGATCAGGGTCAGCGTCTGCGTGGCGGCCACGCCGCCCATGCTCGCCACGATCGGCATCAACACCGCGAGCGCCACGACCTTCTGGATCGTGCCCTCGAACAGGCCGACGACCCAGGCCGCGAGGAACGCGGTGGCGAGGTTGATGCCGAGCCACACGCCGCGGCGGCGCGCGCTCGGGATCACGGCCGCGAACATGTCGGCGTCCTCGTCGAGGCCCGCCATGCTCATCACGGAGTGCTCGGCCTCGTCGCGGATGACGTCCACCACGTCGTCCACCGTGATGCGGCCGAGCAGGCGCCCGCCGGAGTCCACGACCGCGGCGGAGAGCAGGTCGCGGTCCTCGAACAGGCTTGCCACCTGGGTGGCCGGCGTACCGGGCGTGATGCCGGGAACCTCCGCATCCATCACCTCGCCGACCGTGCGCTCGGGCTCGCCGGTGAGCAGGGTCGCGAGATCGAGCGTGCCGAGGTAGCGGTCGTCGCGGTTGACCACGAACAGCGAGTCGGTGTTGTCCGGGACGTCGCCGCGCATGCGCAGGTAGCGCAGCACGGTCTCGAGCGTGACGTCCGGCCGCACGCTCACCGTGTCGGTGTTCATCAGGCCGCCGGCGGAGTCGGGCTCGTAGGCCAGCACCGCGTTCAGCCGCTCGCGGTCGCGCGAGTCCATGGAGCGCAGCACCTGCTGGTGCACGTTCTCCGGGAGGTCGTGCAGCAGGTCGGCGAGATCGTCGAGTTCGAGGTTCTCCGCGGCCGCGACCAGTTCCTCGGCCTCCATGTCGCGGATCAGGTCGGCGCGCACCTCGTCGTTCAGCTCGACGAGGACGTCGCCCTCGATCTCGGGCTCCACGAGGTCCCAGACCAGCTCGCGCTGCGCAGGCGGCAGCGACTCGAGCAGCGAGGCGACCTCGGCCGGGTGCATGGTGTTCACCAGGCGGCCCACCTGACGCATCGTGCCCTGGTCGAGGGCGCGGCGCAGCGACTCGAGGCGCGTCAGGCGGGCGGGCGGCTGCTCGGCTTCCATGGCGCCCGCACTGTACGCTACTCGTGGCTGCGGCTCGCGAGGTCCCGGTGGCGGATCAGCGAGTGGCCGAAGCGGCCGTCGAAGTGTGCGGCGAGCCGCTCCGCAAGGTAGACCGAGCGGTGCTGGCCGCCCGTGCAGCCGACGGCGACCGTGAGGTAGCTGCGGTTCGAGCGCACCAGCGACGGCAGCCAGCGCTCGAGGAATGCGGTGACGTCGGCGAGGAACTGCGCTGCGTCCGCGTGCCCGTCCATGAAGCGCGCCACCGCCTCGTCGCGTCCGCTCAGTTCGCGCAGCGCCGGTTCCCAGTACGGGTTCGGCAGTGCGCGGGCGTCGAAGACGAAGTCGGCGTCGTCGGGCACGCCGTGGCGATAGGCGAAGGACTGGAACAGCAGCGACGGCCCGCCGGGCCGGCGCTCCACGACCCGCTCGCGGATCAGCTCGCGCAGCTCGTGCACCGAGAGGCGCGAGGTGTCGATGGTGAGGTCCGCCGCGTTCGCCACCGGCGCGAGCAGTCGCTGCTCGAGCTCGAGCGCCTCCTGCAGTCCGATGCCGCTGCGGCTCAGCGGGTGGCGGCGCCGCGTCTCGCTGAAGCGCTCGAGCAGTGTGTCGTTCTCGGCGCGCAGGAACAGGACCTCGCAGCCGATGCCGCTGCGGCGCAGCTCGGCCACCAGGCGCGGGACGTCGGCGAGATCCTCCGGGCGGTTGCGCGCGTCGACGCCGACTGCCGTGCGGCGATAGGCGAGCTCGCTGGTGCGGACCGTATACCCGATGAATCCCGGCAGCAGGCCCGCGGGAATGTTGTCCACGCAGTAGTAGTCGAGGTCCTCGAGCATCGCGAGTGCGACGCTCTTGCCCGAGCCCGACAGCCCGCTGACGATGACCAGTCGCATCGGGCTCGGCGCGCCTCAGGTCGCCGGCGCGAGCCCGTGCCTGCGCGCGTCGGGGGCGCGGTGCTCGCCCACGCGTTCCTTGCGCTTGCGGACCCGGCGCGTGAGCTTGTCGGACAGCGCGTCGATGGCGGCGTACATGTCCGCGGCGACGGCGGAGGCGTGGATCGCAGGCCCGCCGGCGTACACGGTGGACTCCGCGCGGTGGCGCAACTTGTCGACCGTCAGGGTGCATTGCACCTCGACCACCCGGTCGATGCGGCGCAACACGCGCGCGAGCTTGCGTTCGACGTAGCTGCGCAGGGCCGGGGTGACGTCGACGTGATGTCCGCTCAAGTTCACACGCATCGTCTGTTCCTCCTGACTCGGGATTGGGACGCCGCCTGCCTGTGTCTGTCCGTCCGGGTTCCTCGCTAGGCGCGGGCCCTGTCCGGCGCGTGCCGACGGTCCCCGGAAGACGCCAGCCCGATCGCCTCGCGGTACTTGGCCACGGTGCGGCGGGCCACCTTGACCCCCTCGCCCGACAGCCGCTGCGCGAGCTGCGCGTCGCTAAGGGGCCTGGTGGAGTCTTCGTCGGCGATCAGCTTGCGGATGCGCGCGCGGATCGCGACCGAGGACACGTCCTCGCCGCCGGCCCCGGCGACGTGGCTCGAGAAAAAGAAGCGGAACTCGTAGATGCCGCGGGGAGTGAGCATGTACTTGCCCGTGGTTACGCGCGAGATCGTGGACTCGTGCATGCCCACGGCCTCCGCCACGTCGCGCAGGATCATGGGTTGCATCGCCTCGTCGCCGCGTTCGAGGAACGCCGCCTGGCGCTGCACGATGGTGCGGGCCACGCGCAGCAGCGTGTCCTTGCGGATCTCGAGGCTGCGGATCAGCCAGCGCGCCTCCTGCAACTGCGCGCGCAGCGTCGCGTAGTCGCCCGAGCGTGACACCAGGCTCGCGTAGTCCTGGTTGACGCGCAGCCGCGGCACGGAACCCGGGTTGATCTCGACGGCCCAGCCCTGATCGGTGCGGCGCACGTACACGTCGGGAACGATGTACTCGGGCTCGCCGACCTCGAAGGTCGAGCCGGGGCGCGGGTTGCAGCCGCGGATCAGCGCGAGCGCCGCGTGCAGCGCGTCGTCGTCGGTTTCGAGCGCGGTGCGCAGCGCCGCGAGTTCGCGGTTGGCCACCGCCTGCAGGTGCTCGCGCGCGATGGCGAGCGCGAGGTCGCGGCCGGGCGTACCGGGCTCGAGCTGCGCGAGCTGCAGGCAGATGCACTCCGAGACGTCGCGGGCGCCGACGCCGGTGGGATCCAGCGTCTGTACGAAGGCGAGCACCTGCTCGACGTCCTCCTCGGTGACCGGCAGGTCCGCGCTCAGGCTGCGCGCGATGTCGGCCGGGGAATCGGTGAGATAGCCGTCGTCGTTCAACGCGTCGACGATGCCCTCGCCGATCCACACCTGGCGCGGGTCGAGGCGGCTCACCTCGAGCTGCCAGATCAGGTGCTGGTGCAGGTCACGTTCGCGCTCGTCGGCGAATTCCATCGGGCGGTCGTCGTCGTCCGGCGCACGGCCCTCGCCCGAGGGGGTCGAGGCCTCGGTCCAGGGGTCGTCCATCTCGACGGTGACCTGCTCGACGTCCGGGGCAGCGTCCTCGGAGTCTTCGCCCTGCGGGGCGGGCTGGTCGAGCGAGGCGAGGTCGACCTGCTCGTCCTCCTCGGCCTCGAGCATGACGTTGCTCTCGAGCGCCTCCTGCACCTGCGCCTGCAACTCGAGCACGGGAAGCTGCAGCAGCCGGATGGCCTGCTGCAGCTGAGGCGTCATCGTCAGCTGCTGACCGAGCTTTAACTGCAGGGCCGGCTTGAGCATCTCGGGGCGGAGCCTTGGAGGGGAAACCCTCCGTGGTCAGAGTCTGAAATCCTGTCCCAAGTAGACCTCACGCACCTGAGGATTGGCAAGAATCTCCTCCGCCGATCCCGACGCGATCACACTTCCCGCGCTGACGATATAGGCACGTGTGCAAATGCCGAGCGTTTCACGGACATTGTGGTCGGTGATGAGCACGCCGATGTTGCGTGCGCTCAGGTGGCGGATGATGCGCTGGATGTCGTCCACCGAGATCGGGTCCACGCCGGCGAAGGGTTCGTCGAGCAGCATGAAGCGCGGCTCGGCCGCGAGCGCCCGGGCGATTTCCACGCGCCGCCGCTCGCCGCCGGAGAGGCTCAGCCCGCTGCTGCCGCGGATGTGGCCGATGTGCAGTTCCTCGAGCAGCGCCTCCAGCGCCGCTTCCCGCGCCGGGTCTTCCTCGAGGTCGGTGCGCGTCTCGAGGATGGCGCGGATGTTGTCCTCGACGGTGAGCTTGCGGAACACCGATGCTTCCTGGGGCAGGTAGCCCACGCCGAGCCGCGCGCGCCGGTGCATGGGCAGGCCGGTGAGTTCGCGGTCGTCGAGCCAGATGCGACCGGCGTCGCAGGGCACGAGGCCAACGATCATGTAGAAAGCGGTGGTCTTGCCGGCGCCGTTCGGGCCGAGCAGGCCGACGACCTCGCCGGAGCTGACCTCGAGCGACAGGTCCACGACCACTTGCCGGTCGCGATAGCGCTTGCCGAGGGACTCGGCCCGCAGCCGGCTCACGGGCCGCCGTCCTTCGGCGCCGGCTTGGTGCCGGGCTTGCGCGCCGCGGCTGCCTCCTTGGGGTTGATCGTGATCTTCACTCCGCCCGCCTCGGTGCGGCCCGGGTTGGCCGCGACGCGCTGGCGGCCGATGTCGTAGATCAGCGTGTCGCCGCGGATCTCGTTCTGCCCGTCGGTGAGCCATGCCTGGCCGGCGAGGCTGACGGTCGCCTTGCGCACGTCGTACTCGATGGAGCCGGCGCGCCCCTGGGCGAGCTGGCGGGTCTCCTTGAGCCGTTGCTCGAAGGTCGCGGGCGAGCCGAGTACCACGGCCTGCACGACCGCGTTGTCCTTGAACGTCACGGTGGCGGTGTCGGCGGCGAGCCTGCCGTCCGGCATGGTGATCCGGACCTCGCCCTTGAGGTCCCACTTCGAGTTCTCGAAGTTGAGGCCCGTCGCGCGCGCCTCCTGCGCCTCGACCTGCAGCGGCCCCTGCGTGATCTTCACCTTGCGGAACAGCAGCGTGTCGTTGCGGTAGTCGAAGTCCGACGAGGCCGCCTCGAGATTGATGGGCAGCGTCGAGTCGTACTCGTCCGCCGCCGACGCCGCCGACGCCGCGGCGCCGCAGGCGATCAGAGCGGCGAGCAGCGTGCAGCGACTAAGGAGTGAAGCGCCCATGTACGTCCGATTCTAGCTTCAGCCTGCCTTCGTTCAATGCGACCCGCAGTCCGCGCCCCTCGAGGCGGTGCGCGCCGAACTGCACCGTGACGGGTTCCTCGGTCTCGACGAGGCTCGTCACGGTGTCGTAGTTGAGTTCGTCGGTCCGGATCACCGCCGAACCACGCGACTCGGTGCCCCGGATCACGACGTCGCCCGACAGCCGGACCGACTTGGCGCCGGGCGGCAACCGGCCGCGCGCGGCAGTCACCGTCCAGGTTCCCGCGTTCGCGGTCCTGTAGTCGAGCGTGAGGTCCGAGAGCAGCACGCTCTCGTCGGACGTCTGCTGCTCGATGCGCTCCGCACGCAGCACCGTGCGCGGCGTGCCGTCGGGCCCCATTTCGGTGAGCGTCGCCTCGGTGAGGTAGTAGCCGCGCGGCTCCTCGACGACCGTCGTCTTGATGTCGTCGTCGTCGCCGTCGAACAGCCCGTACGCGAGCGCCGCGGCTGCCACGACAGCGAGCGCCGTGAGCAGGTGGCGCCTCAGGTCGCGCGTGCGCTGAGCAGCAGATCGCATGCTTCCCGTACCGCGCCGCGTCCGCCGCGCGACGGCGTGATCCAGTGCGCCGTCCCGAGCAGCGCCGGGTGGGCGTCTGCCACGGCGATCGCGAGGCCCGCGCGACGCAGCATCGGCAGGTCCGGCGTGTCGTCGCCCACGCAGGCGGTTTCCTCGGCCGGGACGCCGAGTTCCGCCAGCAGCCGCTCGAGTTCGGCGCCCTTGTCGCTCACGCCCTGGCGGACGTGGCAGATCCCGAGTTCCGCGGCCCGCCGCGTCACGGCTGCGCTGTCGCGGCCTGAGACGATCGCCACGCCGACGCCCGCGCGCTGCACCGCGACGAGGCCCGAGCCGTCGCGCACGTGGAATACCTTCAGTTCCTCGCCCGACGCCGACAGATACAGCCGGCCATCGGTGAGGACGCCGTCCACATCGAGCACCAGCAGGCGGATGCGGCGCGCGCGGGCGAGCACGTCGTCCACGGCTACATCACCCCCGCGCGTAGCAGGTCGTGCACGTTCAGCGCGCCGACCAGCACGCCGTCGTCGTCCACCACCGGCAACGCGGTGATGCGGTGGGCCTCCATCAGGTGCACGGCCTCGGCCGCCAGCATGCGCGGGCGGGCCACTTTCGGGCCCGCGGTCATCACCTCGCCCATGGAGGTCGAGTGCACGTCGATCTGGCCGTCGAGCGCACGACGCAGGTCGCCGTCGGTGAACACGCCGAGTACGCGTCGGCGGCCGTCCACCACCGTGGTCATGCCCAGGCCCTTGCGGCTCATCTCCAGGAGGCCCGCAGCGAGCGGCGTGTCCGGGCCCACCGCAGGCAGGTCCCCGCCCGTGCGCATCACCTCGTCGACGTGCAGCAGCAGCCGGCGGCCCAGGGAACCGCCGGGGTGTGAGCGGGCGAAGTCCTCCTCGGTGAAGCCGCGTGCCTCGAGGATCGCGACGGCGAGCGCGTCGCCCATCGCGAGCGTCGCCGTCGTGCTCGCCGTCGGCGCGAGGTTGAGCGGGCAGGCCTCGGCTGGGACGCTCACGTCGAGCGTCACCGTGGCGTAGCGGCCGAGGGTGGACTGACCGTTGCCGGTGAGCGCGACCAGCGGCACGTCGAGGCGCTTGATGACCGGCAGCATCGTCAGCAGTTCGTCGGTCTCGCCGGAATTCGAGATCGCGAGCACGACGTCGCGCGCCGTGATCATGCCGATGTCGCCGTGCACCGCTTCGGCCGGGTGCAGGAAGAACGAGGGCGTGCCGGTGCTCGCGAGCGTCGCGGCGATCTTGCTGCCCACGTGGCCCGACTTGCCCATGCCTGTGACGACGACCCGCCCCTCGCAGGCGAGCAGGAGACGGCAGGCCTGAGCGAAATCTTCCCCGAGGCGGTGCTCGAGGGCGGCGACCGCCTCGGACTCGGTGGCGAGTACGCGGCGGCCGCGGGCGATCATGGCGTCGGAGGCGGGCATGGGGCGCGGATCTGGGCGGGTTTCCGGGTTGGAGTGCTGACGGACCCGCCGCGGCCATTGCCCGCAGCGACTCCCGCGGCCAGTGTACTACCCCCAGCCGTCCGGCCGCTCCGCCGGCAGCCCACGACCCGCGTCCGGCCGGGTTAAACTGCGCGCCCCTGCCCACGCCCGGGATCTCCCCATGACCGCCGACGAGGTGACGCAGCTGATCCGCTCGGGCCTGCCCGACGCAGAGGTGCGGGTGCTGACCGACGACGACACCCACTTCGAGGCCCTGGTGGTCTCGCGGCAGTTCGACGGGCGTCGCTCGCTGCAGCGCCACCAGCTCGTCTACGCCGCGCTCGGGCCGCGCATGGGACGGGAAATCCACGCGCTCTCGATCCAGGCGCTCACGCCGGACGAGTGGCAGGCCGCCGGCGGCGCGGGCTGAGCGGAGCGGCGCTCGTGGACAAGCTCCAGATCCGCGGCGGCGTGCCGCTCGACGGCGAAGTGCGCATCTCCGGGGCCAAGAACGCGGCCCTGCCGATCCTCGCGGGCGCGCTGCTCGCCGACGGCCCGGTGTCGATCGGCAACGTCCCGCACCTGCGCGACGTCACGACCATGATCGAGCTGCTCGGGCGCATGGGCGTGAGCGTCACCGTGGACGAGCGCATGCGCATCGAGGTCGACCCGCGCACCACGCGCGAGACGTTCGCGCCGTACGAGCTGGTGAAGACCATGCGCGCCGCGGTGCTGGTGCTCGGCCCGCTCGTGGCGCGCTTCGGCGCCGCGGACGTGTCGTTGCCGGGCGGCTGCGCGATCGGCGCCCGGCCGGTCAACATCCACGTCGCCGGCCTGCAGGCCATGGGGGCCGAGGTCCACATCGAGAACGGTTACATCAGGGCCCGTGCCGGGCGCTTGAAGGGCGCGCGGATCGTGCTCGAGACTGTGACCGTCACCGGCACCGAGAACCTGATGATGGCGGCGGCGCTCGCCGACGGCCGTACCATCCTCGAGAATGCGGCGCGCGAGCCGGAGATCGCCGACCTCGCGCTGTTCCTGAATTCGATGGGTGCGAGGATCTCGGGCCACGGCACCGACACCATCCTGATCGACGGCGTCGAGTCGCTGCACGGCACCGCCTACGACGTGCTGCCCGACCGCATCGAGGCCGGCACCTACCTCGTCGCCGGTGCGATCACCGGCGGGCGGGTGCGCGCCCGCAACGCCCGCCCGGAACACCTCGACGCGGTGCTCGCCAAGCTCGAGGAAGCGGGCGCCGACGTCGTGCGCGGCGAGAACTTCATCGAGGTGGACATGCGCGGCCGCCGGCCGCGGGCGGTGGACATCCGCACCGCCCCGCACCCGGGCTTTCCGACCGACATGCAGGCGCAGTTCGCGGCCCTCGACACCGTGGCCGAGGGGGTCGGCACGATCACCGAGACCATCTTCGAGAACCGCTTCATGCACATGCTCGAGATGCGCCGCATGGGCGCGGAGATCCGCCTGGAGGGCAACACGGCGATCATCAAGGGGGTGGCGCGGCTCACGGCCGCCCCGGTCATGGCCACCGACCTGCGGGCCTCCGCGAGCCTCGTCCTGGCCGGACTGGTGGCCGAGGGCACCACGGACATCGAGCGGATCTACCACATCGACCGCGGCTACGAATGCATTGAGGAGAAGCTCGCCGGGCTCGGCGCGCAGATCCGTCGCGTGGCGGACTAGCCTACCGCCGGGAGCCCCCCGCCCGTTATAATGCTGCGCTGCACGCGAGCGCGATTTCAGACCCGTTGCCGCGAGCACCCGAATCCGTCGAGGAGAGCGCTGGATGACCGAAGAAGTCGATACGGGCAGGCGTCATTTCCTGACCGTCGCCACCGTCGCGACCGGGGCCGTCGGCGCCGCGTTCGTGGCCATTCCGTTCCTGGCCTCCTGGAAGCCCAGCGCCCGCGCCAAGGCGATGGGCGCGCCGGTCGAGGTGGACATCGGCAAGCTCGAGCCAGGTGCGATGCTCAAGGTCGAGTGGCGCGGCAAGGCGGTTTTCGTCGTGAATCGCACCAAGGAGATGCTGGCACAGCTCGGCAGCATCGACGGCGATCTCCGGGATCCCGGCTCCAACGAGTCCGAGCAGCCCGCGTTCGCCAAGAACGAGGCTCGGGCGGCGAAGCCCGAGTACCTGGTGATCGTCGGCGTCTGCACGCACCTCGGCTGCGCGCCGCTCGACAAGTTCACGCCCGGCGACGCGAGCGTCTCCCCCGACTGGAAGGGCGGTTTCTTCTGCCCATGCCACGGCTCGAAGTTCGACATGTCGGGCCGCGTATTCAAGGACGTCCCCGCCCCGACCAACCTGCCGGTGCCGCCGTACCGCTTCGTGAGCGACACGCGCATCCTCATCGGCGCCGAAGGGGAGAACGCGTGATGGGCAGCACGAGCCAGACTGCACGGACCGGCGGCGGGCGCCTTGCGGCGCTCACCAACTGGGTCGACGATCGCTTCCCGATGACCAAGATGTGGAAGGAGCAGGTCTCGGAGTACTACGCGCCGAAGAACATGAACTTCTGGTACTTCTTCGGCTCGCTGGCGCTGATGGTACTGGTCATCCAG
The DNA here is from genome assembly GCA_963707145.1 of uncultured Gammaproteobacteria bacterium. Taxonomy (GTDB): domain Bacteria; phylum Pseudomonadota; class Gammaproteobacteria; order Steroidobacterales; family Steroidobacteraceae; genus RPQJ01. Next base: position 32,585 of record CAVPOQ010000002.1, read on the forward strand.
ATCCTCACCGGCATCTTCCTGACGATGAACTACAAGCCTTCGTCAGCCGAGGCGTTCGGCTCCGTCGAGTACATCATGCGCGACGTGGAGTGGGGCTGGCTGATCCGCTACATGCACTCCACCGGCGCGTCGGCGTTCTTCATCGTCGTCTACCTGCACATGTTCCGCGCGCTGCTCTACGGGTCGTACCAGAAGCCCCGCGAGCTGCTGTGGATATTCGGCATGCTGATCTACTTCGCGCTGATGGCCGAAGCGTTCATGGGTTACCTGCTGCCGTGGGGCAACATGTCCTATTGGGGCGCGCAGGTGATCGTGTCGCTGTTCGGCGCGATCCCGTTCGTGGGCGACTCCCTCACCGAGTGGATCCGGGGCGACTACTACATCTCCGACATCACGCTGAACCGCTTCTTCGCGCTGCACGTGATCGCGATCCCGCTGGTGCTGGTGTTCCTCGTCATCGCGCACCTGATGGCACTGCACGAGGTGGGCTCGAACAATCCCGACGGCATCGACATCAAGAAGGTCAAGGGCCCGGACGGCATCCCGCTCGACGGCATCGCGTTCCATCCGTACTACACGGTCAAGGACCTGATCGGGGTCGGCGTGTTCCTGATCCTGTTCAGCCTGGTGATCTTCTACGCGCCCACCATGGGCGGCTACTTCCTCGAGCACGCCAACTTCGACCCGGCGAACCCGCTGCAGACCCCGCCGCACATCGCGCCGGTGTGGTACTTCACGCCGTTCTACGCGATCCTGCGCGCGGTGCCGAGCAAGGGACTGGGCGCGGCGCTGATGGGGCTGGCCGTGGTGCTGTTCGTGTTCCTGCCGTGGCTCGACCGCGGCAAGGTGCGGTCCATCCGCTACCGCGGACCGCTGTTCAAGTTCTTCCTGTTCTCCTTCGCGATCGCCTTCGTGGTGCTCGGCTGGCTCGGCTTGCAGCCGCCGACGCCGCTGAACACGATCCTCGCGCGGCTGTTCACGGCGGTGTACTTCGCGTTCTTCCTGCTGATGCCGTGGTACACGAGCATCGACAAGACCAAGCCCGTGCCCACGAGGGTGACCTACCATGCGCACTAAGCTCCTCGTCCTGGCGGCGGCGCTGGCACCCGTCGCGGCCTTCGCCGCCGGTGGTGAGGCGAGGCTCGACCACGCCAACGTCGACATCACGAACAGGGCATCGCTGCAGCGCGGCGCGTCGAACTTCGTCAACTACTGCCTCGGTTGCCACTCCGCCAAGTACGTTCGCTACAACCGCATGGCGGCCGACCTCGGCCTCTCCGAGCAGCAACTGACGCAAAACCTGATGTTCACGGGCGAGAGCCCGCACGACACGATGCGCATCGGCATCAATGCCGACGACGCGAAGCGCTGGTTCGGCGTGGTCCCTCCGGACCTCTCGCTGGTCGCGCGCAGTCGCGGGGCCGACTATCTCTACACGTTCCTGCGTTCGTTCTACGCCGACCCCGCCAAGGCCGGCGGCGTCAACAACATCGTGCTGCCTGGTACCGCCATGCCGCACGTGCTCTGGGAACTGCAGGGCGTGCAGGAGGCCGTGTGGGAAGGCCACGTCGATGCCGCCGGCAACGCGCAGAAGCACTTCCAGGAATTCAAGCTCGTCACTCCCGGCAAGCTCACGCCGGAGGAGTACGATGGCTTCGTCCGCGACACCGTCAACTTCCTCGAGTACATGGCTGAGCCCGCCCAGCTGCAGCGGCGCACGCTGGGGTTCCCCGTCATCGCATTCCTGATCTTCTTCACGCTGCTGGCATGGGCGCTGAAGAAGGAGTACTGGAAGGACGTGAAGTAGCGGCCAGCGGGGGGCCGCCACGAGGCAGCCTCCCATCCACGGCCGGAGCCGCGCACGCGCACGGTCCCGTCCCCGCTTTCGTCCGCAGGGGGGTGCCCACGGCGTGATGACCCTGTTTTCCCGGGGCGACGACCCGCACTGCCATCGAGTGCGGATCGCGCTTGCGGCCAAGAGCCTCGGGGCACGCGTGGTCGAGTGCGACCCGACGCGGCCGCCCGAGGACCTCATCGACCTGAATCCGTTCCAGTCGCTGCCGACGCTCACGGACCGCGACCTCGTGATCTACGGCGCCGGCATCATCTGCGAGTACCTCGACGAGCGGTTCCCCGCGCCGGCCCTGATGCCGGGCGACCCCGCCGGCCGCGCCCAGGCCCGCATCGCCGCGCAGCGCATCGAACTCGACTGGTATTCGCTGGTGCCCGATCTCGAAGGCGGCGAGCGCCGCGAACTGCTGCGGGCCCGGCGGCGGCTGCTCGAGACCGTGGTTGCGACGGAGCCGCTGCTGCGCGTGAAGCCCTGGTTTCTCTCCGACCAGTTCTCCGTGCTCGACGCGGCGGTCGCGCCGATCCTCTGGCGGCTGCCGCGCTGGGGCGTCGCGATCCCGCCGACCGCGCCCACCGTCGAGCGTTATTGCCGCCGGCTGTTCGCCCACCCCGCCGTGCGCACGAGCCTGTCGCCCGAGGAGCAGGAGATGCGTGCGTGAAGCCGCGGCGGCCGTACCTGCTGCGGGCGATGCACGAGTGGATCAGCGAGAGCGGCTGCACGCCGCACATCGTGGTGGATGCAAACCTGTCGGGGGTCGAGGTGCCGCGACAGCACGTCAAGGACGGCAAGATCGTCCTGAACATCAGCTGGTCGGCGACAGCGCAGCTCACGCTCGGCAACGAGGAGCTGAGCTTCAGCGGCCGATTCGGCGGCGCGAGCATGGGCGTGCGCATCCCGATGGACGCGATTGTCGCCGTGTACGCGCGCGAGACAGGGCAGGGCATGGTGTTCGCCGAGGAAACGACTTCCCCCCCAGGCGGGGGGCCACCAACCGGGCCGACCGGGCCATCGGGAGCAAAGGGGCCACAGGCGTCGGAGACGAAGCCCGGGACCGCCCGTCCGAAGCTGACTGTGGTGAAGTAGCGGTGCTGCCGCGCCCGCAGTCCTCCAGGGGTGTCGATCGAGGAGTCCCCGGTGCGGACCGGGTCCCGGATCAGACGTCGCGGGTCAGGCCCGGAATGCGTCGCGGATCCAGGTCACTCGCGGCGGTTCGCCGACCGCGGCCGCGTCGATCGCCACCACGTCGAATCGGGCCGCGAGCCTGCGGTAGGCGGGGCGCGTGAGCATCAGGTGGCGCGCCGCGAGGATGAAGCGCCGCTGCTTGCGCGTCCCGACAGAGGCCGCCGCGCTGCCGTGCCCGGCGCTCGAGCGCGAGCGCACCTCGATCATCACGAGGGTGCTGCCGTCGAGCATCACGAGGTCGATCTCGCCGGCCCGGCACCGGTAGTTGCGCTCGAGCAACCGCAGGCCCTGCGACTCGAGGTGACGGCAGGCGAGGTCCTCGCCGCGCCGGCCGGCCGCAGTCGTCGTCTCAGGGCGCACCGGGCGGGGCCGGCAGGAACGCCGGTCCGGCGACCTGCGGCCGGCCGCGCTCGACCTGCGCCCACTCGAGCTCCCGCTGTACGCGACCGTCCGGCGCGATCGTCAGCCGGCCCGTGAGGCCGTTCAGTCCGCCACCGCGGACCACGGGACCCAGCCCGCGCAGCAGACGGTAGGCATCGAAACCGAAAGCGTACAGGCGCATGCGCCCGCGGGCCGCGCCCGACCAGTCCGATTGCAGCAGGTCCCAGAGTTCCGGTGCGCCCTGGCCGGCGGTCACGATCCACGGCATCTCCGGGAACACGACGCCGTCGAGGTCCGGTACCGGGCGCGAGCCGGGCTCGAGAGCGTCGGAGGTCGCGTACACGGGAACCGTGTAGGTCATCTGGAAACGCAGCTGCGGGACGAGGGCGCGCGCTGCGCCGGCGGTCGCCGCAAGGAACACGAACTGCGGCCCGTCGCCCGCTTCCGCGATTGCGTCCCGCTTGGGCGGCGGGCCCTTGGTGCTGCGGTCGCCGGCGCCGCCGAAGCGCCCGAGCGCGGCCCGCAGCGGCCCCGAGAAATCGCTGGCGGAGGGCTCGTAGAACTGTACCGAGGTGAGTTCGACGCCGCTCACCCGCAGTTCGTCGGTAAACGCCGCGTGCAGGCGTTCTCCCCAGGCGTTGTTCGGGAACAGCGCGATGCCGCGGGCGCGGCCGTCCTCGGCGATGCGGCGCGCGACCGCGCGCGCTTCCTGCTCCGGGTCCAGCGCGAACTGGAACAGGAACGGAGGCGGAGACTCGAGCGACACGGCATTGAGCGCCAGTGTCGGCACCGGCAGCTGCCGGGCCGCCACCAGCGCCGCGACGTCCTCTTTCGCGAGCGGCCCCGCGATCGCGGTCGCGCCGGCTTCGAGCGCCGCGGCATAGGCGCCGACGGCGCCAGCGGGCGCGGTGTCGAGGATCTCGATGCGCGGTCGGCTGCCAGCGGGCTCGGCGAGCGCGCCGGCGAGAAAGCCGTCGCGCACCGCGCGGCCCGCGGCCTGCAGCCGGCCCGACAGCGGCAGCAGCAGCCCGATCACCTCGGCCGGTCCCGTGATGGCCGGCGCAGCTGCGACCGCGGCAGCCGCCGTGTCGACCGCGGGCTCGGGCAGGAACGCTCCGCCGGGGTGATCGGGGTGGCGCGCACGCCAGTCCGCGGCGCGCCTGGCGTGCGCGTCGGGCTCGGCGCCGGACGCCGCGAGCACCGCCGCGAGTTCGAACCACGCACGCTCGTACGGCGTGGCACCCGCCGGCACGGCCGCGGCCGCAGCCGGGTTGGCGCGCAGTGCGTCCACCAGCAGCGCATCGTTCGCGCGCCGATCCTCGACCGTGCTCAGCAGCTGAGCGCGCGACGCGACCGTGCGCATGCCGTCGAGCATGCGTCCCGCCGCGAACTCGGCCGCGGCCCGCAGGCCCAGCAGTTCGACGGCCAGCGGTGCGGGCCAGGGTTCGGGCACGCGACGCAGGGCCTCGATGGCCGCGTCCGGCCGGCCTTGCGCCAGCGCGAGCTCGGCCTGTACACGCGCGCGCAGCACGGCATCGTCGCCGCCGACGTCGTCGCCGGTCTTCGCGAGCATGCGCCGCGCGTCGTCGAGCCGACCGGCGGCCAGGTATTCGCGCGCCGCGAGCAGCGAGAGTCGCGCGTCCCAGTCGCGGAAGGCGCGTTTCGCGAGCGACTCGTAGCGTTCGCCCGCCTGCGCGTGCTGGCCGCTGCGCGCGAGCGCGTCGGCGGCCGCGAGGTCGTCGGAGCGCGAGGCATCGGCGACGCCGGGAACGAGTGCGCAGAGCGCGGCGCCGAGCAGCGCGGCGGCGAGCCACGCACGGACTTGCCGGCCACTGAAGCGAGCGTGCAGCATGGCAGCGAGGGAGGCGCCGGTGACAGGAGATTCCACGGATTCTATAGCGCGGGCGGGGCGGGGCACACTGTTCGTGGTCGCCACGCCGATCGGCAACCTGGCCGACCTGTCCACGCGCGCCCGCGAGGTGCTCGGCATTGCCGATCTGCTCCTCGCCGAGGACACGCGCCACACGCGCCAGCTGCTTGCTGCCTGCGGGATCGAGCGGCCGCAGGGCGCGATCGAGTCGCTGCACGAGCACAATGAGCGTGCACGCGTTGCGGAGATCGTCGCACGCCTGCTGGGCGGCGCGACGGTGGCGCTCGCGAGCGACGCCGGCACGCCGCTGGTGAGCGATCCAGGGACCGCGCTGGTGAGCGCGGCCGCGGCGGCCGGCGTCGAGCTGGTCGCGGTGCCGGGCCCGTGCGCGGCGATCGCGGCGTTGTCGGTGGCTGCCCTGCCGTGTGCGCGTTTTGCGTTCGAAGGCTTCCTGCCCGCGAAGCCGGCCGCGCGCCGGCGCGCGCTCGAGACGCTCGCCGCCGAGTCGCGCACGCTCGTGTTCTACGAGGCGCCGCATCGCCTCCGCGAGACACTCGACGACCTCGCGGCGGCGCTCGGCGACTCGCGACCCGCGTCGGTCGCGCGCGAACTGACGAAGCGCTTCGAGTCGGTGTATCGCGGCACGCTCGGGTCGCTGGCGCGCCAAAGCGCGACGGACGTGGACATGGCGCGCGGTGAGATCGTGATCGTGGTGCAGGGCGCGGTCGGCGAGGTTGCGGCCGATGACGCGGCTGCGGAGCGCGTGCTGCGCGTCCTGCTCGGGGAACTGCCGCCGACGCAGGCCGCGAAACTCGCCGCACAGATCACGGGTCGCGCGCGCCGCGAACTGTACGAGCGTGCGCTCGCGCTGCGTCCGCCGCGGCAGTAGTGGTCGTGCGTATAATCGTGGCGGGAGTCGGCCAGGCAACCGCTGCGCCATTGGCAGAGGAAAGTCCGGGCTCCGCAGGGCAAGGTGCCAGGTAACGCCTGGGGGGCGCGAGCCCACGGAAAGTGCAACAGAGAGCAGACCGCCCAAGCGCCGCAGCAATGCGGCGACGGCAAGGGTGAAAGGGTGCGGTAAGAGCGCACCGCGCCGGTGGCAACATTCGGCGGCACGGCAAACCCCACCTGGAGCAAGACCAAATAGGGAAACACGCCGGCTACGGAGCCTGCACCTGCGGCCCGCAGGAGTTTCCGGGTAGGTCGCTTGAGGCGTGCGGCGACGCGCGTCCCAGATGGATGGTTGCCCTCGACAGAACCCGGCTTATCGGCCGACTCCCTTCTTCTTTCTTGTCTATGACGCGCCCCGGATTCCCAAGGCGGTCGGCAACCATTGCTGGCACGCCGCGTCTCGGAGCGTAATCCGCCGGGCGCCTCCCACTCTGGCCCACCTCCGGTGCGCAGTGCCGCCCGGGATTTCCACCGGCGTGGCCGAAATTCTCCCACAGGATCGCCGGAAGTCCGGTCGTGAGCGCCGTCGGAAAGCACGCGTCTGGCGTCCCACCGATGCCGATCAATGCCAGATCCCACCAGGGCCAATTTCTAACCCGTACCTAAGGAAGGTTTGATAACCGCATGATTGATATGGCGATCTAGATCGCCGCATTCGACCGATGGGCCCCCCGTACCCGCTAAGTCACTGTGCCTCATGGAAAATCTTTCGCGCGAAGCGTTGACTCTCCGCGCGCACGCGACCTATAGTGCCGCGAAGTGGGATGAAGTGGGATGAAATGGGCCGAAGGCCCAGAAGCAGCCTGAAATGTTTCGCGGCGCCAACAAAGTGACGCTCGACGCCAAGGGGCGGATGGCCATGCCTGCGCGGTACCGGGACACCCTGGTCGAGCGCAGCGAGGGCCGCCTCGTTGCGACCGTCGACCGGGCCGACCGGTGCCTGCTGATCTACCCCCTGCCGGACTGGGAGGAGATCGAACGCAAGCTCATGCGCCTGCCGACCCTGAATCCTCAGGCGCGGCGGCTGCAGCGCTTGATGGTCGGCCATGCGACCGACCTCGAGCTCGACTCGCACGGCCGGGTGCTGGTGCCGCCGAAGCTGCGCGAATACGCGGGGCTCACGCGCCAGGCGATGCTGATCGGGCAGGGCAGCCGCTTCGAGCTCTGGGATGAGCAGCACTGGAACGAGCGCCGCGAGGTCTGGCTGCAGGCCGGCGAGGAGCCGGGCGAACTGCCGGCCGAACTCGGCCAGCTGTCGCTGTAGGCCCCGGGACGTGTCGGAGCACACGCCGGTACTTCTCGCGGAAGTGCTGGCGGGCCTCGCGATCCGGCCCGCCGGTCGCTACTGCGACGCGACCTTCGGCAGGGGCGGCCATACCGCGGCGATCCTCGCCGCGCTCGGTCCCGCCGGTCAGGTCGTGGCGATCGACCGAGACCCGGAAGCGATCCGGGCCGGGCGCCGGCGGTTTGCGGGGGAATCGCGTCTCACGCTGGTGCAGGGGTCGTTTGGCCCGCTCGAGCAGCGGGTCCGGGCGGCGGGGATGGAAGGGGAGATCGACGGCGTGCTGATGGACCTCGGGGTCTCCTCACCGCAGCTCGACGAGGCCGGTCGCGGCTTCAGCTTCATGCAGGACGGGCCGCTCGACATGCGGATGGACAACGAGGCGGGACAGAGCGCGGCGCAGTGGCTCGCGAAAGCCGGCGAACACGAGATCGCCGACGTCCTGCGCGGGCTGGGCGAGGAGCGCTTCGCCCGCCGCATCGCGCGCGCGATCGTCGCCGCGCGCGCCGAGGCGCCGCTCGCCCGCACCTCGCAGCTCGCCGAGCTCGTCGCCGCGGCCGTGCCGACCCGCGAGCCCGGCAAGCATCCCGCGACCCGGACGTTCCAGGCGATCCGCATGCACGTGAACCGCGAGCTGGAGCAGATCGAGGCCGCGCTGCCGCAGGCCGTGGGGCTGCTCGGGGCCGGCGGGCGCCTCGGCGTGATCAGCTTCCACTCGCTCGAGGACCGGCTCGTCAAGCGCTTCATCCAGCGCGAGGAGCGCGGCGACCCGGTGTACGCCGGCCTGCCCACGGTGCCGCCGCACGCGCGGCCGCGCCTGCGGCGCGTCAACGGCGCGGTGCGTGCCGGCGCGGACGAGCTCGCCGCGAATCCCCGGGCCCGCAGCGCCACGCTGCGGGTTGCCGAGAGGCTTGCGGCATGAGCGCTGCGGGCCCGCGCATCGCGATCGCCGTGCTCTGGGCCGCGGTGCTCGGCTCCTCGCTCGGCGTGATCTACGCCAAGCACGAGGCGCGCACCCACTTCTACGAACTGCAGAAGCTCACCAACGAGCGCGACGAACTCGACATCGAGTGGGGTCAGCTGCAGCTCGAGCAGAGCACGCTCGCGACCCACGGCCGCGTCGAGCAGGCGGCCCGCGACGACCTGCACATGTCCATCCCGCAGGTCGGCGACCTGCGCATCGTGCAGCCATGAAGCGCAAGTCGTCGTCCGCCGCCGATCCCGCAAGCCCGGCCTGGCGCCAGTGGTTCGTGCTCGGCATGCTCGCGGTCGGCGGGGTCGCGCTGCTGGCCCGCGCCGTGTACCTGCAGGTCATCGACCAGGAGTTCCTCCAGAAGGAGGGCAACGAGCGCATCCTGCGTACGGCGAAGCTCTCGGCCAGCCGCGGCATGATCCTCGACCGCAACGGCGAGCCGCTGGCGGTGAGCACGCCCGTCGACACCGTGTGGGCCGACCCGCGCAAGCTCGCGCAGGTCCCGCAGGAATTCCCGCGGCTCGCCAAGGCGCTCGACCGCGATCCGCAGTGGCTCGCGCGGCGCGTGACCAGCAGTCTCGATCGCGAGTTCGTCTACCTCGTGCGACACATGCGACCGCAGGACGCCGCGCGCGTCCGGGCGCTCGGCATCCCGGGCGTCAACACGCAGCGCGAGTACCGCCGCTACTACCCGGCGGGCGAGGTCACCGGCCATCTGCTCGGCTTCACCAACGTCGATGACGTCGGCCAGGAGGGCCTCGAGCTCGCCTTCGACCAGTGGCTCGGCGGCGTGCCGGGCGAAAAGCGCGTGATGCGCGACAGCCTCGGGCGGACCATCGAGGACATCGAGCGGATCCGCGCGCCGCGGCCCGGCCAGGACCTCTATACGAGCATCGACCTGCGCGTGCAGTACCTCGCCTACCGCGAACTGAAGGCCGCGGTGCAGGCCAACCGGGCGCGCTCGGGCTCGGTCGTGGTACTCGATGTCGCGACCGGCGAAGTGCTGGCGATGGTCAACCAGCCCTCGTTCAACCCGAACGACCGCGAGCAGTACGCGGCGTCGCGCTACCGCAACCGCGCCACCAACGACGTGTTCGAGCCCGGCTCGAGCATCAAGCCGTTCGTGGTCGCGGCGGGTCTCGAGACCGGGCGCTACCACCCGGCCACGGTGGTCGACACCTCGCCCGGGATGATCCGCGTCGGCATCAAGACGGTGAAGGACAAGCACAACCTCGGGGTCATCGACGTCACCACCGTGCTCGCGAAGTCGAGCAACGTCGGCGTCGTCAAGATCGCCCTGTCGCTCACCCCGGCCCAGATGTGGGAGGCGCTCGACCAGTTCGGCTTCGGCCGCGTCACCGGCTCGGGGTTCCCTGGCGAGTCGGCCGGCATCCTGCCGCAGCCCCGCCACTGGCGCCCGATCAACCAGGCCACGATGTCCTATGGCTACGGGCTGTCGGTCACGCCGCTGCAGCTCACCCAGGCCTACGCAGTGCTGGGCTCGGGCGGCATCAACCGGTCTGTGTCGCTGCGCCGGCTCGACTCCGAGCCCACGGGCGAGCGCGTGCTCGAGGAGTCCGTGGCTCGCGACCTCGTCACGATGATGGAGGCGGTGGTGAGCGATGCCGGCACCGCGCGCCGTGCCCGCACCCTGGGCTATCGCGTCTCGGGCAAGACCGGCACCGCGTGGAAGGCCTCCGACCAGGGCGGCTACTCGACCAACAAGTACGTGGCGGTGTTCGGCGGCCTGGTGCCCGCCAGCAACCCGCGGCTCGCGGCCATCGTCGTGATCGACGAGCCAACGGGCGGCGCCTATTACGGCGGCGAGGTCGCCGCGCCGGTGTACTCCGCAGTCATGTCGGGTGCGCTGCGACTGCTCGCCATCCCGCCCGACGATCTGCAGCGGCTGCCGGCGACCACGCTCGTGCAGGCGGAGAACCCGTGGTGAGTCTCGAGACCGTGACAACGGCCGCGGCGGCGGGCGCTCCCGAATACCGGGCATCGCTCGCGGCACTGCTCGAGGGACTCGCGCAGCCGGAGCGCGACGTGGAACTGCGCGATCTCGAGACGGACAGCCGGCGCGCCGTGCCCGGCGCCGCCTTCCTCGCCTGCCAGGGTCGTACCACCCACGGGCTCGAGCACGCAGCGGAGGCCGTCGCCCGCGGCGCGGTGGCCGTGCTCTGGGAGCCCGGCCCCGGCATCGAGCCGCCGGCCCTGCCGCCGCACGTCGTGACCCTCCCGGTCGAGGGCCTCGCCCGGCTGGCGGGTGTGATTGCCGACCGGTTCTTCCGCGAACCCTCTGCCGAGTTGCGGGTGGTGGGATTCACCGGCACCAACGGCAAGACCACCTGCGCGTACCTGCTCGCGCAGGCTGCCGACCTGCTCGGCCGCCGCGGTGCGTACCTCGGCACGCTCGGCTTCGGCCGTCCGGGCGCGCTGCGCGGCGCGGGCCTCACGACGCCCGACGCCGTGAGCGTGCATCGTCGCCTCGCCGAGGCGCGCGACGCCGGCGCGAAGACGCTGGGCCTCGAGGTGTCCTCCCATGCGCTCGACCAGCACCGCGTCGCCGGCGTGCGCTTCGACACCGCGGCGTTCACCAACCTGACGCGCGACCACCTCGACTACCACGGCACGCTCGAGGCCTACGGCGAGGCCAAGGCGCGACTGTTCCGCACGCCCGGGCTCGGCCGCGCGGTGATCAACGCGCGCGACGGCTTCGGCCGCGCCCTCGCGGAACGCATCGAGCCGGGCGTCGAGCGCATCGTGTACTCGACGTCGAACGAGCTGTGGGCGGAGCCGGGCACCGGCTGGCTGCGCCTGGCCGAGCTGCGCGCGACGACAGCCGGGCTCACGCTGCAGGTCGAGAGCAGCTGGGGCGCCGGCACGCTGCGCTCGCGGCTGATCGGCGAGTTCAACGCCGAGAACCTGCTCGCGGTGCTCGGCGTGCTGGTCGGCTGGAACGTGCCGCTGCAGCAGGCGCTGGTGGCGCTCGCCGCCTGCGCCGCGCCGCCCGGTCGCATGGAGGCCTTCGGCGGCGGCGCGCAGCCGCTCGCGCTGGTCGACTACGCGCACACGCCGGATGCGCTCGCCAAGGTGCTCGACGCGGCGCGCGCGCACGTCCGCGGCCGGCTGTTCTGCGTATTCGGCTGCGGCGGCGACCGCGATCCCGGCAAGCGACCGCTGATGGGTGCGACCGCCGAGGCGCACGCCGACGTGGTGGTGGTCACCGACGACAACCCGCGCAGCGAGCCCTCGCGCGCGATCCTCGAGCAGATCCTCGCCGGCATGCGCGACGCCGCGTCCGCGCACGTCATCGCCGACCGCGCCGAGGCGATCCACTTCGCGCTCGCCGAGGCCGACGCGGGCGACGTCGTCGTGATCGCGGGCAAGGGCCACGAGGAGCGGCAGGTGATCGGCGCGGAGTCGCGGCCGTTCAGCGACCGGCAGGTCGTGCTCGACGCGCTGGGAGCCGAGGCATGAAACGGGACCTCGCGGCGCTCGCCCAGGCGACCGGCGGCGTGCTGCACGGCGAGGCTGCGGCCTTCGGCGCGGTCACCACCGACACGCGGGCGCTCGAGCCGGGCGCGCTGTACGTGGCGCTGCGCGGCGAGCGCTTCGACGGACACGAGTTCGTGCCGGAGGCGCGGGCGCGGGGCGCGGCCGGCGCGCTCGTGGCGCGCGCGGCGTCGGTGGCGCTGCCGCAGGTCGTGGTTGCGGACGTGCTGGCGGGACTCACGGCTTTCGCCTCCGCCTGGCGCAAGGATTTCGGGGGCACCGTCGTCGGCATCACCGGCAGCAACGGCAAGACCACGGTGAAGGAAATGACCGGTGCGATCCTCGCCCGCGCCGGCGCCTGCCTCGTCACCCGCGGCAACCTGAACAACCACATCGGCGTGCCGCTCACGCTGTGCCGGCTCGAGGCCGGGCACCGCTACGCGGTGATCGAGATGGGCGCGAACCACCAGGGCGAGATCGCGCACCTCGCCACGATCGCGCGGCCCGACGTCGGGCTCGTGATCAATGCCGGTCCCGCGCACCTCGAGGGCTTCGGCGGCATCGACGGCGTGGCGAAGGGCAAGGGCGAGATGTTCGCGGCGCTCGGCGCGGAGCAGGCGGCGGTGATCAACGCCGACGACCGCTTCGCCGCCTACTGGCACGGCATCGCGCGCGGCGCTGGCCGGGTGATCACCTTCGGCATGCGCGAGCGCGCCGACTTCGCCGCCACGGACATCCGCGAGCTGCCGGCCGACGGCGGACCGTCCGTCGAGTTCGAACTCCTCTGCCCGCTCGGCCGGCGCCGCGTGCCGCTCGCGCTCGCCGGCGAACACAACGTGATGAACGCGCTCGCGGCCGCGGCCGCGGCGCACGCTGCCGGCGCCGGCCTCGAGGCGATCGTCGACGGGCTCGCCGGCATGCGCGCCGTCGCCGGCCGGCTCGAGTTCAAGGCGCTGCCCGGCGGCGGCCGGCTGATCGACGATTCGTACAACGCCAATCCGGGCTCGGTGCGCGCCGGCCTGCGGGCCCTGGCCGCGCTGCCCGGCGAGCGCTGGCTGGTGCTCGGCGAGATGCGCGAGCTCGGCGCGGAGTCCGCGCGGCTGCACGCCGAGATCGGCGAGTTCGCGCGCCAGTCGGGCGTGACGCGGCTGCTCGCGGTGGGCGACGAGGCCCGGCACGCGGTCGAGGCCTTCGGCGCGGGCAGCACGTGGTTCGCCGTCGTCGAGGACCTGATCGGCTCGCTGGCCGGCGAACTCACCGCCGGAGTCACCGTGCTCGTGAAGGGTTCGCGCTCGAACCGGCTCGAGCGTGTGGCGGTCGCGCTCGGCGCAGGCGGCGGGGAGGGGCACTAGCATGCTGCGACACGTCGCCGAGTGGCTCACGCAGTTCTACTCGGGCTTCAACGCGTTCAGCTATCTGACGCTGCGGGCGATCCTCGCGGCGCTGACGGCGCTGGTGATCTCCTTCGTCGTCGGGCCGCGGATGATCCGCAAGCTCGCCGAGCACCAGGTCGGCCAGCGCGTGCGCTCCGACGGGCCGCAGTCGCACCTCTCCAAGGCCGGCACGCCGACCATGGGCGGCGCGCTGATCCTCGTGGCCATCGCCGTCGCCACCCTGCTGTGGGCCGACCTCGCCAACCGCTTCGTGTGGATCGTGCTCGGCGTGACGGTGGCATTCGGGCTGATCGGGTTCTGGGACGACTACCTGAAGCTGGTCGTCGGCGACTCGCGTGGCCTGATCGCGCGCTACAAGTATTTCTGGCAGTCGGTCGCGGGCCTGGCCGCCGCGCTCGCGCTCTACGCGACCGCCGAAGACGCCGGGCGAGACCACGCTCATCGTGCCGTTCTTCAAGGACTTCGTGCTGCCGCTCGGGCCGCTGTTCATCGTCGTGGCCTACTTCGTGATCGTGGGCTCCTCGAACGCCGTCAACCTCACCGACGGCCTCGACGGACTCGCGATCATGCCCGCGGTGCTCGTCGCGGGCGCGCTCGGCGTGTTCGCCTATGCCTCGGGCAACGCGGTGTTCGCCGACTACCTCGGCATCCCCCACATCGCGGGCACCGGCGAGGTGCTGGTGATCTGCGCCTCGATCTTCGGCGCGGGCCTCGGCTTCCTCTGGTTCAACACCTACCCGGCGCAGGTGTTCATGGGCGACATCGGCGCGCTCGCCCTCGGCGCGGCGCTGGGCGTGATCGCCGTGATCGTCCGGCAGGAGATCGTGCTGTTCATCATGGGCGGCGTGTTCGTCATGGAGACGGTGTCGGTCATCCTGCAGGTGGGTTCGTTCAAGCTGCGCGGCAAGCGCATCTTCCGCATGGCGCCCATCCATCACCACTTCGAGCTCAAGGGCTGGGCCGAGCCGAAGGTGATCGTGCGCTTCTGGATCATCACGGTGATTCTCGTGCTGGTCGGCCTCGCGACGCTGAAGCTGCGATGAACGACGCCGAGCGCAACCTCGCCCCGCTCGAAGCCGGCAGCCGCGCGCTGGTGCTCGGGCTCGGCCGCACCGGGCTGTCCTGCGCGCGCTACCTGCGCCGCAAGGGGCTCGCGGTGCGCGTGGCGGACACGCGTGCCGAGCCGCCGGGTGCGGCGGCGCTGCGCGAGCAGGTGCCTGACGCCGAACTGCACGCCGGCGCTTTCGGTGAATCCCTGCTCGACGGCGTCGCGCAGGTGGTGATCTCGCCGGGACTGTCGCTGCGCGAGCCGGTCGCGATCGCGGCCGCCCGCCGCGGCCTGCCGGTGGTCGGGGACATCGAGCTGTTCGCCCGTGAGACGCAGGCGCCGGTCGCCGCGATCACCGGCACCAACGGCAAGAGCACGGTCACGGCGCTGCTGGCCGAGCTCGCGAACGCGGCGGGCTGCAGCGCGGTTGCGGGCGGCAACCTCGGCGAACCGGCCCTCGACCTGCTCGAACGCCCGGTGCCCGACCTCTACGTGCTCGAGCTGTCGAGCTACCAGCTCGAGACCACCCACTCGCTGCACACGGCGGTGGCGAGCGTGCTCAACGTCACGCCCGACCACCTCGACCGCTACGACTCCCTCGAGGACTATGCCGCCGCCAAGGCGCGCATCTTCGACGGCTGCGGGACGGCGGTGGTCAACGCCGACGACGCCCGCGTGCGGGCCATGCCGCGCCCCGGCCAGCGCGTGCTCAGTTTCAGCGTGCGCGACGCCGCCGCCGACTACAGCCTGGCGCGCGACCCTGAGCCGCTGCTTGCCTGCCGCGGCGAGCCGCTGCTGCCGCTGTCGGCCATGAAGCTTCAGGGCGAGCACAACGCGGCCAACGCGCTGGCCGCGCTCGCGATGTGCGAGGCGCTCGGGCTGCCGCGCGGCCCGGTGCTCGAGGCGCTGGCCGCGTTCGGCGGGCTGGCGCATCGCGCGCAGTGGGTCGCGGACGTGGCCGGCGTGCGCTACGTCGACGACTCCAAGGGCACCAACGTCGGTGCCACGGTCGCCGCGGTCGAGGGCCTTGCGGGCCCGCTGGTGCTGATTGCGGGCGGCGACGGCAAGAACCAGGACTTCGCCGGGCTGCGGCCCGCGTTCGCCGGCAAGGTGCGCCACGTCGTGCTGATCGGCCGCGACGCGCCCGCGCTCGCCGCGGCACTCGACGGCAGTGTGCCCCACCGAGCGCGCGGCCGACATGCGCGCCGCCGTGGCGGCAGCCAGCGCCGCCGCGCGGCCTGGCGACACCGTGCTGCTGTCGCCGGCCTGCGCGAGTCTCGACATGTACCGCGACTACGTGCACCGGGGCGAGGAGTTCGCCGCCGCGGTCAGGAGCCTCGTCCGATGACCGCCGCAACCCTGTCCTACGCGCGCTCGACGGGCACGCCGCGCCGGCTCGTGCTCGATCCCTGGGTGATCGGCCCGGTGGCGGCACTGCTGCTCGTCGGCCTCGTGATGGTGGCCTCCGCCTCCATCGGCGTGTCCGACCGCGACATGGGCGAGCCGTTCTTCTACTTCCAGCGCCAGCTGATGTACGCGGCGCTGGGACTCGTCGCGGCCGCGATCGCCGTCGCCATCCCGACGGCGGTGTGGGACCGCTACTCGATGGTGCTGCTGGGTCTCGGCGTTCTTCCTGCTGCTCGCGGTGCTGGTGCCGGGCATCGGCCACGAGGTCAACGGCAGCCGGCGCTGGGTGCGCCTCGGCATCATGAATTTCCAGGTCTCCGAGCTGTCGCGCGTGCTGCTGCTCACCTACCTCGCGAGCTACGCGGTGCGGCGCGCCGAGGAACTGCGTGCCGACTTCAAGGGCTTCCTGCGCCCGTGCATCGTGCTCGGGCTCGCCGCGGTGCTGCTGCTCGCGGAGCCCGACTTCGGCGCGGCCACGGTGCTGATGACGACCGGCCTCGCCGTGCTGTTCCTCGCGGGTGCGCGCATCCGCCACCTGCTCGTGCCGCTGGTGCTCGGCATTGCCGCGATGGCGACCCTCGCAGTCACCTCGTCCTACCGCATGCGCCGGCTCACGGCGTTCCGCAATCCCTGGGAGGACCCGTTCGACAGCGGCTTCCAGCTCACGCAGTCGCTGATCGCGATCGGCCGCGGCGAGTGGTTCGGCGTGGGCCTCGGCTCGAGCGTGCAGAAACTCTTCTACCTGCCGGAGGCGCACACCGACTTCGTCTTCGCGGTGCTCGCGGAGGAGTTCGGGTTCGCCGGCGTGCTGGCGGTGATCGCGCTGTTCGCGCTGCTGGTGGGCCGCGCGCTCGCCATCTCGCGCAACGCCGCGCGGGCCGGACTCGCGTTCCAGTCGCTGCTCGCGGCGGCCGTGGGCATCTGGCTCGGCCTGCAGGTGTTCGTGAACGTCGGCGTCAACATGGGACTGCTGCCCACCAAGGGACTCACCCTGCCGCTGCTCTCCTACGGCGGCAGCAGCATGCTCGTGACCCTCGGCTGGCTCGGTGTGCTGCTGCGCGTGCACCACGAGACGCAGGCGAGCGGCCGACCGAGCGGCGCGCGCGAGGTCCGCGGCGAATGAACCGCGTGGCCATGATCATGGCGGGCGGCACCGGCGGGCACGTGTTCCCGGCGCTCGCCACCGCACGCGTGCTGCGCGGCCGCGGCTACGACATCGTCTGGCTCGGCACGCGGCGGGGGATCGAGGCGCGGCTCGTGCCGGCGGAGGGCATCCCGGTCGAATGGCTGAGCGTGAGCGGGCTGCGCGGCAAGGGCGCGGCGACGCTGCTGGCCGCACCGCTGCGGCTGGCGCTGGCACTGGCGCAGGCGCTGGGCGCCATGCGACGCCACCGCCCGGCGGTCGTACTCGGTGCGGGCGGGTTCGTCTCGGGTCCCGGCGGCGTGGCGGCGTGGCTGCTGCGCCGGCCGCTCGTGGTCCACGAGCAGAACGCCGTCGCGGGACTCACCAATCGCATCCTCGCGCGTCTCGCCGATCGCGTGCTCGAGGGCTTTCCGGGCAGCTTCGGTCGCGGCGTGCGCGCCGAACACGTCGGCAACCCGGTGCGCGCGGAGATCGCGGCCGTGCCGCCGCCCGAGCGGCGCTTCGGCGCGCGCGAGGGTCGTGCGCGCCTGCTGGTGTTCGGCGGCAGCCAGGGCTCGGCGCGCCTCAATGCAGTGGTGCCGGCGGCGCTCGCGGAGCTCCCGGCGGCGCTGCGGCCGGAGGTGCTGCACCAGACCGGAAGCAGCAGCCTCGACGAGACGGTCGCGGCCTACCGCGCGCGCGGCATCGAGGCCGACGTGCGGCCGTTCATCGATGACATGGCCGGCGCCTACGGCTGGGCCGACCTTGCCGTGTGCCGCTCGGGCGCGCTCACCGTGGCCGAGCTCGCGGCCGCCGGCGTCGGCGCCGTGCTGGTCCCGTTCCCGGCGGCCGTGGACGACCACCAGACGCGCAACGCCGAGTTCGCCGTGCGGGCGGGTGCCGCGGTGCTGCTGCCCGAGGCCGGGCTCACGCCGATGTCGCTTGCGGCGCGGCTGCGCGAGCTGCTCGAGGCCGGTCGTCCGGCGCTCGAGCGCATGGCCTGCGCGGCGCGCGCCACGGCCATCACCGACGCCGACCGCAGGCTCGCCGACGCCTGCACCGCTGCCGCGGAGGGCCGCCCGTGACCGACCGCATGCGCCGCATCCACACCATCCACTTCGTCGGCATCGGCGGCAGTGGCATGAGCGGCATCGCCGAGGTGCTGCTCAACCTCGACTACGCCGTGCAGGGCAGCGACCTCAAGCAGGGCGAGGTGACACGGCGGCTCGAGTCGCTCGGCGCGAAGGTGTTCGTCGGTCATCGCGCCGAAAACGTCGCGGGCGCCGACGTGGTCGTGGTCTCCAGCGCCATCAACGTCGCGAACCCCGAGGTCGCCCACGCGCTCGCCCAGCGCATTCCGGTGGTGCAGCGCGCCGAGATGCTCGGCGAGCTGATGCGCTTCCGCTACTCGATCGCCGTGGCGGGCACGCACGGCAAGACCACCACGACGAGCCTCGTCGCGAGCGTGCTCGCGGAGGGCGGCGAGGACCCGACCTTCGTGATCGGAGGGCGCCTGAAGAGCGCGGCGACCAACGCGCGCCTCGGCGCCGGCCGTTATCTCGTCGCCGAGGCCGACGAGAGCGACGCCTCGTTCATGCACCTGCAGCCGGTGATCGCGATCGTCACCAACGTCGATGCCGATCACCTCGGTACGCACGGCGGCGACTTCGGCAAGCTCAAGTCGAGCTTCGTCGAGTTCCTGCACAACCTGCCGTTCTATGGGCTTGCGGTGATCTGCGGCGACGACCGCGAGGCCGCGGCGCTGATCCCGCAGATTGCGCGTCCCTATCTGACCTACGGCCTCGGCGAGGGCGTGGACGTGCGCGCGGTCAACGTCGAGCGCCGCGGCGGACAGTCGGTGTTCGAGGTGCTGCGTCCGGGCAGGTCCGAGCCGCTGCCGGTCGCGCTCAACCTGCCGGGTCGCCACAACGTGCTGAACGCGCTCGCCGCGATCGCGGTCGCGACCGAACTGGAGATCGACGACGCTGCGATCCAGCGCGCGCTCGCGGGCTTCCAGGGCATCGACCGGCGCCTGCAGGTGCTCGGCGACGTCGCGATCCCCGGCGGCCGCGTCACGCTGGTGGACGACTACGGCCACCACCCGACGGAGATCGCGGCCACGCTCGATGCGGCGCGGCAGGCGTGGGCCGGCCGGCGCATCGTGCTGGTGTTCGAGCCGCATCGCTACACGCGCACCCGCGACCTGCTCGACGATTTCGCCCAGGTGCTCTCGGGTGCCGACGCGCTGTTGGTCGCCGAGGTCTATCCGGCGGGCGAGGCGCCGATCCCCGGTGCCGACGGCAAGGCGCTGTGCCGGGCGATCCGCTCGCGCGGCGCCGTCGAGCCCGTGCTGCTCAAGTCACTCGATGAACTGCCGCGCGTGCTTGCCGGCAAGCTGCGCGACGGCGACGTGGTGCTCACCATGGGTGCCGGCAGCATCGGTGCCGCGGCGCACGACCTGCCGGCCGCGCTCGCGGCCGCCGCCGGACACAACGGAGGCGCGACATGACAGACGCACCGCGAGCGAGGGACCCGCGCGAGTTCGGGCGCGTCGCCGTGCTGATGGGCGGCACCTCCTCCGAGCGCGAGGTGTCGCTCGATTCCGGCCGCAACGTGCTCGAGGCGCTGCTGCGCCTCGGCGTGGACGCGCAGGCGGTGGACGGCATCCCGGCCCTTGTCGAGGCACTGACGGCCGCCGCAGGCCGCCGCTTCGACCGCGTCTTCAACATCCTCCACGGCAACCGCGGCGGCGGCGAGGACGGCGTGGTGCAGGGCCTGCTCGAGGCCCTCGGCGTGCCCTACACGGGTTCGGGCGTGCTCGGCTCGGCGCTGTCGATGGACAAGATCCGCACCAAGCAGGTGTGGCTGTCGGTCGGGCTGCCGACGCCTGCCTACGCGAGCCTGGAGCGCGGCGACGACGTGGTGGCCGCTGCACGCAAGATCGGCCTGCCGGTGATCGTGAAGCCCGCCTGCGAGGGTTCGAGCGTCGGCGTGAGCCGCTGCTTCCGCGATGCCGACCTCGACGCGGCCGTCGCGCTCGCCGCGCGTTACGACGGCCCGTTGCTGGTCGAACAACTGATCGAGGGGGAGGAGTACACCGTCGCCGTGCTTGGAATGGAGGCGCTGCCCTCGATCCGCATCGTCCCGGCGGGCGAGTACTACGACTACCACGCCAAGTACGTCGCCGAGGACACGCAGTACCTGTGTCCCGGTGCCAGCGGTGCGACCGAGCAGGAACTCGGCAGCCTCGCGCTCGCGGCGTTCTTCGCCGCCGGGTGCGCCGGCTGGGGCCGCGTGGACTTCATGCGCGACCGCGCGGGCCGCCCGTGGCTGCTCGAGGTGAACACTGCACCGGGCATGACCAGCCACTCGCTGGTGCCGAAGGCGGCGCGCCAGCGCGGCATCGGGTTCGACGAACTGGTGTGGCGGGTGCTCGAGACCAGCCACGCGCGGCGGGACGGCTGAGCCGTGGCGCTGTTCAACCGCAGGAACCGCAACCGCGCCCGCCCGCGCGCCGAGGGGCCGACGCTGCTCGAGCGCATCGACTGGCGCTCGGCGGGCGCCGCAGCGGGCGTGCTCGCGGCCTGCGGGGTGCTCGGCGTGCTGCTCGTGGTCGCGCTCGACCGTCCCGTGCGCAGGGTGCTGGTCGAGGGCCCGTTCCAGCGCGTGGCGCCACCGGAAATCGAGGCGGCGGTCGCGGAGTCGGTGCGTGGCGGGCTCGCGACCGTGGACCTCGACGCCGTGCGCGAGCGCATCGAGCGCATCGAGTGGGTGGATCGGGCGCTGGTGCGGCGCCGCTGGCCGGACGCGATCCGCGTCGAGGTCAGCGAGCAGGTGCCCGCGGCGCGCTGGAACGACACGGGGCTGCTGAATTCGCGCGGCGAGCTGTTCCTGCGCAACGCGCGCTACGTGCCGCCCGAGCTGCCGCTGCTCGAGGGCCCGGAGGGCAGCGAAAGCGCGGTCGCGAAGCTGTATCTCGACGCGCAGGGCCGCTTCACCGAGGCGGGCCTGCGGCTCACGGGCGTGCGCCTCGACGAGCGCGGGGCCTGGGAACTCGAACTCGCCAACGGCGTCCGCGTGCGGCTCGGCCGCCTCGCCGTCGAGGAGCGGCTGGACCGCTTCCTGCGGCTCGCCGGCCCGCTCGTCGCGCAGCGTCCGGCCGAGATCCGCCACGTGGACATGCGCTACACCAATGGATTCAGCGTCGGCTGGAACGTGCGTTCCGCCGTCGCCGTCGCCCCGCAGGAGGACGCGACACCCGATGCCTAGGAAACCGGAAAGAAACCTGATCGTCGGCCTCGACATCGGCACGTCGAAGGTCGTGGCGATCGTGGGCGAACTCGCCGCCGACGACACCATCGAGGTCGTGGGCGTGGGCTCGCACCCCTCGCGCGGCCTCAAGAAGGGCGTGGTCGTCAACATCGACTCGACCGTGCAGTCCATCCAGCGCGCCGTCGAGGAGGCGGAGCTGATGGCGGGCTGCGAGATCCGCTCGGTGTTCGCCGGCATCGCCGGCAGCCACGTGCGCAGCCTGAACTCCCACGGCATCGTCGCGATCCGCGACCGGGAAGTGACGCCGGGCGACGTCGAGCGGGTCATCGATGCCGCGCGCGCGGTGGCGATTCCCGCGGACCAGAAGATCCTGCACATCCTGCCGCAGGAGTTCGTGATCGACTCGCAGGATGGCATCCGCGAGCCGGTCGGCATGTCGGGCGTGCGCCTCGAGGCCAAGGTCCACATCGTCACCGGCGCCGACAGCGCCGCGCAGAACATCGTCAAGTGCGTGCAGCGCTGCGGACTCGAGGTCGAGGACATCGTGCTCGAGCAGCTCGCCTCGAGCTATGCGGTGCTCGCCGAGGACGAGAAGGAGCTCGGCGTCTGCCTGATCGACATCGGCGGCGGCACCACCGACGTCGCGGTGTTCGTCAACGGCGCGATCCGCCACACGGCGGTGATCCCGCTGGCCGGCGACATGGTGACCAACGACATCGCGCAGAGCCTGCGCACGCCGACGCACCACGCCGAGGAACTCAAGCTCCGCTACGCCTGCGCGCTCTCGCAGCTCGCCAACGCCGACGAGACCATCGAGGTGCCGAGCGTGGGCGACCGCCCGGCGCGTCGTCTCGCGCGCCAGACGCTCGCGAGCGTCGTCGAGGCGCGCTACGAGGAGATCTTCGTGATGGTGCGCGACGAGCTCGCGCGCGCGGGCTTCGAGCAGTCGATCGCGGCGGGCGTCGTGCTCACCGGCGGCAGCGCCAAGATGGACGGCGTCATCGAGCTCGCCGAGGAGATCTTCCACGCCCCGGTGCGGCTCGGGTTCCCGCAGGGCGTGAGCGGCCTCGTGGACGTCGTGCGCAATCCGATCCACTCCACCGGCGTGGGGCTGCTGCTGTTCGGGCGGGAGAACCACATCCGCCAGCACGGCCGCGCGCGGCCCGTCGCGGGCAACGTGCGCAGCGTGGTGGAGCGGATGCGGTCGTGGTTCCAGGGCAATTTCTAGCCGCACGGCACGGGCCGGGCGGGCAGCGGAACGAGGGGCAGGCAGGTCGTCGATCACCCTGACGACGGGCGTCAGGCAGCGGTTTCGGTCACTTTCAACACCATCGGAGCGTCACACAATGTTCGTACTCGCGGATACGGAGAACCAGGGGGCGGTCATCAAGGTCATCGGCGTGGGCGGCGGCGGCGGCAACGCCGTCACCCACATGGTCAGCTCGGGCATCGAGGGCGTGGATTTCGTCTGCATCAACACCGACGCCCAGGCGCTCAAGCACTCGCGCGTGAAGTCGAGCCTGCAGATCGGCTCGAACATCACCAAGGGCCTCGGCGCGGGCGCCGACCCCGAGGTCGGCCGGCAGGCCGCGATGGAGGACCGCGACCGGATCGTGGAGCTGGTGGACGGCTCCGACATGATCTTCATCACCGCGGGCATGGGTGGCGGCACCGGCACCGGCGCCGCACCGGTCGTGGCCCAGGTGGCCAAGGAGCTCGGCATCCTCACCGTCGCGGTCGTGACCAAGCCCTTCGAGATGGAGGGCGGCAAGCGCCACGCGCTCGCCGAGCAGGGCATCGGCGAGCTCGGCAAGTACGTCGACTCGCTGATCACGATCCCGAACCAGAAGCTGCTGACGGTGCTCGGCGGCGACACGACGCTGCTCGACGCGTTCCGCTCGGCGAACCAGGTGCTGCAGGGCGCCGTGCAGGGCATCGCGGAGCTCATCACGCGGCCGGGCCTGATCAACGTCGACTTCGCCGACGTGCGCACGGTGATGGCCGAGACCGGCATGGCGATGATGGGATCGGGCGCCGCCACGGGCGAGAACCGCGCGCGCGCCGCGGCCGAGGCCGCCATCTCGAGCCCGCTGCTCGAGGACGTGAACCTCTCGGGCGCGCACGGCCTGCTCATCAACGTCACCGCCGGCATGGACCTGCGCACCAGCGAGTTCCACGTCGTGGGCGACACGATCAAGCAGTTCGCCTCCGAGGACGCGACCGTCGTCGTCGGCTACGTGATCGACCCCGAGATGACCGACCAGATCCGGGTCACGGTCGTGGCGACCGGCATCGGCCGGCCGGCTGCCGCACGCCCGATGCCGCAGGGCGCGCAGCCGCGGGTCGAGCTGGTGGCCGGCGGGCGCCACGTGCGCCGCCCGCTCGAGAACTTCGGAGAGCTCGACACGCCGGCGGTGCGCCGTCGACCGCGCGCGGTCGGTGACGACGTGCGCGCCGACGCCGACGATTCCTATCTCGATATCCCGGCGTTCCTGAGGCGACAGGCGGACTGAGGCAAGCGGGCCCGCCGGCGACGGCCGGCGGGCGGCTCCCGGCTCGCTGTGGTATCGTTCGCCGCCGAATCGAGCCGGGACTTCCCCGCACCCGGGCGCTCAGCACCCGAGCATGCTCAAGCAACGAACCCTCAGGAACTCCATCCGCGCCACCGGCGTCGGCCTCCACACCGGCACCAAGGTGCTGATGGTGCTGCGTCCGGCGCCGCCGAACAGCGGCATCGTCTTCCGGCGCACGGACCTCGACGAGCCGGTGGACATCCCGGCGCGTGCCGACTACGTCGGCGAGACCACCCTCGGCACGACGCTCGTGAAGGACGGGGTGAAGGTCTCGACCATCGAGCACCTGCTCTCCGCGCTCGCCGGCCTCGGCATCGACAACGCGGTGGTGGAGCTGAGCTCGGGCGAGGTGCCGATCATGGACGGCAGCGCCGGCCCCTTCGTGTTCCTGCTGCAGTCGGCGGGAATCGAGGAGCAGGCGGCAGCGAAGACGTTCGTGCGCATCAAGCGCAGCGTCAAGGTCGAGGACGGCGACAAGTGGGCGCGCTTCGACCCGTACGACGGTTTCAAGGTGAACTTCGAAATCGAGTTCGACCATCCGGTGTTCAAGCGCCGCTCGCAGGCCGCCTCGATGGACTTCTCGACGACCACCTTCCTGCGGGAGGTGAGCCGGGCGCGCACCTTCGGCTTCATGCGCGACCTCGAGTACATGCGCTCGCGTAACCTCGCCCTCGGCGGGAACCTCGACAATGCGATCGTGCTCGACGACTCGCGGATCCTCAACGAGGACGGACTGCGCTGCGAGGACGAGTTCGTGAAGCACAAGATCCTCGACGCGATCGGGGACCTCTACCTGCTCGGCCACAGCCTGATCGGCGAATTCAGCGGCTACAAGTCGGGGCACGACCTGAACAACCGCTTGCTGCGCACGCTGATGGCCGACGCGGACGCCTGGGAAGAAGTGACGTTCGAAACGCTGGCGGAGGCGCCGATTTCCTACGTGCCGGCAGCGGCGTCCGCGTAGCACGCGCGCGGTCCCGTCATCCGCCGGTCGTTCCTGTCGCCACGGGGCGGCCCACGCGGACCCGCACTTTCCCGACGACCGGCTGGCCTGCGTCCTCGAGGCACTCCCGCAGTCGCGGGCCGGCGTAGCGCACCCGGGCCGCCCAGGCCGCCGAGTCCACGATGACGACCAGGTCATCGCCGCGGCGCGCGGCGGTCACGACATGCGACTGCAGTGCTTCCGGGAGGGACTGCCGCACGACCGAGGCGAGTTCGCCGGCGGCGCTCGCCCCCCTGGCGAGTTCGAGCAGGCGTCCGCCGAGGTCGCCGAACAGGGGCTTGAGGGCGCGGCTCATTATCAAGTTGAGATTTAGAGAAGCTGCTTTTGTTTGCCAGCGGCACCCCGGATCCGGCATAGTCTGCGCCTTCGCGACTCGACGGGTCCACCTCTCGGCCGGCAGGCACCAGCAACGGTCGGCGGTCGTCATTGACCTCTTTTCGGTCCGTCCTGTCCTGATGAACTGTGACGTGGCGCCGACGTTCCCCAGCGGACGTCCGCGCATACTCCGACGGCCGCTAAGAGGGTAAGCGCCGCAATGAATTTACAGATCGTGACGGGTCGGACGGGGCAGGTGCTCCATTTCGACCTCAAGCAGCCCCGCACCGTGATGATCGCGGCCGCCGGGCTGGTGCTGTTCGCCGGTGCCGTGTTCGCGGCGGGCGTCGAACTGGGCCGCCTCGTCGCGGGTCCGCTGGACCACGCCGCAGTGGCCCGTGACCTCGACCAGCAGCGCCAGAAACTCAGCCTGGTGCGCAGCGAGATGCAGGGCAAGGTCGACGCGCTGGCACAGCGCATCGGCACCCTGAACGCCCACCTGATCCGCCTCGACGCCATGGGTCGCCGCGTCACCGACCTCGCGGGACTCGATCGGGGCGAGTTCGACTTCGATCGCCCGCCGCCGACCGGCGGACCGGACGGTGGCGAATTCCCGGGCGGCACGATGGCGGTCCCGGAACTGACCTCGGCGCTGGACCTGCTCGAGGGGCAGCTCGTGGATCGCCAGCGCCAGCTCACGGCACTCGAGAGCCTGATGTCCACGCGCAGCCTGGGCGAACGCATCATGCCGGGCGGCTGGCCGATCATCGGCGGGTGGATCTCCTCGCACTTCGGTTATCGCTCGGACCCGTTCACTGGGCGTGGCGCGTTCCACGCCGGCGTGGACTTCGCCGCACCGCAGGGCACCAAGGTGATGGCCACTGGCCCCGGCTACATTTCGTTCTCGGGCTACAAGGACGGCTACGGAAACGTGGTGGAAGTCACCCACCCGACCGGCTACCTGACGCGTTACGGCCACAACTCGCGCAACCTCGTGCGCGAGGGCCAGACGGTGCAGAAGGGCGAGGCCATCGCGGTGATCGGCAGCACGGGACGCTCGACGGGCACGCACGTGCACTTCGAGGTCGAGCGCGACGGCAAGAAGGTCAGCCCGATGCGCTACCTCGACACGCCGTAGGCACCGCGCCGGCCCCGACCGCACGTCGCAGCCCACTCTCCGCGGAAAGGAACTGGCGCCGAATTCCGGCGTCTGACGCTGCAGCCGGCGGCCCACGAGCTGCGGGCTTCCTGTAAAATTCCGCCCCTTTCGTTCCGCTCCTGGAGCCCCAGTGGCCAATTGGCTCGCCCGCATCTTCGGTAGCCGCAACCAGCGGCTCGTCAGCCAGTACTCCGGAATCGTCAGGAAGACCAACGCGTTCGAGGCGGGCCTCCAGTCGCTGTCCGACGCCGACCTCGCGGCGAAGACCGTGCAGTTCCGCGAGCAGCTCGCCTCCGGCAAGACCGTCGACGACCTGCTTCCCGAGGCGTTCGCGGTGGTGCGCGAGGCCGCGCGCCGCGTGCTCGGCCTGCGACACTTCGACGTGCAGCTCATCGGCGGCATGGTGCTGCACCAGGGCAAGATCTCCGAGATGCGCACCGGCGAGGGCAAGACGCTGGTCGCCACGCTGCCCGCGTACCTCAACGCGCTGCCCGGCAAGGGCACCCACATCGTCACGGTCAACGAGTACCTCGCGCAGCGCGACGCGGACTGGATGGGGCCGATCTTCAACTTCCTCGGCATGAGCGTCGGCGTCGTGAAGGCCGGCCAGACCGCCGATGAGAAGCGCGCCTCCTACGGCGCCGACATCACCTACGGGACCAACAACGAGTTCGGGTTCGACTACCTGCGCGACAACCTCGCGTTCCGGCTCGAGGACCGCATGCAGCGCGGGCTCGAGTACGCGATCGTCGACGAAGTCGACTCGATCCTGATCGACGAGGCGCGCACGCCGCTGATCATCTCCGGCCCCGCCGAGGAGAGCACCGAGCTCTACGTGCGCATCAACGCCATCGTGCCGCGCCTCCGGCGCCAGGAGACCGAGGAAGGCGAGGGCGACTACTGGGCCGACGAGAAGACCAAGCAGGCCTACCTCTCCGACGCCGGCCACGAGCGCGTCGAGGAACTGTTCCTCGAGGCCGGGCTGCTCGGCGCGGGCCAGAGCCTCTACGACCCGGCCAACATTCGCCTGATGCACCACCTCAACGCGGCGCTGCGTTCGCACGCGCTGTACCGCAAGGACGTCGAGTACATCGTCCGCAACGGCGAGGTGATCATCGTCGACGAGTTCACCGGCCGCACCATGCCGGGCCGGCGCTGGTCGGACGGCCTGCACCAGGCGATCGAGGCCAAGGAAGAGGTGCGGGTTCGCGAGGAGAACCAGACGGTCGCCTCGATCACCTTCCAGAACTACTTCCGCATGTACGGCAAGCTCGCCGGCATGACGGGCACGGCGGACACCGAGGCGTTCGAGTTCCAGCAGATCTACGGCCTCGAGGTCGTGGTCATCCCCACCCACAGGCCGATGGTCCGCGACGACGCGGCCGATCTCGTCTACCTCACCCAGAAGGACAAGTACGAGGCGATCATCGAGGACATCCGCGACTGCGCGCAGCGCGGGCAGCCGGTGCTGGTGGGCACGACGTCGGTGGAGACCTCCGAGCTGCTGGCCGGCTTGCTGAAGAAGCAGGGCGTTGGCCACGAGGTGCTCAACGCCAAGCAGCACGAGCGCGAGGCGCACATCGTCGCGCAGGCCGGACGGGCCGGCTCGGTGACCATCGCCACCAACATGGCGGGCCGCGGCACGGACATCGTGCTCGGCGGCAACCTCAAGGCGGAGCTCGCGCAGCTCGATCCCGCCGACCAGGCGGCCCACAAGGCCGCTGAAGCAGGCGTGGCAGACGCGCCACGAGCAGGTGGTGGCCGCGGGCGGCCTGCACATCGTCGGCACCGAGCGCCACGAGTCGCGGCGCATCGACAACCAGCTTCGCGGCCGCTCGGGCCGCCAGGGCGACCCGGGCTCGAGCCGCTTCTACCTGTCGCTCGAAGACAACCTGATGCGCATCTTCGGCGACCCGGATCGCACCAAGCGCTGGCTCACCACGGCCGGCATGAAGGAAGGCGAGGTGATCGAGAGCAAGATGCTCTCGCGCCAGATCGAGCGCGCACAGCGCAAGGTCGAGGCCTACAACTTCGACCTGCGCAAGAACCTGCTCGAGTACGACGACGTCGCCAACGACCAGCGCAAGGCGGTCTACGGCTGGCGCACCGATCTGATGGCTGCCGAGGACATCTCCGAGTCCATCACCGACACCCGCGCCGAGGTGGTCAACGCCACGATCGACCAGTTCGTGCCGCGCGAGAGCGTCGAGGAGGAGTGGGACCTCGCCGGCCTCGCCGAGGCGATCGCGCGCGACTTC
Organism: uncultured Gammaproteobacteria bacterium; assembly: GCA_963707145.1. GTDB lineage: Bacteria > Pseudomonadota > Gammaproteobacteria > Steroidobacterales > Steroidobacteraceae > RPQJ01. The sequence goes on from CAVPOQ010000002.1 coordinate 61,123, forward strand.
CAGGTGCAGATGAACCCGAAGCAGTGGCTCGAGGAGAACCACGAGCTCGACGGCAACGGCCTGCGCGAGCGCGTGGTGGCGGCCGTCGAGGGCGCGTATCAGCAGAAGGTTGAGTCCGTCGGCGCCCCGGTGATGCGCCACCTCGAGAAGGCCGTGATGCTGCAGGAGCTCGACCGCCACTGGCGCGAGCATCTCGCCGCGATGGATTACCTGCGCCAGGGCATCCACCTGCGAGCCTATGCGCAGAAGAACCCCAAGCAGGAGTACAAGCGCGAGGCCTACGAGCTGTTCCAGTCGCTGCTCGAGCGCATCAATCGCGACTCGATTTCGCTGCTGTCGCGCCTGCAGGTGCGCTCCGAGGCCGAGATCGAGGAACAGGAACGCGAGCGCGAGCGGCAGCTGGCGCGCCGGTTGCAGATGCAGCACGCGGTACCGCAATCCGTGATCTCGGGCGACGCCGCCCCGGTGGGGCCGGAGGCCGCGGCCGCGGCCAGCGCCGGACCGGCGCAAGGCGGCCCGTTCTCAGCCGGGCCTGCGGCACCGCAGGTGCGCGACGTTCGCAAGGTCGGTCGCAACGAACCCTGCCCCTGCGGCTCGGGCAAGAAATACAAGCACTGCCACGGCCAGCTCGCGCGCGAGGCGTGAGCGCGATCGAGGTCGTCGCCGGCGCGCTGTTCGACGCCACGGGCCGCGTGCTGATCGCGCAGCGGCCGGCGGGCAAGGCGCTTGCCGGCCGCTGGGAATTCCCGGGCGGCAAGCTGCACGCGGGCGAGGAGCCCTACGACGCACTGGTGCGCGAACTGCGCGAGGAACTGGGCGTCGAGGTCGCCGCCGCCCGGCGCCTGCTGCGCTACTCCCATCCGTATCCGGAACGCGTGGTGTGGCTCGACCTGTGGGTCGTGTCGGAGTGGTCCGGCGAGCCGCAGGGACTCGACGGCCAGGCGCTCAGGTGGGTGGCGCCCGGCCGGTTGCACGAGGAGGATATCCTCGAGGCCGACGCCCCGATGGTGGCGGCGCTCGCGACCGGGCAGGGCCGCCTGCGGTCCTGACTCCGCGTCGTCCCGACTCCCAGCGAGGTCACCGCCGGCATGGAAACGATCCGCGTCCGCAACCCGCGCAACGGCCGCTTCGACTACGAATTCCCGGTGCCCGAGCCCGAGGCACTCGCGCAGCGTGCCGAGGCACTGCGCGCGGCGCAGCGCGGCTGGGATGCCGGCGGGATGGAGCATCGCGTGGCGACGCTGCAGCGCTGGAAGGCGCGGCTGCTCGCCCATCGCGAGGCGATCGTGCAGGCGCTCGCCACCGACACCGGCCGCCACCTGCTCGCGCAGGCCGAGTTCGGCGGCACGGTGGCCGCGATCGACCGCTGGTGCGCCGACGCGCCCGCACTCGTCCACGGCGAGGAGGGCCGCTCGCGGGCGCAGCCCGCCATCACCTTCCGCTCGCAGCTCGTGCCCTACGGCCTCGTGGGGGTGATCAGCCCGTGGAACTTCCCGCTCACGCTGTCGCTGATCGATGCGATCCCGGCACTGCTGGCGGGTTGCGCGGTGCTGGTGAAGCCGAGCGAGGTCACGCCGCGCTACGTCGATCCCCTGAAGCGCAGCCTCGCGGAGGTGCCCGAGCTGGCCGCCGTGCTCGACCTCGTCCCCGGCGACGGCCGCGCGGGCGCCGAGCTCGTGCGTCTCGTGGACGCGGTGTGCTTCACCGGCAGCGTGAAGACCGGACGGATCGTGGCGCGCGCCGCGGCGGAGCGCTTCATCCCCGCCTTCCTCGAACTCGGCGGCAAGGACCCGGTGATCGTCACGGCATCGGCCGACCTCGAACTCGCCACCGACGTGGTGCTGCGTGCCTCGGTGCTCGCCACCGGCCAGGCCTGCCAGTCGCTCGAACGCGTGTACGTGCAGGACACGATCCACGACCGCTTCGTGGCGCGGCTGGTCGAGAAGGCACGCGCGGTACCGATCAATTACCCCGACCCGCACGCGGGCGTGATCGGCCCGCTGATCTTCGATGCCCAGGCGGACGTGATCGCCAGGCAGGTCGATGACGCCGTACGCCGCGGTGCGAGGGTGCTGTGCGGCGGCGTGGTCGAGATCCACGACGGCGGCCGCTGGGTGCGCCCGACCGTGGTGGTGGACGTGGACCACGGCATGCAGCTCATGACCGAGGAGACCTTCGGCCCGGTCATGCCGGTGATGCGCTTCCACACCGTGGAGGAGGCCGTGGCGCTCGCCAACGACGGCATCTTCGGGCTGTCCGCCGCCGTGATCGCGGGCTCGCTCGAGGAGGCCGAGGCGATCGCCGAGCGCATCGAGGCCGGCGCCGTGAGCCTCAACGACGGCGCGCTCACCGGCGTCATGCACGAGGCGGAGAAGCATTCCTTCAAGAGCTCGGGACTCGGCGGCTCGCGCATGGGTCCCGGCGGCCTCACGCGCTTCTTCCGCAAGAAGGCGCTGATCCGCCAGACCGGCCAGCCGGCCACGATCGGAATGTTCGACGAGTCGCACGCCGCGCGCTGAGGCGGCGCGCAGGCCGCGGGCTCAGATCCGCGTCAGCACGTACGCCGTCTCGATGAGCGCCGGGATGCCGAGTTCGGCGAACTTCGGGTTCGCAGCGATCACGTCGACCCGCTCGACCTCCTCGACGCGGAACGCCGGCTCGAACAGCGCGCGGACCTCGGCGGCCTCGACCGAGAACGGCGGACCGCCCTTCAGCTCCTGCGGGTACTCGAAGGCGACCAGCAGCAGCGGTGCGCCCGTCGGCAGCAGCCGCGCGAGCGAGGCGGCATGGGCCGTCCGCAGCGCGGGCGGCAGCGCGACCAGCGCGGCGCGATCGTAGCCGGCGTCCAACGGGCCCAGTTGCCGTGGCGTGAGCTGCAGCGCATCGCCTTCCAGGAGCTCGTACGGCCCGGCCGCGTGACGCTGCCACGGCCCGACTGCGGCGCGCTCGGGCGCGAGGCCGCGCCCCGCGAAGAACTCGCCAATCGCGATCGGGCTCAGCTCGCTGCCGACGACGCGGTGCCCGAGTCCGGCGAGCCATGCCATGTCGAGGGACTTGCCGCACAGCGGCACGTAGACGCGCGCCTCGCGCGGCAGGCCGAGCGTCGGCCACCAGCGCACCAGGAACGGGTGCACGTCGGACTGGTGGAAGCCGGTCTCGCCGTTCTTCCAGCGCTCGTGCCAGAACTCGTGGTGCATGGGTTCGCGATCGGCCGGCCGGCTGCGGGTGCGCTCAGTGGCGCGGCGGATCCTGCTCCGCGCCGTCGTCCTGGACGATGGGGATCTCCTCGCCCGGAATGGCGCGGCTCTCGCTCACCCAGGCGCCCAGGTCGACGAGCTTGCAGCGCTCGCTGCAGAACGGCCGCCACGGCGACTCCGGCGACCACTCGACCGGCCGCCGGCAGGTGGGGCAGGGAACCGTCCTCGCGCTCACGTGCAGGTCGTGAGGGAGAACAGCACATCCTCGGTGGACTGGATCGGACGCGTGTCGGCGGCCTGCCACACGAGGAAGCGCAGGCTGCAGCGATAGTGGCTGCCGCTGATCTCGGGATAGAGGTCGGTGCCGGCGGGCAGCGCGATGCGGATCATCTGCGTCGGCACGTCGCGGTCGAGCGTGAGGTGGAACACGCCGGCCGGGGCGACCTCGGGACGGGTGCGGCCCTGCCCGCGTGTCATCCACAGCAGCTCGCCGACCGCGTCGCCGAGCGGGCGGATCACCGCGAGCCAGTGTGCGAAGTCGGCGCCACGCACTTCGTCGGGCTGGTTGAGCCAGTGCGTGTAGTCGGGCAGGTCGAATTCGCAGGTGCCACCCGGGATGGTGCTGCGGTGCTTGATGGCGTTGAGGAACTCCGAGTCGCGCAGCTTCTGCATGAACAGCGCGCCGACGCTCGAGAGTTCCTCGCGCATGCGGTGCAGCTTGGTGAGCAGGACCCGCAGGCGCGCGGCGTCCACGCCCGGGCGCGTGTTGAAGGCCGAGAGCTGCGCCATCTGCCGCTCGAGCTCCTTCAGCACCTCGCCGCGCACGTCGCCGCGCTGCGTGATCGAGAGGATCTCGAGCAGCGCGCTCACCGCCGCGCGCGTCGACCACGGGTCGGCCCGCGTGTGGTGGTGCACCGCCTGCTGGTAGAGGAAATCGAGGCGCAGGAAGTTGCGCATCCGCTCGTTGAGCGGCTGCTCGTAGACAGTGACGCGGGGGGCCGCGTCCGCAGAGGGCACGGCGGCCTCGTTGGCGTTCATCGGATTATTGTGCGCTACGGCCGCGGAGCGGCACAACCCGACGCGGCGAGGCGAGGTACTGCGCGTGCAGCGCCGCGACCCGCTCGCGCAGGTCCTCGGCGCGACCCGTGTTCTCCACCACGTCGTCGGCGACCGCGAGCCGGGCTTCGCGCTTTGCCTGCGCGCCGAGGGCGGCCGCCGCCTGCTCGCGGGACACGCCGTCGCGACGCGTGAGCCGCTCGACCTGCAGTGCCTCGGGTGCGTCCACCACCAGCACGCGGTCGACGTGGTCGCGGCGCCCGCCTTCGGCGAGCAGCGGGATGACCAGCACCTGGTAGGGACCGCCGGCCGCGCGCGACTGGCGCTCCAGCTCCGCGCGGATCGCGGGGTGCAGGATCGCCTCCAGGCGCCGTCGCGCCGCGACGTCGGCGAAGATCAGCTCGCGCAGGCGCCGGCGGTCGATGCGTCCGTCCGGACCTAGCACCCCGGCGCCGAATGCCTCGACCACAGCGGCGAGCGCGGGCTGGCCGGGCTCCACGACCTGTCGCGCGATGAGATCGGTGTCGATCACTGGAACGCCGAGCGCGGCGAAGAGATCCGCCACGGTGGACTTGCCGCTGGCGATGCCGCCGGTGAGGGCGACGCGGAAGGGCGCTGTACCGGTCATTGCCTGGGCACGCCGGTTCCGCCGGATAGGTATCGTGTTTCAGACGGCTTTGCCTTTCGACACGCCCCGCCTGATGACGGAACTGGTGGCATGGGTGAACCACGAACGCGAGACAGCCCGACTACACCCGCTGCTGATCATCGCCCTCTGCGTCGTCGTGTTCCTGGAGATTCATCCCTTCCAGGACGGCAACGGACGGCTATCCCGGGTGCTGACCACGCTCCTGCTCCTGCAGGCCGGTTATGCCTACGTGCCGTACAGCTCGCTGGAGAGCGTGATCGAACAGAGCAAGGAAGCCTACTACCTGGCGCTGCGCCAAACCCAGGGCACCATCCGCACGGAAGCGCCTGACTGGCAGCCATGGCTGGTGTTCTTCCTGCGCTCGCTGGCCGAGCAGGTGCGACGTCTGGAGAAAAAGATCGAGCGCGAGAAGATCGTGCTCGCGGCCATGCCTGAACTGCAGCTACAGATCGTCGAGTTGGCCCGCGAGCACGGCCGCGTCACCATCGGTGAGGCCATCAAGCTGACCGGGGCCAGCCGCAACACGCTCAAGCAACACTTCCGTGCGCTGGTCGAACGCGGCACGCTGAACCAGCACGGTGGTGGCCGAGGGGTTTGGTACGACCTGCGCTGACGATGGCGGACGCGGGTTCGATTCCGGAAAATAGCCCCTCAGCGATCCAGCCCGCTGAACGACAGATACCCGCCCACGATCTGCGGGCCCCACAGCATCGCGATCCAGCCGGCCGCGGCGAGGTACGGACCGAAGGGGATCGGGATGTTGCGGTCGCGGCCGCGCACGGCGATCAGCGCGATGCCGACCGCCGCACCCGTGAACGCCGAGAGCAGCAGCACCAGCGGCAGCATCTGCCAGCCCATCCACGCGCCGAGCGCGCCGAACAGCTTGAAGTCGCCGTAGCCCATGCCTTCCTTGCCGGTGAGCAGCTTGAAGGCCCAGTAGACGCTCCAGAGGCTGAGATACCCGCCCACGGCGCCCAGGATCGCCGAGCGCGGGTCGGTGGGCAGCGGCGGCGCCAGGCCGGCACTCCACGCCAGGCTCGCGAGCAGGCCGAGCCACAGCAGCGGCAGGGTGATCGCGTCGGGCAGGATCAGGTGGTCGAGGTCGATGACCGTCAGCGCCACCAGCGCCCAGGTGACGATCAGCGCCGCCACCGACTGCCAGTGCCAGCCGAAGCGCCAGACGACCGCGGCCGAGAGCAGCGCCGTGCAGAGTTCGACCACCGGATAGCGCGGCGAGATCCGCTTGCTGCAGTTCGCGCACTTGCCGCCCAGCAGCAGGTAGCTCAGCACCGGGATGTTCTGGTGGGCGCGGATCTGGGCGCCGCAGTGCGGACAGGCCGAGCGGGGAGTGACGAGGTTGTACTTCGCGGGGGCCGCGGCTCGTCCCGCGGTCGGATTCCCGCTTCGGGACCGCCGCGTCGGTCTCGGCCAGCATCTCCTGCGCCTGCTCGCGCCACTGGCGGTCGAGCATCACCGGCAGCCGGTGGATCACCACGTTCAGGAAGCTGCCGACGAGCAGCGAGAGCAGGAAGGCGCTGGCGATGAGCAGCCAGGGTGTGCTCGCGAGCAGGTCGAACAGCGTCATCGGCCGGCAGCTCCACGGGAAAACGCCGCGCAGCGCGCGGCGTCTTCCGGGTCGTCGTGTGGCGGGCAGGGTCGTCAGATGACCGCGCCCAGCTTGAAGATCGGCAGGTACATGGCGATCACGAGGCCGCCGACCAGCACGCCGAGGATCACCATGATCAGCGGCTCGAGCAGGCTCGAGAGGCCGTCCACCGCGGCGTCCACGTCGGCCTCGTAGAAGTCGGCGACCTTGCTGGACATCTCGTCGAGCGAGCCCGACTCCTCGCCGACCGCGATCATCTGCACCACCATGTTCGGGAACAGGCCGGTGTTCTCCATCGCGCGCTGCATGCGCATGCCGGTGGAGATCTCGTCGCGCATCCTCATCACGGCGTCCTGGTAGACGATGTTGCCGGTGGCGCCGGCCACGGACTTCATGGCCTCCACCAGCGGCACGCCGGCGCCGAACATGGTGGCGAGCGTGCGGGCGAAGCGGGCGATCGCGGCCTTCTTCAGGATCGGGCCGATCACCGGGATCTGCAACGATCATCCGGTCGAGGAACTGCCGCATGGCGCGCGAGCGCTTGTAGAAGTAGCTGAACGTGAAGCCGGCGGCGACCACGATGCCGAGCAGCATCCAGCCGTTCGACTGCATCCAGCGCGACATGTTGATCACCATCTGGGTGAACGCAGGCAGATCGGCGCCGAATCCCTTGAACAGGCTCTCGAACTGCGGGATCACGAACATCAGCAGGATCACCGTCACGATCACGGCCACCGCGAGCACGGCTGCCGGATAGAACAGCGCCTTCTTGATCTTCTTCTTGAGCGCCTCGGTCTTTTCCTTGTAGGTGGCGATCTTGTCGAGCACGGTCTCGAGCGCGCCCGCGTGCTCGCCCGCCTCGACGAGGTTCACGAACAGGTCGTCGAAATGGAGCGGGTGCTTGGCCAGCGCCTGGTTGAGCGCGTTGCCGGTCTCGATGTCGGACTTGATCGCCAGCACCAGCTTCTGCATCGCCGGCTTGTCGTGGCCCACGCCGATGATCTCGAAGGACTGGACCATCGGGATGCCGGCGGTGAGCATGGTGGCGAGCTGGCGCGCGAATACTGCGATGTCTTCGGCGGTGACCTTGCCCTGGCTCTTGAAGAGCTGGCTCTCCTTCTTGACCCGCGTGGCGGCGATGCCCTGGCGCCGCAGGTCGGCCCGGATCTCCAGCTCGTCCCTGGCGAGGCCGCGGCCCTTGACCTTGTTGCCCTTCTTGTCCTTCCCTTCCCACAGGAAGGGAAACTGCTTGCCGGAGATGACTTCAGCCATGTTGCCTCGATTCCTCGTTCCGTGCCGCAGCGGTCATCGGCCTCGATCCAGCCGCCCGTTCGACACTGTCAATCGACGGTGATCAATCGACCGTGACCCGATTGACCTCGTCGAGACTCGTCATGCCATTGGCGACCTTGTTGAGCGCCGACTGACGCAGGCCCCAGACGCCCTCGGCGGTGGCCTGCTGCTTGATCTCGAGCACGCTGCCGCCGCCCATGATGATCCGGCCGATCTCCTCGGAGACCGGCATGACCTCGTAGATGCCCACGCGACCTTTATAGCCGTCCGTGCACTGGGGGCAACCGACCGGCTTGAAAACCTGAAGGTCCGTCGCGATTTGCGCCGTGCGAGAAACCCTCCTTGAGCAGTGCGTCCTCGGGAATCTCGAGCCGGATCTTGCAGGTGCCGCAGAGACGTCTCGCGAGCCGCTGGGCAATGATCAGGCTCACCGAGGTCGCGATCGCATAGGGCTTCACGCCCATGTCCACGAGCCGGGTCAGCGTCTTCGGGGCGTCGTTGGTGTGCAGCGTCGAGAGCACGAGGTGGCCGGTCTGGGCGGCCTTGATGGCGATCTCGGCCGTCTCGAGGTCGCGGATTTCGCCCACCATGATCACGTCCGGATCCTGGCGCAGGAAGGCGCGCAGGGCGCCGGCGAAGGTCAGCCCCACCTTGGGGTTGATGTTCACCTGGTTGACGCCCGGCAGCATGATCTCGACCGGATCCTCCGCGGTCGAGATGTTGGTGTCCTCGGTGTTGAGGATGTTGAGGCCGGTGTACAGCGAGACGGTCTTGCCGCTGCCGGTGGGCCCCGTCACCAGGATCATCCCGTGCGGCCGGGCGAGGCAGTCCATGTAGAGCTTCTTCTGGAACGGCTCGTAGCCCAGCGCGTCGATGCCGAGCATCGCGCTCGACGAATCGAGGATACGCATCACGATCTTCTCGCCGAACAGCGTCGGGCAGGTGCTGACGCGGAAGTCGATCGCCCGGTTCTTCGTGATCTTCATCTTGATGCGGCCGTCCTGCGGGACGCGCCGCTCGGCGATGTCGAGCCGCGACATGACCTTGAGGCGGGCGGCCATCTTGATGGCGAGCTGCACCGGCGGGGTCGCGACTTCCTTCAGCACGCCGTCGAGCCGGAAGCGGATGCGGTAGGAGCGTTCGTAGGGCTCGAAGTGGATGTCCGAGGCGCCGCGCTTGATGGCGTCGAGCATCACCTTGTTGACGAAGCGGACGATCGGCGCGTCCTCGACGTCGGCACGCTCGACGCCCTCGTCGGCCGCCTCCTCGCCGGCCGACACCTCGAGGCTGTCGAGCTCGAAGTCCTCGCCCGCCAGCTCGGGCATGGCGGTGTCCACCTGCTCGAGCGACTTCGCGAGCAGCTTCTCGAGCTTGTCCTCCTCGACCACGATCGCCTCGACCGAGAGTCCGGTGGCGAACTTCACCTCGTCGAGGGCGTAGAGGTTGGTGGGATCCGAGACGGCGACGAACAGCCGCTTGCCGCGCTTGACCAGCGGCAGCACGCGGTGGCGGCGCAGCGTCTTCTCGCTGACCAGCCGGACGATCTCGAAGTCGGGCTGGATGGCGTCGAGGTCGAGCAGCGGGGCGCCGAACTCCTGGGAGGCGGCAATCGCGATCTCGCGCGGGTCGGCGAGGTTGTACTCGACGAGGTAGCTGACGATCGGCTGGCGGCGCTCGCGCGACGCAGTTCAGGGCTTCGAGCATGGACGTGTCGCTGACGAGGCCGTCGGCGACGA
>CAVPOQ010000003.1:0-537035 GCA_963707145.1 uncultured Gammaproteobacteria bacterium
CGTCGCCCGGCATCGGGCGTGGGCGGAGCGACGCGTGCGCGATTACGCGCTGCTGGCGCCGGCCTGCGGCGAACGCCGGCCGGCCTCGCTCTACCTGCCGCTGACCGGACAGCGCTGGGCGGTGGAGTACCAACCGGCGCGCCGCGCCGCCGTGCACCAGCGTGCCGACGGGGTGCTGCAGGTGCGTCTGGAATTCCGCGACCGACCGGCGGTGGGGCAGCTGCTGCTGCGCTGGCTGGCGGGGATCGCAGCCGACGAACTGCGCCGGCGGCTCGAGGAGACATCGCGCGCGACTGGGCATTCCACTACGTCCGCATGCGCCTGCGCCGGCAGCGCACACGCTGGGGTAGCTGCTCCGCGGCCGGCACGATCAGCCTCGACGCTTGCCTGATGTTCCAGCGGCCCGGGGTCGTGCGCTACCTGCTCGTGCACGAGCTCTGCCATCGCCTCCAGATGAACCACTCGCCGCGCTTCTGGAGCCTCGTGGAGAGCCACGAGCCCGGCTGGCGCGCGCTCGACGCGGAGCTGCTCAAGGGCTGGCGCAATGTCCGCTTCGCTGGTCTTCCCCGGCTCAGCGCCTTGCGGTCCGGACGGCATCCTCCATGCCGGCGAGGCCGGCTCGGGACGTGCTGTGTCAGATATCGCGCCCCCGAATTCCCCACACGTGACGAGACCGATGCAAGAACGCCTCCAGAACATCAATGTCCTCTCAAGCGAACTGCTGCCGACGCCGAAGGAGATCAAGCGCGCCATGCTGCTGCCCGCGGCCTCCGAAAAGTTAGCCTCCGTGTTCCGCAGCCGCGGCGCGGTGCGCCGGATCCTCGACCGCGAGGACCCGCGCCTGTTCGTGGTGATCGGCCCCTGCTCGATCCACGATCCAAACGCCGCCCGCGAGTACGCGACCCGGCTCCCCGGCCTGGCCGGCCGGGTCGACCGGATGCTGGTGATCATGCGGGTCTACTTCGAGAAGCCGCGCACCACGGTCGGCTGGAAGGGCCTCATCAACGACCCGGCTCGACGACTCCTTCCACATCGCCAAGGGCCTCGGGCTGGCGCGCGACTGCTCCTGTCCTCGCCGACATGGGGCTGCCCGCCGCCACCGAGGCGCTCGACCCGATCACGCCGCAGTACATCGCCGAGCTCGTGCCTGGACGGCGATCGGCGCGCGCACCACCGAGTCGCAGACCCACCGCGAGATGGCGAGCGGCCTCTCGATGCCCGTCGGGTTCAAGAACGCCACCGACGGCTCGTTGCGGCCGCGATCAACGCGCTGCTGTCGGCGCGCCACCCCCACATTTCCTCGGCATCACGCAGCAGGGCCGCGGCGGTGTTCCAAACGCGCGGCAACCCGTACGGCCACATCGTGCTGCGCGGCGGCGGCGGCCGGTCCAACTACGCGCCCGCCAGCATGGCCGCCGCGAGCGCGAGCTCGAGCCGGCGGGGCTCCCGCCGCGGATCGTGGTCGACTGCAGCCATGGCAACTCGACAAGGACCCCCGCCGGCAGTCGCTGTGGCGCGACGTCGCGACCAGATACGGGGGGCAACCGGTCGATCGTGGGCTGATGCTCGAGAGCAACATCCACCCCGGCAGCCAGCCGATCCCGGCCGACCGGGCGAAGCTGGCGTACGGCGTGTCGGTGACCGACGCCTGCATCGGCTGGGAGACCACCGAGGGACTGCTGCAGTCGCTCGATGGGCGCGCCTGCGCACGGCGCCGCGCTTCGCGCGGGATCCCGCCGCGGCATGATCGTGCGAGGGTTTCTGGCACTGCTGGCGGCGCTCGGCCTGCTCCCGGCCGGGGCGGACGAGCTCACGGCACGGCAGATCGTCGAGCGTGTGCATGCGGCCTGGGCGGCGACGCCTGGCTCGCCGCGGGCACCAACGTGATGCGCGGGCACGCAACGCTCTGCCGCGACGGCGATCCGGCGCGCTGCGTGGAGGCCGACCGCTACGAAATGTTCCGCGTCTATCCGACGCAACTCGCTCACGGCGCGCACGCAGGCAGCGGCAAATTCCGGCTCGACGCATACTCCGGCGGCAAGCTGCTGTTCCAGGTGGCCTTCGATGGCGAGCGCTCCTACGACCAGAATGGCCCGGTGCCGCCCGGGCGCGCCGCGAACGACGAAGCGAGCGCATTCGGCTTCAGCGCCATCCGCTTCGCCCTGCAAGCGGGTTCGCGGACGAGCAACTGACGACGATCAGGTCGAGGGCCGGCCAAGCCAATTCGTGCGCGACCAACCTGAGCGGCACCCGGACCCTGTTCGGAATCGACCGGGAGACCTATGCCGTGCTGTCGGCCGGTTGGCCGACACCCAAGGGCTTCCACCAGCGCGTCTATTCAGACTTCTACCGCGTCGGCGAGCGGGGATTCCTGAGCCTGGGCGCGTGCGCCACTACTACGACGGCGTGAAGAGCGTGGACATCCGCTGGACCTCCGCCGAGATCGGCCAGCCGATCCCCGACGCGATGTTCGTGTTCGGGCCGGGGGTAGAATCCGGCCATTGACCTCCCTGGGGCTCGCCATGCCGACGAACAAGACCTCGACCTGCTCGTCAAGAACGTGCGCATCGTCCGCCCGAACAAGGCGTCCGTGCAGAAGGGCGACGTCGCGATCAAGGATGGCAAGTTCGCCAGGGTCGGGCGTGACATCGCCGCGGACGAGGCGCGCAGGGTGGTGGACGGGAAGGGGCTGCTCGCTTTCCCGGGCCTGGTCGACCCGCACATGCACACCGGGATCTACTCGCCGCTCGCCGAGGACGCGGTCTCCGAGAGCCGCGCGGCGGCGCAGGGCGGAGTGACCTCGAGCCTCAACTACTTCCGCACCGGGCAGTACTACCTCAACAAGGGCGGCGCCTACGCCGGGTTCTTCCCGGAGGTGCTCGCGATCTCCAACGGACGCTTCCACGTGGACTACGCGTATCACCTCGCACCGATGGACCGCGGGCACATCGACGAGATCCCGATGCTCGTCGAGAAGCATGGCGTCACCTCGTTCAAGATCTACATGTTCTACGGCGGCTACGGGCTGCACGGGGCCTCGAGCCACCAGCACGAGTTCCTGATGATCGACCAGGACGAGAAGTACGACATTGCGCACTTCGAGTTCGTGATGCGCGGCGTGCAGCGCGCGATGCAGCAGTTTCCGGACCGTCGCGACGCCATCAGCCTGAGCCTGCACTGCGAGACCGCGGAGATCATGGCTGCGTACACGAAGATCGTGCAGCAGCAGGGCAAGCTGACGGGCCTGAAGGCCTACAGCGCGGCGCGTCCCCCGCACTCCGAAGGCCTGGCGATCTGCATCGCGTCCTACCTCGCCCACGAGACCGACTGCATCAACATCAACTTGCTGCACCTCACCTCGCGCAAGGCGGTCGAGGCGGCCCTCAGGATGGCGAAGGCCTTCCCGCACGTGAATTTCCGCCGCGAGGTCACGGTCGGGCACCTGCTGCTGGACGACGACGCGCCGACGGGGCGCTCGCCAAGGTCAATCCGCCGATCCGGTCGCGCGACGACGTCGAGTATCTGTGGAAGGCGCTGCTCGACGGCAAGCTCGACTGGGTGTGCAGCGACCACGCGTGCTGCCGGCACGAGATGAAGGTCAACGCATCGAAGCCCGACGAGATCTTCCTCGGCAAGTCCGGGTTCGGCGGCACCGAGTACCTGCTGTCGGGCGTGGCGAGCGAGGGCCGCAGGCGCGGGCTGTCCTGGAACCGCATTGCGGAGCTGACCTCCTGGAATGCGGCGCAGCGCTTCGGGCTGAGGAGCAAAGGCGACATCGCGCCGGGCTACGACGCCGACCTCGTGCTGTTCGATCCGGACAAATCGTTCGTGGTGCGCGCGGCGGAGTCCGAATCCACGCAGGGCTACACGCCGTTCGAGGGCATGGAGCTCACGGGCAAGGTCGCAAGCACCTACCTGCGCGGCCGGCTGATCTACGATCGGGGCAAGGTTCTCGGGGCGCCTTCTGGCCGGTACCTCAGGCGACCCTGCTGAGGCGGCCCGCCCGGACCGCTGTCCGGCCCGGTAGCAGCCCAGAGGGCGGCGTCGCGGTTGCTCGCGAATCCGCGTCCGCGACCGACACGAACCACTGGTACCATCGCGAGTTCGCGAGCCACCTCCACTGGAGAACGACCATGACAATCAAGACCGGCGACAGGATGCCCTCGGGTGTGTTCACGATCCCGGGCCCGGACGGTCCGCAGAAGCTCACCACCGAGCAGTTGTTCGCTGGCAAGAAAGTGGTGCTGTTCTCAGTGCCGGGCGCCTTCACGCCGACCTGCGATGCGCGCCACCTGCCGGGCTTCGTGCAGCACGCCGCCGACTTCAAGGCCAAGGGTGTCGACACCGTCGCCTGCATGGCCGTGAACGACGTGTTCGTCATGAAGGCGTGGGGCAAGGCCTCGGCCGTCGACGACACGGTGCTGATGCTCGCCGACGGCAACGCCGACTACGCGAAGGCGCTGGGCCTCGAACTCGATGCGACCGGCTTCGGCATGGGTCTGCGCGGCAAGCGCTTCGCGATCGTCGTGCAGGACGGCGTCGCCAAGGGCGTGTTCGTCGAGGGACCGGGCGAGTTCAAGGTGTCGAGCGCCGAGTACGTTCTCGGACAGCTCTGATCCCGATTGGCATCCAACCGGCGCATCCTGTTCGCACGGGTGCCGCAGGGCCTCCCGGCGCCCGGCGATTTCGCGTCCGACACCATTGAGACCCCGTCGCCAGGCCCCGGGCAGTTCCTGTCGCGAACGATCTGGCTGTCGCTCGACCCCTACCTTCGCAACGTGATGAAGGGGCACGCGCTCTACGGTGTGGCGCTCAGGCCCGGCGATCCGATGCACGGCGAGACCGTGGCCCGGGTCGTCGAGTCCCGGCACCCGGAGTTCGCGGCCGGCGAGTACGTGGTCGCGCGCAACGGCTGGCAGCAGTACGCGCTCTCCGACGGACAGGGCGTGCGCAGGGTGGACCCGGAGGCGGCACCGCTGTCGACCGCGCTCGGCGTGCTGGGCATGCCGGGCCTGACCGGCTACGCAGGGCTAACCTGCTGCGGCGAGCCGCAGGCGGGCGAGACCGTGCTCGTCTCGGCGGCCACAGGACCCGTCGGCAGCACCGCCGGACAGACGGCACGGCTGCTCGGCGCGCGTGCGGTCGGAATTGCGGGCGGCAAGGACAAGTGCCGCTACGCGGTCGAGGAACTCGGTTTTGCCGCCTGCCTCGACCGAACGCAGGGCGACCTCGCGGCACAGGTTCGCGACGCCTGTCCTGGCGGAGCACACGTGTACTTCGACAACGTCGGCGGCGACGTGCTCGCGGCGGCGCTCGCCAACCTCGCACGCGGCGCGCGGGTCGTGCTGTGCGGCATGATCGAGGCCTACAGCCTGGATGTGCCGCCCGCGCACGGGCCGTTCCTCGGTCCGGTGGTCGCCGCGCGCGCCACGGTCCGCGGCTTCGTTGTCTACGACCACCTGCATCGGATGAACGAGATGCAGCGAGTGATCGGCGGTTGGATGCGCGAGGGGCGCTTCCGCTACCGCGAGGACGTGACCGTCGGTCTGGAGAACGCCCCCGCGGCCTTCTGCCGGCTCATGCGCGGCGGGAACTTCGGCAAGAGCCTGGTGCGCGTCGCCGCCGACTGACCACAGCCCCGTACGCCGCCGGCAGGAGACGAGGTGACCGGCCGGCCCACGTCCGCGTCGCGGAGCGTGGAACGGCCGGGGACCGGATCCGGCGGGCGTGCCGTGCCCGCGTTCAGCCGCCGAGCTGCTTCTCGATCTCCGGCACGATCGCGAACAGGTCGCCCACCAGCCCGATGTCTGCGGCCTCGAAGATCGGCGCTTCGCCGTCCTTGTTGATCGCGACGATGGTGCGCGCGTCCTTGATGCCGGTCATGTGCTGGATGGCGCCCGAGATGCCGATCGCGATGTAGAGCTCCGGCGCGATGATCTTGCCGGTCTGGCCGATCTGCAGGTCGTTCGGTACGTAGCCCGCATCCACAGCGGCGCGCGAGGCGCCCACGGCGGCGCCCATCCTGTCGGCCAGGCTGTAGATGATCTTGAAGCCGTCGGCGCTGCCGAGCGCCCGGCCGCCCGCCACGACGCGAGTCGCGGACTGCAGGTCGGGGCGGCCCGTCGTGGCACCCGAGCGCGAGACGAAGCGGGTGTGCGAGGGCAGGGCGACGCTGCTGACGTCCACCTTCTCGATCGTAGCGCTGCCGCCCTGCGGGGCCGCCTCGAACGAGGCCACACGCACGGTCGCGACCACGGTCGCATCCGCCGGCACCTCGACCGTGAGCACCGCGTTGCCGGCGTAGATCGGCCGCTTGAACGAGTGTGCTCCCTCGACGGCCATGATGTCGGTCACCTGGCCGACGCCGAGCAGTGCGGCGACGCGCGGCATCAGGTCCTTGCCGAAGGTGGTCGACGGACCGAACACGTGCGTGTAGCCCGCGGCCAGCTTCGCCAGCTGCGGGGCCAGCACCGCGGCGAGCGGCTCGACGTTCGCGGCGTTCTCCGCGACCAGCACCCTGCTCACGCCGGCGAGCGCCGCGGCCTGCGCGGCGACGGCCGCGCCGTCGACGGCGAGTACCAGGACGTCCACGGAGGCGCCGGGGATCTTCGCGGCGCAACTCACACACTTCGACGTGCTCGCGTTGAGGCGGGCGCCGTCGTGTTCCGCAACGATCAGGATCTTGCTCATCACACCAGCCCCTTCTTCTTGAGTGCGTCGACGAGTTCGGCGACGTCCTTCACCATGACGCCCTTGGAGCGCTGCGGCGGCGGCTCGACGCGCACCGTGCGGAAC
This sequence comes from uncultured Gammaproteobacteria bacterium, assembly GCA_963707145.1. Classification (GTDB taxonomy): domain Bacteria; phylum Pseudomonadota; class Gammaproteobacteria; order Steroidobacterales; family Steroidobacteraceae; genus RPQJ01. The sequence goes on from CAVPOQ010000003.1 coordinate 6,796, forward strand.
GCCGCGGCCTCCGACACGCCGAAGTCACCGAGCGACATCGTGTCGAGCGGCTTCTTCTTCGCCTTCATGATGTCGGGCAGTTTCACGTAGCGCGGCTCGTTGAGGCGCAGGTCCACGCTCAGGACCGCCGGCAGGTCGACCTCGAGGACCTCGAGGCCGGCATCGACTTCGCGGGTCACCGTGGCCTTGCCGTCGGCGATCTCGACCTTGGAGCACGACACGGCCTGCGGCCGGTCCCACAGCGCGGCCAGCATCTGCGGCGCCTGTCCGTTGTCGTCGTCGATGGCCTGCTTGCCGAGCAGCACCAGCAGCGGCTGCTCCTTGTCGATCAGCTGGCGGAAGATCCGCGCCACCGACAGCGGCGGGACCGTGGCGTCGGTCTGCACGAGGATGGCGCGGTCCGCGCCCATCGCCAGCGCGGTGCGCAGCTGCTGCTGGGCATCGGCCGGGCCGATGCCAACCGCGAGCACTTCGTCGGCCAGCCCCTTTTCCTTGATCCGCAGCGCTTCCTCGAGCGCGATTTCGTCGAAGGGGTTGATGCTCATCTTGACCCCTTCGGTCACCACTCCCGTGTTGTCCGGTTTCACCCGCACGCGGACGTTGTAGTCCACCACGCGCTTGACGCCTACCATGATTCTGCGCACGCGCCTGACTCCTCTGATGGCCGGTTCAAATCGTGTCTTTGCAATGCAGCATCATACCAGCCCGAGCCGGGCCAGCCGCTCGATGACCGCGCGCTGGGTGGCGAGGAAATGGCTCCGCTCGGGGGTGACGACCCGGCCGGCCGCATCGAGCAGCGTGTTGGCCGGATACACCGGCGAACCGCCGTAGACCGGTGCGAACAGCTCGAGCCGCTGGCGGGAAAGCAGATTCCCCATCCCGGGCCGGCGCCGGTAGCGGCGCAGCGCGGCGAGGTCGATGTCGGCACAGGCGACCGCGCTTTCGCCGAAGCCGGCCTCGATGCGGACCTCACCGAGGTAGTCGACAACCTTGGACATGCCGTCCGTCGACTGGGCCGGCAGGTCGGCGTCCACGAAGCCGCCGGTGTTTGCGGAAACCACGTATGCGAGGTTCTCGATCGCCCGGGCGCGCTTCGCCACGTCCTTGGGCGTGAGGCGGGTGCTGCCGACTTCGCTGGTGGAGTGTACGAAGACTTCGGCACCGCGCAGGGCGAGTGCCCGGGCGATCTCGGGGTAGAGGATCTCCTCCGACGCGATCGCTGCGAGACGCCCGATCTCGGTGTCGGCCACCGGAAACACTCCGTCCAATCCGTAGAGTTCGAGGTATCGGTCCCAGACGTCGTGTGGCGTGGGCGCGAACATGGATACCAGCCGACGGTAGCGGAGCACCGTGCGACCGGACGGATCGAGTACGAAGCTCGACTGGAAGTAGAGCCCTGGAAACGCCGGGTCGGTTTCGTAGGCGTTGCCCGCGAGGAACAGGTCGTTGTCCGCGGCGATCCGGCCCAGCGCGGCGTACTCGGGGCCGTCGGGATCGAGCGCGGCCTTGGCGGACCATGCCGGTATGGATTCGCCGAGCGGGTAGCCGGTGAGGAAGTACTCCGGCAGCACGACCAGGCGCACGTCCGGGCCCAGGAAGCCCTTGGCGGCGCGGACCTGCCGCGCGATCCGCTCGATCGAGTCCCCCATGCGGGCACGCGCCGAGGCGGGATCCGCGCAGCGATTGACCGCATGGCAGGCAACCTGCAGGGCCAGCGCGCGGTAGGCGGGGATCGCGTCAGTCGGGTCTGTCTTGTCGGTCATCGGGCGTCGGGAGCCTGTGCCGGGCCCCATCGCCGGGGCGGTGACCGAAACTAGGGGAGGCGTGCGCGCACTGTCAAACCCCGGCTCGGGCGGTTGGGCGCTGCGCGGCGGGCGCGGGCGGGTGATTTCATCCACCCCAGCCGCGGCGCTCCTCGAGCTGTCGATTCAGGCTCAGCAGCCGCCGGTAGCTCTCGTAGCGACGTGCATCGATCACCCCCGACTCGACGGCGGCGCGCACCGCGCACTGCGGTTCCCGAAGATGCAGACAGTCCTGGAAGCGGCAGCCGCCGCCCAGTGCGGCGACCTCGACGTACCCGCGCTGCACGTCCCTGGCGGGCACGACCGGCGGCGCGTAGTCACGCACGCCCGGGGAGTCGGCGATCTCGCCCCAAGGCGTCCTCAGGATCGCGGAAGACACGGTGGTGTGCCGGCCTTCCCCCGTTCCCGTCGACAGTCGCCCGACGGAGCGCAAGGCCTCGCCGGCGAGCGCGTTGAGAAGCGAGGACTTGCCCACGCCCGACTGCCCCGCGAACAAGCTGCGGCGCCCCGACAGCCGGGCGACCAGTCCCTCGAGTCCCTCGCCGGAGCGGGCGGAGACCGATACGACCGGCAGTCCCGCCGCGCGCAGCGGATCCACGAACGAAAGGTCCCCGTCGCCGGCGGGCAGGTCGAGCTTGTTGACCACCAGCATGACCGCGATGCCCGCCTGCTCCGCGCCGGCGAGGTAGCGGTCGACCATGAAGGGGTCGCACTCCGGCAGCGGCGCGATCACGACGGCCAGCTGGTCGAGGTTCGCCGCCAGTGACTCGGGGCGACCGCGGCTGTCGCTGCGACAGAACACGTTGCGCCGGGGCAGGCGCTCGATCACTGTCCACTCGTCGTCGCCGGGCGACATGGCGATGACGACGTCGTCGCCGGCCACGAGTTCGAGGTTGCGCCGCCTGAGCTTGCAGGGCCGTGGCTCCAAGCCGTCGCAGGCGACGACGACGCGCCGCCCGTAGGACTCGACTACGCAGCCCGTCTGGTCCGGATTCGTCACGCGATCACGCGGGGGCGCTCGTGGCCGCGACCAGGCGCTCGATCCGGGCCGCCGGGGGTGGGTGGGAGTGGTGGAACGCCGAGTAGACAGGGTCGGGCGTCAGCGTCGTCGCGTTGTCCTTGTAGAGGGTGACGAGCGCGTCGGCGAGCGAACCGGCGTCGCTGTGCCGCGCGGCGAAGGCATCGGCCTCGAATTCGTGGCGTCGCGACCATGCCGCGAGCAGCGGCGAAACCACCCAGGTGAACGCCGGCGCCGCCAGCATGAAGAGGAGCAGGGCGGCCGAGTCACTGCGTGCCGGCACGCCGAGCGCGGCGTAGAACCAGTCCTGCGCGGCGAGCCAGCCGAGCAGGGCGAAGCCCGCCAGGCTCATGAGCGCGCCCACGACCAGTCGCTGCGGTACGTGCCGCAGCTTGAAGTGCGCCAACTCGTGCGCGAGCACCGACTCGACCTGCGCGGGCGTGAGCGTTGCCAGCAGCGTGTCGAAAAACACGATGCGCTTCTCCCGGCCGAGGCCGGTGAAATACGCGTTGCCGTGTGCCGAGCGGCGCGAGCCGTCCATGACGAATACCGCCTTGGCGTGGAACCCGCAGCGGGCGAGCAGTGCGTCGATACGCTCGCGCAGGGCAGCGTCCTCGAGCGGGGAAAATCTGTTGAACAGCGGTGCGATCATGCGCGGCCAGGCCCAGGTGACGAGCAGGCTGAATCCGAGCCAGGCGGCCCAGCCCGCGAGCCACCACCACGAGTCGGTCGTACGCATGATCCAGAGGACGCCCGCTGCCGCGGCGCCGCCGAGCACGAGACCAAGGGCCCAGCCCTTCAGTTGGTCCGCGACGAAGGTACCCGGCCTGGTGCGGTTGAACCCGAAACGCTGCTCGAGGACGAACGTGCGACAGACGCCGAAAGGCAATCCAAGCAGCGCCGCCGCGGCCAGAACGGACAGCAGGTGCAGCGTCCCGCCGCCCACCCCGCTGCCTGCGACCGACTCGGACCATGCGCCGAGTGCCGCGATGCCACCACCCACGGTCAGGCCCATGACGACCAGAGTGTCGTAGACGGCCTCTACTCGCTCGAAACGCTCGGTCGCCGCGGCGTAATCGGCCGCACGTGCATGCTCGACGGGCGAGACGACGCCGGAGAAACCAGGCGGAACGGCGTCCCGATGGGCCTGGACGAACGCGATCTGGCGGCCGGCCAGCCAGAGCCGTATCGCCAGGTGCGCCGCCAGGGCAGCGACGAAGATCGCGGTGAATGTGTGCATGCTCGGTGGCCGACGCCTCGCCTTTGCTAGAATCTGGAATGACCTTCCAATGTTACCGGCTCCCGGCGCATGACGACGCGATCAGAAAACCTCGTCTGGATCGATCTCGAAATGACTGGGCTGGACCCGGACCGGGATCGCATCATCGAGATTGCCACGATCGTGACCGACGGGTGGCTGCGGATCGTCGCGGAGGGCCCCTCAATCGCAATCCATCAGCCGGCGCCGGTGCTCGCTGCGATGGACGACTGGAATCGCACCACCCATGGCGCGTCGGGGCTGCTCGAGAGGATCAGGTGCAGCGAGGTTACGACCGCGGAGGCCGAACGGGTCACACTGGAGTTCCTGCGGGAGCATGCGGAGCCGGGCGCGTCGCCGATGTGCGGCAACAGCATCTGCCAGGACCGCCGTTTCCTCGCGCGCGAGATGCCGGCGCTGGAGAAGTTCTTTCATTACCGCAACCTCGATGTGAGTACTCTCAAGGAGCTCGCGCGACGATGGGCCCCGGATGTGTTCGCCGGACTGAAGAAGGACTCCAGCCACCTGGCGCTCGAGGACGTGCGGGAGTCGATCCGGGAACTGGAGTACTACCGGCAGGGGTTGTTTCGGGTGGGATGATTCGCGTGAGTGCTGCCTGCGCGCGCGGTTGTCGGGACCGATAAGCGGCTAATGGAGACACCGATACAGGAACGGTTGGTTGCCGCCATAGTGCCGTGTCTCAGGCTGGTGGCTAGGCTAATGCTGCGGTCCGGCATCGGGTACAGGCGGTTTGACGAAATCGCGAGAACCGCTTTCGTCCGAGAGGCGCTGGGTGAGCGGGACCCGAAGGGCAGGACGACAAATCTGTCTCGGGTTGCTGTTCGGACCGGGCTTTCGCGGAAGGAAGTGTCACGATTAAAGTCGCAGATTGATGCCTTTGAGGACATGGCGCCTAAATCGAGCGAGGGGAACTACGATTCGGGACACATCGCGCGCGTATTGCAGTTGTGGCACGCGGACTCCCGATTCACTGGCGATAATGGTGGTCCCATGGCACTGGAGTTCTCTGGAGAGGGACCGACGTTTCAAATGTTGGTGAAAGCGGCGGGCGGTGATTTTCCCCCAGGAGCGGTCCGCGCAGAACTCGCAGCCGCTGGCGCGGTTGTTGAGTCCGAAGACGGGTTGCTTCGGGCTACCAAAAGGCATTTTATTCCCTCAGATGTTGGAGAAGAACTCCTTGTCGGAGTAAATCACTTTGTGCTCCCGGTGCTGATTGGCTTGGCGAGGAACACCAAGGAGAGCCGTGAGCAACAATTCTTCCAGCGACTCGCCTATTCAGACCTGCTACCGGAAAACGCATTGACTGCGTTCAGAACCTTTGGGCGCGATGCGGCGAGCGATTTCGTACAGTTGGTTGATGATTGGCTGAGTGCTAATGAGTCCACAGCCGACGCTTCCGACACAGTCGATCGAACAAGGGCAGGAATTGGCGTCTTTTACTTTGAATCACCCGTTCATTCCTGGGGGACGGAATTTCAGCCTGACGTCGACCGCGAGTCCAAGAGCTGACTCGGCACGTTCGCGGAAGAACTGAGACATTGCGCTAGATGCGCTCGCGTTGATGCAGGATCATACTTGCTGCCGCGGCGACAACCGCCCGCCTTTTGAGTAGCGGGTCGGTTTAGAGTCTAACCCCGGCTTGACGTTGGTCCGTTTTTCGAACAACTCGTAACTAGAGTTCCGGTGCCTCGGGGTCGGTTTTCTGACCTCTTGCTGCGAACTCACTCGGGGTCAGACGGCCGAGTGATCCATGGGGGCGGTGATGATTGTAATCATCCCGCCAGGCTTTCAGTACCGCTCGCACTTCGTCCAGCGTCGCAAACTCATTCACGTTCAGGCACTCGTCTCGAAGCCGTCCGTTGAACGATTCGATGAAGCTGTTCTCGGTGGGCTTGCCTGGCCGTATGAAGTCGAGCTTCACCCCTCGAAGGTAGCACCACTCGTCGAGGACCTTGGACGTAAATTCCGTTCCGTGGTCGACAGTTATCGCGTACGGCAACTCGCGCTCCTGGGCGATCTCGTTCAAGGCGTCGACCACGCTCTGTCCCGTCAGCGCGTGGTCGGCTTGCAGCGTGACGCACAGGCGATGCCACTTGTCGATCACCGTCAGCACCCGGAACTTCCGCCCGCTGGACAACTGATCATGGACGAAATCCATGGCCCAGTACTGGCCGCCGCTCGTGGCCACCGGCACCGGCCCGCGGTGCAGACTGATCCGCTTGCACCGACGCACTCTCATGCGAACCTGGAGTCCCTCCAGCTTGTAGAGCCGATGCACCCGGTTGCGGCCGACGCGCCAGCCCTCCCGAACGAGCAGGATGTGCAAGCGCTCGTAGCCGAAGCGCGGCCGAGCCGTCGCCAGTTCCCGGAGCCGCTGTCGCAGAGCGCTGCTGTCGCGCGCTTGCGAACGGTAGTACCAGGTCGCGTTCCTGAGACGGATCAGCGAGCACGACCGGCGGACGCTGAGCTGGAAGCAATCCCGTATCCATCGAGCGAGGTCTCGACGCCTGGACGTGGTCAGATCTTTTTTTTGACGACTTCCTGGAGGATGTGCCGATCGAGCGTCAGATCGGCCACCAACCGCTTCAGTCGGGCGTTCTCGTCCCGCAGCTGCCGGAGCTCGCGGATCTCGAGAAGCCCCAGGTTGCCGTAGCGCTTCTTCCAGACGTAGAACGTCGCCTCGCTGATCCCCATTTGCCGGCAGACGTCCGCCACCGGCTGTCCCGCGGCGACTTGCTTGAGGGCAAACAGGATCTGCTCCTCGGTGAACCTCGATCTATCGCTTCCTCTCCTTGCCAGGCAAGGACCTCGGAAGCACCTTACTCCAGTTCTAAACGACTACGAAAAATCGGGGTGACGTCACGGCTGGACTGAGAGACGGGTCCCAACCGGCTGAGGTCCAGTATCGGACCTCAGCCGCCCAATCGCTCAAATCGGCTGCTAATCAAACTTTGTAATAGAGGAAGCGACCAGAATAGCATTCGGGGACGCGATCGATCCGCCAATAGCGACCATGGTGCCCGCTTTGATTGCCAAGTCGCCCGAAGCGAGCAGTGCGCTGTAGTCCACAGCGAGACCGCGAATCCTGAGTCCAGCTATAGCGCTATCAGCATGATCCACCCGGCCTAACACGAAGACTGTCGTGACGCCGGGCACATACTCCTCCGTCGAGAAGACAATCGACTTCGCTTGAGCCCCATTCTGGTTCTGCTGTCCATAGACACTCGCCATTACCACAATCCCAGAGGCCACCTGAGCCGACACTTCGCGCATCTTGATCGCATTCGGAACTGCTTTGTAACGCTGACCAAGAACTTGAATGTATCCGGAGAGTGCATCAACAGCCTCTACCGGGCCCCTGACGATCATTCCGCTCGCGACAGCGTTTCTCACGAAATCGCCGCCGATGATGGCGGCGGGCTGCGTCTTGGCGCGGTCGCCACCGATGATCGCGTTGATATCGCCGCCGATGATGGCGGCGGGCTGCGCCTTGGCGCGGTCGCCACCGATGATCGCGTTGATATCGCCGCCGATGATGGCGGCGGGCTGCGCCTTGGCGCGGTCGCCACCGATGATCGCGTTGATATCGCCGCCGATGATGGCGGCGGGCTGCGCCTTGGCGCGGTCGCCACCGATGATCGCGTTGATATCGCCGCCGATGATGGCGGCGGGCTGCGCCTTGGCGCGGTCGCCACCGATGATCGCGTTGATATCGCCGCCGATGATGGCGGCGGGCTGCGCCTTGGCGCGGTCGCCACCGATGATCGCGTTGATATCGCCGCCGATGATGGCGGCGGGCTGCGCCTTGGCGCGGTCGCCACCGATGATCGCGTTGATATCGCCGCCGATGATGGCGGCGGGCTGCGCCTTGGCGCGGTCGCCACCGATGATCGCGTTGATGTCGCCGCCGATGATGGCGGCGGGCTGCGCCTTGGCGCGGTCGCCACCGATGATCGCGTTGATATCGCCGCCGATGATGGCGGCGGGCTGCGCCTTGGCGCGGTCGCCACCGATGATCGCGTTGATATCGCCGCCGATGATGGCGGCGGGCTGCGCCTTGGCGCGGTCGCCACCGATGATCGCGTTGATATCGCCGCCGATGATGGCGGCGGGCTGCGCCTTGGCGCGGTCGCCACCGATGATCGCGTTGATATCGCCGCCGATGATGGCGGCGGGCTGCGCCTTGGCGCGGTCGCCACCGATGATCGCGTTGATATCGCCGCCGATGATGGCGGCGGGCTGCGCCTTGGCGCGGTCGCCACCGATGATCGCGTTGATATCGCCGCCGATGATGGCGGCGGGCTGCGCCTTGGCGCGGTCGCCACCGATGATCGCGTTGATATCGCCGCCGATGATGGCGGCGGGCTGCGCCTTGGCGCGGTCGCCACCGATGATCGCGTTGATATCGCCGCCGATGATGGCGGCGGGCTGCGCCTTGGCGCGGTCGCCACCGATGATCGCGTTGATGTCGCCGCCGATGATGGCGGCGGGCTGCGCCTTGGCGCGGTCGCCACCGATGATCGCGTTGATATCGCCGCCGATGATGGCGGCGGGCTGCGCCTTGGCGCGGTCGCCACCGATGATCGCGTTGATATCGCCGCCGATGATGGCGGCGGGCTGCGCCTTGGCGCGGTCGCCACCGATGATCGCGTTGATATCGCCGCCGATGATGGCGGCGGGCTGCGCCTTGGCGCGGTCGCCACCGATGATCGCGTTGATATCGCCGCCGATGATGGCGGCGGGCTGCGCCTTGGCGCGGTCGCCACCGATGATCGCGTTGATGTCGCCGCCGATGATGGCGGCGGGCTGCGTCTTGGCGCGGTCGCCACCGATGATCGCGTTGATATCGCCGCCGATGATGGCGGCGGGCTGCGCCTTGGCGCGGTCGCCACCGATGATCGCGTTGATATCGCCGCCGATGATGGCGGCGGGCTGCGCCTTGGCGCGGTCGCCACCGATGATCGCGTTGATATCGCCGCCGATGATGGCGGCGGGCTGCGCCTTGGCGCGGTCGCCACCGATGACGGCGCTGAATCGGACAGAGTGAGATACACCGTTGCCGTCAAGTCCTACGGTCGATGAATGCGCCGCAGTTGCACCGAGTATGAACGATACGCAGACCGCCACGAGTGATTGAGCGTTACGCGAATTCATCGGAAATCCCCTTTGTTCTCGGTCGCAGCCGACCCGATGCTAGAGTTTGACGCGATCATCAAATCGTCCAGTGCCTGTGGATTGTTTTCCACGAAATGAAAAATGCCCACGCCGGTCCTAATCGACTCGCTAGGCGGCAGCTTGTGACCGCCTTTCATTTCGTTCTGTCCAAGCCAATCGTCCAGAATTTCGAGCAACTCTTGCCCTTTCTCACGGATCAGTTCATCAAACGCTTGAAACCTGTTCGGAGAGAGGCCTTCCATTGTTATCGCGTACCGCTCAAATCGCCCCTCGCCTTGCTTCTTCTTCTGCAGATTGAAGTCAACGGTATCGATAAAATAATTTACGACGTTTCCAAGGCGCTCTAGGCCCACGGGGTCGAGCGGCGTTGGTAGATATGTCCGATTCAGAAGCCGCACATACCCATCATCGGTTTCCAGCGCGGCGTTGACTCGCAGCAATTCGTCCAAGAGCGCGCGCGGCGTCACGTCGTCGGCGTAGCTCCGTACGAGTTGCTCAAACGAGATCCCATCACCCTCAAACGGGATTTCCAATGGAAGGCCGTATGGGCCAAGGTACTCGGGGTCCTGACTCCAGCCTTGCAATACTCGGGCGATCCGATTTAGGCGCACCTCAGAGTCATCCGCCTCGTCGAGAGCACGGATTCGATGCACTTCCTCAGTGCTAATTCCCGTCAGAATCCCGAGTCTCGAATCCGTCTGAGGGCGCCCAGCGGGGATAAGTTCGGCACCGGCAATGTCTATGTATGCGCCCCGGACCGCGTCCGAAAACTCGCCGTACGAGACTCCTTGTCGAAGCAGGATTCTCACCAGCGGGTGCAAAAGGTGTCGGCAGGCTCCAAGTAGCGGCTTCTTAACCCTATCGCTCATGATCTGCCCGCAGTCACCATCCGCTTGGACCAGTCCTGACCGATATGACGGACACGGTTATTGTCAACTCGCGCCCGAACTATATCGATCAGGTTTCCCGGGTCAAGAGTTCAACATAATTAACACCCGCTCCCGTTGTTGGGAAGCAACGACTTGACAGGTCGGCGGGGCTCCGAAACTCGCGTAATCAATTGGTTTTAAAGGGGATGAGAGGGCGTGGGGAGGCCGGCTGCGATCCGCCTCCAGACCGCAACAGTCGGGCCCGGCTCTGGGCGATATGTCAGCAATATGTCAGATCGCGCAATGCCCGCCGGGGCGGACTCGTCGCCCCAAAGGCACTGATTTCGTGAACCACGTCACAGTCTGACAGGTGTCGGCAGACCGATAAAAAACAAAGACTTAGCCGGCTCCGATGCTGGCCTTCCTCCGGCGGTCTGGCGGCCGGTCAGAGAGTTCCACCGTCCACCCTTCAGCGGGCGCGTGGAGTGAAGGTCGGCCGACTTGGGGCACAGGCGCGCCGGCGGGACGACCCGTCGGCGGCCGCGTCCGCGGCGCGCGCCCTGCGTCGCAGTCGAGGAAAAAAAAGCGGCCGGCCCTCCCCGTACGGAAGGCCGGCCGCTGCGGCGCATCGCCGCCTTGACAGTCCGCGCTACTTCTGAATTTTCGCGGTCTTGCGGAGCTCGTCGATGTACGTCTGCAGCTTCTTGCGCTGGGTGAACATCTCGACCTGCGGCTTCACCTGCTCAAATGCGGGAACCTCCGGGCTGCGGACGTCGTCGAGCAGGATCACGTGCCAGCCGAACTCGCTCTGCACGGGCTGCTTGGTGTACTGGCCCTTCTGCAATGCGGCGACGGCGTCCGCGAACGGCTTGACCATCGTCTGGGGGGAGAACCAGCCGAGGTCGCCGCCGTTCTTGCCGCTCGGGTCCTTCGAGTCGGCCGCAGCGAGCTTCGAGAAGTCGCCGCCCGATTCGAGCTTCGCAATGATCGCCTCGGCCTTCTCTTTCGAGTCGACGAGGATGTGCCGCGCCTTGTACTCCTTGGGCATCGCGGCTACCTGCGCGTCGTACTCGGCCTTGATCTCCGATTCAGACGCCGGATGCGACTTGATGTACTTCTCGCTGGCGGCCTCGGCCAGCACTTGGGTGCGCAGCAGCTCGAGCCGCGCCTGCACTTTCGGGTCCTTGGCAAGACCGTCCTTGTCGGCGGCCTGTGCGGCCAGGGTCATGTTGACCAGCTGGTCGATCATTTGCGTCTTCTGCTCGTCGGTCGGCGGCTCCTGCGAGCCACCCATCACGGCCTGGGCGAAAACATCGAGCAGTTCCTGGTTGAGCACCTGTCCGTTCACCGTCGCGACGGTGGCGGACTTGGCGGGCTGCGCCGCGCCCGCCGCGGGCTTGGCTGGGGACTTGGCCTCGTCCGCCGGACGAGTGCAGGCCGCCAGCACGATGGCGGCGGCGACGACGGTGAGCAGGTGTGGTCTGAGCATGTTGAGCCTCTGGATTGAAAGCACGTCAGTGGGAAGGGGACTCGCCCGGCGCGAGTGCGTGGATGGAAAGGGCGTGGATGTCGGTGATCATGAGGTCGCCCACGGCGTCGTAAACGAGGCGGTGGCGTCGCAGCGTGCCGAGCCCCGCGAATTTCGCGGCGACCACAAGCACGGTGAAATGACCGCGCCCGTCGGCGGCACCCGCATGCCCGGCATGGCGGTGACTGTCGTCGACGACTTCCAACACTTCGGGTTCGAGCGCCTGCAGACGATCGGCGAGCCGTTCGGCGCGCGAGACGGTCACGGCAGGACCTTGACGAACGGCTGCACCTCGACCGACTCGAAGACGCCCTCGGTGACGTAGGGATCGCCGGCAATCCACTCGCGCGCCGCCACGATCGAGTCGAACTCGGCGACGATCAGGCTGCCGGCGAACCCCGCCTCGCCCGGATCGCGCGCGTCCACGGCGGGCAGGGGGCCGGCCAGGGCGATCCGGCCCGCCTCGACGAGTTCCCCGATGCGCTGCAGATGGCCCGCGCGGACCCGACGGCGGGTCGCGAGCGCTCCCGGGGCGTCCCTGCCGACGATCATGTAGAGCATGTCACTGCGGGCCGGCGCTGGCCGCTTCGGCCTTGCGCGCGATCCAGAAGCCCTGGGCAAGCGCGAACGCGAGCGTCAGGCCCATGAGCCCGAACAGCTTGAAGTTGACCCAGGTGGCCTCGTCGTAGCGGTACGCGACGTACAGGTTGAGCGCGCCTGCCACGATGAAGAAGGCGACCCACGCGAGATTGAGCCGCCGCCAGCTGCCGGCATCGAGCGCCACGTTCTCGCCCATCATGCGCTGCACGATCGTGGGTCCGCGCAGGTACTGGCTCGCGAGGAAGGCCGCAGCGAACAGCCAGTTGACGATGCTGGGCTTCCACTTGATGAAGGTCGGGTCGTGGATGAGCAGGGTGAGCCCGCCGAAGAAGAGCACCAGCACCGCGGAGGTGAGCAGCATCGGGCTGACCTTGCGGTGCTTGATCCAGCTGTACGCCGTCTGCATCAGGACGCCGACGATCAGCACCCCCGTCGCAACGTAGATGTCCGCCAGCTTGTAGGCGACGAAGAACGCGATGACCGGGAGCAGGTCGACCAGGAACTGCATTTGCACGCCAGCGTTGGGGCTCGGGGCGGAGCCGGGGCGCGTATCATAGCCAAGTCGACCCCTGCGCCCAACGACTGCCCCGCACTATTGGCACTGCTGATCTCCATCCACCCCGTCAGTCCGCAGCCGCGGCTGGTGCGCCAGGCCGTCGCGGCGATGCGCGACGGCAGCGTCGTCGCCTATCCGACCGACTCGTGCTACGCGCTCGGATGCCTGATCGGGGACAAGGAGGCGATGGAACGCATCCGCCGCATCCGCGATGCGGACAAGAACCACAACTTCACGCTGGTCTGCCGCGACCTCTCGGAGATCGCGCGCTACGCGCGGGTGGACAACGCGACTTACCGCACGCTGCGCGCCTTCACGCCGGGGCCCTACACGTTCCTGCTCGAGGCCACGCGCGAGGTGCCCAAGCGGCTGCAGAACCCCAAGCGACGGACGATCGGTATCCGCGTGCCGGACAACGCAATCGTGCGTCTGCTGCTCGCGGAGCTGGGCGAGCCGGTCATGAGCTCGACGCTGCTGCTGCCAGGCGAGACGGCCCCGATGACCGATCCGCACGAGATCAAGGAGCGCCTCGAGCACCTCGTGGACCTCGTCATCGACGGCGGCCCGGGCGGGTTCGAGCCGAGCAGCGTGGTGGATCTCTCGGGCCCGGCCCCGGTCGTCGTCCGCCACGGCAAGGGCAGCGTTGCCGCCTTCGAATGACGGCGGCGCGGCGCGTGCCTGCGTATAATCCGCCGCTCGCCCGGATGCAGGCTTGCCCGCAGCCTCGACCCCGGACCGTGATCTGCCTGAAAATCAACAACTTGTGAGGCCCGGGCCGCCGGTTGTCGCGCCAGGGAGACCGCTTGAGTTCATCCGTATCCGCCCCGCGCCGCGTCCTCTCCGGAATGCGCCCGACTGGCGCGCTGCACCTCGGCAACTACCACGGCGCCCTCAAGAACTGGGCTGAGCTGCAGTACGAGTACGACTGCTACTTCTTCATCGCCGACTACCACGCGCTGACCACGGGCTACGCGGACACGCGCCAGCTCGAGCACGACACCTGGCAGATCGTGATCGACTGGCTCGCGGCGGGCCTCAATCCGGCCGTGTGCACGCTGTTCATCCAGTCGCGCGTGCCGGAGCATGCCGAGTTGCACCTGCTGCTGTCGATGATCACGCCACTCGGCTGGCTCGAGCGCGTGCCCACCTACAAGGACCAGCAGGAGCAGCTGAAGGAAAAGGACCTCGCGACCTACGGCTTCCTGGGATACCCGCTGCTGCAGAGCGCGGACATCCTGCTCTACCGTCCGATGTACGTGCCGGTCGGCGAGGACCAGGTGGCGCATGTCGAGATCACGCGCGAGATCGCCCGCCGCTTCAATTTCATGTACGGCCGCGAGCCGGACTTCGAGGCCAAGGTGGAGCGCGCCGTGAAGAACCTGGGCGCCAAGAACGCGGCCCTCTACGCCGAGCTGCGCAAGCGCTACCAGGAGCAGGGCGAGGAGGAGGCGCTCGAGCGAGCGCAACGACTGCTCGAGGGCAACTCCCGGCTCACACTCGCCGATCGCGAGCGCCTGCTCGGCAACCTCGAGGGCTCGGGCCGCACCATCCTCCCCGAGCCCGACGCGCTGCTCACCGCGACGCCCAAGGTGACAGGACTCGACGGTCGCAAGATGTCGAAGTCCTACGGCAACACGATCGGGCTGCGCGAGGACCCGGACGCAGTTGCCGCCAAGCTGCGCACCATGCAGACCGACCCCGCGCGCGTACGCCGCACCGACCCGGGCGATCCCGACAAGTGTCCCGTCTGGGACCTGCACCGGCTCTATTCCGGAGACGACGTGCAGGCATGGGTGCAGCAGGGTTGCCGCAGCGCCGGCATCGGCTGCCTCGAGTGCAAGAAGCCGCTGATCGAGCGCGTTGTGGAGGAAGTCTCGGGAATGCGCCAGCGCGCTCAGGACTACGAGGAGAACCCGGACCTCGTGCGCGGCATCATCGCCGAGGGCTGCGAGAAGGCCCGCACGGTGGCCGGGCAGACGCTCGACGACGTCAAGCAGGCCATGGGCCTCAGCTACCGATGAGGATGCCGCATGAGCAAGCCTGAGTTGCGACTGATCGAGGGCGGCCCGCCACCGGCGACGGACCCGCCGGCACCGGAGCCGCACGAGCAGACCGAGATGCCATTCGCGGTGGTGGAAGGCGAGCCGGTCACCCAGATGCCGCGCGACCTCTACATCCCGCCGGAGGCGCTGCAGGTGTTCCTCGAGGCCTTCGAGGGCCCGCTCGACCTGCTGCTGTACCTGATCCGCCGGCAGAACCTCGACATCCTCGACATCCCGATCGCAGAGATCACGCGGCAGTACATGCGCTACATCGAGCTGATGCACGAGCTGCAGCTCGAACTGGCCGGCGAGTACCTGCTGATGGCTGCGACGCTGGCCGAGATCAAGTCGCGCATGCTGCTGCCCCGGCCGCAGGGCGAGTCGGCCGAGGAGGGGCTGGACCCGCGTGCCGAGCTGGTGCGCCGCTTGCAGGAATACGAGCGCTTCAAGAAAGCCGCCATGGACGTTGACGCGCTGCCGCGCATCGACCGCGACACCTTCCCGGCCTCGGCCGACCCGGGGGAGCGGCGCATCGTGCGCCTGCTGCCCGAGGTGACACTCCAGGAGATGCTCGTCGCGCTGAAGGACGTGCTGGTCCGTGCCGACATGTTCTCGCACCACCAGGTATCCCGCGAGCGCCTCTCGGTGCGCCAGCGCATGTCGGACGTGCTGGGCGCGCTGGGCAGCCAGTCGTTCATCGAGTTCACCCAGCTGTTCCGCGCGGAGGAGGGGCGCATGGGTGTCACGGTGACCTTCTCGGCCATCCTCGAGCTGTTGCGCGAGGGCTTGATCGAGATCGTTCAGGCCGAGCCGTTCGCTCCGATCCACGTGCGAGCCGGCGCGCCGCGCCACATGACGCTGGTCGTGGACAACGACGCCCCCGAATTCGCCAGCCGGAACGAGACATGAGCGACCAGCAACTGCCGCGCATGCTCGAGGCGGTTCTGCTCGCCGCCGGTCGCCCCGTGAGCATCGAGCAGATCCGCGAGCTGTTCGAGGAAGCCCAGCGCCCTGCCGTCGAGGAGGTGCGCGCGGCGCTCGCCGAGCTCGAGGCGGACTGCGCGGACCGCGCCTTCGAACTGCGCGAGGTCGGCAGCGGCTGGCGGCTGCAGGTGCGGGCACAGCACGCCGAGGTGATCTCGCGCCTCTGGCAGGAGCGACCGAGCCGCTATTCCCGCGCCCTGCTCGAGACGATGGCGCTGATCGCCTACCGCCAGCCCGTCACGCGCGGCGAGATCGAAGACATCCGCGGCGTCACGGTCAGTTCGACCATCATGCGTACGCTCCAGGAGCGCAACTGGATCCGCGTCGTCGGGCACCGCGAAGTGCCCGGCCGGCCGGAACTGCTCGGCACGACGCGCGAGTTCCTCGACTATTTCGGTCTCACCAGCCTCGACGACCTGCCGACGCTCGCCGAGCTGCGCGACCTCGACGACATCAAGGTGCAGATCGAGTTCCCCGGCGGCGGCCCGGCGCCCGAGGCCGCGGCGCTGCCTCCGCCCGCGATCGCGGACGGCTCGGGGGACGTGGCCGTCGTCGACGATGGCGACGACACCGGGCCCTCGACCCCCGAGGCCCCGACGCTGGCCGCCGTCGGGCCGCCCGGCGACCCGCCGGCCTGACCTGCCCCCGTGGACGAACGCCTGCACAAGTTGTTGGCCCACCACGGGATCGGGTCGCTGCGGCAGGTCGAGGACTGGATCCGCGCCGGTCGCGTCGTGGTCAACGGGCGGCCTGCCGAGCTCGGGCAGCGCGTCGGACCGGGCGACCGCATCGTGGTCGACGGGCGCGATGTCTCGAAGCGGCTCTCCGCTCCGGCATCCCTCCGGGTGATCGTCTGCCACAAGCCCGGCGGCGAGATGACCCGCGGTCGCGAGGGCGACGATCGCAGCTCGGTCGAGACGCGCCTGCCGTCGCTGCGTGCGGGACGCTGGCTGCCGGTCAACGCCCTCGGCTACGGCGAGGAAGGTCTGCTGGTGCTATCCAGCGACGGTTCGCTCGCCGCCGCGATCGCGCGTCACTCCGGTCCGCTGCCGGTCGAGTACCGCGTGCGCGTGCTGCGGCCGCGCGCGACAGACGAGTGGCCGGAACTGCCGCTCGCGGTCGAGGTCGAGGGCGAGCCGGTCGCGTTCTCCGCGGTCGAGCGACTCGAGGGCGCAGGCACCAATGTCTGGTTCCGCGTCGCTGCCGAGCGCGCGCCGCGACGCGGCGCGCTGCGCGCGCTGTTCGACGCCGCGGGCCTGAAGGTGAGCCGTACGATGCTGGTGCGCTGGGGACCGCTGTCGCTGCCGCGGGACCTGCCGCGAGGGCGTTCCCGCGACGTCGTCGCGCAGGAACTCGACGGGCTGCTCGAACTCGCCGGACGGAGCCCGCCGGAGCGCGCGCGCGCCAGTGGCCGGGGGAAGGCGCGCAAGCCGGCGGCCGGGCGCTCGACCGGCCGACCTACCGGGCGCCCTGCTGGGCGTCGAAGCGGCGGCCGCTGATTCCGCGGCCCGCCGGCCCGAGCAGGTACAGGAACGGTCCGAGCACCCGCTGCGGCTCCGGCAGGGTCGAGGGATCCTCTCCCGGATACGCGCTGGCGCGCATCCGGGTGCGCATCGGTCCCGGATTCACGCTGTTGACGCGAATACAGGTCGCGTCAGCCGTCTCGTCTGCGAGCACCTGCATCAGGCCCTCGACCGCGAATTTCGAGGCCGCGTAGGCGCCCCAGTAGGCGCGGCCGCGCACCGACACGCCGCTCGTGACGAACACCGCCGAGGCGTCTGGCGAGAGCTTCAGCAACGGCAGCAGCGACTTCGTCAGGATGAAGGCCGCGTTCACGTTGACGTGCATTACCCGCAACCAGCTCACCACGTCGTGGTGCTCGACCGGCGAGCGCTCGCCGAGCAGGGCGGCGGCGTGGACGAGGCCGTCGAGCCGTCCGTACTCGTTGCTCACCGCGTCGGCGAGCGCATCGTAGTGCGACGCGTCGGCGCGCTCCAGATCGAGTGGCGCGATCGACGGGCGCGGGCCGCCGGCGGCCATGATCGCGTCGTAGACCTTCTCGAGCCGGCCGACCTTGCGTCCGCAGAGCACGACGCGCGCGCCGAGGGCCGCGCAGGCCGCGGCGAGCGCACTGCCGAGGCCGCCGCCGGCGCCCGTGATCAGGATCACGCGGCCGGCGAGCAGGCCCGGCGGCGCGACGTAGGACTGGATTTCCGCATCGGTGGGCAAGGTCGGATCTCCGTTGTGGTCATCGTCCATCAGCCATGGCGCACGGCCGTGCGCCACGCAGTCCAGAGGCGTCCGACAGGTTCGACGTCGAGCCGATGCGAGGCGATGGGACGCAACGGATCGAGACGCTCGAGCAACCGGACGTGCAGGGCGGCGAGCACGAGTCCGTGCCGCTGCGCACTGCGCAGCTGCCGGGTGCCGAGCACCGCGGGCAGCTCCAGCAGGCCGGCGCGGACGCGCGACCGCCATGCCTCGAGGAACCTTCGGCCCGCGGGGCCGGCGTCCCCGCTGCCCAGGCGCAGCGGATCGATGCCGTCGGATCCGAGCGGATCGAGCGGCGCATAGATGCGCCCGCGACGCGAGTCGGTCGCGAGGTCCCGCAGCATCTCGGTCTGGCGGACGCCGGCACCGAGGCGCCGCGCGAACTCGCGCTCCTCGGTCGTGAGTCGCCGCGTCGGCGACAGCGTGATGGCGATCGCGGTCTGCAGCGCGCCGGCGGAACGGAAGCAGTACGCGTCGAGTTCCTGCCAGTCATGGTAGGTGAAGCGCACCAGATCGAGCTCGGCGGCCACGATCAGTTCGTGCAGCAGCGGCCAGTCGGTGAAACCGCGCTCGTGCAGCGGCAGCATGGCGATGGCCAATGGGTGGGTCGGACGGCCGCCTGCGAGCCGCTCGAGTTCCGCGCGCCACCACTGCAGGCGCGCGTGCGCGGCCTCGTGCGACTCTGCTGCGACGATGCGCCGCAGCTCGGCCTCGAGTGCATACAGGCCGCCGAGCGCCGGTCGCGCGCCGGCGTCCGCGAACAGCACCGCGAGCTGGCGCAGCGAGCCCGGCGGCAAGGCCCGCTGCAGCGCCTCGCGGCTCGGATCCGGGACCGTCCGCGGCGTCGTCTCAGCCATCGGCCGGTGCGCTGTCGTCCGACCGCGGCACGCGCGGCAGCTTCTCGACCGGAGCGATCTCCTCGATCTCGCGTTCGGGCCGCAGGCCGAGCTCGGTGAAGCGTCGCGCGCCCGGCAGCACCTGCCGCTCGAGCGAGCCCACCGCGCTGTTGTAGGCATCGACGCTGGCACCGAGTGAGCGGCCGATCCGCCCGAGGTGATCGCCGAAGCGAGCGAGCCTGCGATAGAGATCCTCGGCCAGCTCCTGGATGCGGGCCGCGTTCGCGGCGAGCGCGTTCTGTCGCCAACCGTAGGCCACTGCCTTGAGCAGCGCCACGAAGCTCGTTGGCGTTGCCAGGATCACGTGCTGGCGGATCGCGTCCTCGAGCAGCGAGGGAATCTCGTCGAGCGCTGCGGAGAGGAACGGATCGCCAGGAATGAACAGGACGACGAAATCGGGGCTCTGCTCGAACTGCGACCAGTAGGCCTTGCTCGACAGCGCCCGCACGCGCTCCACCACGCCCTGCGCGTGCCGCCGCAGCGCCGCGGCACGCGCCTCGTCGGTGGCCGCCTCGATGGCCGAGAGGTACGCGTCGAGCGGCGTCTTCACGTCGACCACCAGCTGGCGGCCGTCGGGCATGCTGATGATCATGTCGGGGCGCTGCGGCCCGTCCTCCGAGTCGACGTGGACCTGCTCGAGGAAGTCGCAGTGCTCGACCATGCCGGCCAGCTCGACGAGCCGGCGCAGCGTCATCTCGCCCCATTGGCCGCGCACCTCCGGGCGGCGCAGCGCCGTGACGAGGCTGCGCGTCTCGCGCTGCAGCGCCTGCTGCCCGAGCGCGACGCCCTCGATCGAGGCACGCAGGGCGCCGAAGGATTCCGCCCGTTCCTTCTCGATGCGCGCGATCTGCTCCTGGGTCTGGGTGAGCGCCGTGCGCAGCGGCGCGAGCAGCGCGGCAACACCCTGTTCGCGATCGGCGAGGTCGCGGGAGGCGAGTTCGCGCTGCTGGCCGAGCACCTGGCGCGCCATCTGCAGGAACACCTCGCTGTTGCCGCGCAGCGCCTCGCCTGCGGCCGCGTCGAATCCGGCGCGCAGGCGCTCGGACGCCAGGGCCAGCACCTGATCCCGCTCCGCGGCCAGGGCCCCGGCGGACTTGATCTCGGCACCCGCCGCGGCGAGCTCGACCTCCAGCGCGTGCACGCGGCGACGGCCGAGCAGCCAGCCCGCGACGAGCGCGAGCGGCGGCAGCAGCGCGAGCAGCAGCAGCAGTTCGGGCGGGACGTTCATCCCGTGTCGCCGCCAGCACGAGGTGCGCGGATCCACGCGAGCAGCTCGCCGGGGCTGTGTACGATCCCGTGCGGCTGCCAGCCGAGGGGGTCGTCCTCGGGGGACAGGTAGCCGTAGGCGGCAACGACCGTGATCATGCCGGCGGCCCGGCCGGCCTGAATGTCGCGTTCGGCATCGCCTGCATACACGCAGCGCTCCGCCGCCACGCCGACCAGACGGGCCGCGTGCAGCAGCGGCAACGGGTGCGGCTTGCGCTCTGCCAAGGTGTCGCCGCTCACCGCGCAGGCCGCGCGGCGGTCGAGGCCGAGGGCTGCGAGCAGCGGGTCGGTGAGCCAGCCGGGCTTGTTCGTGACGATGCCCCAGGGCACGCCCTGCGCTTCGAGCGCGCCGAGCACGGCGTCGAACCCGGGGAAGAGTCGCGTCCCGAGCGCAAGGTTGGCGGCGTAGATCTCGAGGAACCGCAACCGCAGCCGCTCGAACTCCGCCCCCGACGCCTCCGGGAAGCCGAGCGAGACGAGGCGCATCGCCCCGTGGGACACGACGGGACGGATCACGGCGTCCGACAGCGGCGCGCGGCCATGCTCGGCACGCAGTCGATTGAGCGCGCCGCCCATGTCGGGCGCCGTATCGAGCAGCGTGCCGTCGAGGTCGAGCAGCAGGGCGTCGAAGCGGGTCATCGTGCGTTCACCGTGCGCGCGGCCGCCTGCGGCCCGCCCGCCGCATCAGCGGGGCGCCTCGCCCGTCCCGGGACGGCGCAGGTGCATCAGGTAGTTCACCCGGGCGTCAGAGCTCAGGCGCGCGCTGCGGCCGAAAGGGTCGTATTCGAGTCCCGCGACGTCCACCGTCACGAGGCCTGCCTGCCGCCCCCAGGCCGCGAGTTCGGAGGGACGGATGAAGCGGTCGTAGGTGTGGGTGCCGGCGGGGAGCAGCCGCAGGACGTATTCGGCACCGAGCACGGCCAGCAGGTAGGCGCGCGGTGTGCGGTTCAGCGTCGAGACGAACACGTCGCCGCCGGGACGCACGAGGGCGGCGAGTGCGCCGATCACGGCCGCTGGGTCGGGGACGTGTTCGAGCATCTCCATGCAGGTGACGACGTCGTAGCGCGAGGCTGCGGCGAGCGCATGCTGCTCGGCCGACTCCAGGCGATAGTCGACGGCGACGCCGCCCTCCAGCGCGTGCAGTCGCGCCACTTCGAGCAGGTCGGTGGCGAGGTCGAGGCCCGTGACGTGCGCTCCGCGGCGCGCCATGGCCTCGGCGAGCAGGCCACCACCGCAGCCGACGTCGAGCGCCGCGCGCCCGGCGAGCGATGCGGAGCGCTCCACATACTGCAGCCGCACGGGATTGAGATCGTGCAGCGGACGCATCTCGCCCTCCCGATCCCACCAGCGGCTGGCGGCCGACTCGAAGCGCGCGAGCTCGGCCGGGTCGGCGTTGAGCGGTTCAGGCATCGGCATCGGTTCCTTCGGGCGTGTCGGCAGCGAACCGGGCGCGCCAGCGTTCCGCGCGCTCGAGCACCTCCGCCTCGTCGAGTTGCGTCAGGCGTGCGTCGGCGAGCACGCGCCGCCCGGCGACCCAGGCATCCGTGACCTGCAGCGAGCAGGCCGCGTACACCACGGCCACTGCGACGTCGTGCACCGGCCAGCTCCGTGAAGTGCGCAGGTCGAGGCAGCAGAGGTCCGCCCACTTGCCCGGCACCAGGCTTCCCGTGACGTCGCCAAGGCCGAGCGTGCGGGCACCCTCGAGCGTCGCCATGCGCAGCAGGTCGCTCGCCACGACCTCGCCGGGCACGGCGACGACGCCGGCGGAGAGCAGTCCCGCGAGGCGCGCCTCCGCGAGCACGTCGAGTCCACCGCCTGCGATCCCGGTGTCTGTGCCGAGCGCGACGCGCACGCCGCGCCCGAGCAGTCTCGCCAACGGGCACAGGCCGGCACCTGCGGCGAGATCCGCGGTCGGGCAGTGGACCACGCTTGCACCGGCCGCCGCGAGCAGCTCGAGCTCGCCGGGCTCGCACTGGGTGAGGTGGACTGCCACCAGCTGCGGACTCACGAGCCCGAGCGCTGCAAGTCTCGCGAGCGGCCGCTGCCCGAACTCCCGCAGGCTCTGCTCGATCTCCCAGGGCGCCTGGTGCAGGCGCATTGCCACCGGGAGGTCGAGCTCGTCGGCGAGGCGGCGCACCCGCGCCAGCGTGGCGTCGGCGGTCGCAAGCGGTGCCTGCGGGGCGAAATGCACCGTGACCAGCGGGTCGCCGCGGTACTCGTCGCGCAGGCGCATGCCGCGGTCGATGCACTCGTCGGCGGAGTCGGCCCAGCCGGTCCCGCCCTCGGAAACGACCAGGCCGACGCTCGCACGGATGTGGGCCGCGGAGGCGGCGCGCGCCGCCACGTCCGGCCAGCTCTGCGCGTCGGCGTAGCAGGTGACGCCGCAGCGCAGCAGTGCGGCGGCCGCGAGCTGGCTGCAGTCGTGGACGTACTCGGGATCCGGGCGCCGTTGCCCGGGCGGCCGGCTGGCATCGCGCAGCCAGCGACCCGTCGACGCACGTTCACCGCGTCCGCGCATCAGGACGGCCGACGCGTTCGCGTGGGCGTTGACGAGGCCGGGCAGCAGCGCGTGGCCCGTCCGCTCGAGGGTCTCCCGCGGATCGTAGCGGCGCCGCGCCTCGGCGGTCGGTACCACGGCGACGATGCGCCCGTCGCGGATCGCCACCGAATGGTCCTCGAGCGCGCCACCGTCGGGCTCGACGGGCAGCACCCAGCGCGCGCAGACGAGGGTGTCGATGGATTCCATGCGTGCCGGGCAGGAAAAGGGGCCGCCATGGTAACATCCCGCGTCTTTTTGCCGGCCCGACGCCGGTCCCCTCTGACCAACCGCACCCATGGCTGAAATCGCCCGAGAAATCCTGCACGTCAATCTCGAGGACGAGATGCGGCAGTCGTACCTCGATTACGCGATGAGCGTGATCGTGGGGCGTGCGCTGCCCGACGTCCGCGACGGCCTCAAGCCGGTGCACCGCCGCGTGCTCTTCGCAATGCGCGAGCTCGGCAACGACTGGAACAAGTCCTACAAGAAGTCCGCCCGCGTCGTGGGTGACGTGATCGGCAAGTACCACCCGCACGGCGACACGGCGGTCTACGACACGATCGTGCGCATGGCGCAGCCGTTCTCGATGCGCTACCTGCTGGTGGACGGGCAGGGCAACTTCGGGTCGGTGGACGGCGACGCCCCCGCGGCGATGCGCTACACCGAGGTCCGCATGTCGCGGCTGGCGGGGGAACTGCTCGCCGACATCGACAAGGAAACGGTCGATTTCGTCGCGAACTACGACGAGTCCGAGTCGGAGCCGTCGGTCCTGCCGACCCGCGTGCCGAACCTGCTGGTGAACGGCTCCTCGGGCATCGCGGTGGGTATGGCCACCAACATCCCGCCGCACAACCTCCGCGAGGTGATCGACGGCTGCGTAGCGCTGATCGACAACCCGGCCATCACGATCCCGGAACTGATGGAGCGCATCCCCGGTCCGGATTTCCCGACAGCGGGGATCATCAACGGTGCCCGCGAGATCTACAACGCGTACACCACCGGCCGCGGGCGCATCGTGGTGCGTGCCCTCACCGAGGTCGAGGAGATCGACGACCACGGCCGCGAGGCGATCATCATCAACGAGCTGCCCTACCAGGTGAACAAGGCGCGGCTGCTCGAACGCATCGCCGATCTCGTGCGGGGCAAGCTGATCGAAGGCATCTCGGAACTGCGCGACGAGTCCGACAAGGACGGCATGCGCGTGGTGATCGAGCTGAAGCGCGGCGAGGTTGCGGACATCGTCCTCAACAACCTCTACAAGCAGACGCCGATGGAATCCGTGTTCGGCGTCAACATGGTCGCGCTCGCCGACGGCCAGCCGAAGCTGATGAACCTGAAGGACCTCATCGAGGCCTTCATCCGGCACCGGCGCGAGGTCGTCACGCGCCGCACGGTGTACGAGCTGCGCAAGGCGCGCGAGCGGGGCCACATCCTCGAGGGCCTCGCGATCGCGCTCGCCAACATCGACGAGGTGATCGCGCTGATCAAGGCCTCGCCGACGCCGGCGGATGCCAGGGTGGCGCTGATGGCGCGCACCTGGTCCCCGGGCGTCGTGCCCGAGATGCTCGAGCGCGCCGGCGCCATCCAGACGCGGCCGGACGGGCTCGGCGCGGAGTTCGGCCTGCAGGCGGGCGGCTACCGACTCTCCGAGGCGCAGGCGCAGGCGATCCTCGACCTGCGGCTGCACCGCCTCACCGGCCTCGAGCAGGACAAGATCCTCGCCGAGTACAGCGAACTGCTGGAACTCATTCGCGACCTCTCCGACATCCTCGCGCGGCCCGAGCGGCTGCTCGAAGTGATCCGCACCGAACTGCTGGCGATCCGTGAGCAGTACGGCGACGAGCGGCGAACGCGCATCGACGAGGATGAGTCCGACCTCACGATGGAGGATCTGATCACGCCGGAGGACGTGGTCGTCACGCTCTCCCACGGCGGCTATGCCAAGGCGCAGCCGGTGAGCGAGTACCGCGCGCAGGGCCGCGGCGGGCGCGGCAAGTCCGCGACCGCGGTGAAGGACGAGGACTTCGTCGACAAGCTGTTCGTGGCGAACACCCACGACACGCTGCTGTGCTTCTCGAACCTCGGGCAGCTCTACTGGCTCAAGGTCTACCGCCTGCCGCAGGCGGGACGCGGCTCGCGCGGCAAGCCGATCGTGAACCTGCTGCCGCTCGAGTCCGAGGAGCGGATCACCGCCGTGCTGCCGATCCGCGAGTACACGCAGGACCGCTTCGTGTTCATGGCGACCGCCCGCGGCACGGTCAAGAAGACCCCGCTGGTGGCGTTCTCGCGGCCGCGCACCGCCGGCATCATCGCCGTCGGCCTCGACGAGGGCGACAGGCTCGTGGGTGTGGCCATCACCGATGGCACGCGCGACGTGATGCTCTGCGGCTCCGGCGGCAAGGCCGTGCGCTTCCCCGAGGACGACGTGCGTGCAATGGGACGCACGGCGGCCGGCGTGCGCGGCATCCGGCTCCCGGACGACGAGGAGGTGATCTCGCTGATCATCCCCGACGCCGACGGGCTGATCCTCACGGCCTCGGAGAACGGCTTCGGCAAGCTCACCCCGGTCGAGGAGTTCCCGCTGCACGGTCGCGGTGGGCAGGGCGTGATTGCCATGCAGACGAGCGAGCGCAACGGCCGGCTGGTGGCTGCCACGCAGGTCGCGACCAGCGACGAGCTGATGCTCATGAGTTCGAGCGGCACCCTGGTGCGTACCCGGGCCGGCGAGATCTCGGTACTCGGACGCAACACGCAGGGCGTGCGGCTGATCCGCCTCGACGATGGCGAGCGGCTGATCGGCGTGGAGCCGGTCGAGCCCGAGACCGTCGGCGACGAGGAGGCCGGCGGCGCCGAGGACGCGCAGGCGCCGGACGACGCCGCAGCGGCGGGCGAGCCGCTGTCCCCGGGCTGACCGGGCGCCCTGCGGGCCGGCTGGAACGCGGCCCGCCGCGGCCTGTTACACTGCGCTGCAACAACGCCGCGGAGGTCCGCCCCGACATGA
Organism: uncultured Gammaproteobacteria bacterium; assembly: GCA_963707145.1. Classification (GTDB taxonomy): domain Bacteria; phylum Pseudomonadota; class Gammaproteobacteria; order Steroidobacterales; family Steroidobacteraceae; genus RPQJ01. The sequence continues at coordinate 32,622 of CAVPOQ010000003.1, forward strand.
CTCGCGTGTTCAATTTCAGCGCCGGTCCGGCCGCGCTGCCGGTGGAGGTCCTCGAGCAACTGCGCGAGGAGATGCTCGACTGGCGCGGGCAGGGCATGTCGGTGATGGAGATGAGCCATCGCGGCAAGGCCTTCGTCGGCATCGCCGAGCAGGCCGAGGCCGACCTGCGCGAGCTGCTGGCGGTGCCCTCGAACTACAAGGTGCTGTTCCTGCAGGGCGGGGCCACCGGGCAGTTCGCGGCAATTCCGCTGAACCTCGCGCCGGCCGACTCCGTCGCGGACTACGTGAACACCGGCGCATGGTCGAAGAAGGCGATCGGCGAGGGCAGGCGCTACTGCAGCGTGAACGTCGCGGCCGATGCCGGCGGCAACTATTCCACGGTGCCGGCGCTCGGGACCTGGAAGCTCACGCCGGGCGCCGCCTACGTCCACTACACGCCGAACGAGACCATCGGCGGCGTCGAGTTCCCGTTCGTGCCCGAGGTGGGCGACACCCCGCTGGTCGCGGATTTCTCCTCGACGATCCTCTCGCGGCCGCTCGACGTGAGCCGCTTCGGCGTGATCTACGCCGGCGCGCAGAAGAACATCGGACCGGCGGGCCTCGTCGTCGTCGTGGTGCGCGAGGACCTGCTCGGCCGCGCGCGTCCCGACACGCCGACCATATTCGACTGGAAGGCGATGGCCGCCGACGGCTCGATGCTCAACACGCCGGCGACCTACAGCTGGTACGTGGCGGGCGCCGTGTTCCAGTGGATCAAGCGCCGGGGCGGCCTCGCGGCGATGGAGCGCGAGAACCGCGCCAAGGCCGAGCGGCTCTACGCTGCGATCGACGGCTCGGGCTTCTACCGCAATCCGGTCGCAACGGACTGCCGCTCGTGGATGAACGTTCCCTTCACGCTGCCCTCCGAGGCGCTCGACAAGCCGTTCCTCGAGGGTGCCAAGGCCGCGGGTCTCGTGGCGCTCGCCGGACACCGCTCGGTCGGCGGCATGCGCGCCAGCCTCTACAACGCCATGCCGATGGCGGGCGTGGAAGCGCTGGTGGCGTACATGCGGGAGTTCCAGCGCAGGCACGGTTGAGGCGCCCCATGTCGTTCAAGATCCTCACGCTCAACAACATCTCGGTGCGCGGCCTCGAGCGGCTGCCGCGCGAGCGCTACGAGGTGGCCTCCGAGATCGGCCATCCGGACGCGGTGCTGCTGCGCTCGGCGGACATGCACTCGTTGGACATCCCGCCCAGCGTGCTCGCAGTCGCCCGTGCCGGGGCGGGCACCAACAACGTCCCGGTGGCGAAGCTGAGCCGCCGCGGCGTGCCGGTGTTCAACGCGCCGGGTGCGAACGCCAACGCGGTGAAGGAACTGGTGCTGGCCGGTCTGTTCCTTTCGGCGCGCAGCATCTGCCAGGCCTGGGGCTACGTGCGCTCGCTGGAGGGCGACGACCACGCCATCGAGGAGGCCGTGGAGAAGGGCAAGAAGCGGTTCGTCGGCCACGAACTGCCGGGCCGGACGCTCGGCGTCGTGGGACTGGGCGCGATCGGCGTCGAGGTGGCGAACGCCGCACTCGGACTGCGCATGAAGGTGCTGGGCTACGACCCGCAGATCACCGTGCAGCGCGCCTGGCAGCTGTCCTCGGGAGTCGAGCAGGCACTCAGCCTCGACGACCTGTTCTCGCGCAGCGACATGGTCACGCTGCACGTACCGCTGAACGACGCCACGCGTGCGCTGGTGAACGAGGCGCGACTGCGGCTGATGCCGGCCGGCGGCACGGTGCTCAATTTCGCCCGTGCCGCGATCGTCGACGAGGCGGCCGTGCTCGCGTCGCTCGAACGCGGTCACCTCGCGACCTACGTCTGCGACTTCCCGACCCGCGCCGTGAAGGATCACCCGCGCGTGGTTGCGCTGCCGCACCTCGGCGCCTCGACGGGCGAGGCCGAGGAGAACTGCGCGGTGATGGTGGCGGACACGCTGCGCGACTTCCTCGAGAACGGCAACGTGCGCAACTCCGTGAACTTCCCCGAGGCCGTGCTGCCGCGGGTGGGCGGCAACCGCGTCGCGATCGCGAACGACAACGTGCCGAACATGGTCGGCCAGATCTCGACCTGCCTCGCCGATGCGCGCCTCAACATCGACGACCTGCTCAACAAGTCCCGCGGCGACCTCGCCTACACACTGATCGACACCGACGCTCCGATCCCGCAAGAGGTGCTGGCGAAGCTGCGGGCGATCCCGGGCGTGCTCTCCGCGCGGACCGTCTGACGATGGCGCGTGCGAAGCGGCGCTCCCCTCCGGCGGCGGCTGGCACGAAGACCGGCCGCGGCAAGGCGCGCCCGAGCGCGACGAAGCCGGCCCTCGAGTCGATCCGCGGTCGCATCGACGCGGTGGACGCGCAGCTCCACGCGCTGATCAACGAGCGCGCGCAGCTGGCGCAGCAGGTCGGCATCTCCAAGCATGCCGCGGGACACACGGTCGATTTCTACCGGCCGGAACGCGAGGCCCAGGTGCTGCGCCTCGCCCTCGAGCGCAACCGGGCGGCGCGCGGCCCGCTGCGTGACGAGGAGATCCTGCGTCTGTTCCGCGAGATCATGTCGGCCTGCCTGGCCCAGCAGGAGCCGCTCAAGGTGGCGTACCTCGGGCCTGAGGGAACTTTCACGCAGCAGGCGGTGCACAAGCAGTTCGGCCACTCCGTGCGCGGCCTGCCGCTCATCTCGATCGAGGAGGTGTTCCACGAGGTCGAGGCCGGCACCGCCGACTTCGGCGTCGTACCGATCGAGAACTCGAGCGAAGGGACGGTCAACAGCACGCTCGACATGTTCCTCACCTCGCCGCTGGCCATCTGCGGCGAGGTCGAGCTGCGCATCCACCACAACCTGCTGGGGCTGATGAGCGCACTCGACGGGGTGCAGCGGGTCTGCGCGCATCTGCAGGCGCTCGCCCAGTGCCGTGGCTGGCTGACCGAGTACCTGCCGGGCGTGGAGCGCGTGGCCGTCTCCAGCAACGCCGAGGGAGCACGCCGCGCCCGCGACGAGGACGGCACGGCGGCAATCGCGCCGATGGCAGCTGCCGAGGTCTACGGCCTCAACGTCCTCGTGCCCGAGATCGAGGATCGCCCGGACAATACGACGCGTTTCCTGGTGATCGGGCGCAAGACCTTCCCGAGCAGCGGCCAGGACAAGACCACGCTGCTCGTCTCGGCGGCGCACACCGACGCGCCGGGCGCGCTGTTCCGACTGCTCGAGCCCTTCGCGCGGCACGGCATCAGCATGACGCGCATCGAGTCGCGCCCGTCGCGGCGCCGCAAGTGGGACTACGTGTTCTTCATCGACCTGGAGGGCCACGCCACGGACGAGCCGCTTGCGAGCGCGCTCGGGCAGCTCCAGGGGCTGACCTCGCTATGCCGCGTGGTCGGATCGTATCCGCGGGCCATCCTCTGAGCGGTTGCCGCCGGCGATGAGCCATTACCTTGCCGAGCCGGGCGCGTCCGTCGCGGGGCGCGTACGCGTGCCGGGCGACAAGTCGATCTCGCACCGCGCGCTGATGCTGGGCGCCGTGGCCACCGGCACCACGCACGTCGAGGGATTCCTCGAGGGCGAGGATTGCCTCGCCACGCTGCGTGCGGTGGCGCGCCTCGGCGTCGAGGTCGAGCGCCCGTCGCCCGGCGAGTGCGGATCCACGGCGTCGGGCTGCACGGCCTGTGCGCGAGCGACGGCCCGCTCGACATGGGCAATGCCGGCACGGCCATGCGGCTGTTCATGGGGCTGCTGGCCGCGCAGCGTTTCGACAGCGAACTGGTCGGCGACCAGTCGCTGATGCGCCGCCCGATGGAGCGCGTCGCGAAGCCGCTGCGCCAGATGGGCGCGGTCATCGAGACGCAGGACGGGCGTCCGCCGGTGCGCATCCGCGGTGCCCGGCAGCTCCACGGCATCCGCTACGAGATGCCGGTGGCGAGCGCGCAGGTGAAGTCGGCGGCGCTGCTCGCGGGTCTCTACGCCGAGGGCGAGACCACGGTGGTGGAGCCGGCGGTCACGCGCGATCACACCGAACGCATGCTGCAGGGCTTCGGCGTCGAGGTCGCGGCCCGTGGAGGAACGGCGACGCTGCGTCCGCCCGCGCGCCTCGAGGCCGCGCGCATCGCGGTGCCGGGGGACTTCTCGTCGGCCGCGTTCTTTATCGTCGCGGCATGCATCGGCGCGCGGGAGCCGTTCGTGATCGAGGGCGTGGGCGTCAACCCCACCCGCACCGGGCTGCTCGAGATGCTCGCACTGATGGGCGCCGATCTGCGCCTCGTCGGCCATCGCAGCGACGGTGCCGAGCCGGTCGCTGACATCGAGGTGCGGCCTGCACCGCTGTCGGGGATTCGGGTTCCCGAGCGACTGGTGCCGCTCGCGATCGACGAATTCCCGGCGTTCTTCGTTGCCGCCGCCTGCGCCAGCGGGGAGACGCTCGTGACCGGTGCCGAGGAACTGCGCGTCAAGGAGAGCGACCGCATCGCCGTCATGGCCCGTGGCCTCGCGGCGGTCGGCGTGCGCCACGAGGTACTGCCCGGCGGGCTGCGCATCGAGGGCGGCCCGATCGGCGGCGGCCTGATCGACAGCCACGGCGACCATCGCGTCGCGATGGCGTTCGCGGTCGCGAGCCTGCGGGCGAGTGCGCCGATCGAGATCCGCGACGTCGCCAACGTCGCGACCTCGTTCCCGGGCTTTGCACCGATCGCTCGTTCGGTCGGGCTGCGCCTCGCGGAGCGTGGCGCGTGAGTGCGCCGGGTGCTCCTGCCGCGGTGATCACGATCGACGGTCCGAGCGGCTCGGGCAAGGGCACGGTCGCCCGGCGGGTGGCTGACGTGCTCGGCTGGCAACTGCTCGACAGCGGCGCGCTGTACCGGCTGGTCGCGCTGGCCGGTGCGGCGCGCGGGCTCGGCTCCGCCGACGAGGCCGCACACGCCGCGGTCGCCGCCGGGCTCGACGCACGCTTCGAGGCGGACGACACCGGCGGGGAGCGTGTCCTGCTCGAGGGGCAGGACGTCACCCGCGCGCTCCGTGCCGAGACGACGGGCAACATGGCCTCGGTGGTGGCGGCGATGCCCGCGGTGCGGGCGGCGCTGCTCGGGCGGCAGCGCGCCTACGCCACCGCACCCGGGCTGGTCGCGGACGGGCGCGACATGGGCACCGTGGTTTTCCCCCGGGCTGGCCTCAAGGTGTTCCTCACGGCGAGTGCCGAGGAGCGGGCGCAGAGGCGCCATAAGCAGTTGAAAGAAAAGGGGCTCACTGCTAACCTTGCCGGCCTTTCGCAGGAAATCCTGGCGCGGGACCAGCGTGATGCGGGCCGTTCCGTGGCCCCGCTCAGGCCGGCCGGGGACGCGGTGCTCGTCGACTCGACCGGAATGCCGATCGAAGCGGTGGTGTCGCGCGTCCTCGACCTCGCAAGAGAACGTTTCCCTGCGATCCGATGACGACACCCCCTCGCGCGAGCGTTGGGGTGTCTTTTTCTACCGAGTCGCCCGGCAGGACGCTGGTGCGGTGTCAGCAACTCTTCGCAGGCGGGATGCCGGCGAAGCAACGGGCCCGAGGCCCTGGAAAAGAGAATGACCGAGAGTTTTGCGCAACTGTTCGAAGAGAGCCTGGCGAGTCAGCGGATCCGCCCGGGCCAGATCCTCACCGGCCGCGTGATCGAGATCGGTCCGGACGTGGTGCTGGTGAGCGCCGGCCTCAAGTCCGAGGCGGTGATTCCCACCCAGCAGTTCAAGAACGAGCGCGGCGAGCTGGAGGTGAGCGTCGGTGACGACGTCGAGGTGGCCCTCGACAGCGTCGAGGACGGCTCAGGCGAGACGCGTCTTTCACGCGAGAAGGCGAAGCGCGCGCGCACCTGGGAGCGCCTCGAGGGGGCATTCGAGAAGGGTGAGGTGGTCACCGGCCTCATCAACGGCCGGGTCAAGGGCGGTTTCACCGTCGAGATCGAATTCGTGCGCGCATTCCTGCCTGGCTCGCTCGTGGACGTGCGCCCCGTGCGCGACCCGGGCTACCTCGAGGGCAAGACGCTCGAGTTCAAGATCATCAAGCTCGACCAGAAGCGCAACAACGTCGTGGTCTCGCGCCGTGCGGTCGTCGAGCAGGAGTACAGCGCCGAGCGCAGCGAACTGCTCGAGAAGCTGCAGGAAGGCGCCGTCATCAAGGGCGTGGTCAAGAACCTCACCGACTACGGCGCGTTCGTGGACCTCGGCGGCATCGACGGCCTGCTGCACATCACGGACATGGCGTGGAAGCGCGTCAAGCACCCGTCGGAAGTCGTCAACGTGGGCGACGAGATCGACGTGCGCATCCTCAAGTTCGACCGCGAGCGTCAGCGCGTCAGCCTCGGCCTGAAACAGCTCGGCGCCGACCCGTGGCAGAACATCGCACGCCGTTATCCTTCCGGCACGCGCCTGTTCGGCAAGGTCACCAACATCGCCGACTACGGATGCTTCGTCGAGATCGAGGACGGTGTCGAGGGTCTGGTCCACGTCTCCGAGATGGACTGGACCAACAAGAACGTCAGTCCGGCCAAGGTCGTGCACATCGGCGAGGAAGTCGAGGTGATGGTGCTCGACATCGACGAGGAGCGCCGCCGCATCTCGCTGGGCATCAAGCAGTGCAAGCCGAACCCGTGGCGCGAGTTCGCGGACAACTACAACCGCGGCGACCACGTGAACGGCCAGATCCGCTCGATCACCGACTTCGGCCTGTTCATCGGGCTGCCGGGTGGCATCGACGGCCTCGTGCACCTCTCCGACCTGTCCTGGGACGTGGCGGGCGAGGAAGCCGTGCACCAGTACCAGAAGGGCCAGACGGTCGAGGCCATCGTGGTTGCGATCGACCCGGAGCGCGAGCGCATCTCCCTCAGCGTCAAGCAGCTCGCGAAGGATCCGTTCTCGACGTGGATCGCCGAGCACCCGAAGGGCAGCATCGTCCGCGGCCTGGTCCGCGAGGTGGATGCCAAGGGCGCCATCGTGGACCTCGGCGGCGGCATCGACGGCTACCTGCGAGCCTCCGAACTCGCGCGCGACCGCGTCGAGGACGCCCGGGCGCTGCTCAAGGTCGGCGACGAAGTCGAGGCCAAGTTCACGGCCGTGGACCGCAAGGTCCGCACCATCGCGCTTTCGATCAAGGCGAAGGACATGGCCGAGGAACAGGAGGCCATGCAGAACTACCGGTCGGATTCGTCCACGGGCACCAGCCTGGGCGAGCTGCTGAAGGAGCAGATTTCCGGCCAGTGACATCGGGTCCGGCGACGGATGCCGGCGGGGGCCGGCGTCCGTCGAACGTTCGCTGAGGGAAGGTCCAGGCACCGGGGAGGAGCGGAATGGACGGCGAGCGCAGCATGACCAAGTCCGAGCTCATCGAGTTGATCGCCGCGAAGCAGAGTCACCTCCCCGCCAAGGACGTCGAGCTGGCGGTCAAACAGGTTCTCGAGATCATGGGCGACGCACTCGCGCAGGGTCAGCGCATCGAGATCCGCGGCTTCGGCAGCTTCAGTCTGCATTTCCGTCCGCCGCGGCAGGGGCGCAATCCCAAGACCGGCGAGACCGTAGCGCTGGCGGGCAAGTACGTGCCGCATTTCAAGCCGGGCAAGGACCTGCGCGAGCGGGTGAACGAGCCGGGCCTGGACGACCCTCTGCACGGGTCCGCCTGAGCGGCGCCGGGCCATGCTGCGCCGCATCGCGCTCGCCTGCGCCGTGCTGCTGCTGCTGGCCGCAGCCGTGCTCTTCACCGCCCTCAACCAGCAGCGCTTCGAGGTCGACGTCGCGATCGCCCGCTTCGGTGTGTCTTCCGGCGTCGCGCTCCTGATCGCCTTCTCCGCGGGACTGCTCGCCGGCGCAGTCTGGCGTTCCAACTGGATTGCCCGGCTGCTCGCCGAGCGCGGTCGTCTGCGCAACGCGCTGCGGCTCGCGGAATCACGTACGGTCGCGTCGGGAGCCCCCGCGGACAGCGCCTGAGGCGGCGCCAGCCGGAATCTCCCGTCCGCGTCCCGCACATCCGCGTCGCGCAATGCTGCGCGTCGCGGAGAATCTGCGCAAAGCGGCCGCGTTTGCGACAGCATGCAGTGGACACCCTCCGTTACGGTCCCGACGACCGCACCCACACCGGGATGGCGGCAACTGAAACCGTAAGGAGACAGCAATGACGAAGGATCCCCGCAGACTCGTGCAGGTGCTCATCGCGAGCCTGCTGCCCACCGTGGCGTGGGCAGGGCCGGTGAATGTGAACACCGCGGACGCCACGACGCTGGCGCGCGAACTCGACGGCATCGGGCCCGTGAAGGCGCAGGCGATCGTCGAGTATCGCCAGAAGAACGGTCCCTATCGTTCCGCCGAGGACCTGTTGAAAGTGCAGGGCATCGGTCAGCGCGTACTCGAGCAGAACCGCGGGAACATCCGGCTCGACAAAGCGGGGCAGGCGCCCGCGACGGCGCCGAAGCCGGCACCGCGCTCCTGATCGCGCCGCGGGCGGGCTGCCGTCCCGCGCGGACGGCAGCCGCGCCTCGCGGCTGCGCGATGGAGCCCCGGGGAAGGGATCCGCTATGATTCGCGGGATATCCCCGGAGCAGGCGCGGACGAACCATGACCCGGATCAGGACGGCGGTGTTTCCCGTGGCAGGGCGCGGCACGCGCTTCCTTCCCGCCACCAAGGCGAGCCCGAAGGAAATGCTGCCGATCGTCGATAAGCCGCTGATCCAGTACGCGGCCGAGGAAGCGCTCGCCGCCGGAGCGGACAAGCTGGTGTTCATCACCGGCTACGCCAAGCGCGCGATCGAGGACCACTTCGACACCGACCACGAGCTCGAGCAGGAGCTCGAGGCGCAGGGCAAGCGCCAGCTGCTCGAGGCCGTGCGCGGGATCGTGCCGTCCTACGCCAGCTGCATCTACATCCGCCAACCGGCGCCACTCGGTCTCGGCCACGCCGTGCTGTGCTCGCGCCCGGTGGTGGGCGACGAGCCCTTTTTCGTCCATCTCGCCGACGACCTGATCGACGCCGAGGAGCCCTGCCTCAAGCAGATGGCGCAGGTTTTCGCCGGGCGGCGGGCGAGTGTGCTCGGCGTGCAGACGGTGGCGCGCAACGAAACCGACAAGTACGGCATCGTGGCCGCTCAGCCGCTCGATGGGCGCGTGTCACGGGTCGAACGCATCGTCGAGAAGCCGCGGCCCGCCGAGGCGCCCTCGACGCTGGCGGTGGTGGGCCGTTACCTGCTTACGCCGGACGTGTACCGCTGTCTCGAGACGACTGGCCGCGGCGCCGGTGGCGAGATCCAGCTCACCGACGGGATCGCCGCGCTGCTGGCCACCGAGACGGTGCTGGCCTATGCGTTCGAGGGCAAGCGCTACGACTGCGGCTCCAAGCTCGGATACCTCGAGGCGACGGTCGAGTTCGCCCTGCGGCACCCGGAACTCGGCGACGCCTTCGGCAACTACCTCACGCAGCTGATCGCCGCGCGCGGCTGACCCCGTCTACCAGGAGCAATCATGGCGACCAATCAGGAACTCCAGTCGCGGCGCGACGCGTCGATTGCCCGCGGCCTGGCGAACTCGCTGCCGGTCTTCGTTGCCCGCGCCGAGAACGCGGAGATGTGGGACGTGGAGGGTCGCCGCTACATCGACTTCGCGAGCGGCATCGCCGTGCTCAACACCGGTCACCTGCACCCGAAGGTCCGGTCCGCGGTGGCGCGGCAGCTCGAGGCGTTCAGCCACACCTGTTTCATGGTGACGCCGTACGAGGTCGGCGTGGAACTCGCCGAGCGCCTGAACCGGCTCGCGCCAGGACCGACGCCCAAGAAGGCGATTTTCGTGACGACCGGTGCCGAGGCCGTCGAGAACACGATCAAGATCGCGCGCGCGCACACCGGCCGCTCCGCCGTGATCGCCTTCGGCGGCGGGTTCCACGGCCGTACGTTCATGGCGATGGCGCTCACCGGCAAGGTCGCACCCTACAAGGCCGGGTTCGGCCCGTTTCCCGCCGAGGTCTACCACGTGCCGTTCCCGGTCGCCTACCACGGCGTGAGCGTGCAGGACAGCCTCGACGCCCTCGAGCACGTCTTCAAGTACGACGTGGAGCCCGCGCGCGTCGCCGCGATCATCATCGAGCCGGTGATGGGCGAGGGCGGTTTCTACGTCGCGCCTGCGGAGTTCCTCAAAGCGCTGCGCAGGCTGTGCGACGAGCACGGCATCGTGCTGGTGATCGACGAGATCCAGACCGGCTTCGCCCGCACCGGGCGGATGTTCGCCATCGAGCACGCGGGCATCGAGCCCGACCTCATGACCATGGCGAAGAGCCTGGCGGGCGGCTTCCCGCTGGCGGCGGTCGTTGGCAAGGCACAGATCATGGACGCTCCCGGGCCCGGCGGGCTCGGCGGCACCTATGCGGGCTCGCCGATCGCGTGCGCCGCCGGGCTCGCGGTGCTCGAGGCGATCGAGAGCGAGGGCCTGTGCGCGCGGGCCGAGGCCATCGGCGCGACGATGATGTCCTCACTGCGCGAACTGCAGCGCGAGATCCCGGCCATCGGCGAGGTGCGTGGCCTCGGCGCCATGGTGGCCATCGAACTCGTGCACAACCGCGATCCGCGCTCGCCGGATCCCGACCTCACCAGGGCGCTCACGAAGCGCGCCGCCGAGAAGGGCCTCGTGCTGCTGTCCTGCGGGCTCTACGGCAACGTCATCCGTTTCCTGGTGCCGCTCACGGCGTCCGATGCGATCGTGGGCGAGGGGCTTGGCATCGTCGCGGAGTCGCTGCGGGAACTTACGCGCGCCGACGTGAAGGTCGCCGCCAACGGGTGACGCGGTCGGCAGCTGCAGGGCGATGCGAGGGGAGTTGGCTCCGACACCAGGATTCGAACCTGGGACCCGCTGATTAACAGTCAGCTGCTCTACCGCTGAGCTATGTCGGAACTGGAAGGCGCGGAATTCTGCGGATTGCGGGCGCCGTCGTCAAGGAATGGTGGTCACGCTTCGCGCAGCACCTTGCCCATGCGCTCGAGCGCCTTCTCGAGCGTCTCCATGCTCACGGCGAACGAGAACCGGATGTGCCCTGGCGCGCCGAAACCGGTGCCCGGCACGCCTGCCACGCCGCCCTTCTCGAGCAACAGTTCGGCGAACTCGTGATCGTCGGCGAGGCCGTGATTCCTGATCGCCTCCGACACGTCGCAGAACGCGTAGAAAGTGCCGGCGGCCGGCAGCACGTGCACGCCCGGCAGGGCGTTGAGGCCCGCGTTGAAGTAGTCGTGGCGGGCCTTGAAGTGCCGGTTCATCTCGGCGACGCAGGACTGGTCGCCGTTCAGGGCCGCGACCGCCGCCTTCTGCGCGATCGACGACGGGTTCGACGTGCTCTGGCTCTGGATGGTGGACATCGCGTCGACGATCGTCGCCGGCCCGCCGCAGTAGCCGATGCGCCAGCCCGTCATGGCGTAGCTCTTCGACACGCCATTGATGGTGACGGTACGGTCGTAGAGGTCGGGGCAGGCGGTCAGGAAGCTCGCGAACGGCTCGCGGCCCCAGTAGATGTGCTCGTACATGTCGTCGGTCGCGACCAGCACGTCGGGGTGGCGGCGCAGCACCGCTCCGAGTCCGTGCAGCTCGGCACTCGTGTAGGCGGCGCCGGTCGGGTTGCTCGGGCTGTTGAGCATGAACAGGCGCGTGCGCGGAGTGATGGCCGCCTCGAGCTGTGCGGGCGTGAGCTTGTACCCCTGCTCGGGTCCCGCGTACGGCGTGACCGGCGTGCCCTCCGCGAGCAGCGCGATGTCGGGGTATGAGACCCAGTACGGCGCCGGGATGATCACCTCGTCGCCCGGGTCGATCACGGACATGAACAGGTTGTAGATGGTCTGCTTGGCGCCGGTCGAGACCAGGATCTGCGACCGCGAGTACTCGATGCCGTTGTCGCGCCTGAATTTCGCGATCACCGCGTCCTTCAGCTCGGGGATGCCCTCGACCGCCGTGTAGCGCGTGAAGCCCTTGCGGATCGCCTCGACCCCTGCGTCCGCGATATGGACTGGCGTGTCGAAATCGGGCTCGCCGACGCCGAGGCCGATGATGTCGCGACCTTCGGCCCTGAGCCTGGCGACGCGTCCGGTGAGGGCGACGGTAGGCGAGGGCTTGACGCGCTTGAGGCGCTCGGCGAGGACGATGGCCAAGGGCGTATTCCGGGAGCGGGAGGGAACGCGTATCTTAGGCCAATCCGCGCCGTCTTCCCAAGCGCGACTGCCGCCCAGCCGACGATGGACCAGCCCCGCTTCCGCCTGCGCGCCGACTACCAGCCGGCGGGCGACCAGCCCGCGGCGATCGCGCAGCTGGTCGACGGGCTCGTCAACGGCCTGTCGCACCAGACGCTGCTCGGTGTGACGGGTTCCGGGAAAACCTACACGATCGCCAATGTCATCGAGCGCGTGCAGCGCCCGACCCTGGTGATGGCGCACAACAAGACGCTGGCGGCGCAGCTCTACGGCGAGTTCCGCGAGTTCTTCCCCGACAACGCCGTCGAGTACTTCGTCAGCTACTACGACTACTACCAGCCCGAGGCCTACGTGCCGTCCTCCGACACGTACATCGAGAAGGACGCCTCGGTGAACGCGCACATCGAGCAGATGCGGCTCTCGGCCACCAAGGCGCTGCTCGAGCGGCCGGACTCGATCATCGTGGCGACCGTCTCGGCGATCTACGGCCTCGGCGATCCGCAGGCCTACCTCAGCATGGTCCTGCACCTCGTGCGCGGCGAGCGTCTCGACCAGCGCAAGCTGTTGCGCCGCCTCGCCGACATGCAGTACACGCGCAACGAGCTCGACCTCGCGCAGGGCAGTTACCGAGTGCGTGGCGACGTGATCGACGTCTTCCCGGCCGAGTCCGAGCGCGAGGCGGTACGGATCGAGCTCTACGACGACGAGATCGAGGCGCTCGCGTGGTTCGATCCGCTGACCGGCGAGGTGCTGCGCCGCGTGCCGCGGCTCACGGTGTATCCGTCGTCTCATTACGTGACGCCCAAGGAGCGTATCGACCGTGCGATCGAGCAGATCCGCGAGGAACTGCGCGGGAGGCTCGCGGAGCTGCGCGGCCTCGGCAAGCTGCTCGAGGCGCAGCGGCTCGAGCAGCGCACCACCTTCGACCTCGAGATGATGATGGAGGTCGGCTACTGCTCGGGCATCGAGAACTACTCGCGGTATCTGTCCGGGCGCTCGGCGGGGGAGCCTCCGCCCTGCCTGTTCGACTACCTGCCGAAGGGCGCCCTGCTGGTCGTCGACGAGAGCCACGTCACCGTGCCGCAGATCGGGGGCATGTACCGCGGCGATCGCTCACGCAAGGAGACGCTCGTCGAGTACGGCTTCCGCCTGCCATCCGCGCTCGACAACCGCCCGCTGCGTTTCGACGAGTGGGAGTCGCTCGCACCGCAGATGATCTTCGTCTCGGCGACGCCGCGACCCTACGAGGCGCGGCTGTCGGGACAGGTCGTCGAGCAGGTGGTGCGTCCCACCGGGCTCGTCGACCCGGCGGTCGAGATCCGGCCGGTGCGCACGCAGGTCGACGACGTGCTGTCGGAGATCCACCGCTGCGCCGCGCGCGACGAGCGGGTGCTGATCACGACGCTGACCAAGCGCATGGCCGAGGACCTCACCGAGTACCTCCACGAGCACGGCGTGCGGGTGCGCTACCTGCATGCCGACGTCGAGACGGTGGAGCGGGTGGAGATCATCCGCGATCTGCGCCTCGGCCACTTCGACGTGCTGGTGGGCATCAACCTGTTGCGCGAGGGCCTCGACATGCCCGAGGTCTCGCTGGTCGCGATCCTCGACGCCGACAAGGAGGGTTTCCTGCGCTCCGAGGGATCGCTGATCCAGACCATCGGCCGGGCCGCGCGCCACGTCAACGGCAGGGCGATCCTGTACGCGGACCGCATGACGGGCTCGATCGAGCGCGCGCTCGCGGAGACGGACCGCCGCCGCTGCCGCCAGCTCGAGTACAACGCGGCGCACGGCATCACGCCGCGGAGCATCCTGAAGCCAGTCACGGATGTGATGGAGGGCGCGCGTGCCGGCAGCGAGACGGGCGGCGATGGCCGCGGTCGGGGACGGGGCAGGTGCAGGCGTCGCGCTCGGTCCGGAGCAGGCCATGAAGAAGATCAAGAAGCTCGAGGCCGAGATGTACCGCCACGCCCGTAACCTCGAGTTCGAGGCGGCAGCTCGGATCCGCGACGAGATCGAGCGGCTGCGCCACCAGACCTTCGGCCCGCCCGGGGCGCTCGCGGGATAGCCGGTCCGCGCGCCGGTGGCGCCACCATGCGGCGCGGCAGCAGGCCCCCTAGCCACGCCTCCGCGGCTTCCTGTATCCTCCCCGGCTCGTTTGAGGGCGCATAGCTCAGCGGTAGAGCACTACCTTGACATGGTAGGGGTCCGTGGTTCGATCCCACGTGCGCCCACCAGACCTCGCCTGCCAAGGATTCACATGCCCGTCATCACCCTGCCCGACGGTAGCCAGCGGACGTATGCCCAGCCGGTGACGGTCGCGCAGGTCGCGGCCGACATCGGACCGGGCCTCGCCAGGGCCGCACTCGGCGGCAAGGTCGACGGCAGGCTCGTCGACACCTCCTTCACGATTGCCCTCGATGCGAACGCTCGCGATCGTGACGGGCCGTGATCCCGACGGCCTCGAAATCATCCGCCACTCGACGGCTCACCTGCTCGCGCAGGCCGTGCAGGCCGTCTACCCCGACGCCCAGGTCACGATCGGCCCGGTCATCGAGGATGGTTTCTACTACGACTTTGCGTTCAGCCGGCCGTTCACGCCCGACGACCTCGTGAAGTTCGAGCAGAAGATGCACGAACTGGTACTTGCCGACCTCGGGGTCGAGCGACGGGTGATGCCGCGCGACGAGGCCGTCGCCACCTTCGAGCGCATCGGTGAGCACTACAAGGCCGAGATCATCGCGAGCATTCCCGCGAACGAGGACATCAGCCTCTACGGGCAGGGCGGCTGGTTCGACCTGTGCCGTGGTCCGCACGTGCCCAGCACTGGCAAGCTCGGTGCGTTCAAGCTGATGAAGGTCGCGGGCGCCTACTGGCGTGGCGATTCGAAGAACGAGATGCTCCAGCGCATCTACGGAACGGCATGGCCGGACGACAAGCAGCTCAAGGCCTACCTGACCCGCCTCGAGGAGGCCGAGAAGCGCGACCACCGGCGCGTCGGGCGGGAACTCGACCTGTTTCACACCCAGGAGGAAGCCGTCGGGAGCGTGTTCTGGCACCCGAAGGGCTGGACGCTGTGGCGCATCGATCGAGCAGTACATGCGCGAGCGGCTGGCGCGGGAAGGCTACGTCGAGGTACGGACGCCCCAGCTGGTCGACCGCTCGCTGTGGGAGCGCTCCGGGCACTGGGAGAACTACGGCGCCGAACATGTTCATCGCCGAGTCCGAGGATCGCATCGCTTGCGGTCAAGCCGATGAACTGCCCCGGCCACGTGATGATCTACCGGCAGGGCATCAAGTCCTACCGCGACCTGCCGCTGCGCATGGCGGAGTTCGGCGCGTGCCATCGCAACGAGCCCTCGGGCGCGCTGCACGGCATCATGCGCGTGCGGGCGTTCACCCAGGACGATGCGCACATCTTCTGCACCGAGGAGCAGATCAACGCCGAGACGTGCCGCGTTCTGCTCGCTGCTGAAGAGCGTGTACGAGGACTTCGGCTTCACCGACGATCGCGATCAAGTTTTCCGACCGGCCGGCCAAGCGGGCAGGCACCGACGAGATGTGGGACAAGGCCGAGACGGCCCTGCAAGGGCGCCTGCGAGGCCGCCGGGCTCGAGTACACCCTGAACCCGGGGGAGGGGGCCTTCTACGGTCCGAAGCTCGAGTTCGTGCTGCGCGACGCGATCGGTCGCGACTGGCAGTGCGGCACGCTGCAGCTGGACCCCATCCTGCCGGAGCGCCTGGGGGCCGAGTACATCGGCGAGGACGGGGCGGCGCACAGGCCGGTGATGCTGCATCGGGCCGTGCTCGGTTCCATGGAGCGCTTCATCGGCATCCTGATCGAACACCACGCGGGCCGCTTCCCGGCCTGGCTGGCCCCGGTCCAGGCGGTCGTGATGAACATCACCGACGGGCAGGCGGACTACTGCCGCCAAGCGGCCGATTTCCTGAAAAATCAGGGGCTTCGGGTCGAGACGGATTTGCGAAACGAGAAAGTTGGCTTTAAAATCCGCGAGCACACCCTGCAGCGGGTCCCGTACCTGCTGGTCGCGGGCGACCGCGAAGCAGGGTCCAACACGCTGGCCGTACGCACGCGAAGCGGCAAAGACTTGGGCGCGATGCCTCTCGAGGCGATCGCGTCGAAGCTTGCCGAGGAAGTCGCGAGCCGAGGCCGCGTCACTTTGGAGGTATGACGCATCGCTACTCCGACGACCAAGCGCATCAAGCGCAACGACGAGATCACCGCCCCGCAGCTGCGCATCATCGGCGCAGACGGCGAGCAGGTCGGTGTCATGAGTCGCTTCGACGCGCTGGCACTGGCTACTTCGCAGGAACTCGACCTGGTCGAGGTCTCGCCGATGGCGGATCCCCCGGTCTGCCGGATCATCGACTACGGGAAATTCCTGTTCGAGCAGAACAAGAAGACCCACGCCGCGAAGAAGAAGCAGAAGCAGATCCAGGTCAAGGAAGTGAAGTTTCGTCCCGGAACTGACGAAGGCGACTATCAGATCAAGCTCAGGAATCTGATCCGCTTTTTTCAGGAAGGGGACAAGGCCAAGGTGACCTTGCGTTTCCGTGGCCGTGAGATGGCGCACACCGACATCGGCCGGCAGATGCTGATCCGGCTGCAGAACGACCTCGCACCCCATGCGGTGGTCGAGCAGCAGCCGCTGATGGAAGGCCGGCAGATGGTCATGATGATGGCGCCGAAGAAGAAGTAAGGGCGGCTGCGGCCGCATCTTCGCCCTCGATCGCCGGGTTCGCCCGGGGTGAAACGGGCCAACAAACAGGAGTCCGACATGCCCAAGTTGAAGACCAACCGGGCCGCGGCCAAGCGCTTTCGCAAGACGGCGAAAGGCTTCAAGCGCGGCCAGTCGCAGAAGCGACACATCCTCACCAAGAAGACGAGCAAGCGCAAACGCCAGCTCCGCGGACCGACTCAGGTCGCGAAGCAGGATCTCGGCCGGCTCGAACAACTTCTCCCCCACGCCTGAGCGAGGTGACCCATGGCACGAGTAAAGCGTGGCGTCATCGCTGGACGCCGACACAAGAAGATCCTCGCCAAGGCGAAGGGCTACTACAACGCGCGCCGCAAGGTGTTCCGCACGGCGAAGCAGGCGGTCATCAAGGCCGGCCAGTACGCCTACCGTGACCGCCGGGCCAAGAAGCGCGACATGCGTGCGCTCTGGATCACGCGCATCAATGCCGCTGCCCGCGGCTTCGACCTGAGCTACAGCCGCATGATGGCGGGGCTCAGGAAGGCGGGTCTCGAGATCGACCGCAAGATGCTCGCGGACCTCGCGGTGCACGACATCGAGGCGTTCGGCAAGATCGCCGAGCAGGCCAAGGCGGGTCTCGCGGCCTGATGACCGCGTGCGGCGCGGCCCGTGTGGTCGCGCCAAAGACGATGGTCGGGGCCGGGGCGCACGAGCGGCCCGGCCTCGTTTGTCTCAGGCAGCCGGAACTTCGTACCGCCAGATGAGCGACACGACGACCACCGACCTCCAGCGGCTGGCAGAGGGCGCGCGCGAGCGGATCGCCGGCTGCGCGCGCCTCGCGGACATCGATGCGCTCAAGGTCGAGCTGTTCGGCAAGAAGGGCGCGATCACCGGGCTGCTCAAGTCGCTCGGGACCCTCGCGCCCGACGAGCGCCGTGCGGCCGGCGCGCGCATCAACACGCTCCGCGACGAACTCGCCGCGCTCGTAGCCGGCCGGCAGAGCGTGCTCGAAGGCGAGCAACTCGAGCGCGAGCTCGCCTCCGGCCGTCTCGACGTGACCCAGCCGGGCCGCGGCCAGCAGCCTGGCGGACTGCATCCCGTGAGCCGGGCTCGCCGTCGCATCGAGGCGCTGTTCCGCAACGCAGGCTTCTCGGTCGAGGAAGGGCCCGAAGTCGAGGACGACTGGCACAACTTCGAGGCGCTCAACATCCCCGCGGACCATCCCGCGCGGGCGATGCACGACACGTTCTATTTTCCAGACGGGCGGCTGCTGCGCACGCACACCTCGCCGGTGCAGATCCGCGCGATGCTGCGCGAGAAGCCGCCGCTCAGGATGATCATGCCGGGACGCGTCTACCGCTGCGACTCCGACGTCACCCACACGCCGATGTTCCACCAGGTCGAAGGGCTGGTGGTGGGCGAGGGCGTGAGCTTCGCGCACCTGCGCTCGGTGCTGCATCACTTCGTGGAGCGCTTCTTCGAGCGCCGCCTCGGCATCCGCTTCCGGCCCTCGTACTTCCCGTTCACCGAGCCCTCGGCCGAGGTCGACATCGAGTGCGTGTTCTGTGCCGGCGGCGGCTGCCGCGTCTGCAAGAGCACCGGCTGGCTCGAGATTGCGGGCTGCGGCATGGTGCACCCGAACGTGCTGCGCAACGTCGGTATCGACCCGGAGGTCCACACGGGCTACGCGTTCGGCATGGGCATCGAGCGGCTGGCGATGCTGCGCTACGGCGTGAACGACATCCGGCTCTACTTCGAGAACGACCTGCGCTTCCTGCGCCAGTTCGGTTGAGCGGCGGCAGGCAACGATGCGCGTCAGTGTGAAGTGGCTGAACGACTGGCTGGGCGCGGCACAGGAGCCGCGCGAACTTGCGGCGCGCCTCACGATGGCTGGCCTGGAGGTCGAGGCGATCGAGCCTGCGGCGCCGCCGCTGCCGGGCATCGTCGTGGGCGAGATCCTCCGGCTCGAGAAGCACCCGGACGCCGACACGCTCAGCGTCTGCACGGTAGGCGCGGGCGGGGCGCCGCTGCAGATCGTCTGCGGGGCGTCCAATGCGCGCGCCGGGATGAAGGCGCCTTTGGCCACGATCGGCGCGAAGCTGCCGGGCGGCATGGAGATCCGCAGGGCAACGCTGCGCGGCGTCGAGTCCTTCGGCATGCTTTGTTCCGCCCGCGAGCTCGGCCTCGCCGAGGACGCCGAGGGGCTGATGGAACTGCCCGCGGAGCTGCCGGCCGGCATGCCGCTGGTCGACGCGCTGCAGCTCGACGACACGATCCTCGAAATCAATCTCACGCCGAACCGCGGCGACTGCATGGGCATGTCCGGCGTGGCGCGCGAGGCGGCCGCGCTCATCGGCGCCACACTCGCCGGGCCGGCACTGGCGCCGGTGATGGCCGGCTCGTCGGAGACGTTCCCGGTCGAGCTCACGCCCGGCGCTGGCTGCGCGCGGTTCGCGGCCCGCGTCATCCGCGGCGTGCGTCCGGATGCGACGACGCCCCTGTGGATGCGCGAGCGCCTGCGACGTGCCGGCCTGCGTCCGATCAGCTCGATCGTGGACGTCACGAACTACGTGATGCTCGAGCTCGGGCAGCCGATGCATGCCTACGACCTGCGCGAGCTCGAGGGCGGCATCGTCGTGCGGCCGGCGCGCGGCGGCGAGACGCTGCGCCTGCTCGACGGCCGCGACGTGACGCTCGACGAGTCGGTGCTTGTGATCGCTGATCGCGCCAAGCCGCTCGGGCTCGCCGGCATCATGGGCGGCGAACACTCGGGCATCCGCGACGATACGACCGATGTGCTGCTCGAGGTGGCGTTCTTCCGCCCGGACGCGATCGCCGGGCGCGGTCGTCGCTTTGGCCTCGTTACCGACGCCTCGCAGCGCTTCGAGCGCGGCGTGGATCCGACGCTGCAGGAGCGTGCGATCGAGCGCGCGACCGAGCTGCTGCTCGCCTGCGCGGGCGGCGTGCCCGGCCCGACGACCGTCGCCGAGCTCGCCGGCGAGTTGCCGCGCTGTCCCTCGTCGCGTTCCGTCCCGACCGTGCCCGCCGCGTGATCGGAGCCGAGATCGCCGACGGCGATATGCGCCTGATCCTCGAGCGGCTCGGCATGGACGTGCGCGTGGAGACGGGCCGGCTGGCAGGTCACGCCGCCGGCGTGGCGCTTCGACGTCGCGATCGAGGAAGACCTGATCGAGGAAGTGGCGCGGGTGCACGGCTTCGATCGCATTCCCGAGACCGATCCCGCGACGCCGCTCGCGATCCCCGCGCTCAGCGAGACGCGCGTCAGCCCCGAGACCGCGGCCGACCTGCTCGTGCAGCGCGGCTACTTCGAGGCGATCACCTACAGCTTCGTCGACCCGGCGCTGCAGTCGGTGCTCGCGCCGGGCGTGCCCGCGCTGGCGCTCGCCAATCCCATCTCGGCCGACCTCGCCGAGATGCGCGTCTCGCTGTGGCCCGGCCTGGTGCGCGCGCTGCTCGACAACCAGCGCCGCCAGCAGCCGCGCGTCCGGCTGTTCGAGATCGGCCGGAAGTTCGAACTGGAGGCCGGCGCGTTGCGCGAGGTGCCGATCGTCGGAGGCATCGCGGCGGGACCCGTGCTGCCGGAGCAGTGGGGTGCGCCCGCCGCAGACGTGGACTTCTTCGACGTGCGTGGCGACGTCGAGGCGCTGCTGCGCGCCGGCGGCGTCAGCGGCGCGTTCTCCTTCCAGTCGGCCACGCATCCCGCACTGCACCCGGGGCAGACCGCGCGCGTGGTCCGCGACGGCCGGCCCGTCGGATGGGTCGGCCGCCTGCACCCGGACGTCGAGCGCCGGCTCGGCTTGACATATTCCGCCGTGGTCTTCGAGCTCGAGACTGAGTCCGGACTTGCGGCGGTGGTGCCGCGGCACGGCGAGATCTCGCGCTTCCCCGCCGTGCGCCGCGACCTCGCAGTGGTCGTCGCCGAGGACGTGACGGTCCAGTCGTTGCTCGACACCGTGCGTGCCAGCGCGGGTGCGCTGCTCACCGGGCTCGTCGTGTTCGACATCTATCGCGGACGCGGCATCACGGAAGGTTTCAAGAGCGTCGCGATAGGGTTGAATTTGCAGGACCTTTCCCGCACCCTTACCGACGAAGACACGGATGCCGTCGTGGCGCGGGTCGTCGCAGACCTGGGGCGGGAGCACAGCGCCGCGATACGAGATCAATAAGCATGGCATTGACCAAAGCAGAAATCGCCGAAGCGCTGTTCGATCAGCTCGGGCTCAACAAGCGCGAGGCCCGCGAACTCGTCGACCTGTTCTTCGAGGAACTGCGCGCGGCGCTCGCCGCGGGGGAGCAGGTGAAGCTTTCCGGGTTCGGCAACTTCGACCTGCGCAGCAAGAACCAGCGCCCGGGTCGCAATCCCAAGACCGGCGAGGAGATCCCGATCAGCGCGCGGCGCGTGGTCACTTTCCGGCCCGGACAGAAACTGAAGGCGCGAGTGGAAGCCTATGCTGGAACCCAGCAATAACGACGAACTGCCGGTCATCCCGGGCAAGCGCTACTTCACGATCGGTGAGGTGAGCGAGCTCTGCGCCGTGAAGCCGCACGTGCTGCGCTACTGGGAGCAGGAGTTCCCGCAGCTCAAGCCGGTGAAGCGCCGCGGCAACCGCCGCTACTACCAGCGCCAGGACGTGCTGGTGATCCGCCAGATCCGCTCGCTGCTCTACGACCACGGCTTCACGATCGGCGGCGCGCGCAATCGCCTCGAAGGCGAGGAAGCCCGCGAGGACCTCACGCAGACCCACCAGATCGTGCGCCAGATGCGCACCGAGCTCGAGGAACTGCTGAAGACGCTGCGCCGCTGACGCGTTCGGCTATAATCCCGCCCCGGTCGGAGCGTGGCGCAGTCTGGTAGCGCACTTGCATGGGGTGCAAGGGGTCCCGAGTTCGAATCTCGGCGCTCCGACCAGTTCCTGATCTCACATCAGGAACCAGCCGTACAGGCTCCCCTCACCGTCCTTGCCGGCCGCCGTGTTCGGGGTCGAGGCGGCTAGATCCGCTACTTCCCGGTCCCGCCCGCGATCTTGTCGACCTGTGGCTTGGCGTTCGCGACGGCCGCCTTGGCGCAGGCGACATCGTCCGGCGTGGCGCCTGGATACAGCTGGCTGATCTGCTTGCACGCCACCGTTGCCGCCTCGTGGATCCGCTTCTCGAGCGCCGCCTTCCCGGCCGGAGTCGACACGTCGAGGTCTGCGTAGCTCACTCTGTAACTCAGCGAAATGGCCTCGACGGGGATACCCGAAGCGGTCCGGCCGATGCGCTCCTTGACGATGCGCGAACCGGTGACCGTCACGCCCTCGACATCCTGTGCATCGACAGTCGTCCCGGCGATCGTCGCCGCGAGCGCCAGCGCAAGGAACATCCGTTTCATGATCGTCTCCTGGCCGGGGACCTGCGGGCGACAGGCTGCCGCGCGTCGCGGTCCCTGATCAAAGCGTATCCCCGGGCGGATCAACGGCAAGCCGGGATCGCTGCAGGGTGCAAGCTCCGGACTAGGTACTATGTGTTGCCTCGGCTGCCGGGTCGTGGAGTGAATCTTTGCCTCCTGGCCAGTCGAACGAGTAACGGGTGTGATTGCCCGCCAGCGCCACCGCAGGAAGTCAACGATGAACGCACAGGAAACCCGCTCGGTCCTCACCATCGCCCTGATGGCCGCCTTCGCCGACGGCCTGAAGGACGACCGCGAACGCTCTGCCGTGAAGCGCGTCGCCGAGGCGCTCGGCCCCGAGGCGGGTTTCGACCTGCCGGGGCTGTATCGCGAGGTGCTGCTCGCGAAGCCCGATCTGGCCCAGGTTGCCGGAGCGCTGCAGTCGGCCGAATCGAAGCAGCTCGCCTACGAGATGGCCGTGGGTATCTGCGACGCCGACGGCGTGCAGGGACCGTCGGAGCGCGAGTTCCTCGCGAAGCTGGCCAACGCGCTTGGCCTCGACGGCGCCAGCACGGCGGCGGCGAGCGACGCTGCGGAGGCGGTGGCGGATGCCGCGTTCGGTCCCGAGCCCGCGCGGTCGGCGGGTGCGACGGCCGCAGCAGCGGCTGCCGGCGCCGCGGCGCCGGTGGCAGCGGGCGTTGCCGCCGGCACCGTGACCGGCCGCGCGAGCCTGTCGGACGCCGAGATGGACCAGGCGATCCTCAATGCGTCCATCACCAACGCCGCGCTCGAGCTGCTGCCCGAGTCGCTCGCCTCGATGGCGATCATCCCGCTGCAGGTGCGGCTCGTGTACCGCATCGGCAAGTCGTACGGCTACCCGATGGACGCGAGCCACGCCAAGGACTTCATCGCCACGCTCGGCGTGGGGCTCACCGGGCAGTACCTCGAGCAGTTCGGACGCAAGCTCCTCGGCGGCCTGCTCGGCAAGGCGGGCGGCGGCTTGGGCCGCACGGTCGGCCGCCAGGCCGCGAGCTCGGGCCTCAGCTTCGCCACGACCTACGCGATCGGTCGGGTGGCCCAGCGCTATTACGCCGGCGGCCGCACGCTCGACACAGCGACGCTCAAGCAGACCTTCACGGGTCTGCTCGAGGAGGCACGACTGCTCGCGCCGAACTACCGATCGCAGATCGAGCAGAAGGCGGGCACCATCGACCTGAAGAGCCTCGCCTCGCTGGTGCGCCAGACCTGAAGCCGCACGCCAGCCGCATGTTCACGAATGGGTGACAGCCCGCGCCCGCTCCGGGCGCTCGAGGTGTGGCACGGCGTTGAACGACAGCAGCCGTGAGCCCGTGCGGCCGCGCACCAGCTCGGTGATACCGGTGTTGCGGGTCTGCAGGTTGAGTTCGATCGCCGCGTCGGCGTCGGCGCCGAGCGTGTCGGCCACCAGCCGGCCGACGACTCCGCCCGAGGTCACCACCAGCACGTCGTCGCGCGGCCCGAGGCCTTCGCAGGCAGCGGACACGGCCGCATGCACCCGCGCGCCGAAGTCGGCCCAGGACTCCGCGCCGTCGGGCATCGCGGCGCGCCGCGACCACGCGCGCAGCGCGGTCCGCAGCGCGCTGAAGTAGCCGCGCCGGTCGCCCGTCGCGCGCAGCGCCGCTTCATCCCGCACGCCGCAGGCGGCGAGCACCGCTGAGGGGTCGTACTCGTTGAAGCGTGGATCCACGAGCGGCGGCGGGGGATCCTCCAGCCGCGCGAGGATCCGTTCGAGCGTCCGTGACTGGCGCACGAGGCTGCCCGACAGCACGCGGCTGAAGCGCAGGCCCTGTGCCGCGAAGTGCTCGCCCGCCCACCAGGACTGCTGCTCACCGAGCGGCGTGATCGAATCGTAGTGCCCCGCGAAGTCGGGCTGCGCATGGCGCAGGAGCAGGAGTCTCGGCATCGGTGCGTGGACCGGGAGCGTGGCGGGCGCGAGGACGGCAGTTTACCCTGCGACCCGGGTCGAGCCGCCGCGACGGCAAGAGGAGGGGACGCAGGTGACCGAGGCAGCCGCGGAATTCCAGCCGTGCGGCGTGATCACGCTCACGTCGGACTTCGGACTCAAGGATCCCTTCGTCGGGGTGGTCAAGGGCCAGGTGCTGACGCGTTTTCCGCAGGCACGCCTCGTGGACCTGACCCACGAGATCGAGGCGCACTGGCCGGCCGAGGCGGGCTTCTGGCTCGCTCGCGCCTTCCGCTACTTTCCGGCTGGGTCGGTGCACGTCGCGGTGGTGGATCCTGGCGTGGGAGGAACGCGCGCGATCGCGGCGGTGCAGGGCGAGGGTCACGTGTTCCTGGCCCCCGACAACGGCCTGCTGGCGCCGGTGCTCGACATCCTCCACTCGCCGGTGTCGCGTCTGGTGACCGACGCCACGCTGCGTGTCATCGGCGTCGGGCAGGTCAGCGCGACCTTCCACGGTCGCGACATCTTCGCCCCGCTGGCGGCGGAACTCGCCGCCGGCCGGCTGCGGCCTGACGAGCTGGGCGAGGCGGGCGCCGACCTCGTTCCCGGCTGGATCGAGGAGCCGGTGGTCAGCGTGGGACAGGTGACCGGGTCGGTCGTGACCATCGACCACTTCGGCAACCTGATCACCAACGTGGATGCCGTCCACCTGCGTGGTCTGCACGACGCCGCCGTGCAGATCGGGGGGCGCGAATTGCCCGTGCGCCGGACGTATGCGGACGCCCGGCCGGGGGACTATCTCGCGCTGGTGAATTCCTTCGGCGTGCTCGAGATCGCCCGGGCCGAGCGCAGCGCCGCTGACGGACTGGGGCTGGCCCGGGGGGCTCCGGTCCTGGTGTCCTCGAAACGCGCCTAACCCACTGATCGAGTTGATCTCCCGGGACTGCCGCCGGTTGCATCGAAGACCTGCCGCGAGCCCCTGTGGCCGGCGATGCCGGTGGCCGCAGTCCGGGGTGTTGCGTCGCAGCAGGACCCTGTTGTGCAGCCCCTCGATTCTTGTATAGTGCGCAGCCCTGCGCCCGGAATTTCCGGCAGGACATTGAAAACGCAAGGTTTTCCCAGGGCCGCGATATGGAACGAGACGAACAGCACTTCGACATCGACGAAGACTTCGTGCCGAGCGGCGAGGACGAGGATTACGACCGCTTCATCGACCGCGGCGATCGGCGCAAGGCTGTGGCCGCGACCAAGCGCGGCAAGGCCGCGTGGAGCAAGCTCGAGGACGTGCTCGCCGAGAAGCGACTTCAGAAGGTGCTGAAGGACGTCTACGACGACGTGTGAGGCAACACGCCGCGCCCCCGGCTCTCGACCCCGGGCGCCGCTCGGGGATCGCTCGATGACCAACACTTCCGACTCGCACTGGGTCGTCCTCAAGTTCGGCGGCACCAGCGTCTCGAGCGTCAGCAACTGGAAGCACGTCGCCACCGTCGTGCGCGCGCGCCTCGACGAGGGGCTGCGCCCCGTCGTGGTGCACTCGGCGCTCTCCGGCATCACCGATCGCCTCGAGCAGTTGCTCGCGAAGGCACTGAGCGGCGACTGGGAGCCGGTGATGGAGCAGATCGAGCGCCGTCACTGCGACCTGTCGCGGGACCTCGGCATCGCGATCAGCGCGGAACTCGAGCATCACTTCGCCGACCTGCGCAAGATGGCCTCGGGCATCCACCTGATCGGCGAGGTGAGCGACCGGCTGCGGGCGCGCGTGATGGCGACCGGCGAGCTGATGGCGACGCGCATCGGCGCGGCCTACCTCGCGAGCGAAGGCCTCGACGTGCAGTGGCTCGACGCCCGTACGCTGCTGCACGCGGAGGAGCGCCCCGGCGCCACGGCCCGCGCCAGCTACCTCTCGGCCACCTGCAACTTCGAGCCCGACGCGGCGCTGCAGCAGCGCCTCGCGGCGGGCGGCAGCGTGCTGCTGACTCAGGGGTTCATCGCGAGCGACGGCAGGGGCGAGACGGTGCTGCTCGGCCGTGGCGGCTCGGACACCTCCGGCAGCTATTTCGCGGCCAAGCTGCATGCGCGGCGCCTCGAGATCTGGACCGACGTGCCGGGCATGTTCACCGCGAACCCGCGCGCCGTGCCCAATGCGCGGCTGCTCAAGTCGCTCGACTACGACGAGGCGCAGGAAATCGCGAGCAGCGGCGCCAAGGTGCTGCACCCGCGCTGCATCCTGCCGGCCAAGCAGTATTCGATCCCGCTCTCCGTGCATGCCACGCAGCAGCCGGAACTCGAGGGCACCGTCATCACCGCCACCGGCGGCGACGGCGGCGCGCGCGTGAAGGCCGTCTGCACCAAGAAGGGCATCACGCTTCTCTCGATGGAAACCCTCGGGATGTGGCACCAGGTCGGCTTCCTCGCCGACGCCTTCGCGGTCTTCAAGGAGCACGGCATCTCGGTGGACCTCGTGTCCACGTCCGAGACCACCGTCACGGTGTCGCTCGACCCGGCGGCCAATGCCCTCGACGCCCGCATGCTCGACGCGCTGGTGAACTCGCTGTCGCGCCTGTGCCGGGTGGAGGTGATCGGGCCGTGCGCGGCCGTGAGCCTCGTCGGGCGCAGCATCCGCGCCACGCTGCACCGTCTCGGCGACGCCCTCGAGCTGTTCGAGGAGCAGCGCATCTACCTCGTCACGCAGGCGGCGAACGATCTCAACATCACCTTCGTCGTGGACGAGGAGCAGGGCGACCGGCTGGTGAGCCGCCTGCACGACGTGATCGTCCGCAACGCGCCCTCCGACCACGTGCTCGGTCCTACCTGGGAGCAGATCCACGGCCTCGCGCCGATGCACCCGGCCGGCGGGCCGCCGTGGTGGCAGGGCAAGCGCCCCGAACTCGAGCGCCTCGCCCGCGAGCATGGCTGCGCATACGTCTACGACCGCGCGACGATGGAGCGCACGGCCCGCGAGCTGCTCGCGCTCGGCGGCGTCGAGCGCGTGCTCTACGCCATGAAGGCCAATGCGCATCCGGAGATCCTCAGCAGCTTCGCCGCTCTCGGCCTCGGCTTCGAGTGCGTGTCGCAGGGCGAGTGCGAGCGGGTGCTCGAGACCGTGCCGGGCATCGACCCGGGCCGGCTGCTGTTCACGCCCAACTTCGCGCCGCGCTCGGAGTACGCGTGGGCGCTCGAGCAGGGCGTGCACCTGACGCTCGACAACCTGCATGCGCTGCGGCACTGGCCGGAGCTGTTCCGCGGTCGCGAGGTGCTGGTGCGGGTCGACACGGGTTTCGGCCGCGGGCATCACGACCACGTGCGCACGGCCGGCGTGCACTCGAAGTTCGGCATCCCGCTGTTCGAACTCGACGAACTCGACCGGCTGGTCGCGGCCGCGGGCTGTCGCGTCGTGGGGTTGCACGCCCACACCGGCAGCGGCGTGTTCGACGTGAAGAACTGGCAGCAGGTCGGCCAGCTGCTCGGCGGACTGGCCGCGCGGTTCCCCGACGTGCGGGTGGTCGACCTGGGCGGTGGTCTCGGCGTCCCGGAGAAGCCCGGCCAGGTGCCGGTGGACCTCGCGCAGCTGCAGGGCGTGATCGACGAGTTGCGTGCGAAGTGGCCGAACCTCGGCCTGTGGCTCGAGCCAGGGCGCTTCCTCGTGGCCCAGGCGGGCGTGCTGCTGGCGCAGGTCACCCAGTTGAAGGGCAAGGGCGCGGTGCAGTACGTGGGCATCACCACCGGCATGAACTCGCTGATCCGCCCGGCGCTCTACGGAGCGCATCACGACATCGTGAACCTCTCGCGTTTCGGCGAGCCCGGCAGCGTGGTCTACAACGTGGTGGGCCCGATCTGCGAGTCGGCGGACTACCTCGGGCACGAGCGGTTGCTGCCGCCGACGGCGGAGGGCGACACGCTGCTGATCGCCAACGCCGGCGCCTACGGCCACGTGATGAGCTCGTGGTACAACCTGCGCGAGCCGGCGCGGGAATTCCTGGTCTGAGGGGCGGGAGCGGATCGTGAAGACTGGCATCGTCGGCTGGCGCGGCATGGTGGGCTCGGTGCTGATGGAGCGCATGCGCGCCGAGCGCGACTTCGAGCTGATCGAGCCGGTGTTCTTCAGCACCTCGCAGGCGGGCGGCGCGGCGCCGGACGTGGGCCGCGGCGCGGGCGTGCTGTGCGATGCGAACGATCTCGCGGCGCTCGCGGCCTGCGACGTCGTGCTCACCTGCCAGGGCGGCGACTACACGAACGACGTGCATCCGAAGCTGCGCGCCGCGGGCTGGAAGGGCGACTGGATCGACGCGGCCTCGGCGCTGCGCATGAACGACGACGCCGTCATCATCCTCGACCCCGTGAACCGCGGCGTGATCGACCGAGCGCTCGCGGCCGGCGTGCGCGACTACATCGGCGGCAACTGCACCGTGTCGCTGATGATGATGGCGCTCGGCGGACTGTTCCGCGCAGGGCTGGTCGAGTGGATCAGCTCGATGACCTACCAGGCGGCCTCGGGCGCCGGTGCGCCGAACATGCGCGAACTGCTCGCGCAGATGGGTGCGGCGCACGCCTCGGCGGCGGCGCTGCTGCGGGATCCGGGTAGTGCCATTCTCGACATCGACCGCGCCGTCACGGATTGCCTGCGCAGCGACGCGCTGCCCAGGTCTCAGTTCGGAGCGGCGCTCGCCGGCAGCCTGATCCCGTGGATCGACAAGGACCTGGGCAACGGCCAGAGCCGCGAGGAATGGAAGGGCGGCGCCGAGACCAACAAGATCCTCGGCCGCAGCGCCAACCCGATCCCGGTCGAGGGCATTTGCGTGCGCATCGGTGCGATGCGCTGCCACAGCCAGGCGATGACCCTCAAGCTCACGCGCGACCTGCCGCTCGCAGAAGTCGAGCAGATCATTGCCAGCGGCAACGAGTGGGTGCGCCTCGTGCCCAACACGCGCGAAGACTCGATCCGCGAACTCTCGCCGGCGACCGTGAGCGGCACGCTGGCGATTCCCGTCGGTCGCCTGCGCAAGCTGGCGATGGGCGGCGAGTACCTCTCGGCCTTCACGGTCGGCGATCAGCTGCTGTGGGGTGCGGCCGAGCCGCTGCGGCGGATGCTGCGAATCCTGCTCGAGCGGCGCTGAGGCGCCGGCGCGCGGGCGGCGCCGCGTTCACTGGCCAGTGCGGAAGCGCGTGAACTCTCGGTTCTGCAGCCGGGAGTACTCGTCGGTGTGGACCTTGCCGACCTGCAACCGCTGCATGGTCGCGGCGTCCGGGTAGATCGTGGGGTCGTCGCGCAGCTCGGCGGGGACCAGGGCGGTGCCTGATGCGTTCGCATTCGCGAAGCCGGTGGCCTCCGTGATGCGGGCGATCACCTCGGGGCGCATCAGGAAGTCGATCAGCCGATGGGCGTTGCGCGGGCGCGCTGCGTCGGCAGGGATCGCGAGCACGTCGACCCACAGCATCGAACCTTCGTTCGGCACGACGTAGCGGATCTCGACCTTGCGCCCATTCTCCTGCGCCAGTTTTCGCGCCAGATGGAAATCGCCATTGACGCCGATCGCGATGCACGCCTGGCCGTCGACCATCTGCTGAGTCACGGTCGAGGCGGTGATTTCCCGCAGGTACGGGCGAATCGCCATCAGCACCTCCATCGCGGCGGCGAGATCTTCCGGACGTTCGCTGTTCGGGTCGCGGCCGAGGTACAGCAGCGCTTCGCTGATCATGACCCAGGGCGCGTCTATTACGATGATGCCGCACTGCGCGAGCTTCGCGGCGTAGCGCGGGTCGAACACCAGCCCCCAGGAGTCCGGCGCCGGACCACCGAGCGCCGCCTCGACCTTGGCAACGTCGTAGCCGTAGCCGAATGAGCCCCACAGGTACGGCACGGCGTGCTGGTTGCCCGGATCGTTGCGCGACAACTGCGCGAGCAGCCCCGGATCGAGGTGCCGGAGGTTCGGCAGCAGGCCCTTGTCGAGCTTGCGATACACGCCTGCCCGGATCTGGCGCTCGATGAAATTGCTGCTCGGGACCACCAGATCGAGCCCGGTGTTGCCGACCAGCAGCCGGGACTCGAGCACCTGGTTCAGCTCGTAGGTGTCGTAGTTCACGCGAATGCCGGTTTCGCGCGCGAAGTTCTCGAGCGTCTCGGGCGCGATTTCCTCGATGAAGTTCGCGAAGTTGAGCACCGGTTCCTCGCCGCCGGATGCGGCCGCCGCGTCTGTCGCAGTCGGGGTGCCCGGCTGCGGCGCACCCGGGCCGCAGCCGGCGGCGACTCCCGCCAATGCCAGCATCAGTGCCCGCGCGCCGTTGCGTGTGTGCATCGCTGCCGCTCCCGGTGTTCGAGCCAGCATACGCCGGTCGATGGTGCGCCGCGCCGCGCCGTGCGTGCCGGCCGGGCGAACTGCAGGTTGACGCGACGGCGCCGGCGCCAGACAGTGGCCGCCATGCCCGAGGGCCGTGCCGCCGCTGCAACGATCCGGAGCGCCCTGCCGCGCACCGTGGTCGTGCTCGGACTCGTCTCGCTGCTGAACGACGCGGCCAGCGAGATGATCACGCCACTGCTGCCGATCTTCCTGACGGCCACGCTCGGCGCCGGGCCGGCCATCGTGGGCTTCGTCGAGGGGCTGGCCGAAGCGACCGCAAGCGTGCTCAAGCTGGTCTCCGGCCGGCTGGCGGATCGGGGCGTGTCGGCCAAGGGGCTCGTGGTCGGAGGCTATGGCATCTCGAACGCCTGCCGGCCGCTGATCGGCCTCGCGACGGGGTGGCTGGCCGTGCTGCTGCTGCGCTTTCTCGACCGGGTCGGCAAGGGCCTGCGCACGGCGCCGCGCGACGCCTTCATCGCCTCCGCTGCGCACCCCGACCAGCGCGGCCGCGCCTTCGGTTTCCACCGGTCGATGGATCATGCCGGCGCCGTGATCGGGCCGCTGATCGCATTCGCACTGCTGGCATCGCAGGTCGACCTTCGGCACGTGTTCCTGGTCTCGGCGCTGCCGGGCGCGCTGGTGATCCTGCTGCTCGTATTCGGGCTGCCCGCGCAGCACGCGCCACTCGCCGCGCCGCCGAAGCGCTTCCGCTGGAGCGAACTGCACGGACGGCTCAGGGCGATGATCGTGGCCGCAGGGCTGCTCGCCCTGGCGAGCGTGCCCGAGGTGTTCGTGGTGCTGTGGGCCACCGAGGCCGGCATGGCCGTGACCTGGGTGCCACTCGTGTGGGCTGCCGCCAGTCTCGCCAAGATGGCGATCGCGATGCCGGCCGGCGTGCTGTCGGACCGGGTCGGCCGCGTGCCCCTGTTGCTCGGGGGTTGGGCGTTGCGGGTCGTCGTGCTGTTGCTGCTCGCCTTTGCCGAGCCGGGCGTGGTCGGTGTCTGGGCGCTGTTCATCGCGTATTCGGCAACGCTCGCGGTGACCGAGCCGGCCGAGCGTTCGCTGATCGGCGATCATGCCGACGAGCGCGAGCGCGGCACGGCCTACGGCCTGTATCACCTCACGGCCGGGCTGCTGGTGCTGCCGGGAGCACTGCTGTTCGGCGTGCTCTGGCAGGGGTTCGGGTCCGCCACGGCATTCGCGACGGCGGCCGCCGCAACGGCAATGGCCGGCGCGGTGCTGGTCGGGCTCGCGGGGACACGGTCGCGCGCTTCGCGGTGAGCCGTGGCCGGCGGCAGGGGGGGTCGGCCGCGCATACTCAGCTCTTCGAGGCGTGCCGGGCCAGTTGCGCTTTGAGTTGGAGTGAGGGGCGGCGCGTGCTGGCGCGCAGCGGCATTTCTGCCCGAACGCACCTGCCTTCGGGCGCGACCCGGGTGGGAAGGGCGCCGAGGAGGGCGCGGTCAAGCCGGCAACGCCCCGCCATGTAGCGATGCGTTGGGCACAGCGCCTGAAGCGGGTGTTCGGGATCGAGATCGAGGCCTGTGCCCGCTGCGGCGGAGGGCTGAAGGTGATTGCGAGCATCGAGGGCCCGGCCGTCATCGCACGGATCCTTGCGCATCCGGATCGCACCTCCAGAACGTCGGAACCGGAACTGGCGCCGCTGGCCGCCCGGGCACCGCCGCTTCAGTCGGCGCTGCGGTGAGGCCGGAGGAAAAGGGCGTCGGCAATCAAGTCGAGCGGAGCACCTGCGGCGGATGCACGGCCGCGGGTCGGGAGCCCTGCGGCCGGTGCCAGGATCGATGGCGTTGACGGGGCGAGGCACGGGCCAGCTGGCGTCGCCGCGCAGGGCTGACGGGCCGATCAGGGCCTCGCGGCTGCCGTGCAGCGCATCCGCTCCAGGGTTACGGCCGGCAATCAGGGGCGTTTGAAAGTTCTATCCGCCCGCGAATGATTTCTCCTGCGCCGAACGTCCAACGTAGGCAGCGCTCACCAGCAAAGCGCGGGCAGGCGTCCGGCGCTCGGCCCCGGATCCCACGCGCAGGACGCGCGACCCTCATCAATGGAGCAGACTCACCGTGAACCCAACAAGACACACCGGCACCTTCATCCGATGGACCGGCCTCCTGGTTCTCGGTCTCGGCTGCGCAACCCAGGCGCACGCCACGTCGTCGCTCTCATCGGCGTTCTCGGCGCTCTACCCCTCGTCCGGAACCCGGACAGCCGCTGGCTGCAACACGTGCCACGCCGGACAGACGTCGGTGAACTCGCTGAATTCCTACGGCCGCGACCTGCGCGCCACCAGCGCGGCGAGTGCGGCCCTGCGGCTCGCGGCGATCGAGAGCGTCGATTCCGACAAGGAAGGCCACAGCAACCTGGCCGAGATCACTGCCAGCGCCCAGCCCGGCTGGTGCGTGGCGACGGCGCCGAACTGCGACAACAACGGCCGCACGCCGCCCTCCGGCGTCAGCGTTCTCGACCCGCCGGCCACGAACCAGGCGCCCGTCGCGCGGTCCGGCGGGCCGTACAACGGCACGCTCAACGTGGCCGTTGCCTTCAACGGCACGGCGTCGAGTGACCCCGACGGCTCGATCGCGAGTTACGCCTGGAACTTCGGCGACAGCTCAACGGGCACGGGCGCAACGCCCTCGCACACTTACACTGGCGTCGGCACCTACACGGTCACGCTGATTGTCACGGACAACGGCGGCCTCACGAACACGGTGACGACCACCGCCTCGATCTCGACCAGCAGCGGCCCGCAGGCGCCGGTCGCGCGGCCCGGTGGCCCTTACAGCGGAGTGGTCAATGCCTCCGTGTCGTTCGACGGCTCGGCCTCCACGGACGCGGACGGCCACATCGTCAGCTACGACTGGAACTTCGGTGACAACGGCACTGCCTCCGGTGCGCAGGTGATGCACGCCTATGCGGCGGCCGGCACCTACACCGCGACCCTGACGGTGACGGACGATACGGGACTGACGGCGCACGCCACGGCCACCGTGACGATCGCGGCTCCGTCCAGTGACGGCGAGACGCTGTACTTGCTGAACTGCGCCGACTGCCACGGTGATCCGTGGGGCGGCCCGGCAGTCGATGCCGCGTTGTCCGGGACAAAGCGCGTGGCTGGCGCGCGCTCGTGCACGATCCACGGTGCCATCTTCGGCACGAGCGTGTTCCCGGGCGGCGTGCACGCCATGGTGGACTACGGCAACCAGTCGCTGTCGACGGCCTCCGTCGATGCGATCGCCACGTACCTGAACTCAGGCAGCGTGAGCGGCGAACAGCGTTACGTGACGGCCTGCGCCGGCTGCCACGGCAACGACGCGCGCGGCGGCCGCACGGGTCACGGCGTGACTGGCGCGGGCACCGGCAGCATCCGCGAAGGCATCCAGGAAGCGCGCGCCATGAAGTACCTGGACTGCGTGCCGGATTCGGACGTGAACCAGATGTCCTCGTACCTCAAGACGCTGGGCTCCGGCGGTGGTGGTGGTGGCGGCGGCGATGAAGGTGAAGGAGGCGGCGGCGGCGGCGGCGCAGCGGACCTTGGCCTGGTCGCCGGTCTGGCGCTGTTG
Source organism: uncultured Gammaproteobacteria bacterium (assembly GCA_963707145.1). Classification (GTDB taxonomy): domain Bacteria; phylum Pseudomonadota; class Gammaproteobacteria; order Steroidobacterales; family Steroidobacteraceae; genus RPQJ01. The sequence goes on from CAVPOQ010000003.1 coordinate 66,762, forward strand.
GGGATGGCGCGGCGGAGGCGGCCACGATCGTCGTGACCGGCCGTCGATCAGGCGCTGCCACACGGTCAGACGAGTACGGCCTGAACAGGCCGGCGCATGGATAGCGGCATCGCAGGCCCCCGGCCGAAACGCACGACAAGATCCGGCCGCAGGGCGCCGAGGCCGACCGCACCAGCAGATTGTGGCCGGATCGTCCCGACCTCGACGGGCTGATTCAAGAAGGCATTGCGCACGCCGAGCGCCGTGGCCTGCAGCGCAAACCGCTCGTAGCAGCGGCCGGCTTCGATCCAGTGCGCCATGTCGCTCGCATCGGACACGAATACGGCGATGCCGGCCGAAGTGCGGGCTTGCCTCGCGTAGCGCTCGTTCTCGGCCTTTGCCGTTAGGAACACGCTCATGAGTCGACTACCCAGCCAGCGCGGCAGCACCGGGGCGCCGGTCGCGCCGGAAGAAAAAGGGCCGTCACCGGTGCGCTCCGCCTCACCCGCCCCGAAGCGGATCCAGGCCTTGAGTTCGGCGACGAATGCCGGGTCGCTCATCTGAGCGGTGCTCCCAGCGACCACGTACTTCAGCACTTTCTCCATCGCGTCTCGCCCGGTCAGCAGCATGACGCGCACGCCATGGCCGGATCCCGCCATTTCGAGTAGCCGCAGTTCGTTGTTCGAGATCGGCCTGCCGTCGTAGCCGCCGCGCGTGCATTGACGCTCGGCAATGGCCTGGAACAGTGGCGACGCTGGCGAGGTTGGCCGCGTTGGTGCCGCCGCCGCGGATGCACCTGGCGCGCTATCACGGGGTGTTCGCGCCGCTGGCCGCCCGCGCGCCGCCGGTTCACTCGGCGCTGCGGTGACGCCGGAGGAAGAGGGCGTCGGGGATCAGATCGAGAGCAGCACCTGCGCCGCCAGGACGGCCGCGGGGTGGGCCCAGTTGCACCCGGTGAGGGGCCGCACGCGATGGAGCGGGGATTCATCGATCACTGGGCGTGGCGGACCGGGCTGACGGGCTGATCGGAGGGCTCGCGTCCGCCCGCGCAGCGCCTCCGCTCCAGGCGTCCGGCCTCCAGCCCGCAGCCCGCAGCGGCAATGAGGGGCGTTTGAAAACACTAACCGCGCAATCGGGCTTGGTGCCGGTCGGGGGGAACGCCGGCCGCGGTGCCCCGGCAATTCGCTGTCGGCATCTGACTGGCACCATGCATGGTGCGGCTCGGTCCATTGGTTGCGAACTCGCGCGCAACGCGTCCGTTGAGCCCCATCCCGGCTCGATTGACGGCCTCAATTCTTCGTGGTCTATTTGGACCAAACGAATGACGGCTCCGGGAGGCGCCAAACATGACCAAGCATGTTGAACTGGTCGCCGGGACTTTGGCGATTGCGTGTCTGCATGCATGCGCGTTGGCGGCCATGACAGGGGTGCTCTCCCGGCTTCGGTGCAATCAACGTTTGGCACAGGCGTCGACCTGACAGCGCGGCGCCACATCAGCACTCCGAGTACGTCGACGCGCTCAGCCCGTCGTTCTGCCTGCAGTCGCGCGGTCGAGGTGCACGTGTGGGGCTTGCGTATGCTCGGGAGCGCACGTTTCTGCGGAGTATTGGTCCTCGTTCTCTGCTGCCTCGCTACTCCGCTTTTCGCGCATTCTCCTCCGCTTGTCGACGCCAAGGCAGAGTCGAAGCCTGGCCGGGCGCTCGCGCTCGAAGATCTCTTCTCCGAGCTCAGCGTGGTCGACGCGGCGTTGTCGCCGTCGGGACGCTATCTCGCAGTGATCTTGCGTCAACCGGACGAGGACCGGCTTCTCACGTACGACCTGACGACCGGCGACAAGAAATACATCCAGCGCGTGGCCGTGAACCAGGCCGGGCATGCGCTATCGCTGCGCATGGGCACGGTGTACTGGAAGTCCGACGATCGCATCCTGTGCCGGTTGCACGTGCGGCCCAACGAGGGCGCGAGCATCTACTCAATGCCGACTTCCACGATCGGCAAACTCGGGGACCGCCTGTTCGCGATCAACCGCGACGGCAGCCACTTCGTCATGCTGCTCGCGGGGAACCGTGACACCGCACTCGCTGGCGCGTTCAATCTTGGCGACATCGCGAGCTTCCTCCACCACGACCCGAACCACGTCCTGATGGAGCTCGACGGCTACAACGGCCGCAGCCTCTTCAAAGTCAATCTCGAAACGGGCAAAGGCGAGCAGCTCGAGCCGCCGCTGCTGAGCGTCGTTGGCTGGTGGCTCGATCTCGGGGGTAACCCCGTCGTACGCGTTACAGTCTCTACCGGCACCGTCCGCCTGTTCCGCAAGCAAGACGACAAGTGGGTGCAGTTCATGAAGATGCGCATCCGCGAAATGAAGGAGCGGCCCGAGTACGAACCCGTCGGTCCCTCCGACCAGCAAGGCAAGTACTACGTGCTCGCGCGACCGCCCGGCAGGGACCGCATCGGCCTTTACTTGTACGACCTCGAGAAGGGGCAGTTCGGCGACCCGATCGTTGAGAACACCCAGTACGACCTCTCCTCGGCGCGCATCGCGCGTGACGGCAAGCGCATCCTGTATCACTGCTACACGGCGCACGTGCGTGTCTGTGAGTTCGCCGACCAGCGGTTAGACAGCCACATGCGCGGACTGCGCCGCTTCTTCGAGGACACCGCAAACGTCCATGTCTACGATGCGTCGCAAGATTCGCAGACCTTCCTGCTCTATGTGGAAGGTCCGCGCGATCCGCCGGCCTACTTCTACTACCACGTCGATGCGAAGCATATCGAAGGGGTGAGCCTCGAACGCACGAAGCTCACCGACATGTTGCGGCCGGGCGTGACCATCGTGCATTACACAGCACGTGACGGCACGGCGGTTACGGGCTACCTCACTACGCCTGGCAACGCGCCAAAGGGGACGAAACTGCCGGTCGTGGTCTACCCGCACGGTGGTCCAGAAATGCGCGACCACCTGAGTTTTGACCCGTGGGTGCAGTACTTTGCCGCGCGCGGCTATGCAGTCTTCCAGCCGAACTTCCGTGGTAGCGACGGATTCGGCAGAGCCTTCGCCGAGAGCGGCTACGGCGAATGGGGCCGCAAGATGCAGGACGACATCACGGACGGGGTGAATTACCTGGGAACGGCGGGCCTCGTCGATCCAGGGCGCGCATGCATCGTCGGCGCGTCCTACGGCGGCTATGCCGCGCTTGCCGGCGCGGCTCTGACCCCTGATCTCTACAAGTGCGCGGTGTCCATCAGCGGGATCTCCGATCTCGACGATTTCATCGGCTGGCGCAAGCGCAACTGGGGACGCGATTCCGATGGGTACACATACTGGCTCAAGGCGATCGGGGATCCCGAAAACGACGAGCAGAAGCTGCGCGAGGTCTCGCCATCGCAAATCGCTGACAGGATCAAGATCCCGATCCTGCTGATCCACGGCACCCAGGACAACGTCGTGCCCATTGCTCAATCGCGTGCGATGAAGAAGGCGCTCGAGAAGTCCGGTCGCAGGACTGAGCTCATCGAGCTAAAGAACGAAGGCCACTCCTACTGGAGCGACGAGACTGAAATACGCGCGCTATCGAGCATCGATGCGTTCCTATGGAATCACCTTGGGGCCGGTTACGGATCGACGACGCCACCAGCAGCGCGCGGAGCGAAGAAATAGAGAGGCGCCCCGGTACGCAAGTGCCGGGACTGTGAATTGTCAATGCAGAGCCGACCGCAACGGTGAACATCTAAGAATCCAGACAGGAGGTCGGCGGCCAGACGCGCCGCTAAGAATGTAGTTAGGCATCCATGAGAGCTCTGGCGCCAATTCTCGCTCGTCCCTTGGCCTCATGCGCATCTGCACCGCCGTCGGCCTTCCAGGCGGCACTCGGGCGCGTGCCCCTGCTGCTCGGGGGCTGTTCGTCGCGTATTCGGCGACGCTGGCCGTGACCGAGAGGGCCGAGCGTTCGCTGATCGGCGACCATGCCGACGAGCGCGCGCGCAGCACGGCCTGCGGCCAGTATCACCTCACGGCCAGGCCGCGCGTGCTGCCGGGAGCGCTGCTGTTTGGTGTGCTCTGGGAGCGGTTCGGGTCCGCGACGGCGTTCGCGACGGCCGCCGCCGCAACGGCACTGGCTGGCGCGGTGCTGGTCGGGCTCGCGGGGACACGGTCACGCGCTTCGAGGTGAGCCGTGGCCGGCGGCCGTCGATCCGCCCGGCTACGCTCGACACCGACCCTAGGGCGTGTTAACACTACCGCAGTGCCTCCACGACCAGCGCGAAGCATGAGGAACGCCATGAACATGACGTCCAGCTTGTCGAAGCGGCTGAAGATGCGACGGAAGCCCTTGAGCCTGCGGAACAGTCGCTCGATCTCGTTGCGACGTCGGTACCAGGCCTTGCTGTATAGTCCACGGCTCGAGGCGAGTCGACGAGTGGCGGGACCACCGGGATCAAGTCGAGATCGAGCGCCAGTTGGCGGGTCTCGTTGCCCTCGTACGCACGATCCATGAGGCAGACGGCAGCGACGCGGCAAGCCCGAGAACAGCGTGCGCAGCAGTTCGCGGCCGGCAGGCGCATCGCTGGCCTGTCCCGGCGTCAGCGAAAACGTCAGAGCCGTTCGAGCATCCGCGGCAACCATATGAATTTTGGTGGTCCAACCGCCGCGGGACTTGTCCGATGGCTTGCGGTGCCGTTTTTTTTAGAGCGCCGGTGCCATCCGGATGCACCTTGACGATCGTGCTGTCGAGGCTGACCGCTTCGATGCTTTCACGCGAATGAGCTGCTGATGCTGCAGTTCCTCAAACAAACGATCCAGCACCCCGGCCTTGGCCCAGCGGTTCATACGGGTATAAATCGTGTGCCAATTGCCGAAGCGCTTGGGCAGCGCCCGCCATTTGCAGCCGTTCTCCGCGACGTACAGGATCGCGTTGACAGAGCGTCGAGGTTGCTGAGCGAGACGTTGCCGCGCTGTACCGGCAGGAACGGCTCGATGCGACTGAACTGAGCGGCGCTGATTTCCATGCCGCTCAGCATATCACTTAGTAGTGAACAGGCCCTAAGCCACGCTGCTGTATCGACTGGTCGAGCGGCACTACCCGGCATTTCGCGAGCTGCGTGCTGCGGAAGGTCGACCGCTGCCCGACTCCGTCGAGGCGGAGTTGGATGCCTACCTGAAGTGCGGCCGGCTGGAGGAGGGCTTCCTGCGCTGCGGATCGTGTCCCGCGGCGTGGTGTACGAGTCGTGAGTTCTGGTCTGGTTGGCCTCGTGCTCAGTTGACCACGGCGGACAGCCGACCGAGTTGATTGTCACTCTGGGTAGCGCCTCCGCTCCAGGCGTCCGGCCGCCAGGCAGAGGCCCGCGGCCGGAAATCAGGGGCGTTTGAAAGTACTATCCGCAAGAGGACGCGCCCCCCCCGGCGTGGTGACCAAGAACAACATGTTCGCGAACGGCCCGCCTGGCACTCCCTCCGCGAATTGCGGTTTGATGAACTCCGCAGTTGTCGGTATGAACGCGACCAGCAATAGATGGGGTTCGCCGACCGGCCCGGGAGCTGCGCCAGCGAATGCCACGTGCATTTCGAGAATCTGGTTGGATCGACGACTGCCTTGCCATTCGCCACCAAGCCGTTCGCGGTGTCGATCGTGAAGCCGCGAGCCTATCGGGGGGGGCGGGCAGTGACGGCCGGCAGTTGACATAAGTCGGCCGCTCCGCGCAGCCCGTTTGAAACCCATGCCGTGAATGTGACATTCTCGACCGACCAAAAACGACAAGTGCCGCGCGAGCAACTCGCGTTTCGCAGGGATGCGTCGAGGCGGCAAGGAAGGGAGAACGACGATGAAGCGCATATTGCTGTGCCTGGCCATGGCCGTGCTGGCGATGCCCGCTCAAGCGGCACTGACTTCCAGCGCCAAGCAGATCGCCTCGGTACGAATCAGCCAGACGGTCTACGAGTACACGTACCAGGTCACGGTAAGGAACACCGGGCCCGCGGTGACCAACGTCAAGGCCTTCGTGTCCTCGACCCTGCCGAACGTGACCGTGCTCGACGACATGTCCGTGATCGGCGACCTCGGCAGCGGCCTGCGCGTGACCAGCCCCGATTCCGTCAAGGTCCGGGTCGACCGCAGCCAGCCATTCCGCACGACCGATCTGCGCTGGACGGTCGGCTTCGAGGCGAAGCTGGTGCTGCAGGGCAAGGTGCGCTCGGCGGCTGGCCCGATGGCGGGCGCGCAGGTGTTCGTGCGCGTGGATCGCAGCGGCTCGCCACGCGCAGCGGACGAGTACGGCCGGCCGATGGTCGAGATCGTCGGCACCGTTGCCGATGCCGCCGGCAACTACTCGGTGGAGGTCCCGGTCGTGACCGACACCGAGTTCGTATCCGTGAAGTCCGCGGGCGCCGGCGACGCGTCGCACGTGGTGTTCGCGAGCTTGCTGCGTTCCGCGGAGAGCTTGCTCGACATCGTGAAGCGCACGGGGCTCCCGCCCGTCGCACCAGGCACGTATCCGCTCACCGATTCGGCACTGCCCGCGCTGAACCTCACCAGCCTGTCGACGGGCGTTGCGGTCGTGCTGTGGAATTCCGTGGCCGGCGACTACATCGACAGCGATGCGAAACTGCTCGACGCCGAGCGCGCCGGCAATGCGATGATGATGCTGGAGCGGGCCGCAGCCATCGAGCTCGTCCGCGAACGCGGTGCCTCCAGCCTGCCGGCCGGCATCCCGGACACGCTCGAACTCGTCGACGATGCGGAGGCGTACCGTAGCTTCCTGGCGCCGATCGAGATCGCCACGCCAGGAGCCACGCTCGCGACTGCCGAGCTGGTCGTCAACTCTCTGTCCGTCCCGTACACCCGCAGCAGCGCGCGCGGCGACTGGCTGCTGCTCGACGTGAGCGGCGAATTCCCGCTGACCGGACTGCGCAGCGGTGCGCGACTGAACCTGCTGAGCGGCAACGCGTTCGAGGGCACCGTCTCCAACGGTGGTGGCAAGGGCCCCGGCACTTGGACCGTGGACGCTGCGGGGCGTGTCGTCGCCGATTACTCCCCGGCCCTGCAATTCGCCCCGGTCTTCGTGAATAAGGCCCCCTGCGACGGATCGCCGATCCCCCAGATCGCCATGCAGAGTACGCTCGAACGGAACACCGTGACACGGCTCTGGGACGGCGTCGTCACCGACCAGCTCGTGAACGTCTCTCGCGTCCGCAACTCGTATCCGGGCAACCCCTGCTACGCGGACGAGGTCAGCGAGTCGCTGAGCCTTTCGGGTGCCGTCACCGCGCTGCGCACGCGCGACGCGTTGTCGTTCACCGCGTCGCAGCTGGCCGGCCACACCATCGGCCTCATCGTGCGGCACCCGCTGTTCGCGTCAGTGGCATCGGCCGCCTACAGCATCCCGGAGATGCGTTACCTGAGGATGCCGCTGCTCGCGAACGGCACGGGCAGCGTGCCGGTCCGCACCGCTAGCGGGGTACAGACCCTCAGCTACCTCTGGTCGGTCACGACGGACAAGGATCTGCTGATCAGCTTCGCCGACGGCACGACGAACCGCATCCTGCTCGTGGGCGAGACCGGCCCGTTCCTGGCCACGGCCTCGATCGCCGAGTACCCGGCCGGCAGCCCCTTCAAAGCGGCTGTCTTCGGCACACCGCTGGCCTACTCGGACGTGGCGCCGCAATTCGTGACTGCTGACATCGCCAACTTTAGATTCCGCAGCCGGATCGGCTACCTCGAGAACCTGCCATCGCAGTCGCCGACCGGCGATAGTGTGTTCGACTTCGCGTTCCGCGCCGATGGCCGTGGTTGCACCTTCTTCTCCGACCCGGACACGGGTGGAATCGTCCAGGAGTCGCGTCCCGTCGTCTGGCAGATCGACGCCGTTGGTCAGCTCGACTACACGCGCGACAACCCGAACCCGAACGGGTCTGACCAGCGCCGTCTGTGGCGCCTGATCGCGATGGAGGAGCGCGGCGACGCCATGTGGTACTGGATGGACGAGCAGCTGCAAAGCTACCGCCCAGGAACCGGCGAGCTGCCACCGGATTTCAGCGACTCGCCGGGCCGCCTGACGGCCTTCGAGATCGTCGGCGACGCCTCGACCTGCGTGCTCCCGTAGGCAGGAGGGGCAGTCCTCCTTGCCGGGGACTGTACCCTTCTTCACCTCCGGCATATCCCAGTCATTGAGGCAACGTCGCCACGGAGGTCGGGCGCGTGCCCCTGCTGCTTGGGGGCTGGGCGTTGCGCGTCGTCGTGCTGTTGCTGCTCGCCTTTGCCGAGCCGAACGTGATCGGGGTCTGGGCGCTGTTCGTCGCGTATTCGGCGACGCTGGCCGTGACCGAGCCGGCCGAGCGTTTGCTGATCGGCGACCATGCCGACGAGCGCGAGCGGGGTACGGCCTACGGCCTGTATCACCTCACCGGCGGGCTGCTGGTACTGCCCGGCACGGTACTGTTCGGCCTCCTGTGGGAAGCGTTCGGTTCGCGGACGGCCTTCGTTGCGGCCGCGGTGGTCGCCTCGCTGGCGGCGGGGCTGATGCTCGTGTCGGGTGCGCGACGATCCCGATGACGTAGCATGCACGACAACTCCCAGCGACGTGAACAGATGCCTCTTCCGGAGATCACGCTGATCGAGTCCCGCCGCGTGCGGCTCAGGCCGGTGGCGGAGACGGACCTGCCGGCCCTGCTCGAGATCAACGGCGATCCCGAGGTCACGCGGTTCCTGCCGTATGCGACGTGGCAGTCCCTCGCCGATGGCAGCGCCTGGCTGCGACGCATGGAAGCCTTGTCCGGGGCTGGCACGGGCCGGCAACTGGTGATCGAGCGCCGCACGGACTCGCGCGTCGTCGGCACCTTCCTGCTCTTTCGCTACGAGGAGCCCAGCGGGCGTGCGGAGGTCGGCTACGTCCTCGGCCGCGCCCACTGGCGGCAGGGCCTGATGCGGGAAGCCCTCGGTGCGGTCTGTGCGCACGCGTTCGGGTCGCTCGGGCTGCGCCGCCTCGAGGCCGAGGCAGACCCACTCAACGTTCCGTCGTGCCGGCTGCTGGTGGATGCGGGCTTCCAACTCGAGGGGCGGCTGCGCCAGCGATGGGTCACCAAGGGCGTCGCCAACGACACGAACCTCTACGGTTTTCTGGCGGACGACGTCCGGTCCGCCTCGTAGGCAGGCGGCTCAGCCCTTGGACGCATGCCTCGCCTTCAATTCCTCGACGACGCGCTCGAGGGAAAGGTCCCGCGACTTGAGCAGCAGCAGCAGGTGGAAGAGGAGGTCGGCGCACTCGCTGACCAGCCCCTCGTCGTCGCGGGTCACGGCGGCGAGCGCCGTCTCGACGCCTTCCTCGCCGACCTTCTGTGCGATGCGCCCGGTCCCTCCGCGAACAGCCGCGCGGTGTAGCTGCCCTCGGGCTGGTCTGCGATCCGCTGCGCGATGATCTGCTCGAGCAGCGCCAGGAAGGCGAGGCGCTGCGCGGCGGCGGGCGCGGCGTCGGCGAAGCAGGATTCCGTACCCTTGTGGCAGGTCGGCCCGATCGGGTCGGCGAGCACGAGGATGGCGTCGGAATCGCAATCGGTGCTCACGTCCACGACGTCGAGGAAGTGCCCGGAGGTCTCGCCCTTGGTCCAGAGCGACTGGCGCGAGCGGCTGAAGAACACGACGCGGCCGCCGGTGAGCGTCTCGCGCAGCGCAGTCTCGTTCATGTAGCCCAGCATCAGCACGCGGCCCGTGCGCGCGTGCTGGACGATAACGGGCAGCAGGCCGTCCCCCTTGCTCCAGTCGAGGCTGCGAACGTCGTCCAGGATCACGGTCGCACCTCGATGTGTCGTTCGCGCAGGAAGCGCTTGAGATCGGGAATGGCGATGGCCCCGGTGTGGAACACGCTCGCCGCGAGCGCGCCGTCCACGCGGGCCTCGGCGAACACCGCGAGGAAGTGCTCCGGCGCACCGGCGCCGCCCGAGGCGATCAGCGGCACGCGACAGACCTCGCGCACGCGCGCGAGCTGCGCGAGATCGTAGCCGGTGCGCACGCCGTCGCTCGCCATGCAGTTGAGCACGATCTCGCCCGCCCCGCGGTCCTGCGCCTCCCTGCACCCAGTCGAGGGTACGCCGTGCCGTGCTGCGCGAGCGCTCCGGGTCGCCGGTGAACTGGTGGACGAGCCAGTCGTCGCCCTCGGTCTGGCTGTCCACGCCCACCACCACGCACTGCGAGCCGAAGCGGTGGGCGAGGCGGTCGATCAGCGCCGGGTCGGCGAGCGCGGGGGAGTTCACCGAGATCTTCTCGGCGCCCGCATTGAGCACGGCCTCGGCGTCGGCGACGCTGCGGATGCCGCCGGCGACGCAGAACGGAATGTCGAGCACGCGCGCGATCCGGCCGATCCAGCTGCGATCCACGGAGCGCCCCTGCGGGCTCGCCGTGATGTCGTAGAACACGAGCTCGTCGGCGCCCTCGGCACGGTAGCGCGTGGCGAGTTCGAGGATGTCGCCGACGACGCGGTGGTCGCGGAAGCGCACGCCCTTGACGACCTGGCCGTCGCGGACGTCGAGGCAGGGGATTATGCGGCGGGCAAGAATGGCGCGAGCTCCTCGGCGCTGAGACGACCCTCGAGCAGGGCGCGTCCGCTGATCACGGCGGCCACGCCGGTCGCCTCGAGCGCGTGCAGGTCCGCCGCGGCACTCACGCCGCCGGAGGCCTGCCAGGCGACGTTCGGGTAGCGGCGCACGCACTCGGCGTACAGGGCCACGTTGGGCCCCGACAGCGCGCCGTCGCGGGCGACGTCGGTGCACAGCACGTGGCGCAGGCCCGCGGGCAGGTAGCGCTCGACCGCGTCCCAAAGGCTGGTGCCGGTCTGCCGCTCCCAGCCGTGCGTCGCGAGCCGCGGCGTGCCGCCCGCGTCGAGGCGCACGTCGAAGGCGAGCACGACCCGCTCGGCGCCGAGTCCGTGCAGCCAGCCGCCCACCTCGTCGGGTGCGGTGACGGCGACGCTGCCGACCACGACGCGCGACACCCTGAGTGAAAGCAGACCGTCGGCCACCTCGCGGCTGCGCACCCCGCCCCCGACCTGGATCGCGGCGGAGCGCTCGGCCGCACGCGCGGCAAGCCGGGCGATGGCCTCGCGATTTGCCTGGGCGCCGTCGCGCGCTCCGTCGAGGTCCACGACGTGGACCTCGGGCGCGCCCAGTGCGAGGTATCGCTCGAGCACCTCGAGCGGATCGCTCGCGTAGACGGTCTCGGCATCGAAGCGGCCTTGCAGCAGCCGCACGCACTGCCCGCCGCGCAGGTCGATGGCCGGGATCAGCAGCATCAGGCGAGTTCCAGGAAGTTGGCCAGCACCCTGCTGCCCGCGGCGGCGGAACGCTCCGGGTGGAACTGCACGCCATGGAAGTTGCCGAGCCGAACGGCCGCCGAGAACTCGCCGCCGTAGTCGGTCGCGGCCAGCGTCCAGGGACCCGGCGGGGCAGCGTAGCTGTGCACGAAGTAGACGTGCTCGCCGTCGTGAATGCCCGCGAACAGCGGGCTCGGCCGCGACCAGGCGCAACTGGTTCCAGCCCATGTGCGGCACCGGGAAGTCCTCGCGGCGCGGGAAGCGCGCGACCCGCTCGGCGATCAGCCCGAGGCACTCGGTATCCGCGCCGTCGTCGCCTTCCTCGCTGCTCGCGAACAGCAGCTGCATGCCGAGGCAGATGCCGAGCACCGGCTGGGTGAGCTGCGGGATGATCTCCGCGAGCCCGAGCGCATGCAGCCGCGCCATGGCGTCCGCCGCCGCGCCGACGCCGGGCAGGATCACGCGTGGTGCAGCGCGCAGTTCGACCGGCGTCGGCCGTCAGTCGCGAGGTGGCGCCGAGGCGCTCGAGCGCGTAGCGCAGCGAGGCGATGTTGGCGCCGCCGTTGTCGACGATGGCGACGTCGCTCATGCCGGATGCCTCACAGCACGCCCTTGCTGCTCGGCAGTTCCGTTCCCTCGATGCGCAGCGCCTGGCGCAGCGCGCGGCCGACGCCCTTGAAGCAGGCCTCCACCATGTGGTGCGTGTTCTCGCCGCGCACCTGCACGTGGAGCGCGGCGCCGAGGCTGTCGGCCAGCGAGCGGAAGAAGTGCGGCACCAGCTCGGTGGGCAGGCCGCCCACGGCGTCGCGGCCGAAGCGACCCTCGAACACGGCGTAGGGGCGGCCCGAGAGGTCGAGCGCCACCTGCGCCTGCGCCTCGTCCATCGCGAGCAGGAAGCCGTAGCGGGCGATGCCGCGCTTGTCCCCGAGCGCCTCGCGCAGCGCCTGGCCGAGTGCGAGCGCGCAGTCCTCGACGGTGTGGTGTTCGTCCACCTCGAGATCGCCCCGGCAGGTGAGCTCCAGCGCGAAGCCGCCGTGGCGCGCGATCTGCTCGAGCATGTGGTCGAAGAAGCCGATGCCGGTCGAGATCGCCACCGGCGCCGTACGGTCGAGGCCGACCCGGACCTCGATCTGCGTCTCCTTCGTGCGACGCTCGACCCGCGCGCGGCGGTCGGGGCGGCACAGCCGCTCGACGATCGCGGACCAGGTCGAGCCGTCGGCGCCATCGGCGCGCACGCGCAGTCCCTCGAGGCCGAGATTGGCGGCCAGCTGCAGGTCGGTCTCGCGGTCGCCGATCACGTAGCTGCGCTCGAGGTCGATGGCACGCGAAGCGAGGAAGCCGGCGAGCAGCCCGGTGCGCGGCTTGCGGCAGTCGCAGCCGTCGGCCGGGAAGTGCGGGCAGAAGAACTCGGCCTCGAAGACGATGCCCTGTGAGGCGAGCAGGCTGCGCAGGAAATCGTGAGGCTCGCGGAAGCTTGCCTCCGGAAACGAGGGCGTGCCGAGCCCGTCCTGGTTGCTGACCAGCACGAGGCGGTAGCCCGCGCGCTGCAGTTCGAGCAGCGCCGGGACCACGCCCGGCAGCAGGCGCAGCTTGCCGAGGCTGTCGACCTGCTCGTCCGGCGGCTCCTCGATGATCGTGCCGTCGCGGTCGATGAACAGCACCCGCTCGCCGCTCATGCGCGCTCCAGCGCGGCCAGCAGCCGCTCGTTCTGTGCGGGCGTCCCGATCGAGATGCGCAGGCAGCCGGCGAGGCCCGGCGCGCCGCTGAAGTCGCGCACCAGCAGGCCGGCCGACCGGCCCGCTTCGAGCGCGCTGCGTGCGTTGCGGAATTCCACCAGCAGGAAGTTGGCATCGGACGGGAACACGCGCAGCACGCCCGCCATGCCCGCCAGCCGCGTGCGTGCCGACTCGCGCTCCGCGACCAGCGTGCCGATGCGCGCCGCGGCCATGGCGCGCTGCGGTGCCTCGGTGAGCGCGAGCACCTGCTCGACCGTCGAGGCCGGCAGCGCGTAGGGTGGGATGATGCGCTTCAGCAGCGCGACGATCTCCTCGCTGGCGATCAGCGTGCCGAGGCGCGCGCCGGCGAGCGCGTAGGCCTTCGACAGCGTGCGCAGCACGACGAGGTTCGGGAACTCGTCGAGGCGCGCGGCGAGGCTCGCGCGGCTCGTGAACTCGAGGTAGGCCTCGTCCACGCACACCAGGGCGCGCTCGGCCAGTGCCGCGGCAGACGGCCAGCATTGCGTCCTCGTCGAGCAGGTTGCCGGTCGGGTTGTTGGGCGAGCACAGGAACACGATCTTCGCGTCCCGCGCGGCATCGAGCAGCGCCGGGACGTCGAGCGCGAACCCGTCGCGCAGCAGCGGAACCTCGATCACCCCGGCACCCTGGATGCGCGCCGCCACCTTGTAGAAGCCGAACGTCGGCGGCGTGATCAGCACGCTGTCGCGGCCCGCGCGGCAGAACGCCCGAACCAGCAGGTCGATGGCCTCGTCGCTGCCGCGCCCGACCAGCAGGTTCGCCGCGGGGACCTCGTACAGCTCCGACATCCGTTCGAGCAGCGCGCGGGGCTGCGGCTCGGGATAGCGGTTCAGGCCCGCCGCGGAATTGTCGCCCTGCGCACGCCACGGCATCTCGTTGGCGTGCATGCGCTCGAGCGACGGGTCCCAGCTTGCGTGCTGGTAGGGCTGCAGCTCCAGGATGTCGGGGCGGGCGAGGGCGAGCACGGGGTTCATGCCAGCGACTCCCGCTCGATGGCCGCGAGTCGCACGCTCACCGCGTTGGCGTGGGCATCGAGCGATTCCAGATGCGCCAGCGTCCGCGCCGTGCGGCCGAGGTCCGCGAGCCCGGCCGGGGAGACCTCCTGCACGGTGATGCGCTTGACGAAGTCCGCAAGGCCGAGCCCGCTGTAGGCGCGCGCGTGGCCGTAGGTGGGCAGCACGTGGTTGGTGCCGCTGCAGTAGTCGCCCATGGTCTCGGGTGTCCAGGACCCGAGGAAGACCGATCCCGCGTTGCGCACCCGGCCGAGCCACTCGCGCGGCGCGCGCACCTGCAGGATCAGGTGCTCGGGTGCGTAGCGGTTGCTGAGCTCGAGCGCGGTCGCGAGGTCGGGCACCAGCAGCGCCCGGCTGCCTTCGAGCGCACGAGCGGCGATCGCCCGCCGCGGCAGCGCCGCCAGCTGCCGGGTGACCTCCTCGACGCAGGCTTCCGCGAGCGCGCGCGAGGTGCTCACCAGCACCACCTGCGCGTCCTCGCTGTGCTCGGCCTGCGCGAGCAGGTCGGCCGCCACGAACTCGGCACGCGCCGACTCGTCGGCGATCACCAGCACCTCGGAGGGACCCGCCGGCATGTCGAGGGCCGCGCCGCCGGCGTCGGCCGCGACGATCTGCTTTGCCGCCGTGACCCAGGCGTTGCCGGGTCCGAAGATCTTGTCCACCTTGGGCACGCTCGCCGTGCCGTAGGCCATCGCCGCGACCGCCTGCGCGCCGCCAAGCTTGAATACGCGACTCACGCCACAGAGGCGCGCCGCCACGAGCACCGCGGGGTCGGCCGTGCCGTCGGGCCGCGGCGGCGTGCACAGCACGCGCAGCGGGCAGCCCGCGAGCCGTGCCGGCACCGCCAGCATGATGGCGGTGGAGGGCAGCGGCGCCGTGCCCGCCGGGACGTACAGGCCCACCGCGCCGATCGGAACGATCATCCGCTCGCAGACGACGCCCGGCGAAGTCTCGACGCGCAGCGGCGCGATCGCCTGGGGCTCGTGGAAGCGCGTCACCGTGGCGATGGCGCGACGCAGCGCGGCGAGCTGCTCGCCCGTGAGGGACGTCTCCGCGGCAGCGAATTCGTCCTCCGCGACCGCGAACGAGTCGAGGCGCACGTGATCGAGCTGCTCGGTGTACTCGCGCAGCGCGGCGTCGCCGCGTTCGCGCACGTCGGCGACGATCCGGCCGACGCGCTCGGCAAGGTTCGCGGCATCCCGCTGCGCCGGGCGCGCCAGCGCCGCCGCCCGCCGCGATTCGTCGAGCGCGGCCCAGTCGAGGATCGCGAGCGCGGCGGTCATGGCAGCATCTTCTCCACGGGCAGGACCAGCAGGGCGCTGGCGCCGGCGGCCTTGAGGCTCTCCAGGGTCTCCCAGAACACGTTCTCGCGGCAGACGGCGTGCACCGCGACCCGCTCGCCCGTCCCGTCGAGCGGGATGACGGTGGGGGATTCGCTGCCGGGCAGCAGTTTCTTGATCTGCGGCAGCGCGGCGCGCGGGGCGTGCAGCATGATGTACTTGCTCTCGCGGACCTGCTGCACGCCCTCGATGCGCAGCAGCAGGCGCCGGACCCAGTCGGCCTTCTCCTCGGGTAGCGGCACGGGGGTGCGGATCAGCGCCGCCTCGCTCTGCAGCACGGTCGTCACCTCGCGCAGGTGGTTGGCGCTGAGCGTCGATCCGGTGGAGACGAGGTCGCAGATCAGGTCGGCGCGGCCGAGCCGCGGCGCGATCTCGACGGCGCCGGAGAGCGTGACGACCTCGGCCGAGATCGAGTTCTCGCGCAGGAAGCGGCCCAGCACGTGCGGATAGGTGGTGGCGATGCGCCGGCCGGCGAGGCTCGCGAGCCCGTCGTAGGGGAAGTCGTCGGGCACGGCGAGCGACAGGCGGCAGCGCCCGAAGTCCAGGCGCTGGATCAGTTCGAAGCGCGCCTGCGCGCCGCGCGTCGCCATGGCGAGGCGCTTCTCCTCGATGACATTCAGCCCCACGAGGCCGAGGTCGCAGACGTCTTCCTGCACGAGGTCGGGGATGTCGTCGTCGCGCACGAACAGCACGTCGAGCGGCATGTTCTCCCCGTAGCACATCAGCTGGTCCTTGCCGCGGCTGTACTTGAGGCCGCAGCGGGCGAGCAGGTCGAGCGAGTGGTCGGTGAGCCGCCCGGACTTCTGGATCGCGATGCGCAGGCGCTGCTGGCGTTCCACCTCAGCGCTCCTGCAGCCGGCGCACGGCAAGCGCGTAGCCGCCGTTGCCGGCCCCGAGATAGCGCGCGACCCGGCCGATCGTGGTGACGCTCACCCCGGTCTGGCGGTGGATCTCCCGGTAGGGCAGGTCGCGCTGCAGCAGCCCGACCACGGCCCAGCGGTCGGCGAGCGCCTGCAGTTCCGCGGGCGTGCACAGATCGCGGAAGAAGCTG
Source organism: uncultured Gammaproteobacteria bacterium (assembly GCA_963707145.1). GTDB lineage: Bacteria > Pseudomonadota > Gammaproteobacteria > Steroidobacterales > Steroidobacteraceae > RPQJ01. Next base: position 83,195 of record CAVPOQ010000003.1, read on the forward strand.
CGGCACTCCTCGACGGAGCGCAGCGTCAGCACCGCCTGGAAGAGCGCGCGCTCGGCGGCGGCTTCCTGTCGCGGCGAGAGGCCTCGATGGCTCTTCACGGGGCGTCTTCTCATGTAATAACGTGTTAGCACATTAATACACTCGGCAGGACGGCGCAAGGCGCCGCGCCGCCGCCTTGACGCGGCGCAACAGCGCCCAATACACTCCCGCCGCTCATCGAGACCGGCTGAGGGACTGGCCCTTTGAAGCCGGGGCAACCCGCCGGGCCGAACGGATCCGGGAAGGTGCCAACTCCACGGGGGACCGGATCCGCCGACAGATGAGTTGCCGCAGTGCGGCCGCGTCGAGGGGCGCGGGTGCTGGCTGCGGCGACGTCGGAACCCACCCGCGCGGAGTCTCGAGGCCTGACGCGCCGCAGCCCGGCCGCCCGTGGAGTCCGTCCGTCCGATGCCCGCGTCCGCGCCCGCCGATCCACCTCCCGACCTCGTAACCGCGCCAGCGGCCTACGAGTGGCGGGACGACGTGCTCGAGCTGCCGGGGCCGCTGGCCCTGCATTTCGGAGGCCGGCTCCGGGACGTCGAACTGGCCTATCGCCTCGCCGGCGCGCGCGGCGCCCCGGTCGTCGCGGTGCTGGGCGGCATCTCCGCTGGGCGCGACGTCTACAGCCTGCGGCCCGAGGCGCCGGGCTGGTGGGAGGAGGCGGTCGGCCCAGGCCGGGCGCTCGACACCGACCGCTTCCGCGTGCTCGGCATCGACTTCCTCGGCGGCAGCCACCGCACCACCGGCCCTGCCGGTGGCGAGGTCTTCCCGTCGATCAGCGCGTTCGACCAGGCGCAGTTGCTGGTGGCGCTGCTCGAGCACCTCGGCGTCCCGCGGCTGCAGGCGAGCCTCGGTGCCTCCTACGGCGGCATGGTCACGCTGGCGCTCGCGCAGGCGCACCCGCAGCGCGTGGGCCATGCCGTGGTGCTGAGCGCCGCGCACCGCACGCATCCGATGTCCACGGCCTGGCGCAGCGTGCAGCGCGCGATCGTCCGCTATGCGCTCGGGCACGGCGAGGGCGTGCGCGGACTCGCGCTGGCGCGCGCGCTCGCGATGGCCACCTATCGCTCGACGCGCGAGTTCGAGGAGCGCTTCCCGGGCCCGCCGGTGGCGACGCCCGCGGGATTCCGCTTCCCGGTCGAGGAGTATCTCCTCGCGCGCGGCGAGAGCTACGCCGCCCGCTACCGGCCAGAGGCCTTCGTCTGCCTCTCCGAGTCCATCGACCTGCATCGCGTCGAGCCGCGCGAGATCCGCGTGCCGACCACGCTGCTCGCCGTGCAGGAGGACCAGCTCGTCCCGCTCGCCGACATGCGCGAGCTGCGCGACCGCCACGGCGGCAACTGCAGCCTCGTCGAAGTGAGTTCCATCTACGGCCACGATGCCTTCCTCAAGGAGACCGAGGTGCTGCGCGACCTGCTCGCGCGGGCACTGGACTGACCATGACCGACGACACGTCCCAGAAGACCCGCGCCGTGCGCGCCGCGCTCGACAGCGACACGCAGTTCGGCGCGGTCGTCCCGCCGATCCACCTCACCTCGACGTTCTCCTTCGCCGGGTTCGGCGAGAAGCGCGCCTACGACTACTCCCGTTCCGGCAACCCGACCCGCGACGCGCTCGCCGGCGCGCTCGCCGAACTCGAGGGCGGGGCCGGCGCCGTGGTTACCGCCTCGGGCATGGCCGCGGTGGCGCTGGTGGCGCAACTGCTGCGACCGGGCGAGGTGGCCGTCGTGCCGCACGATTGCTACGGAGGCACCTATCGCCTCTTCAACGCACTGCGGGAGCGCGGCTCGCTGGACGTCCGTTTCGTGAACTTCCAGGACGCGGCCGCGCTCGCGGCAGCGATCGCGGAGCGGCCCGCACTCGTCTGGGTCGAGACGCCGAGCAACCCGCTGCTCAGGATCGTGGACGTCGCTGCGGTGGCGGGCGCCGCGCACGCCGCCGGGGCGCTGGTGGTGGCGGACAACACCTTTCTCTCGCCCGTCTGGCAGCGCCCGCTGGCGCTCGGCGCCGACGTCGTGCTGCACTCGACGACGAAGTACCTCAACGGCCACAGCGACGTGGTCGGCGGCGCGGTGATTGCGGCGGACCGCACGCTGCACGAGCGGCTCGCGTGGTGGGCCAACTGCATCGGCGTCACGGGCGCCCCGTTCGACAGCTACCTCACGCTGCGCGGACTGCGCACGCTGCATGCGCGGATGCGGGCGCACGGCGAGAACGCCCAGGACGTGGTCGGGTGCCTCGCCGCGCACCCGGCGGTCGCCCGCGTTCACTATCCGGGCCTCGTGACCCATCCCGGGTACGCCATCGCGCGGGTCCAGCAGCAGGGTTTCGGCGCGATGGTGAGCTTCGAACTGCACGGTGGCGTGACCGCGGTGCGTGCGTTCCTCGGCGCGCTGCGGCTGTTCTCGCTCGCGGAGTCCCTCGGTGGGGTCGAGAGCCTCGTGGCCCACCCGGCGAGCATGACCCATGCGGCGATGGACGCCGGAGCGCGGGAGCGGGCGGGCATCTCAGACTCACTGGTGCGGCTGTCGGTGGGGATCGAGGACGCGGCCGACCTCACCCGCGACCTTGCCCAGGCGCTCGAGGCCGCACAGCGTAGCGGCGTGTGAGGCGGGAGAGGCGCGCGTCGTGCTGAAGTCCATCCTCGCGATCAGCCTCGGAGCGAGCCTCGGTGCGCTGCTGCGCTGGTGGCTGGGACTCGCGCTCAACGGCCTGTTCCCGACGATCCCGCCGGGGACGCTGGCCGCGAACCTCGTCGGCGGCTACCTCGTCGGGCTCGCGATCGCCTTCTTCGGCACGTATTCGGCGATCGCGCCGGAATGGCGGCTGCTGGTGATCACCGGCTTCTGCGGCGGTCTCACGACCTTCTCCACGTTCTCTGCGGAGATCGTCATGCTGCTGCAGCAGGGGCGGACTGCCTGGGCGCTCGGTGCAGCTGCCGTGCACCTCGCGGGTTCGGTGCTCGCCACGCTCGCCGGGATCGCCACCCTGGCAGTGCTTCGTCACTCGAGTTGAGGGGATCCCCGCATGGACGGCAGCCATCTTCGCTTCTACGTGCACGAGAACGACCGCGTCGACGGCCAGATCGCCTGGGAATGGCTGCTCGTGCAGGCCAACGCCCTCGGCGTCCGGGGCGGCTCCGCGTTCCGGGCGATGGCGGGCTTCGGGCGCCACCGGACGCTGCACGAAGAACGCTTCTTCGAGCTGGCGGGCAGCGTGACCGTGGAACTCGACTTCATCGTCACCGAGGACGAGGCGCGGCAGATGCTCGAACTCGTCGCGCGGCAGAAACTGCGGGTGTTTTACGCGCGCGTGCCGGCGCAGTTCGGCGTGCTGGGTGGCGAGGCGACGGACTGAACGCGGCGGGGTGGCTGCCGGTCGTCGCCGCAGGGCGGCCCACAAAAAGAAGGCCGGCTTTGAAGCCGGCCTTCGACGGGACCCGAGTTGCCTCAATCCCTGAGGCAAAGACTAACCCGACTCAAGTCCGCATCACTCGTCGCCTGATCGGTTCCGGGGAATGGGGGGCTTCGCGCCGACCGCCAGGACCCCGGGGGCGCGCAGTATAGCGCCGGGTTTCCGGGGCTTGTAAAGCGCATTTTGGGTGCGCGGGCGTCGATTTGAGGCGTGAGCGGACGATCTTTATCTGTTCTGGTTTGATAATCTTTTAAGTCATTGAAATAAAAGGAGTCTTTGACGCCTCAAGAGCGGAGATGACGGCGTCCGTTGCCGCCCTGCTGCCAACCGGCTGCGCGCCTGCCGTGGCGATGTCGGCGGTGCGGATACCCGAGCGCAGCGCCGCCGCGACGGCAGCCTCCACAGCCAGGGCTTCGGCCTCGAGACCGAGCGAATGGCGCAGCAGCAGCGCGCCGCTCAGGATCGTGCCGATGGGATTGGCGATGCCGCGCCCGGCGATGTCCGGCGCCGAGCCGTGGATGGGTTCGTAGAGCCCGACGCGCTCTACGCCCAGCGACGCCGACGGCAGCAGGCCCAGCGAGCCCACCAGCATCGAGGCCTCGTCGGTCAGGATGTCGCCGAACATGTTCTCGGTCAGCAGCACGTCGAAGCTCGTGGGTCGGCGCAGCAGGTGCATCGCCGCGGCGTCCACCAGCATGTGTTCGTACTGCACCTCGGGGAATTCCTCGCCGAGCACGCGCTCGACGACGGTGCGCCACAGCCGGGACGTCTCGAGCACGTTGGCCTTGTCCACCGAGACGATGTGCCGGCGGCGGCCCATCGCGAGGCGGCCCGCGACGCGCGTTACCCTTTCGATCTCCTGCGCGGTGTAGCTGCAGACGTCCTCGGCCTCGTGCGCAGTGCGGCTCTTGCGGCCGAAGTAGATGCCGCCGGTGAGTTCGCGCACGACCATGATGTCCACGCCGCGGATCACCTCCGGGCGCAGCGGCGAGGCGTCGAGCATCTCCGGCAGGGTGCGGACCGGGCGCAGGTTGGCGAACAGCCCGAGCACGCGGCGCAGCTCGAGCAGGCCCTGCTCGGGCCGCACGCGCGCGCCGGGGTCGGACCACTGCGGTCCGCCCACCGCGCCGAGCAGCACGGCGTCGCTGCTGCGGCAGGCGTCGATGGTGCGCGGCGGCAGCGGCGAGCCCGAGGCGTCGATCGCCGCGCCGCCGATCAGGGCCGCGACGAACTGGAACTCGTGCCCGTGGCGCCGCGCCACGGTCTCGAGCACGCGCACCGCCTCGGCGGTCACTTCGGGGCCGATGCCGTCGCCCCCGAGCACGGCGATACGGGCCTTCATCCGGCGCGCCGCTCGTAGTCCGCGATGGCGTCGGCCTGCCCCAGCAGGTAGCCGAGTTCGTCGACGCCGTTCATCAGGCAGTAGCGCGCGAAGGCCTCCACGGGAAAGCGTGCCACCCGCCCGTCGGGCAGGCGCAGGCACGTCTCGCCGAGATCGATCTCGATCTCGGCGCCGGGATGCGCGAGCAGCCAGGCGTGTGTGGCCTCGTCGACCACCACCGGCAGCAGGCCGTTCTTGAGGCTGTTGCTGCGGAAGATGTCGGCGATCTCGGTGCTCACGACGGCGCGGAACCCGTGGTCGAGCAGGGCCCACGGGGCGTGTTCGCGCGAGGAGCCGCAACCGATGTTGCGGCCCGCGACGAGGATCTCGCAGCCGCGCGCCTCGGGGCGATTGAGCACGAAGTCCGGCTGCGGGCGGCCGGCCGCGTCGTAGCGCCAGTCGGCGAACAGCGCCGCACCGAGGCCGTCACGGGTGGTGGTCGTGAGGAATCGCGCCGGGATGATCTGGTCGGTGTCGATGTTGCTCGAGGGCATCACGACGGTCCGCGAGCGGATCAGGTTGATGGGTTTCATGCGGGTGCTCAGTGCAGGAACTCGCGCGGGTCGGTGATGCGGCCCCGCACGGCCGTGGCGGCGGCCGTGGCCGGGCTCGCGAGCAGCGTGCGCGCGCCGGAGCCCTGGCGGCCCTCGAAGTTGCGGTTGCTGGTGCTCACGCAGTACTGGCCGGCGGGGACCGTGTCGCCGTTCATGCCGAGGCACATCGAGCAGCCCGACTCGCGCCACTCGGCGCCCGCGTCCTGGAACACGCGCGCGTAGCCGCGCTGCTCGGCCTCGCGCTTGATCTGCTGCGAGCCCGGTACCACGAGCATGCGCACGCCCGGCGCGACGCGACGGCCGGTCAGCACCCGGGCCGCGATCTCGAGGTCGGAGAGGCGGGCGTTGGTGCAGCTGCCGACGAAGACGACCTGCACCGGCTGGTCGCGCAGCGCTGCACCGGGTGCGAGGCCCATGTACTGGAGCGCGCGCGCGTACACCGCGTCGCCCGGTCGCTCGGGAACGCGTCCCGACACGGGAACCACCATGCCGGGGTTCGTGCCGTAGCTGATCATGGGCTCGACTGCAGCCGCGTCGAGTGCCACGGTCTGGTCGAAGACGGCGCCCGCGTCGCTGCGCAGGGTCTTCCAGTCCGCCACGGCCCGTTCCCAGGCCGCGCCCTGGGGCGCGCGCGGGCGGCCTTCGAGGTACGCGATCGTCGTCTCGTCGGGCGCCACCATTCCGGCACGCGCGCCGGCCTCGATCGACATGTTGCAGACCGTCATGCGCTCGTCCATCGACAGCGCCTCGATCGCCGGGCCGCGGAATTCGATCACGTGGCCCGTCCCACCGTTGACGCCGATGCGGCCGATGATCGCGAGCACGAGGTCCTTGGCCGATACGCCCGGCGCGAGTCGGCTGCCGACCTCGATGGCGAGCGTCTTCGGTCGGCGCTGCAGCAGGCACTGCGTGGCGAGCACGTACCCCACCTCCGTCGTCCCGATGCCAAACGCGAGCGCGCCAAAGGCGCCGTGCGTGCTCGTGTGGCTGTCGCCGCAGACGATGGTCTTGCCCGGCTGCGTGGCGCCGAGCTCGGGGCCGATGATGTGCACGATGCCGCGCCGGTCGTCCTGCAGGCCGATCAGGTCGAGTCCGAACTCGGCGCAGTTGCGCTCGAGCTGGCGGATCTGCCTGCCGGCCGATTCGAGCGCGATCGGCACGCCGCCGAAGATCTGGGCGGCGTCGGTCGGCGTGGAGTGGTCCATGGTCACGAGCGTGCGGTCCGGCCGCCGCACTCTCAGGGCACGGCTGCGCAGCACGTCGAAGGCCTGCGGCGAGGTGACCTCATGGGTGAGGTGCAGGTCGATGTAGAGCACGGCAGGCGTCTCGGGGGTCTCGGGCACGACCACGTGCCGCTCCCAGACCTTCTCGAACAGGGTCCTGGCTGTCATTCGGTCTCCGGCAATCTACGGCGGCCCGCGCCTCGCGGGCGGGTCAGATGGTCGAGGCGGCTTCTTCCGCCTCGGGCGCGCGCTTCTCGGCGCGTGCGGCGCTCGCCCGCGTGGACTCGATCTGGTTCACCACCTCGAGGAAGGCGCGCACGCCGGATTCGACGATGTCGGTGGTGACGCTCGCACCGCGGTAGGAGCGGCCATTGTGCTCGACGGTCACCACCGCTTCGCCCTGGGCGTCCTCGCCCATGGTGACGCTGCGGACCTCGAACTTGCGCAGCGTGACCTGCACCCCGGTCGCGGATTCGACGGCCTTGAAGGCGGCGTCCACCGGACCGTCGCCGGTCGCCTCCTGCACGATGATCCGGCCGTCGCTGTGGCGCAGTCCGAGGCGCGCGGTGGCTGCTGCGGCCGAGTCGCTCACGGCGTGCAGGCTCTCGAGCTGCCACGGGCCATCCGCAGCGGCCTCGGAGCGCAGCACCAGCGCCTCGAGGTCGCCGTCGAACAGTTCCTTCTTCTTGTCCGCGAGCGCCTTGAAGTCCTCGAACACGCGGGCGAGCTCGGCGTCGGAGAGTTCGAAACCGAGGTCCCTGACGCGCTCGCGCAGCGCGGCGCGCCCACTGTGCTTGCCGAGCACGAGGTGGGTGCGCGAGAGGCCCACGTCCTCCGGTCGCATGATCTCGTAGGTGGAGTGGTGCTTCAGCATGCCGTGCTGGTGGATGCCGGACTCGTGCGCGAAAGCGTTTTCCCCGACCACGGCCTTGTTGCGCGGGATCGGCATGCCGGTGATGCTCGAGAGCAGCCGGCTGGTGGGGAAGAGGCGCTTCGTGTCGATGCCGGTGTGGACGCCGAGCACGCCTTCGCGCGTGCGGATCGCCATCACGACTTCCTCGAGCGAGGCGTTGCCGGCGCGCTCGCCGATGCCGTTGATGGTGCACTCGACCTGCCGCGCCCCGGCGCGTACGGCCGCAAGGCTGTTGGCCACGGCCATGCCGAGGTCGTCGTGGCAGTGGACGCTGAAGACAACCTTGTCCGCGCCGCGCACGTGCTTCTTGAGGTAGTCGAAGACCTCGTGGAACTCCTCGGGCACCGTGTAGCCCACGGTGTCGGGCACGTTGATGGTGGTGGCGCCGGCGTCGATCACCGCCTCGACGACCTCGCGCAGGAACTCGAGCTCGGTGCGCGAGGCGTCCTCGGGCGAGAACTCCACGTCCTCGCACAGGCTGCGCGCGTAGCGCACGCCCTCGACGGCCGTGTGGATGATCTGCTCCTTCGCCATGTTGAGCTTGTGCTCGCGGTGGATGGCGCTGGTGGCGAGGAACACGTGCAGGCGTGGCCGCGCGGCCTCGCGCACGGCGCTCCATGCCTTGTCGATGTCCTCGCGGTTGCAGCGCGCGAGCCCGGCGATGACCGGGCCCCGAACCTCGCGCGCGATCTCGCGCACCGCCTCCCAGTCGCCGCGCGAGGCGGCCGGGAAGCCCGCCTCGATGACGTCCACGCCCAGCTCCGCCAGCGCGCGTGCCAGCCGCAGCTTCTCGGGCTGCGTCATGCTGCAGCCGGGCGACTGCTCGCCGTCGCGCAGCGTCGTGTCGAAGATCAGGACGCGGTTCGGGTCGGGCGTGGACATGGTCTGCACCTCGTCGGGCTCAGCGGCCTTCGTTCAACCACGGCATGCGCGCACGCAGCGTCACCCCCACCTTTTCGATCGGGTGGGCGAGGTCCTTCTTCATCATCGCGTCGTACTTGCGGCGACCGGTCTTGTTCTCGCGGATCCACTGGCGGGCGAAGCTGCCATCCTGGATTTCCCCCAGGATCTTCTTCATTTCCTTCTTGGTCGCGGCGTTGACCACGCGCGGGCCGCGCGTCAGGTCGCCCCACTTGGCGGTGTGGGAGATGTATTTGTGCATCTTCGCGAGGCCGCCCTCGTGGAGCAGGTCCACGATCAGCTTCAGTTCATGCAGGCACTCGTAGTAGGCGACCTCTGGCTGGTAGCCGGCCTCGACCAGCGTCTCGTAGCCCTTCAGCACGAGTTCGGTGGCGCCGCCGCAGAGCACGGCCTGCTCGCCGAACAGATCGGTCTCGGTCTCTTCCTTGAAGGTGGTCTCGATCACGCCGGCGCGCGTGCCGCCGATGCCGTCGGCGTAGGCGAGCGCCTTGGCCTTGGCCTTGCCCGAGGCGTCCTGGGCGACCGCGACGAGGCAGGGCACGCCGCGGCCCTGGCTGTACTGGCGACGCACGAGGTCGCCCGGGCCCTTCGGCGCGATCAGCACGACGTCGAGGTCCTTGCGCGGCTTGATCTGGCCGAAGTGCACGTTGAAGCCGTGCGCGAACAGCAGGGTCGCGCCCACGGCGAGGTTCGGCAGGATCTCCCGGTAGTTCTCCGCCTGGGTCGTGTCGGGCGTGAGCAGCGCCACCAGCGTCGCACCCTTGACGGCCTCGGCCGGCGTGGCGACGTCGAGGCCGTCCTTCTTCGCCTTCTTCCAGCTGTCGCCCTTGCGGACGCCGATCACGACGTCGTAGCCGGAGTCCTTCAGGTTCAGCGCGTGCGCGCGACCCTGGCTGCCGTAGCCGACCACGGCGATCCGGGCGCCCTTCAGTGCCTTCTTGTCCACGTCCTTCTTCGAGTACGCACGCATGTCAGGAAACTCCTCGATTCGTTCAGCAGTGGGTCATTGAAACGGAAGAACCCCGCCCGGCGCGTGTCCGGTGCGGGGTTCCTGGTGTCCGTCTGCGCCTTGCGCCTTCAGCCCGGGGCCCCGCACCTCCGCAGGGGAAGCAGCGCGAGCAGCTCGAGCAGCAGGCCCGCCGCCGGGGCGGGCGGGGAGATCGCGTGAAAATTTCGGGCCTCGAACTCCATCATGGGCCTGCTTGCGAGCGGTCGGCGTGACCGGTGGATAGCAGCATAGCGCCCCTCGGATTGTCAACCGCACTGCAAAAAGAACTTCCGCTAAGCTGTGCCGACCATGTTCGAAGAACGCAACGTCGCGGCCGCGCGGCCGCTCTGGCTGGTCGCCGAGGGCGACCTCGATTCGTGGCTCGCGACGCGCGCACCGGTACAGCGGGCGTGGCTCGCGGACCTGGGCTTCCGCGCGGAACGTCACCAGGTCGCGTGCCTGCCTGACGCCGCGGGCCGGGTGAGCGCCGCGGTGCTCGGGCTCGGAGCGATTGCGTCGCTCGAGCAGCTCGAGCCGTGGCATCTCGCCGGTGCGCCGGACCGTCTCCCCGCGGGCGCATGGCGCATCGAGACAGCGCTGTGCGCTGCGGCGGCCACGGCAGCGGCGCTCGGCTGGGCCTACGGCAGCTATCGCTTCGAGCGTTATCGCAGCAGGCCGCGCCCGGCGCCCGGCCGCCGCGCTGGTCCCTCCGCAGCTCGCGGAGATGGCTCACGTGCGGCGCATGGCCGCCGCGCTCGCGATGGCGCGCGACCTGATCAACACGCCAGCCGCCGACCTGACGCCCGAGAGGCTCGCCCACGAGGCGCTCGAGATGGCGACGCGCTGCGGCGCACAGGGCCGCGTCGTCTCGGGCGACGCGCTTCGCGAGGGTTACCCGGCGATACACGCCGTCGGCCAGGCGGCGGCCTCGGCCCCGCGGCTGGTGGACTTCAGCTGGGGCGATGAAGGCGCGCCCAGGGTCACGCTGGTCGGCAAGGGCGTGTGCTTCGATTCGGGCGGACTCGACATCAAGCCCGCGGCAGGCATGCTGCTGATGAAAAAGGACATGGGCGGCGCTGCCTGCGCACTGGCTCTGGCGCGCGTGATCATGGAGAGCGCCCTGCCCGTGCGACTGCGCGTGCTGGTGCCTGCGGTCGAGAATGCGGTCGCCGGCAACGCCTACCGGCCCGGCGACGTCCTCACCACCCGCAAGGGCATCACCGTGGAGGTGGGCAACACCGACGCCGAAGGACGGCTGGTGCTCGCCGACGCGCTCGCGGAGGGCGACACCGAGCGGCCGGACCTGCTGGTGGACTTCGCCACGCTGACCGGGGCCGCGCGCATCGCGCTCGGTCCCGAGCTGCCGGCCGTGTTCGGCAGCCGCGAAAGCACCCTCGAGGCCGCGGCGCGTCACGGCCGCCGGCTCGCCGATCCGCTCTGGCCGATGCCGCTGTGGAGCGGTTACGACGACGAGATCGCGAGCAAGGTCGCCGACGTCAACAACGTGTCGGGCTCGACCTTCGCCGGGGCCATCATCGGCGGGCTGTTCCTGCGACGCTTCGTGTCGCCCACCACCGACTGGCTGCACCTCGACCTGTTCGGCTGGAACCCGAAGGACCGGCCGGGGCGCCCGGTGGGCGCCGAACCCCAGTCGGTTCGCGCGCTCCACGCGCTGCTGGTCGAACGCTACGGCTGAGCCCCGGCCCGCCGTGGACCTGCGCTCCGAGCGTCGGACCTGGACGCTGGTCTACCTCTGCCTCGGCGTGATCGAGGGCGGCACAGCCGCGGTGATGGTCCGCTCGCTGTTCGGCAACGCCGTCGCCGGCATCGCCGTGGACCTCGTGCTCGCGGTGGTGAGCGCGGCCCCGGCCTGGGCCAACCTGCTGAGCCTGGCCTACGCGCGACGGGCGCAGGGACGGCCGAAAGTCGGGTTCCTGCGGCCGCTGCTGGTGGCGATGGCGGTCTGCGTCGGCGCGCTGGCGCTGGTACCAGTGGGCGGGGCGGGGCTCGCGGCGTTTCTCGTGCTCTACGGCGCCGCCCGGCTGCTCTGGGCAGGCGTGGACACGGTGCGCTCGGTGATCTGGAGCGTGAACTACCCGCGGCACCTGCGGGCGCGGGTCACCGGGCGGATCCTGGTGGCCGGATCGATCGCACTCGCGGCGTCGGGGCTGCTGCTCGGCTGGCTGCTCGAGCACGACGACCCGTGGTACCGGGCGGCGATCCTGGCGGCGGCGGCCGCGGGACTGGCCGGGAGCTTCGCCTTCCGGAACATGCGCGTGCGACGCGAGCAGCGACTTCTCGAACACGAGCGCGTGCGCGTGCGCGAGGGCGCGCGCTTCGATCTGGCGGGAGTGCGCCAGCTGCTGGCGAGCGATGCCACCTTCCGTCGCTACATGCTCGCGATGTCGGTATTCGGTGCGGGCCACCTGATGCTCACGCCCCTGCTCGTGGTGTGCATGGACGACGTGCTGGGGGCCTCGGAGTTCGTCCAGGTCGCGATCACCTCGGCGCTGCCGATCATCATGATGCCGCTGGCGATCCAGCCCTGGGCGCGGTTCCTGGACCGGCAGCACGTGATCGTCTACCGCTCGGTGCATGCGTGGGTGGCGGTGGCGGGCGTGGTGCTGCTGGGCATCGCAGTGCTCGCCCGGGTCCCGCTGCTGCTGTGGCCCGGCGCGCTGCTGATGGGGATCTCGCTGGCCGCCGGCAGCCTCGGCTGGTCGCTGGGCCACAACGATTTCGCACCGCGCGGGGAGGAGACCCGCTACATGGCGCTGCACGTGACGCTGACCGGGCTGCGCGGGCTCGTGGCGCCGCCGCTGGCGATCCTCGCGTATCACGGCCTGCGACAGATCGCGCCGGGCTTCGAACCGCTGACGATGCTGCTGCCGGTGGCTCTGATCACGCTCGGTGCCTGGCAGTTCACGGCGATGCGACGGGAGATGCCGACCGCGCCATCCGCGCCCTGAGCGCCGACTGCAGCAGCACGCCTTGCGGTGGGTCCCCACTGCCCGCGGGCGCGATTTCCGGCAAGATTGATCGATTCCCCAGGAGTGATCCGCATGCCTAAGGCCAAGGTGGACCCGCGCGCCCATTCGCGGGTGGTGTTCGACGGCGTCAAGCAGACTCCGAGTCGCGCGATGCTGCGCGCGACCGGTTTCACCGACCGGGACTTCCGCCGTTCCCAGGTCGGCATCGCCTCGACGTGGAGCACGCTGACGCCGTGCAACATGCACATCGACCGCCTCGCGGCGGCGGCCGCGAAGGGCGTCGACGGAGCCGGGGGCAAGGGCACGATCTTTGGCACGATCACCGTTTCGGACGGGATCTCGATGGGCACGCCCGGCATGCGCTACTCGCTGGTGTCGCGCGAGGTGATCGCCGACTCCATCGAGACGGTGGTCGGCGCACAGGGCTTCGACGGCCTCGTGGCGATCGGCGGCTGCGACAAGAACATGCCCGGCTGCATGATGGCGATCGCACGGCTCGACCGGCCGGCGGTGTTCGTCTACGGCGGCACGATCCGGCCCGGGGCGGAGCGGCGCGACATCGTCTCGGTGTTCGAGGCGGTCGGGGCGCACGCGCGCGGTGCGATTTCCGAGCGCGGCCTGCGGGAAGTGGAGCGCACGGCGATCCCGGGGGCGGGGAGCTGCGGCGGCATGTACACCGCCAACACCATGGCCTCGGCGATCGAGGCGCTGGGCATGAGCCTCGCCAACAGCTCCGCGCAGGAGGCCGTCTCGCGCACCAAACGCAACGACGCAGAGCGCGCGGGCCGCGCCGTGGTCAAGCTCGTCAAGCGCGGCATCAAGCCCTCCGACATCCTTAGCCGCGAGGCCTTCGAGAACGCGATCGTCACGACCATCGCGCTGGCGGGGTCCACCAACGCGGTGCTGCACCTGCTGGCCATCGCGCACGCCGCCGGCGTGCCGCTGGAACTCGACGACTTCACCCGCATCGGGGCGAAGGTGCCCGTGCTCGCCGACCTGCGGCCGAGCGGCAAGTACTCGATGTCCGAGCTGATCCGCATCGGCGGTATCCAGCCGCTGATGAAGACGCTGCTCGACGCCGGCCTGCTGCACGGCGACTGCCTGACCGTCACCGGCCGGACGCTCGCGCAGAACCTGCGGCGCGTGAAGCCGTATCCGGCGGGGCAGCAGATCGTCCGGCCGCTCGGCAATCCGATCAAGCGCGACAGTCACCTCGTCGTGCTCTACGGCAACCTCGCTCCCGAGGGTGCGGTCGCCAAGATCAGCGGCAAGGAAGGCCTGGAGTTCGCCGGGCGGGCGCGCGTCTTCGACGGGGAGGAGGCGACCCTGCAGGCGATCCTGGACGGCACCGTGGCCGCGGGCGATGTGATCGTGGTGCGCTACGAGGGACCGCGCGGCGGCCCCGGCATGCGCGAGATGCTGAGCCCGACGGCGGCGATCATGGGCAAGGGACTCGGCGAACAGGTCGCGCTGATCACCGACGGGCGCTTCTCCGGCGGCAGCCACGGCTTCGTGGTGGGCCACGTGTCTCCGGAGGCCGCCCTCGGCGGCCCACTGGCACTGGTGCGCGACGGCGACGAAATCAGCATCGACGCGACCCGCCGCGAGTTGCGGCTGCACGTCGAGGAATCCGAGTTGCGCCGCCGGCGCGGCGACTGGATCGCGCCCGCACCGTACGCGACGCGGGGCGTGCTCGCCAAGTACGCGGCGCTGGTGACCAGCGCGTCCCTGGGCGCCGTGACGGATCTTGGCCTCCGATCCCCGCAGCCCCACGGTGAGTCGGCCGGGTGACCGCGGCAGTTGTGTTGGCAGGTTCGCGCCGGTAAAGTTCGCGCCCGCGTCCGGAGGGGGTTGCGAGGGCCCGGCGGCTCTTGCTAGTGTCCGAAGACGCGCAGCGGCCAGGCGCCGCGACGTTCGAATGAGAAAGCGACCCCACGACAGTGGAGGGGATGTGGCCTACACGTATTCGATCGACGACCCGGCCAAGAACAGCAAGCGCCTGTTGGCGTTCGCGCTGGTCGTCCTGATCCACGTCCTGTTCGTGTGGATGCTGGCGTCCGGACTCGGCAAGAAGATTGTCGAGGTCGTGGTCGGACCGGTCGAGACCAGCCTCATCGAGGAGGCGCCGGAGGACGACGAGCCGCCGCCGCCGCCGCCGGAGTTCGACACCCCGCCGCCATACGTGCCGCCGCCCGAACTCTCCATCGACATCCCGGTCGATACCGGGCCGTCCACCGCGATCAGCAACGTCACCAGCGAGCGTCCCGTCGCGTCGGCGCCTGCGCCGGTCGCGGCTGCACCGAAGCCGGTCGAGCGGGAGGTCGTGCGCACGCCGCCGTCCACGCAGGGCAAGGGCGCACGCATCACCCAGCCCGAGTACCCACCTGCCGCGCGCCGCGCGGGCGAGGAGGGCACCGTGACACTCAAAGTGCTCGTTACCGACGGCGGCCGCGCCGGGCAGGTCGAGGTCGCCAAGAGCAGCGGCTTCCCCAAGCTCGACGAAGCGGCCGTAAAGGAAGTGCAGCGCAACTGGCGCTTCGTGCCTGGCAAGGAGGACGGCAAGCCCGTCTCGATGTGGCACACCTTCGCCGTCACATTCCGCCTGACCGACTGATCACGATTCGCCGTCGCCGGCTCCCAGACTGTCGCCCACACCACAAAGACACTCACACGTTTCGCGAAAGGAAGTAACCCTCATGGCCACCGAAAGCGTCTCTGTCGAAAACCCGTATGGTCTCCAGGCCCTGTGGGCCCAGGGCGACTTCATCGCGAAGGGCGTGCTGATCCTGCTCGCGCTGATGTCTGCGTACTCGTGGTTCATCATCTTCACCAAGTGGTGGGAGCAGCGCCGCCTGCTCAAGCAGGCCGCCGAGGCCGAGAAGAACTTCTGGGCCGCCGACAACATCAAGAACGGCGTCGGCAAGCTCTCCGGCAAGGGCAACATCTTCAGGGCGATCGCATCCGAGGCGATCGACGCGGCCGGACACCACGATGCCCGCATGACGCAGGCGGTGCCGCTGCACGAGTGGATCGACAACGTGATCGCCCGCGGCGTGGCGCGCATCCACAGCGCGCTGCAGACCTCGCTCCCGTTCCTCGCCACGACCGGCTCGACGGCGCCGTTCATCGGCCTGTTCGGCACCGTGTGGGGCATTTACCACGCGCTGGTCGCGATCGGTGTCGCCGGCCAGGCGAGCATCGACAAGGTGGCCGGCCCGGTCGGCGAGGCGCTGATCATGACGGCCATCGGCCTGGCGGTGGCGGTGCCCGCGGTGCTCGGCTACAACTACCTGCTCGGCCGCAACAAGCAGATCATGGAGCGCGTCAAGCTGTTCGCGAACGACCTCGAGCAGGTCATCGTGAGCGGTTCCCGCGTCGAAGGCGCGAACGCCAGGGTCATCTCCGGCGCGAAGAACTGATCGCGCCGGCCTGCCGACGGAGGCAACGAAGATGGGAATGACAGCGTCGGGAACGGGGATGGAGGAAGACGACAAGCCGATGTCGGAGATCAACACCACGCCCCTCGTGGACGTGATGCTGGTGCTCCTCATCCTGTTCCTCATCACCATCCCGGTGATCACACAGTCTGTGAAGGTGGACCTGCCGAAGGCGGCCAACATTCCGACCCAGACCAAGCCCGAGAACATCAACATCGCGGTCGATGCGGCCGGCAACATCTACTGGAACACGGCACTCGTGCCCTCGCAGGAAGCGCTGCTCGATCGGATCAAGGTCGTCGCGGTCATGGATCCCCAGCCGGAGATCCACGTGCGCGGTGACCGGGCCACGATGTACGAGCACATCGGGCGCGTGATGGTGACGTGCCAGCGCGGCGGCATCCAGAAGGTCGGCTTCATCACCGAGCCCGACCGCTCGCTGGGCCGCTGAGGCGGCGCTCGCTCCGCTCACTAAGGAGAATCTCGCATGGGAATGAGCATCGGCGGCGGCGAGGACGAACCGATGATGGACATCAACATGACGCCGTTGATCGACGTCATGCTGGTGCTCCTCATCATGTTCATCATCACGATCCCGGTGATGACGCACGCCGTGAAGCTGGACATGCCGCGGGCCACGAACGCTCCGCAGACCACGCAGCCGGTCGTGATCAACCTCGAGATCGATTTCGACGGTACGGTGCTCTGGAACGGAACGCCGGTGGAGATCGAGTCTCTCGAGGGCTACTTCCGCCGCGAAGCGTCGATCGAGCCGCAGCCCGAACTGCACATCCGGCCCAGCAAGCGTGCGAAGTACGACGTGGTCGCGCGGGTGCTGGCCTCCGCGCAGCGTAACGGGATGCGCAAGATCGGGTTCGTGGGCAACGAGCAGTTCATGTGATCGAAGCGCCGGGCTCCGCGCCCGGCTGTTCAAGCAGGCTGCCGGGGCGAGGGTCCCGGCAGTTTTTTCACGTTAGAGGGGCCGCACAGCCCCGAGTCGAGGCGGATTGACCATGAAGGCGACCTGGGTACTGACCGCGGCGCTGGCATTCAGCGGCGCAATCGGCGTGACAGCCGCACTGCTTGCCCCTGCCGTGGCGGAGGCGCAGCAGAAGATCGGGCCCAAGGTCGGCGTCCCGCTGAAGGCGGCGCAGGAGGCGCTCCAGAAGAAGAACTGGAACCTGGCACTCTCGAAGATCAAGGAAGCCCAGGCGGTTCAGCCGCGTACGTCCTACGAGGACTACAAGATCAACGAACTGCTCTGGTACGTGTACCTGCAGCAGGGACGCAACGCGGACGCCGCCCGCCTCCTCGAGCAACAGATCGCTTCCGGGCAGATGCCGGGCGGGGAGCGCGTCCAGCGCAGCAAGACGCTCGCGCAGCTCTATTTCCGCTCTGGCAACTACGCCAAGGCCATCCAGGTCGGCACCCAGTACCTCAAGTCGGCGCCTGGCGACCAGGACGTGCAGTTGCTGGTGGCCCAGTCCTATTACCAGCAGAAGGACTACAAGGCAGCCGTCGCGGCGGCCGACCGGATCATGAAGAACGGGCAGCGTCCCAGCGAGGACCTGCTGCAGCTCGTGCTGCGCTCGAACTACGAGCTGAAGGACCAGGCCGGCACCGCCAAGGCTCTCGAGCAGCTGCTGACCTACTATCCGACCCCGGCCACCTGGAGCCGGCTGCTCGACGGGTACATCCAGAAGACGAACCACGACCACGAGCTGCTCGCGCTGTATCGCCTCGCCGAGGACGTCGGCACGCTGACCAAGCCGCGCCAGTTCGTCGACATGTCGCAGGCACTGTTCGTGAGCGGCTTCGCCATCGAGGCGGAGCGCATCATGGACAAGGCGCTCGCGGCCAATCTATTCACTGGCGAGGATCTGGTGCGGGCGCAGCGCACGCGGGACACGGCGAAGCGCAAGGCCGACGAGGACCGCAAGACGCTGGCCGGCGCGGACAAGGCGCTCGCCGCGGCAAAGTCCGGCGATGCGGCGTACAACCTCGGCAAGCTCTACTTCAGCGCCGCCGAGTACGGAAAGGCCGCCGATGCGATGCGCAAGGCACTCACACTGCCGGGCCTGACGGATGCCGACGACGCCAACATGGAAGCCGGCATGGCACTTGCCCGGCTCGGCAAGAAGGCCGAGGCGAGCAAGGCGTTCGACGCGGTCAAGGACCCCGGCTTCGCGGAAGTTGCGCGTCTCTGGAAGCTGCACCTGCGCTGAGCGACGGCAGGGGATGGCGCGGCCCGCCTGCGCCGCAACGCCGAGGCACCGCACGAGAAAAAAATGGCCGCCGGGTCATGCGGCCCGGCGGCCTCGTCGCTTACGTAAGTCTCCGGTAGGTTTCCCGCTGACCGCCCCGGCGCTCAACCCCCAGGGGCTGCGGCGGGCGCCGGCGGGGCTGCGGCCGGGGCGGGCGACGTCGAGGTCTCGACATAGAGCTTCCACAACCGCGACACCTCGGCCAGCTTGGCGTCCTTGACGGCGTCGAACGCCGCGAACGACTCCTTGCCCTTGCCCGCGCGCACCCCGGCGATGCCGAGCAGCGCGTTCGCATCGTCCACGTCGGCCACTCCACCTTTGGCCAGACCCTTGCGGATCGCATCGGCGGCCTTGTCGTAGTCGCCGACGCTGAAGAACAGCTTGCCCATCGCGACCATCTCGTTGCCGGTCTTCGCCGTCGCAAGGGCCTTGTCGGCCCCCGGCAGTTCCTTGCGGTCCGCATCGGCACCGGAGCGCGCGCGCTGCAGGTCGGCCTGGGCGCGCGCCAACGACTCGCCCTGGAAGACGCCGGCGCCGACGCCCTGGTCGAGCACCTGCTTCGCTTCGGTCGGGAAGCCGCCGGCCAGCAGCATCGCGGCCGCCTCGGAGTACTCCTCGGGCTTGTTCATGGTCTTCGTGTCGTGAATGAGGCGATAGAGCGAGCGCAGATCGCGATCGCTCTTGGTCTCGTAGAGCTGGTTGTTGAGCAGGTCCTCCCAGTACTTGGGCGCCGGATAGAAGCGGATCAGCGACTCGAGGCTGCTGGTCGTGGCGGCCCGGTCCTTCATCTCGTAGCTGCTGCGCAGCCCGATCATGAGCAGCTGCTCGTCGGGCTTCGGCACGCTGCGGACCGTCTGGTCCACGACGGCGCGCGCGCCCGCGAAGTCGTTCTGCAGGAACTTGCTCTGCGCGACCAGCGCCGCCATGTCCTGGCTGGCGGGGTTCACGGCGAGCACCTTGCTGCCGTAGTCGGCGGCCTTGGCGTAGTCCTTGAGCTGGAAATTGAGCTGAGCGAGCGCCTTGTAGCGCTGCGGCAGGTCGGCTTCCGGCACGAAGCCCGAGACGGCGGCACGCGCCAGTGCCTGCTCGGCGCCCTGGTAGTCCTTCATCTGCAGCTTCGGGTACCAACTCAGTTCGTCGACCATGAACGCATCGTAGGGAGACTTCGGCTCGATCGCCTGCGCCTCGGCGAGCGCCGCGAGCGCGCCCTCCCAGTTCTTGGCCTGCATTGCTTCCTGTGCGGCCTTGAGCGACGGCAGCAGCTTGGCGCTCACCTTCGGCTGAGCGGTTGCCGCGATCGCCGTGGCGGGAGCGAGCAGTCCCGTGCCGACGGCTGTCACGCAGGCCGCCGCGATCGCAGCCGCCAGTACCAGGTTTGCTTTCTTCATGACGTTCCTCTCGCGCCAGGACGCAGGCGCCGATCCGCGTATTCTATCGCCGCGCGCCGCCCGGCGCGCCCGATCGGAGTCGATCAGTCGGCCTCGATCAGCTCGATCAGCTCGCCGGCGGGTCCCACGCAGATGCAGGCACGCCGGCCCGCATACGGCAGGCTGGCGATGCGCTCCGCCGGCCCCGCGCCGCTGCTCGGACCCTCCGGCAGGCGCTCGACCTCGAAGCTCACCATCGCGATGCCGGGCGGCAGTTCCCCCGGCAGGCACGGACGCGGGACCGCCCCTGCGGGCATCTGGTCAGCCTCGATGTAGCACTGCCCGCCGACCGCGAGCGCGGCAATCGGGTGGCGGTAATCGGCCGGCAGGCCGTAGCGGACCGACAGCGTGGAGACGACCGAGGGCATCGCCGGCGCGCGCGGCACGCCGAACTGCGCGTGGTAGTGATCCTGCAGGGCCTCGAGGCTCGCACCGCCGAGGATCACGATGAACACGCGGTCCACGAAGCTGCGCGCCTGCGGCGTGTCGAAGGCCGCGAGCGGGCGCCTGATCTGCGTCAGGTACAGCACCTCGCGCGCGGGACCGACGACCTGCATGGCGCGGATCGCGTCGCTGAAGGACAGGTCGGCCGGTGGTCCGATCACGCGGAACGGACTGTGCTCGAGGCGCCCGGCGAGCGCGTCGACGTCCTCGACGACCAGTTCGGCGGCATTCCAGCCGAAGCAGGCGAGCGGTTCGTAGTCGGCGTAGAGCGGCCCCTCGACGAAGCGCAGGTAGGTCTCGGCGCCGCTTGCGGGCTCCAGGAGGACTGCTCGGCGGCCGGCGAGTCGCGCCCGCCCCCAGGCACGGGCGAGCTCGCGGCCGATCGCGCCGTCGTCGCTGACGCGGTAGCCGAGATGGCGCTGGTAGCAGGCCGTCGCTGCCGCGAGGTCGGCGACCGTGAGGGTGACGCAGGCGATGCGGCCGAGCATTGGAGATCGCTCAGTCGCCGGCGCCGGCACGCCGCAGGTATTGCTCGGCGAAAGCGAGGCTCACGACCTCCGCGTATTTCGCCTGCAGGTCGAACAGGCTCGCCTCGTGCGGGGCCGCGTGACGGTCGCCCACCGCCTCGCGGACTACCAGCGGCACGAACCCGTGCTGGCAGGCGTCGAGCGCACTGGCGCGCACGCAGCCGCTGGTACTGACTCCGGCGATGAGCAGCGTGTCCACGCCGAGGGACGTGAGCGTCGAGGCGAGCGAGGTGCCGAAGAACGCGCTCGCGTACTGCTTCATGATCACAGTCTCGCCGGGCGCTGGCTCGAGTCCTTCCGCGAAGGCGGCCAGCTCCGGGCGTGCGCCGTCCTCGAAGCAGGCGAGCGCAGGTACCTTGCGGAAGAACACCCCGCCGTCGCGACCGCCCGGCTGGTAGCGCACGCCCGTGTGCAGCACCGGTACGCCGGCGCTGCGCGCCGTGCCGAGCAGCGCCTGCGCCGCGGTGCGGGCCGGCTCCGCGGCGGCGTAGAGCGGCGAGTCGGGCACCAGATACGCCCGCACGAAATCCACGACCAGCACTGCCGGGCGCCGGCCAGGCTCCAGGGTGCGGCCGAAGCCGCCCGCCGCGTAGTTGTCCGCGAGTGAGGGCGACACGGCTTCAGACCACCTTGCTGGCCTTGAGCTCGTCGTAGCGTGCCTGTGCGATTCCGAGCAGCCCGAGGTAGATCTCGTCGTTGTGCTGTCCCATCGCCGGGCTCGGGCTGCGCACTGCGCCTGGCGTCTCCGAGAGCTTCGGCGCGACGTTCTGCATCCGCAGTTCGCCGAAATCGGGATGCGGCACCGTCACGATGGCCTCGCGGGCCGCGAAATGCGGGTCCTCGAGCATCTCCGGCGCCCGGTAGATGAGGCCCGCCGGGACGCCGTGGCGGTCCATCAGAGCCAGCACCTCGCGCGTGTCGATCGCCTGCGTCCACGCCTCGACCCGGGCATCGAGCTCCGCCTGGTGTGCCCCGCGCGCGCCGTGCGATGCGTAGCGCGGGTCGGTGGCCAGGCCGGGCTCGCCCATGGCCTCCGCGAGGCGCGAGAACACCGTGTCCTGGTTGGCGGCGATCAGCACCATGCCGTCGCGGGTGCGGTAGACGTTCGAGGGCGCAACGTTCGGCAGGATCGCCCCGGTGCGCTCGCGGACGTAGCCCACCTTGTCGTACTCGGTGACGAGCGACTCCATCATGTTGAGGACCGCCTCGTAGATGGCCGAGTCCACGACCTGGCCGCGGCCGGTCCGTTCGCGGTGGTGCAGCGCCGACAGCGCGCCGATGCAGGCGAAGGTCGCCGCCAGCGAGTCGCCGATCGAAATGCCCATCCGCGACGGGGGCGTGGACGGGTCGCCGACGACGTAACGCAGCCCACCCATCGCCTCGCCGATGGCGCCGAAGCCGGCCTGCCGCGAGTAGGGCCCGGTCTGCCCGAAACCCGAGACCCGGATCATGATCAGGCGGGGATTGATCGCGGAGAGTTCCGTCCAGCCCAGGCCCCATTTCTCCATGGTGCCCGGACGGAAGTTCTCGAGCAGGAAGTCGGACTTGGCCACGAGGTCCCTGAGCAGTGCCTGGCCCTCGGCCTGTCGCAGGTCGAGCGTGATCGCCTTCTTGTTGCGTGCGACGACCGGCCACCAAAGCGACTTGCCGCCGGCCTTCTCGCGACCCCACGACCGCATCGGGTCGCCTTGGCCGGGCGGCTCGACCTTGATGATCTCCGCGCCGAAGTCGCCGAGCAGCTGGCCGCAGAACGGACCCGCGAGCAGGGTCCCGAGCTCGATCACGCGCAGGCCCGCGAGCGGACCCGCCTTGACGCTGGTTGGACTGGACATGCGAACCTCGACGGCGTGGGGACCGGGTTTTACCCGTGCGCCACACCGGGGGTCAAGGAATGCCCGCGCCCGCGGTTGGATCGGACCGGCGGCCCTTGTATGCTCGCCGCGCGGACACGGGGAAACAATGACGACGCAGAATGCCATCGAGATCGTCGAAGTGGGCCCGCGGGACGGCCTGCAGAGCGAGCCCGGCGTGCTGCCGACCGCCACCAAGGTCGAGTTCATCGAGCGCGCGATCGCCGCGGGGCTGCGGCGCATCGAGGTGACGAGTTTCGTCAATCCAAAGCGCGTGCCGCAGATGGCGGACGCGGAGGCGGTCATGGCAGCCTTGCCGCGCCGCGAGGGCGTGCACTACGTGGGGCTCGTACTGAACCTGAAGGGTTTCGAGCGCGCCGCCGCCGCCGGTTGCACCGAGATCGGCATGGCAGTGGTGGCGAGCGACACGTTCAACCGCCGCAACCAGGGCGTTTCCACCGAGGAGTCCATTGCCGCGTGGCACGGGATCGCGTCGGCCGCGCGCCGCGCAGGCATCCGCGCGCAGGTCACGGTGTCTGCAGCGTTCGGATGCCCCTTCGAGGGCGAGGTCCCGGTCGCGCGGGTGGTGGACGTGGTGCAGCGCGTCGCGGAGGCGGAGCCGTTCGAGATCGCGCTCGCCGACACCATTGGCGTTGGCGTCCCAGCCCAGGTGACGGAGCTCGTCGGCCGGGTGCGCGAGGCCGCCCCCGGCGTGGCGCTGCGCTGCCACTTCCACAACACGCGCAATACTGGCCTCGCCAACAGCTACGCGGCGGTGCAGGCCGGCGTCCGGACGCTCGACGCGAGCCTGGGCGGCATCGGGGGCTGCCCGTTCGCACCCGCGGCGACCGGCAACATCCCCACCGAGGACCTCCTCTACATGCTGCAACGCTGCGGATACGAGACCGGCGTCTCCCTCGCGGCGGCCATCGAGGCCGGCAAGTGGCTGCAGGAGCAGCTCGGGCGGCCCGTGCCCGGCATGCTCGTCAAGGCCGGTGATTTTCCGAGGCCCGCGCCGCAGGCGGCTTGAGCGGGCATGAGACCGGCGGGCGCGCGCCCGCTGCAACCAGTACCACCGACAGCGACAGGTGACCGCATGACATACCGTTTGGGCGTCGACGTGGGCGGGACGTTCACCGACCTGCTCCTCGTGAACGAGAAGACCGGGCAGACCTGGAAGGCCAAGGTCTCGAGCACTCCGCACGACCAGTCGGAGGGTGTACTGCGCGGCATCGAGCGCGTCTGCGGCCTGGCGCAGATTTCCCCCGAGGCGATCGATCACGTCATGCACGGCACGACCGTCGCGACCAACACGGTGCTCACCGGCACGGGCGCGCGGGTGGGTCTGGTGACGACGCGCGGCTACCGCCAGGTGCTGCAGATCGCCCGCAGCTTCGTGCCAGGCGGCCTGGGCGGCTGGGTCATCTACAACAAGTCGCTGCCGATGGCGCCGCTGGCGCTCACCATCGAGGCACACGAGCGCGTCGGCGCGAAGGGCGAGGTCGTCGAGAAGCTCGACGAGGCGCGGCTGCGCGAGGAACTGAAGGCGCTCGGCGCGCGCAACATCGAGGCGCTCACCGTCTCGCTGATCAACTCGTTCGCGAACGACCGCCACGAGCGGCGGATCAAGGAAATCGCCGAGGAGGTGCTGCCGGGCATCCCGGTGTCGCTGTCCTCGCAGGTCGTTCCCGAAATGCAGGAGTACGAGCGCACCGTGACCACGGTCGCGAACTCCTACGTGCGACCGCGGGTGCAGAAGTACGTGCACAACCTGCAGTCGAAGCTCGACGCCAAGGCGAAGCGCGTCAAGCTGCACATCCTGCGCTCCGACGGTGGACTCTCCTCGGGCAAGTCCGCCGAGGATTTCCCGGTGAACCTGCTGATGTCGGGTCCGGCCGGCGGCGTCACCGGCGCGCTGTGGGTCGCGGTGCAGGCGGGTTTCCCGAACCTGCTGACCGTGGACGTGGGCGGCACCTCGACCGACGTGGCACTGATCATGAACGGCCAGCCGCGGCTGCGCCGCGAGACCACGGTGGGCGACGTCACCGTGCGCGCGTCCTCGGTGGACATCCGCACGGTGGGCGCGGGCGGAGGCTCGATCGCCCACGTGCCCGAGCTCACCGGCGCGCTGCGCGTCGGCCCGCAGTCGGCCGGCGCCGACCCCGGCCCGGCGGCCTACGGCCGCGGCGGCTCCGAGCCCACGGTGACCGACGCCAACGTGGTGCTGGGCTACCTGCCCGAGCTGCAGCGCCTCGGCGGTGACATGCAGCTCGACCGCAGGCTGGCGCACCAGGCGGTCGAGAAGATCGGCAAGGCGCTCGGCAAGACACCCAAGGATGCGGCGCTCGGCATCTACGACATCGTCAATGAGAACATGGTTGGAGCGTTGCGCCTCGTCTCGGTGGAGCAGGGCCACGATCCGCGCGACTACGCGTTGATCGCCTTCGGCGGCGCTGGCCCGCTGCATGCCAACGCACTGTCGCGGCTGCTGGGCTCGTGGCCCTCGATCATCCCGCCCGGCCCGGGCGTGCTCTGCGCCCTCGGCGACGCCACCACGGCGGTCCGCGACGAGTCCTCGCGCACCCACATCCGCAAGTTTTCCGAGACGAGCAAGGACGAGATCGCCCGGCATCTCAAGGCGCTCGCTGGAGACGCTGCCAAGGGCCTCGCCCGGGAGAAGGTCCCTGCCACCGACATGGAGTTCGGCTACCAGGTGGACGTCCGCTACCACGGCCAGGGCCTGCGACTCACGGTGGACGTCGACCTCGGGCGCCTCGAGAAGGACGGGCTCGACGCGATCCGCAAGCCCTTCGACGCCGAGCACACGCGGCTGTTCACCTTCGCGTTGCCGCTCGAGCACGAATTCGTGGCGCTGCGCGCTGTGGTGCAGGGCAAGGGCATCAACATCAAGCGGCAGGTGATCGCCAGGGGCGCTGCCTCGCCCGCCGGCGCGGCGGTCGGCAGGCAGAAGTCCTACATGGAAGGCAAGGATTGCGTCGCCACCGTGTACGACCGTGCGAAGCTCAGGGCCGGCAACCGCATCGCCGGGCCCGCGATCGTGATGGAGATGGACTCGACGACGGTGATCCTGCCGAAGCACCACGGCAGGGTGGACGCCTACGGCAACATCCTGATCTACCCCGATGGCTACCGGGCGCCGAAGAAGAAGGCCGGAGCGGCGAAGCCGAAGGCGGCTGCCCCGAGGGTCCGGCGTGCGGCGAAGCAAGCCGCACGCAGGTCCAAGTAGCAGCCACCTGTCGCCAGACCCAGGAGTACACGCACATGCCTGCCAAGATCATCCAGCGCAACAGGAAGCCGATGAAGAAGGTGAAGGTCGACACCGTCACCATCGACATCATCGAGAGCGCGCTCAGGAACGCCCGCTTCGAGATGGACACGGTGCTGTTCCGCACCGCGATGTCCCCCGGCATCCGCGAGCAGCACGACGAGTTCCCGATGATCGCCAACCTCGACGGCAAGATGGTCGTCGGCCAGTTCGGCTCGTTCATCTGGGGGTTCATGCAGGGCTACGAGGGTACGGTGGAGGAGGGCGACGTGTTCCTCACCAACGACCCCTACTCGGTGAACGGGGCGATCAGCCACCAGAACGACTGGCTGATGCTCATGCCGATCTACAAGGACGGTCGCGTCATCGCCTGGTCGGCGATGTTCGGCCACATGACCGACGTGGGCGGCAAGGTGCCGGGCTCGCTGCCGACCGACGCGCGCACCATCTACGAGGAAGGGGTGTCGGTGCCCCCGGTGAAGATCATCAAGGGTGGCGTGCTGCAGGACGACCTGCTCAAGGTCGTCCTGCACAACTGTCGCCTGCCCACCTGGAATTTCTCGGACTTCAACGCCATCGTCGCGGCGCTGCGCACGGCGGGCATCCGCTGCGTCGAGATCGCCGAGCGCTTCGGCGACGACGCGTTCTACTCGGCGATGGACGCCATGCTCGAGCGCAACAGGCGCGCGATGCGCGAGCTGATCCGCCGCACGGTGCCGGAGCGGAAGCAGTACTTCGAGGACTACATCTGCGACGACGGCCTCGGGATGGGCCCGTACAAGATCGCCTGCACGATGTGGCGCGAAGGGGACACGTGCATCTTCGACTTCACGGGCACCGACCCGCAGTCGATCTCCTCGATCAACTTCCTGCTGAACGAGGAGATGTTCAAGATGTTCGCGGGCGTCTACATGATCATGGTGTTCGACCCGCAGATCCTCTTCAACGACGGCTTCTACGACCTGATGGAGGTGCGCATCCCCGAGGGCACGCTGCTCAAGCCCTTGAAGCCCGCCGCACTCTCCTGCCGCACGCACGCGCTCGGCCGCATCTTCGACGTGCTCGGCGGGCTGCTCGGCCAGGGCAACCCGGCCTTCATGTGTGCAGCAGGCTTCTCCGACAGCCCGCACTTCATGTATTCCGGCTACGACAAGAACGGCGAGTGGTACCAGCTCTACCAGATCACCTTCGGCGGCATCCCCGGCAAGCCGTTCGGAGACGGCCCGGACGGCCACTCGCTGTGGCCCTCGTTCACCAACGTGCCGAACGA
The DNA here is from genome assembly GCA_963707145.1 of uncultured Gammaproteobacteria bacterium. Classification (GTDB taxonomy): domain Bacteria; phylum Pseudomonadota; class Gammaproteobacteria; order Steroidobacterales; family Steroidobacteraceae; genus RPQJ01. Next base: position 110,123 of record CAVPOQ010000003.1, read on the forward strand.
GTTCCTGGAGAGCTATTTCCCGCTGCGGATCGACATCTACGAGACGATTCCCGACACCGGCGGCGCCGGCAGGAACCGCGGCGGCAACGGTCTCAGGATCGGCTACCGGTTCCTCGAGGCGGGTGAGATCTCGATCCATGACGATCGCTGGCTCACGTACCCGTGGGGCGTCAACGGTGGACTGCCCGGCGCGCGCAGCAAGAAGACGCTGGTGCGCAACGACGGCAGCTCCGAACTGCTGCCGTCGAAGATCGACCGCGTCAAGGTCGAGGCGGGTGACCTGCTCATCGCCGATACCTGGGGCGGCGGCGGCTGCGGCGACCCCTACGAGCGCGAGATCGAGCGCGTGGTGTTCGACGTGCAGGCCGGCCTCGTCACGCGCGACGGGGCACTGAACTATGGCGTGGTCATCAACGGCGACCTGACAGCCGACTTGCCGGCGACGGAGAGGCTGCGCGCGAAGCGCAAGGCGGAGCGCGGTCCGGCGCAGCTCTTCGACCGCGGCTTCGAGTCGATCGACGAGCTCAAGGGGCGCTGCCAGGCCGAGACCGGCCTGCCAGCCCCGCGGCAGCCGAAATTCTCGCAGCGCGTGCTGGCCGGCAGGAAGAAGGCGGGCAGGGCGGCGTGAGCGACCGCTACCGCGAGGTCGGCTACGCCTCGCGCGACATCGGCGGCGGGCGCCGGCCCGCCGTGCTCGTCGTGGACTTCCAGCTGGCGTTCACCGATCCGCGCTTCCCGCTCGGCGGCCTGCCCCTGATCCACGCCGCCCGGGACCGCACCGCCGAGCTGCTGAAGCTGGCCCGCGGATGCCAGGTGCCCGTGGCGGCCTGCTATACGGCCTACGCCAGCCCCGCCGACATGCCGCCGTGGAAGGTGCAGGCGGTCCGCGAGGAGTTCTTCTACGGGCATCCCTGCACCGCGATGGACCCGAAGATCCATCATCCGGACGACTTCACCTACTGCAAGAATGCGCCGTCGATGTTCTTCCAGACGCCGCTCATCACCTTCCTCGTGAAGCAGGCCGTGGACACCGTGATCGTCACCGGCTGCACGACCAGCGGCTGCGTACGCGCCACGATCGTCGACGCCTTCTCCTATGGCCTGCGGGTGCTGGTGCCCGAGGACTGCTGCGGCGACGCGGAGGCAGGGCCGCACGGGGATGCGCTGCGGGACGTCGGGCGGCGCTATGCGGACGTCGTCACGCGGCCCGCCGTCGAGGACTACCTGCGCGGGCTCGCGCCGGCCGCCTGAGCCCGCTCGGGAGCGTGCTCATCGATCGGCACCAGCGTCGTCACCGCGAGGTCGGCGGTGACGTTGCCCACCGTGCGGAAGACGTCGGGGACGATCTCGACCGCGATCAGGATGCCGAGCAGTTCGACCGGCAGGCCGAGCGCGAGGCAGATCGGGGCGACGCTGGTGATGAAGGATACCTGGCCTGGCAGACCGACCGCCGCGACGCTCACGGCGAAGGACACCAGCACCGCGCCCACGATCTGTGCGGCACCCGGTTCGAAACCGTACAGCGCCGCAATGAAGAAGCACACGGCGAGGTTTCCCACGGGGCTCGTGTAGCGGAACACCGCGACCGCCAGCGGCAGCACCAGGTGCGCCACCCGCGGCGCGATGCCGAGGTTGTCCCTCGCGCACTCGATCATGGCCGGCAGCGTGGCGAGCGAACTCTGCGTGCTCGCCGCGACGACCTGCACCGGCGCGATCTCGGCGACGAAGCGCCGCAGCGGCAGGCGGCCCCACACCGCCACCACCGGATACACGACCAGGGTCGCCGCGATGATGGCGAGGGACACGAACGCGACGTAGTGGACCAGCACTCCGGCGGCGCCGAAGCCCGCGTGCAGGCCGACGCCGAGCGCCAGCGCGAACACGCCGAGCGGTGCCGCGAGCAGCACCCAGTGCACCACGACGATCATGGCCTCGGCCATGGCGGTGAAGAACGTGGTGAGGGCGACGCGCTGTACCGGCGGCAGGCGCGTGGCGGCGAAGCCGAACAGCACCGCGAACAGGACGAGCGGCAGGATTGCGTCGTTGGCCGCGGCCTCGACGATGTTCGAGGGGACCAGCGACTGCAGCCACTGCGCGAGGCTGCCCACGGCCACCGGCTGGGCGTCCCCGCGCGTCGCGCCCGCGACGAAGGCATCGGCGGCCGCGCGGTCCACCGGCCACAGCGCCAGCAGCCCCATCGACGCCAGTACCGCCAGCACGCCCGCGAGCAGCAACAGGGCGGCGAACAGCATCACGGCCCGCGTCGCCAGACGCCCGGTGGCGACGGCGTCGGCGACGCTCGCGATGCCCGACACCAGCAGCGCGAAGACCAGCGGGGCCACCGTCATGCGCAGCGCGTTCAGCCACAGGCCGCCGATCGACTCCACAATCGGGGCCGCCTCGCGCAGCGAGCCGCCGCCGCCGCCCTGCAGCCACGCTCCGGCCACGAGCCCTGCGGCGAGGCAGGAGAGGACCAGCAGGCTGCGCGAGTGCTTCACGGTTGCGGACGACGCCTCAGTTCGCGGCGAGCCAGTCGAGCAGCGTCGTCGCGAAACGGATCTTCTGCGCCTTGCCCGCGACCACGTGCGCCACGTCGTCCCAAAGCAGACCCGTGGCCCCGGGGATGCCGCGCTCGATCGGGATCGTGTTGCGCGGGGCGGTCACGACGTCCTTGCCCGCGTGGATGATCAACGAAGGGCAGCGGATGTCGCGGAGCCGATCTTTGGAATGGAAGCCGACGCAGGCGTCGATCAGCCGCGAGTGCGCCTGGTAGCGCCCGTTCAGTTCCTTCCACCCGCCGTCGGGGCCCAGCAGCCGCTCGCGGTTCGCGTTGTAGAAGTCTGCATCGAAGGACAGCAGCGTGACCGCCTTCTGGAACGGGTAGAAGCCGAGATCGCGGTGGATCCAGCGGAACATCTCCAGCTGGTCGCGCAGGAAGTCGTCCACCTCGCACCACGCGCCCATGTTGAGCATGCTGCGCGCGAGGTCGGGGCGGCGGATCGCGATCTCCTGGCAGACGCAGGCCCCCATGCCGACGAGGCCCATCAGGTGCACGTTGCCGAGGCCGAGATGGTCGAGCAGGCCGATCGCGTCGGTCGCATGCAGTTCCATGGTGGAGGGCACGGACGGATCGTCGCCCGAGTCGCGGATGCCGCGGTAGTCGAAGACCACCACCTGGTAGTGGTCGGTGAGGCCGCGCGCGAGCTGCCCGTGGTTCTCGTGGCAGAACGTGCCCCAGCCGCCCATGCACAGCACGGGCTCGCCGTGGCCCAGCACCTCGTAGTACATCGTGTGGTCGTTGATGAGCACGGTCGGCATGGCGTCGGTGATGCTCCCGGATCGAGGCCGGCATGGTGGCAGAGGCGCCTGCCGCGGCCAACCTCTGGCGGGCGGCGCGACCCATGCCGTCCCCGCACGGCGGCGCCGGCCGAACGTCCGCGCGCGATGCCGGCGGGCGAAGCTGCTGCGGGCGAAACTGGTAGAGTGACGGCTTCCTAGCATGCGGGGATCCAGACGGTGACCTACGCCGCCATTACCGGCTGGGGCAAGTGCCTGCCGCCGGCCGTGCTCACGAACGCCGATCTCGCCACCATCCTCGATACCAACGACGAATGGGTCGCCAGCCGCACGGGCATCCGTGAGCGACGCGTCTCCCACGTGCCGCTCGAGGAACTGGGCTACGTCGCCGCGCGGCGTGCGCTGGCCGCGGCCGGCCTCGATCCCGCCGACGTGGAACTGATCGTGTTCGGCACCTGCAGCTTCGACGACCAGGTGCCCAACCAGGCCTCCGGACTGCAGCTGCGGCTCGGCGCGAAGAAGGCCGCGTCGATGGACGTGAACACTGCCTGCACGAGCTTCCTCTATGCCCTCAGCACCGCCAATGCGCTGATCCGCAACGGCGTGGTGCGCAACGCCGTGGTGCTCGGTGGCGAGTTGATCAGCGCGTTCATGGACTGGAGCAATCGCGGCGTCGCCGTACTGTTCGGCGACGGCTGCGCGGCGGTGGTGCTCGAGGCCACGGACCGCGAGGAGGGCCTGCTCGCCGAGCGCCTCGGCTGCGACAGCGACGCGCGCGGCACGCTGGTGGTGGAGGGCATGGGCACGCGCTACGCGAACTTCACGCGCGTGTTCGGCGACACGAACTGGGTGTTCGAGGGGCAGGAGATCTTCAAGCGCGCCGTGATCGGCATGTCGGGTGCCTGCGCCGACGTGCTGGCGAAGCGTCACCTGAGCGCCGACGACATCGACCTGGTCGTGCCGCACCAGGCGAACCTGCGCATCATCGAGGCGGTGGCCAAGCGTGCCGGCGTGCCGATGGAGCGCGTGTTCGTCAACGTGCATCGCTACGGCAACATGTCGGCGGGCACGGTACCCGTGGCGCTGGTGGAGGCGGTCGAGGAGGGGCGCGTGAAGCCCGGCAGCCAGCTGCTGCTGCCCGCCTTCGGCGCAGGCCTCACCTGGTGCGCGCACCTGGTGCGATGGGGCGAGCGGGTCACGCCCAGGGGCACGACGGACGTCGAGCTGCCGCCGTGCGAGACGACGGCGCTCGAGATCGTCAAGGCGCAGATCGCCAAGCGCGCGGCCACGTTCGTCGGGCACTGACGCCGGGCCTCGCCTGGCGCCGGCCGAGCGCAGCGGACCCCGAGCGCATGTCGATGCCGCCCGAGCGCCAGGCGCTGCTGCAGATCCACTTCTGCGTGCTGCTGTGGGGCTTTACTGCCATCCTCGGCAAGCTCATCAGCCTGCCGGCGCTGGAACTCGTCTGGTGGCGCATGCTGATCGTGGTCGTCGTCCTGCTCGCGTGGCCGCCGCTGTGGCGGGAGCTGCGCCGCACCGACCTGCGCACGATCGCCGTGTTTGCCGGCATCGGGGTGATCGTGGCCCTGCACTGGCTCACCTTCTACGGCGCGATCAAGCTCTCCAATGCCTCGGTGGCCGCCACGACGATGGCGGTCGGGCCGCTGTTCCTCGCGGTGATCGAGCCGTGGATCGCCGGGCGGCGCTTCGATCCGCGCGAGCTGCTCGTGGGCCTGGTGGCGCTGCCCGGCGTGGCCCTGGTCGTGGGCGGCACGCCCCCGGGCATGCAGCTCGGGCTCGCCGTCGGCGTGCTCTCGGCACTTCTGGTGGCGATCTTCGGCGCGCTCAACAAGCGTCACGTGGAGCGGGCCAGCCCGCTGCTCGTCGTGGCCGTCGAGCTCGCCTCGGGGACGGCGTTCCTCACGCTGGTCGCACTTGCTTGGCGCCACGCGACGCCTTGGTCGGTGGTGCCGGGACTACGCGACGCATGGCTGCTGCTCGCGCTGTCGATCGCCTGCACGCTGCTGCCGTTCGCGCTGGTACTGCGGGCGCTGCGTCACACCAGCGCCTTCACGGCCCAGCTCGCGGTGAGTCTCGAGCCCGTCTATGCGATCGTGCTGGCGATCGTGCTGCTGGGGGAGCAGCGTGAACTCGGCCTCGCGTTCTACGCCGGCGTCGCGGTGATCCTCGCGGCGGTGTTCGGCCATACCTGGATCAAGCTGCGCAGCGCGGCCGCTTGAGGACTAGCCGGATCGGGCGGCCGCCACTGGCCCGTGGCCGCGCCGCCGGGCCCGGCGCACGCGCCAGGCGAGCAGGACCGCGAGCAGCACCGCGTACGCGGCGGGTTCCCGCCAGTCGGCCTTTACCTGCCACCAGAAGTGCACGCAGCCCGCGATCGCCGCTGGGTAGACCAGCCGGTGCAGTCGCTGCCAGCGTGCGCCGAGCCGCCGCATCCAGCCACGCGTCGAGGTGACCGCGAGTGGCACCAGCATGAGGAACGCCGAGAAACCCACGGTGATGTAGGGGCGCTCGGCGATGTCCGCAGCGATCGCACGCAGGTCGCCCCACTGGTCGAGCACGAACCAGGTGAGAAAGTGCAGGCCCAGGTAGGTGAACGCATAGAGTCCCAGCATGCGCCGCCATCCCATGAGCCACGGCTTGCGCAGCGACACGGCGAGCGGCGTGATGCAAAGCGTCGCCAACAGCAGGCGCAATCCCCACTTGCCCAGGTTGTCCATGAGTTCGTCGATCGGATTGGCGCCGAGGCCGAGGCCCGCCACGCCGGACGCCCGCGCGAGCAGCCACGCCAGCGGCAGCGCGCAGAGCAGGAACAGCACGGGCTTGGCGTAGCGGCGCATGGTGAGGGCGGGGACTTGGTGGCTGGGTGAGGGCGGGGCCCGGCAGCGCCGTCGACGGTCGCGCGCTGTCGCGGAATGAGATCGTCCGGCGTCGCGCTTGCGACCGGTCGCAGGTCAGAAGCTCTTGCGCAGGTCCATGGCGCGATACAGCCCGGCGACCTGATCGGCGTAACCGTTGAAGGGCAGGGTGGGCACGCGCGGCGCGAACAGGCCTGCACCGATGCGCCGCTCCTTCGCCTGGCTCCAGCGCGGGTGGTCGACCTCCGGATTCACATTCGCGTAGAAGCCATACTCCTGAGGCGCCGAGCGGTTCCACGACGTGGGCGGCTGCTGCTCGGTGAAGCGGATCTCGACGATGGACTTGATGCTCTTGAAGCCGTACTTCCACGGCACCACCAGTCGCAGCGGTGCGCCGTTCTGGTTCGGCAGCACCTCCCCGTACAGCCCGACCGCAAGGATGGCGAGCGGGTGCATGGCCTCGTCGATGCGCAGCCCCTCCACGTACGGCCAGTCGAGCACGGGAAAGCGCTGGCCCGGCATCTCGCCTGGCCGGTAGACGGTCTTGAAGGCGACGTACTTCGCGCGCGAGGTCGGTCGAAAGCGCTTCAGCAGGTCGCCGAGCGGGAAGCCGATCCAGGGAATCACCATGGACCACGCCTCGACGCAGCGCAGGCGGTAGACGCGTTCCTCGAGCGCATGAGGCTTCAGCAGGTCCTCGAGACCGAAGCTGCCCGTGACCTCGGCCTCCCCGGCGATCGCGACGCTCCAGGGCTTCGGTCGGAATCGCCCGGAGCGCTGCGCGGGTTCCGCCTTGTCTACGCCGAACTCGTAGAAGTTGTTGTAAGTGGTTATATCTTCTCGGGAATTGAGCGGCTCGGAGGTGCTGTAGGGGGAGTTGCGGCGGAACTGCAGGGCAGCCGCGCCCAGCGCCGGCGACCCCAGGCCGGCGAGCGCGAGGCCCGCCATGCCCTGCAGCAGGCGCCGACGGTCGAGGTACGCCTCGCGAGGGGTGATCTCGCTGGAGGGGGGAACCGCCGGTCTCGACTTGCGCATGGTTCGGACTCGCCTGGGGACAGCATGACCCTGTTCGCTAGAGGACCGGGCAATGGAGCCGCGCATTGCCCATTGCCGCGCACCGGGGCTCGCAAGGCGCCGCCGAGCGTTCACCGCCACCGTGTCGCCGGAGGTCTAGCGCAGGGCGTCGAGCAGCGCGGGCAGCACCCGGCCGGACGGCCCGCGCAGCACGACGTCGGCGTGGGGGGACAGGTCCGTCGTGCCGGGGTTGATCTCGATGACGGTTGCACGCCGCCGCAGGGCCGTCTCGGCGAGGCCAGCGGCCGGGTAGACGAGCGAGGAGGTGCCGACCGAGAGGAAGACGTCGCAGTCCTCCGCCGCCGCGTCGGCGAGCAGCAGCGCGTCGCGGGGGATCATCTCACCGAACCACACGACGTCGGGTCGCAGCAGGCCGCCGCAGGACGCACAGCGTGGCAACCCGCCGGCGGCGGCACCGGAGCGCTCCGCGACCACCTGCTCGCGGAGGCAGCGGTCGCGAAGGATGTTGCCGTGGTATTCGATCACGCCGGCGCTGCCCGCGCGCTGGTGCAGGCCGTCCACGTTCTGCGTGACGAGCGTGAGGCGCGGCACGCGCCGCGCGAGCTCCGCGAGTGCCAGGTGCCCGGCGTTCGGTTGCGCCTGCCGGACCAGCTCGCGCCGCCACTCGTACCACTGCCAGACGAACTCCGGGTCGCGCTCGAAGGCTTCTGGCGTGGCGAGATCCTCGGGCCGGAAGTTCGCCCAGAGCCCGGTCAGCGCGTCGCGGAAGGTGGGGATGCCGCTCTCGGCGGAGATGCCGGCTCCGGTCAGCACGCAGACGTGGCGGGCGTGCGCCAGCGCCGCAGCCGTCCGCGCCATCAGCTCGGGCGCGGGGACAGGGGCGTCGCTCGTCACGATCCCCTGTCCACCCGTTGCCCGGACCGGCTCTCAGGCCGCCTTGCTGGTGCCCGCGAGCTGGCGCAGCACGTACTGCAGGATGCCGCCGTGCTGGTAGTACTCGCGCTCCTTCGGCGTGTCGATGCGCACGCGCGCCTCGAACCGGATCTGCGCACCGGTGGCCGGCGTGGCGACCACCGTGACGATCTTCGCCGCACCGGCATTCAGCCCGATGATCTCGTAGCTTTCCGTGCCCGTGAGCCCCAGGCTCTGCGCGCTGTCGCCGTCCTTGAACTGCAGGGGCAGCACGCCCATGCCGATCAGGTTCGAGCGGTGGATGCGCTCGAAGCTCTCCGCGATCACCGCGCGCACGCCGAGCAGCATGGTGCCCTTGGCCGCCCAGTCGCGCGAGGAACCGGTGCCGTACTCCTTGCCGGCGATCACCACCAGCGGCGTGCCCTCGGCCTTGTACTTCATGGCAGCGTCGTAGATCGACATCTGCTCGCCGGTCGGGACGTGCACGCTCACGCCGCCCTCGGTGCCCGGCGCCAGCAGGTTGCGCAGGCGGATGTTGGCGAACGTGCCGCGCATCATCACCTCGTGGTTGCCGCGCCGCGCGCCGTAGGAGTTGAAGTCCACGGGCTGCACGCCCTGCGCCATCAGGTACTTTGCGGCCGGGCCCGACTTCGAGATGTTGCCGGCGGGAGAGATGTGGTCGGTGGTGACCGAGTCACCAAGCAGCGCGAGCACGCGCGCGCCGCGGATGTCGGCCACGGCGGCCGGGGTCATGGTCATGCCGTCGAAGTAGGGCGGGTTGCGCACGTAGGTGGAGGCGTCCTCCCACTCGTAGACCTCGCCCTGCGGCACCTGGATGGCGTTCCAGTTCTCGTCGCCGGCGAACACGCTGGCGTAGCCCTGCCGGAACATGCCGGTGGTCACGCTGGCCGCGACCGTCTGCGCCACGTCCTGCGCCGACGGCCAGAGGTCCTTCAGGTAGACGGGCCTGCCGTCGGAGCCGGTGCCGACGGGCTCGGTGTTGAGGTCGATGTCCATCGTGCCGGCGAGCGCATAGGCGACCACCAGCGGCGGCGAGGCGAGGAAGTTCATCTTCACCTCGGGGTGCACGCGGCCCTCGAAGTTGCGGTTGCCCGAGAGCACCGACGTGGCGATCACGTCGCCGGCCTTCACCGCGTCGGAAATTTCAGGGCGCAGCGGACCGGAGTTGCCGATGCAGGTCGTGCAGCCGTAGCCCACGAGGTAGAAGCCCACGCTCTCGAGGTCGCCGAGCAGATTCGCGGCCTTGAGGTAGTCGGTCACGACACGCGAGCCCGGCGCGAGGCTGGTCTTGACCCAGGGCTTCGCAGTGAGGCCGCGCCGGTGGGCGTTGCGGGCGAGCAGTCCCGCCGCGACCAGCACCGCGGGGTTCGAGGTGTTGGTGCAGCTCGTGATCGCGGCGATCAGCACCGCGCCGTCGCTCACCTCGAAGGACTTGTCGCCGGCAGCCACGGTGCCGCGGCCGGTTGCGGCCGGGTTCTTCGCAGCGCGCTCCTCGGCCATCTTCGCGTGCGCCTTGCGGTACACGTCCCGCGCAATGCGCAACGGCACCCGGTCCTGTGGGCGCTTCGGTCCCGCGAGGCTCGGCTCGACCGTGGCAAGGTCGAGTTCGAGGACGTCCGTGTAGTCCGCCTCGCGCATGCCATTGGTGCGCCACAGGCCCTGTGCACGGGCGTAGGCCTCGACGAGTGCGATCTGTTCCGCGCTGCGGCCGGTGAGTTCGAGGTAGCGGATCGTCTCCTCGTCGATGGGGAAGATGCCGCAGGTGCTGCCGAACTCAGGTGCCATGTTGGCGATGGTGGCGCGGTCGGCGAGCGGCAGGCCGGCGAGCCCATCGCCGAAGAACTCGACGAACTTGTCCACCACGCCCTTCTTGCGCAGCATCTCGGTGACCGTGAGCACGAGGTCGGTGGCGGTGGTGCCCGCCGGCAGCGTGCCCTTCAGGCGGAATCCGATCACCTGCGGGATCAGCATGGTCACGGGCTGGCCGAGCATCGCGGCCTCGGCCTCGATGCCGCCCACGCCCCAGCCGAGTACGCCGAGCCCGTTGACCATCGTCGTGTGCGAGTCGGTGCCGACCAGCGTGTCGGGGTAGGCGCGCCGGCCGCCGTTCTTGCCCTCGGCGAACACCACGCGTGCGAGGTGCTCGATGTTCACCTGGTGGACGATGCCGGTGTTGGGCGGGACGACCTTGAAGTTGCTGAACGCCGTCTGGCCCCAGCGCAGGAACGAGTAGCGCTCGCCGTTGCGGGCGAACTCGATGGTGTTGTTCTTGCGCAGCGCGTCGGGGCCACCGTATTCGTCCACCTGCACGGAGTGGTCGATGACGAGTTCGGCGGGGGCCAGCGGGTTGATCTCCTGGGGATTGCCGCCGAGGCGCGTCATCGCCTCGCGCATGGCGGCGAGGTCGACGATCGCCGGCACGCCGGTGAAGTCCTGCATGATGACGCGCGCCGGCGTGAAGGCGATCTCGTGGCTCGGAGTCGCCTTGGCGTCCCACTTGAGCAACGCCTCGATGTCGTCGCGGGTCACGCTGACGCCGTCCTCGGTGCGCAGCAGGTTTTCGAGCAGGATCTTGAGGGAGAACGGCAGCCGCCCGAGGTCGTGGCCCTGGATCGCGGGCAGGCTGAAGATCTCGTAGGACTGGCCGCCCACCGCCAGCGACTGGCGGGTCTTGAAACTGTCGCGCATGGAACCTCCGGGAGACGAACGGGCCCGATTTATCCGCGCAATTATACTTTTTCAGGCCCCGGGCGCGTCAGTGGAGGCCGAATCGGCCGCCCGCGAGATCACGGCGCCGCCGAGGCAGTCCTCGCCGTCGTAGAAGACGGCCGACTGTCCGGGGGTGACCGCCCGCTGCAGGGCCAGGCAGGCGACGCTCAGCCCGCCGTCGGGCCGCACGGCGACCGTGCAGGCCTGGTCGGGCTGCCGGTAGCGGGTCTTCACGGTGCACGCGAACTCGTGCGCCGGTGGTGCGCCCGCGACCCAGTGCGCCGTCTCGGTGTCGAACGCGCGACTCATGAGCCGCGGATCGTCGTGCCGCTGGGTCACCACCAGCACGTTGCGCCCCGGGTCCTTCCCGGCGACGTACCACGGCGCCTCCGCCGCGCCCCGCACGCCGCCGACCGCGAGCCCCTGCCTCTGGCCCAGCGTGTAGTACATCAGCCCGCGATGCTCCCCGATCGCGCGACCGGTGGTGGTCTCGATCACCCCGGGCCGGGCCGGAAGATAGCGTGCGAGGAACTCCGCGAACGGCCGCTCGCCGATGAAGCAGATGCCGGTGCTGTCGCGCTTGTCGTGCACGGGCAGGGCACGCTCGTGGGCGATGCGGCGCACCTCGGTCTTGGCGAGGTGACCGATCGGGAACAGCGTCCGCCCGAGCTGTTCCCCGGGCACGGTGTGCAGGAAATAGGTCTGGTCCTTGCCACGATCGGCTGCGCGCAGCAGTCGGGGCCGTCCGTCCGTGACCACCGACCTCGCGTAGTGACCGGTCGCGAACCACTGCGCTCCGAGGCGGCGCGCGTGCTCGAAGCAGCTGCCGAACTTGATCTCGCGATTGCAGGCCACGTCGGGGTTTGGCGTGCGCCCGGCGCGCAGTTCGTCGAGGAAGTGCGCGAACACGCGTTCACGATACTCCGCGGCGAAGTCCACGGTGTGCAGCACGATGCCGAGCTGCTCGCAGACCCGCCGGGCGTCCTGCAGGTCCGCAGCGGACGTGCAGTAGCCGTCGTCGTCCTCGTCCCAGTTGCGCATGAAAAGCGCCTGCACGTCGTAACCGGCGTCGGCGAGCAGTGCGGCGGCAACGGCCGAATCCACGCCGCCGGAGAGGGCGAGGACCACGCGTGGTGCCGGGCTCATGCGCGCGACTCCGGCGCAGCGCGGGGCCGTCTCACCCGCTCGCGGCGAGCGAGACGGGGGCGGCGATCAGGTGGCTGATCAGAGACAGCGGATGACGGGCGCCGCACAGGTAGTCGTCCACGCACTGCGTCACCAGCGGACTGCGCAGCCGCAGTCGCGGTGAGGCGAGTTCCGCACGCGCGAGCCAGCGGGTGCGCAGGATGCCGTGGTCGAGCGGTCGCGCGGGCTCGTGTGCGATGAGCTCGCCGGCGAATGCGACCCTGAGGAAGGTCCGCGCCACGTGCTCCGGGCGCCAGACGTAGACGCCGACGACGGCCCGCGGCTCGAAGTGCCACGCCGTTTCCTCGAGGGTCTCCCGCACGATCGCCTGCAGAAAGGTCTCGCCGTCCTCCAGGTGGCCGGCGGGTTGGTTGATCACCACCCGGCCGCCGGAGCGCTCTTCCACGAACAGGAACTTGCCGTCACGTTCCGCGATGGCGGCGACGGTCACGTCGGGCTTCCATGTCATGCCCGACATTATAAGGCGAAGCGGGTGCGGGCCCGGAGGGCCGTCAGAAGTCGATCGCGGTGGCCCGCATCTCGGGCTGGATCAGGCTCACCGCCCAGACTTCATCGAAGTAGGCGAGGTGGCGGCGCACGATACTCTGGTCGTCGAATTCGGCGATGCCGTCCCACTTCGTGGCCTGCTGGCGGTACGCGATGGCACGGTCGTCGGCGATGATGAACGAGGCAGGATTGTTGCGGTACTCGGGCGGCACGTTGCGCAGTTCGATGAAGCTCGTGAGGCGCCGGGCCATCTGCATGAAGCGGTTGCCCTCGCGCTGCGCCCGGGCCGGGTCGGAGATCAGCACCCGCAGACGCGCGTGCCCGCGGGCCAGCACCAGGCGCTTCACCGGCTCCAGGAACGAGTCCTGGTCGTAGAGCACCGGCTCGAGGTTCGGCGTGTAGATGGACATCGAGCGCTGCGCCCGCGTGGCGAGTTCAGCGACCGCCGCCCGGTACTCATCGAGCGTCGTGATGACGCTCCTCGTTCCCGTGCCGTCCTGCCGAATTTCCATCGCGTGGTCCGATCCCCATTCGCATCCGCACGTGCGGGATGCCAACCTCGTCGAAGATGGGCCCTTCGGCCCGGAAGCCCAGCCGGCGGTAGAAACCTCCGGCAGCGGTCTGGGCATGAAGATAAACCGATTCAAACCCCAAAACTGTGGCCTGGTTCACGAGGCGGCGCATGATCTCGCCGCCGATGCCGGTGCCGCGCCAGGCCTGCAGCACCGCCACGCGCCCGATCTTGCCACCGGCCTCGAGCCGTCCGGTGCCGACTGGCTCACGGATTCCAGCCACCGCCAGCACGTGCCACGACCGCGCGTCCTCGGTATCCCATTCCTCGCTCTCCGGTACTCCCTGTTCCTCGACGAACACCCGCCGACGCACGAACTCCAGCGCCGCCCGGTCCTCGGGCCAGCGGGCAGGACGCAATGCAATGGCTGCTGCGCGATCCACGGACTCAGACGCTTCGCGCCAGTCGCGCCGCGATTCCCAGATACCCGGCCGGCGTCAGCGACCGCAGCCGTTGCTTCTCTGCGTCCGGAATCGGCAGGCGGTCGACGAACTGGGCGATCGACGCGGCGTCCATGCGGCGGCCACGGGTGAGGGTCTTCAGCTGCTCGTACGCCTGCGGCACGGCATAGCGGCGCATCACCGTCTGGATCGGCTCGGCAAGCAGTTCCCAGTTGGCGTCGAGGTCCGCGGCGAGCCGCTCGCGGTCCACCTCGAGCCGCACCAGTCCCCGTGCCGCAGACTGCACGGCGAGATCGCTATGGGCGAGGGCGACGCCAATGTTGCGCTGGACGGTGGAGTCGGTGAGGTCGCGCTGCCAGCGTGACACCGGCAGCTTGTCGGACATGAAGCGCAGCAGCGCATTGGCCATGCCGAGGTTGCCCTCGGCATTCTCGAAGTCGATCGGGTTCACCTTGTGTGGCATGGTGGAGGAGCCCACCTCGCCGGCGACCACTTTCTGGCGGAAATAGCCCAGCGAGATGTAGCCCCAGAAGTCGCGGCACAGATCCAGCAGCACCAGGTTGCAGCGGGCGAGCGCGTCGAAGTACTCGGCCATCCAGTCGTGCGGCTCGATCTGCGTCGTCAGGGGACTCCACTCGAGGCCGAGCGACTCCACGAGGCGTCGGGCGAGTGACGGCCAGTCCACGTCCGGGTAGGCCGCGAAGTGCGCATTGAAATTGCCCACGGCGCCGTTGAACTTGCCGCGCACCGGCACCCGCGCCAGTGTCTCGCGCGCCTGCCGCAGCCGGTTCACGAACACCGCCACCTCCTTGCCGAGGGTCGTCGGCGTGGCGGGCTGGCCGTGAGTCCGCGACATCATCGCGTCGTCGGCATGCGCGTGGGCCATGGCGCGCAGCGCGTCCGTGAGCGACGCCAGCCGCGGCAGCAGCACGGCGTCGCGCGCCTCGCGGGCCATGACGCCGTAGGCGAGGTTGTTGATGTCCTCCGACGTGCAGGCGAAATGCACGAACTCGAGCCGCGACCGCCACGCCGCGTGCCCCTCGAGGCGACGCTTCAGGAAATACTCGACCGCCTTGACGTCGTGGTTGGTCTCCTGCTCGATCGCCTTGATCTCGGCGGCGTCGGCCTCGCCGAACCCGGCGGCGATCGCGACCGCGGCGCCGAGCTCGGCCGGCGCAAGCCCCTGCATCTCGGCGGGTCCGCCGGGACCGGCCATCGCCTGCAGCCATGCCACCTCGACGCGCACGCGCGCCCGGATGAGACCCGCCTCGCTGAACAGGGCACGCAGTTCTTCGCACCGGGCCGCATAGCGCCCGTCGAGCGGAGAGAGTGCGGTGAGAGGGGTGAGGCTCATGCCTGCATCCGGAGGTGTTACGATTCCTGATGATACCGCAGGCGCCGCGGCGCGGCGCCTGCAGAGCAATCCGGAGCCCGACCCGATGACCGACAACGAGTACCGCGTCGAGCGCGACAGCATGGGCGAGCTGCGCGTCCCCGCGCACGCATTGTGGGGTGCGCAGACGCAGCGCGCGGTGCAGAACTTCCCGGTCAGCGGCCTCCCGATGCCGCGCTCTTTCCTGCGCGCGCTCGGCCTGGTGAAGTGGGCCGCTGCGGGTGCGAACCTCGAGCTCGGCGAGCTCGACAAGGTGCGCGGCTTTGCCATCCAGAAGGCCGCGCTCGAGGTCGCCCAGGGCCGGCACGATGCCCACTTCCCGGTCGACGTGTTCCAGACCGGCTCGGGCACCAGCAGCAACATGAACGCCAACGAGGTCATCGCGCGCCTCGCCACGCAGTACGCAGGCGGGGTGGTCGTGCATCCCAACGACCACGTGAACCGCAGCCAGAGCAGCAACGACGTGATTCCCACCGCGATCCACGTGGCCGCGGCGCTCGATCTCGCCGAGCGGCTGCAGCCGGCGCTCAAGGATCTCGCCGAGACCATCGCGCGCAAGGCGGCCGATGTGGGCGACACGGTCAAGACCGGACGCACGCACCTGATGGACGCCATGCCGCTCACGCTGGGGCAGGAACTCGGCGCATGGCGCGCCCAGGTGGACGACGGCATTGCGCGGCTGCAGTCGACGCGCCCGCGGCTGCACGCGCTGGCGCTCGGTGGCACGGCGGTCGGCACCGGCATCAACGCGCCGGCCGAGTTCGCCACGCGCGCCGCGACGCTGCTCTCGCGCCAGACGGGGCTCGACCTGCACCCGAGCCGCAACTTCTTCGCGGCGATCGCCGCGCAGGACACGGCGGTCGAGGTCTCCGGCCAGCTGCGCACGCTCGCGGTCGCGCTGATGAAGATCGCGAACGACCTGCGCTGGATGAACAGCGGCCCGCTGGCGGGACTCGGCGAGATCGCGCTGCCGGCGCTGCAGCCTGGCAGCAGCATCATGCCGGGCAAGGTCAATCCGGTGGCGCCCGAGGCCGTGGCGATGGTCGCGGCGCAGGTGATCGGCAACGACGTCGCCGTGACCGTGGCCGGGCAGTCGGGCGTCTTCCAGCTGAACGTCATGCTGCCGGTGATCGCCTACAACCTGCTGCAGAGCATCGACCTGCTGGCGTCTGCGGCCCGCCTGCTTGCGCGCAGCGCCATTGCTGGATTTGCCGTGAACGCCCGCCAGATTGCCGTGGCCCTCGACCGCAACCCCATGCTCGTCACCGCGCTTGCGCCAGTCATCGGCTACGACCGTGCCGCCACAATCGCCAAGCGCGCGCTCGCCGAGGGGCGCCCGATCCGCGACGTCGCCGCCGAGATGACCGACCTGGGCGCCGCGCAGCTCGCGCAGCTGCTCGACCCGGCGGCGCTGACCCACGGCGGCGTCCGCCAGGGCGCGAAGGACTGAGCCCGCGGTCCGCGCCGATGAGCCTGCGCGAACGCATCGAGCGCCACCTGCACGGGACGACGCCGGGCGGCGATCCGCTCGAGGCGCTGGCCGCGGAGCTCTCGCCGGTGCAACTGGCCGCGCTGCGCCGGCAACTGCCCGAGCCGCTCACGCCAGCCGCCGTCATGGTGCCGCTGATCGAACGTCCACACGGCCTGACCGTGCTGCTCACGCAGCGTGCCTCGCACCTCAAGGCGCATCCCGGCCAGATCAGCTTTCCCGGTGGCCGCGTCGAGGCAGGCGACGCTGGCCCCTGGGAGGCTGCGCTGCGTGAGGCCGAGGAGGAAATCGGACTTGCGCCGCAGTTCGCCTCGCTGGCCGGCTATCTGAGGGACCACGTCGTGCTCACGGGATTCCGCATCACGCCGGCGGTGGCTTTCGTGCGTCCCGGCTTCGAACTCGCGCTCGACCTCACCGAGGTCGAGGATGCCTTCGAGGTGCCGCTCGAGTTCGTTCTCGACCCGGCGAACCGCGTCGCGCGCGAACGCGTGTACGCCGGACAGTCCTTCACGACCTGGGACATCCCCTACGGCGAGCGTCACATCTGGGGCGCGACCGCCGCGATGCTGCTGAGTCTGGCCGAGCGGCTGCGGGAGGCCTGAGCATGTCGATACGTCGGCTGCGCGAAGTCATGGCCGCGCTGCGTGATCCGCAGCGGGGTTGCCCCTGGGACCTCGAGCAGAGCTGGGCGAGCATCGCGCCGCACACGATCGAGGAGGCCCACGAGCTCGCCGATGCCATCGAGCACGGCGATCCCGGCAAGGTCCGCGATGAACTCGGCGACCTGCTGTTCCAGGTGGTGTTCCAGGCGCGCATCGCCGAGGAGCAGGGCCTGTTCGATTTCGAGGAGGTCGCCGCGACCATCGCGGAGAAGCTCGAGCGGCGCCATCCGCACGTGTTCGGCACGGCGAGCATCCACTCGGCCGCGGAACAGACGGTCGCATGGGAAGCGCACAAGGCCGCCGAGCGCCGCGCGGCGGGCGGGGCGGGTGGAACGCTCGACGGCATCGCGCTCGGACTGCCGGCGCTCACGCGCGCGGCCAAGCTCGGCCGGCGCGCCGCGGGTGTCGGCTTCGACTGGCAGTGCGCCGCCGGGGTGATCGACAAGGTCGAGGAGGAGTGCGCGGAGCTGCGCGAAGCGCTCGCCACTGGCGATCCCGCGGCAACGCGCGCCGAACTCGGCGACCTGCTGTTCAGCCTCGCGCAGCTGGCCCGGCATCTCGGGGCGGATCCCGAAGCAGCGTTGCGCGCCAGCAGTGCGAAGTTCGAGCGCCGCTTCCGGCGCATGGAGGACTGGCTCGCCGAGCAGGGACGCACGCCGCGCGACGCCGACGCGGCGGAACTGGAGGCGCTATGGGCACGGGCCAAGCGGGAGGGGGGCTGAACCCGCGCCTCGCGTCGCTCCGCGAGCGGCTCGGGGAGTGCATGATCCGCGACCGTCGCCGCCTGTCGTCATGGCTCGGACGGCTCGCCGGGCGTCGTGGGACGCTGGAGCCGCGCGAGCTCGAGCGCCTCGAGGCCGAGGTCGCCGCGGCCGTCGCGCGGGCCGCGACGAGGCGCGGCTCGCTGCCCGTCGTGCGCTACGACGACAGCCTGCCGGTGCACGCGCGTCGCGCGGAAATCGCCGCAACCATTGCGCGTTCACCCGTGACCATCGTGAGCGGCGCCACCGGCAGCGGCAAGAGCACGCAGCTGCCGAAGATCTGCCTGGAAATGGGCCGCGGGGTGGCCGGACTGATCGGTCATACGCAGCCGCGCCGCATCGCCGCGCAGACGCTCGCCCAGCGCCTGAGCGTCGAGCTCGATACGACGCCGGGCGAACTCGTCGGCTACCAGGTGCGCTTCGTGGACCGCACCGGCCCGCGCACGCTCGTGAAACTCATGACCGACGGCCTGCTGCTGCGCGAACTCGAGGGCGACCCGCTGCTCGAGCGCTACGACACACTGATCCTCGACGAGGCCCACGAGCGCAACCTGAACGTCGACTTCCTGCTCGGCGTGTGCCGGCGCCTGGTGGCGCGGCGGCCGGAGCTGCGGGTGATCGTCACTTCGGCCACGATCGAGACGCGCCGCTTCGCCGAGTTCTTCGGCGGCGCGCCGGTGATCGAGGTCGAGGGCCGCAGCTACCCGGTGGAGGTGCGCTGGCGGCCGCTGGTGGAGGAGGACGCCGAGGCGCCGTCGCTGCCCGAGGCTGTCGCTACCGCGCTCGACGAACTGCGCTGCGACGCCCGCGGCATCGACGGCGACGCGCTGGTGTTCCTGCCGGGCGAGCGCCAGATCGCCGAGGTGCGCGAGCATCTCGGCCGCGGCGACGATCGCGGCTGGGACGTCTTTCCGCTGTATGCACGACTGTCGGCCGCCGAGCAGGAACGGGTGTTCGAGCCGCATCCGCGTCGACGCGCCGTGCTCGCCACCAACGTCGCCGAGACCTCGCTCACCATCCCGGGCGTACGCTTCGTGGTCGACACTGGCCTCGCGCGGGTGAGCCGCTACAGTCCGCGCGTCAAGTTCCAGCGGCTGCCGATCGAGCCGGTCTCGCGTGCGAGCGCCGAGCAGCGCAAGGGCCGCTGCGGACGCATGGGCGAGGGCATCTGCATACGCCTGTACTCCGAGGACGACTACCTCGCGCGCCCCGAGTACACCGACCCCGAGATCCTGCGCACCAACCTCGCGAGCCTGATCCTGCAGATGGCCGCACTCGGGCTCGGCGCGCCCGAGGACTTCCCGTTCGTGGACGCGCCCGACACGCGCCTGCTGAACGACGGCTACCGGCTGCTGCAGGAACTCAGTGCCGTGGACGGCGACCGCCGCATCACGCGCCTGGGGCGGCAGATGGCGGCGCTGCCGGTCGATCCGCGCCTCGCGCGCATCCTGCTCGAGGCGGGCCGGCTGGGCTGCCTCGCCGAGGCGCTGGTGATCGCCTCGTTCCTGAGCATCCAGGACCCGCGCGAGCGCCCGGCCGATCGCACCGAGGCCGCCGACCAGGCCCACGCGCTGTTCGCCGACGAGCGCTCGGACTTCGTGGGCGTGCTGAACCTGTGGCGCGCCTCGCGCGCCGCGGCGGAGGGCGGCAACCGCGCCCTGCGCCGCTGGTGCAAGCAGCATTTCCTGTCGTTCGTACGGGTGCGCGAATGGCAGGACCTGCACGCCCAGCTGGGCGAGATCACGGCGACGCAGCGCCTCGAGCCCAACGCCGTACCGGCGCCGTCGAACACGCTGCACCAGGCGATCCTGAGCGGCTTCCTCGGCGGCATCGGCGTGCTCGACGAGGGCCGCAACTACCTCGGCGCACGCGACCTGCGATTCGTGATCGCGCCCGGTACGCCGCTCGCGAAACGCAATCCGCGCTGGATCGTGGCGGCGAGCCTCGTCGAGACGCAGCGGCTGTATGCGCGCATGGTGGCGCAGGTGCAGCCCTCGTGGATCGAGTCGGCGGGTGCGCACCTGGTGCGGCGCAGCTACGGCGAGGCGCAGTGGGTGGCGGCGCGCGGCATGGTGATGGCGCGCGAGACGGTCTCGCTGTACGGACGCGTGCTGAGCAGTGGCCGCCAGGTGAACTTCGCAGCCGTCGACCCGGCGCTCGCACGGCGCATGTTCGTCGAGGAGGCGCTGGTGCGCGGGCAGTCGGAGCTGCGCGCCGGGTTCCTCGAGCGCAATGCACACGTGCGCGTCACGCTGGAGCAGATCGAGGCGAAGCTGCGCCGCCGCGACCTGCTCGCCGCGGAGGACGTCCTGACGTCGTTCTTCCTCGAGCGCATCCCCGCCGACGTTGCCAGCACGCGTGCGTTCGAGCGCTGGTGGCGCGCGGAGCAGGGACGATCTCCGGAACGGCTCGACGTGCCGCCGGAGGTGTACCTGGCGGGGCCGCTTCCGCCGTTCGACCCGTCGGACTATCCCGACAGCATGGAGGTGGACGGCAACGAACTGCGGCTCGGCTGGCGCTTCGACCCGACCGATCCCGACGACGGCGTCACGCTCGATGTGCCGCTGGCGCTGCTGGGCCGGCTCTCCGCGCGCCGCATCGACTGGCTGGTGCCCGGCTATCTCCGCGAGAAGCTCGTGGCGCTGTTGCGAGGTCTGCCGAAGGACCTGCGCCGCGAGCTGGTGCCGATTCCGGAGACGGCCGCCCGATTCGCGGCGGCGCTGCAGCCGTTCGGCCAGGGCGTCCTGTTCGAGCGCCTCGCGGAGCTCGTGACGACGCGCGCCGGGGCGAGCGTCGAGGCGCGACAGCTGGCGGCGCTGCCGTTGCCGCCCTGGTTGCGCCTGAACCTGCGGGTGCTCGACGGGTCGGGGCGGGAGGTCGGCCGCGGCCGCGACCTCGAGACCCTGCGCCGCGAACTGCGGGTCGCGGCCACGCGGGCGACGCGGCCCGCTGATTCCCACGCCTGGGAGCGCGACGGGGTTCGCCGCTGGGACTTCGGCGAACTCGTCCCGGAACTGCGCGTGGCGAGCGGCGGCATCGTCCTCAGGCTGTTCCCGGGCATCGAGGATGCCGGCGGCACGGCACGGCTGCGCCTGTTCCCAGACCCCACCGCCGCCCGGGCCGCGACGCGCGCCGGAGTCGTGCGCCTCGCGGCGCTGGCGCTGCCGCAGCAGCACGGGCTCGTGGTGCGCGAGACGGCCGCCGATCGCGAACTCGCACTGCTCGCGGCAGCTGCCGGGCTGGATCAACGCCTGTTCGCCGAGATCGCCGACCGCGCGCTCGCGGACGCCCTGCGCCTCGACGAGCGTGAGCTGCCTTCGAGCGAGGCGCAGTTCGCGGCGCGCGTGGCGGAGGCGAGGTCGGAGGTCGCGGGCCACGGCGCGGCGGTCGCACACTCGGTCCGTGCCGTGCTGCTCGCGCTCAAGGACGCTCGCGCGGCGCTCGCGCCACTCGGCGGACCCGCGTTCGCGGCGGGTCGCGCCTCGATCGAGCGGCAGCTCGGGAGCGCTGCTCGCCCCGGGCTGGGTGCGCGACACCCCGGCGGCGGTGTTCGGCCAGCTGCCCAAGTACGTGCGTGCCGCCGCGCGCCGGGCGCAGCGCCTGCGCGAGGACGTCGTGCGCGATCGTCGCCTCGAGGCGGAGGTCGCGCCCCACGAGGCGGCGTGGCGCGCCCTCGCGGCAGAGCCGGGCGGCAGCGCGGGAGCGGAGCTCCGCGCATTGCGCTGGATGATCGAGGAGTTCCGCCTGTCGCTGTTTGCGCAGGAACTGCGCACGCTCGGCCCCGTGTCGGCGAAGCGACTCGAGGCGCAGGTCGTCCGCGCCCGGGACGAGACCGCGGGGGGCTGAGCGGCGTGCCGGCTACTTGTTGTCGAGGAACGGCCTGATCAGGTCCATCGGCAGCGGGAAGACGATGGTGGTCGCCTTCTCGCTCGAGAGGTCGGACAGCGTCTGCAGGTAGCGCAGCTGCAGCGCCTTGGGGTCGGCACCGAGGATCTTCGCCGCCTCGACGAGCTGCGCCGCCGCCTGCTTCTCGCCTTCGGCATGGATGATCTTGGCGCGCCGCGTACGCTCGGCCTCGGCCTGCTTGGCCATCGCCCGGATCATCGACTCGTCGAGGTCGACGTGCTTGATCTCGACGTTGGCGACCTTGATGCCCCAGGCATCGGTCGCCTGGTCGAGGATGTGCTGGATGTCGACGTTGAGCTTCTCGCGCTGCGACAGCATCTCGTCGAGTTCGTGCTGGCCGAGCACCGAGCGCAGCGTGGTCTGCGCGAGCTGGCTGGTCGCCTCGAACGGATTGGCGACCTGGATGATGGCCTTGGCCGGATCCACGATGCGGAAGTAGACGACCGCGTTGACCTTCACCGACACGTTGTCGCGCGAGATCACGTCCTGCGTCGGGACATCGAGCACGACCGTGCGCAGGTCGACCTTGACCATGCGCTGCACCAGCGGGATCAGGATGATCAGGCCCGGTCCCTTCACGCCGGTGAAGCGGCCGAACGTGAACACCACGCCGCGCTCGTACTCGTTGAGGACCTTGAACACCTGCGTGGCGATCACCGCCAGCAACACGACGACAAAGGCCACGATGGGCAGGCTGCTGATCATTCTTTGCTCCTCAAGGGGTCCGTCCAGTCATTCGACGATCGGCTCGACCCGGATCACGAGCCCGTCCACGCCGCGCACTCGCAGGCGCTGTCCGGCACGCACCGGCGCGCTGCTGACCGCGGTCCATAGCTCGCCGTGCACTCGTACCAGGCCCTGGCGCTCGAAGTCCTCGACGGCATCGGCCGTCTCGCGCAGGAGTCCCTCGACGCCGCTCACGACGGGCCGCCGCCGCGCGCGCACCGCGAACGAGACGATCGCGAGCAGCACCAGCGCCCCGGCGAGCCCCATGGTCGCGATCAGCTGCCAGGCGATCGAAAAGCCCGGAACGTCGCGGTCCAGCAGCAGCACGGAACCGAACACGAAGGCGACGATGCCGCCCAGTCCCAGTGCGCCGAATGCCGGCACGAACGACTCGGCCACGATCAGCACCACGCCGAGCGCGATCAGTGCGAGGCCGGCATAGTTCACCGACAGCACCTGGAAGGCGAACAGCGCGAGCAGCAGGGAGATGGCGCCCACCACGCCCGGCAGGATCACGCCCGGGTTGTAGCCCTCGAGCAGCAGCCCATAGATGCCGATCAGCATCAGCAGGTAGGCGACGTTCGGATTCGTGATCAGCGACAGCAGGTTGGTGCGCCAGTCGGGCCGGACCTCGTTGAGGACCATCCCTGCGGTGGCGAGCTGCACCTCCTGCGTGCGCAGCCTGACCTTGCGACCGTCGAGCTGGTCGAGCAGCTGCGGCAGGTCGGCCGCCACGAGGTCCACGACGCCGGCGGCGAGTGCCTCGTCGGCCGGCAGGCTGGCGCCCTCGCGCACGGCGGCCTCGGCCCACGCGACGTTGCGGCCGCGCAGTTCCGCGAGGCCGCGGATGTAGGCCACGGCATCGTTGAGCGCCTTGCGCTCGACGGCCGAGCCGCCCGTCGTCGGCTCGCGCGCCGCATCATCCTGGCCGGTTTCGTCGCGGCTGGCGGGACGCGTCGACGGTGGCTCGGCGCCGGCGGCGGGCCCGCCGATCTGCACGGGCGTGGCGGCGCCCAGGTTGGTGGCCGGCGCCATCGCCGCGACGTGGCTCGCGTACACCAGGAACGTGCCGGCGCTGGCCGCGCGCGCACCGCTCGGCGCGACATAGGCGATGACCGGGATCCCGGACGCCAGGATCGCCTGCACCATGTCGCGCATGGCCGTGTCGAGCCCGCCCGGCGTGTCGATGGTCACCACGACCAGCGACGCGTCCGAGGCCTCGGCGGCGCGCAGCGCACGGACGAAATAGTCGCTGGTGGCCGGCCCGATCGGTCCCGAGACCGGCAGCAACGTGGCGGACGGTGCGACGGGGGCGGCCACGCCCGTGGCCAGTGTCCATGCTCCGGCGAGCACGAGGAGGAGCGCGGTCCAGAGCCGGCCGGAGAACGCGATGCCGACAGGGATGCGCATCACCCGATCATAACAGCCGGCCGGGCGCGGCCCGGGCCGCCGTACGCCTCGAGGCATGGGACGAGCACGAAGAGCTGACCGCCGGCCGCTGAGGGATCAGCCCGACACGTCGAAGTCGATGCCCTGGGCGAGCGGCAGGTCCGCTCCCCAGTTCACGGTACAGGTCTGACGCCGCATGTAGGCCTTCCACGAGTCCGATCCCGATTCGCGGCCGCCGCCGGTGTCCTTCTCGCCGCCGAACGCACCGCCGATCTCGGCCCCGGACGTGCCGATGTTGACGTTGGCGATCCCGCAGTCGGACCCCGAGGCGGCGAGGAAGCGCTCGGCGTGCTGCAGGCGGTCGGTGAAGATCGCCGAGGACAGGCCGTGCGCGACGTCGTTCTGCATCCGGATCGCCTCGTCGAGCTGCTCGAACGGGATCAGGTACAGCACCGGCCCGAAAGTCTCGGTGCGCACGATCTCCCAGTCGTGGCTCGCGACCACGATCGCGGGAGTCACGAAGTTGCCGGGCCGGTCGAGCCGGCTGCCGCCGGTCAGCAGGCGCCCGCCGTTGCCCACGGCCTGCGCGAGCGCGGCCTCGAAGCGCCGCACCGCCGCGGCGTCGATCAGCGGACCCATCAGCGTGCCTGCCTCGAGGGGATCGCCGATGCGCACCTGCGCGTAGGCGCGAACCAGGCGACCCTCGAGTTCGCCGAGGCGGGCGCGATGCACGAACACGCGCCGGGTGCTGGTGCAGCGCTGGCCGGCGGTGCCCACGGCGCCGAACACGATCGACGGCACGGCGAGGTCGAGATTGGCCGACTCGTCGACGATGATCGCGTTGTTGCCGCCGAGCTCGAGCAGGCTGCGGCCCAGCCGCCGTGCGACGCGCTCGGCGACGTCGCGCCCGACCTGGGTCGAGCCCGTGAACGACACGAGATCCACGCGGCGATCCTCGACGAACCGCGTCGCGAGCTCGTGGCCGGCGTCGACGAACAGCTGGAAGATCCCCGGATAGCCGTGGCGCTCGAGCACGCGGTTCGCGAGCTTCTGCACCGCGACCGCGCACAGCGCGGTCTTCGGCGAGGGCTTCCAGACCGTGACGTTGCCGCACACCGCGGCGAGGAAGGCGTTCCACGCCCACACCGCGACGGGGAAGTTGAAGGCGCTCACCACGCCCACCACGCCGAGCGGGTGCCACTGCTCGAACATGCGGTGGCTCGGGCGCTCGGAGTGCATCGAGAGGCCGTAGAGCATGCGCGACTGGCCGACCGCGAAGTCGGCGATGTCGATCATCTCCTGCACCTCGCCGTCGCCCTCGGCCTTGATCTTGCCCATCTCGAGCGAGACGAGGCTGCCGAGCGCCGATTTGTGCCGTCGCAACTCGTCGCCCACGAGGCGCACGGCCTCGCCGCGCTTCGGCGCCGGCACCCTGCGCCAGGCCTCCGCGACCGCGCGGGCCGAGGCCAGCACCTGTTCGTACTGCGCCGCGGTCGTCGCA
This sequence comes from uncultured Gammaproteobacteria bacterium, assembly GCA_963707145.1. Classification (GTDB taxonomy): domain Bacteria; phylum Pseudomonadota; class Gammaproteobacteria; order Steroidobacterales; family Steroidobacteraceae; genus RPQJ01. The sequence continues at coordinate 135,464 of CAVPOQ010000003.1, forward strand.
CGCACCGCGGCGATTTCCTCGCCGGTCGCCGGGTTGACCGAGCGCACGAGCGGCGCGGCGGGATCGCCGAGCCAGCCGTGCAGCGACGACCACGTGCCCGGATTGACGGCTTCGAGACCGAGGCTCTCGAGGACGGCGCTCACGGCCGGGCTCCGGCGACGCGCTGCTGGCCCGCCTGGCCGGCGGCGACCATGCGTGCCGAGAGGTCCTTGCTGCCGCCGTCGGCGAAGTGGCGGCCGAAGCGGTTGTCGAGCACGTCCACGAGACGGAAGTCCTCCTGGCGCACGAAGCCGCGATGGCGGCCGGGATGGCCGAGCACCAGGTCCACCACCGAGGTGACGCCTGCCGCGGTCGTCACCTGGATCGCCGACCAGAGGCGCCCGGCGATCACCTGCGGGTAGATCTTGCTCACGTAGTTCTCCTCGCGCAGCTCGCCGTCCTGCCGGCCGGCCACCGCGACGTAGACGATCACCACGTCCTGCAGCGTCTGCGGCACGGCGTTCTCCAGCACGCGCTTCAGCGTGGCCCGGTCGTGGTTCAGCTTCAGGTCGTTCATCAGCAGCCGCATCTGGGCGCAGTGGCCCGGGTAGCGGATCGTCTTGTAGTCCATGCCCTGGGCGCTGCTGGCCGTAGGTGTCGCCCAGGGAACCCAGGCCGCCGGAGGTGTTGAACGCCTCGTACAGCGTACCGTCGATCTCGATCTCCTCGAGGCCCTCGAGCGGCGCGACCTCGGTGGCGCGGCCGTCGACGATCGCCTCGCAGGGATTGCCGTACTCGTTGATGAGGCCCTCGGTGGACCAGGTGAGCGAGTACTTGAGCACATTGTTCGGATGCTGGGGCAGGGCGCCGACGCGCAGCTTCACGCTGCGCAGCTCATCGAAGTGGGCGATCAGCGCGTTGGCAGCGATGCTGATGAAGCCCGGTGCCAGTCCGCACTGCGGCACGAAGGCCTGGTCGGCGCCGTCGGCGAGCCGGCGCACGGCGCGCGTCACGGCCACGTCCTCGGTGAGGTCGAAGTAGTGGCAGCCGGCCGGCCCGCGCGGCCTCGGCGACGGCCACATTGCAGTGGTAGGGGAGACTGGAGACGACTGCGTCCACGGGGTGCGCGGCCAGGTGTGCGGCGAGCGCCGCCCCGTCGCGCGCGTCGAGGCCGTGGGCGTACAGGCGCTCGAGGCCGTGGGCTCCGGCCACGCCGCGGGCCACGGCGGCGTCCACGTCCGCGAGGTGGACCGCATAGTCGCCGGACTCGGCGAGCAGGCCCGAAATCAATGAACCGATCTTCCCCGCGCCGAGGACCAGGACTTTGTGCACGATGAACTCCGATGCCGATTGCGGGCCGCGATTCTGACGAAACGGCGGCGCCGAGTCACATTCCGCCGTCACGCCCTGGGCGCGAGGCGGCGTTTTCTTTTGCGCTGCAGCGTTCCACGGTAGCATCCCCGCATGACGCAGATGCCCCCGGACACGGCCGCGTGGACGCCGACCAGCTGGTCGGCGCGTCCGGCCGAGCAGCAGCCCGGATACCGCGACGTCGCGCAGCTCGCGCGCGTGGTCGCTGAACTCGGGCGTCTGCCACCCCTGGTCGTGTCGTGGGAAATCGACGAACTCAAGCGCCAGATCGCCGCGGCGCAGCGCGGCGAGCGCTTCCTGCTGCAGGGCGGGGACTGCGCCGAGACCTTCGCCGAGTGCGAGTCGGGCCAGATCGCCCGCAAGCTCAAGATCCTGCTGCAGATGAGCGTCGTGCTGCTCCACGGGCTCAAGAAGCCGGTGATCCGCGTCGGTCGCTTCGCCGGCCAGTACGCCAAGCCGCGCTCCGCGGACACGGAGACCCGCGACGGCGTGACGCTGCCGAGCTACCGCGGCGACCTCGTCAACCGCCCTGGCTTCACGACCGCGGAGCGGGAGCCGGATCCCGAGCTGCTGCTGCGCGGCTACGAGCGTGCCGCGCTCACGCTCAATTTCGTCCGCGCGCTGGTGGACGGAGGCTTCGCCGACCTGCACCACCCCGAGTACTGGGACCTCGGGTTCATGCATCACTCGCCCTGGCGCGAGCAGTATCGCCAGCTCGTGGCTTCGATCTCCGACTCGCTCGACTTCTTCGAGGCGATCAGCGGCAGCCGGGTGCACGAGGCGAGCCGGGCGCCGTTCTATGCGAGCCACGAGGCGCTGCACCTGCACTACGAGCAGGCCCAGACCCGCTACATCGAGCGCTGGGGCCGCTGGTACAACCTCTCGACCCACCTGCCATGGATCGGGATGCGCACTGCGCGCCTCGAGGGCGCGCACGTCGAGTACTGCCGCGGCATCTCCAACCCGGTCGGCGTCAAGGTGGGGCCGGCGATGGACGCGGCGTGGGTGCAGGGCCTCTGCGAGGTGCTCAATCCGCGCCGCGAGCCCGGCCGGCTGGTGCTGATCCACCGCCTCGGTGCGGCACAGGTCGAGGCACGGCTGCCCGGGCTGATCGAGGCGGTGCGCGCGACCGGGATGCCGGTGCTGTGGATCTGCGATCCCATGCACGGCAACACCGAGTCAACGCGCTCCGGGGTCAAGACGCGTCGCTTCGAGAACATCGTGGCCGAGCTCGAGTCGGCGTTCCGCATCCACCGCGAGGCGGGCAGCCATCTCGGTGGCGTGCATTTCGAGCTGACCGGGGAGGACGTGACCGAGTGCACCGGCGGGGCGCGGGGCCTCGGCGACGGCGACCTCGCGCGCGACTACCGCTCCCAGGTGGACCCGCGCCTCAACGCCGAGCAGGCCCTGGAACTCGCGATGCGGATCGCCTCCCACGCCCGCTCGGGCTGACGCGGCCGGCCGCGAGCGCGGCGTCGGCCTCGGCGCGCGGCAACTCGCGCCACGCCCCCGGGGCGAGGTCCGCGACGCTCCAGGGCCCGATTGCCGTCCGGACCAGCCGCAACGTCGGGAGCCCCACCGCCGCGGTCATGCGGCGCACCTGCCGGTTGCGACCCTCCGCGAGCGCCAGTTCGAGCCAGGCGGTCGGGACGGTGAGGCGGTGGCGGATCGGTGGGTCGCGCGGCCACAGCCACTCCGGCTCGGTCACGACCCGGGCCTCGGCGGGCAACGTAACGCCGTCGCCGAGCGTCACGCCGGCACGTAACTGGGCGAGGGACGGCTCGGCGGGCGTCCCCTCGACCTGCACGAGGTAGCGCTTGTGCCAGGGGCCGCCCGGCTGGCTGATGCGGGCCTGCCACGGCCCGAAGTCGGTCAGCAGCATGAGCCCTTCGCTGTCGAAGTCGAGGCGCCCGGCGGGGTACACGCCGCGGATCGGTAGGAACTCGCGCAGGCAGCGACGACCGTCCGGGCTGGTGAACTGCGGCAGTACCTCGAAAGGCTTGTTCAGCAGGATCAGGCGCATTGCGGAATCTGCTCTTGCCCGCGGCCGGACTCGAAGTCTATCCTCATTATTGCGCTGCAACATGATCCCACCGGCCCGCGGGTCGGCACGGGACGCCGGGAGCCTGCATTGAGCACACAGATCCATCTCGACCTCCCCCCGGGGTGCGTGGTGAATGCCCCGCTGCGCCCGGGTTTCGACACGATCCTGACGCGCGAGGCGCTGGAGTTCGTGGCCGAACTGGCCCGCAAGTTCGGGCCCCGCGTCGAAGAACTGCTGGCCCGGCGGCAGGTGCGCCAGACGGAGATCGATGGCGGCAAGCTGCCGGATTTCCTGCCCGAGACGCGCGCCATCCGCGAGCGCGAGTGGCACGTCACCTCGATCCCGGCGGACCTGCAGGACCGCCGCGTCGAGATCACCGGACCCACCGAACGGAAGATGGTCATCAACGCGCTCAACTCCGGCGCGAAGGTGTTCATGGCGGACTGCGAAGACTCGATGACGCCCACCTGGGACAACGTCGTGCAGGGCCAGGTCAACCTGCGCGACGCTGTGGCGCGGCACATCGACTTCACGAGCCCGGACGGGAAGCAGTACCGGCTCAACCCCGCGATCGCGACCCTGATCGTACGGCCGCGCGGTTGGCACCTCTACGAGAAGCACCTGGTGGTGGACGGCCGGCAGGTACCGGGCGCGTTCGTCGATTTCGGCCTCTACATCTTCCACAACCACGCGGAACTCAAGCGCCGCGGCACGGGCCCCTACTTCTACCTGCCGAAGACCGAGAGCCACCTCGAGGCGCGGCTGTGGGCCGAGGTGTTCCGCCACACCGAGGCGCGACTCGGCCTCGCGCCGCAGACCATCAAGGCCACGCTGCTGATCGAGGTCATCCTCGCCGCCTTCGAGATGGACGAGATCCTCTGGGAACTGCGCGACTACATCGTGGGCCTCAATTGCGGTCGCTGGGACTACATCTTCAGTTTCATCAAGAAGTTCAGCCGCTACCCGGACTTCGTGCTGCCGGACCGCGGACAGGTGACGATGACGACGCACTTCCTGCGTTCGTACTCGAAGCTGCTGATCAAGACCTGCCACCGCCGCGGCGCCTTCGCCATGGGCGGCATGGCCGCGCAGATCCCGATCAAGAACGACCCGGCGGCCAATGACGCCGCGATCGCCAAGGTGCGCGCCGACAAGGAGCGCGAGGCCGGCGACGGCCACGACGGCACCTGGGTCGCGCACCCGGGCCTCGTACCGGTGGCCAGGGAGATCTTCGACCGCCTGATGCCGACGCCGAACCAGCTGCACCGACGGCTCGAGGACGTCACGGTGGCCGCCGCCGACCTGCTCGCGATCCCGGCGGGCACGATCACGGAGGCCGGCCTGCGCAACAACGTCGACGTCTCCATCCAGTACATGGCCGCCTGGCTCGGCGGCAACGGCTGCGTGCCGATCCACAACCTGATGGAGGACGCCGCCACCGCCGAGATCGCCCGTGCCCAGGTCTGGCAGTGGATCCGCCACCCGAAGGGCGTGCTGGACGATGGTCGCAAGGTCACCGTCGAACTCTTCCGGCAGATCACCCGCGAGGAACTGGCGAAGCTGCGGACCCAGCTCGGCGAGCCGGCCTTCGCGGCGGGCAGTTTCGAGCGCGCGGCCGGGATCCTCGACGCGATCACGACCGCCGAGAACTTCGAGACATTCCTGACCCTGCCCGCATACCGGGCCATCGATTGACAGAATTCGCTCACACGAGGACCGCGAAATGACGAACCAGGCAGCCGAAGCACTGCGCAAGGACTGGCAGACCAATCCGCGCTGGAAGGGAATCAAGCGCCCCTACAAGGTCGAGGACGTGGTGCGCTTGCGCGGCAACGTGCAGATCGACCACACGCTTGCGCGCCTCGGCGCCGAGAAGCTGTGGAAGCTCGTGAACACCGAGCCGTACGTGAACTGCCTCGGCGCACTCACCGCAGGCCAGGCGATGCAGCAGGTGAAGGCGGGCATCAAGGCGATCTACCTGTCGGGCTGGCAGGTGGCCGCCGACAACAACAGCTACATGGCGATGTACCCGGACCAGTCGCTGTACCCGGTCGACTCGGTGCCGAAGGTCGTGGAGCGCATCAACGCCACGTTCAAGCGCGCCGACGAGATCCAGTGCTCGCGCGGCATCGGCCCGGGCCACAAGGACTACGTCGACTTCTTCGCACCGATCGTGGCCGACGCCGAGGCCGGCTTCGGCGGCGTGCTGAACGCCTTCGAGCTGATGAAGGCGATGATCCGCGCCGGTGCGGCCGGCGTGCACTTCGAGGACCAGCTCGCTTCAGTGAAGAAGTGCGGCCACATGGGCGGCAAGGTGCTGGTGCCGACGCAGGAAGCGATCCAGAAGCTGGTCGCGGCGCGATTCGCGGCCGACGTGATGGGTACGCCGACGATCGTACTCGCGCGCACCGACGCCGAGGCCGCCGACCTGCTCACCAGCGACGTGGACGAGAACGACAAGCCGTTCTGCACGGGAGAGCGCACGCCAGAGGGTTTCTACAAGGTGAAGCCAGGCGTCGAGCAGTCGATCTCGCGCGGCCTCGCCTACGCGCCGTACGCCGACATGGTGTGGTGCGAGACGGGCAAGCCTGACCTCGGCTTCGCCAGGGCCTTCGCCGAGGCGATCCGCAAGAAGTTCCCGGACAAGCTGCTGTCGTACAACTGCTCGCCGTCGTTCAACTGGAAGAAGAACCTCGACGACGCGACGATCGCGAAGTTCCAGCGCGAGCTCGGTGCGATGGGCTACAAGTACCAGTTCATCACGCTGGCCGGCATCCACAACATGTGGTTCAACATGTTCGACCTCACGCAGGAGTACGTGAAGAAGGGCATGACGGCCTACGTCGAGAAGGTGCAGGAGCCGGAGTTCGCGGCCCGCGATCGTGGCTACACCTTCGTGTCGCACCAGCAGGAAGTCGGCACCGGGTACTTCGACGAGGTCACCCAGGTGATCCAGGGCGGCCATTCGTCGACGACCGCGATGCACGGCTCGACCGAAGAGGAGCAGTTCGCCGCCGCCGGCGCGCACCACTGAGCCGCGGGACGCGCTCCAAGGGCGTCAGGACGGCCCGGGCGGGCGACCGCCCGGGCCGTTTTCTGTGCCGCGGCCGGCTCTGCTATTCTCGCGGCCCCTCGGGACCCGGCCTGTGGGCCGGCCCGGCGCACGAGGGTTCCGCCATGCAGTACGAGAAGATTGCCGTCCCGGCAGACGGCGTCCCGATCGTCGTGAATCGCGATGGAACGATCGACGTGCCGGACCGCCCGGTCATCCCCTTCATCGAGGGCGACGGCATCGGCGTGGACGTCACGCCCGTCATGCGCCGGGTCGTCGACGCCGCCGTGCAGAAGGCTTACGGCGGGCAGCGCCGCATCGCGTGGATGCAGGTCTACGCCGGCGAGAAGGCGCTCGAGGTCTATGGCCCCGGCGCCTGGTTCCCGGAGGAAACCCAGCACGCGCTCGCGAAGTACGTGGTCTCGATCAAGGGCCCGCTCGCCACGCCGATCGGCGGTGGCATCCGCTCGCTCAACGTCGCGATGCGCCAGAACCTCGACCTCTACGCCTGCGTGCGCCCGATCCGCTACTTCCCGGGCGTCGTCACGCCGATGGCGGACTCGAGCTACGTCGACATGGTGATCTTCCGCGAGAACACCGAGGACATCTACGCGGGCATCGAGTACCCGGCGGGCTCGCAGGACGTGCAGAAGCTGATCCACTTCCTGCAGCACGAGCTCGGCGCACGCGGCATCCGCTTCCCGGCGAGCTCAGGAATCGGCATCAAGCCCGTCTCGAAGGAGGGCTCGCAGCGCCTGATCCGCAAGGCCATCCAGTACGCCGTGGACAACGACCGCAGCTCGGTGACGCTGGTGCACAAGGGCAACATCATGAAGTTCACGGAGGGCGCCTTCCGCAACTGGGGCTACCAGCTCGCGCAGGACGAATTCGGGGCGCTCGAGATGGGCGGCGGCCCGTGGATGGCGTTCGCCAACCCGCGCACCGGCCGCGAGATCGTGGTCAAGGACATGATCGCCGACAACTTCCTGCAGCAGATCCTGCTGCGCCCCGAGGACTTCGACGTCATCGCCACGCTCAACCTGAACGGCGACTACATCTCGGATGCGCTCGCCGCGCAGGTGGGCGGCATCGGCATCGCCCCGGGCGGCAACATCGGCGAGGGCGTGGCGGTGTTCGAGGCGACCCACGGCACCGCACCCGGCTTCGCGGGCAAGGACCGCGTGAACCCCGGTTCGCTGATCCTCTCCGCGGAGATGATGCTTCGCTACCTGCGCTGGACCGAGGCCGCCGACCTCATCATGAAGGGCGTCGTGAACACGATCGCGAACAAGGAACTGACGTTCGACCTTGCGCGGCTGCGCAAGGCGATCCGCGCCCGCGAAGCACGGGCACGCGACGAACCTGCAGTCGGTCAGGCAGGAACTCGAGGAACTGGTTCCGGGCGCGACGCTGGTCGGGACCTCCGGGTTCGGCGAGGCCGTCGTCCGCCACATGGATGACTGAGTTCGATCCTGGCTGCCGGCGCTGCCCGCGGCTCGCGGCGTTCCTGGAGCGGGGCAGGGCGGAGTACCCGGGCTACCACTGCGCGCCGGTGGCGCCGTTCGGCGACGCGGCGGCGCGGCTGCTGGTCGTCGGGCTCGCGCCCGGCTTCCACGGCGCCAACGCGACCGGGCGGCCGTTTACCGGCGACCACGCGGGCGTGCTCCTGTATGCGACGCTGCACGCCTGCGGCTGGGCCAGTGCGCCGGTCGCGACGGCGCGCGACGACGGGCTCGTGCTGCGAGGTGCCCGCATCACCAACGCGGTGAAGTGCGTCCCGCCGCTGAACCGGCCGACGCCGTCGGAGATCGCGACCTGCAACGTCTTCCTGCGCGCTGAACTGGGCGGCCTCCGACCCGGCAGCGTGGTGCTCGCGCTCGGGGCGATCGCGCACGGCGCGGTGCTGCGCGCGCTGGGCGTGCGGCCGTCGCAGATGCGCTTCGGTCACGCCGCCGAGCACGCGCTGCCGGGCGATCGCGTGCTGGTCGATTCCTATCACTGCAGCCGCTACAACACCAATACGCGCCGGCTGACCGCGGAGATGTTCCGCAACGTGGTCGGGCGCGCGAGCGAACTGGCCCGCGCGCGGGACAGCGGTAGACTCGACGCGTGAGCTCCGCCGCCTTCGACGTCGATTCCTTTCTCGCGGCGCTGCCGGCCCGGCCCGGCGTCTACCGCATGCTGGCGGCGGACGACACGATCCTCTACGTCGGCAAGGCGCGCCAGCTCAGGAACCGCGTCGCGAGCTACTTCCACGGCCGCGCGCACGCCGAGAAGACCCAGGCGATGCTCGCGCAGGTGGCGCGGGTGGAAATCACGGTCACGGCGTCGGAGACCGAGGCGCTGCTGCTCGAGTACAACCTGATCCAGCAGCACCGACCGCGCTACAACGTGCTGCTCAAGGACGACAAGAGCTTCCCGTACATCCACCTCACGGCGCACGAGTTTCCGCGGCTCGCCTATTACCGCGGCGCTGGCAAGGTGGCAGGCCGCTTTTTCGGGCCCTATCCGAACTCGGTCGCGGCGCGCGAGACGCTGCAGTTCCTCCAGAAGCTCTTCCGCCTGCGGCCCTGCGAGGACACGTTCTTCGCCAACCGCTCGCGCCCCTGTCTGCAGCACCAGATCGGGCGCTGCTCGGCGCCCTGCGTGGGACTCGTGGAGCGCGCGGCGTACGCACAGGATATTGCCGACGCCGTGCAGGTCCTGCAGGGACGCAACACCGAACTGATCGCCGCACTCGGTGCGCGCATGGAGGCGGCGGCGGAGCGCCTGCAGTTCGAAGCGGCGGCGCGCTTCCGCGACCAGATCGCGATGCTCAAGCAGATCCAGGCCAGCCAGTCGGTGACTCGCATCCGCGGCGCCGACATCGACGCGGTGGCGATCGCCGGGACGGGACCGGAGTTCTGCGTGTCGGTGGTGTTCGTGCGCGGCGGCCGCAACCTGGGCAGTACCAACTTCTTCCCGAAGGGCGGGCTCGGCGGCGTGGGCGAGGCGCTCTCTGGCTTCCTCGCCCAGTACTACCTCGGGCGGGAGTCGCCCGACGAGATCCTGGTGAGCCAGCCGGTCGAGGACGCCGCAGTGCTCGAGGCCGCACTGCGGGAGCGGGCCGGTCGCGCGGTACCGGTCCGCAGCGGCGTGCGCGGCACCCGCGCGCGCTGGCTGGCAATGGCCCGTACCAACGCCGAACTCGGCCTCAGCATGCGGGCCGCCAGCCGCGCGAGCGTGAGTGCGCAACTGGAGGCGCTCGGGCGCGCGCTCGGTCTCGGGAGGGCGCCCGAGCGGATCGAGTGCTTCGACGTCAGCCACACCATGGGCGAATCGGCGGTCGCCTCGTGCGTGGTGTTCGGTCCCGAGGGGCCGCTGAAGAGCGATTACCGCCGCTTCAACCTCAAGGGCCTCACCCCGGGCGACGACTTCGCCGGCATGCGCCAGGCCGTGGCGCGGCACTTCGCGCGCGTGCAGCGCGGGGAGATCGCCAGACCGGACCTGCTGCTGATCGACGGCGGGGAAGGACAGCTCGGGGCGGCCTGCGCTGCGCTCGCCGAAATCGGCGTCGAGGGCCTCACCGTGATCGGCGTCGCAAAAGGCGCGGACCGCCGCGTGGGGCAGGAGCGGCTGTTCTTGGCCGGTCGCGACACCCCCCTTATACTCGGCCCGGACTCGGCCGCCCTGCGACTGATCCAGCGCGTGCGCGACGAAGCCCACCGCTTCGCGATCGCCGGGCACCGCAAGGCAAGGGCGCGCACCCGCCGCGAGTCGCTGCTCGAGGAGATCCCGGGGCTCGGGCCGGCGAAGCGGCGGGAGTTGCTCAAGTCCTTCGGCGGCCTGCAGGGCGTGAGGCAGGCGGCCGTCGAGGACCTCGCGAAGGTGCGCGGCATCGGGCGACCGTTGGCCGGACTGATCTACGAAAAGCTGAACCCGGGACCCTGATCCACCGTGAACCTGGCCGGCCTGCCGAACGTCCTGACCGCCGCCCGGATCGTCGCCGTGCCGCTGGTCGTGGCGCTCTTCCACTGGCAGCACCCCTGGTCCAACCCACTGGCCGCAGTCGTGTTCATCATCGCGGCACTCACCGACTCGCTCGACGGCTACCTCGCGCGGCGACTCGGCCTCACCACGCCGATGGGCGAGTTCCTCGACCCGGTCGCGGACAAGCTGATGGTCGCCACGGCGCTGGTGCTGCTGGTGGGCCACGACTCGCGCCCGCTGATCGTCCTCACCGCGATCGTGATCATCGGTCGCGAGATCACCGTCTCGGCACTGCGCGAGTGGATGGCGCACCTGGGCGCGCGGGCCAAGGTCGCGGTCTCGGGGCTCGGCAAGTGGAAGACCATCCTGCAGATGACCGGGCTCAGCATGATGATGTTCCGCAGCGACCTGCTCGGGCTGCCCATCTACGAGATCGGCGTGGTGCTGCTCGTGGTCGCCGCGGTGCTCACGCTGTGGTCCATGGTGAGCTACCTGAAGGCAGCCTGGCCTGAGCTAAGGCGCGATCACGTCCCTTGACAGGCGCCGGTCCGACTCTACAATTCGCGTTCCCCGCAGCCAGGCGGCCCGGGGAAATGCCCGGGCGGGAATAGCTCAGTTGGTAGAGCACGACCTTGCCAAGGTCGGGGTCGCGAGTTCGAGTCTCGTTTCCCGCTCCAGTTTCGAACGTGACCCCGGGCCACCCGGGGTTATGTTTTTCGGGCCCACGGGTTTTCCGACGAGGCTAGGTGGCAGAGTGGTCATGCAGCGGCCTGCAAAGCCGTGTACGCCGGTTCGATTCCGACCCTAGCCTCCACATTCCCGATCGTCCATCGCATCCCTGCCGCGGCACGCCCTGGACCGGGCAGCGTCGGCTTTTTTTACGGATTGCGGGCGGCCCGACCCGGCCGTGGTCCGTCCGGACCACCAAGCCCTTGATTTGTCTTAACCCCGATAGCATTGGCACGAATCCTGCCTGAGCGTCCGGAGGCGGCCTGATGTCCAGTGCGCGCCGATCAAGAAGAACGCCAAGGGGAAGGAGATGCACATGAAGTCAAGGGTTCTCGGGGTCGCGCTCGCCGCACTCGTGGCGACACCGCTGGCGGCACGCGCGGCCGAACTGCCGGCCGCATGGAATCTGAGCGGCAAGCTCACGGAGACGACCGGCAACGAACTGCCGGGCTTCATCAATGTCGGCGACCCGTTCAGCTTCACGCTGAACTTCAATTCCCTGGCGCCGGTCACCAATCCGGCGGCCTGCGGCAACGGCGGCCCCGGCACGCGGTGCAATCACTACAACGACCCGCTGCTGCAGATCACCAACTGGTTCATCGACGGGGTGGACCTCGGGTCCTTCGCGGACGCCGGGGACAACGGTGCGATATTCCAGATCATCATCGTCCGCAACGACTCCCTCTTCGGCGACCCGGCCGTCCCGGTGGACGGCTATACCTTCGGCATCACGGTGACCTACGGCAACGGGGCCATCGGCGACGACCAGGACAACTTCTTGATGATCTTCCGCGGCCCGCAGAACCTCGGCGTCGTGACGGACGGCCGCCAGCTGCCGCTCACGCCGCCGGCGGGGCTGCTCGACCTGGGGACCCGTGGATTCGAGTTCTGCGGCGGCCGCCTGATCCAGAACCCGAACGGTCAGGAGCTTCCGCCGGTCAACAGCTGCGAGTACGCATTCGTCCAGGGCCTGATCGACTCGACGGGCACAGTGCCCGAGCCCGGCTCGCTCGCGCTGCTCGGCCTCGGCCTGCTGGGCCTCGGCCTCGGACGCGGCCGCAAGGCGAACTGAGCCGCCAGCGTTCCGACAAGCGAGGCCCCGGCCCGGCGCCGGGGCCTCCTGCTTTCCGGGATCCCTTAGACTGCCGACGGTACGAACGCCCACCGACCGGCCCCGGTGGCGGAACTGGCAGACGCAACGGACTTAAAATCCGTCGGCCGCAAGGCCTTACAGGTTCGATTCCTGTCCGGGGCACCAGTCGCGAATCCTCGCTCAATGTCGAAAAGACAAGCGAAATTCGCATTATTTGACCGTCCCTGACCGTCCTCGATTGTCGCCGTCTCCTGTCTCCAGACGATGGTCCGAACCAGCCAGGCCGGCGGCGAGAGCCGCGGGAAATTCATCGCACGTCTCCGGGAGCCCTGCCGGCAGGACGGGCTTGCCCTGCAGGCTTCGCGTCGCGCAGAATCAATCATGAGCACGCGCACTACCAGGAAGCCGCCCGTTAAGCCAAGAGCGAAGGTTGCGTCTGCCACTGCGGCGACGGCGACCAGGACGGCCGGCAAGGCGGCTCTGGCGCTTTCGGCGCTGCCCCTGCTGATCGTGCCCAAGGGAAAACGGCGGCCCCTCGGAACGGCGACCGAGGCAAGCAGCGCCATCGTGCGGTCACTCACGGCGAGCGAGGTGCTGAAGATCGCGAAGAAGGCGCGGCCCGAGCTCAAGGTCGCCCTGCCGTGGGCCACGCTGTCGGCACGCCGCGCCTATGTGAAGGACAAGGCTTCGGCCCAGTTCCACCGGGCGTCGGTCAGCGGCGCAGCAGACAGCGTGAACCTGGGCCTCATGGGAAAGGACGCGCGGATCGTGGTGGACCTCGCCAATACCAGCCCAGGTGAACTGTTCGTGGTGGTCGTGAAGGGTCGGAGCAACGGGCCCGCCGTGCTGCGCTTCGACGGCGACAGCGGCGCCGCCGAGGCGTCGATGGAGGCGGGCGACTTCCGCTGCCCGTTCGCCCTGAGCCCCACCGATACCGAGTCCCGGTTCGTCCTGAGCCTGGTCGACGTTCCCGGGGAGTTCGAGCCCTCGTCATTCACGGTGCGTGCCATCGACGTCTGGCAGGTGAACTGATTCGGGCTCCTGCAGCAACGGCCGGCGACGCCTTCGCTGCGCAGCCCCGAGTTCTCAAGACAACGTCCGTTCAGGGTTCGATTCCTGCCATGCCCGCCCCACCGCAACGAACAGGGGCAGGTTCCTGATTGCGCCACGACGCCCGCGCCGGTGGACAGACTTCTTCATGCAGGCGATCCGCAGGCATGAGCAGCGCGGAGCTGGATCGCCTTGCATTCGCGCCAAGGTTCGGCGCATAAGCCTAGCTCAGCGGGCAAGCAGGCGATCGCCCTCGAAGGCGGACCGCGAGGGCGGCGATGATCGCGCGGAGCCGTAACAGTCCGACAACAGAAGGCAGGGGGGATGTCATGAACAGGAATTCCGTATTGCGATCGGCATTTGTGACCAGGAGCGTCCTTGCGAGCGGTGTGTTGCTCGCCTTCTCCGGCGTGCGGGCAGCGGATGCCCAGGGCCTGGTGACCGGAAGCGCAAACACCGACGGCTTCTCGATCGTCGGCACGCTGCAGGCCAGCGCCAACGGTCGGGGCAAGGGCGACTTCACGGTCATCGTCCATCGGGACTCTGTCGATGGGACCACGGTCGCCGCCGTCTGCCAGTACAAGCGTTTCACCGACGTCGTGATCAGCGGCAACGTCGCCACGTTCCGCAGCGTCGGCTCCTGCTACACGTTGACGAGCAGCGGCGCGCGTGTGCCGTTCACATCGGACAATAAATTCGGCATCGTCGACAAGGGCGAGCCCGGCGCGGGCACGGACAGCATCGACGTGAATCTCGCCAGCGGCGGGGGCATCACGGTTCCGGGGAGCTTGCTGGTCGACGGGAACTTCATCGTCCGGCCCTGAGGTTCCGTGACATCGCGGCAGCAGGCGGCGCCATCGCCCCCGACCAGAGCGTGTCTCGAATCGTGCCCGGGGATGTCGAGTCGGCGGCCTCGGTCAGTCCGACGCTCTCGAAACTCGGTAGAGTTCCGATCAATACCACGCCGGCCGTCGGCGTCAGGGACGCGGCTCGAGCGCCGTGCCCTCGACCAGTCCCGAGACCACCGGCGGCGACACGAGCAGTTCACGAAACGCCGCCCAGCGCCGGCCAGCGTCGTCGCCGCCAACCCGATCGACGTGCGCCCGCACGAGATCCTCCCCGAGGCGGTAGTTGACGATGTAGGAGCGGTACCGTTCGAAGAACTCGAGGCTCTGCCGTGCCTCCTCCTCGGTGACGAACGTGAACTCACGCAGCCACGCGACGGTCTCGTCCGCGGTCCGCTGGCCGTCGAGATATGCGCGCGCCGCGTCGATCCGCGCGTAGGCGAGCGCCTCGGTGAGCTTGCGCACCCGTCCCTGCCGCTCGGCCAGCGACGGGTCGATGCCGGCGAGCGGGTAGAGCCGGTCGCGCTCCCACTGCCACAGCGAATCCCGCGGGAACACGAGTTGCACCCCGAAATTTGCCGTGCCTTCGGCCAGCAGTGACTGCGGCGAGAACAGCGGGTACACGGAATACTCGATCCAGCCGCGGCGTTTGAGCAGTTCCTGGTCGAGCAGCGAGTTGAGCACGTGGTGCCCTGGGTAGCCCTCGTGGCACATCGTGCCAGCCACCCCAGAGGCGTACACGGGAAGGTCGAGGTTAACCTCGATGAGACTGTGGAAATCGCCTTGATACCAGTTGTAGGCCGCCCAAGGCTTGTCCTTGACGTACTCCACCCGGAAGCTCTCGCCGTCGGGCATCGCGATGTGCGGTAGCGTGGCGCTGCGGCAGGTCTCCAGTCCGAGCGCCATGGCGTCGCGCACCTTCGCGTCCGGCACGACCAGCAACTTTCGAAACGAGGCCATGCGCTCGCGGATCGACCCCTCGCCGGGCAGCGCAGCGTCGAGATCCTGCGCGACCGCCCGGTAGAACGCGTCGTCATGCCGCGGGGGCGCGACGCCGTAGATGCGCCGGGCCTCCTCGTCGAATGGCAGCCGCTCGCCACGCAGCACCGCGAGCCTCGTGCGCACCGCGGCGACCTGCTCCGCGAGCGCCTGCACCCGCAGCGGCTGCCCGGCGTCCGCGGCGCGCGCCGACGCGAGACTGGCCTCGAGCACGCCCGCATCCTCGTCGAGCTGATGCCAGCGACCGCCGGTGCGCCTTCGCCTCGTCACGCCACGCGGGTGGTCCGTAGTAGGCGTCCACCATGTCCGGATCGTGTTCGCCGATCGCGAGCACGAGATGCACGTAACGCTCGGCCAGCGCGTCCAGTGACGCCGGCGCGATCGGTGCTCCGCCGAGCGCCGGCGAGCACACGGCGAACGTCGCGGTCAGCGTAGCGGTGGCGAGGGCTGCACGCAGCAGATGCATGAGATGACCCCGGCGGTCGGAAGGGGTGTCGCGCCAGTCTACCGGCGGCCGCTCCCGCCGACACGGAGAGCCGCGCGGGGTGCCGTGCCCCGCGGCGCCCCGTGTCTTTCAGGCCACGCGCGTGTCGAGCGCGATCCCGGCGATTTCGTAGCCGCGGCGGAAATCCTGCACGTGGCGCGTCATCCACGACTCCGCCTCCGCGGCGTCGCCTTTGCGCAGTGCCTCGACGATGCAACGCTGCGCCACCACGATGCGCGAGCGGCCCTGCGGCACGCGGTCGATCATGCGTCGCAGCGACGGGACGAGCAGCCGCGTGACGGGCTGCATGGCGAGCATCAGCACGCGGTTGCCGCTGGTCTCGGCGAGCCGCCCGAAGAAGCTCACGACGCCGGCCACCGCCGCCTCGGAACCGCGGGCCGTCTCGACCGTCACGGTGTCGACCTCGAGCGCGGCGATCGCCGCGGGCGAGCCGTGCACGGCGGCGAGCGCCGCGGTGCGCGGCGCGACGGCGAGCATCGCCTCCCACAGCTCGATGAAGGTGACTTCGTCCAGTGTCAGCGCGCGGCTGACGCGCGAGGCCGTATCGGCGTGATCCGGCCGCGTGACGCGCAGCCGCTTCGCGCCGCTGTCGCGGCCGACCAGCCCGCCGCTCTCGAGCCGCCGCAGTGCTTCGCGCACCGTCGAGCGGTTCACGCCGAACTGTCGCGCGAGGTCGGTTTCGGTGGGCAGGGGATCGCCCGGCTGCAGGCGACGCTCGAGGATCTTCTGCTCGATCGCGGCCGCCACGCGGCCGTAGGCGGGCTGCGGCACCAACGGTTCGAATTCGACGGGCCCCTCGGCAGGGGGCGAGCGGCGGGCGGGGCGGGGGCGTACGGTCGCCGGCATTTGACGAATCCTCCGATTGTCCGACAATATACGCTGACAGGCCCCGGGGCAAGCAGTGGCAAGGAGCGGACCGTGTACGACTTCGATTTCGGCCTCGGCGAGGACATCGACCTGTTGCGCCAGACCCTGCGCTCCTTCGCCGAAGCCGAGATCGCGCCGCGCGCCGCCGAGATCGATCGCAGCAACCAGTTTCCGCGCGACCTGTGGCCGCGCCTCGGCGAACTCGGGCTGCTTGGCGTGACCGTCGAGCCGGAGTGGGGCGGGGCCGGGCTCGGCTACCTGGCGCACGTGGTCGCGATGGAGGAACTGAGCCGCGCCTCCGGCTCCATCGGGCTCTCCTACGGCGCGCACTCCAATCTCTGCGTCAACCAGTTGCGCCGCTGGGGTACGGACGCGCAGAAGCGCCGCTACCTCCCGAAACTCGTCAGCGGCGAGCACGTCGGCGCCCTCGCGATGAGCGAGCCCGGTGCCGGCTCCGACGTGATGGGCATGCGCACTACGCGCCACGCGCCGGGGCGACCGCTGGATCCTCAACGGCAACAAGATGTGGATCACCAACGGTCCGACCGCGGACGTGCTGGTGGTCTATGCCAGGGTGGACGCCTCCGCCGGCACGCCCGGCGTCACTGCCTTCCTGATCGAGCGCGGCTTCAAGGGCTTCTCGACCGCCCAGAAGCTCGACAAACTCGGCATGCGCGGCTCCGACACGTGCGAACTCGTGTTCGAGGACTGCGAGGTACCGGCCGAGAACGTGATGGGCCCGATCGGCGGCGGCGCCAAGGTGCTCATGAGCGGGCTCGACTACGAGCGCGTGGTGCTCTCCGGCGGACCGCTCGGCCTCATGCGCGCGAGCCTCGATCTGGTGCTGCCCTACGTGCACGATCGCAAGCAGTTCGGCCAGCCGATCGGCAGCTTCCAGCTCATGCAGGGCAAGATCGCCGACATGTACGCCACGACGAGCGCCTGCCGCGCGTACGTCTACTCGGTCGCGCAGGCCTGCGACCGCGGGCGCACCACCCGCATCGACGCCGCGGGCTGCATCCTCTACGCGTCGGAGGCCGCGACCCGGGTCGCGCTCGAGGCGATCCAGGCGCTCGGCGGCAACGGCTACATCAACGACTTCCCGGCGGGCCGACTCCTGCGCGACGCCAAGCTCTACGAGATCGGCGCCGGCACCAGCGAGATCCGCCGCATGCTGATCGGCCGCGAGCTGTTCGCGGCGACCGCCTGAGGAGCGCACCATGGCGATGGGCGGCCTGTACTACGAGGAGTTCAGCGTCGGCATGCGCTTCGAGCACGTGCTGCGCCGGACGGTCACCGAGTCGGACAACCTGTTGTTCAGCGCGCTCACCCACAATCCGGCGGCCCTGCACCTCGACGAGGAGTACATGAAGGGTACCGAATTCGGCAGTCGTATCGTGAATAGCTGCTTCACGCTCAGCCTGATGGTCGGCGTGTCGGTGGCCGATACCACGCTCGGCACCACGATCGCGAACCTCGGCTGGGACGAGGTGCGCTTCCCGAAGCCCGTCTATCCGGGCGACACGCTGCGGACCGAGACCGTCGTGCACGAGATGCGCGAGAGCCGCTCGCGCCCGGACGCAGGCATCGTGGTGTTCGTGCACCGCTGCTGCAACCAGCGCAACGAGGAAGTGGCCGTCTGCAAGCGCACCGCACTGATGAAACGCCGGGCCGCAGCGTGACTCGCCCGATGCGCACCATGCTGTTCGTGCCGGGCGACCGGCCGGAGCGCTTCGGCAAGGCCGCCGCGAGCGGCGCCGACGCGGTGATCCTCGATCTCGAGGACGCCGTCACGCCGCAGCGGCGCCCGGACGCACGCGAGGCCATTGCGGACTGGCTCGCGGGCACGGCGCGCACGGTGCCCACCTGGGTGCGCATCAATCCCGTTGCCAGCGGGGACGCGCTCGCCGACCTCGCGGCGGTGATCGCCGCGCGCCCCGACGGCATCGTGCTGCCCAAGGCCCGCGACGGTGCGGACGTACACCGCGCGGACCACTGGCTCGAGGCGCTCGAGGCACGCTGCGGATTTCCGCAAGGCGGCATCGGCCTGCTGCCGCTGATCACCGAAAGTGCCGGCGCGCTGCTGAATGCCGCCTCGTTCGCGCGTCTTCCGGCACGCGTGACCGGGCTCACCTGGGGCGCCGAGGATCTCGCCGCCGACGTCGGCGCGAGCGCCAACCGGACTGCCGACGGCGAGTTCGAGTTCACCTATGCGCTGGCGCGCTCGTGCTGCCTGCTTGCAGCCGCTGCGGCCGGCGTCGCGGCGTTCGACACGATCGACACGGAATTCCGCGACCTGGCCGCGGTCGAGCGACGCGCGCGCGCCTCGCGGCGCCAGGGGTTCGTGGGCAAGCTCGCGATCCACCCGGCGCAGGTGGCGCCGATCCACGCGGCCTTCAGCCCGACCGTCGCGGAAGCGGACTGGGCCGAGCGCGTGCTCGCGGCGTTCGCGGCCGCCCCGGGCGCGGGAGCGGTGTCCTTCGAAGGCGGCATGCTCGACAGGCCGCACCTGCGCCAGGCCGAGCGCATCCTCGCGGCGGCGCGCCGCGGCTGACCTGGAGATCCACCCCGTGAGCGTCATCCAGACCCGCATCGGCCGCTCCAGCCCCGACTTCGCGGCGAACGCCGAGGTGAACCGCCGCCTGGCGTCGGAGCTGCGCGAACTGGTGGCGAAGATCTCCGCCGGCGGCTCGAGCGCCGCACGCCAGCAGCACGAGTCGCGCGGCAAGATGTTCGTGCGCGATCGCATCGACCGCCTGCTCGACCCGGGCTCGCCGTTCCTCGAAGTCGCACAGCTCGCGGGCCACGAGCTCTACGGCGACTGGATCCCGGCCGGCGGCGTCGTGGCGGGAATCGGTCGCGTCAGCGGGATCGAGTGCATGATCGTCGCGAACGACGCGACGGTGAAGGGCGGTACCTATTACCCGATCACGGTGCGCAAGCACCTGCGCGCGCAGGACATCGCGCTCGAGAACCGGCTGCCCTGCATCTACCTCGTGGACTCGGGCGGCGCCTTCCTGCCGCGTCAGGACGACGTATTCCCGGACCGCGAGCATTTCGGACGGATCTTCTACAACCAGGCGCAGATGTCGGCGCTCGGCATCCCGCAGCTCGCGGTCGTGATGGGCTCGTGCACCGCGGGCGGCGCCTACGTGCCCGCGATGTGCGACGAGGCGATCATCGTGCGCGAGCAGGGGACGATCTTCCTCGGCGGCCCGCCGCTGGTGCAGGCCGCGACCGGTGAGCGCGTCGACGCCGAGACGCTCGGTGGCGGCGACGTGCACGCGCGGCAGTCGGGCGTCGTCGACCACCTCGCCGACAACGACGCCCACGCCCTGTGGCTGGCTCGCCGGCTGGTCGCGCATCTCAACCGCGCGGGCGCGCAGCCGCCGACGGCGGTCGAGCGCTCACCGCGTCACGCCGCCGAGGAGCTCTACGGCGTCGTGCCGCGCGACACGCGCCATCCCTACGACGTGCGCGAGGTGATCGCGCGGATCGTCGACGGCTCGGAGCTCGACGAGTTCAAGGCGCTCTACGGCACGACGCTGGTCTGCGGCTTTGCGCGCATCGGCGGCTACCCGGTCGGCATCGTCGCGAACAACGGCGTGCTGTTCTCGGAGTCGGCTCTCAAGGGAGCGCACTTCGTCGAGTTGTGCAACCGGCGGCGCGTGCCGCTGCTGTTCCTGCAGAACATCACGGGCTTCATGGTGGGACGCAAGTACGAGGCGGGCGGCATCGCGCGCGACGGCGCCAAGATGGTGACGGCCGTGGCCTGCGCCTCGGTGCCGAAGCTCACCGTGATCATCGGCGGTTCGTTCGGCGCGGGAACTACGCCATGTGCGGCCGGGCCTACGGCGGCCGGTTCCTCTGGACGTGGCCCAATGCGCGCATCTCGGTGATGGGCGGGGAGCAGGCCGCCACGGTGCTCTCGATCGTCAAGCGCGAGGGCCTGCAGCGCCGCGCGCGAGCAGTGGTCCGAGGCGGAGGAGGCCGAGTTCCGCGCGCAGATCCGCGGCCAGTACGAGACGCAGGGCCACCCGTACTACGCGAGCGCGCGATTGTGGGACGACGGCGTGATCGACCCGGCGGACACCCGCGAGGTGCTCAAGCTCGCGCTCGCCGCTGCCACCTGTCGGCCGGACGACGGCGAGTCGCCCTACGGCATCTTCCGCATGTGAGGCGACCATCGTGCTCGAGAGCCTGCTGATCGCGAACCGCGGCGAGATCGCCTGCCGCATCATCCGCACCGCGCGACGCCTCGGCGTGCGCACCGTCGCCGTCCACTCGGAGGCGGATCGCGGCGCCCTGCACGCGCGCCTGGCCGACGAGGCGATCGAGATCGGTCCGGCGGAGGCGCGCCTGAGCTACCTCGACATGGACCGCATCCTGCGCGCCGCGCGTGATACGCGCGCCACGGCGATCCACCCCGGCTACGGCTTCCTGTCGGAGAACGCGACCTTCGCACGCGCCTGTGCCGACGCCGGCGTCGTGTTCGTCGGTCCGCCGGTCGTTGCGATCGAGCGGATGGGCTCGAAGAGCGAGGCGCGACTGCTGATGGCCGCGGCCGGCGTGCCCGTGCTGCCGGGCTACGACGGCGAGGACCAGACCGACGGCGTGCTCGAGGCGGAGGCGGCCCGGCTCGGATTCCCGCTGCTGGTGAAGCCGACCGCGGGTGGCGGCGGCAAGGGCATGCGGGTCGTGCGTGCCGCCGGCGAACTGGCTGCGGCGCTCGCGGGCGCGCGCCGCGAGGCCGCCAAGGCATTTGGCGACCCGCGTCTGCTGCTGGAGCGCTTCGTCGAGAAGGGCCGGCACGTCGAGATCCAGGTGTTCGCCGACCGCCACGGCGATACCGTGCACCTGTTCGAGCGCGACTGCTCCCTGCAGCGTCGCCACCAGAAGGTCATCGAGGAGGCGCCGGCGCCGGGCCTCGATCACGCGACGCGCGAGGCGATGGGCGCAGGCGGCCGTCGCGGCGGCGCGTGCCGTGGGCTACGTCGGCGCCGGCACGGTCGAGTTCCTCTACGACGGCGGCAGCTTCTACTTCCTCGAGATGAACACCCGGCTGCAGGTGGAGCACCCGGTCACCGAGATGATCACCGGGCTCGACCTGGTCGAATGGCAGCTGCGCGTCGCCGACGGCGAGCGGCTGCCGTTGTCGCAGGCGCAGGTGACGCAGCGCGGCCACGCGGTCGAGGCGCGGCTGTATGCGGAGGACCCCGAGCGCGGCTTCCTGCCCTCCACGGGCCGGATCGCACGACTGCGCTTCCCCGCCGAGCACGGGCACCTGCGCGTGGACGCCGGCGTGCGGCGAGGGCGACGAGGTCACCATCCACTACGACCCGATGATCGCCAAGCTGATCGCCTGGGGCACCGACCGTCTCGAGGCGCTCGACCGCCTCCGGCGCGCGCTCGAGGCGACCGACGTGGACGGCGTGCGCACCAACGCGCGCTTCCTCTGGGAGATCCTCGGCGACGAAGCCGTTCGCGCAGGCGACTTGAGCACGCGCCTGCTCGAGCGCCGCCTGGCGCCGAGCGGCGCCGGCGAGGCCGAGCGGACGGCCGCGTGGGCGATCGCGGCCGCCGGTGGGCGCCAGCCACGCGCCCGGCGAGCGGGGACACCGCGTGGAGCGGCCACGGCGGGTTCAGGTTGAACGCCCCGCCCACGATGCGACTCGCGCTGCGGCTCGGCGAGGAGCAGCACTGGCTGCGGATCGCGTCCCGCCGGGCCGGACCTGCAGGTCGAAATCGGCGGTCGCACGCACCTGATCGAGTCGCCCGGATTGCCGAGGGGAGGGACTCCGGCCGTCTCGACGGCCGTCCGTTCGAGGCCCGGATCGACGACGGCGAGGACGGATTCGCGCTGCGGCGCGAGTGCCTGCGCTTCGACTTCGTCGAGGACACCGGCGCCGAAAGCCACGCCTCGGCGGAACACGAGGGCCACCTGCGCTCGCCGATGCCCGGACAGGTGCTGGACGTCCGCACGCGGCCCGGCGATCGCGTCGACGCCGGTGCCGTACTGGTCGTGCTCGAGGCAATGAAGATGGAGCATTCCCTCAGCGCGCCCTGGGCTGGAACGGTTGCCGCAGTTGCGGTCAAGCCCGGTGATCGCGTAGAGGAGGGCGTCGAACTCGTGGTGCTCGAGCCGCTGGAGGCCCCTTCGCTACGGCAACCCGAAGGCACGGAATGATTGTCGTTTTGCTAGACTTCGCGCCCACTTAGTCGCCGCGCGGGCCGTGTTCCGGGCGACTTTCCCGGATCAGCTTTGCGCGGAGGACGGATGTTGCCCGACGGGGCCCGGCTCGAGGGTCGAGCAATCAATGTGTGGCGAGGCGACCGGCACATCCTTCGGGACGTGTCGTTCTCGCTGCGTGAGGGCGAATTCCTCAAGCTCACCGGTCCCAATGGCGTCGGCAAGACGACGCTGATCCGGGTCGTCTGTGGCCTGTTGCCGGCCGAGAGTGGCGGGGTCGAATGGCGCGGCAAGCCCGTCGACAGCTCGAACGACGAGTACCACGCCGAGATGACCTAC
The DNA here is from genome assembly GCA_963707145.1 of uncultured Gammaproteobacteria bacterium. Classification (GTDB taxonomy): domain Bacteria; phylum Pseudomonadota; class Gammaproteobacteria; order Steroidobacterales; family Steroidobacteraceae; genus RPQJ01. Next base: position 158,496 of record CAVPOQ010000003.1, read on the forward strand.
CTCGGCCACCTCAACTCCCTGAAGTCCGACCTCACCGCCCGGGAAAACCTCAGGTTCCTGGCCGGGTTGCGCGAGGCGCTCACCGACGCCGACATCGACGCGGCGCTCGATCGGGTCGGCGTCCTCTCGCGAGGTGATCTCGCCGCGCGTTCGCTCTCGGCCGGCCAGAGGCGGCGCCTGGCGCTGGCGCGGCTGCTGCTGTCCGGGGCCGTGCTCTGGATCCTGGACGAGCCGGTGACGAACCTCGACGTGGCGGGTGTCGGCCTGGTCGAGGACCTGGTGCGGGAGCACGTCGGGCGTGGCGGGCTCGCGCTCGCAGCCGCCCACCAGCGGCTGCTGGACGACGAGCCGTTCCTGCGGCGGCTGGAACTCAGCTGATGCGTCGCGCCGCCACCTCCGCCGCCGCCAACCTCGTCTTCCGCCGCGACCTGACCCTGGCCTGGCGCCGCTGGGACGAGGTCGCCCAGCCGCTCATTTTCTACGTCGTCGTGACCACGCTGTTTCCGCTCGCCACGACGCCGGATCTCGCGCAACTGCGCGTGATCTCGGGCGGGGTGGTCTGGGTGGCGGCGCTGCTCGCATCGCTGCTGGCGCTGGAATCTTTGTTCCGATCGGATGTCGAAGACGGCACCATGGAACAATGGGTGCTCTCCGGGCAGCCGCTCGGCTGGCTGCTGCTGGCCAAGGTCGCCTCGCACTGGGTGCTGACCGGGCTGCCGCTGGTGATCATGGCGCCGGTCGTGGGCACGGCGCTCGGCCTGCCGTTCGACGCCTGGGGTGCACTCGTCGCCTCGCTGCTGCTCGGCACCGCCACCCTGAGCGTGCTCGGCGGGATCGGCGCGGCCCTCACCGTGGGCGTCCGCCGCGGCAGCGTGCTGCTGTCGCTGCTGGTGCTGCCGCTGGCGATGCCGCTGCTGATCTTCGGCTCCCGGGCCGTCGGCATGGCCATGGACGGCGACTCGCCGGCCGGGCCGCTGCAACTGCTCGCCGCGATCTTCTTCCTCACGCTGAGCCTGGGCCCGCTCGCCATGTCGGCGGCGATCCGCATCAGCGTCGAGACCTGATCCGCACTTCAGGACGAAACAGGCAAGACAATCCATGTGGCTCTGGTTCCATAAACTCGCCTCACCGCCGCACGCCTACCGGCTGCTCGGAAAGATGGCCCCCTGGTTCGGCTGGCCCGCGCTCGCGATGATCCTGCTCGCGACCTGGTGGGGGCTGGCGCGCGCGCCGGCCGACTACCAGCAGGGCGATGCGTTCCGGATCCTCTACGTCCATGCCCCGAGCGCATGGATGTCCATGTTCATCTACGTGGCGATGGCGGTCGCGGCGGCCGTGGGCCTGATCTGGCGCATCAAGCTTGCGCACGCGGCGGCGGCCGCCTGCGCGCCCATCGGCGCCTCCTTTACGTTCCTCGCGCTGGCGACGGGCTCCATCTGGGGCAAGCCGATGTGGGGCACGTGGTGGGTGTGGGACGCGCGGCTCACCTCGGAGCTGATCCTGCTGTTCCTCTACCTTGGCTACATGGCGCTGCGCTCGTCGTTCGACGATCCGCAGCGGGCGGACCGGGCGAGCGCCGTGCTCGCGATCGTGGGCGTGATCAACGTGCCGATCATCCACTACTCGGTCGAGTGGTGGACCACGCTGCACCAGCCGGCGAGTGTGACCAAGCTCGACAAGCCGGCGATTGCGCTCGAAATGCTCTATCCGTTGTTCATCATGATCATCGGCTTCCAGCTGTACTTCGGCTGGGCGATCTCGCGGCGTCTGCGCGGCGAGATCCTGCGCCGGGAACGTAACGCGAAGTGGCTGCAGGAGGGCGCCTGACCATGGACCTGCAGGAGTTCTTGCGGATGGGCGGCTACGCGGGCTACGTGTGGACCGCCTACGGCCTGACAGCCCTGGTGCTGCTGCTCAACTGGATCGCTGCCCGCCGCAGTGAGGCGCGGGAGCAGGAAAGCGCGCGACGCCGCTCGCGGGCGGACTGACGTTATTAAGGAGACGCCTGATGACACCCAGACAGAAACGCATGGCCACCGTCGCGGCGATACTCGCAGGCGTCGGCATCGCGACCGCTTTCGCGCTGCAGGCCTTCAACCAGAACATGCTGTACTACTACAGCCCGACGCAGATCCATGCGGGCGAGGCCCCCGATGCCCGCAGCATCCGCGTCGGCGGGCTGGTGGAGAACGGCAGCCTGAAGCGCGACCCGGGCAGCCTCGAGGTGCGCTTCACGCTCACGGATTTCTCGAACACGGTGGGCGTGAGCTACACCGGCGTGCTGCCGGACCTGTTCCGCGAGGGACAAGGCGTCATCGCACGCGGCCGCCTGGACGAGCAGGGCATGTTCGTCGCCGAGGAAGTGCTCGCCAAGCACGACGAGAACTACATGCCGCCGGAGGTCAAAGACAGCCTCAAGCAGCACGACAACGCTGCCCAGGCGATGAACCAGGGCAGCACCTGACGGCTGCCCGCGGGCAGGGGAGGATCGAATGGTCATTGAACTAGGGCTCTTCGCGCTGATCATCGCCGTGCTGCTCGCCGGGGCGCAGGCGTGGTTCGGCCTCGTCGGCGCACATTTCGGCAACCGCCGCTGGATGGCGGCGACCCGCACCGCGGTTGTCGGGCAGTGGGTGTTCGTGCTGCTGTCGTTCCTGGTGCTGGCGTGGGCGTTCTACAAGAACGACTTCTCGGTGCTGTATGTCGCGAGCAACTCGAACTCCGAGCTGCCGACGTTCTACCGCATCGCCGCCGTGTGGGGCGCGCATGAGGGCTCCCTGCTGCTGTGGGCGCTGGCGCTTTCCACCTGGTCGGTCGCCGTCGGCGTCCTGAGCCGTGACCTGCCGGAGACCTTCGCCGCGCGTGTGCTCGGCGTGCTCGGCGTGGTGGCCATCGGCTTCCAGCTCTTCATCCTGCTCACTTCGAGCCCGTTCGAGCGGCTGGTGCCGGCGGCACTCGACGGCCGCGACCTGAACCCGCTGCTGCAGGACCCGGCGCTCGCCATCCACCCGCCGATGCTCTACATCGGCTACGTCGGCTTCTCGGTCGCCTTCGCCTTCGCCGTGGCCGCGCTGCTCGAGGGCAAGCTCGAGGAGAAATGGGCCCGGTGGGTCCGGCCGTGGACCACGCTCGCGTGGATGTTCCTCACGGTCGGCATCGCGCTCGGCAGCTGGTGGGCCTACTACGAGCTCGGCTGGGGTGGCTGGTGGTTCTGGGACCCGGTCGAGAATGCCTCGTTCATGCCTTGGCTGGTCGGCACCGCGTTGATCCACTCCCTTGCCGTGACGGAGAAGCGCGGGCTTTTCAAGGGCTGGACCCTGCTGCTCGCCATCACGGCGTTCTCGCTCAGCCTGCTCGGCACGTTCCTGGTCCGCTCCGGAGTGCTGGTGTCCGTGCATGCCTTCGCGAGCGACCCGAGCCGCGGCCTGTTCATCCTCGCCTTCCTCGGAGTCTGCGTCGTCGGTTCGCTGGCGCTGTTCGCGTGGCGTGGCCCGGCGCTGCGCACGCGGGGCGGCTTCGAGACCGTGTCGCGGGAGTCGTTCCTGCTCGCGAACAATGGCCTGCTGCTGATCGCCGCCGCACTGATCCTGATCGGAACGCTCTACCCGCTGTTCCTCGACGCGATGAACATGGGCAAGATCTCGGTCGGCCCGCCGTACTTCAACACGGTGTTCCTGATCCCGACGGTCCCGCTGCTGTTCCTGATGGCGGTCGGCATGCACGCGGCCTGGAAGAAGGGCAAGCTCGGCGACCTCAAGCGGCCGCTCGCGATCCTGTTCCTCGTCTCGTTGGCGCTCGGGCTGATCATTCCGCCGGTGGCTTACGGCGCCTTCCACCTCTCCGCAGTGATCGGCCTCACCGCGGGCATCTGGGTGATCCTCTCGGCGCTCTACGAGCCGTGGCAGCGCGTGCGCAACCACCAGTCACTGTCGCGAGGCGTGGTCGGCATGACGATCGCGCACATTGGCGTGGGCGTGTTCGCGATCGGCGTGACGGTCACGCAGACCTACCGCGTCGAGAAGGACATCGCGCTCAAGGCCGGCCAGACGGCGGTGCTGCAGGGCTACACCTTCGAGTTCAGGAGCACGCGCCCGGTTGAAGGACCGAACTTCGACGCGATCGAGTCGGAGATCGTGATCACGCGCGACGGCCGCCCGGTCACGACGCTTCATCCGCAGAAGCGCACCTACCGCGTCCAGACCATGCCGATGACGGAGTCGGGCATTCACGTCAACTGGAACCGCGATCTGTTCGTCGCGATGGGCGACGATCTCGGAGCCGGCGCCTGGAGCATGCGGCTGCAGTACAAGCCGATGGTCCGCTACATCTGGCTCGGCGCGCTCATCATGGCCGTCGGCGGCCTGCTCGCCATCACGGACCGCCGCTACCGCCGGCGCCGCTCGACGGCCGACGAGGCAGTCGCCGTCAAGGGTACTGCGACGGCGCGCTGACGGAGTCGACCGAGATGCTCAAGTACATCCTTCCACTGGTGCTGGCGCTGCTGCTCGGCGCGTTCCTGTTCGTCGGCATGTACCGCGACCCGCGCTACGTGCCCTCGCCGCTGATCGGCAAGCCGGCGCCGGAGTTCTCGCTGCCGAGCCTGCAGGACGCGACCTATCCGGTCTCCTCACGCGAGCTGATCGGCCAGCCGTGGGTGCTGAACGTCTGGGGGACGTGGTGCGGCGGCTGCCGGGAGGAACACGACACGCTGCTCGCCATCGCACGGCAGAAAGCGGTGCCGATCGTCGGGCTCAACTGGAAGGACGACAACGCGGCGGCCCAGCAGTGGCTGCAGCAGCTCGGCAATCCCTACGCGGTGGTTGCCGAGGACCGGGAGGGCCGCACCGCCATCGACTGGGGCGTCTACGGCGCCCCGGAGACTTTCCTGATCGGGCCGGACGGTGTGGTCCTCTACAAGCACATCGCGCCGATGACCATGGAGGTCTGGAACACCGAGTTCATGCCGCGCATCGAAGCGGCGCGTTCCGCAGCGGGGTCGAAATCGTGATCAGTCGCTTCCTTCGGGCCGGGCTCCTCGCGGGGCTGCTCGCCATCGGCGTCCAGGCGCTCGCGATCGACACCGAGGCGGCCTTCGACGACCCGGTGCTGCAGCACCGCTACGAATCCATCAACCGCGAGCTGCGCTGCCTCGTCTGCCAGAACCAGACCATCGCCGACTCCAACGCGACGCTCGCGCAGGACCTGCGGCGCGAGGTGCGCGAGATGATCGCCGCCGGCAAGACCGACGCCGAGATCCGCGAGTTCATGATCGAGCGCTATGGCGACTTCGTGCTGTACCGCCCGCGCATGACGGCGCAGAACTTCCTGCTCTGGGCGGCCCCGGCGCTGCTGCTGCTGGTCGCCGCGGTGGTGCTGGTGCGCGTGATCCGTCGCCGCGCCCAGGAGTCCGAGATCGAACCCGACGGCCCGGAGGCCGGCAAACCGTGACTACGTTCCTGATCGTCTGCGCCGTCATGATCGTGGCGGCGCTCGCGCTGCTGCTCGTGCCCCTGCTGCGCGAGGAGCAGCCCACCGCCCCCGGCGAGAAGCCGGCCACGCGCGCCGTTCCGGCCGCGGTCGCGATGATGGTCGTGCTGCCGCTGGCGGCGTCGGCATTCTATGGCGCCACGTCGAACTTCCCGTGGGACAACCCGGCGGCGCTCACCTCCGGCGCGGCCGGCCACGCGCAGGGCGGCGGCTCGATCGACGAGGTCACCGCGGAGCTCGAGGCGCGGCTGGCCGCGAGCCCGGGAGACATGGAAGGATGGCGCATGCTCGGCCGCACCTATCTCGTGTCGGGCCGGACGAACGATGCGGTGCGCGCCTACCAGAAGGCGAGCGCGCTGGCGGGCGGCAACGACCCCGAGATCCAGCTCGACCTCGCCGAGGCGCTCGTGCTCACCGACGATCCGACGCGACAGGGCCAGGCGCGCGGGATCATCGACGCCGCGCTGGCCGCAGACGGCAACAACCAGAAGGCGCTGTGGTACTCCGGTCTCATCGCGCAGCGGGGCAACGATCCGGACACCGCCAAGGTGCGCTGGAGCAAGCTGCTCGAGACGAACCCACCTCCGGAGATCCGCCAGATCCTGGTCGCGCAGCTGGCGGAACTCGGCGTGACCGTGCCGCCGGAGGCGGGTGCCGCGGCCCCTGCCGCCATGGGTGGCAATGCGGGCGGCGCGATGGGCGGCGGCATGGGCATGGCAGGCGAGACGCCTGCCGCGTCGTCCGGCCGCACAATGCGCATTGCGGTCTCGGTGGATCCGGCGCTGGCGGGCAGGCTGAAGCCCGGCGCCGTGGTGTTCGTGAGCGCGCGCGAAGCCGGAATCCCCGGTCCGCCGCTCGCGGCCGTGCGCATCAGCACGGACGAACTGCCGACCACCGTCGTGCTGAGCGACGCGAACGCCATGGTCGAGGGCCGCAATCTCTCGTCGGTGGACGAGGTGCAGGTGGTGGCGCGCGTCGCGTTCGGCGGCACGGCCGTGACCGCGAGCGGCGACCTCATCGGCGAGAGCCGGCATCGCAAGGGCGCGCCCGCGGACCTCGCGGTCGTGATCAACAGGGTCTCGCCGTAGGCCCGTGAAGGAAGCACGGCACCTCACGCTCTCGCGTTTCCCGGCGGTCTGGGCGACCTATCCGCGGGTGCTGCTGAACCGACGGCCGCCGATCGAGACGGTCACCGAGCCGCTCGAGTTCATCGCGACGCTGCGGGGTGTGCGGCTCGACGCGGCCGCGGTGGCCCGGTACGCGGCGATGTGCGGGTTCGGCGCAGGAGAGCCTGTGCCGGTGACGTTTCCCCACGTGCTCGCGATGCCGCTGCACCTCAAGATCTTCGCGCAGGGCGACTTCCCGCTGCGGCCGATGGGACTGATCCACCTGTCGAACTCGATCCAGAGTCCTGGTGTGCTGCGGGCCGGCGCCGTGGTGGACATCGTCGTCGCGGCCCGCAACTACCGGCGCACGGACGCGGGCCTCGCGTTCGACATCGACACCGACATTACCGAGGACGAGGCGGTCCTGTGGCGCGAGACCTGCGTCTTCCTGTCGCGCTGGCCGGTCTCGAACGAACGCCCCGGTGCGAGGCCGCCGCGCCCGCCGAAGGCGCCCAAGGACAGCGCGGTGCTCGCGGAATTCGACGTCTCGCTGCAGACCGTGTGGGCCTACGCGCGCGCCTCGGCCGACTACAACCCGATCCACCTCAGCGATCGAGTGGCCCGCTACTTCGGTCTGCGCGGCGCGATTGCGCACGGCATGTGGTCGCTGGCGCGCAGCCTCGCGCAGGCACCCGTGCCCGGGATTCCCGCCGGCGCGACGATCGGCACGCAGTTCCTCACGCCCGTGCAGCTGCCGGCACGCGTGGCGATCAAGGAATGGCGGGAGGACGACCAGGTCCGCCGTGCGCTGTGCGACGTGCGCACGGGACGCGTCCACATGTATGCGTGGTGGCCGGCGCTGGCAGCGAGCTGACGCCAGCGGCAGCGAGTTACGGGTTACGTGGCGACCCGCGGCCACCCGGACGCTGCGACCCGGTCGCTGACAGTCTCGCGTCGGCCACGCGCGTGGCGATCGACTCGGCGCGTGGCGAGCCGGTGATCGTTGCGAGAAACGTTTCGCGATCGAGACTCCAGAGCCGGACGTCGGTCGCCGCGACGATGGTGGCCGTCCGCGGCCTGTCGAGCATGAGGGCGATTTCCCCGAACGAGTCGCCCGGGCCGAGCGGTGGTCTCGGCCGACCGTCCACCGAGACATCGAGCTGACCCGATTCAACAATGTAGAAACACTCGCCGTGCTGGCCCTGCCGGATCGCGACGTCGCCGGCCGCGAGGTCGACCGGAACCATCCGGCGCGCCACCTGCTCGAGCAGCGGTGCCGCCAGGTGGGAGAACATCGGAGTCCGTCGCAGCAGTACCAGCGAGCGCGCGGGCAATGGCGCCTCGGCGTCGATCGCACGCAGCCGTCGCCAGGTCAGGACTCCCAATGCGGGCAGCATGAGTCCTGCCGCAACGAACGCGCCGCGCGCCCCAAAGATGCCGACCAGCGCCGGGACGAGCAGCGCACCGGCCGCGAGTGCCAGTAGCATCAGGCCCTCCTGCAGTCCGAAGACGCGCGCGAGCAGGTGGTCGTCCACGGAGCGCAGCAGCAGCGTCCGCGCGGCCACGTCGAGGAAGCTCTTGCCAATCCCCACGGCGGCGAGCAGCAGCACGGCCGGGAGAAGATGAGTCGTCTGGCCAGCGAGCGCGAACGGCACGCCGGCGACGAACAGGGCGCACGCAAGGGGCGGCCCGAGCGAGCGCCTGCCGGCGAGCAGAATCGATCCCGCCGCTCCGATCATGCCTCCGAAGCCAATCGCCGAGATGAGCATGCCCGGGCCTGAGGCACCCAGCGAGAGGATCTCGAACGCGAGCACCACGGCGAGCACGTCGGCCATGCCGACCAGCAGATAGGCCCCCGCGAGGTAGCCGAGCAGGAGCAGTCCGTCGGATCGGACGCGCAGCTCGGCGAAGGCTGCAATCCAGTCCGATGGCCGCAACTGCGCATGCGGAGCCACAGCCGACGGGACGGTTGGCGCGCCGCGCGGCATCCATACCAGCAGCGCCGCGATCAACTGCCCCAGCCCGAACACTGCGAACACGCCGGTTGGACCGATGAACTGCATGATGGCCGCTGCGATGGCGGGTCCGAGCAGCACCGCCAGACTTTCCACCATCGTCGAGACGCTGTTGGCCGCCGTGAGTTGGGACGGCCCGGACGCGAATGTCGGCAGCGACGCAAGGTACACGGGCCGGCTGAGACTGATCGACACCGACACGAGTACGACGCTCCCGAGAATCAGCAGGGGACTCGACTGCAGCCTGAAGAGCAGCACCGTCAGCCCCATGGCTACACCCTGCGCACCGTAGGTCCATGCCAGGACCCGTCTGCGCGGCACGCGGTCCGCGATCGACACGGCGAATGGCGCAATAACCGCCGCGGGAAGCAACTGCAGCAGCGAGACGGCGGCCGCGGCACTGGTGCCACCCAGGTCGTACGCGTAGACCAGCGCGGCGACCCAGACACCCCACTCGGCAGTGTTGAACAGCAGGAACGCCAGCAGTGACCGACGCAGTCCGGCCGCCGCGAGCACCGTTCGCAGCGCCAGCAATGGATCCCTGATCGAGAAGGTGTGCATCGACGTTCCGCGATCCCGCATCGATCGCCCGATGTCAGTACGGGCGAGCCTCAAGCGATCCCAACGTTGCACGGACCCGGGAGGCCCCCGCGCGAGTTCCTGACGCCACATTCTTGCAGGCGCCGGGTCACGATGGACAGGGCGGCTGGCCGACGCCGTGATCTTCCTTGACGGGGCCGGCGGATTGGCGTTCCTATCCGTCATCCACCGGCACGGTCGGTCCAGCGAGGTGTCCCATGCCCACACAGAGCCCGGCGCCGGCGCAGCGACACATCAAGGTCTTCCTCGCCTCGCCCAGCGACGTGCAGGCCGAGCGCGAGAGCCTGGCCCGGCTGATCGCCGACATCAACGACGTACTGACGTTCCTCGCACCCGAGCCGCGCATCACGCTCGAACTGGTGCGCTACGAGACGCATGCGTATCCGGACGTCGGACAGCCACAGGAGGTGATCAACCGCCAGATCCCGATCGACTACGACATCTTCATCGGCGTGATGTGGCGGCGCTGCGGCACGCCCACCAAGACTGCCAAGAGCGGCACCATCGAGGAATTCCGACGCGCCTACGAGCAGCGCAGACGGAGCAGCCTGCCGAAGATCATGTTCTATTTCTGCGACGAGCCAATCCCGATGCCGAGCAGGGACGACCTCAAGCAGCTCGAGGAGGTCGTGAAGTTCCGCAGCGAGCTGGCCTCGATCGGCTTGACCCAGAGCTACCCCCGTCACGAGCAGTTCGGTGAGTTCGTGCGCGGCGGACTGCTGCGTGCGATCCGTGACCTCCTCAACGACACCGCGACCGTCGCGCGCGCGGCGCGCGGCACGCCGGGCGCGGGCGGCGTCCGACCGCAGGACCAGAAGGAGTTTCTCGACCTCGCCGCCGAGTACGAGGAGCTCAGACTCAGGATGAAGTCGGGCTGGGATCGCACGCAGCGGATGGCCGCGATCTTCTCGAGGATGACGGCGAAGGCTGCCACGGTGAAGGAGATGCTGCCCGAGCTCCAGCAGAGTCCGTCCGCGGGCATCCGGCTCGGGGCCATTGCGGTGCTGAAATCGTTCCCCGACGTCGCTCACCTGGAGTGGCTCGCCGATCGGCTCGACCCTGACAAGGAGAAGCCGTTCGTCGGCTACCAGGCAGCCGTTGCCCTGCTCGAGGCGGTGCAGTCCCTGCCGGTTTCCAGCTGCGGCGCGCTCAGCAAGGCGCTCGGCCGGGCGAGCGAACTCGCCGCGCGACTTCCCGATGACGGGGATCGCATCCGGGTTCTGGAAGCCGCCAGGGCCGAACTCGAGGGCAAGTGCCCCGGCGCCGCATCAACTCCGCGGCGCGGCCGGAAGCGCACGGCCGCTGCTGCGTCGAAGGGGCGCCGGCAAGCGGGCTGAGCCCGGGCGTCGTGGCAACGCGCGGCAGGCAACGTCGACGAGATGTCGCAAGGCCCGGCGACCGTCCGCTGCGTGCGCTCGGGCACGAGGAAGTCCTCGAGCGGACCGCCGCAGCGCTCGAGGCACGGGAGGGCGTGGCTGGGGCGCACTGCATCCATGAGCTCTGGATGCGGCACGAGCCGCCGATGAACATCGAGCGCCTGCTGGGCCTGCTCTGGCGGGCGGCGCCCGAGTCGGTGCCGGAGTGGCTGCCGATGCGCTACATCGAGTGGCTGCCGCTTGCCTACGAGGTGGCCGCGCGGTTCCAGCGCCAGGGTCGAGGCAGGTCGAACATCTACCTGGTGCTGCTCGATTACGCCGACAGCCCGCGCGGGCCGCAAGGCGTGTACGTGGGCGCCACGCGGTATGCCCCGGCCGCGCGGTTCGACCAGCACAAGGCCGGCATTCGTGCCGCAGGCAGCGTGCTCAAGCGCGGGCTCGAGGTGCTGACGGGGCCTGTGCTGCATCTGCAGGGAGTCCCGTCGGTGCAGGCGGAGGAGATCGAAGAGGGGCTCGCGGAGGCGCTGCGGGAGGAGGGGCTCATCGTGCAGGGTGGCCACTGATGTTCGGGCAGTGCCTGGAGACCACGCCCGGCGTCAATTTACCCCGGCGGCGCTGGTGTGCTCGGGCGTCACTGTCGATGTCACTGTCGATCCGGCGCACATGGCCGCGATTCCTCCACCCAGGCGACTTGACGGCGACCGTGGCAGACAAGCCGCTGCAGGAGCTTGCGGGTGCCATGGGCGGGGCGGCGACGATTCCAGCACTGCGGGAGTCGTCTCGGACGACGCCTCCCTGATTGCGTTGCTTGATCGGATATTTACCATAATATACATTATGCGTACTCTCAACGTTCCGAGCGGAACGTCGGATCCGTCGGGAGCCGCCACTGCCAGGCGGAACGGTCCGTGACCCCCAGGACCGTTGCCGGCGTCTATCGCGCACCCCACCACGTGACCAGTTCGTCGAGACCGATCGGTGCGTTCGAAGGCCGCGTCGCCACTGGCGCTGGCTGCCAGCCGCGTCGCGAGCGAAATCCAGGACCGATTGCCGTTGCCCCCGCGATCGCCGCTTCGGTGAAGTAAGCGCTGCGCGCGACCACGACCGGCACACCGGCCGAACGGGCCGCCGCCGCGCCATCCGGCGAGTCCTCGATGGCCAACGCCTGGTGCGGGTCGATCCCGAGTGCGTCCACCGCGCGTACGTAGACCTCCGGATCGGGCTTCTTGTGCCTCACGTCCTCGCCGCAGATGACCACGGCAAACCATGCGTGCCAGTCGGGGCCGAGATGCACAGCCAGCAAGGCGTCGACGTTGGCGCGACTTGAGGTCGTCGTGATGCCCATGGGCATGGCGCCGTCCCGACACTGTCGCAGAAGGTCCAGTACGCCATCGCGCAACGGGATCGCACCGCTGCGCACGAGTTCGCCATAGAACGCGTTCTTTTGCGCATGAATTTCCCGTGCCAGTGCCGCACGTGCTTCCGGCCGTGCCGGAGCATCTGTACGCACTCGCATATCGTGCAACAGCCGCTCGAAGCCGCCGCTGACGCGCAGCAGCGGGCCATAGTAGGAGTCGTCCCAGCGCCACGGCAGGCCGCAGGCCTCGAACGCCCGGTTGAAGGCGACGCGATGGCCGTCGCGTTCCGTCTCGGCGAGCGTCCCGTCCACGTCCCACAGGATGGCCTGTGGTCGTACGCCGATCGATCTCATGCGCGACCCTTGCCGACGACTCGTGACTGCACGATTTGCAGGCGGCTGATCATAGACGTGGCGACGCTTCCGAGTCCGGCCCGCGACGCCGCTGCCTGACACCGGGAAACGCGGGCGGGATCGGTCGGTTGAACTACTCGAACTCGATCCCGACCGGCAGTCGAGCCAACGCATCGGTCGCAGCGCTGCGCGACGCCGCATCGTCGAGATGAACAATGGCAACGGTGCCGAGCCGCGGGTCGGAGCGGACCGTGATGGCGGCCTCGATCCCTGCGGCTCGCAGCACTTCGCCGTAGACCCGTTCGATCGCCAACTGACGAAGTCGTGGCTTGAAGATCTTGCCGACGGCGGTCATCGGCATCTGCGGGACGACCTCGATGCGCACCGGCACCGCCGCCCGCTCGGGGACGCGTTCGGCGGCGAACTCGCGCAGCGTCTGGGCGGAGACCGTGGAGCCCGCCCGCAGTACGACGTAGGCCATCGGGACCTCGCCGGCGTGTGCGTCCGGCTGGCCGACGGCGGCTGCCAGCACCACGTCCGGGTGCTCGCACAGGCGCTCCTCGATGATCTGCGGATCGATGTTGTGACCGCCCCGGATGATCAGGTCCTTCGCACGCCCGGCAAGCCACAGGTAGCCGTCCTCGTCATAGCGGGCAAGATCGCCGGAGTTGAACCAGCGCCTGCCGTCCGCGTCCACGAGCCACGCACCCGCGTCGTGTGACGGGTCCATGTAGCCCGGAAACACGTTCGGACCGCGCATCAGCAGCACCCCGATCTCGCCGGTCGCGCAGAAGCCCTGCAGCGTGGTGCCCTCCACCACCGCCACGGCCAGTTCGGCGTATGGCAGCGGCAGGCCGATCGAGCCCACCTTGCGTTGCCCTGCCACTGGATTCAGCGACGAGACCGCGGTGCCCTCCGTCATGCCGTAGCCTTCCAGCAGTTTCACACCGGTGATGCGCTCGAACCTGTTGAAGACCTCGAGTGGCATCGGCGCAGCGCCGACCAGGCAATGACGCAGGCAGGACAGGTCGTGCTCGCCGACAGGAATGTCGAGCAGCGACGCGTAGACCGTCGGAACGGCCATCATGGCGTACGCACGGTAACGGGCCAGCAGGCCCCAGAGGTTCTGCAACAGGCCCGGTGTCCGGAATCCGCCCGGCGTCGCGAGGACGACGTTGCCGCCGGCGGCCCAGACGGCGAGGCCGGTGGCGAGCGGTGCGTTGACGTGAAACAGCGGCAGGCCGCAGAGAATGCTCTGGCCGGGCTCGATGCCCAACGTTGCCGCCACCGACCAGGCGAGGAACACCTCGTTCGCCTGCGTGTGCGGTGCCACCTTCGGCATGCCGGTCGTGCCGCCGGTATGGAACAGGCTGGCGATGTCGGACGGGTCGATCGTCCGCTGGAAAACGAGATGCGAGTCGGACTCGCGTTCCAGCAGGGCGTCGAAGTCGTGAACCGCCACGCGACCGTGCGGCGGGTACACGCGCGGTGCCGAGGGCTTCGCAAGGCGGCTATCCGGGTCCACGCACAGCACGTGCTCGAGCGTCGCGACCTCGTTCATGATTGGCGCGCACTTCGCCCACAGGTCGAGTGCCGGCGCGCCGGGCGCGAGCGTCACCAGCAGTCGCGCTCGCACGGCACGCAGGATCTGCAGAATCTGCGCGGGCTCGAGCAGCGGATTGATCGCCGCCACACGGCCTGCCGTCTCGCCGCCCCAGATCGCGAAATGGGTCTGTGGCAGATTCGGCAGCAGGTAGGCGACGGCGTCGCAAGGGCCGACTCCGAGCCGGCTGAATGCGTTGGCCGCTTGCGTCACTCGTGCGAGCAATTCGCCGTAGCGGTAGACGACGGGTTCCTCGTCCAGCGTGCCACGCATCAGAAACGTCAGGGCCGGCCGGTCGGCGTGAGCCGCAGCGCTCGCCTGGAGCAGCTCGTACGTGCTGCGCTCGGAGTAGCGGCTCGCGAGCGGTATCGCGCTCTGCGCCTGGACGTCGGCCGCCGTGCGGAGGTTCAGACACTCGATCTTCATGATCGCATTCCCTCGTCGCAAAGTCGGTCAACGTGCGGCCAACCTCGCCATCAAGTCCAGTGGCTCCAGCACGATGTCGGTCGTGCCATCGCGGTTCGGGGTCTTGAGCGTGTCGCGCACCTGCCCGGATGCGCTCAGGGCCAGGCGATCGCCCACCAGTGGCGGACGGCTGACGCAGCGGCACAGCCGTTCGAGCTTCGTTCCTTCGCCGGGGCGGCGCTCCTGACGCACCAACTGCGTGCTGGCCGGGGCGCAACATTCCTTGAGTCGGCGGATCAGGCCTGCGAGGGCCGCCCCCGTCGGTCAACGCACGCGGACGCCGATGGTCTTGACCAGCAGTTCCTCTCCGCTGCGCAGGTCACGGAACCCAACGCGAAGCTCGCCCTCGCCAGCGGCCGTCGCGCGCAGCGTGAAGATGCAGCCGTGGATACCATCCTCGTCCAGGCGGTCCTGCCGCACGAGCAGCACGCCCGGCGGCAGGTGCACAAAAGGCACCACCATCACATAGGGCGGCACCACCGCTTGGCGCAGCGATTCCAGCCTGAGTTCCTGCCCCACCACCATGTCCAGGTGGGCCAGGTCCTTGGCGCGTAGATCAGGCATGCCGGGTCGCTTTCTCTCGCTGCTGATTCACAGGCTCCACGTCAGGCGAATCTTCGCCGTGGCATTGGGCTCCAGGAACCCCACGTTGTTCGAGATCACGTGCCACCACAGGTCGGCCGCTGCGCCGCCAGACAGCGACAGCGTGTCCAGATCATAGGTCCACGACGAGGGCACGTTGATGGACTGGCCGTACTTGTAGCGGCTGCCATCAGGGTTGAAGACCTCCACGTAGGATAGCTGCAGCACATTGCCCGGCTTGGCGTGGGCCAGGATCTTGAACCTGCGGCCGCTGGTGGTCTTGCCGGCGATGACGGCGTACCGCAGCAGCCGCGAATCCACCGCGCTGGTGGCCAGCGTCATGGCCCCGATCTGGGCCGCCGTCAGGCCGGCCAGGTTGTAGCCGATGCAGGCCGAAGCGCCGTTTCGCGGCACAAGAAAGTGAATGCCGGGGCTCACGCCTTCCCACCAGAAATCGGCATTGGTGCTGGTCTCGCGGCCAGTGTCCAGATCGCACAGATAGCTGCTGCGGATTATCAGGGTGTCGGTTTCGAGATGAAGGCTTCCATTGGCGTTATAAACGCGCAGATTGCGCAGGTAGAGATTGTCGCCAGCATAGGCTTCGGCCACCGCCAAGCGACCCGAAGAGGTCTTGAAGAACACCACTGCGGCACGCAGGCTGGCCCGGCTGATCTTCGCCGTGCCATAGGGTGCGGTGACCAGCTTGCGGGGCGGGGCCGCCGGCGGCGCGGCCGGCACCACGGATTCAACCACGAAGCCGTACTTGGCACAGGAGCGGAAGAAATTGTAGCTGAAGTAGCCGTAACCGCTATGGCCCCAGCCGCTGTTCCAGCTGTTCTTGACGATGAAGTACTGCTGGGTGCGGTTATAGCCGACGATGAGCATTGCATGGCCGGCCGTTCCAACCGGGGTGCCGTTGGAGTCGAGTAGCGGGTCGAGGACGCCATTGTTGTCCTTGTCGTCCCACGAGGCATGACAGCCGAAGACCACGTTGTAGCCCTGGTACAGCAGGGCCTCCAGGTAGCGCGTGTTCTTGATGCTCTCGCCGGTCAGTCCCTTGTCTTCGATGATCTTGTAGTTGCCAATGCCGAAGGCCTGGTTGGCCACGGCCGCGGCCGGCGGGTGGTAGGTGCCCGCGACCACCCTTGCGTCGATGGTGGCCTGGCTGGGGATGTAGGGCCACTGCGATTCAACGCACACGCGGCCATCGCTGCGCGCCAGGAAGGGAGCCCCGTCGGTGGTCCTTAGGCCCGAGTCCTGATTGTGCGGTTTGCCCAGGAAGACATTGAACTTGAAGTGCGTGTACTGCTCGGACAGGTTGTCGTTGATGTGCGCAAAGGCTTCCAGCAGGCCCATGCAGGCATGCGAGACGCAGGTGCCGCGCCCGCCCTGGTCCTTCACCGGCGACTGGTTCACGCGGTGGTCGATGACGGACGGCAGATCGGCTGAATCGCCGTCGGACCGCGCGGACTCGGGTGCCAGCAGACCGCGGTCCTGGGCAAAGTAGGCCGCGAACTTCTCCAGCTTCTTTTCGATCGGCTTGGCAGCCTTCTTGTCGGCCTCGGTCAGCTTGGGCGTGTAGTCGAAGTCCTTCGGGCTGATCAGCGTGATGTCGACCAGTTCGTACTGCGGCTCGCCCCGCGTGACGCTGGCCGCGGCAACCGTATTGGGGTCGTCGTCGATGTCCAGCGTGCCGGCCATCGACCGTGCTGTGCGCCGCATGGCGCGGAACACGTAGCGCCCGTCGTCCTTCTTGATGAAGCGCTCGTCGCCGATCTCACGCAGCATCGGACGCGAGGCCGCTACGAGCGCCTGCAGTTCTTCGGGCTTGAGTGTGCTCTTGTTGCTGGTGGGCATGACCGATTTCTCCTCGGGAACGCTCGTCTGGAAGGGGTTGCCTCGAAGGCACAGGCTGACCCTGCGGGTTGGCCCGCGCCATCCCTGATCACGCTGAGACTCCGACCGGCAGGAGCAACGAAACGATGGCGGGCGCTATACCGGCCGCGGCACGACCGGGCTGCTATTTCGAGCGTACTCGGTCCGTCGGCCATGGCTATCACCCGAACGGGTGATTCACACGGATTCCAGACCGGGCGCAGACTCCAGTTGGGGTTCCATTGCGAAGGATGGAGACATGCGTATCCGGCAACGATGGCACGCTCTGTTCACGGTAGTGCTCCTCGCGTTCGCGATGCCACTGGGCGCACAGACCGCGACGCCGGGCTACTCGATGGAGGAGATCCTGGAGGCATTTGGGGCGATCGACAACGCCGCCGATTATTCGCAGCTTCTTGCCGCCATGACGCAGTACGAGGCGCTGCTGGCATCCGCGCAGGTACGCGAGCTGGTGGATCAGCGCCTGGCATCGCCGCAGCTGGACGACGCGGAGCGCAACTACATGCAGTTCGCACGAGCGACCGTGCACGATGTCGCTCGGTACGGCGCGGAAATCGCCGCGCAACTCGCTGCAATTCGCTATATCGCTCGCGCCGCGATGGTGGCACAGACGCCGGCGCAACTGGCCGCGGTGCTCGACCTGTTCGCACCGCTCTCACGGGTCATGAACGCGCAGATGGTACGCGCCGCGCTGCAACAGCCCGCGGGGGGTTGGCCGGATGAATTGCTGCCGCTGATGGAACAACTGGGGCAGGATTGGCCTGCATACGGAGCGCAGGCTGCGGCGATGCGCATGGCGGCGACGGCGAGCGCCGACACTCAGGCTGGAGCGGGGACCGGGCAACCTACTGCCGCCGGCACTTTCGAAGACCGTGCCGCTGAGTCGATTATCAATATGGGTGAATCGGTGCCGGATGGTCTCATCTACATCCCGAGCGAGTGATGCATGCGGGCTGTGACGCTGCAATCGGCCCTGACGCGTGCCGGGCATTGCCGCAGACGGGGTGGCGGGCGCGACTCAACGAGGCTTTCGCATTGCGAGGTGCCACCCAGTAACGTGAATCACCCGTTCGGGTGATGTCCAGATCCCGCCATGGCGACTGCTCCACGCGGTAAAGCCGATGCACTGCGTGCAGAAACATATGCTCCGTGAGCGGAGCGCCGCGATTCACCGATTGGGATCCGATGATTGAGGCGTGCAATGACATTCTCCGATAGGGCTCTGAGGCTGATCCTCGACTTCGAAGGCCTCAATCAGCCCGGCAAGTGGCCTGGCGGGAGTTCCGGGATTACGCTCGGTTACGGTTATGACCTCGGCCACGTCACCGCTTCCCAGTTCGCCGAGGACTGGGCCGGTGCTTCACACACGCTGAGACGTCTCGCCTCGAACGGGCCATCGGCAGAACCGGCGCGGCGGCCCAGGCGCTCGCTCCGTCGCCCGCCAGTATCAAGTGCAAGGCT
The DNA here is from genome assembly GCA_963707145.1 of uncultured Gammaproteobacteria bacterium. Lineage (GTDB taxonomy): Bacteria > Pseudomonadota > Gammaproteobacteria > Steroidobacterales > Steroidobacteraceae > RPQJ01. The sequence continues at coordinate 176,798 of CAVPOQ010000003.1, forward strand.
GCGGACGCCCGACGGGTGCTGCTAGGAGTGTCGATTCCGGTCTACGTGGAACGGACCCGCAAGGCCCTGCCGGGTTTTGACCTGCTGCCGCTCGACGTGCAGGGCGCGCTCGTCGAGTCCTCGATGGCGGCGCTGCTGCGCGCGCTCCGGGGCGTCCCGCGCGAACTCTCCAGACGACTGAAGACAGTGCGCCCCAAACGCAAGACACGATCGGCAGCGAAGACGAGATCGCAGAGCCGCAGTGTGACGTCGCGGCCCACCAGGCAGAGCGCTCGCGGGACGACGCACTCGACCTCACGCAAGCGCCCTGCGCAACACTCTCGATCCCGGAGGAAGCCGACGGCAAAGAAGGCAGGGCATCGGCCGAGATGACTGCGGACAGCACTTTCAAACGCCCCTGATTGCCGCCGCGGGCTGCTGCCTGGAGGCCGGAAGCCTGGAGCGGATACGCTGCGCGACAGGCAGCCACGGGCCCCTGATCAGCCAGTCAGCCCGGCGCTGCTGCGCCCGCTGACCCGCTTCAGGCGCTTCGCCCACCTCATCGCCACATGGCGTGGCACGGGGCGGGCGGGCTGGTCGGCGCCCGCCTCTGCCACCTTGCCGACCTTGCTGCGTCGCACCGGCGTGATCGCCGCTCGCAGACTGCTGTGCGGCGCAATCACACCGTGGTACCGCGTCAGGTGCATCCGCGGCGGCGGCACCAGCACGTTCTCGCTGGTCGCACGCTGGAGCGTCGGCCGCCCTGTGACGGAGGACCGGCGGGCCCGGACGTCTGCTACGCGTCCGCGACTTTCAGCACGAGCTTGCCGGTATTCTCGCCCTTGAACAGCTTCAGCAGGGTCTCCGGGAAGGTCGCCAGGCCCTCGACGACGTCCTCGCGCGTCTTGAGCTGTCCCGTGGCCATCCAGCCGGCCATTTCCCGTGCGGCCTCGCCGTAGCGGCTGGCGTAGTCGAAGACCACCATGCCGGTCATCGAGGCCCGGTTGACGAGCAGCGACAGGTAGTTGCTCGGCCCATTGATCCTGGCTTCGTTGTACTGGGAGATGGCTCCGCAGATGACGATGCGTGCATGCATCGCGAGCTGCGTGAGCACGGCATCGAGGATCTCGCCGCCGACGTTGTCGAAGTAGACGTCGACGCCTTTCGGGCAGTGCTGCTTGAGGGCAGCCTTCACGTCCTCGTGCTTGTAGTCGATGGCGGCGTCGAAACCGATCGAGCGCAGGTACTCGCACTTGTCGGGGCCACCGGCAATGCCGACCACGCGGCAGCCTTTGATCTTCGCGACCTGGCCGACGACCTGCCCGACGGCACCGGCGGCACCCGAGACGACCACGGTGTCGCCCTGCTTCGGCCGCCCGACGTCCAGCAGCCCGAAGTACGCGGTCATGCCCGGCATGCCGAGCGTGCCGAGGTACACCGGCAGCGGCACGAGCCTTGGATCCACCTTGGTCAGGCCCTTCCCCCTGGCGACCGCGTATTCCTGCACACCCAGCAGGCCGACGACATGCTCACCGACCGCGATGCCCGGATCGCGGGAGCTGATCACGCGCCCAACCCCACCGGCGCGCATGACCTCGCCAATGGCAACCGGCGGGATGTAAGACTTGCCCTCGTTCATCCAGCCGCGCATGGCCGGATCGAGCGAGAGATACAGGATCTTGACCAGCACCTCGCCGTCGCCCGGCTCCGGCACCGGCGCTGCCACGTACTCGAAGTCGCTGCGCTCAACCATGCCGACGGGACGGCGGGCGAGCTTGAACTGGTGGTTGACGGGTGCATTCATGAGGGCATCTCCAGGGGTCCGGCGGACCCCGACTGCGTTGCGTGAGCGATCGGCCGACGATACGCCACGGCCGAGTCCGGCGCGAATCGTCCGTAAGCCCTCGAGCAGCGGCTACTTCGGACGCTTCAGATACGCCTGCAGAACGGGCTTGAGCTGGTTCTGCTGCAGCAGCCGGTCGGTCAAGGCCATCGACCGGTTGACCTCGTCGAGTGACATCTGGTTGGCGAGGCTCTGGCGGTTGCGCGCCGCCGTACTGTTCTTGTTGCTATCGAAAGCGACGGAGACGTTGTAGAGCGCGAGCGCAAGAACCTTGTCCTGTGGGACGCCACGACCCGTGGCGTAGAGCACGCCGAGATTGCTGAGCGCATCGATGTCACCGCTCTCCGCCGCCGGTCGGTACCAGCGCGCTGCCTCGGCGTAGTTCACGGGCATGCCGATGCCGTGCTCGTACATCGCTCCGAGGTTGAACTGCGCGTCGGTGTTGCCCTGCTCCGCCGCCTTCCGGTACCAGGCCGCGGCCTTCGGCAGGTCCTTTGGCATGCCGAAGCCATTCTCGGCCATGACCCCCATCGCGTACTGGCTGCGCGGGTCGCCCTTCTCGACGAGCGGCTTCAGCTCCTTGAGCGCCAGCGGGTAGTCGCCTTTGTCGAAGGCGGCTGTCGCCCGCTCGAAGTCCGCGCGCGCCGGCATCGCCACGGCCAGGACCAGGGCCAGAACAAAGGCCAGTGCTGCCATCGACAGCCGACTCCAATACATCACAGGTCCTCTTCCGGCGGTGCGCACGGGGATGCGCGAGTCTGCCCGACTCCGCTCGTTTACCCAACCCGGCCCCGGGCGCGGGGATCTGGCTTGGCGACCACGATCGTCACGCTCGAGTCGAGCGGATCAAACAGGATGCGCGCTTCGCCCCGCTCCAGCTGACGCATGACGGCCGCGACCTTGTCCTCGTGGGACACATCCCGCTCCCCATAGTCCGTTCCCTCGCGCAGCACGAAGGACTCGATCACACCGCGCAGCGCGTCCTCGGACAGCTCGCCGTGCGGCACAGCCACGGGCGGCGGCCGCTCCCGGTCGTCCTCCCACCAGTCGCTCACGCGGCGCCCCCGGTCTTCCCGGCTGCCAGGCCATGCGAGCCTCGGCGAGGGCGCCCGCAGTGATCCAGTACCGGGGGCGCAATCAGGACGAGGGGCACCAGGACTCTCCAACGCATGCTCATTCTCCGCATCGCGGCGGCAGGGAGCGTCCAACGTACCATCCCGACGGATGCGCCGCATTCGATCGAGCGCCTTCCCCGCCCGGCCCATCCAACCGCGGCCTGTGCCTGCCAGCCCGCGGCGCCAGCCCGGCGCTGCTCCCGAAACGGCGGGCAGGTAAGATGGCGGGCGCGCTCAATGGGCCCGCAGGAGCCCGAGTCTCACGATGTCACTGTTCTCACGCCTGTTCGGAAACTCGAAGCCCGCTGCGGTCACGCCGGCAGCCAGCGAACCTGACGCAGCGGTCGAGTCGCCCCCGCCACCCGGTCCCCTCGCCCGTGCACGCGAGGAGGAAGCGAGCCTGTCACAGGCCATCGCTGCCCATGACATGGCCGCGATCGGAAAGTGGGTCCTGGAGGGAAGTTCGACCCGAGTCCGCCAGATGGCGGCCGCAGCCATCGCGGAACCGGAACAGCTCGGCGAGCTGATCCGCGCCACGCGCGGCGGAAACGACAAGAGCGTCTATCGGATTCTCACTGCCAAGCGCGCCGAACTGCTCGAGGAGAGCCGTCGCGCACAGCAGCAGCAGGCAGAGATCGACGAGGCCGCCGCGGCCATCGCCCGGCTCAACTCGGCACCGCAGGACGCCTCGTACGCGGCCACGCTCGACAGGCTCGAGGCGCGTTGGCGCTCGCTCGCAGCGCACGCGACCCCGGACGTTCAACGCGACGTGGCACAGCATCTGCAAAGCGCGCGCGACGCCATCGAGCGTCACCGCCTGGCGACCGAGGCAGAGGCGGAGCGGCAGCGGGCCGCCGCCCGTGCCACCGATGAGGCGCGCCACCAGCGGGAGCTCGAGACCCGGGCGCGCGCAGAGGCGGCCGCAGAGCAGGCGCGGATGCTCGAGGCCGAGCGTCAGGCCGAGCGCCAGGCCGAGCAGGCGAAGCGCGAGGCGGACGCGGCCGAGCTGCGCAACCTCTCTGGACTACTGCGGCAGACCCAGGCGGCGCTCGACCACGGCGCAACGGCACGTGCCGCGCGGCTGCGCGACGCCATCGCCGACCGCCTGCAACAGGCCCCTGCGCTGCCCACGTGGTTTGCGCACCAGTTGCAGCAGGTCGACGCGCGACTCGCGGAACTGACCGACTGGAAGACCTTCACGGTCGTGCCCAAGCGAACCGAGCTGCTGCAGCAGATGCAGTCCCTGATCGGCGCCGATCTCGCACCGGAGGAACTCGCGCGTCGCATCCGCCGGCTGCGGGACACGTGGCGGACGCTGCATCGGGGCGCAGGCGAGAATGCCGCGCCAGAGTGGCAGCAGTTCGATGAGGCGGCCACCCTCGCCTACCAGCCGTGTCGCGAGCATTTCGCCCGCCAGGCCGAGATTCGCCACGAGAACCTGCTCCGACGCGAGGCGCTGCTGGAGCGGCTGGCGGGCTTTGCTGCGGAACAGGGCGGCGAGCATCCGGACTGGCGCGCCGTCAGCCACGCCCTCGTCGAGGCACGACGCGAATGGCGCCAGCATGCACCGGTGGATCCGAAGGTCGTGAAGTCGCTGCAGGCGCGCTTCCACGCGCTGCTGGACGGCCTGCAGTCGCGCCTCGACGCCGAGTTCGCCCGCAACGTGCAGAGCAAGCGCGAGATCATCGCCCGCGCCGCCGAGCTCCTGATCCTCGAGGACACGCGCCAGGCCATCGAGGAAGCCAAGCACCTGCAGCGGACCTGGAAGACCGTCGGACTGGTGCCGTGGAACCAGGACCGCGCGCTCTGGGACGAGTTCCGGCACCACTGCGACGCCGTCTTCCAGCGCAGCTCGCAGGAGTTCGCGGCCTACGGCGCCGCCCTCGAGGCGAATCAGGCGCGCGCGGTTGGCCTGTGCGAGGAGCTGGAGCGGACTGCCGAGCTGACCGATGAGTCGCTGCTGGCGGCCACGCGGCCGCTGGACGAGTTGCGCGCCGAGTTCGACGCCCTCGAACTGCCGCGGACGTCCGCACGCGACCTTCGGCAGCGTTTCGCCCGGGCATCCGAGCGCGGCACCGAAGCGCTGCGTCGACGACGGGCGGCTGCGGCGCGCCACCAGTGGACCGACCTGTTTGCGGCCGCCGGGCAGGTCCGCGCCTACGCGCTCGCAACCACGTTGAGGCAGTCGCCGGACGACTGCGAGGCGCTCCGGGTCTCCGCGGCGTCTGCAGTGGCTGGACTCGGGCACGCTCCGAAAGGGGCGCGCGCCACGCTGGAGCAGATGATGGCAGCGGTCGCCGCAGGCGCGTGCAGCGCCGACCTCGCGGCGAACGAAGCCGCGCTGCGGCTGCTGTGCGTTCGAGCAGAACTGATCGCGGACGCGCCGACGCCGCCGGAAGACCTGTCGCTGCGGCGCGAGTACCAGATGCGAAGGCTCGTCGCCTCGATGGCGCGCGGCGAGCGCGTCACGCCGGCGGAACTCGACGAGCTGGCGCTGGAGTGGATCGCGGTGGGACCCGTGGAGCCGTCGGTGCACGACGCGCTGCTCGCACGATTCCAGCGCTGTCGCGACACCGGCGTGCGTTGACCGCCGCCTCACACCACCATGGACGAAGTCTGTCGCTCGACAGCCTTCGGATCGGCAAAGAAAGCGGCGCCCATCGCCTGGCTCATGGGGTCCGGGAAGATGTCCTCGGTCCCGGCCTCGATGGCGGCAACGATCGCGCGCGCGGCATCGGCGGGTGAGGTCTTCTGGAACGGGACCGCCTCGGCCATGCGCGTGTCGATCGGGCCGGGGTAGACGCCGAACACCTGCGTCCCCTGCGCCTTGAGCATGGCACGGGCCGCCTGGGTAATCGAATGTGTGGCAGCCTTCGACGCGCTGTAGGCGATGAACAGCGGAAAGCTCACCAGCGACGCCATCGACCCGATGTTTGCGATCGCGCCTCCGCCGTTCTTCGCCAGCAGCGGCGCGAAGGCCTGCATCATCGCGAAGGTGCCGAAGTAGTTCACCTCCATCTCCTTGCGGCCCGCCGCCAGCCACTTCGGATCGTCGAACGCGCCCCCGCCGTAACCCGCCACGCCGGCATTGTTCACGAGCAGTTGCACGTCCGGCGCCGCTGCGACCGCGTCCTTGATCTGGGAGGGGTCGGTGACATCGAGTCGTACGGCGACCACCCGGGCAGCGTGGCGCGCCAGGATCGGCGCGAGGTCGTCGACCTTACGCGCCGCCGCGTAGACTCTTGCGGCTCCGGCAGCCACCAGCGCGTCCACGATGGACTCGCCGATCCCGCGGTTGGCACCGGTGACGAGCGCAGTCTTGCCTGCGATTGAGTAACCCATGGGGGCAATGCTCCGGGTGAGCTTGAGGGTATCGGCCGTCCTGTCTGTTCGTCAGGCTAGACGGCTCGGGCGGTCCCGTAAAGCGTGTCCGGAAAGCCAGATTTCTTGCACGGCCGAGGGCATCCGCCGCACCGAGGCGGAAGGACGCATCGCCAGGCTGCTCACGCAGGTGGAGGCGGTCGCCGAGCGGTACTGGACGCGCTCGAGGCTCGGTCCGTCCTCAGGAACCCGTCAGCAATGTGTCCGCGTCCGGGGCCGACAGCTCCCGGGCGCCTGGATCGGGTGAGCCCGGCACGGGAACGCTGACCGTCGGGACGGTGGGCGCGTTGTCCATGTCGATGCGGCCGGTCGAGTCGCGCGCCGTCGTCGATGGCGACACCCGCCGCGAACAGATCGCCGTGGACCGTGGCCCCCGGTCGCAGGCTCACGCTTTCGAGAGCGTAGAGATTGCCGTCGACCGATCCCTCGACGATGATCCGCCGCGCGCGGATATCGCCACGGACCCGGCCCTGCGCGCCGATCGTGAGGCTGCGGCTGTGCAGGATCGATCCCTCGACCTGGCCCTGGATGACGAGGTCCTCGTCGGCGACGAGGTCACCCTTGAAGCGCAGGGTCGCACCCAGCGTCGAGCCCCTGCCTGCGAACGATCGCTCGGCGGGGACCTCCACCAGCGGGGCCGGCCGCGGCGCAACCGGGCGCACAGCAGGCGGCGGCAGAGCCGGCGACTCGGTCAGCACGTTCTCCAGGTCGACCGGTGCGGGACGTTCGCGCTTCCACATGTCGGCACCTCCCCCGCGGTCAGTTGCCGGTGCCCGTGCGGAGCGGGCTCGACTCGCGAGACCGTCCCGTCGCTGAACCAGCCGCGGAATCTCCCGGCTCCATCGTGATGCCGCCGTTGAACGTCGCGCCCTCGGCGATGTTGATGACCGGCGCCTCGAGGTTGCCGCGCACGTTGGCCTTGGGTCGCACCGTGATCGAGACTTCCGCCTTCAGGTTGCCCTCGACCCGCCCCTCGACGATGATCACGTCCGCGTTCACGCCCGCCTTGACGTGTGCCTCGGGACCGATCGTGACTTTCGGCGCCGGCCCGATGGTGCCTTCGACCTGACCGTAGATCAGCAGGTCCTCCCCGGTGGACAGTTCGCCCTTGAAACGCAGGGTCGGGCCCAGAATCGAGGCGCGGTCCGAAACGAGATCGTGCGACGCAGCCATTGAAGGAACTCCCCAGGGTTCTCGATGAAGGAGGCCGGACGCTACCGCAACGGTTCGCGGTGCGACCGGATGCGCGTCACAGTGTCGACCGGCAGCCGGAACGGGCCAGCCCGCTAGGACACAAACGGTACCAGTCGCTTCGTACGCCGGGCGTCGTCGAGGCGCGACGGAGTTGCGGATCGCTTGAGGAGTCCGAGCGCCACCTCCGACAGCCCGTACGCCAGCCCGAGCCATTCAGCCGACGGAGATTTCATGCGCGTCGGCTCCCGGCATACAGCTCGAACAGCAGCAGCCGGCAGGGAATGCTGCCGTTCATCAGCGGAATCGTCCGGCTCGGCTTGAGCCCGATGGACTTGTAGGGCGACGCATCGGCCGCGAGGATGGCGGCCTGCCAGCCGCTGAACCGCTGCTTCAGCGTGTCGCCGACTTCCTCGTACAGCAGCCGGATGTCCCCGTCGCGGCTGCCGATCCGATCGCCGTACGGCAGGTTCGTCACCAGCAGGCCGCTCGGCGCCGGCGGCTCCGCGTCCTGGAACCGCCGCGTGGCGAAGCTCATGTACTTCTCGACGCGGGCCTTCAGCGCGCTCCTCTGCGCCATCGCGACATAGCTGGCCTCGACGTCCGAGGCGACGATCGGCGCCGGCGGGACCTCGAGCTTTTCGCCGCGGACCCGGTCCTGGACGGCGCGCCACAGCTGGCGATCGAATCCCTTCAGCCACTCGAAGTGGAACTCGCCCTTCCGGCGATGGATCCGCGGCGCCTTCCGCACCGCGATCATGGCAGCTTCGATCGCGAGCGTGCCGCTGCCGCACATCGGATCCAGGAACGCCTGGCTGCCGTCGTAGCCCGCCATGATGAGGATCGCGGCGGCGAGCGTTTCCTTGAGCGGCGCCGGATGTCCCTGCTCGCGATAGCCGCGCTTGTGCAGCGACTTGCCCGAGGTGTCGAGGCTGAGCATGCAGCGGCCCTTCTCGAGATGCGCCACGACGACCACCCTGGGATCGGCAAGTTCGACGGCCGGCGCGCGTCCCTGCTCCCGGTTGAAGACGTCGCGGATGCTCTCCCGCACCTGCGTGATGACCTGCTTCGGCGCCATGCCGCCGCCCTCCGCGTCGGCGCCCAGGCTCTCGACGAGGAACCCGTGCTGCGCGTCGAACAGATCGCACCAGCGGATCCGGCGGGCCTGCGAGTACAGCATTTCAGGGCTCTTCGCCGGCACGCCCTTGACGACGCGCAGGATGCGGCTCGCCGTCCGGAGCTTCAGATGCAGCTCGTAGAAGAGTTCCTCGCCCGCTTCGAAGCTCACGGCACGGAAGCCCGGGACGAGATCCGTCGCTCCGAGTGCCTCGAGCTCCTGCACCAGGGCCGGCTTGGTTTCCTCGGGGCAGGTGGCGATCAGGCGCAAGCGGGCTCCGGTCCCAGCGGTCTGGCGTCGGCCGCCCGCATGTCCCGCAATTATAGCGACGCCCCCCGCGCCCGACGCGAAAGCGCTGCCCCGCGGCGCGGGCTCGGCTAGAATGCGCCCCCTCCCCCTCACCCCGCTGGTCCCGCGCTCCTGAACGCGGGACCTCCGACCGCTGCGCGCCGCAATACCGTGCTCTCGACCACCAACCTCGCCATCCAGTTCGAAGCCAAGCCGCTCTTCGAGCACGTCTCGGTCAAGTTCGCCGGCGGCAATCGCTATGGCCTGATCGGCGCGAACGGCTGCGGCAAGTCAACGCTGATGAAGATCCTGGGAGGCGAGCTGGAGCCCAGCGCCGGCGAGGTCGTCCTGCAGGCCGGGATGCGCCTGGGCAAGCTGAGCCAGAACCAGTTCGCCTACGAGGACCAGCGCGTGCTCGACGTGGTGATGCAGGGCCACGCGGAGATGTGGCACGCGATGCAGGAGCGCGACCGGATCTACGCCGATGCAGAGGCGACCGACGCCGACTACATGAAGGCGGCCGAGCTCGAGGGCAAGTTCGCGGAGTACGGCGGCTATACCGCCGAGGCGCGCGCCGGCGCGATCCTGATCGACGCCGGCATCGAAGAGTGGCGTCACAACCTGACGATGCGCGAGGTGCCGCCGGGGCTCAAGCTGCGCGTGCTGCTCGCGCAGGCGCTGTTCTCCAGGCCGGACGTGCTGCTGCTCGACGAGCCGACGAACAACCTCGACATCCACTCGATCGGCTGGCTCGAGCGGGCGCTGAACGAGTACGACGCGACGATGGTCATCATCAGCCACGACCGCCACTTCCTGAACCAGGTCTGCACGCACATCGCCGACCTCGATTACCAGCAGCTGAAGATCTACCCCGGCAACTACGACGACTTCATGCTGGCCTCGGTGCAGGCGCGGCAGCGGGTCGAGGCCTCGAACGCCAAGGCCAAGGCGCAGATCTCGGACCTGCAGGAGTTCGTGCGGCGTTTCTCCGCGAATGCCTCCAAGGCGCGGCAGGCGACCTCTCGCCGACGCCAGATCGAGAAGATCAAGCTCGAGGACGTCAGGCCGTCGTCGCGGCAGAACCCGTACATCCGCTTCGAGCAGGCGAAGAAGCTCTATCGCTCCGCCGTGACCGTCGAGGGGCTCGGCTTTCGCTATCCCGGCGCCGATGCGGACGTGTTCTCGGATCTGAGCTTCACCGTCGAGGCCGGTCAGCGGGTTGCCGTCATCGGTCCCAACGGCATCGGCAAGACCACGCTGATGCGCTGTCTGGCCGGCGACCTGACGCCTTCGCGTGGCCGGGTCAGCTGGGTGGAGAACGCGCAGCCGGGCTACATGCCGCAGGATCCGCAGGCCGAGTTCGAGTCGAAGATGGACCTGTTCAGCTGGATGTCGGTCTGGACCGGCAAGGCCGACGACGACCAGCTGGTGCGCGCCACGCTCGGGCGCCTGCTGTTCTCGGGCGATGAAACCAAGAAGTCGGTCCGGGTACTGTCGGGCGGCGAGAAGGGCCGCATGATCTACGGCAAGCTGATCCTGACGAAGCCGAACGTGATGCTGATGGACGAGCCCACCAATCACATGGACATGGAGACGATCGAGTCGCTGCAGATCGGACTCGAGAAGTATCCCGGCACGCTGATCTTCGTGTCGCACGACCGCGAGTTCGTCGGCAGCCTCGCCACCCGCATCATCGAGCTGCAGCCCGGGGGCGGCATCGCGGACTTCACGGGCACCTACGACGAGTATCTCGAGGCCCAGGGGCTGGAGTCCTAGCGCGGCCCATCCTTGGGCTCCCCGCCGGTCAGCCGCCGGTGCGCAGGGCCGCCATCAGGAACAGCACGGTGGCAATCGCCCCGAGCGCACTGCGCAGCGCATGCAGCCGGCCCCAGCGCTCGATCAGCGTTCGCGTCCCGTCGTCCGCGCGGTCGGGCGAAGTCCCCATCAGACGCCGGTTGGTCGGCATGATGCCGAGCAGCGTGTAGGGCCAGTTCGCGACCAGCACCGCCGCCCCTGCCAGCCACCACCCGACGCCGGTGCTCCACCACGCCAGCACTCCGAGCAGCCCGCCCACGACCGCCAGGCTGGCCTGCATCGCGAACCCGCGTCCATAGCTCGGCTTCCATTGCGCGAGCAGCGCACCAACCGGCAGCCCCAGCCGGGCCGGATGCTCCGCCACGTTGATGTAGATCGCCGCACCCATGAACGTCGCGGCAGTCACCAAGGCGAGGAGACCCCAGATCATTTCGACCTCCTTCGATTCCAGGCCCCGCACACGGCGACCTTGCAGCAGGCGCTTGCGCCGGCGGCCGCGCCCTCACTCCGGCAGCATGTCCCCCGACCCGCCGAACTCCTTGGGGAAGTCCTTGAACTTCGGGAGCCCGTCGCGCACCGACATGACCTTCTCGCCGTAGTGCACGTGCACCGTCGGCGCGTACTTCAGGCCGGACACCGAGCCGGCCGGAATGTCGGTCATTCCCATGCCCGGGTGTCCCACCAGCACCGCCGCTCCGCAGCTCTTGCAGAACTGCCGATGGCTCGACTCCGTGCGCTTGTACAGACCGAGGTTGTCCGCACCTTTCACGATCCGGACGTTCGGGGTGGGCCAAAGGGCCGCCGCGTGGATCGGCGCACTGAGCCAGCTGCGGCAGGAGTTGCAGTGGCAGAACGCCTGCACCGCCGGCTCGCCGGTGATCTCGACCTGGACCGCGCCGCAGGCGCAACCGGCCGTGTAGTGGGAAGTCGTCATGGGTCGTCTCCAGTGTTGGACCGGCCCAGTCTCCCAGTACGGCGAGCCTTTTGAAACAGCCGTCGATCGCGCACCCGGCGGCAACGGGATCGCATCCGGGGCTACACTGCGCGTCCTGACCCGCAACGCCGCCCGCCGAGGAATCCCGAATGCTCGTCCAGTCGCTGCAGAACGCCGTCAGCCCCGAGGAGTGGCAACTGCGCTGCGACCTCGCCGCCTGCTACCGGCTGGTCGCGGCCTACGGCTGGAGCGACCTGGTCTTCACGCACATCAGCGCCCGCATCCCGGGTCCCGATCACCATTTCCTGATCAACCCCTATGGCCTGATGTTCGACGAGATCACGGCCTCCTCGCTGGTGAAGGTGGACCAGGACTGCCGGAAGTTGAGCGACTCGCCGTTCCCGGTGAACCCGGCCGGCTTCGTCATCCACAGCGCCATCCACAGTGTGCGCGAGGACGCGGCCTGCGTGCTGCACACCCACTCGCGGGCCGGCGTGGCCGTGAGCGCGCAGAAGCGCGGCGTGCTGCCGATCAGCCAGCAGTCCACGTTCGTGTTGAGTTCCCTCGCCTATCACGACTACGAGGGCGTGGCACTGCGCGACGACGAGAAGCCGCGCCTGCAGGCCGACCTCGGCGGCGCCACGTTCCTGATGCTGCGCAACCACGGGCTGCTCACGGTGGGCCGCACGATCGCCGACGCCTTCCTGAACATGTACGTGTTCGAGAACACCTGCCGCATCCAGATCGACGCGCAGGCGGGCGGCGAGCTGGTGCACGTCGATCCGGCGATCCTGCAGGGCATTGCGCAGGTCATGAAGACGGCCACCACGGGCCTCGGCGGCGCCATTGCCTGGCCGGCACTGCTGCGCAAGCTCGAGCGGATGGACCCGGGATACCGCACCTGAGGCGGAGGCCTCTCGTGCCCATGCGTCCGGCGCGACGCCCTTGTCATCACGAGGCATGAACATGCAACGACGCGACTTTCTCCTCGCCACGGCCGGTCTCGCCGCTACGAGCGCCCTGCCCCTCGCGCCGACGCATGCCGAGCGCGGACTGCGCATCCTGATCCTCGGCGGCACGCGATTCCTCGGCCCCCACATGGCCGAGATCGCGCTCGCCCGCGGGCACACGCTCACGTTCTTCAACCGCGGCAAGACCAACGCCGACGTGCTGCCGAATGTCGAACGCATCCAGGGCGACCGCAACGGACCCCTCGACGGTCTCGCGGGCCGCAAGTGGGATGCGGTCATCGACAACTCGGGCTACGTGCCGCGGCAGGTGCGCGCGAGCGCGCAGCTCCTGCACGCGAACGTGCCGCACTATCTGTTCGTGTCGTCCGTATCGGTCTACGCGAGCTTCGCCTCGGCCAACGACGAGGACTCTCCCGTCGGTCGCCTCGCCGACGAGTCCGTCGAGACCATCGACGGGGACACCTATGGCCCGCTCAAGGCCCTGTGCGAGTCGGCCGCCCATGCCGTGTACGGCCCCGGGCACACGACGATCCTCCGGCCCGGCCTGATCGTGGGCCCGGGCGACAGCACCGACCGCTTCACCTACTGGCCGGCGCGGGCCGCCCGCGGCGGGCAGTTCGCCGCACCCGGCAAGCCGACGGATCCCGTGCAGCTGATCGACGTGCGCGACGTGGCCGCCTTCGCCATCGACGCCGTCGAGCGCTCGAGAGCCGGAGTCTTCAACGTGCTGTCGCCGCCGGGACGCTTCACGATCGGCGACGTGGTGAACGAGTCGGTCGTGGCGGCCGTGCGGCTCGCCGATCCGAAGCCACCGCCCGCTCCGGTGTGGCTCCCGGCCGATTTCCTCGCCGCGCAGAAGGTTGCACCGTGGTCGGACATGCCCGTCTGGGCTCCCTCGGTGGGCGACGAGGCGGGGTTCGCGCTGACCAGTGCCGCGCGCGCGCTGCAGGCTGGGCTCACCATCCGTCCGCTCGGCGAGACGACCACCGACACGCTGCGCTGGCACCTGCAGCGGCCGGAGGCCGAGCGCAGCACGCTCAAGGCCGGGCTGTCCGCGGATCGCGAAGCGGCGCTGCTTGCGGCGTGGCGGGACTCCGCCGCCGCACGCCCGGCCCGCGGCAACAGTTGACGATGCATGGGTCGAAGCCTAGATTCGCCCGCGTGATCCCGACGAAGCACCTTCTTCGAATACCGGCCGTCGCCACGCGCCAGGCAGCGGCATCGTCACGCTCACGTCCGACGGTGCTCGACAGCACCGTAGCTCAATTGGTAGAGCAGCGGCCTTATAAGCCGTCCCGCAAGGGTTCCGACAGATAATCGGCAGGTTCCGGGTTCGACTCCCGGCGGTGCTACCAGCCTCGGCAGACTCGAGTTCAGGGCGCGACGAGCGGCGCGCGCAGAGCCCGCAGGAAGCAGGCGACGGCGTCGCACTCCTTCGCCGTCGGCGGGCAGTTGACGCGTCTGACCTGCGGCACCAGGGTCGACAGCAGTCGATGGCGGCAGTGCACGACGCCTGAGCAGGACTGCGTGGCCTCGAGGTCCCGTGTGGGCCCCTCGATCCACATGCAGTCCCACGCCGCTGCGGCGAGGTCTGACGAGACCTCGTCGGCCATGGCTGGAGGCTGCGACAGCAGCACGACCAAGCACGCCAGCAAGACCCGCAACGACTCCGGCACGTGCGCTTGTGCCTACTTCAGCGCCCCGGAGAACATCTCCTCGACGCCTGGCTCCCCGACTTTCGACAGGTACTCGAGGACCCCCGCCTCGAGTTTGCTCGACTGGGTCGGCGAGAGTCCGAGGTCACTCATCGCCGCGGCCAGTTCGTTCGCACTGGAGATGCTGCCCTTGAACGCGCACGAGTCCGTCGCCTGCGTCTTGAAACTCTCTCCATCCGGGATCAGCTGCGCAATCTGCTGGTACTGGCCAGTGTCGAGCCGGCGCTGTGCGAAGAGCAGCATGCAACCGAGGCCTTCCTGGGCCTGCGTCGCAGTGACGCCGGCGCTGCTGGCGAGATCGTCGATATCGAAGCTGGATGCGCTGCCGTGGCCACCCGTCGAGCAGCCCGCAGCAACCAGCGCAACCGCGGCCAACGCGACCATCAGGATTCGGTACGTCATGAAAACTCTCCTTGTTCAGTCCTTGCCCGTCCATGCCATGGCGGCGGGCAGAGTCAGCGTAGTCCTGTGGATCACGGCTTGTGAATAAGGGATATCTGCCTGCTTTCGATGAACGACGAGATCGATCCGGCCGATGCCGATCGGTTCCGTTTACTCCCCCACGAAGTCGAGCAGATGCAGGCTCACCGTCACGACGTGCAGCACGAGCAGGCCAATGAGGCCACGTGCCGCGAGGATGTGCTGCCCGCGCCATGACACCGCCGCGTCCGTGCCCTGCGCCATGAACCACGCGGCCCCGGTCGCGGCCGTCGCGAGCAAGGCGAGCAGCAGCAGTCCCTCGATGAGCCCGAACAGGCCGCCGCCCTCCGCGGCCGGGATCCGCCGGCGCAGCAGCCCGGCAAGGTCGCTGCCGACTGTGCGGATCTGCGGCGTGAACCAGGGGAAATACAGGCGCCAGCGGCCCTCGCGCACGCACGACCACGCGTAGGCGATCGCCAGCAGCGCGACGACGAAGCCGAGTCCGACGTGCGCGTAGTCGAGCCAGCCGGCGCCCGGCGGGATGCGTCGCAGCAGGGCGATCCACGGGCTGGTGAGGATGAGCCACAGCGACAGTGCCGCGACCATGGCGTGCAGTCGGTCGCCGCCGCGCCCGGTGCCGTTGCTCATGCCCGGCTCAGGCGGAGCGCGCGTCGAGCAGTGCGGCAAAGCGGCCGGCGAAGCCGTTCACCGCGTCCCAGTCGGTGAACTCGACCTTGGTGTTCAGGTCGGTCGGCCCGCGATTGATCTTCATGATCAGCCGGATGACGTGGCGGTTGAACAGCCCGTAGCGCTGGTAGTCGAGCTCGCCGCCGAACACGCCGACCAGCCGGGGCTTCCACGGCGAACGCGCGATGAACGCCCGCACGTAAGGGTTCGTCTCGGGCGTGTTCCGGGTCGGCTTGCGGGCAATCAGGCTCACCGAGAAGAACGCGCTCGGCTTCGACTCGAGCAGCGCCTGGTTCCTGAGGATGAACTCGAGCACCGACGGGTCGTGCTTGCCGTGGCGGATGCTCGCCCCGATGAGGATCGCGTCGCAGTCGTGCGGTCCGATGCGACACTCCTGGATCGGCACGATCTCGGCCGTGTGGCCGTTCGGCGCGAGTTCGGAGCGCACCCGCTCGCAGATCCGCATCGTCTGCCCGTACTCGCCCCAGAACGGCATGAGGATCCTGGCCACGGCAACGTCCGCCTCCGTTCAAACAGCGCGGATCTTAGCGGACCGCCGGCCGAAACCGGCATCGGTAGTCATCCCGCCCGCGCGCCGGCAGCGTCCTCGCGACCGGCCGTCGTCCGCAGTCGCGCCGCGAGGCCGTGAGCGAACGCCACGGCCGCGCCCGGTGCGTGCTCGAGGAATAGCGACGGCTCGGTCAGCTCGAGTTCGAGGACCAGTGGCGCGCCGCGGCGGTCGCGGATCAGGTCGATGCGCGCGTACGCCGGCGCCTCGAACGGAATCGCGGCATATGCGGCCGCGGCGACCTCGAGTTCTGCAGCCGTCGGCACGCGCGGCCGGATGTCCTCGGGCGCGAACAGGCCCTCGACCAGCGCGGCCCCGGGGCGCAGCAGCGGCCCCTTGCGGGCCGCGTGGCTGAAGCGCCCGGCCAGGTACAGCACGGCGGTCTCGCCCTGTTCATCGACCGCGTCGAGGTATGGCTGGAGCATCACGCTGCGCCCAGCCTCCAGCAGCCGCTGCACGTGCAGCGTGGCGCGCCCGGCCTCGGCGCGCGCGTAGCGCAGCGCATCCCTGGACCCCGCCCCGATCGCGGGTTTCACGACGAACTCCGCGAAGTCTCCGGGATCACCGACCGTCGTCGCCGCTGGTCCGCCCGCCAGGAAACGCTGCGAGCTGCCCGCGGCCCTCCTCGCCGGGCTCGACGAAACGGGTCGGCACGACCGGGACCCCGGCACGCGCGAGATCGCGCAGGTAATGCTTGTCCGTGTTCCAGCGCACGATCGCCGGCGGGTTGAGAAGCCGGGTCCGCGCGGCGCAGCGGTCGCACCAGTCGAGGAATTCCTCGATGCGATCCACGTAGTCCCAGGTCGAGCGCAGCAGCGCCGCGTCGTAGCGCGACCAGTCGACGTGCCCGTCGTCCCAGCACGGCGTCTCGGCCGCGACCCCCGCCGACTCGAACGCGCTGACCAGCAGCGGCATGTCGGGGTCGAGGCCCAGTGCCGGCCGGGCGGTGACCAGCGCAATCCGCAAATCCAACGGCTGATCGGACCGATCAGGGCGCGAGATCATTTCGCGCATTGAGTTTCCTCGGCCGCGCGGTATATTCCGGGCGTACCCTCTTGATTCATGGACTCTTCTCCTCCGCCCCTGCTGCGCATGATGACAGACACGAAGTTTCGTGTTTAAAGCATTGATAAAAAAACTGTTTTTCTATATTTACGGGGATTCGTGATGCGGACCAACTGGGAACGCTTCAGGGACGCGTCCGTCGTGCTCGCCGGGTGCGGGCCCGTCAAGCAGCGACTCCTTCACGCCTACCAGCAGCACCTCGCCGACCTCTCGCCGGAGGAACTGCCGCGTGAGCTGCGCCTGCCCTATGCCACTCTGAGCGACGGCACTGCATCGCGCACCCCGGGCCGGCAGCCGCGACGCCGTCTCCGCGAGCGTTCTGAAGATGTCGGAGGAGGATGCCTGCCGGCATGCCCAGGAGATCGTCCGCATGTTCGGCGGCCTCACGGAGACCCAGGCACCGGCCCGTCCCACGACGCTGCTGCGGGCGGTGCCGGACGACCCGATTCCCGCCCTGATCAGTCGAGCTTGAACTCGATGACGTCGAAGCGCGTCGTCTCCTCGTGACGCGCCTGGCGCCTGATCGCATCGACGAGCTGCCGCTGGTCCCAGGGCACGACCTCATCTCCCATCTCCATCACGGCAGGCGCGATCGTCTCGTGGGAGCCGAACGGTTCCAGCACGATCACCGACTTGTCGAAAGCCTTCGCGCAGTGCAGCTGGAACTCGACCCAGTCGAGGTGCTTCCGGTAGAGCTGCGCGGGCACGACGATCACCTCGGCCTCGGTGATCTGGCGGCGGAGGTCGTCCCGCAGCGCCTCGCGGTCGCCGGTGGGCCGGCGGTCCGGCGTGCTGGTGTTGCGGTAGAAGAAGTTGTCCGCGCTCTCGAGGTACTCGAAGACGCGGAGGTAATCGTCGTCCTCCTGCCAGACGTGGCAGACGAACAGGCGGATCGGATTCTTCTGCGTTACGCTGCTCACGGGTCCTCCGCCCTGCAGGCGGGTCGACGGGGTACTCAGTTTCTAGTGTAGCTTAGCCTGCCGCTTTCCGGTTCACGGCGGCGGTCATTTAGAATCGTGACCCGATGCGCTTCATGCTCTACAACATCCGCTACGCGACCGGCACGGGCGCGGCCTTCCACCTGCCGGTCCCGGGCGCGGGCTACCTGCGCAGCAATCCGCGGGTCCTCGAGGGGATCACCCGCTTCATCAAGGGCGTGGATCCCGACATCGTCGGGCTGGTCGAGGTGGACACGGGTTCGATCCGCAGCGGCCGTGTCAACCAGGCCGAGGTGATCGCCGAGTCGCTCGGGCACTACTCGACCTACCAGTGCAAGTACGGCACGGCCTCGCTCAACACACTGGTGCCAATCGTCAACAAGCAGGCCAATGCCTTCCTCGCCGCACCGCGGGTCGAGGGTGAGCGCTTCCACTACTTCGACACCGGCATCAAGCGCCTGATCATCGAACTCGAGCTCGACGAGCTGTGCGTGTTCCTCGTGCACCTGTCGCTCAAGTTCCGACACCGGCACGTGCAGCTTCGCCACCTCTTCGAGCTGGTCAAGCGCTCGAGCAAGCCAGTGATCGTCGCGGGAGATTTCAACACCTTCTGGGGCGAGCACGAGATGGCGCTGTTCATGGAGGCGGCCGGCCTCAGGAGCGCAAACCAGGACCGGCTGCCGTCCTACCCCGCGCGACGGCCGCGCATGGAGCTCGACTTCATCCTCCACACCCGCGGCATCGAAATCGACAGTTTCTCCGTGCCCAGCGTGACGTTTTCCGACCACCGGCCGCTGGTCTGCGACTTCCGCGTGACCGGGGAGGCGCGGGCCGCCGCCTGAGGCGCGGCCTGCACTGATTTCGCCATGATATCCTTCGCGCCTTTGCTCGCGCCCAGGGCGGCCCGATTCCGACACGGCAACCGCGCACGATGACCGACGACTCGATTCCAGACCTGACGCTGCTGCGTTCCTTCTCCCCTCTCGACGGGCTGAAGGTGGAGAACCTGCGGGCGCTGGCGCGCAAGACCGTGGTGCGGGAACTCGCCCAGGGACGGCTCCTCTTCAAGGAGGGCGACACCGAGAAGCGCACGTATTACCTCGTCTCCGGTTCGCTCGACCTGCTGGCCGACGGACGCGTAGTCGGCACGGTGAAGGGTCGCACCGCGGACGCGCGCCACCCGGTTGCCCCGCTGTTGCCGCGACGCTGCTCCGCGCGCGTGGCCTCCGAGCGCATCGAGTACGTGGCGATCGACAGCGACCTGCTCGACGTCCTGATCACCTGGGACCAGACCGGGATCTACGAGGTCGGCGAGCTGCACGCCGGCGGGTCGGCGGGCGACGACTGGATGACGCTGCTGCTGCAGAGCCGCGCGTTCCACAAGATCCCGCCGGCCAACCTGCAGGCCGTGTTCATGCGCATGCAGCGCATCGACTATGCGGCCGGCGACACCGTCATCCGCCAGGGAGACGAGGGCGACTACTTCTACGCGATCGTCTCCGGCCGCTGCCTCGTGACGCGCGAGACCCCGTTGAACCGCGAAGGCATCAAGCTCGCCGAGCTCGGCATGGGCGACACCTTCGGGGAGGAGGCGCTGATCTCCGGGGCCAAGCGCAACGCCACCATCACGATGACCACCGCCGGGACGCTGATGCGGCTCGGCAAGGACGACTTCATCACCCTGCTCAACGAGCCGATGGTGCACTGGGTGAGCGGCGAGGAGGCGCGCGAGATCGTGGCCTCCGGCGGCCGCTGGCTGGATGTCCGGCTGCCGAGCGAGTTCGAGCACTGCCACTTCGCCAACGCGATCAACGTGCCGCTCTACTTCGTGCGTCTGAAGTTGAAGACGCTCGATCCCGCGGTGCCCTACGTCGTCTTCTGCGACAACGGCAGGCGAAGTTCCGCGGCCGCCTACATCCTCGGCGAGCGCGGCTTCGAGACCTACGTACTGAGCGGCGGCATCGCCGCCTCGGAACTCGCCGAGGCGCTGAACTCCCCGGCCGAGCGGCGCTGAGTCCGGACCGGACGCCGGCGGCGTCCGCGCCCTCCGATGACTACATGGTGTGCGTGGGCTTGTCCCCGCCGAGCGCGCCCGCGAGGTAGGACTCGATCTTGCGCTGCGTGGCGCCGCGATCCTGCTCGCTGAACTGCACGCCGATGCCCGCCGTGCGCTTGCCCTGCGCGCCCTTGGGCGTCATCCAGATGACCCGCCCCGCCACGGGCAGCTTCTCGTCCTCGCCCATCAGGTTCAGCAGCATGAACACCTCGTCGCCGAGGCGGTAGTTGCTGCTGGTGGGCACGAACAGGCCGCCGTTCTTCACGAACGGCATGTAGGCCAGGTACAGCGCGCTCTTGTCCTTGATGGTGAGCGTCAGCAGCCCAGGCTTGCTCGGTTGCCTCGTCACGGGACCCATCGGGCGACTCCTCTGTTCCGGAACGCGGTCTCGAGCTCGATCAGCAGGGCCTCGATCACCAGCTGCGGGGCCGCCGAGCCCTCCAGGAGCCGGCGACTCTCGCGCAGACGGTCCACGAACCGGAACGCAGCGTGCATGTTCAACGCGGCTGCCGCCCTTTGCAACTTCGGGACACCCTGAATCCGGACCTGCGTCGCATCCGGCTCCAGCCGGACGCGCAGCGCGCCGGACAGCCAGCGTTCGAGCCAGTCGAGCCGGGTACCGAGCCCCTCGCCGATCATCTCGGCCGCGGCCTGCGTCACCTCGATGCGGCCTCCGGCGAGATCCGCGAGCAGTGCGGTCATCTGTGCCTGCAGCGATTCGTAGTGCGGCGCGAGCGACAGCGCGCGCAGCGGCGCGCCCCCGGCGAGGTCGAGGAGCCCGGGCGGCGGCGGCGAACCGAGTTCACGCCCGAGCCAATCGAGCGCCGCGGACGCCTCCGGACGCGGGATCTCGACGCGCTGGCAGCGGCTGCGCAGCGTGGCGAGCAGCCCCGAGGGCCGCTGCGTCAGCAGCACGAGCATCGTCCGCGGCGCAGGCTCCTCCAGCGTCTTGAGGAACGCGTTCTGGGCGGCGTGCGTCATCAGCTGGGCCGCCGTCACCACCGCAACGCGGTAGCCGCCGCGCAGGCTGGTCATGCCGAGCCGCTCGCAGGTTTCGCGCACCGCGTCCACGCCGATGCTCTTGCGGTCCTCGGGCCGGCGCAGCCAGTGCAGGTCCGGGTGGGAGCCCGCGCGGCTCAGCGCGCACTCCGTGCAGTCGCCGCAGGGCGCGAGGTCGGGACCCGCACGGCGGCAGAACAACCCGGCGGCCAGCGCGGCCGCGAACCGCTCCTTGCCGACTCCGTCGGGCCCGTGCAGCAGCAGGGCATGCGGCAGCCGCGATCCCGCCATGGCACTGGCGAGCCGCGATCGTGCGCCACCGTGCCATGGCAGGAACTCCGGCGGCACCACGATCGCCTCCGGTTCCTTCGCGGTCGTCATGGCGATGGTCCGGCCAGCGGTTCGAGGGCCACGCGGACGGCCGCCTCCACGTCTTCGATTGCGGCTCCGGCATCGATCACGCGGAAGCGCGCCGGCTCGCGCCGTGCCAGCTCGAGATACGTGGTGCGCACGCGTTCGAAAAACCCGCGCTGCTCGGCCTCGAAGCGGTCCGGACCGTCGGACGCGTTGCGTCGGCGCGCGCGCTCGAGGCCGGCCTCGACCGGCAGGTCGAACAGCAGCGTCAGATCGGGCGCGAAGTCGGGATGCACGATGGCCGCCAGCGCGTCGATCTGCGCCACCGGCAGTCGGCGACCGCCGCCCTGGTAAGCGTAGGTCGCATCCGTGTAGCGGTCGCAGAGCACCCACGCCCCGCGGCGCACCGCGGGACGCACCAGGTTCTCGAGGTGCGTCGCACGTGCGGCGAACATCAGCAGCAGTTCGCACGACGCGGGCATGGGCTCCGCGGCGCGCTCCAGCAGGATCTCGCGCAACCGCTCGGCACGCGGCGTGCCGCCCGGTTCGCGCGTCACCACCACCTCGAGTCCGCGCTCGCGCAGCCACGCGGCGGCGCGCGTGAGCTGCGTGCTCTTGCCGGCGCCCTCGCCGCCCTCGAACGTGATGAACCGACCCTGCAACTCAACGCTCCGACTGCCGCTGGCGGTAGCGCACGAGGTAGCGGCGCACCGCGGCCTCGTGCTCGGCCAGCGTGCGGGAGAACTCGTGGCTGCCGTCCGGCAGGCCGGTCGCCACGAAGTAGAGTTCGCCGCGCTCATCCGGGCCCATCGCCGCGCGCAGCGACTCCACGCCGGGCAGCGCGATCGGCGTCGGCGGCAGGCCCGAGCGGGTGTAGGTATTGTAGGGACCGTCGCGCTCGAGATCCGCGCGCCGCAGATTGCCGTCGTACCGGGAACCCAGCCCGTAGATCACGGTGGGGTCCGTCTGCAGGCGCATGCCGCGGCGCAGCCGGGTCGTGAACACGCCGGCGATGCGCGCGCGCTCCGGGGCGAGTGCCGTCTCCTTCTCCACGATGGACGCCAGGATCAAGGCCTCATACGGCGTCTCGACCGGTAGCCCCTCGGCCCGCCCATCCCACGCGGCCGCGAGTTCGCGGCGCATGCGTGCGCGCGACTCGCGCAGGATCTCGACGTCGGTCGTGCCCTTGCCGAACAGGTACGTGTCGGGGAAGAAGAGACCCTCGGGTGCCTGCCCGGCTTCGCCGAGTGCGACCATCACGTCCGAGTCGTCCCGGCCCGCGAGCGTGTTGTCGAGGTGCGGTTCCCGCTCGAGCGCGCGACGCAGGTCCCGGAACGTCCAGCCCTCCACGAACGTGACCGCGTGCTGCACCACGTCGCCGGACTCGAGCAGCGCGAGGAGCCCCCGCGGTGTCGTGCCCGGCGGCACTGCGTACTCGCCCGCCTTGATGCGCGCGTCGGCGCCCGTGGCGCGCGCGTACGCACGCAGCCAGAACGGATGGCGGAGCACCCCGCGAGCCGCGAGGACCTCGAGCGTGGTCGCGAACGGCTGGCCTCGCGGGATCTCGATGCTGAGCGGCGACTCGCCGATCGCAAGCGGGCGTTCCAGCCAGCGCGCGAAGGCCGAGTAGCCTGCAGCCGCGGCCACCAGCGTCAGACCCGCAAGCAGTACGAGGCCGCGTCGCAGGCTCACGCGCCGGCTCGCACCGTCCACTCGATCAGCGTGCGCGTCATTGCGCCCGGCGCGTCGTAGCGGCGCACGCCGGCGACCTCGCCCACCGGGCGCACGCCGGTGATGGCATTGGTCAGGAACACCTCGTCGGCCTCACCGAGCCTCGCGACGGCGAGATCGGTCACCTCGACGGGCAGCTCGAGCTCGCGCGCCGCCGCGAGCACGATCCCGCGCATCACGCCGGCGACCCCACAATCGCGGATGTCGGGGGTCAGCAGCCGCCCGTCCTGCACCAGGAACACGTTGGCCGCCGTCGCGCACACCAGGCGCCCGTCCACGGACGACATCAGGCCTTCGGCGATCGAGGCATCGTCCCACTCCGCGCAGGCCATCACCTGCTCGAGGCGATTCAGATGTTTCAGGCCCGCGAGCCGCGGATTGAGGCCGAGCGGCGTCTCGCACAGCCGCACGACGATGCCGGTGCCCGGGTCGTTGCGCGGCCGCGGCGCCGAGGACACCACGATGCGCGTCACGGCGGGATCCGGCGGCGGACGGTAGCTGCGCGGGCCGGGGCCCCGCGTGACCATGATCTTCACCGACCCGGCGCCCAGCCCGGTGAGCGCGCGCGCGCATTCCGCCTCGAGCAGCTCCGGCGACGGCATTGGCATGCCGAGCCGGCGGCAGCCCTCAGCAAGGCGCTCCATGTGGCGGGCGAAGTGGCGCACCCGTCCGTTCGTGGCCGCCATGGTCTCGAACAGGCCGTCGCCGTACTGCAGGCCACGGTCGTCCACCGAGATCGCCGAGGACTCGACTCCGTTCACCAGACGCCGTCCGATCATGTCTCGCTCCCCAGTGCGCGCAGCAGCCCGCGGGCCTTGGCGCGAGTTTCCGCCAATTCGGCCTCCGGAAGCGAGTCGGCGACGATCCCGGCTCCGGTGCGGAATTCGATCGCGTCGTCGCGGAGGGTGATGGTGCGGATCAGGATGTTGAGGTCGAGGCCGCCGTCCGTGCGCAGATAGCCCATCGAGCCCGTGTAGGCGTCGCGGGGCGAGCGCTCGAGATCCGCGAGCAGCTGCATGCAGCGCACCTTCGGGCAGCCGGTGATCGTGCCGCCCGGGAACACCGCCGCGATCGCCTCGCCGGGCGTCACGCCGTCGCGCAGCTCGCCGCGGACGTTCGAGACGATGTGGTGCACGGTCGCGTAGCTCTCGATCGTCATGAACTCGTCCACCCGTACCGTGCCGCCGCGACAGATCCGACCGAGATCGTTGCGCTCGAGGTCCACGAGCATGACGTGCTCCGCCCGTTCCTTCTCGTTGAGCCGGAGTTCCGAGCGCAGACCCTCGTCGCTCGCGGCTGTCGTGCCGCGCGGACGCGTGCCGGCGATGGGGCGCGTGCTCGCGGTCGTGCCATCGATGCGCAGCAGGCGCTCGGGCGAGGAGCTGAGCAGCGAGAAGCCCGGCAGGCGCGCGCTGCCGGCGAACGGCCCGGGATTCGCGGCGCGCAGCCGGCGATACAGCGCAGTCGGGCTCGACTCGCCCGCCAGCCGCGCCCGCCAGCCGCGCGAGAGGTTGGCCTGGTACACGTCGCCGCGTGCGATGGCCTCGAGCACGTCCGTCACGCCAGCGAGGAAGCGCGCCGGATCGTCCTCCTGCACGTCGAGGACCAGGGGCTGGCCCACCGACGGGAGTTCCACCGCAGCGTCCCGGAGGTCAGCCGCGAGGGCCGCTTCCAGTTGCGGCCGCAGCGCCGTCTCCGCACAGGCGATCACCTCGCCGCTGCTGCGGTCGCGCACCAGCGCGCCACGCATCCGCCAGGCTACGGCGCGAACCAGCTCCGAGGCGGGAAGACGCAGCCGGGGCTCGATCTCCCCGGCGAGCTCGTAGCCCAGGTAGAGGAACCAGCCGCCGCGGAACGGTCCCGTGCCCGGCCGGGCAGGCGCCTCGCGCTCGGCGGTCCACCATGCGTCCAGGGCCCCGAGGAAGGATCCGCGATCCGCGCACGGCCCCGACAGCGACCCGTCCGCGGCGAGTTCGAGCCTCGCCCCGGGCAGCGCCAACAGCAGGTCGTAACGGCCGAGCCGCGCGTCGTCGCCGACGCTCTCGAGCAGCACCGGGTAACGCTCGGGATGCCGCTCGTGCAGTCGCAGCAGCAGGTCGGCCCGGAGAACTCCGGACGGCCGCGTCACCGCAGCGCGCGGAACACCAGGCTGCCGTTGGTGCCGCCGAAGCCGAAGGAATTCGACAGTGCGACGCGCAGCGGCATCTCGCGTGCGCAGCCCGGCACGTAGTCGAGGTCGCAGGCCGGGTCCGGGTTCTCGAGGTTGAGAGTCGGCGGCACCACGCCGTCGCGGATCGCGAGGATCGTGAAGATCGCCTCGACCGCACCGGCCGCACCCAGCAGGTGTCCCGTCATTGACTTCGTGGAACTCACGGCCAGCCGTCGCGCGTGATCGCCAAACGCCCGCCTGATCGCCACCGTCTCGGCGATGTCGCCGAGTTCGGTCGAGGTCGCGTGCGCGTTGATGTACTCCACCGCCGCAAACTCCAGCCCCGCATCGCGCACGGCGTTCACCATGGCAAGCCGCGCGCCCTCGCCGTCCTCGGCCGGAGCCGTGATGTGGTGGGCGTCGCCGCTCATGCCGAAGCCCGCGAACTCCGCATAGATGTGCGCGCCGCGGGCCCGGGCGTGCTCGTATTCCTCGAGCAGCAGTGCGCCTGCGCCCTCCGCCATCACGAAGCCGTCGCGGTCGCGGTCCCACGGGCGGCTCGCCGCCTGCGGCGCTTCATTGCGCGTCGAGAGCGCGCGCGCCTGGCAGAAGCTGCCGAGACCGAGCGGCGTGAATGCCATCTCGGAGCCGCCCGCGACCATCGCGTCGGCGTCGCCGTACTGGATCGTGCGCGCCGCGATGCCGATCGAATGCGTGGAGGTCGTGCAGGCCGTCACCAGCGCGAGGTTCGGCCCGCGCATGCCGTACTGGATCGAGACCTGACCCGCCGCCGCATTGATGATGCTGCCGGGGATGAAGAACGGCGAGATCTTGCGCGGCGACCTCGCCTCGAGCCACTTCGCCGTGTTTTCCTCGATGGTGCTCAAGCCACCGATGCCGGCGCCCATGACCACACCGACGCGGGCGCAGTTCGCCTCGTTCACCTCGAGCCCCGAGTCGCGCATCGCCTGCACCGCGGCCCCCACGCCGAAGGAGACGAACGGGTCGAATTTGCGGACTTCCTTCGGCGACATGTACTGCTCGGCGTCGAAGCCCACGGCCTCGCCGCCGATGCGTACCGGAAACGCGGTCGTATCGAGCTTGGTGAGCGTGACGATGCCGCTGCGGCCGTTGCGCACGCCGTCCCAGGCGGTCGCGACGGTGCTGCCGAGGGGGGAAACGATGCCGAGTCCGGTCACGACGACCCTGCGCTTCGTCACGATGCGTGCCCCCGGATGGACTCGTTGTGGGTTCGTGCGCCCGCCGTCCGTGGCGGCGCGATCGAGCGACGGTCAGGCCTGGCTGCGACGCTCGTTGATGTAGTCGATGGCCTGCTGGACGGTGGTGATCTTCTCGGCATCCTCGTCCGGGATCTCCGTCTCGAACTCCTCCTCGAGCGCCATCACGAGTTCGACGGTGTCGAGCGAATCGGCGCCGAGGTCGTCGACGAAGGACGAATCGTTGGTGACTTCCTCTTCCTTGACCCCCAGCTGCTCGGCAACGATCGCCTTCACCCGCTGTTCGATACTGCTCATTGTCTTCGGAGTCCTCTGTGTAATACGGCTTCGGCCGGCGCTTCCCGATGGGCGTCCGGCTCGGGGCGCGTATTCTAAGTTAAGGGGCGGATGGGGTCCAATTGAGCGGGATTCCTTTCTAGATCATGTACATGCCGCCGTTGACGTGGAGCGTCTCCCCGGTCACGTAGCCGGCCTGCGGCGAGGCCAGGAAGGCCACCGCGTGGGCGATATCCTCGGGCGAGCCAAGCCGCCCGAGCGGCACCTGGGCGAGCAGCGCCGAGCGCGCCGCCTCGCCGAGCGCGTCGGTCATGTCGGTGACGATGAAACCCGGCGCCACGACGTTGACGGTGATGCCGCGCGAGCCCACCTCGCGTGCGAGGCTCTTGGTGAAGCCGATCATCCCCGCCTTGGCCGCGGCGTAGTTGGCCTGGCCCGCGTTGCCCATGACGCCGACCACCGAGGCGATGTTGACGATCCGGCCGCGACGGGCCTTCATCATTCCGCGCATCACGGCCTTGCAGGTGCGGTAGACCGCCGAGAGGTCCGTCTCGATGACCGTCTGCCAGTCCTCGGCGCTCATCCGCAGCAGCAGGCCGTCGCGCGTCACGCCGGCGTTGTTCACCAGGATCGACGGCGTGCCCACGCGTGCCTCGAGGTCCTTGAAGCACGCCTCGACCGAGGCCGCGCTCGACACGTCGAGCAGCGTACCGAAGCCCTGGACGCCGGCCTCGGCGAGGTACGCGTCGATCCCCTGGACGCCGGCCTCGCCGGTCGCCGTGCCGACGACCCGCGCTCCGCGCCGGCCGAGTTCGAGCGCGATCGCGCGGCCGATGCCCCGCGACGCCCCGGTGACCAGCGCGAGTTCGTTGGCGAGTTCACCCATGATGCTTCTCCCGGCAGGCGGCCAGCGCCGCGGCGAGTCCGTCCGGGTCCTCGACCGCGAGCATGGTGAGGTCGGGGCGCCGCTCGATGCGGCGGTTGAGGGACGTCAGGACCTTGCCGGGCCCGCACTCCACGATTTCGCTGATTCCGGTGGCGAGCATCGCCCGCACCGTCTCGGCCCAGCGCACCGGCCTGTAGAGCTGCTCCTTCAGCGCGCGACGGATGCCGTCGGGACTTGCGTGCGTGCGGACGTCCACGGTGTAGACGGCCGGGACGTCCGGCATGCGCACGTCCACGCCGGCGAGGCGCTCGGCGAGACGCTCGGCGGCACCGAGCATCAGCCGACTGTGCGAGGGCACGCTCACCGGCAGCGTCACGGCGCGCTTGGCGCCCATGCCCTTCGCCGCATCGATCGCGCGCGCGACCGCGCTGGCATGGCCCGCGATCACCACCTGGCCGGGCGCGTTGAAGTTCACGGCCTCGGCGACCTCGCCCTGCTCCGCCGCGCGACAGGCCGCGACGACCTGCTCGTCCTCGAGCCCGAGGATCGCCGCCATCGCGCCGGTGCCGAGCGGAACGGCTTCCTGCATCACGCGGCCGCGAAAGCGCACGAGGTCCACGGCGTCGCGGAAATCGAGCGCGCCCGAGCAGACGAGCGCCGTGTACTCGCCGAGGCTGTGTCCCGCCATGGCGAGCGGTCGCGGCCCGCCGCGCCCGAGCCAGCAGCGCCACGTCGCCACGCCGGCGGCGAGCATCGCGGGCTGGGTTCGCTCGGTGCTGCCGAGCTCCGCCTCCGGGCCCTGCTGGCAAAGCGCCCAGAGGTCGTAGCCGAGCACCTCGGACGCCTCGGCGAAGGTCGCCCGCACCACCGGCTCGGCAGCCGCGAGCGCCGCGAGCATGCCGACCGACTGCGAACCCTGTCCCGGGAACACGAATGCGAGCGTCATGAGGCGGGCCCGTAGTGACGCCGGTCCGACCCGGCCGCCGGATTATAGCGACGCCGACCCGTGCCGCCGCCGCGTCTCGATCGCGAGCGCCGCGAGCGCACCGCCCACCGCGCCGTAGGTGTGCGCCTCGTGGACGACCGGCAGCGAGAGGCTCGCGGCCGTGAACGGCAGCGCCCCCGCGCAGTGCTCCCACGCCAGCTTGGCGACGAACAATCCACCGACCAGCCAGGTGAGCGGATCGCTGCCGCGACGCAGCCAGCGCACCAGGCCCGCCGCCATGCAGCCGTGCAGGACGCCCGAAAATCCGACGTACCACTCGAGTCCCGGCTGCAGGAGGAGGAACCCGAGGCCGATCGCCGCGGTCGAAGCCAGCATGATCCCGAGCCACTGCCGCGGGGTGTAGTCACGGGCGAACAGCATCCCCACGATCAGCACGCCGAGCACGTTCCATCCGAGATGACGCAGGTCGGCATGCACGAGGTGAGCGGTGAGCAGCCGCCAGGCCTCGCCGTCGAGCACCGCGGTGCGCTCGTAGCGCAGCGCGCGCGGCACGG
Source organism: uncultured Gammaproteobacteria bacterium (assembly GCA_963707145.1). GTDB lineage: Bacteria > Pseudomonadota > Gammaproteobacteria > Steroidobacterales > Steroidobacteraceae > RPQJ01. The sequence continues at coordinate 206,014 of CAVPOQ010000003.1, forward strand.
CTCCGGCGATCGCGTGCACCATAACGAGCACGGCCACCACGAGCGCGATGCCACGCCACGCCCGCTGCGAGTTGCCAGAACCGCGATCACGCACCGACGGCCGCCGGGGGCAGCGCCCCGATTTGCTATGATTCCCGGAATGTACATCCAGACGGCGACACACGTGATGAATCCAGCCAGGGTCACCGGCGCGGCGCGCGGGCCGCGCGCCACGCCCCGCGCCGCGCGCGGCTTCACGCTGATCGAGATCATGGTCGTGGTGGTGATCCTCGGCATCCTCGCGGCGCTCGTGGCGCCGAACGTGATCCGCCGCGTCGAGGACGCGCGCGTCACCAAGGCGAGGCAGGACATCCGCGCCTATGAGACGGCGCTCAACCTCTTCCGCATGGACAATTTCCGCTACCCCACGACCGAGCAAGGACTCGAGTCCCTGGTGAAGCCGCCGACCGACCCGAACATCCGCAACTGGAAGGAAGGCGGGTACATCGACGGGCTCAAGAAGGATCCCTGGGGCAACGACTACCTCTACATCGCCCCGGGCACCCGCGGCGACTACGATCTCTACACGCTCGGCGCGGACGGCAAGCCTGGCGGCGAAGGCCCCGATGCCGACATCGCCAACTGGAACATCGAATAGCCGCCTCCGCCGCGTGCTCGCGGCGCCGCGCAACTCGGGCTTCACGCTGCTCGAGCTGCTGGTCGTCGTCGTCATCATCGGCATCATCGCGAGCATGGCCGCGGTGTCGATCAACGTGCTCGGCGGCGACCACGAGATGGACCAGGAGGCGAAGCGCATCTCCGCCGTCCTGACCCAGGCACGCGAGGAGGCGATGCTGCAGGGACGCGACGTCGGCCTGCGCCTCGACGCGCGCGGTTACGACTTCCTGCTCTACGACAACCGCAACGAGCGGTGGCAGCTCGCCGAGGACGATCCCCTGCTGCGCGAGCGCCTGCTGCCCGACGGGCTCGAAGCGCGACTGTGGCTCGAGGCGCGGGAAGTCAAGCTCGCGGCGCGGGCGGCGCCGACCGAGCTCCTGCCCGCCACCCCGCAGGTCGTGGTACTCGCCTCGGGCGACGTGGCGCCATTCGAACTGCGCCTCGAGCGTACCGGCACGCGCGAGCTGCGCGCGGTCGTCGGCCGCGTCGACGGCAGCTTCGAGATAGTGTCCAACGATGCTGTCGAACGCCGCTGAATCGCACGCGGGCCGCGGGCGCGCCCGGGGCTTCACGCTCATCGAGGTGCTGGCCGCGCTGGTGATCGTGGCGCTCGGCATGCTCGGCGTGATCCAGGCAGTGACGCAGACCGCGCGCAACGGCACCTATCTCCGCGAGAAGACGCTCGCGCACTGGATCGCGATGAACCTGATCACCGAGCGGCGCCTCATGCCCTCGCCGCCCGACGTGGCCGAGTCCAACGACGAGGTCGACTTCGCCGGCCAGCGCTGGCGCTGGACGATGAAGGTGACGCAGACGGAGATCGACAGCATGCGCCGCATGGACGTCTCGGTGCGGCCTGCCGACGCGCCGGAGGGCCGTGCGCTCGCCACCGTCACGGGCTTCTACGGCACGGCCATCAGCACCGGCGGCAGCGCCGGCGCGCTCGCGTGGTCGGGCACTCCGGGCGACGGAGGGCCAGGCGAGGCGATGGCGATGGCGATGGTGACGGCGATGACGGCGGCACGGGCGCTGGCGGCGACGGCCAGGGCACGACTCCGCCCACAGGCACTCCGCCGAGCCCTCCGGTCGAGCCCGACCCGACACCGCAACCCGACCCGGCCGAGGAATGATGCACGGCCGCCACGCCCGCCACCCAGGTGGCTTCACGCTGCTCGAGCTGCTGGTGGCGATGGCCATCTTCGCGATCCTCGGCACGCTGGCGCTGTCGGGCTACACGGAATTGCAGCGCCAGAGCGAGTACGTGGAACTGCGCCTCGCGCGACTGCGGGAGGTACAGCGCGCGGTGCAGCAGCTCGCGCAGGATCTCGCGCAGATCGACCCGCGGCCGATCCGCGAGGCGCTCGGCGAGGCGCGCGTGCCGGCGGTGCTGGCCGGCGACTCGGTGGACTACCGGGTGCAGTTCACCCGCGCCGGGTGGAGCAACACGGCCGGGATCGCGCGACCGACGCTGCAGCGCGTCGGCTATCGCCTCGACCAGGAGGGACTGTGGCGCGACCACTGGCCGACGCTCGACCGCACGCTGGTCGTCGAGCCGGTGCGACAGAAGCTGCTCGGTGGCGTGCGCTCGGTGCGCTTTCGCTTCATGACTCCAGATCGCAGCTGGGTCGAGCGCTGGCCAGCGACCGAGGGTGCGGCCGGAGCCGACGCGGAGCGGCTGCGTCCGGCCGCGGTCGAGGTGGTCATCGAACTCGAGGACTGGGGCGAGATCCGCCGCGTCGTGGAGTTGGCCGGATGAAGCGGTGCCCAGGTCGCGGCCGCCTCGCGCAGCGCGGCGTCGCGCTCATTACCGCCGTGCTGATGGTGGCGCTCGCCACAATCCTCGCCGTCGAGGTGGGCTTCCGCGGCTTCCTCGACCAGCGTCGCACCGGCACGCTGTTCGCGATCGACCAGGCCTACCTGATCTCGCTCGGCGCGGAGGCGTGGGCCGCCGACTTCCTCAAGAAGGACCTGCAGGAATCGCAGACCGACCACCTGGGCGAGATCTGGGCACGACCGCTCCCGCCGCTGCCGATCGACGGCGGCGGCGTCGTGACGGGACGCCTCGAGGACCTGCAGGGCCGCTTCAACGTGAACAATCTCGTGAACCCCGACGGCACCACCAACGAGGCGGCGGTCAAGCAGCTCGAACGGATCCTCGCCGCGCTGCAGCTCGAGCCGGGCTGGGCGGTCGCGATCGCGGACTGGATCGACTCGGACACCCAGCCGGGATTCCCCGATGGCGCCGAGGACAGCGTGTACACGGGCCAGGATCCACCCCACCTCACGGCCAACATGCCGGTGACGCGTGTCAGCGAATTGATGGTGCTGCCGGAATTCGGTGCGGAGCGCTTCGCGCGCGTGCGCCCCTATCTCGCGGCGCTGCCGGTGGGCTCGAAACTCAACGTGTGCACGGCGCCCGGCGTCGTGCTCGACTCGTTGAGCGAGGGCACCAGCGAGTTCGGACTCGACCCGAAGAACCTGGAAGTGCGCCGCAAGGATGCCTGCTTCCCCACGCTCGAGGACCTCCGCGGTGCGCTCGGCGACGCCGCGTTCAACGAGCTTCGGAACTCGCTCACAGAATCGAGCAGTTACTTCCGTGCGACCCTCTGGGTCACTATTGGCACCACTGAGTTCACCCTGTACAGTCTGCTCGCCCGCAGCCCCGCCGCCGTGCGGCCGGTGCTGCGCAGCTTCGGCAGCGAGTGATTTTCCCGAGGTTCGATGTCTGAGACGCTGGTGATCCGGCTGCGTGCCCCCGAGGAGGCGCCGGCCTCGTGGCTCGTGCTCGACGGCAACGGCGCCCGCTCGGGCCCGATGCTCAGCGGTCCCGTGTCCGACGCGTGCGAACTCGCGCAGGGACGTCGCGTCGTGCTGCTGCTGCCGGGCACCGAGATCACGCTGGCCGAGCCCGAGCTGCCGCTGCGCGGCGGCGCCCGCCTCGCGCAGGTCGTGCCCTACGCGCTCGAAGAGCAGCTCGCCTCGGACGTCGATACCCTGCACTTCACGGTCGGCCAGCGCGCCGCCGACGCGGTCGGCACGCCGGTTGCGATCGTCGCGCGCAGCCTGATGCAGCGCTGGCACGGCGCCTGCGAAACGGCCGGCATCCACCTCGACGCGGCCTACGCCGACTCCGCTGCGGTGCCGGTGGCTGCGACCGGCTGCACGCTCCTGCTCGACGAGTCGCTGCTCTACGTGCGCCCGGCCGGAGGCCTGCCATACGTCCTCGACGCGGCTGCGCTGCCCGACGCGCTCGAGATGGCGTTGCCCGCACCGGATCCCGACTCCGCGGGTGCCGAGCCGGGCGAGCACGTCACGTTCTACGCGAGCGCTGCCGAGTACGAGCAGCACCGCGATGCGATCGAGGGTCTGCGCGACCGCACGGCCTCGCTGCAGGTCAAACTGCTGCCCGAAGGCCCGCTGCCCGTGCTCGCGGCGCAGGCCGTGAGCGGCGGTGGCGTGAACCTCCTGCAGGGCGAATTTTCCTCGCGCGCCTCGCTCGGCTCCCGGCTGCGCGCGTGGCGGCTGCCGGCGGCGCTCGCCGCGGCTTCAGCGTTGCTGTTCGCCATCAACCAGGGCCTGGGCTGGTGGCAGGGCAGCCGCGCCGAGCAGAACCTCGATGCGCAGATCGCCCAGGTGTTCGCGCAGGTGCTGCCGGGACAACCGGTTGTGGATCCGCGCGCGCAGATCCAGGGCGCTCTCGGCGCGCAGGACGCCGCTGGCACGGGACTGCTGCCGGCGTTGAGCGCGCTCGCCGAGGCGATGGCGCAGGCACCGTCGGCGACGATCGAGGCGATGAGCTTCCGCGGCAACGCGCTCGAGTTGCGGCTCACCGCTCCGACGGTGGAGTCGCTCGACGGCATCAAGCAGGCCATCAGCCGCAACGGCATCACCGCCGAGCTGCAATCAGCGACGCCGCGCGACGGCGTGGTCGAGGGCCGACTGCAGGTGAGGCTCGGGCAGGCATGAACGAGCTGCGCCAGTGGCTCGCCGGGCTCGCGCCGCGCGAACGAAATCTCGTCTACCTCGCCGCGGGCCTGCTCGCGGTTGCTGTCGTCTACTTCGCGCTCGTGCTGCCGCTCACGACGGCTGCGGCCAGGCGTGCGGCACGCATCGAACAGAAGACCGCAGACCTCGCCTGGATGCGGCAGGTGGCTCCGCAGGTCATGGCCGCGACAGCTGCGGGCGGTGGCGCGGCGGGCAGCGAGGAATCGCTCGTGGTGCTCGTGGACCGCACCGGGCGCGAGGCCGGGCTCGGCAGCGCCATTCGCGACCAGAGCCCGAGCGGCGATCTCGGCCTGCGCCTGCGCCTCGAGTCGGCATCGTTCGACGTGCTGGTGGCGTGGCTCGCGAGCCTGCAGCAGCAGTACGGCGTGAGGGTCGACGCGGCGACGATCGACGCGGCCGGTGCCCCCGGACTCGTCAACGCCAGCATCACCCTCGCCCATGGCGCAGCGACGAAGCCCTGAGCGTACGGCCGCCACGCCGGCGGCGCCGGGCAAGCGCCCCTGGTGGTTGATCGGTCTCGGACTCGCGGCCGTCGCGGCGTTCGCGCTCGCGACGCTGCCGGCGAGGCTGCTCCGCCCACAGCTTGCGCGCGCCGGACTCGAGGCTGCGACGCTCACGGGATCGATCTGGCGCGGGACCGCGCCCGGGCTCGCCTGGCGAGGTACGCCGATCGGCGACCTGCGCTGGACCGTCTCGCCGTGGGCGCTGCTGCGCGGACGGCTGGGCGGCGAGATCGAACTGACGCGGCCCGACGGCTCGCTGCGCACGGCCTACAGCGCCTCTCTCGGCGGCGAACTGCGGCTCGAGGACACGCAGGCGAGTCTGCCGGTGGAGGCGCTGTCGGCGCTGCCGCTCGGCGTGCCGCGCGGCTGGCGCGGCCGGCTCTCCGGCCGCCTCGACGAACTGGTGCTGAGCGGTGGCTGGCCGCTCGTGATGCGCGGCACGCTCGAGATGGACGGGCTGATCGCGCCACCGCCGCGCAGCACCTCGATCGGCAGCTACTCGTGGTGATTCCAGATCCGCAGGCGAGCGGTGCCGAGCCCGGCGAGCTCGCGGCGCGCATCAAGGACAAGGAAGGTCCATTCTCGTTCGAGGGCCGCTTCACGCTCGCTTCCGACCGCAGCTTCCTGCTCGAGGGCACGCTCGCGCCGCGCGGCACGACGCCGCCCGCGCTGCTGCGCTCGCTGGAGCTGCTCGGCCCCGCCGACGCCAGCGGGCGCCGACCCGTCAGCGTGAGCGGGACGCTCTGAGCCTCAACCGGCCGGCCACTCGCGCCACGCGCCGAGCAACGGGAAGTACAGCCCGAGCCGCAGCGGCTGCGGCCCGAGCCGGCCCACCAGCGAGGCGTAGCGCTCGAGCTGCGGGCGGTAGCGTTGCTGCTCGCTGTCGAGAAACGCCTCGAGCCCCGCGCCTTCGTGACTGCTGGTCTTGTAGTCCACGATCCAGCGCAGCCCGTCGCGGTCGATGAAGCTGCGGTCGATCACGGTGCGCACGATCTCGCCGCCAATGCGACCGGTCAGGGCCAGCTCCGTGGCGGACTCGCGATGCGTGGCGTCGAGCAGCCAGCGGCCGCGCTCGTGGGCGAGCGTGCGTCGCACCGCCGTGGCGACCCGCTCCACCGCCGCGGCGCGCAGCACCGCCGGCACCCCAAGTTCGGCGAGCTCGTCGTGCCAGCGCCGGCGCACACCCGCGTCGGCCGCCTCGGTTGCCAGCCCAGCGCGCGCGATGCGCTGCAGCTCGCGATGCACGACGGTGCCGACGTGGCGGGCAGTCTCCGACGCCCAGTCGAACTCCACGGCCAGCTCGACCGCCGCGCGCGGCACGGCGCGCGAGCCGATGCGCGGCGCGCGCGGCGGCCCCGCCGGCGCCCAGCCCACCGGCAGTCGGCGCAGCGGCGGATTGCGCTGCGCCTCGGGCGGCGCCTCGCCCTCCACCGTGCCAAGCGCCGCGAGCCGCTCGTCGAATACCTGACCGACCGCCGGCCACAGCAGTCCGAGCGCGGTGCCGCCCGCGGGCCGTCGCACGCTCGGGGGATCGTCGCCGTCGCGCACCTGCGCGCTGCCGAACAGGTGCAGCCAGCGCTCGGCGCGCGTGGCGGCCACGTACAGCAGCCTGCGCCGCTCCTGCAGCAGCTTTTCGCGCTCGAGCGCGTCGAGCCAGCCGTAGAGCGGGTTCGCCTCCTCCCCCGTGCGCGCCACCGGCGCCACCACCAGTTCGTCGCGATCCGCGAGCGGCAGCTTGAGCCAGTGCAGCAGCCGCTTGCCATCGCGTCCGGGCAGCCGCTCGAGGCCGGGCACGATCACGGTGTCGTACTGCAGGCCCTTGGCCTTGTGCACGGTGAGCAGTTCGACGCGCACGTCTGCGCGCTCGCGCGAGGGCGCGTAGAGCTTGCCGAGTGCGCGCCCGAGACGTGCGAGGTCGGCCGGTCCGCTCTCGCGCGACTCGAACTGCGCAAGCGTGTCGAGATACGCCTGGACCTCCTCGAGTGCGCGCGCCGAGACGAGTGTTGCCGGGCCCGCGAGCGCATTCCAGGCCCGCTCGACCGTGTCGCGAAGCCCGAGGCGGCGCAGCTCGGCGCGGGCCGCCACCAGCACCTCCCAGGTGCGATCGAGCCGCGCCCGCTCCTCGCCCTCGAGTCGCCCTCGGCGGGTGGGATCGTCGAGCAGTTCCGCGACCGTGGCGTCGCGCTCGTCGCCCAGCAGCGTGTGCAGCGCACCGAGGGTGAGACCGCACCACGGCGCGCGCAGCACGGCAAGCCATGCAGGGCGGTCAGCGAGGTGCGCGAGCGCGCGCGTCAGTGCGAGCAGGTCGAGCACCGCCGGGCGCTCGCCCAGCGGATCGATGTCGGTCGCGCGGAATGCGATCTCGCGTCGCGCGAGCTCGGCCACGACGTGCAGCAGGTGGCTGCGCCCCTGCACGAGGATGCCGATGCGCGCCTCGGGCGCCGTATCGAGCCGCTCGCGAACGATCGCCGCCGACCTGCTCGGCCTCGTGAAGCCGGCTGCGGCGCAGCAGCGCGTGCACCCGGACGCCGCCGTCCGTGCCCGCCCCGGGCCGCGCAACACCCGGCGCGTAACTCACCGCTCCACGCAGCATGTCGTCGGCCGCGGGCAGCACGCGGCCGAAGCACTCGTTGATCCACTCGACCACCGGCACCGTCGAGCGGAAATTGACCGCGAGTGTGAGCGGCTCCAGTGCGACCGCGCCGAGGCCGCGGGCGCGGATGTCGAGGAACAGCCCCACGTCGGCATTGCGGAAGCGGTAGATGGACTGCATCGGGTCGCCGACCAGGAACAGCGTGCGCCCGTCGTCGCGCTGCCACCCCGCGGTGAGCGACTCGAGCAGGCGCACCTGCGCCTCGGAGGTGTCCTGGAACTCGTCGACCAGCACATGGCGCAGTTCGGCGTCGAGCGCGAGCGCCGTGTCGGTCGGCGCGTCGGGGGCGCCGAGCGCCTGCCGCGCGGCCCACGCGAAGCGCGGGTAGTCGGCGACCCGGCGCGCGGCGAACACGAGCTCGAGTTCGGCAACCGCGAGACGCAGCACGCGCAGCTGTGCGACCAGCACGCGCCACTCCTCCTCGTCGTAGCGCGCAGGCGGCAGGCTGCGCACCGCATCGAGCAGGGCGACGGCCTGCGGGTGACCGGTGAGCGCGTCGGCCACCAGCGCCGCCTGCCGCTTCAGTGCCTGGCCCGGCGCTCCCGGCGGGAGCCCGACGCGCGCGTCGAAGCGGCTGCGCGGCGCGCCATCCTCGGTGAGCAGCAGCTGCGCGAGCCCGCGCCAGCGAGCGCGACGCTCGCGAGCGAGTCGTCGGGGACCCCGGTCTCGCCGTGCCACGCGCGGATCGCCGACTCCTGCCCGGCGGTGGCGAGGTTGCCTGCTGCTTCCCGGGCGAGTGCCGCCGCGTCGCGCAGCCAGTCCACCGGCAACGCCCGGCACAGCGCTGCGAGGTGTCCCTGCACCAGCCGCCCGCGTGTCGCCTCGAGGCCGTTGCGCAGTTCGAGCTCCTCCGCGGGCTCCACCATGCCGGCGGGCAGCACTGGCAGCCACGCCTCACGCCGCGTCAGCATCTCGATCACGAGTTCGACGAATCGCTCGACGCGGTTGTCGACATGCCCGAGCAGCGTTGCCACCGCGTCGGAGGCAAGCGGCAATCCCTGCGGCAGCTGTTCGAGCACGCGCTCGGCGGCGCGCCGGTAGAGCTCGCGCGCGTCCTCCTCGATGCCGAGTCCGGCGCCCAGGCCCGAGAGCACCGGCAGGCGGCGCGCGAGCCCGAGGTTGAGTGCGTCGATGGTCTGCACGCGCAGTCGGCCGGGCTGCTCGAGCAGGTTCCAGCCGCGCACCGCGTCCGTCGCAAGTGCGGCACGCGCGAGCTCGAGCGTGCGCGCGTGCAGCGGGCGCGCGGGATCGGGCTCGTGGACCGAGCGCAGCGCGCGCACGATGCGCTCGCGCATCTCGGCGGCCGCCTTGCGCGTGAAGGTGATGGCGAGGATCGACTCGGGCTCGGCGACGGTCGCGAGCAGCGCGAGGAAGCGCCGGATCAGCAGCTCGGTCTTGCCGGCGCCGGCGGGCGCCTGGACGATGAAGCTGCGATCCACCCGCAGCGCGCGTTCGCGTGCCCGGGCGTCCGCGTCGTGCAGCTCACTCATCGACGGGCTCCTCCTCTGCCGCGGCGGCGCCGGACTCCCCGATGCGGCACAGCGCCTGCAGGTGGCAGTGCTCGCAAGCCCGCGGCGGATCCGGCGCGAGACTCGCTTCGCCGCAGGCGTACTCGCGCGCCAGCGTCTCGAGACGCTGCTGCCAGTCCCCGAGCAGTTGCTCCCAGCTGCCGGCGCCGCGCGGTCCGCCCTTCGTACCCGGCACCGGGAGCCCGGGAAACAGCGTGGCGTCGCGGGCGAGCCCCGCGTAGCGCGTGTCACCGCTGCGCATCCGCGCGAAAGCCACGGCGCCCACGCGCGCCGGACCGAGCGCCTGCACATAGGCGGGCAGCTGCGGCAGCCGCGGGCGCTCGCCGAGCCAGGACTTCACGTCGGCGTTCGCGCCGGTCTTGTAGTCGATCACCGCGAGGGAGCCGTCGGCGAGGCGGTCCACGCGATCGGGGCGCAACTCGAGCGTCAGCCCGCCGATGCGGGCCGTGCAGCTGCGTTCGAGGCTCTCGATGGCGAACGGCGCCCGGGCGCGGTCGGCGGCCGTGAGATCGAGCATGCGCGCCTCGAGCCAGCCGGCTTCGAGCTCGAGCAGGTGACGCAGGACTCCGTCGGCGGAGGCCCGGGCGCCTTCCAGCACCGTCGCGACCGCGCCCGCCACCGCCGCGCGCACCCCGATCTCGTCGAGCGCGAGGAGCGCGGCCTGGCCGCCCCAGCCGTCCCACAGCTGCGCGAGCGCCGCATGCAGCAGTTCGCCGCGCTCGGCCGCACCCACGCCCACGGCCGGCTCGTCGAGCGCGCGCGCGCCGAGCCTGAGTTCCGCCTGTGCGCGGAACGGACACGCGGACTGCAGTTCGAGCAGCCGCGCGCCGCCGCGGCGCGCCTCCGCAGCTGTCACAGCGGGCATGCCGGGCTCGCGTAGTGAGTCGAGCCCCGGTCGCTGCGCGAAGCGCTGCCACGGCAGCGTCGGCTCGGGCCAGCGCGCCGGCGCCTCGCCGGCGGCGATCGCCCCGAGCAGTGGGCTCGGCAGCACCGGAGCATCGTCCTCGAGCTCCGCGACGCTCAGCACCACCTCGCCTGCGCTCTCGAGCAGGCGGTCCAGGACCGCGCGCGCCTCCCGGGCCGCCAACTTCGCCGAGGCGCGCGGCATGTCATGACGCAGTTGCAGCGCGCGAGGCAGGAACGGGTCGGGCGCGGCAGGCGGCGGCCAGCGGCCGGCGTCCATGCCGCAGACCCACAGGCCGTCGAAGCGCATGCCGGCGCAGGTCTCCGGATCGATCACGAGCAGCGGTGCACGAAGTTCCTGCGGCTCGAACAGCACGCGGCCCGGCCATTTCGCGCAGCAGGCCCACTGCCTGCGCACGCGACACCCGGCCTGTGAACTCGTCACAGCCGCCGAACTCCGACACCAGCGCGCGCCAGCGCAGCCCTGCCTGGTGTTCGACGCTGTCGGGCGCCGAGCCCGGCCAACCGAGCGCTGAAAGCAGATCAAGAATGCTTTTTGAACAGATACTTGGAAGGCTTTTCTCAGGCCAGACGGACATCACGGCCTGGCCCGAAGCGAGCGCACGGGCCAGCACAGTGCATCCCCCCGCATCCGCCAGCCGCGCGAGCGCGGGCAATCGGAGGCCGGGGCTCTCCGCACGGCGGATGCGGGCATCCAGCCGCGCCCGGGGCGAGGCTTCCGCGTCGGCATCGGCGAGGAACGGGTTGCGCAGCAGCCGACCAAGTAGCGCGAGGTCCGGCGCGCCGACGAACGCCTCGAGCAGGTCGAGGGCGGCGGCCACCACGGGCTGCTCGGCGAGCGGCCGGGCCGCAGCCAGTTCGAAGCCCTGCGACTCCGGACCGGGCCCACCGGTGATCCCGGTGGCCGGCACCAGCACCCGCTCGAGGATGCGCCGCACCTCGTCCCGGCGGCGCGCAAGGTCCGGCACGACGATCGCCAGGCGGAGGTCGTCCCGGCCATCGAGGCGGTCGGCAGCCCAGCGCGCCGCGGCGTCGATCTCCGCGGCCGGATCGAGGCAACTGACACGCCGCGGGCTGCGACTGCCCTCCGAGCGCGCGACACGCCGGACCTCGATCCCCGCCGCTGCCCAGCGCGCCAGCAGCGCCTCCTGCAACGGCGTGAGCCGATCGAAGCCGACGATCTCGATGCCCGGTGCGGCGGCAGCAGCGCTCACCCGCGACGCTGCGAGTGCGGCATCGACCCAGCCGTGCTCGTCGAGCAGCGTCCGGTACCGGCGGCTCCAGCGCACGAAAGCGGCGGTCTCCGTCGACTCGTCGCCCGACAGTTCGCTGTCGGGGAGACACCACTCCTGCGCCCGTCGCCACGACTGCTGCGCCGCACGGGCCACCCCCGCGGGGGCCACCAGCGGACCCAGTTCCGGGTCGTCCTCGACGATCCGCTCCCAGAGCAGCTGCGCCGCACCGGCGGGCAGCCAGCGTCCTGCGAGGCGGCCGGCCTGCCGGTCGAGCGCGAACATGCGCTCGACGAGCTCGTCCCAGGTGACGATGTCGGGGGTTGCCCAGACCTCCAGTCCGCGCGCGAGGCAGTCCTCGTCGTGGCGCGCGCGCAGGTGGTGCGCCAGGCGGCGCGTCGGCGTGACGCGCGTCAGGCCAGAGGCGGAGCCGGGCGGTGGGTCCCGCCTGTCAGCTGCGGCCGACAGCGTCGACCACCCGCAGCGCGGGGTTCGGCCGCGTGGCCGGCTCGTCGCCGGCGGCGTAATCGCCGAGCAGTTCCTCGATGCGCCCGAACACCTCCCCGATCACCTGCGGCTCGGGCAGGTTGGTGATGCGGAAGTGGTTTCGATAAGGCACGTTGAAGCTCGAGCCCGGCGCCACCAGCACGTGCTTGTGCTCCAGCAGGTCGAGCGCGAACTGCTGGTCGTCGAACTCCCCGCAGCGCCTCGGTCTGCACGCCGACGAAGGCGTACATGGCGCCCATCGGCGGCGTGAGGTGCAGGAAGCGGCTGCGCCCCACGGCCTCGAGAATCGCCCTGCGCGACTCGTAGAGGCGGCCGCCCGGGGCCATCAGCTCGCGGACGCTCTGGTAACCGCCGAGCGCGGTCTGGACGGCCCACTGGCCCGGCACGTTGCTGCACAGGCGCAGCGAGGAGAGCAGTTCGAGCGCGGAGAGATACTCGCGCGAGTGCTCGACGTCGCCGGAGAACACCGCCCAGCCGACGCGGTAGCCGCAGGCCCGGTACACCTTCGAGAGACCGCTCAGGGTACCGCAGAGCGTGTGGTGCACGAGCGTGGCCATCGGCATGAACTCGGCGCCGTCGTAGGTCATCTGATCGTAGATTTCGTCAGCGAGCACCAGCAGGTGGTGCTTCTCGGCGATGCGTGCGATCGCCTCGAGCACCGGTCGCGGGTAGACGGCGCCGGTCGGGTTGTTCGGGTTGATCACCACGATGGCGCGGGTGCGCTTGGTGACCAGCGACTCGATCTCCTCGGGGTCCGGTACGAAGCCGCGCTCGGGACGGCACGGGTAGTGCACGGCCCGGCCGCGGTTGAGGTTGACCGCCGCGGTCCACAGCGGATAGTCGGGGCTCGGGACCAGCACCTCCTCGTCCGCCGCCAGCAGCGCGCGCAGCGTGAGGTCGATCAGCTCGCTCACGCCGTTGCCGATGAACACGTCGTCCGCCGTCACGCCGCGTACGCCGCGCTCCTGCTGCTGCATCACCACGGCCTCGCGGGCCGGGAAGATGCCCTTCTGGTGGCAGTAGCCCTCGGCCGAGCGCAGGTTCTCGATCATGGCGAGACGCATGGTCTCGGGCGTGCGGAAGCCGAACGCGCCCGGGTTGCCGATGTTGAGCATGACGATGTCGTGGCCCATGCGCTCCATTTCCTGGGCGCGTCGGGCGAGCCGGCCGCGGATCTCGTAGCGGACGTTGGCGAGGCTCGGGCTCGAGCGGATGGCGCGGGTGGGCATGGCGAGGCTCGGTGGTCTCAACTCGCTGAATTATGGACTGGCCGCCCGACGCTGCACAGGACGGCTTTCACGCGATCACGCCGCCGCCCGACGAGTCCGGCGAGCGTGTCCTCGTCGAGGCCGAGGCGCGAGCGCAGCACCTCGGCCGTGTCGGCGCCGAGCACTGGCGGCGCACGCTCGTAGTGCAGGTCCGTGCGCGAAAACCGCACCGGGTTGCGCACGCCGGGCGCGCTGCCCGCAGTCGGGTGCGCGAGATCGAGACGCAGGCCACGATGGCGCACCTGCGGCTCGTCGAACACCTGTGCGAGGTCGTTGATCGGCCCGCAGGGCACCTGCGCGGCCTCGAGCGCCGTGAGCCACTGGCGCGTCCCCCGTCGCGCGAGCAGCGCGGCCACGGCTGGAACGAGCTCGGCGCGGTGCGCGACGCGCTCGTGGTTGCTCGCGAAGCGCGGGTCGGCCGCAAGATCCGGTGCGCCGGCCACCGCGCAGAAGCGCGCGAACTGCGCGTCGTTGCCGACCGCCAGCATCAGGTGGCCATCGGCTGTAGGGAACGCCTGGTAGGGCACGATGTTCGGGTGCGCCTGCCCTGGCGTTGCGGCGGCTTGCCGCTGACCAGGTAGTTGAGATTCTGGTTGGCGAGCCACGCCACCTGCGTGTCGAGCAGCGAGAGGTCGATGTACTGGCCCCGTCCCGAGCGCTCGCGCTCGTAGAGGGCGGCGACGATCGCCGACACCGCATACATGCCGCACATCAGGTCCGCCACTGCCACGCCCACCTTCTGCGGCCCGGCCCCCGGCTCGCCGTCCGCCACCCCGGTCACGCTCATCAGCCCGCCCATCGCCTGGATCATCGCGTCGTAGCCGGGCTTGGCGGCATCGGGTCCGTCCTGCCCGAAGGCCGAGATCGACAGGTACACGAGCCGCGGGTTGGCGGGTTCGAGGTCGCCGTAGGCGAGCCCGTAGCGCGCCAGCGTGCCGACCTTGAAGTTCTCGACCAGCACGTCGGCCTGCGCGGCCAGCCGGCGCGCCAGCCCGGCGCCCTCCTCGCCGGCCAGGTCGATCGCGACGGAGCGCTTGCCGCGATTCGCGGCCAGAAAGTAAGCGGACTCGGCCGTCGCGCGACCTTCGCGGTCCCGCAGGAACGGCGGGCCCCAGTTCCGGGTGTCGTCGCCTCCCCGCGGTTGCTCGACCTTGATCACCTCCGCACCGAAATCGGCCAGAACCTGGGTGGCCCAGGGGCCTGCCAGGATCCGGCTCAGATCGAGTACCACGACACCTGCAAGCGGCCCCGGCATGGATGAATCCTGCTGCTGAATCCAGCAGCGCCAAATCGTGCGATTCTACCTGCAGCCAGTCCCAGTCAGAGGAGCCAGGGCATGCCGCACGCCGCACTCACCCGACCGTCGGCGGACGACGCACTGGAGGCCGGCAGCATCGAGGCCCTGACGCCGGCGCTCCACGACGAGCATGCGCGGCAGGGGTTCGTCGCGGCGTTGCGCAAGCGCCTGATGGTGGACATGGCACGCGGCATGCGCAGCGCCTACGAGCAGCGTGTCGAGCCGGCGCACCGGGCACGTACCGGGGGGGTCGCGCCGCGCGATGGACGCGAAGTGCGCAGGCTGATGCTGCGCGAACCCTACTTCAAGGCCTGGAGCGCGCTGCGCTACTCGGCGCAGCAGCTCACCTGGTGGAGCGTGCAGCCGCAGGTCGAGCGCGCGCTGCCCCGACTGCGCACCGCCTGCCGCGAGATCGCTGCACGGCGGCCGGCCGGCGGCACGCTGCGCCTCGACCCGGCGACGAAGGTGCCCAGGGAGGTGACCTCGCTCGACATCCATCTGATGCCGGGCTGCTTCCACACCGAGTTCGCCCGCGACGACGTCGCTCAGGGTGCCCTCTACACGCTCGGTACCGCGGTGTTCGGCGGCGCACTGAAGCTGCGTACCCGCGGCGGCGGCGTCGCAGCGTCGATCGCGCGCTGGCTGCGGATCACCCGGCCGGACTTCGCGCCGGCGAGCATCCTCGACCTCGGCTGCACCACCGGCGCGAACACCCTGCCCTACCTGGAGGCCTTCCCGGGCACCGAACTGCACGGCGTGGACATCGGCGCACCGCTGCTGCGTTACGCGCACGCCCGGGCCGAGATGCTCGGCTGCCGGGTGCACTATTCGCAGCAGAACGCGGAGTCGCTCGATTTCGCGGATGGCAGCTTCGACCTGGTCGTGTCGAGCTTCTTCCTGCACGAGCAGTCGGTACGCTCCACCGGGCGGATCCTGCGCGAGGCACGGCGCCTGCTGCGCCCGGGCGGCCTCATGGTGCACATGGAACTACCGCCCGCCTCGGAGACCGACGCCTACCACTCCTTCTACCTGGACTGGGACGCCTACTACAACAACGAGCCGCACTATGCGGCGTTCCGCGCACTGGATCTGCGCAGCGCGGTGACCGGCGCCGGTTTCGACGAGAGCCGCTACTTCCAGGCCCGGATTCCGAACTGGGGCACGCTGCCCGAGCAGGAGTTTCGCGACTGCGTGCTCGGCAGGTCGCCGGTGCCGGCTCACGGCAACGGGGCAAGCTGGTTCATCTTCGGGGCCGAACGCTAGAGCGCGAGCGCGGCCTCGCAGCCCTCGGCGGTCGCGGCCATCACGCCGCGCGGCATCCGGCAATCGCCGACCAGGCGGACCTCGAGGCCGGCCGCGCGCAGTGGCGGTTCCAGCGCAAGCTCCGGCACCCGCGGCGTCGAGTAGGTGATCAGCGCCACGTCCTCGACACTGCGCAGGCCGTCGGTGTAGACGTTGGCCAGTACGGCGACGCCGTCCTCGAGGCGCGATTCGGCCGACAGCTCGTGGTAGGGAAGCACTTCGACGCCGAGGCGCTGCAGCCGGCGGTGGATGCCGAGCGCCGTCACGAGCGGTACGTCGCCTGCGATCCGCTCGCGCGGCGTGGCAATGACGACGCGCTCGAAGAGCCGTGCCAGGAACTCGACCGCTGCATAAGTGCCCTCGGTATGGTCCTGGTCGAACACCAGTGCAGTGCCGGGCTGTCGCTCCGTACGCCCGAGCAGCCCGAGGACCAGCGAGCGCAGGTCCGGCACCAGTTCCTCCTCGCGCCAGATCTCCGGCAACGCCACGGGCCAGGCCGGGGTGCTGCCGGTCGCAAGCAGCACGGCATCCGGCTCGAACGCGAGCAGCTCCGCCACGCCCACGCGCACGCCGAGTTCGAGCCGCGCGCCATGGCGCCGCGCGGCCACCTGCTGGTAGTCGTAGACGCTGCTGAGGGACTCACCGCCCGGCAGCCGTGCGTGCAGGCGGGTCTTGCCGCCGGGCTGCGGCGACGCCCCGAACAGCGTGACCTCGTGGCCCCGGGCCGCAGCGATCCACGCGGCCTCGAGGCCGGCCACGCCGGCGCCGACGATCGCGATGCGGCGGCGGCGCGCGGCGCGCGGCGGCCGCCAGTCGGCCTCGTCGACGGCACCGACGCGCGGGTTGTTGTCGCAGGCGAGCGGCCGGTGTTCGACGATCATGCCCCAGCAGCTGTTGCAGGACACGCAGTAGCGGATCTCGTGCTCGCGGCCCGACGCGGCCTTCGCGAGCCAGGCCGCATCGGTCACCAGCGGCCGGCCGAGTCCGATCAGGTCCGCCCGGTCCTGCGCGATCACGCCCTCGGCCTCGGCGGGATCGGTGATCAGACCCACAGCCATCACCGGCGTGCCGGGAATCGCGCGGCGCAGCGCCGCCGTCGTTGCCACGAACGGTGCGCGTGGCCAGTTCATGTCGGGCAGGTGCCAGTCCAGCGTGCGCGCGTGACTGCCCCAGGTGAAGCACACGTAGTCCACCGCGTTGCCGGCACAGAGCGAGCGGGCGATGTCCGCGGCGAGCGCGGGGCCGATGCTGTCGGCGACGCCGTCGTCGCCCGGCAGCTTCAGGCCGAGAAGGAACCGCCTGCTGCAGGCCGCCCGGATCGCGGTGATCAGTTCCGCAACGAAACGCAGGCGCCCGGCGAAGTCGCCGCCGTACTCGTCGTCGCGACGGTTGGACCAGGGCGAGAGGAACTGGTGGAACAGGTGGCCGTGCCCGGCCGACAGCTCGACACCGCTGAAGCCGCAGCGCTCGAGCCGCGCCGCCGAAGCGGCGAACTCGTCGATCATGCGTCGGATCTCGTCGGCCGAAAGTGCGCGCGGCACCGACCAGCTCAGGTCGTCCGGCAGGGCCGACGGCGCGATGCCGGCTGGATTGCGGCCTCGCTCGTGGCGGCCGCGGCCGGGGTCCTGGATCTGCGCGAGCAGCCGGCAGTCGTGGCGTTCGACCGCCTCGGCCCAGCGGCCCAGCCCGTCGAGGTCGTCGTCGTTCCAGGCGCGCACCTTGTGCGGCAGGTTCTGGTGCGACGCGGTGCTGAGCGGCTCCGTGACGATCATCGCGACGCCGCCGCGCGCGCGGTTCTCGTGGTACTGCAGCAGCCGCGGCGTCACCCGGGCGCCCTGCGCCATCCGCGTCGTCATCGACGCGTGCGCGACGCGATTGCGCAGCGCGAGGCGCCCGTGCCGGAGCGGCGCGAGCAGGTGCGGATAGCGGGATTGATCCATGCGGGCGTGGTCAGGCCGTGCCGTGGCGATCAGCGGTAGTCCTCGAGCACCTGGAAGACGCGCTGGATGAAGGCCTCGCGCTCGCGCTGCCGCGCGGCGAGCAGCTCGGGATCGGCCTCGAAGCGCTCAACGGCGCCGGCCGGCAGGATCCCGCCCTGCTCCAGCAGGCGCTCGAGCGTGTCGATGCGCTCGCGCGCGGCCCACAGTTCCGCCGACAGCGACGCGACGATCCCGAACAGCTGGTCCACGCCCGGCTCCCGGTGGAAACGCGCAGGTCCGCCCTTCGCGATCCGCGGCAGTGACTCGATCGGTTCCTCGTTCATCGCTCCCCGCTCAGTGCATCTCGATGCCGCCGCTGACGTTCATCGCCTCGCCGGTGACGTACGCGGCGGCTTCCGAGCACAGGTACGCGACCGCTTCGGCGGTGTCGCGGGCCAGCCCGGCGCGGCGCAGCGGTATCCGGGCGCGCATGTCGGCGAGGTACTCGTCGACCGTGGCGAAGCCGCGCAGTCGCGCGAAATATTCGTTCTGCACGCTGCCGAGCCCGGTCGTGACGTGGTTCGGACAGACCGCGTTGACGGTGATGCCGTGCGGCCCGAGTTCGAGCGCCGCCGTGCGCGTCAGCCCGACGAGTCCGTGCTTCGACGCGGTGTAGGCGGCCATGTGCAGGTGACCCGACTTCGCCGCCTGACTCGCGATGTTGACGACGCGCCCGCCGTGGCCCTGGCGGATCATCTGCCGGGCGGCGTGCTTCGTGCAGAGGAACGCGCCGAGCAGGTTCACGTCGAGCACCGCCTGCCAGTGCTCGCGCGCGGTATCGATCAGCGGCTGCATCAGGAAGCCGATCCCCGCGTTGTTGACCAGGATGTCCAGTTGCCCGAAGTGTTCGACCGTGCCGGCCACCGCGGATTCGACCTGGGCCTCGTCGCGGACGTCGAGCGGCAGCACCAGCACCTCGGCGCCGCGCTCGCGCAATCCTGCGGCGACCCGCTCGGCGTCCGCCGCCGTCGCAAGGTTGCGTGGATCGAGTCCCGCCGGCGCGAGTCCGACGTCGGTGACGACCACGCGGCAGCCGGCCTCGGCGAGCCGCGCCAGAATTGCCTCACCGAGTCCGCCGGGGCGTCCCGCCCCGGTGCACAGCGCGACCCTGCCGACCGGCCCGCTCACGCCGCCTCGGAACGGACCAGACCGGCGCCCGGCACCTACTTCTTCCGGCGCGTCCGACCGTGCTTGTGATCGAGGTCCCCGCCCTCGTGGTGGTGCCAGATCCTGTCGCCCTTCTCGTCGTAGTGGGCGTGCGGGAACTCGAAGTCGGCCGGATGGTTGTGGTTGCCCGTCGCGACCCAGCGATAGAGGTCAGGCTTCCACGCCAGCATCCGCGCCCCGGCGCGCTCGCGGTTTTCCTCGGGCGTCGTCCACGGGTTGAAATGGAAGTGGTTGTACAGCTGGCTGTCGGTGCGCCCGAGCGCCAGCGTGCCGAGCTTGCACTGGAAGGCGCCGTGGTTGATGTAGGGCGGACGCCAGAAGTAGCCGCCGGTGGGCAGCTCGCCGAACTGCATCATCCAGGAGGTGCCCCAGATGTGGTACGCCTCCTCGGCGCAGTCGTGGTAGGAGATGTTGTCCTGCCAGAAGTTCGGCGTCATGCAGTAGAGGAACGTGAAGGCCTGCGTGCGCTCGTCGAACTTGAGCACCTTCACGAGACACCCGGGCGCCGTCGCCGGGTAGAAGTTCGTCGACGTCCACTGCATGTCGTCGTAGGCGTTGACCTTGATCAGCTTGTCGCGCTCGGCGAGCGCATGGTCGGCGTCGGACTCGACGAACGACGGCTCGCCATGGTTGTAGAACAGCAGCCCCGTGACGCCGCGCGGCATCTTCATCGCCGGCATCGCCACACCGGCGGGCACGCACAGGTAGGTGCCGGGGCCGTGCTTCTGGCCGTCCATCTCGATGTGACCCGTCATGACGAAGAGCTCCATCTCCGAGTAGCTCATGCCGGGCGGCAACGCGTAGCCTGGCTCGAACATGACGGTCATCGAGCAGGCGCCGGTGTCCGTGTCGAGGCTCAGCATCTTGTAGTGCATGCCCTTCGGGAAGCCGGGCAGCGTCATCTTCTTGAACGGGACGTCGCGGTCGACGAAGGGTTCGATGTGCGGGCGGGCCATGGTGGTCTCCTGCGGCGGGCCGGGTCAGAACACGACCTTGAACTTGCGCTTCGGCCGCTTCGGGATCTCCTCGGGCTTGATCTTGCGCAGCATGTTGAAGTGCACGTTGTAGCCACGGGTCTGGATGCGCTCGAGGAAGGCCTCGATCCAGCCGTCGCGCTGCTTCGCGACGGTGTCGTTCATCTCCCGCTCGATGCGGCGGAAGCGGGCCTGCTGCTCGGCGATTTCCTGCTTGAGCCACGCCCGTGCTGCGCGACTGCGTTCGTGCTTGATCAGGTTTGGCATGGTTTCCCCAATTCACAGCCCAAGGAACACGATACCCAGCCCGCACAGGCTGAGTGCGGCACCGGCGAGCGCGTGCGAGTAGCGTTCCGCCGTATCGAGCGGCAATCGCTCGAGTCCGCGCGTCGCAAGATAAACCACCGCCAGCATCGTGGCGAGGGTGGCAGCGGCGAAGGCGAGCACCACGGCCACCGTGCCCGCGACGCTGTGCTGGGCGGCCGGGTACATCAGCACCGGGATGAGTGGCTCGCAGGGGCCGAGGATGAAGATCACGAACAGCGCCCACGGCGTGATGCTCTTCAGCGAGCCAACGGGGACCGACGTCGTCGCCGGCGCGAGCGGACCCGCGTGTGGATGAGGATGCGGGTGGGGATGCAGATGCAGCCCCTCGTGCGCGTGCACGTGGCGATGGAAGACGCCGTCGCCGTGGGCGTGCTGGTGCGCATGCGGCCGCGCTCGAGCCGCCTTCTTGAGGCCCCATGCCAGGTAGGCGAAACCGAAGCCCGTGAGCGCCCACGCGGCCCAGTCGCCGCGCAGCCCCTCGAACCACTCCAGCCTGCCGAGGGACGCACCAACGGCGATGCCGACCGAACCGATCGCCACCGAGCCTCCCACGTGCCCGAGACCGCACAGGGCCGTGATCCAGAGGGTCCTTTGCGTGCTCCAGCGCCGCGCCGCACCCATGGCGACGAACGGAACGTAGTGGTCGGGCCCCAGCAGCGTATGGATGCAGCCGATCGAGGCGGCAGTGAGGATCAGCAGTCCGAGGTCGACGGGCATGCCGGCCGCTCCCAGTCGTATGCAGAGTTCGGCGAAAAGTAATCCCTGCGCCCCCGGAGTGACAAGCACGGTAAAGACCTATGGTCGGCGCACTTCGCTAGTATCAGGCGGTCCGTGGCCGTCGGGGAACACGCCATGTTGAGCGCCATCGTCGCGGTCACGCTGCTGGTCCCGGACGTCGACGCCGCCGCCGGCGCCTGGCAGCGGACGCTGGGCTACGAGACCGTGGAGCGCGGCCAAGTCCTGCAGGAAACGGCCGGACTGTGGGGCGCCCCGGCGCTGGCCGGTCGCGAGTTCGCACTGCTGCAGCCCGCGAGCGGCGAACCGGTCTACGTGCGCATGGTCGAGAGCGGCGCGGCGCCGGGCCCCGCCATGCGGTCGCTCGGCTGGAACGCCACCGAGATCCTCGTCGCGGACCCGGCGCAGCTGGCACCCCGCCTCGAGCGCACGCCGTTCCACGTGATCGGCCCGCCCGCCCCGCTCGAATTCAACCCGGCGGTGACGGCGATGCAGGCGCTCGGACCCGCGGGGGAACTGCTCTACTTCACGCGCATGCCTGCGGGCAAGTCGAAGTTCGGCCTCGGCAGCGCAACGAGCTTCGTGGATCGCGTCTTCATCGTCGTGCTCGGCGTGCACGACCTCCGCGGCACGCTCGATTTCTATGCGACGAAGTTCGGACTGCCGACCACCGAACCGGCGCCGACCCGCGTCGACATCCTCGCCGACGCCTGGGGCCTGCCTCGCGGGCACTCGTTCCCGATCGCCATCGTCCGGCTGCCCGAGCGGTTCCTGATCGAGGTGGACGAGTACCCGCCGGGCGCCGTCGCCAGGCCGGCGGCCAGCGGCGAACTGCCGGCCGGCATGGCGATGGTGTCCTTCGACGTGGACTCGCTGGAGCCCTTCCTGTCGCGGCTGGTGGCACCGCCGGCGGCGCTCCGCGGCCTTCCCTACTCGGGTCGGCGCGCCGGCGTGCTGCGCGGCCCGAGTGGCGAGCACATCGAGCTGATCGAACTCACGTCACCGACCTCAGCGTCCGCCAGTGGTGACAGGCCGTGAAGTGCCCGCCTCCCGAGTCCTCGAGCGGTGGCGCGCTGCCGCGGCAGAGGTCGTCCGCGCCGGGGCAACGCGGCGCGTAGGCACAGCCCGTGGCGGGTACCGACCCCGCGTCCGCGGCGGGCGGCGACGAAGTGGCCCCGCGCGACTTCCTGGTCGCCGGATCCGGATTCGGCACCGCCGCGAGCAATGCACGCGTGTACGGATGGCGGGAACCGTTGAAGACCGCCTCGCGGGTCGCCCGCTCGACCACGCGCCCGAGGTACAGCACCACGATCTCCTCGCACAGGTGGCGAATCACCGCGAGGTTGTGGCTGATGAACAGCAACGCCATCCCGTGGCGTACCCGCAGGTCCGCGAGCAGATTGACGATCTGCGCCTGCACGGAGACGTCGAGCGCGCTCACCGCCTCGTCGCAGATCAGCAGTTTCGGTCGCGCGACGATCGCGCGCGCGATCGCCGCCCGCTGGCACTGCCCGCCGCTCAGCTCGTGCGGATAGCGCGCCGCGAGTGCCGGATCGAGGCCCACCTCGGCGAGGCCGTCGCGCACGCGCGCGGCGGCAGTCGCCCGCTGCTGGCGTCCCTCCAGCGCCTCGAGCGCCTCGGCCACGCTCGCGCCGACGGTCATGCGCGGATCGAGGCTCCCAACCGGGTCCTGGAACACGACCTGCATCTCGCGGCGCATGCGCCGCAGGCCGGCGGCATCGTCGCGCCGCAGGGGCAGCCCACGCCACTCGACGGTGCCGGCCTGCGGCACCTCGAGCGCGAGGATGGCGCGCGCGAGCGTGGACTTGCCGCAGCCCGACTCGCCGACGATGCCGACCGCCTGCTCCTCGAACACCTCGAGATCCACCGCGTCCACGGCCGTGAGCCAGCGTCGTGGTCCGGCGAGACCCGCACGCCGGACGGGAAAACCCACGGAGAGCCCGCGCACGCGCAGCAGGGGGGTGCTCATGGCGTCGTTTCGGGCGCGCAGTTCGCGGCAGTCGCACCAGCGGCAGGCGCCGCGTGGCAGGCGACGCTGCGCGTTCCCCGCAGGGTCAACGCCGGGCGCTCGGACCCGCAGCGCGGCAGCAGGGCCGCGCAGCGCGGCGCGAAGGCACAGCCCGCCGGGTCTGCCCCGGGCGGCGGCGGCTGGCCCTCCACGCCCCGCAGACGCGCCGCAGGCGGCCCGTCGAGCCGCGGCACGGACGCGAGCAGCGCCGCCGTGTACGGATGCGCCGGTGCCTCGAACAGTTCCACCACCGGTGCCGCCTCGACCACTCGCCCCGCGTACAGGACCGCCACCCGGTCGGCGATGCCGGCCACCACGCCGAGATCGTGCGTGATCAGCACGACGGCGAGTCCACGGTCGCGGGCCTCGCGCAGCACGTCGAGCACCTGAGCCTGGATCGTGACGTCGAGCGCCGTGGTGGGCTCGTCGGCCACCAGCAGTTCCGGTCCGGTCATCAGCGCCATCGCGATCGCGGCGCGCTGTCGCTGCCCGCCCGACAGCTCGTGCGGATACTGCCGCAGGCGCGCCTCGGGATCCGGCATGCGTACGGCCCGGAGCACCTCGAGGCTGCGGGCCCGTGCCGCGTCGGAGTCCAACAAGCCGCGCTCGAGCACCACCTCGGCGAGCTGCCGGCCGATCGTCAGGTGCGGCGTGAGCGCGTTCATCGGGTCCTGGAACACGAGCGCGACGCGGGTGCCGAGCGCCGAGTGCAACGCCGCCGGATCCGGTCCCAGCAATTCCACACCGTCGAAGCGCACCGAGCCCCGCGCGATGCCTCCGGCGGCCAGCAGTCCGAGGCCGCCGAGGAACAGCTGGCTCTTGCCGGAGCCGGACTCGCCGACGACCGCGAGGCACTCCCCGCGACGCAACTCGAGCGACACGCCGCGCACCGCGTGCACCGTGCCGCGCGGGGTGGCGAACTCCACAGCGAGATCCCGGATCTGCAGCAGCGGCTCGCGGCTCATCTCAGTGCTGCCTCGGGTCGAGTGCGTCGCGCAGGCCGTCGCCCAGGAAATTGAGCGCGAGCAGCAGCAGCGCGAGCACGCCCGCCGGCACCAGCAGCTGCCAGGGCGCCGTCTCCATCTCGAGTGCGCCTTCCGCCACCAGCCGTCCGAGGCTCGTGAGCGGCTCCTGCACGCCGAGCCCGAGGAAGCTGAGGAAGCTCTCGAACAGGATCACCTGCGGGACGGTGAGCGTGGCGTAGACGATCACCGTGCCGAGCACGTTCGGCACGATGTGCCGCGCGATGATGCGCCGCGCCGGCAGCCCGAGCGTGACGGCCGCGGTGACGAACTCGCGCCGGCGCAACGCCAGCGCCTGCCCGCGCACGATCCGCGCCATCGTGAGCCAGCCGACCGCGCCGATCGCGACGAAGATGAGCCACAGGCTGCGGCCGAACACGACCGTGAGGATGATCACGAAGAACATGTAGGGCAGCGCATAGAGCACGTCCACGACGCGCATCATCCAGCCGTCGGCGCGGCCGCCCAGGTATCCGGCCGTGGCACCCCAGGCCACGCCGATGACGACGCTCACGAGCGTGGCGAGCAGCGCCACCAGCAGCGACACGCGCGTGCCGGCCCAGACCCGTACGAACAGGTCGCGGCCGTTGCTGTCCGTGCCGAACCAGTGCGCGCCCGCGAGCGACGGCGGCGAGGCGAGCGGGCTCAGGCTCCAGTCGACCGCATCGATCTGCCACGGACTGAGGATCGGACCAATCAGGGCGGCCGCAACCAGCAGCGCGAGCGCCACCACCGCGGCCACGGCGAGACGATTGCCGCGCAGCCGCCGCCCGGCGTCGGTCCAAAGGCCGCCTTCAGTCGTGGCGGATGCGGGGGTCGAGCCAGCCATACACGAGGTCCACGAGGAGGTTCAGCAGCAGGATCAGCGTCGCGTAGAACACCACCATGCCCATCACGAGCGTGTAGTCGCGGTTCACCGCGCCCTGCACGAAATAGCGCCCGACGCCCGGCAGGCCGAACACCTGCTCGACCACGAGCGACCCGGTCAGCAGGCCCGCGGCCGCGGGGCCGAGGAAGCTCACCACCGGCATCAGCGTCGGCTTGAGCGCGTGGCGGCGCAGGATCACGCCCGGCGCGAGCCCCTTGGCGCGCGCGGTGCGAATGAAAGGCGACTGCAGCACCTCGAGCAGGCTGCCGCGCGTGAGACGCGCGAGATAGGCGATCACCGGCAACGCGAGCGTGACGACCGGCAGCACCATGTGGCGCACGCTGCCCGGCTCCCAGCCGCCGACCGGCAACCAGCCGAGGTGACAGCCCGAATGCGAGCGCCAGCAACGGCGCCACCACGAAGTTCGGGATCGCGACGCCGGCGAGCGCGACCGACATCACGGCGTGATCCACCCAGCGGTTCTGCCGCAATCCCGCCACGAGCCCCAGTGGAATGCCGACCAGGATTGCCAGCGCCAGCGCGGCGGCACCGATGGCGAGCGTGACCGGCAGCCCGCGGCCGATCAGCTCCGCGACGGTGAAGTCCTTCAGCCGGAACGAGGGGCCGAGGTCGCCGCGCAGCAGCCCACCGAGGTAGCGCGCGAACTGCAGGTGCACCGGCTGGTCGAGGCCGTAGGCCGCCTGCAGGTTCGCGGCAATCTCGGGCGGCAGCGTCTGCTCTGCGTCGAAGGGCCCGCCCGGCGCGGCGCGCATCAGGAAGAACGCAGCGGCGACGATCAGCAGGAAGGTCGGGACGGCAGCGGCGAGCCGGCGCAGTAGGTAGCCGAGCATGCGGCGGCCGCGGCTAGTGGGCCGCGCGCTCCGGCAGGCGCACCATCGTGATCGCCGCGAGCGCCACGCCGATCAGCGCCAGCATCACGAGGAACGCCGGGCGGTAGCTGTGCGAGGCGTCGAACAGCGCACCCGTGACCCAGGGACCGAGCGCGCCGCCGGTGGCGTCGAGCACCGTGATGCCGCCGAGGATCCTGCCGAGCGAGCGGGCCCCGAACACGTCGGCCACCAGCCCCTGCAGCATGGTGTAGTTGCCGCCCCAGCCCAGCCCGAACAGGTACAGCGCCGGGGTGACGAGCCCCGGGTCCAGGGTCGCGAGCAGCCCCGCGCCCACGAGCATCAGCGCGAGGCAGCCGCCGAACACTGCCTTGCGCGGCAACTGGTCGGCGAGCGCGCCCGCGGCGATCTTGCCCACCAGCCCCATCACGAACAGCGGGAAATAGGCGCGCGCGGCCTCCGCCGGCCCGAAGCCGAGGTCCGACATGTGCAGGAACAGGTTCGCCGAGAGCCCGAGGATCGCGAAGAAGGTGCAGAACGCCGCGATGCCGATCAGCCAGAAATTCGCGCTGCGCACGGCGTCGGCGAACTCGTAGCCGGCGAGTTGCTGCGCGTCGGCGCCGCGGCGCGCGGCGGCCGCACCGAGCGCCTCGAGGCCGACCCGCTCTGGCCACTCCCTGATCGCGAACAGCACCAGCGGCAGCAGCAGCAGCGGGATGAAGCAGATGATCGTGAACGTCTCCCGCCAGCCGTGCTCGGCGATCAACGCGGCGTTGAGCTGCGGGATCACCGCGTTGCCGAGGCTGGTGCCCGAGAGCATCAGCCCGAGGGCGAACCCGCGCTTGGCGACGAACCAGCGCGAGACGATCGTGACGCAGATGACGAGGCCGGCGCTGGCGAGTGCACCGCCCATCAGCGCGCGCATCAGGTAGACGTCGGCGAGCGAGTCCACGGTGCTGAAGCCGTACAGCGCGCCCGAGAGCAGCAGCGCACCGACGATCATCACCGGACGCACGCCATAGCGGTCGGCCAGCCAGCCACCGACCGGGGCGAGCGCGCCGGAGACCAGCAGCTGGATCGTGTCGCCGAGCTTGAGCGGGCCGCGCTCGACGCCGAGTTCCGCGATCAGCTTCGCGTCGAACACGTTCATGCCGGCGAGCGTCAGTGCGTTCGTGATCCAGATGATCACGAAGGCCGGCAGCACGATGCCCCACCACCCGTAGAACTGCCAGGTCGGACGATTCACGGCGCGAGTCTACACGCGGCGCCCGGCGATCGCGCGCGGCTCCTCACGGCGCGGGCTCGAGACCGAGCCGGCGACGGAACCCGTCCTCGTCGACGATCGCCACGCCGAGTTCCTCCGCCTTGCGCAGTTTCGAGCCCGCCTCGGCTCCGACCACGAGCAAGGTGGTCCTGCGCGATACCGAGTCGGTGACCGTGGCACCCGCCGCGCGCGCGGCCTCGCGTGCCTCGTCGCGGGACATCGAGGCCAGCGTGCCGGTGATCACGACGGTCTCCCCGAGCAGCGCACCGCCAGCGTCGGCGCGTGCCGGCGCCAGTTCGGGCCATGCCACGCCGTGACCGCGCAGCGCCGCGATCACCGCGCGGTTGCGCTCCTCGGCGAAGAAGTCACGCGCGTGCGCGGCCACCACCGGACCGACGTCGCGCACCTGCTGGATCTCCTCGAGCGTGGCCGCCTCGAGCGCCTCGAGACTCCCGAAGTGACCGGCCAGCGCGAGCGCGGTGGCCTCGCCGACGTCGCGGATGCCGAGCGCGAACAGGAAGCGCGGCAGGGTCGTGCGCTTGCTGCGCTCGAGCGCCGCGACGAGGTTGGCGGCGGACTTCGGACCCATCCGCTCGAGATCCGCGAGTTCCCCGGCCGTGAGCGTGTAGAGATCGGCCGGCGTCCCGACCCGGCCCGACTCCACCAGCTGCTCGACGAGCCTGTCGCCCAGCCCCTCGACGTCCATGGCCCGGCGCGAGGCGAAGTGGCGCAGCGCCTCGCGCCGCTGGGCGCCGCACACGAGTCCGCCCGAGCAGCGCGCGACGGACTCGCCCTCGGCGCGCGTGACATGGGAGCCGCAGGCCGGGCAGCGTGCGGGCAGCACGACCGTGCGGGCGTCGGCGGGACGCAGGTCCGTCACCACGCGCACGACCTCGGGGATCACGTCCCCGGCACGGCGCACCACCACCGTGTCGCCGATGCGCACGTCCTTGCGCGCGAGCTCGTCGACGTTGTGCAGCGTGACGTTGCTGACCGTCACCCCGCCGACGGACACCGGTTCGAGCCGCGCCACGGGGGTGAGCGCCCCGGTCCGGCCAACCTGGAACTCCACGTCGCGCACGATCGTGGTCTCCTCCTGCGCGGGGAACTTGTGCGCAATGGCCCAACGCGGGGCGCGGGCCACGAAGCCCAGGTCGCGCTGCCAGTCGAGGCGCTCGACCTTGTAGACCACGCCGTCGATGTCGTAGCCGAGTTCGTCACGGCGCCCGGCCATGCGCGCGTAGTAATCGAGCGCGCCCTGCACGCCCGCGACCACCGCGACCTCAGGGCAGGTGCGCAGTCCGAGCGCGCGCAGCGCGGCGAGCACCTCGCTGTGGCGGCGTGCCGGCAGCCAGCGCTCCGTCGCACCGACGCCATAGCAGTACAGGTCGAGCGCGCGCTCCGCAGTGACCTTCGGGTCGAGCTGACGCAGGCTGCCGGCGGCCGCATTGCGCGGGTTCGCGAACGTCTTCTCGCCACGGCCGCTCGCGCGGCGGTTCAGCTCCTCGAACGAGCGGCGCGTCATGTAGACCTCGCCGCGCACCTCGATCAGCGGCGGGGGCGCGCCAGTGAGCACCAGCGGCACCGAGCGGATCGCGCGCACGTTGGCGGTCACGTCCTCGCCGCGCGTGCCGTCGCCGCGCGTCGCAGCCTGCACGAGCCGGCCGTGCTCGTAGCGCAGGCTGATCGCCAGCCCGTCGATCTTCGGCTCCGCGCAGTACTCGACCGACTCGACGTCGAGCCGCTCGCGGACGCGCCGGTCGAAGTCGAGCACGTCCTGCTCGCTGAACGCGTTGTCCAGCGACAGCATCGGCACGGCGTGCACCACTTCGCCGAAGGCGTCCGACACCCCGCCCCCGACGCGCTGGGTGGGCGAATCCGGGGTGACCAGTTCGGGGTGCGCCGCCTCCAGCTCGCGCAGCTCGCGCAGCAGCGCGTCGTAGCGGGCATCGGAGACCTCGGGATCGTCGAGGACGTAATAGCGGTAGTCGTGGTGGCGGACCTGCCCGCGCAGTTCCTCGATCCGCGCCCCGACCCCGCGGTCCGTCATGCGCGCCGCCGTGTCAGGCGTCGGGCGACGCCGACCCGAAGGCGGCCGCGTCCTCGCGCAGCTGGCCGGCGCGCGCCACGCCGAGCGCGACGCCGCGCTCGTCCTGCACCAACCCGCCGAGCCGCGCCGCAATTGCGCGTGCCGCCGCGACCAGCTCGTCGAAGGCGCGCTCGCCGTCGAGCGGTCCTGGCAGGACGGCGAACATGGCCACGCCCCGGAAGCTCGCCTCGTCCATGGTCTCCCGGTCGAAGGTGCCCGGCTCCTTGAGGCTCGCGAGGCTGAACACCGCCCGCCCGTCGCCGTGCAGTCGGTGGAAGATGCGGTGGCGACCGAAGGCGAGTCCCTGCGACTCGATCGCCTCGCGCAGCGTGCGGCCGGGGAACGGGGCAGCGGCCGCCGACACGATGCGCAGCGCCAGCACCTTCTGCTCGGGCGCCGGCTCGCGGGACTGCTGCCGCGGCGCCGCTGCGGGGACCTCCTCGATCGGGGCGGCCGGCGACTCGTTCGAAGGGTTCGGCTCCACCGGCTCGATCCGTGGCTCGTGCCGCGCAGCCGCACCGGGACGCACGTGCCATTCGTCGCGCTCGGCCGCGATCACCGGCCGGGACTCGTCGCTGTCGGGCTCGGCCGGGCCGAACTCCGGATCGACCCTCTGGAACGCGGCCGCCGATCGCGGCACCGCCGCAGGCTCGAAACGCGCGACGCGCTCCGGCTCGGGCGCCGCCGAGCGCCGACGCGAGCGCAGGCCCCACAGGTAAACCCCGGCGATCAGCACGACCCCGGCGGCCAGCAGGATCCAGCGCAGCGCGTCCATCGCGACGCTCAGACGGCCGCGAGGCGCATCGCCTCTTCCACGTCCACGGCCACGAGACGCGACACGCCGGGCTCGTTCATGGTGACGCCGAGCAACTGGCTGGCAAGCTCCATGGTGGACTTGTTGTGCGTGACGAACACGAACTGCACGCGTCCCGACATGTCGCGGACGATCTCGCAGAAGCGCCCGACGTTGTTGTCGTCGAGCGGAGCGTCCACCTCGTCGAGCAGGCAGAACGGCGCCGGGTTCAGCTCGAAGATCGAGAACACGAGTGCCACGGCGGTGAGCGCCTTCTCGCCGCCCGAGAGCTGGCTGATCGAGCTGTTCCGCTTGCCCGGCGGGCGCGCCATGATCGCCACGCCCGACTCCAGCACGTCCTCGCCCACCAGTTCGAGGTAGGCATTGCCGCCGCCGAAGAGCCGCGGGAATTTGTCCTTGAGGCCCGCGTTGACGCGATCGAAAGTGTCCTGGAAGCGGCTGCGGGTCTCGCGGTCGATCCTGCGGATCGCATCCTCGAGCGTGGCGAGCGCGTCGGTGAGGTCGGTGAACTGCCGGTCGAGGTACTCCTTGCGCTCCGACTGCTCGCGGAACTCGTCGATCGCGGCGAGGTTGACCTGCCCGAGGCGCTCGATCTTCTCGGAGACCGCCGCGAGCCGCTGTTCCCACGCGACCACGTCGGCGGCCGGGTCGAGCGCGGCGATGACCTCGGCAAGCTCCAGCCGCGTCGCGGCGAACTGCTCGAGCAGCGACTCGCGCCGCAGGCGCAGCTCCTGCACCGAGAACTTCACGTTCTCGAGCAGGTCGCGGGCGTCCTGCACGGCCGTTTGGGCGACCATGCGCCGCTCGTCGAGGTCGCGCAGCTCGGCATCGAGTGCCTCGAGCTCGCGCCGCGCCGCGGCGAGTTCGCCCTCGACGGCCAGTCGTCGGGCGAGCGCCTGCTCCAGAACCTCCTTGACACCCGCCTCCGCCGACTCGCCCTCGCCCAGCTGCGATTCGAGATCGGCTCTGCGCGCCTCGAACTGCGCGATCTGCCCATCGAGGCGCTGGATGCCCGCCAGCAGCGACGCGTGGGCGGTGCGCCGCGACTCGAAGCGGATCGCCACCTCGCGCGCCGCATTGCGATCCTGCTCGGCGCGTTCGCGTGCGCCGGCGAGCGACTGGCGCAACGCGTCGCGCTCCGTCTCGAGCGCGCGCCGGCGCTCCTCGAGGTCCGCCATCGCGTCCACCGCCTCCTCGAGCCGGCCACGGGCAGAACGGTTGCCGGCACCGGCGACCTCGAGCGCGTCGGACAGCTCGGCGAGTTCCGCAGCGAGTTGCTGCATGCGGCTGTCGCGCTGGTCGGCGCGGGCCCGCAGCGAATCGAGCTGCGAGCGGAGGTTCATGTGGGCGGCGCCCTCGCGCGCGAGGCGCGCCTGTTCGTCGGCGAGCCGGTCCTCGAGGTCGCGGACGCGGCCGCGGGCCGCCTCGAGTTCCTCGTCCACCGCTCGGCCGCGGGCCTGCAGCGTCTCGAGGTCAGTGCGCTGGCGGCGCAGTTCCTGCTCGCGCTCGATCACGCCTTCGTGCGCGTCGCGGTCACGGCTCACGCGCAGCCAGTCCGGACCGATCCAGATGCCGTCGCGCGTGACCACCGACTGCCCGGCACGCAGCGCCGGACGCGTCGCGAGCGCCTCGGCGAGCGAGTCGGCGGCGACGATGCCCTCGAGCAGCGCGTCGAGGCCGGCCGGGCCTTGCACGCGCGCGCGCAGACCCTCGCTCGACATGGCGCCCACACCGGCCGTGACCGGCAGTTCGGCGAAGAACGTCACCGTGCCGCCGGTGAGGCTCTCGAGCGTCCCGGCCACGTCGTCGATCGAGTCCACGCACACGGCCTCGAGGTAGGAACCGAGCACGGTCTCCACGGCGCGTTCCCAGCCGGCGTCCACCGTGAGCTGGCGGGCGAGACGCGGACTCGCATCGAGCCCCCGCGCCCTGAGCCAGTCGACGACCTTGCCCTGGCCCTGGCCCAGCGCCGCACGCTGCAGCGCCTCGAGCGACACCAGCCTGCCTTCCGCGTCCTGCGTCTCGCGACGCGCCGCACGCGAGGCCTCGGCGAGTTCCCGCTCGCGGCTGCGCTCGCCCTGCAGTGAGTCGACGCAGCTCGCCATCTCCGCGCGCATCGCCTCGAGGCCGGTCCGCGCCTGTTCCTCGTGGCGCGCGATCTCGGCCATCGCGGCGGCGACATCGGCAGCGGCGAGCACGGCGTGCTCCTGGCCGGCGCGCTCGCGCTGTGCTGCCAGCCGGCGCAGCTGGTTGTCGAGTTCCTCGAGCCGCGCCCGCTCCGCCTCGGTCGTGGAGGACACCGACCGGAGCGCGTGGTTGAACTCCTCCCAGCGCTCCTGCCACCGGTGCATGGCGGACTCGGCCTCGACGAAGCGCGCCGCGGCCGACTCCTCTGCCTCGCGAGCCGATTCCAGCCCGGGCTCGAGCTCCGCGAGCGCGGCGGCGAGTTCGGCAACCTGTGCGGTGTCGCGCAGGCGGTGGGCACCGGCCTCGTCGAGGCCCTGTGCGAGTTGCCCGAGTTCCTGGCGCTGCCGGCTGCGCATCTCGCGCGCATGCTCGAGCGCCTGTTCGCTCCGTGAAATCTCCGCACCGACCTGGTAGTGCCGGCCCTGGACCTCCGTCACCACCGCCGCGCGCGCATCGTGCCCCTGGCGGGCGCGCTCGATCGCCGCTTCGAGCGAACGCTGCCCGGCGAGCGCGGCCTGCAGCGCGAGGTCGCGTTCGCCAAGGATCGCCTGGCGGGCGCCCGACTCGGTCTCGACCTCGCGCAGCCGCAGCGCCAGCAGCTCCGCGTGCGACTGCCGCTCCTCCTGCTTCAGCGCCTGGTAGCGCCGCGCCGTGGCGGCCTGGCGTTGCAGGTGTCGCAACTGCTTCTCGACCTCGTCGCGCAGGTCGGAGAGACGCGCGAGGTTCTCGCGGGTGTGCGCGATGCGCGTCTCGGTCTCCTTGCGCCGCTCCTTGTAGCGCGAGATGCCGGCGGCTTCCTCGAGGAAGGCGCGCATCTCGTCGGCACGCGCCTCGATGACGCGCGAGATCATGTTCTGCTCGATGATCGCGTAGCTGCGCGAGCCGAGGCCCGTGCCGAGGAACAGCTGCGTGATGTCCTTGCGGCGGCAGCGAACGCCGTTGAGGAAGTAGCTCGAGGTGCCGTCGCGGGTAACGACGCGCTTCAGCGACACCTCGGCAAAGCTCGCGTACTCGCCGCCGAGCTTGCCGTCTGAATTGTCGAACACCAGCTCGACGGAGGCCTGGCCCACCGGTTTGCGCGTGCCGGAGCCGTTGAAGATGACGTCGGCCATCGAGTCGCCGCGCAGGTGCTTCGCGGAGATCTCGCCCATCACCCAGCGAACTGCGTCGATGATGTTCGACTTGCCGCAGCCGTTCGGACCCACGACGCCCACCAGGCTGCTCGGAAAGCTGATCGTGGTCGGATCCACGAAAGACTTGAAACCGGCCAGCTTGATCTTGCTCAGGCGCATCGGTCACCGTGGTCGCGGGGCAGGAGGCAGGCCGCGGAGTTTAGAAGAAACGGCCGGTCCGGACAGCAGCGATTTCGGGCCCGAGCGCGGGGCTTGCCGGGCGCGGCAGGCGGGCCCGGCGGCCACGGTGGACCGGCGGGCCCCCGTCTGTATAATCCCGCGTCCTTCGACGCCCCCCGGAGCTAGAAATGTCCGTCAAGAAACCGTCTGCCAAGGAGAGCAAGGGCAGGAAAGCTGTCTCTGCCAGGGCGGCGCCCAAGCCTTCCGCCAAGGCGGCGGTCAGGCCCGCCGGCAAGAGCGCGGCCAAGCCCGCGCCCAGGACGACGGCGAAGCCCAAGCCGGACGTCAAGGTCGCGCCGGCCCGGCCCGCGTCGAAGACCTCGCATCCGACGTCTACACGCGTCGCGGCCGCGCCGGCGAAGCGCACCCCGTCGCGTGTCGCACTGCCCGCTGCGCCCATGGAGCGGCCCGAGGCCGGCGGCAACCTGCTCGCCGGACCGCGCAACGTCCAGCCGTACGTCGCTCGCAGGGGCGAGGAGTACATGAGCAAGGAGCAGCTCGAGCACTTCCGCACGATCCTGAGCAGCTGGAAGCAGGACCTCATGCAGGAGGTGGACCGGACGATGCTGCACATGAAGGACGAGGCGGCGAATTTCCCTGATCCGAACGATCGTGCAACGCAGGAATCGGAGTTCAGTCTCGAACTGCGCACGCGCGACCGCGAGCGCAAGCTGATCCGCAAGATCGAGGAAGCCCTGAAGCGAATCGAGGACGGCAGCTACGGCTACTGCCTCGAGACCGGCGAGCCGATCGGCGTGAAGCGCCTCGAGGCCCGGCCGGTCGCGACACTCAGCGTCGAGGCGCAGGAGCGGCGTGAGCGGCGCGAGAAGCAGTTCGGCGATCGCGACGACTTCTACCGCTGAGCCGTCCCGCAGGGGCTATCGCGGGCGCTTCGCGCCCTCGCCCACCGGCCCGCTGCACTTCGGATCCCTGGTCGCTGCGGTCGGGAGCTTCCTCGAGGCCCGCACCCGCGACGGCGAGTGGCTGGTGCGGATCGAGGACCTCGACCCCCCGCGCGAGCGCCCCGGCGCCGCCGACGACATCCTCCTCACGCTGGAACGACTCGGCCTGCACCGGGACGGCTGCGTGCTGAGGCAGAGCCTGCGCACCGCCGCCTACCAGCATGCCTTCGACCGCCTGCGCGCTGCGGGCCGGCTGCGCGCCTGCGGCTGCTCGCGCGCCCGGCTGGCCGCGCTCGAAGAGAACCGCGCGCGCCCGCCCGGCGAGGAACTGTTCCACCCGCCGGAGTGCATCGAGGGCGCGGGCGACGCGGCCGATCCCGCGTGGCGCTTCGTTGCGCCCGACGAGGAGGTCGTCTTTCTGGACCGGGTCCAGGGCCTGCAGTCCGAGAACGTCGCGCGCGTCTGCGGCGACTTCGTGGTGCGCCGGCGCGACGGGCTGTTCGCCTACCAGCTCGCGGTGGTCGTGGACGACGCCGCGCAGGGCATCACGGACGTGGTGCGCGGCACGGACCTGCTGGGCAGCACGGCGCGGCAGATCCTGCTGCAATCGGCGCTGGGCGTGCCGCGACCGACATACATGCATCTACCACTTGCCGTGGATGCATCGGGGGTTAAGCTCTCGAAATCCGCCGGCGCGCCTGCCGTGTCGGGCACGGCACCCGCGGCGCCGATCGTGGCGGCACTGCGGTTTCTGAGGCAGGAGCCGCCACCCGGGCTCGCCCGGGCGCCGCTCGAGGCGGTGTGGGCATGGGCATTTGCGAACTGGTGCCCGATGCGGTTCGCAGGGGTGCGCAATGCGCAGCTGCCCGACGCGGCCGCGATGGACCGGACGATGGAGGGGTGGGAATGACTGCAAAGGTGAAGACGAGGCGGCCTGAACGGCGCGCAGCGGCGGAAGCACGGGGCAACGCCCCGAGGGTCATCCGCAAGTATCCGAACCGCCGCCTGTACGACACCGTCGAGAGCCGCTACGTGACGCTTGCGGACGTGCGACGCCTCGTGGTGGAGCGCGTGGACTTCGTGGTCCTCGACCGCAAGACGCAGCAGGACATCACGCGCAGCATCCTGCTGCAGGTGATCGCGGAGCAGGAGGGCGCCGGGGAGTCGCTGATGAGCCGCGACTTCCTGTCGCAGGTGATCCGCACCTACGGCAGCGGCGTGCAGGACTTCGTGGGTCGCTATCTCGACGAAAGCCTGCAACTGTTCACGCGCGAGCAGCGCGAACTGCGCGATCGCTTCAAGAGCGTCGTGGGCGTGGACCCGTTCGAGACCGTCGGGGCGCTGGCGCAGAAGAACTATCAGCGCTGGAAGGGTCTGCAGGAAGAGGTGTTCGCCCGCCTGCCGCGGCCCTGGGCCCGCGACGAGAAGGAACGGGACTAGGTCGGAGTTCTAGGACGGAGTTCGAGCAGTCAGCGGTCGTCGCCCGGGCGAGAACCGCTGACTGCCGGGCCGCGAGCCGTCGCGGCGATCAGCCGTCGACGCTGCGCATCGAGAGGCGTACGCGGCCCTGGCGGTCCACCTCAAGCACCTTCACGCGCACGACGTCGCCTTCCTTGAGCTTGTCGCTGACGCGCTCGACGCGCTCGTCGGAGATCTGCGAGATGTGCACGAGGCCGTCCTTGCCAGGCAGGATCTGCACGAACGCGCCGAAATCCATGAGCCGCACGACGCGACCCTCGTAGATCGCGCCGACCTCGACCTCGGACGTGATGAGCTCGATGCGGCGCTGGGCCTCGCGGCCCGCCGAGCCGTTCACCGAGGCGATCTTCACCGTACCGTCGTTCTCGATGTCGATCGTGGTGCCGGTTTCCTCCGTGATGGCGCGGATCACCGCACCGCCCTTGCCGATCACCTCGCGGATCTTCTCCGGGTCGATCTTGATCGTGATGATGGTGGGCGCCCACTCCGACATCTGCGGCCGCGGCGCCGAGATCACCTTGTTCATCTCGCCGAGGATGTGCAGCCGTGCCGCGTGCGCCCGATCGAGGGCGACCTTCATGATCTCCTTCGTGATGCCCTCGATCTTGATGTCCATCTGCAGAGCGGTCACGCCGTCGGAGGTGCCCGCCACCTTGAAGTCCATGTCGCCGAGGTGGTCCTCGTCGCCGAGGATGTCCGTCAGCACCTCGAACTTGCCGCCCTCGAGCACGAGGCCCATGGCCACACCCGCCACGGGCGCCTTGATCGGCACGCCGGCGTCCATCAGCGCGAGGCTGGTGCCGCATACCGACGCCATCGAACTCGAACCGTTCGACTCGAGGACCTCCGAGACGACGCGGATCACATAGGGGAAGGCCGTCATGTCCGGCATCGCGGCGCTCACGCCACGGCGCGCGAGATTGCCGTGACCGATCTCGCGGCGCTTGGGCGAACCCATCATGCCGGTCTCGCCGACGCAGAACGGCGGGAAATTGTAGTGGAGCATGAACGGCTCCTTGCGCTCGCCCGCCAGGGCGTCGATGAGCTGCGCGTCGCGACCGGTGCCGAGCGTGGTGGTCACCAGCGCCTGGGTCTCCCCGCGCGTGAACACCGCCGAGCCGTGCGTACGCGGCAGGACGCCGGTCTGCACGGAGATCTTGCGCACGGTGTTCATGTCGCGTCCGTCGATGCGCGGCTCGCCCGCGAGGATGCGGCGTCGCACGATGCTGTACTCGAGCATGCCGAGCTGATCGCCGACCCTGCGCGCCTCGAACTTCGGCGCGTCGCCGCCGGCGAGTGCCTCGATCGTCGCCTTCTTGATCTCCCCGACGCGCGCGTAGCGGGTCTGCTTCTCGGTGATCGTATAGGCCTCGCCGAGCGGGCCTTCCGCCTGCGCGGCGACGGCGGCGACGAGCGCCGCGTCCGTCGCGGCGGGTGCCCATGCCCAGGCCGGCTTGCCCGCTTCGGCGGCGAGCTCGCGGATCGCCCTGATGGCGACCTGCATCTGCTCGTGGCCGAACACGACGGCGCCGAGCATCACGTCCTCGGACAGCATCTGCGCCTGGGACTCGACCATCAGCACCGCGTCGGCCGTGCCGGCCACGACGAGGTCGAGTTGCGAGGTCTGCAGGTCCTTGGCGGTCGGATTCAGCAGGTACTGGCCATCGCGGTAGCCGACCTTGGCGGCGCCGATCGGTCCCTTGAACGGGATGCCCGACAGACACAGTGCCGCCGAGGCACCGAGCATTGCGGGAATGTCGGAATCGATGTCCGGATCGAGCGACACGACCGTCGGGACCACCTGGACCTCGTTGAAGAAGCCCTCGGGGAACAGCGGGCGGATCGGGCGGTCGATCAGACGCGAGGTGAGCGTCTCCTTCTCGGAGGGCCGCCCCTCGCGCTTGAAGAAGCCGCCCGGGATCCGGCCGGCCGCATACGTCTTCTCGACGTAGTTGACGGTCAGCGGGAAGAACTCCTTGTTGGGGTCCGCGTTCTTGCGGCCGACGGCCGTGACGAGCACGACCGTGTCGCCCATGGAGACGAGGACCGCGCCGTCGGCCTGGCGGGCGAGGCGGCCGGTCTCGAGAGTGACGGTGTGCGGGCCGTACTGGAATGTCTTGGTGTGGACGGTCACGATGGTGTCCAGTGCTGAGGAAGCGTTGGGGAGTGCGGAAACGAAGCCGGCCCGCAGTGCGGGCCGGAGGTTCGCGGAATCAGCGGCGCAGGCCAAGCCTGCTGACGACGTCCTGGTAGCGGGCCACGTCGGTCGACTTCAGGTGATCGAGCAGTTTGCGCCGCTGCGTCACGAGTTTGAGCAGGCCGCGGCGCGAAGCGTGGTCGGCCTTGTGCACCGTGAAGTGCTGGCCGAGATCGTTGATGCGTGCGGAGAGCAGCGCGATCTGGACCTCGGGCGAACCCGTGTCTTTGGCGCCGCGCTGGTAGCCGCCGACGATCTCGGCCTTGCGCTCGTTGGACAGTGCCATCGTATGGAACCCTCGATGCCTAATGACCTTGAATTGAGCCGCGCATTCTAAACTGCAAGCCGCTGATCGCTCAAGCCGTCGTCGGTTCGCCGCCGGCGGCGCCTGCCACGAAGAGGCGCGCCACCCGGACCGCCTGCGGTCCCTCGGGTTGCACGAGACCGAGAAAGCGGCCGCCCGGGTCGTAGGCTCGGGCCAGCCCGGAACGGATTTCGCCCGCGGGCCGGATCGTCCGCCCCTGGGTGAGATGCACGGCCTGGCGAGGGTCGAGGTCGAGGCGCGGCAGGCCCGCGAAGGCCGCATCGGTCGGCAGCAGCCAGTCGGGGCTCCCGGCCTCGGCGCTCGCCGCGGCGGCCCAGCGCTCGATCTCCTCGAGCGTCACCATCGAGCGCGGGTCGAACGGCTCGACCCAGAGACGCCGCAGCGCACCGAGATGACCCTCGGTCCCGAAGGCGGCCGCGATCTCCTCCCCGAGCACCCGCACGTAGGTGCCCTTGGAGCAGGCGACCTCGAACTCCAGCGCCTCGGCACCGAGCTCGACGAGGTCGAGCCGGCGGATCGTCACCTGGCGGGGTGCGCGCTCGACCTCCTCGCCCCGCCGCGCGAGTTCGTACAGGGGACGACCGCCTTGCTTGATCGCCGAGTACATCGGCGGGCGCTGCTCCCGCACGCCCAGGAAGCCCGCCAGCACCTCGAGCACCCGGGGCCGCTCGAGCGTCGGCACAGCGCGGGTCCTCACGACCTTGCCATCGGCATCGCCCGTGTCCGTCGCCGCGCCCAGCACCAGCGTTGCACGGTAGCCTTTGGACGATTCGAGCAGCCAGCCGCAGGCCTTGGTCGCATGGCCGAAGCACAGCGGCAGCATGCCGGTCGCCATCGGATCGAGCGTTCCCGCGTGGCCGGCCTTCGCCGCGCGCAGCAGGCGCCGCACGCGCTGCAGCGCCGGCGTCGAGCCGATCCCGGGGGGCTTGTCGAGCAGCACGATGCCGTCGAGGTCGCGCCAGCGCGGCCGATCGCCCGCGCGTGCGCCCTCCTCCGCCGGCGTCACCGCGAACCGTCGTCGGGCGTGCCGTCGTCCGCCGGGTGGCGCGCGGAATCCTCGCGCACGGCTCGCGTGATGATCTCGTCGAGCCGCTGGCTCTGCTCGAGCTCGGCGTCGGGACTGAAGTGGATCTGCGGCGCGATGCGCAGGCGCAGGGCGCGGCCGAGCGGGCCGCGCAGGTGAATCGCGGCCTCGTCGAGGATCTCCTGCTGCAGCGGGTCGTGCGCGTCGCCGGTGAGCAGCTGGAAATGCACCCAGGCATGCGACAGGTCCGGCGACATCTTCACGTGCGTGATCGTCACCGGCTTGAGTCGCGGGTCGCGCACCTCGCGACGCAGGAACTCCGCAAGCGTGCGCTGCACCTGCTCGGCGACGCGGCGGGCGCGCGGGACCTCACGCGGCATGGCGTGCGGTCACGCGCTGCGCGCGACTTCGACCCGCGCGAAGCATTCGATCTGGTCGCCGACACGGATGTCGTTGTACTTGACCACGCCGATGCCGCACTCGGTGCCGGCCCGGACCTCGCCCGCGTCGTCCTTGAAGCGACGCAGCGAGTCGAGCTCGCCCTGGTGGATGACCACGTTGTCGCGCAGCACCCGTACCGGGTTGCCCCGCTTGATGACGCCTTCCACCACGAGGCAGCCGGCCACCGTGCCGAACTTGCTCGAGCGGAACACTTCGCGCACCTCGGCGAGGCCCACGATCTGCTCCTTGATCTCGGGCTTCAACATGCCGGAGACGGCGAGCTTCAGGTCGTCGATCGCCTCGTAGATGATGCTGTAGTAGTTCACCGGGATGCCGCTGTCCTTCAGTGCGGCGCGGGCCGCGCCGTCGGCGCGCACGTTGAAGCCGATGATGCGCGCCCGGGAGGCGGCGGCCAGCGTGACGTCCGACTCGGTGATGCCGCCGACGCCGCTCGCGATGACCTTGACGACCACTTCGTCGGTGCCGACCTTGGACAGCGCGTCGCGCAGCGCCTCGGCGCTGCCCTGCACGTCGGCCTTGACGATGACCTGGATGTTGGCGCCGGCGGCCTCGCCCATCTGCGAGAAGACATCCTCGGCCTTCTTCGCGGCGCTCGCGAGACGCACGTCGCGGAACTTGCCCTGTCTGTAGAGCGCCACCTCGCGCGCCTTGCGCTCGCTCTCCACCACCAGCAGGTCGTCGCCCGCATTCGGGGCATTGGACAGACCGAGCACGGCGACCGGAGTCGAGGGCCCGGCGGACGTCACCTGCGCGCCCGCCGCATCGAACATCGCGCGCACCCGGCCGAACTCCTGGCCTGCGATGATCGGGTCGCCGGCCTTGAGCGTGCCGCGCTTGACCAGCACGGTGGCGACCGCACCGCGGCCCTTCTCGATGCTCGACTCGAGCACGACGCCGACCGCGGCACCCTGCGTCGGGGCCTTGAGATCGAGCACCTCGGCCTGCAGCAGGATGGACTCGAGGAGCTGTTCGACGCCCTGGCCGGTGCGCGCCGAGACGTTCACGAACATGGTGTCGCCGCCCCACTCCTCGGGGATGACGTTGTGCTTGCCGAGGTCGTTGCGCACGCGGTCGGGGTCGGCGTCGCCCTTGTCGATCTTGTTGACCGCAACGACGATGGCGACGTTGGCCGCACGCGCGTGCTGGATCGCCTCGACGGTCTGCGGCATCACGCCGTCGTCCGCCGCCACGACCAGCACCACGATGTCGGTCACGTGCGCGCCGCGGGCGCGCATCGCGGTGAACGCCGCGTGGCCGGGCGTGTCGATGAACGTGATCAGGCCCTTCGGGGTCTCGACCTGGTAGGCACCGATGTGCTGGGTGATGCCGCCTGCCTCGCCCGCCGCGACCTTGGCGCGGCGGATGAAGTCGAGCAGCGAGGTCTTGCCGTGATCCACGTGGCCCATGATCGTGACCACCGGCGGACGCGACGCCGACTCCATCTCGCCCGAGGTGGCCAGCAACTGCTCCTCGAGGGCGTCTTCCTTGTGGCGCACGGCGGTGTGGCCGAACTCCTCGACCACGAGCTGCGCGGTGTCCTGGTCGATGGGCTGGTTGATGGTGGCCATCACGCCCATCTTCATCATCGCCTTGATCACCTCGTTGGCCTTCACGGCCATGCGGTTGGCGAGTTCGCCGACGGTGATGGTCTCCGGGATCTGCACGTCGCGCTTCACCGGCGCCGTGGGCTGGGCGAACTCGCCGCCGCGCGACTCGACGCTCACCTGCACGTGGCGACGCGAGCGGCTCTGGAGCTGCCGCTTCTTATTGAAGCGCGCGCTGGCGTCCACCGTGACGTGCAGTTCCTTGCGGCCGTACTTGGTGGTGCCCTTGCGCTCGTCGGCCGGCTCGGCCGCGCGCGCTTTCGGCGGCGGCGGCGGCGGGCGCGGCGGCTCGGCGGCCTGTCGCTCGGTGTCGCCGCGGTCGCGCTCGGCGGTCTCGTGCTTTCGTTCCTCGGACTGGCGGCGCTCCTCCGCGTCGGCGCGCGTGCGGGCTTCCTCGTCGATGCGGCGCGCCTCGGCGTCCAGCCGCTCGCGCTCGCGCCGCTCCGCGTCGCGCTCTTCGGTCTCGCGACGCTCGATCTCGAGACGCTGCGCCTCCTCCGCCTGCCGCTGTCGGTCGACCTCCTCCTGCCGTTGCCGCTGCTCTTCTTCGAGCACCGTGCGGTTCAGGTAGGTCTTCTTGCCGCGCACCTCCACGTTGACCGTGCGCGCGCGCCCGAGCGTCGAGGCGACCTTGATCTCCTGCTGCGCCTTGCGCTTGAGGGTGAT
Organism: uncultured Gammaproteobacteria bacterium; assembly: GCA_963707145.1. GTDB lineage: Bacteria > Pseudomonadota > Gammaproteobacteria > Steroidobacterales > Steroidobacteraceae > RPQJ01. Next base: position 248,205 of record CAVPOQ010000003.1, read on the forward strand.
TTTGCGCGGGGCGGCAGCGTCCTCGTCGCGACCGTGGGCACGGCGCAGGTGCGTCAGCAGCTCCAGCTTGGCCTCGTCGCTGATCACCGCGTCCGCGCCGCCGACCTTGATGCCGGCCTCGTCGAGCTGCGTCAACAGCCGGTCGACCGGGACCTTGAGCACCTCCGCGAACTGGCTGACCGTAACTTCCGCCATGGGGGACCTCCGCTCAGGCCTGCTGAGCCTGCTCGAACCAGTGCTTGCGCGCCGCCAGGATCAGCTCGCCCGCGCGCTCGGGTTCGAGGTTGGGGATCTCGGCGAGGTCGTCCACCGCCTGCTCGGCGAGGTCCTCGCGCGTCACGATTCCGTGGCGGGCGAGCTCGCCCGCGAGCTCGTCGCTCATGCCCTCCACCTCGAGCAAGTCGGCCGCCGGGGCCGCTCCCTCGATCGTTTCCTCGCTCGCGATCGCCTGCGTGAGCAGCACGTCGCGCGCGCGGTTGCGCAGCTCCTGCACGATCGTCTCGTCGAACTCCTCGATGCCGACGAGCTCCGATTGCGGCACGTAGGCGACCTCCTCGATGCTCGAGAAGCCCTCGCCCACCAGGATCCCCGCGACGTCCTCGTCCACGTCGAGCGATTTCATGAACATCTCGCGCAGCCCGCGCTGCTCGGACTCGCTGCGCTCTTCCGCGGCCTGTTCGCTCATGATGTTGAGCCGCCAGCCGGTAAGTTCGCTCGCGAGGCGGATGTTCTGCCCGCCGCGGCCGATCGCCTGTGAGAGCTTTTCCTCCGCGACAGCGATGTCCATGCTGTGCGCATCCTCGTCGACGACGATCGAGCTCACCTCGGCGGGCGCCATCGCGTTGATCACGAACTGCGCCGGATTGGCGTCGAAGGGGATGATGTCCACGCGCTCCCCGGCGATCTCGTTCGACACCGCCTGGACGCGCGAGCCGCGCATGCCCACGCAGGCGCCGACCGGGTCGATGCGCGCGTCGTTGCTGCGCACCGCGATCTTGGCACGGGCGCCCGGGTCGCGGGCGGCGCCGAGGATGTTGATCAGGCCCTGGCCCACCTCGGGCACCTCGAGCTTGAACAGCTCGATCAGGAAGTCCGGCGCCGTGCGGCTCAGGAACAGCTGCGGACCGCGCGGCTCGGGCCGCACATCCTTCAGGAAGGCCTTGATCCGGTCCTGCGTGCGCACCGGCTCGCGCGGGATCATCTGGTCGCGCGAGATGAAGCCCTCGGCGTTGCCGCCAAGGTCCACGAAGATGCCATTGCGGTCGACGCGCTTGACGATGCCCGAGACGAGCTGACCGACGCGGCTCTGATACTGCTCCACGACCTGGGCGCGCTCGGCCTCGCGCACCTTCTGCACGATCACCTGCTTGGCGGTCTGCGCACCGATGCGGCCGAAGGCGACCGACTCGAGCGGCGTCTCGACGTAGCCGCCGATCTGCACGTCCGGGTCCATGTCCACCGCGTCGTCGAAGCGCAGTTCCTTGTCGGGGAACTCGAGCTCGGTCGAATCGTCGGCGAACACCTTCCAGCGGCGGAACGTGTCGTAGTCGCCGGTCTTGCGGTTGATCGCGACGCGTACGTCGGTCTCCTCGCCGTACTTCTTGCGCGTCGCGGAGGCGAGCGCCGCCTCGAGCGCCTCGAAGATGATCTCCTTGTCGACGCCCTTCTCGTTGGAGACCGCATCGACGACCATCAGGATCTCTTTGTTCATCTGCTGTCCTCCCGCTGTGCGGGGATCAAAGGTCGGGCGCCAGGTGCGCCTTGCGAATCGCGCCGATCGGCAGCACGTGCCGGCTGCCGTCCATGTCCACTTCGATCGACTCCGGACCGGCCGCGGCCAGCGCGCCCTTGAAGCGCCGCCGTCCCGCCACCGGCTGCACGAGTTCCACGAACACCGTCTCGCCCACGTACGGCGCGAACTGCGCCGCGGTCCGCAACGGCCGCTCGAGGCCGGGCGAGGACACCTCGAGCGTGTAGTGCCCCGGCAGCGGGTCCGCGCCGTCGAGCACTTCGCTCACCGCGCGGCTGACGCGCTCGCAATCGTCGACCGTGATTCCGGACGGCGCGTCGATGTAGACCCGCAGGAGCGCGTTGCCGCGCCCCGGCACGTACTCGAGTTCCCACAGCCCGTAGCCGAGTCCTTCGACCACCGGCTGCAGCAGCGCGACCAGAGCGTCCCTGAGCATCGTCCAGACCCGCCACGGCGCGCGAAAAAAAATGGGCCGGCGGCCCATTCGTTCCTCGTGGCCGACGGACCCCTCGGGGCCGTCCCCACAAACGAAAAATCCCCGCTCGGGGGATTTCTCTGGCGAATCTCCCGCCGTACCGGCCTGTCCCGCGCCACGAGACCGCCCTGCCCGGCCGGAACCCCGCCGAATCAACGAGTTAACGTCGTCCGGGGTCGTTCCGTGGCGCGGATTCTATAGCAAGGCCTCCGCGCCGGCTAGTCCGCGGACCATCGCAGCCGGTCGGGACGGAGCGAGACGCAGCGCATGAGTCGCACGGGGAAACGACATAAAGTGTCGCCCGCATCGCTCCAACCGCCGCCCCGTGCGAAGAACAGCAATGAGCACCAGCCCGACCGCCGTCGAGTTCCGCCGTGGCTGGACCGTGCTGCTCGCGGCGGCGCTCGGCACCGCCTGCGGCGCCTCGCCGATCCCCTTCAACTCGGTCGGTCCGTTCACGCGACCGCTTGCCGAGGAATTCGGCTGGGGCCGTGGCGACATCCAGCTCGCGCTGTTCTGGTTCACTGCCGCGGTCGTGATCGCAGTGCCCTATGTCGGCGGGCTCGTCGATCGCGTCGGCGTGCGCAAAGTCGCCATCGGCGCGCTCGCCCTGTTCGGGGTCGCCTATGCGGCGCTCGCCCTCACGCCGGCGTCGCTACCGGTGTTCTACCTGCTCTGGGCGCTGATGGGCGCCGTGGGCGCGGGATCCACGCCGCTCAGCTGGACCCGCGGGGTGAACGCCTGGTTCGTGCACAACCGCGGCCTCGCGCTGGCGCTGACTCTGATGGGCACGGGCCTGACCGCGGCGCTGCTGCCGGTCCTCGCCACGTGGCTCATCGGACGCTACGGCTGGCGGGTGGCCTTCCTCGGGATTTCGCTGCTGCCGCTGCTGCTCGCGCTGCCCGTGGCGCTGTGGCTTTTCCGCGAACCGGACGCGCGCGACGCGGTGCGGACGGCGCGCGCGGCGACGACGGGAGTCTCAGTGCGAGCCGCACTGCGCGACTATCGCTTCTGGGTGATCGCCGGCTCGATCCTCTGCGTGGCGATCGGCGTCGGCGGCTCGATGACCAACCTGCAGCCTCTGCTGATGGATCGCGGCTTCGAGGCGTCGCGCGCCGCGCAGGTGACCGGAGTGATCGGCGCCAGCGTGATCGGTGGCCGCCTGCTCGCGGGCTACCTGATCGACCGGTACTGGGCGCCGCTCGTAACGCTGCCGATGCTTGCGCTGCCCGCGATCTCCTGCCTGCTGCTCGCCCAGACGCAGGTGTCGTTGCCGGCAGCGCTGCTCTCGGCAGCGCTGATCGGGCTCGCGGCAGGCGCCGAGACCGATCTCGTCGCGTACCTCACCGCGCGCTACTTCGGGCTCGCGAACTACGGCCGACTCTACGGCCTGCAGTACGCGGTGTTCGGGTTCGCCTCGGGCTTCTCGCCGTTCCTGTTCGGCCGCGTCTTCGACTCCACCGGCAGCTACCAGCCGATCCTGTATGCGGCGGCCGTGCTGTTCGTCGTGGGCGCGCTGGCGCTGCTCGCGCTGGGGCCGTATCCGCGGTTCGATGAGCCGGCGACGGGCTAGGCTCGCTCCGCCTCCACCGGGCCCGGAACGTGACGGGCATCTGGCGCGTGGACGCCGTGAACCCTTCCCTGGGGGCTCGCGCGCCGCATCCCTGCGGCGCGACGCCACGCCCCAGATGCCCGACGTTCCGAGCCCGGTACAGACCCTGCCGCGGAGGATCCACGACGCACCACCGCGGTCGGAGCCTTGCGGCTTCGCTCTGCGGCGATCACATGCAGTGCGACCGCCTCAAGCGGTAACGACCCTAGGAGAGCGTCAGCCCGCCGGTCGACTCGAGCCAGTCCGCGATGCGGTCGCACGCGCCGTCGACACCGTCGTCCGACACGTCGACCTCGAGCGACGGGAGCAGGGAACGCGACACCTCGTGACGCATCGCCTCCTGCTCGGCGATGAAGGGCGCGAGGTCGTCGTACTGGCCGGGATTGCCCGACACCTTCAGCCGCTCCTCGCGGGCGCGGGCGAAGGAATCCGGACGTCGGGTGCAGAGGATCAGCCGGAAGCCCAGCGGCAGCAGGCGCTCCTCGAGCCAGCGGAAGTCGAACTCGCGGTGGTGGACGCGGCGCTGGTGGACGATCGTCGAGACGTGGAAGCGGTCCACGATCCAGGAGTAGTAACGCTGCAATTCGAAGAGTCTCGCCCAGGTGGCGTAGGTCTCCATCGCGAGCGCCTCCTCCTGCGGCTCGAAGTTGATCAGGCCGCGGCCCCAGGGGACGTTGGTGAACGCGCACCACTCCGCCGAGATCACCGGCGAGTGATAGCGGTACCGGCGCGGCCCGACCACCCGCGGATGCTCGTTCAGCGCGAAAGCGATGTCCGTCTTGTGGGTGAGGCGCGTGCCCTCGAGGATCAGCTTCGGGCAGAGTTTCATCGCGGGTCGAGCACGCCGACGATGCAGTCGGCCACGCGCTCGACGTTCTCCTCGCTCACGCCTGCCACGTTGATGCGCCCGTCCGGCGGCAGGTAGACGTGCTCGACCTCGCGCAGCCGCGCGATGGCCGGGGCGTCGAGGCCGAGCAGCGAGAACATGCCCCGGTGGCGCGCGAGCCAGCCGAAGTCCCGCTCGGGGCGCCGTGCCGCGAGGCACCCTGCGAGCAGCGCGCGCATCGCCTTCATCCGCGCCACCATGACCGCAAGCTCCGCCTGCCAGGCCTCGCGCAGGCCGGGATCGCCGAGCACGCGCGCCGCGATCGCCGCGCCGTGGTCGGGTGGCATCGAGTACATGCGCCGCGCGGTGCGCGCCTGGTGAGTCGCGAGCGCGCGCGCCGTGGCCGCTGTGGGCGCGACGATCGCGAGCGCGCCGGCCCGTTCGCGGTACAGGCCGAAGTTCTTCGAGCAGGAGATCGCGAGCAGCAGCGTCGGAACGCGCTCCGCGACCAGACGCAGCCCGGCGACGTCGGCCTCGAGGTCGTCGGCGAAGCCCTGGTAGGCGAGATCGAGCAACGGCACGAGCCCGCGCCGCGCGAGCACCTCGGCGACCGTGGCCCATTGCGATCGGTCGAGGTCAGCGCCCGTCGGGTTGTGGCAACAGACGTGCAGCAATACGACATCCCCGCCCGGCAGCTGCTCGAGCCGATCGAGCATCCGTTCGAAGGCGACGCCGCGGGTCGCGGGGTCGTAGTACGGATACCGCTGCAGCGACAGCCCCGAACTGCCAACCAGCGGTTCATGGTTCGCCCAGGTCGGGTCGCTGACGTGGATCACCGCGCCCGGTGCCGCGACGCGCACCAGTTCTGCGCCGATGCGCAGCGCGCCGCAGCCGCCGACGGTCTGGATCGTGGCGGTGCGCTCCCTGAGCCCCGCGGCGAGCGGGCCGAGCGCCATCGCGACGATGCGCTCGTTGAACTCGGGGTTGCCCGCCGGTCCGACGTAGGTCTTGCTCGACTGGCCCGCGAGCAGCGCCCGTTCCGCCTCGCGCACCGCGGCCGGGACCGGCGTATTGCCGGACTCGTCGCGGTACACGCCGACGCCGAGGTCCACCTTGCCTGGGTCCGGATCGGCACGGAATGCTGCGCTGACGCCCAGGATCGGGTCGGGTGGCAGGCTCTCGAGGCCGCCGAACATCCCGTGCAGCTGCCCAGCTGCTGTCATCGCGCCGCCACGACGCGCTGGTCGATCGCGCCGAAGATGCTGCGGCCCTCGCGATCCAGCATCTCGATGCGGACGCGGTCGCCGTAGCGAAGGAAGGGCGTGAGCGGCCTGCCATGTTCGATCTGCTCGAGCATGCGCCGCTCGACGATGCAGGAAGAACCGCGCGAGCGATCGAGGTTCGACACCGTGCCGGAGCCCACGATCGCGCCGGCGCCGAGCCGCCGCGTCTTCGTGACGTGCTCGATCAGCCTCGGGAAATCGAAGGTCATGTCCGCTCCGGCCTCGGGACGGCCGAACAGCAACGCCGTTGAGGTGCGACACCAGCGGCAGCAGCGCCTTGCCGCCGTCCCAGCCGTCGCCGAGCTCATCGGGCGTCACCGCGACCGGCGAGAACGCCGTCGCCGGCTTCGACTGGTAGAAGCCGAAGCCCTTGGCGAGCTCGCCGGGAATCAGGTTCCTGAGCGACCAGTCGTTCACCAGCATCACGAGCTGGACGTGGCGTCGCGCCCCGGCGGCGGTCGTGCCCATCGGCACGTCGTCGGTGATCACCGCCACCTCGGCCTCGAAGTCGATGCCGTAGTCCTCGCTCGGCACCGGCACGTCCGCGCAGGGCGGCAGGAAATCGTCGGAGCCGCCCTGATAGACGAGCGGATCCGTCCAGAACGAGGGCGGCATCTCCGCGCCGCGGGCCTTGCGCACGAGCTCGACGTGGTTGACGTAAGCCGAGCCGTCCACCCAATGGTGCGCGCGCGGCAACGGTGCGAGCACCTGAGTCGGCTGGAAGGGGAAGCCGCCCGGAGCGCGACCGTCCTCGAGGTCGAGCGCCGCCTGCTCGAGCCGCGAGCGCAGCCGCGCCCAGTCGTCGAGCGCCGCCTGCAGCGTGGGCGCGACCGACGGCACCGCGACCGCCCGGGTGAGGTCGCGGGTGACGACCAGCAGTTGGCCGTCGCGCGTGCCGTTGGCGAGCGAGGCGAGCTTCAAGGCTTGCCCTTCCAGCTGTCCACGTAGCCCGACCACTCCACCGCCGCGGCGCCCGCGCCCACGTCGAGCGCGTCGCGCGTGTCGATCATCACCGCGTACTCGTCGGTGGCGGGCTTCGGCTGCTGGAACATGCGCGTCAGGGCCTTCGGGTGCGGGCCGTGCGTAAAGCCGCCCGGGTGGAGGCTCATCATGCCGGGGTGGATGTTGTCGCGGCTGAAGAAGTCGCCGGCGTGATAGAAGAGCACCTCGTCGTAGTCGTCGTTGTTGTGGAAGAACGGCACCTTGAGCGCGCCAGGGTCAGTCTCGAAGGGGCGCGGGGCAAAGGTGCAGACCACGAAGCGGTTCGCGACGAAAGTCGTGTGCGCCGAGGGCGGCAGGTGGTAGCGGTGGCTCATCAGCGGTCGCAGGTCGCGCACGTTGACGCGCACCGCCGCGAGGTCGCCGTGCCAGCCGACGGCGTCCAGCGGGTTGAACGGGTAGGTGATCGTCGAAACCGCGTTGCGGCGCTTCACCTCCACCTGCCACGGACCCTCGTCGGCCTGCTGCGCGAGGAACGGGCCGTCCACGGCCGGCGTGTCGAGGATCGCGGGATCGAAGATCGCGTGGTTGCCCACCAGCCCCTTCTCCGGCAGCTGATAGCTCGCGCCGGTGGCCTCGATCATCAGCAGGTCCACCGGCGTCGCGCTCTCGATGCGCCACATCGTGCCGCGCGGCAGTACGACGTAGTCGCCTGTGGCGATCGCTAGATGCCCGAAGTCGCAGTACAGGTCGCCCGCGCCGGCGTGCACGAACAGCAGCTCGTCGCCGTCGGCATTGCGAGCGAGGCGCGGCATGCGGCCCGACAGGCGCCAGTAGCGGATCCGGCAGTGGGCATTGAGCAGCACCTCGGGTGCCGACCAGGGGCTCGCAGGCCCGGGCGGGAGCTTCGTGAGGTCGAAGGCGCGCGGCTGCAGCGGGCCGGTGAACTCCACCCACGCGGTCGGCGGGTGGCGGTGGTGGAAGAAGGCAGCCGGCCCGAAGAAGCCTTCCTTGCCCATCTCCCGCTCGTAGGTCCCCTCCGGCAGGTCGCAGTGCGCCTGCCGCGAGGCCGTACCCTCCACTCTCGACACCGGGATGTACCGCTTCATCGCCGCCCCTCCCCGACCCCGCGCCGCCCGAGCCCCGTGCCGCCAGCCTCAGATGACGCCGCGGCGCTCCTGGTCGAGCTCGATCGACTCGAACAGCGCGCGGAAGTTGCCTTCGCCAAAGCCCTCGTTGCCCTTGCGCTGGATGATCTCGAAGAAGATCGGCCCGATGACGTTCTTCGTGAAGATCTGCAGCAGGATGCCGTCCCGGTCGCTGCCGTCGATCAGGATGCGGCGACGCTCGAGCTCGGCGAGCGTCTCGCGGTGCCCCGTCACGCGGGCGTTCACGCCCTCGTAGTAGGTGTCCGGCGTGTCCTGGAAGTCGATGCCGTTGCTGCGCAACTGGTCCACGGTGGCGTAGATGTCGCCTGTGGACAGCGCGATGTGCTGGATGCCCTCGCCACGGTATTCGCGCAGGTACTCCTCGATCTGCGACTTGTCGTCCTGCGACTCGTTGATCGGGATGCGGATCTTGCCGCAGGGACTGGTCATGGCGCGGCTCAGCAGGCCGGTCTTCCGTCCCTCGATGTCGAAGTAGCGGATCTCCCGGAAGTTGAACAGCCGCTCGTAGAATCCGGCCCAGTGGTCCATGCGCCCGCGCTGCACGTTGTGGGTGAGGTGGTCGATGAGCTCGAGGCCCGTCGCACGGCTCGGCACCGCCTGGACCACCGGCACGAAGTCCACGTCGTAGATCGTGCGCTCGCCGTAGCGGTCCACGAGGTAGATCACGCTGCCGCCGATGCCCTCGATGGCCGGGATGTTGAGTTCCATCGGTCCCACCGGCGTCGCGACCGGCGTGGCGCCGAGTTCGACGGCGCGACGGAACGCCCCGGCGGCGTCACGCACGCGGAAGGCCATGGCGCAGGCCGAGGGGCCGTGCTGCTGCGCGAAGCGCTGCCCGAAGCTGCCGGGCTCGGCATTGATGATGAAGTTGACGTCGCCCTGTCGGTGCAGCGTGACGTTCTTGCTGCGGTGGCGGGCCGTCACCGGGAAGCCCATGCGCTCGAACAGCCCGCGCAGCAGCTCGGGATCGGGCGCCGTGTACTCGACGAACTCGAAGCCGTCGGTGCCCATCGGGTTGTCGAACAGGTCGGCCATGTTGTCTCCCCCCACCCCCGGCCTCGCATTCTCTGTCGGACGCGTGTGTCGCGAATGGTCGCGGATGATAGTGCAGCGGGTCGATCGCGGGCCAACGACCGGCCGCGCGGCCCCGGAAACGAAACAGGGGCCCCGCCGAGGCGAGACCCCTGCACTCAGGTCCGATCGATCACTTGGGCTTGACGACCAGTCCGTCCTCGACCTTCTTGACGTCCTTGACGCCCTTGGCAACATCGAGAGCGCGCTTCTTGGCGCCTTCGCCGGCCACGAAGCCGCCGAGCTGCACGATGCTGTCTCGCGCCTCGACGTTGATCGCGCCGCCGTCGACTTCCTTCTCGTCGATCAGCGCCGCCTTGACCTTGCCCACCAGCACGGTGTCATCGAGCTTCGAACCCATCGAGGTCGCGGGATGCACGATCAGCTTGTTGTGCACCTTGGTGACGCCCTTGGCGCCCTTGGCGACGCCCTCGGCGGCGGTCTTCTGCTCCGGCTTGGTCACGAAGCCGGTCAGCAGCACCTGGCCCTTGTAGACCTCGACGTTGATGTCGCTGCTCGGCACGTCCTTCGCGCCGACGAGGCCTGCCTTCACCTCGGAGGTGATCGTGCCGTCGTCCATATGCTCGCCGGTCGTCTTGTCCGCGAGTGCGGGCCCCGCGACGGCGACCAGCGTCGCCGCGAACAGGGCCAGAATCTTGCTCTTCATCTGCAGTCTCCTAGTGGTGAACACGAAATCACGTCCGTCGCATCTGACCGATCCGCAGTGACACTGGCCCCGCGACGGCGTCTCCAACGGTGGTGGGCCGTGCTGGATTCGAACCAGCGACCAACTGGTTAAAAGCCAGCTGCTCTACCGACTGAGCTAACGGCCCTCGCGGCGGGCGCCGCAATGATACCGGATCGACCGGGGAGGATCATCGGTAGACGGTGGGATCGGGCACGCCCGCGGCCGCGAAACCCTCCCGACGCAGGCGACAGGCGTCGCAGCAGCCGCAGGCGCGGCCCGCGTTGTCCGCCTGGTAGCAGGACACCGTGAGCGAGTAATCCACGCCGAGTGTGGCGCCGCGCCGGATGATCTCGGCCTTCGACAGCGCGATGAGCGGCGTGCGGATGCGCAACCGCGCTCCGCCCTCGACCCCGGCGCGCGTCGCGAGGTTCGCCATCTGCTCGAACGCTTCGATGAAGGCCGGGCGGCAGTCGGGGTAGCCGGAGTAGTCCACCGCGTTCACGCCGATAAAGATCTCCTCGGCGCCGAGCACCTCGCTCCATGCGAGTGCGAGCGACAGGAACACCGTGTTGCGCGCCGGCACGTAGGTGACCGGGATTCCCTCGGTCGGGCCCTCGGGCACGCCGATCCCGGGGTCCGTGAGCGCCGATCCGCCGAATCCCGCGAGGTCGATGTGCATCACGCGGTGCTCGACCGCGCCGAGCGCCGTCGCCACCCGGGCGGCCGCCGCGAGCTCCGCGGCGTGGCGCTGCCCGTAGGCGAAACTCAGGGCGTGGCAGTCGCAGCCCTCCTCGCGCGCAATGGCGAGGCAGGTCGCCGAGTCGAGTCCGCCGGAGACCAGCACGACGACGGGACGGCGTGTCGCCGGGGCGGGCGACTGCGGCGCGGTCACCGGCCTGGCTCCCCGCCCCACAGCAGCTTGTGCAGTTGCAGCTGCAAGCGCACCTCCAGGCGGTCGGCGAGAATCCACTCCGCGAGCTGCCGCGGCTCGACCTGGCCCCAGCTCGGCGACAGCAGCACCTGGCACGGCCACCTGGCCCGCTCGCGCAACAGGTCGCGTGCCCACTCGTAGTCGGGACGCGAGCAGACGACGATCTTCAGCTGGTCGCGCGGCGTGAGCAGATCGAGGTTGGCGAGGCGATTGCGGAGCTGCTCGCCGGAGTCGGGGGTCTTCAGGTCCACCACCCGGCTGACCCGCGGGTCCACGGGCGCAACGTCCATCGCGCCGCTGGTCTCCAGCGAGACCTCGAAACCGGCGTCGCACAGCGCGACGAGCAGTCCAAGGCATGACTTCTGCGCCAGCGGCTCGCCGCCCGTGACGCACACGTGGCGCACGCCGCTGCCGCGCGCGTCCTCGATCAGCTCCGCTACGGTGCGCCACGCTCCGCCGTGGAAGGCGTATGCGGTGTCGCAGTATGAGCAGCGCAGCGGACAGCCCGTGAGCCGGATGAAGAACGTCGGCCAGCCGACCGCATCCGCCTCACCCTGGATCGAGACGAAAGTCTCGGTGAGCTTGAGCCGGCTCACCTGCGCTCGACGTCCATCCTGGTGATCCGCTCGGCCGCAAGGCGTGCCGCCTCCGTGCCGGGGTAGCTCGTAGTCACCCTCGTCAGCGTCGTACGCGCGTTGCGGAACGCCTTCAGCTCATACTGGCTGTAGCCCACCATGAGCATCGCGTCGGCCGCCTTCGGCGAGTCGGGATGGCGCTCGAGCACCGCCTGGAAGCTCCTGAGCGCTGCCGCGTACTCTTTCTGCTGGTAGAGCGCCTCGCCGAGCCAGTAAGTCGCGTTGTCGGCGCGCGGGCCGTCCGGGTACTTGGCGAGGTACATCTCGAAGCCGCGGACCGCGTCCGGGTAACGTCCCGCCTTGAGCGCGGCGAAGGCGTCGCCGTACACCGCCGCCTCGTCCGACTCCCGGATCGCCTGCTCGGTCGGCGCGGCGCCGCCGGGCGCGGCGCCACCGGCGGCACCGTGTTCGACGAGCAGCAGCCGACGGTCCAGGTCCGAGTAGAGGTTGCGCTGCTGCTGGCGCATCGACTCGAGTTCGTGCCGGGCCTCTTCGATCTGCCCGCGCAGCGCGCGCAGTTCGGCACGCGCCGCCTCGATCTGCTGCTGTGCGGCGACGATGCTCTGGCTGGCCCGTTCCAGCGTGACGATCTGGGCAGCGAGTTCGTCGGTGCGCGCCTCGAGTTCCTTGTTGCTGGCGGTGCGGGACTCCGCGGGCGTCGCCGCGAGCAGCAGGGACGCGACCGGCAGCAGCGGCAGCAGGCGTAGCCTCATGTCCATCTCACGGCGAGTAGACGAGTTCGACGCGACGGTTCTGCGCCAGCGCGGCCTCGTCCGTGCCCTCGACCGCGGGACGCTCCTCGCCGTAGCTCACGGTGGTGACCTGTGACTCCGCGACGCCCTGCGCGAGCAGCGCGCGGCGCACGGCCTGCGCGCGCCGCTCCCCCAGCCCGATGTTGTATTCACGCGAGCCGCGATCATCGGTGTGGCCCTCGAGGCGCACGCGGGCGGTCGGATACTTGACCATATAGGCCGCATGCGCGGCGACCACCGAAATGTAGTCGCTGCGGATCTCGCTGCTGTCGAACTCGAAGTACACGACGCTCTTCTGCTGGAGCGACGCGAGCGCCTGCTGCTGCGGCGTCAGCGCCGCGGTGCCGGTCGCCTTGCCGGCGGCCGCGGTCCCGTCGTTGCCGAGCGCGGTGGTCGCGGTCGCGCCGGTCTCCACCGGCACGGCGGCCGCGTCGGGCTTGGTCTGCTTCGGCTTCTGGCAGGCGGCGAGGCCCAGCGCCAGCAGGGCGACGGCGAGCACGTGGGTCGTCTTCATGTCGGTCGGTCTCCTTCTCGAATTCCCATGGTCCGCCGGGCGCTGCCCGCCAAAGCAGCGCGCCTTGTACCACAACCCCGGCCAGCGATCACTCGCGCGGCGGGAACGGCGACCACGCCGGGTCGCGCACGTCGCCCTGGTCGGAGCTCAGCCGCTGGCGGAACGCGCCGTCCGAGGACACCGTCGCCAGTTCGCCGCGACCGCGCTCGCGACTCGCATGGATCAGCATGGCCCCGTTCGGCGCGAAGCTCGGCGACTCGTCCTGCCCGGACGTGGTGAGCACCCGCAGGTTGCGCGAGGCGAGGTCCATCACGGCGATCCGGTAGTTGCCGCGATCGAGGGTCACCATCGCGAGTTCCTTGCCGTCCGGCGACAGCCGCGGTCGCGCGTTGTAGGAGTTCGTGAAGCTCACGCGCTCGGCGCGTCGGTCGCCGTCGAGCGTGACGCGGTAGATCTGTGCGTTGCCGGCCCGGTCGGAGGTGAAGAACAGGCTCGCGCCATCCCGCGCCCACTCCGGCTCGGTGTCGATGGCCTCGTCCGTGGTGATCCGCGCCAGGGCCTGCGAGGCGAGTTCGAGCGTGTAGACGTCGAGGTTGCCATCGCGCGAGAGCGTCAGCGCGAGACGTGCGCCGTCGGGCGACCACGCCGGGGCGCCGTTGATGCCCGAGCGCGCCGAGACCCGCCGGCGCTCGCCGGTGGCGAGACGCTGCACGTAGATCGCCGAGGCCTTCCCCTCGAAGGACACGTAGGCGAGGCTGCGGCCGTCCGGCGACCACGCCGGCGACATCAGCGGTTCGCTCGAGTCGGCGATCGTGCGCGGGTTGTGGCCGTCGGCGTCGGCGACGATCAGCCGGTAGCGCTGCGCGGGCGGGCGCCCCTCCACCGCGACGTAGGCGATGCGGGTCGAGAACGCGCCCGGGGTGCCCGTCAGGCGCTCGAACACGAGGTCGGCGACGCGGTGCGCCGTGGCGCGCAGTCCGCGCTCCGTGGACGGCAGCCGCTGCGACAGCAGCGAGGCGCCGGTTCGCACGTTGAACAGTTCGAAGTTCACCGCCAGGCCCGCCGCGTCGGGTTCGACCCGGCCGACGACGATGAAGTCGGCACGCAGCAGCCGCCAGTCCTCGAAGCGGATCTCGGCGCCGGTGGTGGGCCGCGCCACCAGGTCACGACGCTCCAGCGGCGCGAAGCGCCCGCTGATGCGCAGGTCGTTCGCAACGACCGCCGCGAGGTCCGTGGCGGCGCCCTCGGCCTGGCCACGCGAACGGCACGATCGCGATCGGCACCGCATCGCGCACCCCCTGGGTGACGTCGAGGCGCAACTGCGCGTGGCTCGCGCCGCAGGCGACCAGCATCGCGAACGAGCCGAGCGCCAGCCCGGCGCGACGGCGGAAAGCGGCCGTGAGTCCCTGCATGGTCGAGCTACTCCGTGGGCTTGAAGACGATCTCGAGACGCCGCTCGAAGGCCCGCGGGTCGCGGGGTGCGGGCAGCGGCGAGGCCCGGTAGACGGCGTTGGCGATCGACTCGCGCACCGCCGCGTCGCCGTTGCAGGTGCCGAGCGTCACGTCCGTCACGGTGCCGCCCGGCGCCTGCGTGACAAAGAGCGTGCACTGCAGTCCCGCGCGTGCCGAGGACGGACGGATCCAGTTGCGTTCGATGGTCTGGGACAGTAGCCGACGATACTCGTCCAGCACTCCGGCGCTCGCCACCGACGCGCCCTCCTCCTCCGCGGCGAGCCGTCGCTGCAGTGCCGCCTCGCGCTCGGCCCGCAGGCTGGCATCACGCTCGGCCTGCGCCTGCTCGTCGGCCTTGCGCTGCGTCTCGGCGGCAGCGAGCTTGCGCCGCGCCTCATCGTCGGCAGCCTTGCGCTTTGCCTCGGCCTCGGCCGAGCGGCGGCGCTCTGCCGCCTGCTCCTCGGTGCGCCGCTGCTGGGCGGCCGCCTGCTCGTGCTCGAGCTGCGCCTTGCGCTCCGCTGCGCGGTCCGTTGCCGCCTGCTGCTCGAGCTCGCGACGCTCGCGGTCCGCCTGCGCAGCCCGCTGCGCGTCGGCGACCTCCTCGGCGCGGCGCTGCTCGGCAGCGTCCGCGGCGGGTTCGGGCGGCGTCGGCTCGGCCCGTGACGGCAGCGCGGCGGCCGGCTCGAGTCGAGGCGCCGCAGCAGGCGGCCGTCCGGGCGGCGACTCCTCGACCACGTAGCCCTCGATGGCAATCTCGACCGGAGGTTGCGAGGAGGTCCAGCGCAGCGCCGCACCGGCGAGCACCGCCAGCAGCGCGAGGTGCAGTCCCGCCGAGCCTGCCAGCGGTCGCAGATGCTCCTGGAGGAAGCCCGGCATCGCTCAGCGCTTCCCGCCGGCGGGCGGGGACGACGCCGGGGACTCGGTCGCGAATCCGACTTTCTGCGCACCGGCCTGCTGCAGCAACGCCATACCCTCCACCACGCGACCGTACTGCACGGTCCTGTCTGCCTTGACCACCACCGGGCGCGCGGGTTCCCTGCGCAGCACGGCGGAGGCGAGTTCGAGCACCCGCTGCGTCTCGAGCGGCGCGCGCGGATCGCCGATGTTGAGATACATGGCGCCCCCGGCGTCGATGCTGAGCACCAGCGGCTCGGTGTCCGCCGGCAACGGCTCCGCCGACGCCTTCGGCAGGTCCACCTTGACGCCCTGGCTCAGCATCGGCGCGGTCACCATGAAGATGATCAGCAGCACGAGCATCACGTCGATGTAGGGCACGACGTTGATCTCGCCGATCATCTTCCGCCCGCGGTTGCGCGACACCGGCGCCACGGCTCAGCCCTGCGCCCCGGCGTGGCGCTGCAGGATCGTGGAGAACTCCTCCATGAACGCGTCGTAGCGCAGCTCGAGCCGGCCGACCTGGTCGGCGTAACGGTTGTAGCCGATCACCGCCGGGATCGCGGCGAACAGGCCCATCGCGGTGGCGATCAGCGCCTCGGCGATGCCGGGCGCGACCATGGCGAGCGTCGCCTGCTGCACGTTCCCGAGTCCCTGGAACGCGCTCATGATTCCCCACACGGTGCCGAACAGGCCGACGTAGGGACTCGTCGAGCCGATGGTCGCGAGCGTCGCGAGGTTGTGCTCGAGTCGGTCGGTCTCGCGCAGCTGCGCGACGCGCATCGCCCGGCGGCTGCCCTCGAGCAACTGGCCGGCGCCGAGGCCCGGCTGCTTGCGCAGCCGCGCGAACTCGCGGAAGCCCGCGACGAACACACCCACCATGCCCGTGGGCGAGCTGGCCTCGAGCGACTTGTAGAGCGCCGCGAGGTCGCCGCCCGACCAGAACTGGTCCTCGAAGCGGTCCGCGGCGAGGCGTTCTGTCTTCAGCAGCTGCCACTTGCGGAAGATGATCGCCCACGACACCACCGACGCCGCCACCAGCAGCGCCATGACGAACTGCACGATCAGGCTCGCCTGCAGGATGAGGTCGAAGGCGGAGTGCTCGCCGATCATGCGGTGTCCTCAGTGGTCGAACAGGCCCGGCGTGCCGGGGGTGCGCTCGGCGGGGGGTGGCGACAGGCCGAAGTGCAGATAGGCGCTGCGCGTCGCGACCCGGCCGCGCGCCGTGCGCATGATGTAGCCCTGCTGGATCAGGAACGGCTCGATCACGTCCTCGATCGTGCCGCGCTCCTCGCCGAGCGCCGCAGCGAGGCTGTCGACGCCCACCGGACCGCCGTCGAACTTCTCGATGATGGTGAGCATGAGACGCCGGTCCATCGGGTCGAAACCCTGTGGATCCACGTCGAGCAGGTCGAGAGCGTCCTGCGCCACCGCATCGGTGATGCGGCCCTGTGCCTTGACTTCGGCAAAGTCGCGCACGCGCCGCAGCAGGCGGTTGACGATGCGCGGCGTGCCGCGCGCGCGCTGGGCGATACGCACCGCGCCCTCGGCGTCGATCGGGACCCCGAGGATGCCGGCCGATCGCGTGACGATCCGCGTGAGATCCTCGTGTCCGTAGAACTCGAGGCGCTGCACGATGCCGAAGCGATCGCGCAGCGGCGAGGTGAGGAGTCCGGCGCGGGTCGTGGCCCCCACCAGCGTGAACGGCGGCAGGTCGATCTTGATCGAGCGGGCCCCGGGGCCCTCGCCGATCATGATGTCGAGCTGGAAGTCCTCCATCGCGGGATAGAGGATTTCCTCGACCACCGGACTCAGGCGGTGGATCTCGTCCACGAACAGGATCTCGTTGGCCTGCAGGTTGGTGAGCAGCGCGGCGAGGTCGCCCGGCCGCTCGAGCACCGGACCGGAAGTCTGCTTGAAGCCCGCGCCGAGCTCGTTGGCGATCACGTGGGCGAGCGTGGTCTTGCCGAGCCCCGGTGGCCCGAAGATCAGCACGTGATCGAGCGCGTCGCGACGCTGGCGGGCGGCGGCGATGAAGATCTCCATCTGCGCCTTGACCGCCGGCTGCCCCACGTAGTCGGCAAGCGACTTGGGGCGAACCGCACGGTCGTACGCTTCCTCGTCGCGCTGGTTGCCGCCGGAGACGACGCGGTCCTGCTCGATCATGACGCGCTGCGCACCTTCAGGACGCCGCCGCGCGCAGCGCGTGGCGGATCAGTTCCTCAGTGGCCGTGACCGAGGGGTCCACCTTCTGCAGCAGGCGCGCGACCTCCGGCGGCTTGTAGCCCAGTGCCACCAGCGCCGCGTAGGCCTCCGCCTGCGCGCTGCCGGGACCGCCCGCGGCGCCCGCGCCCGGCGCAAACGAGTGCCCGGCCAGCCCCTTCAACCGGTCGCGCATCTCGATCACCAGCCGCTCGGCGGTCTTGCGACCGATGCCGGGCACCCGCACCAGCGAGGCGACATCGTTGCCCTCGACGCAGCGGTGGAACTCGTCCACCGTGACGCCCGAGAGGATCGCGAGCGCGATGCGCGGCCCGACGCCGGAGACCTTGATCAGCTCGCGGAACAGGCTGCGCTCGCGCTCGCTGCCGAAGCCGTAGAGCACGTGCGCGTCCTCGCGCACCACCAGGTGCGTGTGCAGCTGCACCTCTGCACCCACACCGGGCAGGCCGTAGAAGGTCGACATCGGCGCCTCGAGTTCGTAGCCCACGCCGCCCACGTCCACCACGAGCTGGGGCGGGTGCCTGGCCGCGAGCCTGCCGCGCAGGAAACCGATCACGCGCCCGTTCCGGCGCCGGACCCGGCGCGCACGGCCCGGCGGGCCTCGCGGGAATACGCGTGGCACAGGGCGATGCCGATCGCGTCCGCCGCGTCGGCGCCGATCTCGCCCTGCAGCCTGAGCAGCGTCCTCACCATCAACTGCACCTGCTCCTTCTCGGCCCCGCCCTGTCCGACCACGGCGAGCTTTACCTCGCGCGGCGCGTACTCGAAGACCTCCGGATCACCTGCGAACGCTGCGCAAAGCGCCGCGCCGCGTGCCTGCCCGAGCTTGAGCGCGCTGTCGGCATTGCGGTGCATGAACACCCGTTCGATCGCGACCTCGCGCGGGGAGTACTCGTGCATCAGCCGCTGCACACCTTCGAAGATCTGCCGCAGCCGCGGCGGGAACTCCGCTCCGCGGGTGCGGATCACGCCGCTCGCCAGGTAGTGCGCATCGCCACGGGCCCAGTCGATGACGGCGAAACCCGTCACCTGGGAGCCCGGATCGAGCCCGAGGATGCGCACCGGCCCGTCGGTCACCGTGCTGGAGCGCGGTGCGAGCGCCCAGCGCCGGCCGCTTCGATTGAGCCTGGGCACGCACTCACCCACAGAGTCCGGAAAACGTCGCGGTATGATACCCGACACCGTGAAGCACGCGGCGTTCGACATCGACCTCCAGTCGGAGCGCGTCCGCGCGGCCGCGATCCTCCTCCGGGAGGCGGCGCCGCCCGACGCGGCGGCCGTCGGACTGGAAATCGCGGGCGTGCTCTCGCAGCTGCAGGCCGACGACGACCTGCTGATCGCCGGACTGCTGGTCCACTGCCACGGACACTGCGGCGCAATCGAACCGCGGCTGCGCGAGATCTGCGGCGAACAGCCGCTGCGTCTGGCGCGCGAGCTCGAGCGCGTCGCCGACAGCGGCATTCCCGCCGGCTGGAATCCCGGCGAGTCGCTGGCGCCCGCGCAGGCCGAGGGCCTGCGCAAGCTGCTGCTGTCGCTCGCCTCGGACGTGCGCCTCGTGCTGATCCGCCTCGCGCTGCAGCTGGTGCGGCTGCGCCACCTGAAGGCCGCGCCTGCCGCGGAGCAGCAGCGTGCCGCACTCGAGACACGCGAGATCTACGCGCCGCTCGCCAACCGACTCGGCATCTGGCACATCAAGTGGGAACTCGAGGACCTCGCCTTCCGCTACAGCCAGCCAACCGACTACAAGCGCATCGCCGGCTGGCTGCGCTCCAGGCGCGACGAGCGTGAGCGCTACATCGAGGACGTGCGGCACGACCTCGCCCGCGAGCTGGGCAAGGTCGGCGTCGAGGCGGTCATCAGTGGCCGGCCGAAGCACATCTACAGCATCTGGCGGAAGATGCAGCGCAAGGGGCTCGCCTTCGAGCAGGTGATGGACGTGCTCGCCGTGCGCGTGCAGGTGGAAACCGTCGCCGAGTGCTACGCGGCGCTCGGCGTCGTCCACGGGCTGTGGCCGTATGTCCCTGGCGAGTTCGACGACTACATCGCCACGCCCAAGGAGAACAATTACCGCTCGCTGCACACCGCGGTCGTGGGACCGGGCCGGCTGCCGCTCGAGGTACAGATCCGCACGCGCGAGATGCACGAGCACGCCGAGCTCGGCGTCGCGGCGCACTGGCAGTACAAGGAGGGCCGCCGCGCCGAGGCGGGCTTCCAGCAGAAGATCGTCTGGCTGCGCCAGTTGCTCGAGCCCTCGGCACGCAACGCCGCCGAGCCGGACCTGCTCGACGGCCTGCAGGCGGAGATCTTCGAGGACCGCGTCTACGCACTGAGTCCGCGCGGCGAGGTGGTGGATCTGCCGCGCGGCGCCACACCGCTCGATTTCGCCTACCACGTGCACACCGACCTCGGTCATCGCTGCCGCGGCGCGCGCGTCAACGGCAAGATGGTGTCGCTCGAGTACCGCCTCGCCAACGGGGACAGCGTCGAGATCATCACCGGCAAGCAGCCGAACCCGAGTCGCGACTGGCTGGTGCCGGCGCTCGGCTTCCTCGCCTCGGCGCGCAACCGCGCCAAGGTGCGCGGCTTCTTCCGCAAGCTCGACGAGGGCCAGAACCGCGAGCAGGGCCGTCAGATGCTCGAGCGCGAGCTCGACCGCCTCGGCGTGCGTGCCCCGCCGATGCCGGAGATCCTCGACGAACTAGGCCTGCCGAACCTCGACGCGCTGTACCTCGGGCTCGGCGAGGGCGAGTTCACGCTGGCGCAGGTCGCAGGCGCGGTGCACAGGCGGCTGCAGCCGCCGGAACCGCCGAAGCCGCGCGCGCTCAAGCCCGAGGGAACGAGCCACGCCAAGGGCATGATGATCGACGGCGTCGGCGACCTGATGAGTTCGTTCGCACGCTGCTGCCGCCCGGTGCCGCCTGAGTCCATCGCCGGCTACATCACCCTCGGGCGCGGCGTGAGCATCCACCGCATCGACTGCGCCAACCTGCTGCGCCTGCGCGACGCGCAGCCGCAGCGGGTGCTCGCAGTGGACTGGGGCCGGCCCTCGCCGGAGCGCACCTTCCCGGTCGCCGTCGTGATCCACGCCTTCGACCGCAAGGGCCTCGCGCGCGACGTGTCAGCGGTGCTCGCCGACGAGCACATCAGCATCAGCGCGATGAACGTGACGACCAATCCGGCGGAGAACACCGCACAGGTGGAGTTGACAGTGACCGTGCACGGGCTCGACGAACTGAGCCGACTGCTGGCACGCTTCGCCGGACTGGCGAACGTGATCAGCGCGCGGCGACGCGGCTGAAGGAGCGTCACCCATGCAGCGCTGGATCCGGATCGTGCTGTTGCTGCTCGCCGCCGTGGCAGCGGCCCAGTGGTGGTCGGTCCGGGAGGTCCCGCAGCCGGCGGAGCCCCCGGCAGCCGCAGCCGACGCACCGGCGGCGCGCGGCGCGGATCGGAGGTATCCGTCGTTCCTGCCGGGCGAGGCCATTGCGACCCTCGCGGCCATCGAGCGCGGCGGGCCGTTCCCCTACGACCGCGACGGCAGCGTGTTCCAGAACCGTGAACGCCGGCTCCCCGACCAGGCGCGCGGCTACTATCGCGAGTACACGGTCGAGACCCCGGGCTCGCGCGATCGCGGGGCGCGGCGCATCGTGAGCGGCGGCGACCCGCCCGAGGTCTATTACTACACGGACGACCACTACCGGACGTTCCGACGCGTGGAGGTGCAGCCTTGAACGACGAGCCGCCAGTCGACGGTCACGCAGCGGATGCCGTGCAGGTCCTGCCGCTCGACGATGCGGCGGTCGACGCGCTGTGCCGGCTCGGCGGCTCGCTGGGATTGCGGGTGGCGCGGATCGACCTCGCCGGCTGCGCGGGCAAGGAGGAATTGCTCGACCGCACCGCCGCTGCGCTCGAGTTCCCCGGCTGGTTCGGCCGCAACTGGGACGCTTTCTACGACTGCCTCGCCGATCTCGGCTGGCGGCCGGGGACTGGTCACCTGCTCATCTTCGAGCATGCCGGCGGCATGCGCCGCAACGCGCCCGAGGCCTTCGACACTGCGGTCGCCATCCTCGGCGACGCGGCCGCGGCCTGGCAGCGACGCGGCCACCCGTTCCGTGCCTTCGTGAGCGCCTGAGGCGCCGCGCTCAGCGGTTCGGGATATCGATCGCGCGCCTGTCGGCGCCGAGCGCCGCCTCGTGCAGCGCCTCACTCAGCGTCGGGTGCGCGTGCATCGTGCGCTGCAGGTCCTCGGCGCTCGCCGAATACTCGAGCGCGAGCACCGCTTCGGCGATCAGTTCGCCGGCCATCGGCCCGATGATGTGCACGCCGAGGATCTCGTCGTCGTCGGTGGCCGCGATCACCTTCGCAAAGCCCGCCGTCGCCTCCATGGCGCGTGCGCGGCCGCTGGCCATGAACGGGAAGCTGCCGACCTTGTAGGCGCGGCCCGTCTTCTTCGCCTCCTCCTCGGTGAGGCCGA
Source organism: uncultured Gammaproteobacteria bacterium (assembly GCA_963707145.1). GTDB lineage: Bacteria > Pseudomonadota > Gammaproteobacteria > Steroidobacterales > Steroidobacteraceae > RPQJ01. The sequence continues at coordinate 269,893 of CAVPOQ010000003.1, forward strand.
CCCAGGCGATCTCTGGCGCGGTGTAGATCACCGACGGGATCGCCTTGTAATTGACCTCGGAGACGAGGCCCGCGATCAGGTCGCCGACCATCACGCCTTCTTCCTTGCCCTTGTGCGCAAGCATCGGTCCGCGCACCACGTCGCCCACCGCCCACACGTTGCCAGCGCCGGTGCGGCACTCGTGGTCGACCTTGACGAAGCCGCGCTCGTCGAGCTCGACGCCCGTGCCCTCGCCCAGCAGCCCCGCGGTGAACGGCCGTCGGCCGATGGCCACCACCACCCTGTCCACGGCGACCGTCTGCGCGCCGGAGGCGTCGGTGTACTCGAGCGTGACGCCGTCCTTGCCGTGGCTCGCGCCGCTCACCTTCGCGCCGAGGCGGATGTCGAGGCCCTGCTTGCGGAAGTGCTTCAGCGCCTCCTTGGCGACCTGCTGATCCGCCATCCAGAGGAACTGCTCCATCGCCTCGAGCACCACGACCTCGGCGCCGAGGCGGCGCCAGACGCTGCCGAGCTCGAGGCCGATCACGCCGGCACCGATCACGCCGAGGCGCTTCGGCACGGCATCGAACTCGAGCGCGCCCCACGAATCGACCACGGCCTTGCCATCGAACGGCACCGACTTGAGTTCCATGGGCACCGAGCCGCTCGCCAGCACGACGTGCTTGGCCACGAGTTCCTGCCGGGTCCCGTCGAGCGCGGTGTACTCGACACGATTGCCGGCGAGCAGCCTGCCGTGGCCCTGCAGTCCGGTGACGCCTGCGGACTTGAACAGTCCCGTGATGCCCTGCGTCGAGCCCTTGACGATCTTCGCCTTGCGCTTCTGCATGGTCGCCAGGTCGAACTCGAGCCCGCCGACCTTGATGCCGTGCGCGCCGAACTCCGACTGCGCGCGGTGGTAGAGCTCCGAGGACTCGAGCAGCGCCTTGGAGGGAATGCAGCCCGCGTTGAGGCAGGTGCCGCCGAAGGCGTGGCTGCCGTCGTAGTTCTTCCACTCGTCGATGCAGGCCGCCTTGAGCCCGTTCTGCGCCGCGCGGATCGCGCAGGGATAGCCGGCCGGACCGGCGCCGATGACGATGACGTCGTAGGAATCAGACATGTGTCCTCCGGCTCAGACCTGAAGCAGCAGCCGCGCGGGATCCTCGAGCGCGTCCTTGACGGCGACGAGGAACTGCACGGCCTCGCGGCCGTCGATGATGCGGTGGTCGTAGGTGAGCGCGAGGTACATCATCGGGCGCACAACGATCTCCCCGCCAACGACGACCGGCCGCTCCTGGATCTTGTGCATGCCGAGGATCGCGCTCTGCGGCATGTTGAGAATCGGCGTCGACAGCAACGAGCCGAACACGCCGCCGTTGGTGATCGTGAAGGTGCCACCGGTGAGTTCCTCGAGCGTGAGCGAGCCCTCGCGGGCGCGGTTGGCGTAGGCCACCACCGCCTTCTCGATCTCGCCGAAGCCGAGTGCATCGGCGTCGCGCAGCACCGGGACGATCAGGCCGCGGTCGGTGGACACCGCGACGCCGACGTCGTAGTACTCGTGGTAGACGACCTCGCTGCCGTCGACCGAGGCATTCACGACCGGGTAGCGGCGCAGGGCCTCGATGCAGGCCTTGACGAAGAACGACATGAACCCGAGGCGCGCGCCGTGCTCCTTCTCGAAACGGTCCTTGTAGCGTGCGCGCAGTTCGTTGACCGCCTTGAGGTCCACCTCGTTGAACGTGGTCAGCATCGCAGCGGTGGACTGGGCCTGCACCAGCCGCTCGGCGATGCGCGAGCGCAGGCGCGTCATCGCCACGCGGCGCTCGCCGCGTCCGACGGCCGGAGCGGCCGCCGCCGCGGCCGGGACCGCATCCCTGGTCGCCATGTGGGCGAGCACGTCGCCCTTGGTGACACGCCCGTCGCGGCCGCTGCCGGGGATCGTGCCGGCGTCGAGCTTGTGCTCCTCGACCAGCCGGCGCACCGACGGCGCGAGCTTCTCGCCGCCGCCGGCCTCCTGCACCGCGGGCTCGGCCTTCGCGGCCACTTTCGCGGACGCAGCCGCGGCGGGCGGCGCGCGCCCTGCCGGGCGCGGCTGCGGCAGCGCCCTCCGAGAGCAGCGCCAGCAGCTGCCCGCTGGTGACGGTCGCCCCGTTCTGGACCTTGAGCTCCGCGATCGTGCCCGCCGCGGGAGCGGGCACCTCCAGCACGACCTTGTCGGTCTCGAGGTCGACGAGGTTCTCGTCGCGATGCACGGCGTCGCCAGGCTTCTTGTGCCATGCAACCAGCGTCGCATCGGCGACCGACTCGGGCAGCTGGGGAACGCGAACTTCGATGGTCATGAATTCTTCCTGCTGGCGGCGCCGCGCAGACGCGAGGTCGAGCGTGCCGATTCCTCTTTCACGGTCGCCCTGATCGCGGCGGCGACCAGACCGTTCTGCTGGATGGTATGGAGCTGCGCGATGCCGGTGGCGGGCGCGGCTGCAGGCGCACGTCCGGAGTACAGCAGCTCCTGCTTCGGGCCGAGCGGTTCCTGCAGCCGGTGGCGGATCTGGTACCAGGCGCCCTGGTTCTGCGGCTCTTCCTGGCACCAGACGACCTCGCGCGCATTCGGATAGCGGCGGATCGCAGCCGCATAGTCCTCGGCCGGAAACGGATAGAGCTGCTCGAGTCGAATGATCGCCACGTCGCGGACCTCGTTGGCGCGCCGGGCCTCGAGCAGGTCGAAGTAGACCTTGCCCGAGCAGAACACCACGCGGTTGATGGCGGCGACCGGCAGGTCGTCGATTTCGCCGATGACCTCGTTGAAGAAGCCGTGCGACAGGTCCTCCAGTGCGGATACCGAGAGCTTGTGCCGCAGCAGGCTCTTCGGCGTCATCACGATCAGCGGCTTGCGGAAGTCGCGCAGCATCTGCCGGCGCAGCATGTGGAACATCTGTGCGGGTGTCGAGGGCACGCAGACCGACATGTTGTTCTCGGCGCAGAGCTGCAGGAAGCGCTCGAGGCGCGCCGAGGAGTGCTCCGGTCCCTGGCCCTCGTAGCCATGCGGCAGGAACAGCGTGAGCGCGCAGTAGCGGCCCCACTTCGCCTCGCCGGAACCGATGAACTGGTCGATGATCACCTGGGCGCCGTTGGCGAAGTCGCCGAACTGGCCTTCCCAGATCACGAGGCAGTTCGGGTCGGCCGTCGAGTAGCCGTACTCGAAGCCGAGCACGGCCTCCTCGGAGAGCAGCGAGTCGGTCACCCGGAAGCGCGGCTGCCCGGGCTTGAGATTGCGGAGCGGAATGTAGCTTGCACCGGTTCCCTGGTCGTGACCCACGGCATGGCGGTGGAAGAACGTGCCGCGCCCGCTGTCCTGGCCGGTGAGGCGGACTTCATAGCCCTGGTCCAGCAGCGTCGCGTAGGCGAGGGTCTCGGCGAAGCCCCAGTCGAGCATCATCTGCCCGGCGGCCATCCTGCGGCGGTCCTCGACGATCTTCTGTACCTGGCGCTGCAGCGTGAAGCCCTCGGGGTAGGCCGTCGCCTTCAGACCGAGCTCGCGCAGCACCTCGAGCTTGACGCCCGAGGGCACCTGTTCGTTCCAGTCCACGTCGTGGTAGCGCGTCCAGTCCACGGTGTGCACGTTGCCGATCAGACCCAGCACCTGGTGGGCCTGCGGCTTGCCCTCGTCGAGGCCGCGACGATAGCGTTCGGCCATGGCGTCGGCGTCCGCGGACCCGATCACGCCCTCCTTCACGAGCTGCTCGGCGTAGAGCTGGCGCGTGGTGGGCTTGCGCCGGATCGCGGCGTACATGACCGGCTGCGTGGCAGCCGGCTCGTCGGCCTCGTTGTGGCCGAGGCGCCGGTAGCAGACGAGGTCGATCACCACGTCCTTGTGGAACTTCATTCGGTACTCGAGCGCGAGCCGCGCCGCGAACACCACCGCCTCGGGGTCGTCGCCGTTCACGTGCAGGATCGGCGCCTCGATCATCTTCGCCGGGTCGCTGCAATAGAGCGTGGAGCGCGTGTCGCGCGGGTCGTGCGTGGTGAAGCCGACCTGGTTGTTGATGATCAGGTGCACCGTGCCGCCGGTGCGGAAGGCGCGCGCCTGCGAGAGCTGCAGCGTCTCCATGATGACGCCCTGGCCCGCGAAGGCGGAGTCGCCGTGGATCAGCACCGGCATCACCTTCACGCCCTCGGCGTCGCCGCGGCGTTCCTGCCGGGCCCGCACCGAGCCCTCGACCACCGGGTTCACGACCTCGAGGTGCGAGGGATTGAACGCGAGCGCCACGTGCACGTTGCCGCCCGGCGTGCTCACGTCGCAGGAAAATCCCTTGTGGTACTTGACGTCGCCCGAGCCCTTGAGCTTCTTGAGGTCATAGTTGCCCTCGAACTCGGAGAAGAGTTCCGAAGGGGACTTGCCGAGCACGTTCACGAGCACGTTGAGCCGCCCGCGGTGCGCCATGCCGATGACCATGTCCTCGAGGCCGTGCGAGCCACCGGTCTGGATCAGGTCCTCGAGCAGCGGGATGAGACTGTCGCCACCCTCGAGCGAGAAGCGCTTCTGCGCGGGGTAGCGTGTGGCGAGGTAGCGCTCGAGGCCCTCCGCCATGGTGAGGTTCCAGAGGATGTCCTTCTTCTCCTCCGCCGAGTAGTGCTGCTGCGCCCGCCCGACCTGGAAGCGATCCTGCAGCCAGAGGCGCTCCGTCTCGTTCGAGACGTGCGCGAACTCAGCGCCGACCGTGCCGCAGTAGATGTGCCTGAGCTGCGCGATGATCTCGCGCAGCGGCAGCCGCGGGCGGATCGCCTCGTTGCGGCTGCCGGTGAGGAACTGCTCGTCGAGGTCGGACTCGGCGAGGTTCAGGTAGTCGAGCCCAAGCACCTTCGGAACCGGACGGTCCATGAGGCCGAGCGGGTCGATGTTCGCGATCAGGTGGCCGCGGTTGGCGTAGATCTGGATCAGGCGCGAGACCGCGCCCTGCTTGGCCGCGGCGCCCGCGCCCATCACGAGTGTCTCCGCCGGCGCGGCGACCCCGGAGCGGCGGACCTTCGCGCGGCGCGCGAGTTCCTCGATCAGCGGGCCGTGTGCGACCTCGCCCTGGCGACCGCCCAGTCCCGCGAAGAACTCGCGCCACTTCGGCTCGACGGGGACGGATCGGCCAGGAACTGCTCGTAGAGCGCCTCGACGTACGGAGCGTTGCCCGCGGCAAGCGGTGTCGAGGACAGCATTGCGAGGAAGTCGCTCATCGGACCCTGTCTTCTTCGTCTGGATGGTCGCGCCGGATCCCGCGGGCCCGGCCGCCGACGGGGCGCGGTAGTGTATCGAAAAGGCCCTGCAGGTTGGAGCCGCGGCAACCAGAACCGCGGCGCTGGGCGGGGGCGGCGGCGCAGCGGCTATGATGCGGGCGTTCGCCTCGGTGCCGCGCAAGGCGCCGTCGCCCGCGCCTCGGCCATTCGGAGTCGCCCCATGAGTGCCCATCGGTTCCCGCGCATCCACGTCCTCATCGCCCGAGCGCTCGCTGCGGCAGTGCTGATCGTCGTCGCCGCGCCGGCCGTGCGGGCGCAGGTTACCTATCAGGTGAACGTGAACACGCAGCTCGACGGGGTCGACGTGAAGGTCGAATACGTCGCCCAGCGGACCCTGTTGGTGCTGAATCTGAGCAACACCGGCGCGACGCGCGCACGCTGCGACGTGGTGTTCGACCCCGCGCCGCAGATTCCCCAGCGCAACTCGCGCGCCGTGAACCCGGGACGGACGAGTTCCGTCGTGCTGCGTGCGCAGCGCACGTGGTTCACAGTCAACGTGGACGTGCGCTGCAGCGCCGCGACCCGCTGAGCCAGCGGCTCGGCCTGGCAGGAGCGGCTCGACCCGAGCGCCGCTTTCGCCGCGGCTCACCTGCGGCGGGTTTGATGCTTCGCTCCTCGGCGAGGAGGAGCGCGTGCAGTTCACGTGGATCTCCCACGAGATCTCTGGCGCGCTCGAGTTGGTGTTTCACCGGCCGGCGGCCGGAGCGCTGCCCGGCGAGGTCCCGCAGCACGCTCAGGCACGCTGGCCTGGTGGATCTCGCTGCCCGGAGTCCGGGCCCGGCGTCTCGCGCGTCCGGAGAGGAAGGGGGTGACGAGGACCGAGCCCGACCGGCAGCGGCCCGACTCCTGACGCTGGAAACGGGTCGATGGAACTGGCGCCCCGGGCCGGAGTTGAACCGACGACCTACCGCTTAGGAGTCCCGGTAGGAAAAAAAATTCGCAATATCAGGTAATTACAAGCCATTGTTTACAAATGAATTGGGTTGTTGCCGGGTGTTGCTGGCGGTGCCTGTTTCGGGGGGGCAACTGCGCCAAAAGTGCGCCAGGTTTGCCGCCCTCTCCTGCCGGTGGATCGCCTCGAGGCCGCCATGACCACCACCTTGTCGCGCTCCGGCACCGGCAGCCGGCGGACCAGCTGCACGGCGATCCAGTAGTCGCGGGTTAGGCGCGAGAGGACGTCCATCCCCGTGATCGTGCCGACGACGACTGTCGTCGTGGTGCATTTGTGGCGGGATCGCTCAGAAACAAGAACCCCGGCGCGGAGCCGGGGTCGTTGTGCTGATGGCAGGGGCCGCTCAGGCCGCTTTGCGACGGCGGCTCAGGCCGAGGCCCGCGAGGCCGAGCCCGAGCAGCGCAAGCGTGCCGGGCTCGGGCGTCGGCACCGGCGGGGGCTCCAGCGACATGTATGTCATTTCTCCGTCAATACGGTAGTAGAGACAGTCGGCCACACAGTCGCCGGTGTATGCAGATATTCCGAAGCTACGCACGTCGAAATCGGCCAGATCGATAGAGGAAGGCATTGGTTCGGTGCTCCCAAGAGCCAAGCCCTGAAAATCGATCAGCCAGATTCCGTGGTACACCCAACCGAGCGACGGCGCGTCAAACACTGCAGCGTTCTTTGATGTGACGGCGAACTCATCACCCAAGAAAGAGTCGTTAATGACCAACGCACCTGCCGTATCGGACACAAAAGAGCGCGAGCCACCGACAAGCGCAGAGACACCAAAAGCGCTGTTCTCAGGATAGTTACTAGCCGTGCCACCTACGGGCCAAGGACCCGTGAAGCTCGGCGCAACGTCCGTATCCCATGTCACCGAACCGACGAACGGCGTCCCAAGTTCGATGCCTGTCCCTGCCAGTGCGCCTGTCGGATCCTCGATAGCGCTGATCTCCCCGGAGAAGTAGTACGTGACCGGCACCGCATCCGCTGCCATCGGCCCCGCCAGCAGCCCCACGGCCAGCAATCCAAGAGTCTTCGACTTCATCTCGCTCTCCATTGTTCTTCTTTCGCACGCACCCTTGGGTGCGTCCCAGCAAATGTAGACTGCACTTGTTGCCGCTGTCGTGTAAGAAATTCCGACACCCGATGTTTGACATACCCGTGGCTCATCCGTTAACCGAGCCGCGGCGTTACCCACGTCCTATGATCTACCTCGGCACCCTCGCCGGCCTGCACGAGTACCGGCACCAACTCGCGGCCTACTCCCCGCGCTGCGACCGATGGCAGACGTTGCCGCTCGCCGCGATGATCACGGTCGGTCACGGATCGCGTCGGCTGCCGCTGCGGGTCAGGTGCCGGTACTGCGGCGAGGTCGGACTGCCGTGCGATGCTCGTTGATAGTCACGGCTCATCCCGTCGTCGGGTCGCGGAGCTTGCCTGGTCAAACAGCTGCGCCAGCTGCTCGCTCTGCTTCTGCGTCGGCCGCTTACGTGCGACGCGGTGCTGGTATGTCCACTCATCCGTATCTGCATGCCACGTCGCGAGCACCTTGTTGTGGTGGCAGGCGATCTCGGACACCGGGACCGGCGATGCCCTGCTCACGCGCCAGCAACTCTCGCAGACCTGATCTGGTCGTTTCACTTGAATACTCATTTTCTGGCCTGTGTTGGCCAACGCAGCATGTGCCGTCTCCCGTGCCCCGCGCAACCAGGCGGATGGCCTGCCTTACGCGAGATCAGACGGCCGGAGAGGGGCCGTTCGCTTCGATTCGATGGTAACGGGGGCTCGCTACTTCGATTGGAAAAAGGCTGGATCGAGGTCGAGTTGCGATAGCCGAGGCTCATCCGGTGAGCCTGTCAGGCTCAAGGATTCGAGGGATTGCCGCCCTCTCCCGCCGGTCAGTCGCCTCGAGGTCGGCCAGGACCGCCAGCGTGTCCAGCTCCGGTATCGGCATCCGCCGGACTCGCTGCTCGGCGATCCAGTAGCTACGGGTCAGGGTTTCGAGATCGTTGGCCATGCCGGTGACGATGACGCACGTGACCGGGATTGTCGCCGGGACAAACTGCCGGGGTCGCGCACAAACAGCCCCCCCCGCCGAAGCGCGGCCGTGACTCAGCCTGCGGTGACGATCAGCTCGCTTTGCGCTTCTGGCTCAGTCCGAGACCGGCGAGGCCGAGGCTGAGCAGCGCGAGCGAGCCTGGCTCCGGCACGAATCGCTCCATCACGTAGCCTTGTTCGATGCGGCTACCAGGGCCTTCGTCATTCCAGCCCCAGGTCCCACTGTGCAAATCCATCGCGAGAAAGTCTTCCTCGCTTAAACCGTAACCGTTGTTAGGTTCTCCGGCAAACCAGTTGGTGTAGGAGAATGCGGTGCCATCAACCCAAAGAAACTCGCCTTCTGAGTCTTCGTCGGTTGCGCCGAGCCAGTATTGCGAAAGGTTCGGTCGCATTCCCAGCAGGCTCTTGACGAAATCATTCTCCGCTTCCGATCCGATGGTCGCCAGATACCAACCTTGCAACTCCGCGGCTTCGCTCGCCGCATGCCACGATATTCCATAAGAACTGACAACTGCATACTCATGTCGGTTGCCAGTCCAGATGGATCCGGCCACAGCGCCATGCGAAAGCAGTATCAGGTTCGACATGACAAGCACTGCTTGCACGTAGACCTTCGCTCCGTTGGTCATTGCACCTGCCTCCTTGGTACTCGTGTTGTCGTCCGCATCCTGTGCGGTGAATACTCGGAGCGTACCCCGGCAAGGCAAGGAAGCAATAGGTAGTAGTTGGTCGGTCAGATTGCTCAGCTAGCGACCCCTGTGAGGGTCGCGTCCCCGGACGTGGTGTACGAGTGATGGGCTGAACCGCTGACGATCGTAGCCGGACACCGGGGTCGAAGCCGGTCAGGGCAACTTTGCCGTCGAGCCGAGCGTAGCAGCGTGTCTGACGGTAGTAACAGGCAATCAACCTCAAGTCGCTCGGGTGTCGCCAAGATGGTCCGTCTCGGGTCATCCAACGAGGGACCACGACTTGGGCGCTGCCCACTGCCGGCCCGCGCGGCATGTCCGACAGATACGTCGATTCGGGGCATCCGACCACCCAAGACGAGGACGCCCCGGCGATGCCGAGGCTCTTTGCCACGCTAAGCGCAGAAATCAGGCCGCTCTGCGTCGTCGGCTCAGGCCGAGACCCGCGAGGCCGAGGCCGAGGAGGCCGAGGGAGCCGGGCTCGGGCAGCAGCATGAATCCGTCCCATTCGCCATAGGCCTCAGCCGTGCCCTCGTCGCTCGAACCGTCGCCAGACACGCAGAGACGCTGAACGCGCGAGCTGCGAGTCACCCACTCGCAGTGCAAGTTCGACAGATCAAGCGGACCGCGATACTTCACATCGACGGTCTCTGCGACCACGACGGTCTGTGTGTTGGCCGACTATTTCGCTCGCACCCGCAGCGGTAGCAAACCCGCCGAGCTGAGCACTAGAAAAAGGGGCCGGCCGGTTCCTCTCTAACGTGCGTCAACCGAGTGATGACTTGACGGCGGCGCTCTGGCCATGGCCGCAGCCTGATTTGTTCGCGCTTGAACCTCACACGAAAAAGATCAGGGCGGCTTGGCCTCATTGGACGCCGGGCCACCAGGCAGCAACCCTGTAAATGGCCATCTCCTGCAACTGGTTCATCAGCGCGAAGCCGAACAGGCAGGCCGCCACCACGCGCAGCAGCGTCCAGGGCTTGAAGCCGAGCCAGGCCAGGTAGTAGGCGATGGCGATGAGCAGCAACATGGCATCGGTGATGGTTTGCAGCCTGAGCATGGGCATCTGGACCCATTGGCCCAGGCCGCTGAGCAGCAAGCCAAACAACATGCCCATGGCGATGCCGTACAGGCCTACCGCCCAAGCCTCGGCGACAGTGAAGCCCCGCTGCGGGAACAACCCTCGCATCAAGCCGGCGGTGGGCAAGGTGAAGACCAGCATCCAGTAAGGCATGGCCAGGCTGAGCCACAAACTGAGCTGCGCATAGAGCGCAGCGCGCGCCGGCGACAGACTGCCCCGCACCTGCTGCAGCAACTTGGCCCGGTACACGTCGAAGTACGCGTCACCGAAAAAATGACTCAGCAGCACAGTGAGCGTGGCAATTGCCACCAAGAACGGCAAGGGATGGGTATAGCTGAGGCGCTGCCCCTGCATAAAGGCCTTGAACACCACGGCGGGCTGCCAGCACAGATGGCCGATCGTGCGCTCGAGACTCTTCTCGACTTGCAGCACCCGCTCGCGGAAGTCCTGACACATTCCGCGCAGCGTCACCGGCAGGCGCGGCGCCTTGATGCCGCAGGCATGGCAGAAAGGCCCTTGCAGCGGCGTTGCGCAGGAGCGGCAAGGCAGGTGTTCGATGGGTGTTGAGCCGCGTGCGGGGTCGTGAGGCATGGGTCAAGTCCAGATCGGCTAGCGGAGCGTTCCCGGCAGGACCCGACGCCAGGCGTCCAAGCCATTGATAGAGCTGGGATAGAGTTGGCGCCCCGGGCCGGAGTTGAACCGACGACCTACCGCTTAGGAGGCGGTTGCTCTATCCACTGAGCTACCGGGGCGTGGACCGGCCGGGGGAAGTTGGTGGAGCGGAAGGGGATCGAACCCTCGACCTTCGCATTGCGAACGCGACGCTCTCCCAGCTGAGCTACCGCCCCACACGAGGGCGCGCATTGTAGCACCGGCCCCACGACCCGCAACCGCGCCGCGACGCAGCGCTATCATCGCCGGATGACGATCACCATCCGCGACGCGCAGATCGACGACGCCGCGTTCCTCGCCGCCGGCAACCTCGCCATGGCGCTCGAGGCGGAACACAAGCGCCTCGACCCCGCGATCGTCGCGCGCGGCGTGCGTGCCGCGCTTCAGGACCCGGCCAAGGGCCGCTACTTCATCGCCGAGCACGACGGCGCGGCCGTCGGCCAGTTGATGATCACCGACGAGTGGAGCGACTGGCGCAACGGCCGATTCTGGTGGATCCAGAGCGTCTACGTGCTGCCCGCGGCGCGGCGCGCGGGCGTGTTCCGGGCCCTGTTCCGTCACGTCGAACGGCTCGCCCGCTCCGACGCGGGCGTCTGCGGCATCCGTCTCTACGTGGAGCGCGAAAATACCCGGGCGCAGGCGACCTACCGCCACTGCGGACTCGAGGACGGCGGCTACGTCGTCATGGAATCCGACTATTCGGGCGCCGTGCGCGCTGCAGGAGACCCCGACCATGCTGGCTAACGGAACCAAGGCCCCGGAATTCGAACTTGCCGACCAGGACGGACGGCGGCACACGCTGGCATCGCTGCTGGCCGACGGGCCGCTGATCCTTTATTTCTATCCGGCCGACTTCACGCCTGGCTGCACCAAGGAGGCCTGCAGCTTCCGCGATCTGCACCAGGAACTGATGAAGGCGAAGCTGCGGGTGGTGGGCGTGAGCCCCCAGGACGTCGAGTCGCACCGCCGCTTCGCTGACAAGCACGACCTCAACTTCCCACTGCTCGCCGACCCCGACAAGGCCGTCGTGAAAGCCTACGATCTCGACGGGCCACTGGGATTCGGGGTGAGGCGCGGGACCTACCTGATCGGCCGCGACGGCCGCATCGTGGACTCGGTGCTCGCCGACCTGCGCATTGGTGCACACGAGGCGTTCGTGCGCTCCGCGCTCAAATCAGGCGCAAAAAAATAATGATATTTCCTCGCGTTACGAAGCCTATCGCGACTTCTTGTCACTGACGGGCTTGCGTTCAGGGCCGTCCCCGTAGCGCACGCGCAGCAGCCAGGGCGGACCCAGACTCGGCGCGGTGACGACGAACACCGATGCATGGTCGTCCGCATCGGGGGCGATCGTGGCGTTGCCCAGCCGTCGCGCGAGGCCGGCGAGTTCGGTGGCCGCACCCACCACGACCACGGTCGCCCCGCGGTGCTCGCGCTGGATGCGACCGGCCAGCCCGCTCCAGTCGCTGGCGCCGAGCAGGTTGATCGGCACCTGAAACTCGTTGGCGACCGACGCGGCGGTCTGCTGCGCACGGCGCAGGTCGGCCGAGTACAGGTAGTCCACCGCGCGCCCGGAGAGCAGCTCCGCCAGGAACGGACCGAGGCGCCGCGCTCGCAACTCCCCCGCCGGGCTCAGGTCCGGATCGCCCGTGTCGGAGGTCGCGTCGGAGGTCGCCGCCTCGGCGTGCCGCACGAGGATCACCACAGTCGTCCTCGCCCACAGGCTGAGGCCGAACACCGTCGCACCCGCCACGACCAACGCCAGCAGCGGCAGCAGCAACGGCGCGAGCTGTGGCCGTCGGCGCAGCCGGGTCAGCGGATCGTTCATCCGTCGATCATAGCTCCCGCGCCATCGGCCGGCGAAACGCCGCGAATCCCGCCGTCGCCGACTCGCGCAGCGCGCCGCTGGCGGTTCGCTCGATGAACAGCGCCGCGAGATCGAGCTGGCTCGCGAGCGCCAGGCCCTGCTCCGGGCCGAGCACCGTCAGCGCCGTCGCCCACGCGTCGGCTTCGGCCACCGAGGCGTGCACCACGGTGACCGAGGCGAGGCCGTGAGCCACGGGTGCTCCCGTGCGCGGATCGATCGTGTGGGAAATGCGCCGTCCGGCCACGCTGCGGAAGTCGCGGTAGTCGCCAGAGGTGGACACGCCGACGCCGTCGAGTTCGACCAGGGCATAGGGCCGCCGCTCGCCGGGCAGCGGCACCTCGACGGCGACACGCCAGGGACGACCCGCGCTGCTGCGCCCGCGCGCGCGCACTTCGCCGCCGAGTTCGACGAGGTAGTCGCGCACGCCGAGCGCTTCGAGGCGAGCCGCGATCCGGTCCACCGCGAGGCCGGGCGCGATGCCGTCGAGGTCGACGCGGAGCGTCGGCACCGACTTGCGCAGCGCGGGCGGATCGAGCCTCAGCTGCAGGCGCTCGTAGCCCACCGACTGCCGGAGCCGTGCGAGTTCCGCGGCGGTGGGCACCACGGCTGCGGCAACCGCCCCGGCGCCGAATCCCCAGGCCCGTACCAGCGGCGCGACGGTGACGTCGAACGCGCCGCCGGAGCCGCGACTCACCGCCTGCGCGCGCGCGACGGTCTCGGCCAGCAACCTGGTGGCCGGGATCCAGTCGGCAGTCCCGGCCGCATTGAACCGGGAGAGCTCGCTGTCCGGGTTCCAGCCCGACAGGTGGCGGTCAACGTCGCCGAGCACATGGTCCACCTCGGCCTGGATCGCGGCGACCGTGAGCTCGCGGGGCCGACCCACCACGACCACCTCGTAGGTGGTGCCCATGGTGTGGCCGACGAGCCGGTCGGCGGACCGCTGCGGCGAGCAGCCAGCGGCCGCCAGCACCGCGCACGACAGGACGAGGCGTCGCATTGCGTCATCCACAGGGCGCTGACGAAAACGCCCCGCGGACGGGGCGTCGTTCGATGCCTGGCGGAGAGGGTGGGATTCGAACCCACGTACACCTGTGAAGATGTAACTGGAATTCCAGTCCAGCGCCTTCGACCACTCGGCCACCTCTCCGGATGCTCGGCGCGGCGCAAGGGTACACGGAGGGCCCGCGCAGGGCTAGCCGGTCCGCGCGCCTCAGGAGCACGGCACGCCGCTGTCGCGCAGCGCCGCCAGCACCTCGTCGTGGCGCGACGGCGACAACGGCGTGAGCGGCAGGCGCAGCGTCGGCCCGATCAATCCGAGCCGCGCCGCGGCCCATTTCACCGGGATCGGGTTGGGCTCGACGAACAGCGCCCGGTGCAGCGGCATGAGCCGTTCGTTGGCGGCTGCGGCCTGCTCGTGGCGGCCTCCCAGAGCGGCTGCGCACACCTCGTGCATCGCCCGTGCCGCGACGTTGGCGGTCACCGAGATCACGCCGCGCGCGCCTGCGCGCATCAGCGCCGCAGCGGACGGGTCGTCGCCGCTCAGCAGCAGGAAGCCAGCAGCGCTGTCGCGCAGGATCGGTGCGGCGCGCGCCAGGTCCCCGGTCGCTTCCTTGACGGCGACGATGCGCGGGTGCGCAGAGAGCCGCACGATCGTCTCCGGCAACAGGTCGCAGGCCGTGCGGCTCGGCACGTTATAGAGGACGATCGGGATGCTCACCGCCTCGGCGATCGCCATGAAGTGCCGGTAGAGGCCTTCCTGGGTGGGCCGGTTGTAGTAGGGCGTGACGACCAGCAGGGCGTCGGCCCCGGCGGCCTGCGCCGCGAGCGACAGCGCGACGCTGTGCGCGGTGCCGTTGCTGCCGGAACCCGCGATCACCGGCAGGCGGCCGCCGACCCGGGTCCTGGCGCGGCGCACCAGCGTCTCGAGTTCGGCGCGCTCGAGCGTCGGCGATTCGCCGGTCGTGCCGCCGACCACGACCCCGTCGGTCCCCTCGCGCAGGTGGAAGTCGAGGAGCCGGTCCCAGGCCTCGAGGTCGAGGCTGCCGTCCTCGCGCATGGGCGTGACCAGCGCCGGAATGCTGCCCTCGAACATGCTGACCCCTCCACCTTGGCCCGCCCGACGCCGCGTCGGCGTCAGTGCGCAGCCGCATTTTAGCCGCGTGTACGCCGGCGCGCCGCCCCGCTACACTGCGCGCCGGGAAATCCATCATGAAACAACTCATCGCCATTTCCGCCATCGGCAGTGACCGCACCGGGCTGGTCTACGACCTCACCCGGGTGGTGGTCGACTGCGGCGGCAACGTCCTCGAGAGCCGCATGACCGCGCTCGGCAACGAGTTCGCCATGCTGATGCTGGTCGCCGGCAACTGGCACACGCTCGCCAAGCTCGAGGGCGAACTCGCGAAGCTCGGTGAGGCGTCGGGCCTCACGATCACCAGCCGCCGGACCGAGGCGCGCCCGCCGCGCACCGACATGGTGTCATACACGGTCGACGTGGTCTGCCTCGACCAGCCGGGCGTGCTGCACTCGCTGGCGGGCTTCTTCTCCGCCCGCGGCATCGACATCGGCGACATCAGCACGCGCAGCTACAGCGCGGCCCACACGGGCGCGCCGATGTTCTCCGTCTACATGGTCGTGCTCGTGCCGACCCGCATCCACATCGCGGCACTGCGCGAGGAGTTCCTCGACCTGTGCGACCAGATGAACCTCGACGCGATCCTCGAACCGCTGAAGTCGTGAGGGGCCATGCCTGAGAAGACCGTGACGGTCGGCCGGAAGGTGCCGGACTTCTCGCTGCCCGCGACCGGCGGCAAGAGCTGGAAGCTGTCGGGGGCCAGGGGCAGAAAACTCGTCGTCTACTTCTACCCGAAGGACAACACCGCCGGATGCATGCAGGAAGGCGTCGCGTTCGCCGACCTGCACGACGCCTTCCGCAGGGCCGGTGCCGAGGTGGTGGGCGTCTCGCCCGACTCGCTCGCGTCGCACGAGAAGTTCAGGACCAAGATGGGCTTTCCGTTCGAACTGCTCTCCGACGAGGACCACAAGGCCTGCACGCTCTTCGACGTGTGGAAGGAGAAGAGCATGTACGGCAGAAAGTACATGGGCGTGGAGCGCAGCACCTTCCTGATCGACGAGCAGGGCGTGTTGCTCCGCGAGTGGCGCAAGGTCAAGGTATCCGGGCACGCCGACGAGGTGCTCGACGTCGTCCGCGACCTCTGAGCCGCGCGCCTCAGCGTCCGCCACCCCACGCTCGCCGGAGCCCGCCTTTGCCCGCGAAGAAGCCGACCGCCCAGCGCCGCGTCTTCGTCCTCGACACCAACGTGCTGATGCACGACCCGACCGCGATCTTCCGGTTCGAGGAACACGACATCTTCATCCCGATGACCGTGCTCGAGGAACTCGACGCGGGAAAGAAGGGCCTGTCGGAGGCGGCGCGCAACGTGCGCCAGGTGAGCCGCTTCCTCGACGAACTGATGGCCGGCGCCTCGAAGCAGCAGATCGACCGCGGCCTCGAACTGCCGGCTGCCACGGCGCTCAATGGCGGCAAGAAGCCGCCGCGCGGACGGCTGTTCTTCCAGACGCGGCAGCTCACCGCGGGACTCCCCGAGACGCTGCCGGGCCACGGCGCCGACAACGCGATCCTCGCCAACACCGCGGCGCTGCAGCGCGAGCACCCCAAGGCGCTCGTGACGCTGGTCTCGAAGGACATCAACCTGCGCATCAAGGCGGCGATCATCGGCGTGCACGCCGAGGACTATTACAGCGACAAGACGATCGAGGACGCCGACCTCCTCTACACCGGCATCGAGGAACTGCCGGCAAACTTCTGGGAACGCTCGAGCCGCAACCTCGAGTCCTGGCACGAGCAGGGCCGCTCCTTCTACCGTGTGCGCGGCAAGGTGGCCGCGCACTGGACGCCCAACCAGTTCGTGTTCCAGCCTGGCGAGCACGGCATCGAGGCCATCGTGCGCCGCGTCGAGGGCGATTCGGCGGTGCTCGAGGTGGTGCGCGACTTCCGCCGCGAACGCCACGGCGTGTGGGGCATCGCCGCGCGCAATCGCGAGCAGAACTTCGCGCTCAACCTGCTGCTCGACCCGGGCGTGGATCTCGTCACCATCCTCGGTCCCGCCGGCACCGGCAAGACGCTCCTCACGCTCGCCGCCGGGCTCGCCCAGACGCTCGAGACCAACCGCTTCAACGAGATCATCATGACGCGGGTGACGATCCCGCTCGGCGAGGACATCGGCTTCCTGCCCGGCACCGAGGAAGAGAAGATGGAGCCGTGGATGGGCGCGCTCATGGACAACCTCGAGGTGCTGACGCAGAGCCAGGAAGGCGGCAGCTGGGGCCGCGCTGCCACCAACGACCTGCTGCGCAACCGCATCAAGATCCGCTCGCTCAACTTCATGCGCGGCCGGACGTTCCTGAACCGCTACATCATCCTCGACGAGGCGCAGAACCTGACGCCGAAGCAGATGAAGGCACTCGTGACCCGCGCCGGGCCGGGTACCAAGCTCGTCTGCCTCGGCAACATCGCCCAGATCGACTCGCCGTACCTCTCGGAGACGACCTCGGGGCTGACCTATGTCGTCAACCGCTTCCAGGGCTGGCCGCACCACGGCCACGTGACGCTCACGCGGGGCGAACGCTCGCGCCTCGCGGACTTCGCCTCCGACGCGCTCTGAGCGCGCACCGGACGCGGGAACCCCGCCGCGCGGCGCAGGTCCAAGGCTTCACATGCGCCTGCCCAAGCCCCGGAAACTCTTCGCCGCGCTCAGCGGGACCGCTCTTTCGGCGTGGCTGCTGCTGCCCGCCCCGCTCGCGGCGCAGTCCGTCCAGGACCAGCTGCCCGAGATGGGCACCGCGGCGCAGAGCACGCTGAGCCTCGAGGACGAGTACCGGATCGGGCGCATGGTCATGCGCGGCCTGCGGGACTCCGGCCGCATTCTCGACGACCCCGAGACCAGCGAATACCTGCAGTCGCTGGGGCTGCGCATCTCGAGCCTGGCGCACGACGGTAACCGCGACTTCGGGTTCTTCCTGGTCCGCGACCCGGCGATCAACGCGTTCGCCTTGCCGGGCGGCTTCGTGGGCATCCATTCGGGACTGATGCTCGAGACGGGCAACGAGAGCGAACTGGCCGCGGTACTGGCGCACGAGGTGGCGCACGTGACGCAGCGTCACATCGCGCGCGGCCTCGAGAACCAGTCGCGCGCCAACCTCGTCTCGACGGCCGCCACCCTCGCCGCCATCCTGCTCGGCGCCGTGGCCGGCGTGGGCTCGGACATGACCATGGGCGCGATCTCGGCCGCGCAGAGCCTCGCGATCCAGTCGCAGATCAGCTTCACGCGCGAGAACGAATACGAGGCCGACCGCATCGGTATCGGCCTGCTCTCGACCGCCGGGTTCGACCCCAACTCGATGGCGGCCTTCTTCGACACGATGGGCCGCCGCACCCAGCTCGGCCCGGACCAGGTGCCGGAGCTGCTGCGCACGCACCCGGTCACGAGCACGCGCATCGCCGAGGCACGCGGCCGTGCCGCGCAGCAGACCGCCGTCACGCCGCGACCGAGCCTGGGCTACGCGCTCGCCAAGGAGCGGGTGCGGGTATTGAGCGCGCCGGCGGGCGTCGATGCTCGCAGCTACTACCCCGAGGTGCAGGACAACCCGGTCGACGCCAGCACCGCGCAGGTCTACGGCTACGCGCTGGCGCAGGTCGTGGGCGGCGAGGCCGCGGCGGCGATCCCGACCCTGATCCGCTTGCGCGACGCCAACCCCGGAGTCATGCCGTTCTACACGCTGCTCGGCCAGGCCCAGCTCGCGGCCGGCCAGACTCCGGCGGCGCTCGAGACGCTCGAGCAGGCCCGCGAGCTCGCGCCGCGCAACGTGCCGGTCACGGTCCGCTACGGCGAGGCACTGCTGCAGGCAGGCCGCCCGAAGCGCGCCCACGAGGTGCTGCTCGACCTGTTCAACAACGTGGCCCCGTCGCAGGAGCAGATTCGCCTGACCGCGATCGCCGCGAACGCCGCGGGCGACGTCGCCGACGCTTACTCCTACATGGCCGAGTACCACATCGCCGGCGGCGACCTGCCGCTGGCGATCAACCAGCTCGAACTCGCGCTGTCGGTGCCGACCATCAGCGCCGTGCAGCGTGCCCGGTTCAGCGCGCGCCTGAAGGAACTGCGCGAGGCGCTGCCGAAGGAACGGGCCCGCATGGAGCGGCAGGCGCCCGAGCGTCAGGGCCCCGGCGGCTGAGCGGCCGACGCGCTAGAATCGCGCCCGCCGCGCGACCGCGCGGACCTGGAGATCCCGATGGCTTTCCCGCCCTCGTCCGCGCCGCGGACCGCCGTGCTCGGTTGCCTGGCACTGCTGCTCGCTGGCTGCGCCACCACGGGAGAGCGCCATCCGTCCGATCCACTCGAACCGATGAATCGCGGCGTCTTCAAGTTCAATGACGGCGTCGACAAAGGCCTGCTCAGGCCCACCGCCAAGGTCTACGAGCGCAACACCCCGCACTGGTTCCGCACGGGGGTCGGCAACTTCTTCACCAACCTCAGCTACCCGGTCACGATCCTCAACCAGGTGCTGCAGGGCAAGATCGTTGCGGCCGGACAGGACACGCTGCGCTTCGCGCTCAACACCACGCTCGGCATCGGCGGCATCTTCGATCCGGCCAGCGACGCCAATCTGCCCATGCACGACGAAGATCTCGGCCAGACCCTCGGCAAGTGGGGCGTGCCGCCCGGCCCTTTCCTGATGCTGCCGCTGCTCGGACCGGCCAGCCTGCGCGACGTCCCCTCGCGCGTGGCCGACCGCTTCCTGGAGCCGTTGTACTGGTACGACCTGGGCAACGCGCGCTGGTTCTCCCTCGGACTCGACCTCGTGGACACCCGGGCGAGGCTGCTGCCGCTCGACGCCACACTGAGCCGGGCGTACGACCGCTACGCCTTCATCCGCGGGGCCTTCCTGCAGCGGCGCCTCTACCAGGTATTCGACGGCAACATACCGGCGGAGCTGCTCGATGCAGGACGACCTCGAAGAAGGCCTCGACGACGGGTTCGAGGAAGACCTGCCCGGCGAGGATGCCCCCCCCGCTCCGGCACCGCCCCCTCAGCCTGACTGAGCGAACAGCAGTTCGTCGAGATCCGAGATCCGCGCGATTGCCATCAGCTGCGCGGGCGCCGATTCGAAGACCAGCGACCCGCCGTGCTCGCTGACGGCGGCGAGCCACTCCAGCAGCACCGCGAGGCCCGCGCTGTCGGCCGCCGTCACGCCAGCGAGGTTCACGCACCCACGCGCCCGGACCGAGCAGCGCGAGCCCGGCCGGCAGGGCCGCCGCAGCAGTCGCGAAGTCGAGTTCCCCGCTGGCCTCGAGCCGCGCGGGGCCCGCCGGAGCAATCCGGAACGAGGCCATCGTCAGCCGGTCTTCCCGGGCGGTTTGGCGGCGGTCGTTCCGCGGGCCGGCGGCGTCGGACCTAGCCTCGGAGTCGCAGCGTTGCGCGCCTCGAGCCGCTCGATGACGGCATCGAGCCCCTTCTGGTCGATCTCCGCACCGAAGTCGGTGCGGAAGTTGCGCACGTAGGAGATCCCCTCGATGGTGACATCCCAGGCCTTCCAGCCCTGCGGCGTGCGCCGCAGGCTGTAGTTCACCGGGACCATCTGGCCGGTGTCGCGCTTCACCTCGGTGCGCACCGTGGCGCTGTCAGCGGCCGGGTCGCCCCGGAACGGCAGGATGCGCAGGCGATCCGAGGTGAACTCGGCCAGCGCGTCGCCGTAGTCGGCCATCAAGGCGCCGTAGAACGCCTCGATGAATCGCTTGCGTTGCGACTCGGTCGCGTCGCGCCAGTGCTTGCCGAGCACCAGGCGCGCCGCGTAGTCGGTGTCGAAGTGCGGCAGCAGGTACTTGTCCACCAGCGCACGCAGCCGCGTGCGGTCCGCGACGATCGCGGCGCGGTCGGCATCGAGCTCGCGCAGCAGGTCGCGCGAGACCTGCTCGATGATGTCCTGCGGGCCGGGGCCGGGCGTCGGGGCGGGGTCGGCGGCGAGTGCCGGGACGACGCCCAGCGCGAACAGGATCAGGGCATGGACGACGGATCGCATCGCGGTCGCTCTCACGGGTTGGCGGCGGGCTCGGCACCGGCCGCGTCGGGCTCGGCCGCGCCGCGCTCGCCGGCCTGGTTGAACAGGTACTTGCTGATCAGGTTCTCGAGCACGATCGCGTCCTGCACGAACTCGACGCGGTCGCCGTCCTTGAAGGATTCCTCCGAGCCGCCCGGGGAGATGCCGATGTACTGCCCGCCGAGCAGGCCCGCGGTGAGGATGCTCGCGTCGCTGTCGTTTGGAATCCGGTCGTAGCGCGAGTCGATCCGCAGCGTCACGATCGCCTTGAACAGGTTCATGTCGTAGCCGATGGACTCCACGCGTCCGACGGTGACGCCCGCCATGGACACCGGGGCGCCGGCCTTCAGCCCGCCCACGTTCTCGAACTGCGCCTGGACGCGATAGGAGTCGCTGCGCAGCGAGAACTCCCGGTTGGTGATCTGGGTCACCAGGAAGAGGATGGCCGCGATGCCGAGCAGCACGAACAGGCCGGTGGATACGTCGATGGTGCGGGACTTCCGCATGGTCGCCTCGGGGTCAGAGCATGATCGCCGTGAGGATGTAGTCGAGCACCAGCGTCACCACGGCGGAGATGACGACGGTGCGGGTCGTGGCGCGTCCGACCCCCTCGGCGGTGGGCTGCGCATTGTAGCCCTCGAAGACCGCGATCAGGCTGCAGGCAACGCCGAACACGAGGCCCTTGACGAGGCCTTCGCGCACGTCGGAGAGCTCCACGGCGCCCCGCATCTGCGACCAGAACTGGCCCTGGTCCACGCCGAGGATCTGCACGCCCACGAGCTGCACGCCGTAGAGCGCCACGGCAATGAACACCGCGGTGAGCAGCGGCATCGAGATCACGCCGCCGAGAAAGCGCGGCACGACGACCCGGCGCATGGGGTCGACGGCCATCACCTCCATGGCGGAGAGCTGGTCGGTGGCGCGCATCAGGCCGAGTTCGGAGGCGAGCGCCGTGCCCGCACGTCCCGCGAACAGCAGCGCCGTAACCACGGGCCCGAGTTCCCTGAGCAGGGACAGCGCGGCGCCGGTGCCGAGGGACTCCTCGGAGCCGAAGCGCTGCAGCAGCTCGTAGCCCTGCAGTCCGAGCACCATGCCCACGAACAGTCCGCAGGTCATGATGATGACGAGCGACAGCGCGCCGGTGTTGTAGACCTGCTCGATCACGAGCCGCGGCCGCAGCAGCGCCGACGGCGACTGCCACAGCACCTGCCCGGCGAAGCGCGTCATGGCGCCAAGGCGCTCGAGAAACGACGCGAGGCTCGCGCTCAGTTCGCCGGCGAGATCCTTCACGCGGCCTCCGAGCGGTCGAGCAGCTGCGAGCGATAGTCGGGCGCCGGGTAGTGGAAGCTCACCGGACCGTCGGCGAGGCCCTCCATGAACTGGTGCACGACTGGCGAGCCGTGCTCGCGAAGCTCCGCCGGCGTGCCGCTCGCGACGACCCGGCCGTCGGAGAGGATGTAGCTGGCATCGGCGATCTGCGAGATCTCGCGCACGTCGTGCGTCACCACGACACTGCTGATGCCGAGCGCGTCGTTGAGCGAGCGGATCAGCCGCATCACGACGCCCATCGAGATCGGATCGAGGCCGGCGAAGGGCTCGTCGTAGAGCAGGATCTGCGGGTCCATGACGATGGCCCGCGCCAGCGCCACGCGCCGGGCCATGCCGCCCGACAGCTCCTGCGGCATCAGGGGCGCCGCCCCGCGCAGCCCCACCGCGTGCAGCTTCGTGAGCACGATGTTGCGCACCAGTCGTTCCGGCAGCCGCGCATGCTCGCGCAGCGGAAAGGCAACGTTCTCGAACACGTCGAGGTCGGTGAGCAGCGCACCGTTCTGGAACAGCATCCCGATCTTGCGCCGCAGCGCATAGAGGCCGCTCCGCCCGAGCGCCGCCACGTCCTGCCCGTCGACGACCACCCGGCCTGCGTCGGCGCGCAGCTGCCCGGTGATGAGTCGCAGCAGCGTGGTCTTGCCGGTGCCGCTCGGACCCATGATCGCGGTCACTTCGCCGCGACGGATCGCGATGTCGAGCCCGCGAAAGACGACCTTCTCGCCCACGGAGTAGTCGACTCCGCTCAGCGTGGCGACGTCGCCGTCGCCCGCGGACGGCAGGCCGCTGCCGGCCACGGCTGGATTCGACTGGGTCACGGCAGGAAGGACCGGCGCGATGCGGGGGCGCTCAGGGAGCCTCGGGCGCCAGGCGGGGTTCGCCGCGCCGAGCGGGGCCTGTGGGGCACGGCAGGTCGGCGGCCTGCGGTTCGTTGCGGTCCATGGTCTACCTCCGACGCCAGCGACCGGCGGGCGCCGGCAACCACGATTACGACCGGCGAAAGTCTAGCAGGTTCAATGCGCTGGACTGCCGCCAGCGGTTCGACGCTTGGCGCTTGGCGGCAATAGTACTAAAATCGTCCCAATTAGAGGATCACCGACGTGTTGCGCATCAGCAAGCTCACCGACTACGGCACCGTGGTACTCGCCAGCCTCGCAGGGCATCCCGCCCACCGCCACACGGCGGCCGCGGTCGCGGAGCGTACCGGGCTCGGACTACCCACGGTCAGCAAGCTCCTGAAGAGCTTCCATCGCGCCGGCATCGTCACCTCGACCCGCGGCGCCCACGGCGGCTACCAGCTCGCGCGCCCGGCAACCGGCATCAGTGCGGCCGAAATCATCGACGCGATCGAGGGCCCGGTCGCGATCACGGAGTGCAGTGGCGTCCACAGCGCCTGCGGGCTCGAGGACGTCTGCAGCACGGGGACCGCGTGGCAGCGCGTCAATCTTGCCATCCGCCGCTCGCTCAACGAGCTGTCGCTCGCGCAGCTGAGCGGGCAGGAATCCGTGGTGGCGTGGCGTCCCGCACTGGCCGTTGCGCCCGCGCGCCCGATTCCGACGCTCCGGCCCGACCAGCCCTGAGGAATCCGTCCATGTCCACCTCGCAGCAGGACCTCGACGCGCTGGTCGCCCAGAAGTACCGCCACGGCTTCGTCACCGACATCGAGTCCGACACCGTGCCGCCCGGGCTCGACGAGGACGTCATCCGCCTCATCTCGCGCAAGAAGGGCGAGCCGCAGTTCATGCTCGAGTGGCGGCTCGCGGCCTACCGCCACTGGCTCACGATGCGCGAACCCGACTGGGCGCACCTGAGAATCGCGCCGATCGACTACCAGGCGATCTCCTATTTCTCGGCGCCGAAGAAGAAGGACGGCCCGAAGAGCCTCGAGGAGGTCGATCCCAAGCTGCTCGCGACCTACGAAAAGCTCGGCGTGCCGCTGCACGAGCGCGCGCGCCTGGCGGGCGTGGCGGTGGACGCGGTGTTCGACAGCGTCTCGGTCGCAACGACGTTCAAGGACCGGCTCGCGAAGGCCGGCGTGATCTTCTGCCCGTTCTCGGAAGCCGTGCGCGACCACCCCGCACTGGTGGAACGCTACCTCGGCAGCGTCGTGCCGGTCACCGACAACTACTTCGCAGCGCTCAATTCCGCGGTGTTCACCGACGGCTCGTTCGTGTTCGTGCCAAAGGGCGTGCGCTGCCCGATGGAGCTGTCGACCTACTTCCGTATCAACGCGGCGAACACCGGCCAGTTCGAGCGGACGCTGATCGTCGCCGAGGAAGGCAGCCACGTGAGCTACCTCGAGGGCTGCACGGCGCCGATGCGCGACGAGAACCAGCTGCACGCGGCGGTCGTGGAACTCGTGGCGCTCGCCGATGCCCAGATCAAGTACTCGACGGTGCAGAACTGGTACCCGGGCGACGAGAATGGCGTCGGCGGCATCTACAACTTCGTCACCAAGCGCGGCGACTGCCGCGGTGCCAACTCGCGCATCAGCTGGACCCAGGTCGAGACGGGCTCGGCGATCACCTGGAAGTACCCGAGCTGCATCCTCACCGGCGAGAACTCGGTGGGCGAGTTCTACTCCGTCGCACTCGCCAACCACTGCCAGCAGGCCGACACCGGCACCAAGATGATCCACATCGGGCGCAACACCCGCTCGACGATCGTCTCGAAGGGGATCTCCGCCGGGCGCGGCCAGAACACCTACCGCGGGCTGGTGAAGATCCTCCCGTCGGCCGATGGAGCGCGCAACTACACGCAGTGCGACTCGCTGCTGATGGGCGACCGCTGCGGCGCGCACACGTTCCCGTACATGGAGATCAGGAATCCCACCGCGGTGGTCGAGCACGAGGCCACCACCTCGAAGATCGCCGACGACCAGCTCTTCTACTGCCGCAGCCGCGGCATCTCCGAGGAGGACGCGGTGAACATGATCGTGAACGGCTTCTGCAAGGCGGTCTTCAAGGAACTGCCGATGGAGTTCGCGGTCGAGGCCCAGAACCTGCTGGCGGTGAGCCTCGAAGGCGCCGTCGGCTGAACGCATCACGGTGAGATCGACATGCTGAGCATCCGCGACCTGCACGCCCGCATCGGCGAGCGCAAGATCCTCAAGGGCCTGAACCTCGAGGTCGGCGCCGGCGAGGTGCACGCCATCATGGGCCCGAACGGCTCGGGCAAGAGCACGCTCGCGAGCGTGCTCGCCGGCCGCGAGGGCTACGAGGTCACCGCCGGACGGGTCGAGTACCTCGGGCAGGACCTGCTGGCGATGGAGCCGGAGGAGCGCGCCCGCGCCGGTGTATTTCTCGCCTTCCAGTACCCCGTCGAGATCCCGGGCGTCAACAACGCCTACCTGCTCAAGGCCGCGTTGAACGCCGTACGCAAGCCGCGCGGCCTGCCCGAGCTCGACGCCTTCGAGTTCCTGACGCTGGTGCGCGAGAAGATGAAGCTCATGCAGATGGACGAGAGCTTCCTCAATCGCGGCGTCAACGAGGGCTTCTCCGGCGGCGAGAAGAAGCGCAACGAGATCCTGCAGATGGCGCTGCTCGAGCCGAAGCTCGCGGTGCTCGACGAGACCGACTCGGGCCTCGACATCGACGCGCTGCGGGTGGTGGCCGCCGGCGTGACCAGCCTGCGCGCGCCGGATCGGGCCATCGTGCTGGTGACGCACTACCAGCGCCTGCTCGACTACATCGAGCCCGACTTCGTCCACGTGCTGTCCGACGGGCAGATCCTCAAGAGCGGCGACCGCACGCTTGCGCTCGAGCTCGAGAAGCGCGGCTACGACTGGGTTCGCCAGGAGGCGAAGGTGGCATGAACACCGTCGCCGCCGAGCCCGTCGTCGCCCACTACCGCGCAGCACTCGAGTCGCTGCTGGCGGGTCCGGGGGATTGCGCGGCGCAGCGCGCCGCGGCCTTCGAGCGCTTCGCCGCGCTCGGCTTCCCGGGGCCGCGCGACGAATCCTGGAAGTACACGAGCCTGCGGCGCCTCGAGGCGCGGCGATTCCCGCCGCCCGGCGCGGGCGATGCGGCGCCCATCCTGCCGGAACCGCTCGCCGGGCATCGTTTCGCGATCGTGAACGGCCGCCTGCGGCCGGAGCTATCCACCGCCGGCGCCTCCCTGCCGGCCGGGCTGCGCCTGCGCGGTCTGGCCGAGGCGCAGGCCGGGGGCGAGTCGC
Organism: uncultured Gammaproteobacteria bacterium; assembly: GCA_963707145.1. Taxonomy (GTDB): domain Bacteria; phylum Pseudomonadota; class Gammaproteobacteria; order Steroidobacterales; family Steroidobacteraceae; genus RPQJ01. The sequence goes on from CAVPOQ010000003.1 coordinate 296,074, forward strand.
TCGCGGCGCTGCTGCGCGTGGCCCGGGGCGGCGGCACCGAGCGCTTCGCGGCGCTCAACGCGGCCCTGTGCCCGGACGTGGTACTGCTCGAGATCGACGCTGGCGCCGCGCCCGAGCCGATCGAGCTGCTGGTGGCGACCACTCCGCTCGAGCCGGGCATGAGCCACCCGCGGATCGTGATCCGGGCGGCCGCCGCGAGCCATGCCCGGATCGTGATCCGGCACGTGAGCGACGCCGTCGAGCGACTGGTCAACTCGCTCGTCGACGTGGAACTCGGACCGGACGCCACGCTGCACCTCTATCGCCTGCTCGACACGGGCGAGCGCGCCTTTCACATCGAACGCATCGAGGCGACCGTGGCGCAGCGCGGCACCTTCGTCGTGCACGACGCACAGCTCGGCGCCGGCCTCGCCCGCCTCGACCTCAATGCGCGCCTCGCCGCTCCACAGGCAGCCGCCGAGCTGACCGGCCTGTTCCTCGCCGACGGCGGGCGCCACCTCGACACCCACGTGCTCGTGGACCATCTCGCGGTCGGCACGCGCAGCCTCCAGGACTACCGCGGCATTGCCGCCGGCCGCGGCCGCGCCGTCTTCAACGGCAAGGCCGTGGTGCACCCGGGCGCGCAGCAGTCGCAGGCCCGCCAGTCGAGCCGCAACCTGCTGCTCTCCCCGGGTGCCGAGATCGACACCAAGCCCGAACTCGAGATCTACGCCGACGACGTGCAGTGCAGCCACGGCGCGACGACCGGGCAGCTCGATCCCGTGGCGCTGTTCTACCTGCGCTCGCGCGGCCTCTCCGAGACCGAGGCACGCAGCACGCTGACGCGCGCGTTCGCCGGGACGGTGCTCGCCCGCATCGATCACGCCCCGTTCGCCGCGCTGGTCAGGGACACGCTCGACGCCCGGCTCGCGCGCCTGCTCGAGGCGCGGCCGTGAACGTCGCCCGCGCAGCCGCCGCGCCGGCGGCCTCCCAGCGCCGCGCCCTCGACGTCGCCGCGATCCGCCGCGACTTCCCGGTGCTCGCGCGCGAGGTGAACGGCCGGCCGCTCTGCTACCTCGACAATGCCGCCTCGAGCCAGCACCCGCGTTCGGTGATCGACGCGGTCTCCCGCTACTACGAGACCTCGCACGCGAACGTCCACCGCGGCGTGCACACCCTGAGCCAGGAGGCCACAGACCTGTTCGAGGGTGCGCGCGAGACGCTGCGGCGATTCGTCAACGCCCGCTCGACGCGCGAGATCGTGTTCGTGCGCGGCACGACCGAGGCCATCAACCTCGTGGCGCAGAGCTACGCGCGCCCGCGCCTGCAGCCGGGCGACGAGATCCTGATCTCGTGGCTCGAGCACCACGCCAACATCGTGCCGTGGCAGATGCTCTGCGAGCAGACCGGCGCGGTGCTGCGCGTCATCCCCATCACCCGCAGCGGCGAGGTGGACTTCGAGGCGTTCCTCGGCCTGCTCATCGGCGAGCGCACGCGCCTGCTCGCCCTCGCCCACGTGTCGAACGCGCTCGGCACCGTGGTGCCGGTGGAGCGCTTCGTCCGCGAGGCTCGCCGCCGCGGCATCCCCGTGCTGCTCGACGGCGCGCAGGCCGCACCGCACCTGCCCGTGGACGTGCAGGCGCTCGACTGCGACTTCTACTGCTTCTCCGGCCACAAGATGTGCGGCCCGACCGGCATCGGCGTGCTCTACGGCCGCGAGTCGCTGCTCGAGGACATGCCGCCATGGCAGGGCGGCGGCGACATGATCCTCGCGGTGAGCTTCGAGCGCACCGTGTACAACGCACTGCCGTACAAGTTCGAGGCCGGCACGCCGCACATCGCCGGCGCGATCGGCCTCGGCGCCGCGGTCGAGTACCTCGAGGCGATCGGTCTCGAGCGCATCGCGGCGGCCGAGCACGAGCTGCTCGAACGCGCCACCGAGCGCCTGTCGGCGGTGCCGGGGCTCACGATCATCGGCACGGCGCCCGAGAAGGCCGCCGTCGTCTCGTTCACCATCGAGGGCGTGCATCCGCACGACCTCGGCACCATCCTCGACCACGAGGGGGTCGCGATCCGCACCGGCCACCACTGCGCCATGCCGGTGATGGAGTTCTTCGGCGTGCCGGCGACGGCGCGCGCCTCGTTCGCCTTCTACAACACGCTCGCCGAGGTGGACCGGCTCGTCGACGCGCTGCACCTCGCCCGGGAGATGCTCGCCTGATGGACCTCAAGGACCTCTACCGCGACGTGATCGTGGACCACAACCGCCATCCTCGGAACTTCCGCCCGATGCCGGACGCCACCGCTCACGCCGAGGGCTTCAATCCGCTGTGCGGCGACCGCCTCACGCTGTACGTGAAGCTCGACGACGGGCGCATCAGCGACGTGTCCTTCCAGGGCAGCGGCTGCGCGATCTCGGTGGCCTCGGCCTCGCTGCTCACCGAGAGCGTGCGCGGACGCACCGTGCCCGAGGCCGAGCAGCTCTTCGCGCGCATGCACGAACTGCTCGACGCGCGGCGACGCCACAGCCGACCCCGCCGCGCTCGGCAAGCTCGCCGCGCTCTCCGGCGTGCGCGAGTTTCCTGCCCGCGTGAAGTGCGCGAGCCTGTGCTGGCACACGCTCGACGCCGCACTGCACCGCGAGGCGGCGCCCGTCTCCACCGAGTGACGAACGATCCGGAGTGAGCCCGTGTACCGATCCGACAACGAGGCCGTCACCCTGACCCGCGACGTGGACGCGGTCATCGTGCCGGCGGGGATGAACGTGAAGCTCCGCGAGGGACAGCAGGGCTTCATCACGCAGGCGCTCGGCGGCAGCTTCACCGTCTACGTCGAGGGCAACCTGTTCCGCATCGCCGGCAAGGACGCCGACGCGCTCGGCAAGGAGGCTGCCGACGTCCCCCAGCTGCCCCCGAACGCGAGCGACGAGGACGTGCGCAAGGTCGCCTGGGTGCAGATGCGCACCTGCTACGACCCCGAGATCCCGATCAACATCGTGGACCTCGGCCTCGTCTACACGTGCGACGTGCACACCGAAGACGACGGCAGCCGGGTGGTGGGCGTGACGATGACGCTGACTGCGCCGGGCTGCGGCATGGGCGACGTGCTGGTGCAGGACGTGCGCGACAAGGTCGAGATCATCCCGACGGTGAAGCGCGCTGACGTCGAGCTGGTGTTCGATCCGCCGTGGAACCAGTCGATGATGTCCGAGGCCGCGCGACTGCAGACGGGGATGATGTGAGCTGGGTGCGGGTCGCAGCCGCCGGGTCGATCGCGCCGGGAGACTATGCGACGGTCGAGCTCGAGGCAGGCTTCGTCGCGGTGTTCAACGTGGGCGGCGAGTTCTTCGCCATCGACGACCTCTGCACGCACGACGGCGGCGGGCTCGCCGGCGGCGCCGTCGAGGATCACCAGGTGATCTGCCCCCGCCACGGCGCGCGCTTCTGCCTGCGCACCGGGGCGGCGCTCAGTCCGCCCGCCTACGAGGCGGTGCGCCGCTACGACACGCGCGTCGTGGACGGCATGGTCGAAGTGCGCGAGGAGCCATGAAGCGACTCACGCTGGTGCGCCACGCGAAGTCCGACTGGTCACTGCCGGACCAGAACGACTGGGACCGCCCCCTCAACAAGCGCGGCCAGCGCGACGCGCCCGAGATGGCGCGACGGCTGCGCTCGCGCCGGCTCAAGCCGGATCTCGTGCTCTCGAGCCCCGCGGTGCGTGCGCTCACGACCGCCGCCGTGATGGCCCGCGAGCTCAAGGTGCCGGCGGCCTGCGTGGTGCAGGACGAACGCCTCTACCTCGCCTCGCCCGCTGACCTGCTGGCCGTGGTCCGCGAGCTCGGCGGCGAGGCGAAGCACGTGATGGTGTTCGGCCACAACCCGGGGCTCACCGAGTTCGCCAACCGGTTGTCGGCGGGCGAACACATCGACAACCTGCCCACCAGCGGCACGTTCACGGCGCAGTTCCATATCGTGGCGTGGCCTGACCTTCAGTGGGGTGGCGGCCAGGACGTCGAGTTCGACTACCCGAAGAACCACTCCTAGCCGCGGCCCGAGACCGGGATCGACGCACCGGTCACCGCGCGCGCGGCGTCCGAGGCCAGGAACACGATGACGTCGGCGATTGCCGACGGCGACACCCAGCGGCGGGCGTCCGCATCGGGCATGTCGGCGCGGTTCCGCGGCGTGTCGATGACCCCAGGTAGCACCGCGTTCACCGTGATGCCGCGGTCCTTCACTTCCTCGGCGAGGCTCTCCGTCAGGCGCTGCACGCCGGCCTTCGAGGCCGCGTAGGCGCCCATGCCGGCGCCCGCGCGCGTCGCCGCGCCCGCGCCGATGTTGACGATGCGCCCGGCGCCGCGCTCGAGCATCGCCGGCAGGGCGGCCTTGCAGCACACCACCGCGGTGCGCAGGTTCATCGCATAGAGCTGGTCCCAGGTGGACGGGTCGCCGTCCTCGAGCGTCTCCCAGCGGAAGCCGCCGGCGACATTCACGAGCACGTCGATGCCGCCGAGGCGCATGGCCGCTGCCGCCATCGCGCGGCGCGTGGCCTCCATGTCGCGCGAGGTCCACGCCGCCGAGCAGCAGCGGCACGCCGGTCGTTTCCACGCCGGGCACGGCCGGCGGCTGCCGGCGCGAGGTCGAGCAGCGCGAGCCGCGCGCCGCGTGCCGCGAAAGCCCGCGCCACGGCCTGACCGAGGACGCCGAAGGCGCCGGTGATCAGCACCGCGGGCCCGGATGATCGTTCATCGGAGATCCTCCGGCGGCCGCCCGCCTTCAACAGTCACTCAGCACTCCGGCACGTTCACGGCGAGGCCGCCCTGGCTCGTTTCCTTGTAGATCACCGACATGTCGCTGCCGGTCTGGCGCATGGTGGCGATCACCTGGTCGAGCGACACCTTGTGCAGGCCGTCGCCGCGCAGCGCGAGGCGCGCGGCGTTGATGGCCTTCATCGCGCCCATCGCGTTGCGCTCGATGCACGGAATCTGCACGAGGCCCGCGATCGGGTCGCAGGTCAGGCCGAGGTTGTGCTCCATGCCGATCTCGGCGGCATTCTCGACCTGCCAGTTCGCACCGTTGAGCGCCGCGACGAGCCCCGCGGCCGCCATCGAGCAGGCCACGCCCACCTCGCCCTGGCAGCCCATCTCGGCGCCGGAGATCGACGCGTTGCGCTTGTAGAGCATGCCGATCGCGCCGGCCACGAGCAGGAAGCGCACCACGCCCGCGTCGCTCGCGCCGCGCTCGAAGCGCCGGTAATAGGCAATCACCGCGGGCACGATGCCGGCCGCACCGTTGGTGGGCGCGGTCACGACGCGCCCTCCCGCGGCGTTCTCCTCGTTGACCGCGAGCGCGAAGGCGTTCACCCAGTCCATCACGTCGAGCGGCCGGTTCTCGCCGGACTCGACCAGCATGCGGTGCAGGCGCGCCGCGCGCCGACGCACCTTGAGCACCCCCGGCAGCAGGCCCGTGCCCTTCAGGCCGCGCTCGATGCAGCCGTCCATCACCGACCAGATGCCGAGCAGCGCGGCCTGCGTCTCGTCGTCCGGCCGGAACGCGCGCTCGTTCGCCAGCACCAGCTCGTGCAGTTCGAGGCCTAAGTCGCGGGCGACGTCGAGCAGTTCGCGCGCCGAATCGAACGGGTGCGGCACCTCGATGCGGGACGCGGATGCCGTCTCCCGGCCGAACTCCGCCGCCCGGACCACGAAGCCGCCGCCGGTGGAATAGAACTCCTCGCGGTACAGCACCGCGCCCGCCGGATCGAGCGCCGTGAAGCGCAGCCCGTTGGTGTGCAGCGGCAAGCGCTGGTCACGGTGCCACAGCAGGTCGAGCGGCTCGTCGAAGGGGACCTCGTGCGTGCCGCCGAGCCGGAGCCGCCCCGTCGAGCGGATGCGCTCCAGCGTGGGATCGATCGCCGCGGGATCGACCGAGTCCGGCCGGTGTCCCTCGAGCCCGAGCAGCACGGCACGGTCGGTGCAGTGTCCCAGGCCGGTGAGCGCCAGTGAGCCGTAGAGCTGCGCGCCGACCCGCGCGGTGCGTTCGAGCAGGCCGCGCGCCTCGAGGTCGGCCACGAACGTGCGCGCCGCGTTCATCGGCCCCATCGTGTGCGAACTCGAGGGACCGAGGCCCACCTTGAAGATGTCGAGGACGCTCAGCGACATGGCGGCCACCCTACTCCATCGCGAGCAGCGACGCGTTGCCGCCGACCGCCGATGTGTTGATCGTCAGCGTGCGCTCGTGGGCGAAGCGGTGCAGGTAACGCGGCCCGCCCGCCTTCGGTCCCGTGCCCGACAGGCCGCAGCCGCCGAAGGGCTGCGTGCCGACCACCGCGCCGATGATGTTGCGGTTCACGTACACGTTGCCGGCCGACACGCGCGAGGCGACGCGGCGCACCGTGCCGTCGATGCGGCTGTGGATGCCGAAGGTGAGGCCGTAGCCCGTGGCGTTGATCGCGTCGACCAGGCGCTCGAGGTCGCGCGCGCGGTAGGTGAGCACGTGCAGGATCGGACCGAACACTTCGCGCTCCAGCGCGCCCAGCGAATCGATCTGCACCGCGAGCGGTGCCACGAACGTGCCGCGACCGGTGGCCGGCTCGAGGCGCAGGCGATGCGACCAGCGTGCGCCGCGCACGATCGCCGCCGCGTGGCGCTCCAGCAGATCGCACGCCGCGGCGTCGATCGCCGGGCCCACGTCGGTCTCGAGCAGCGCCGGATCGCCGACCACCAGCTCGTCCATGCAGCCGGCGAGCAGGCGCAGCACCTTCGGCGCGATGTCCTCCTGCACGCAGAGCACGCGCAGCGCCGAGCAGCGCTGGCCGGCGCTGTTGAACGCCGACTGGACGGCGTCGAGCACCACCTGCTCGGGCAGCGCCGAGCTGTCCGCGATCATCGCGTTCTGCCCGCCCGTCTCGGCGATCAGCACCGGCAGCGCGCCCTCGCGCGCGGCGAGGCCGCGGTGGATGCGGCGGGCCGTCTCCGTCGAGCCGGTGAAGGCCACGCCGGCGACGCGCGCGTCGGCCACCAGCCGCCCGCCCACCTGCGCGCCGTCGCCCGGCAGCAGGTGCAGCACGTCGGCCGGGCACGCCGGCCTGCAGCAGCAGGCGGACGGCCTGCGCGGCGATCAGCGGCGTCTGCTCGGCGGGCTTCGCAACCACGGCGTTGCCCGCGGCGAGCGCCGCGGCGACCTGGCCGGTGAAGATCGCGAGCGGGAAATTCCACGGACTGATGCAGGCGAACACGCCGCGGCCGTGCAGCGACACCTCGTTGCTCTCGCCGGTCGGGCCCGGCAGGCGCAGCGGCGTCCCGAAGTCCGGCGCGCGCCCGCAGCGTAGTAACGCAGGAAGTCGACCGCCTCGCGCACCTCGGCGATGCTGTCGGGCACGGTCTTGCCCGCCTCGCGCACGCACATGGCGACGAACTCGTGCAGGTTCTCCTCGAACAGGTCGGCGGCGCGCTCGAGCATGGCGGCGCGCGTCTGTGCACCGGCCTCGTTCCACTGCGGCTGCGCGCCCGCCGCGGCGGCGAGCGCCGCGTCCACCTGCGTCGCGCCGGCGGTGCGAACGCTGCCCACGACCTCGGGCGTGTCCGCGGGGTTGCGCACCGGCTCGGCGCGGCCGTCGAGTTCCTGCCCCGAGACGATCGGGCCCGCGAGCCAGGGCCGCCGCGAGACGCGCTGCATGCGCCCGGCGAGCTCGGCGAGCACCGCGCCGTCGGCGAGGTTGAGGCCGCTCGAGTTGCGCCGTTCGGGCCGGTAGAGATCGCCGGAGGCGGGATGCGCGGGTGCGCGGCCTGCGCGAGGCGCGTCGACGACTGCACCGGGTCGGCCACGATTCCTCGACCGGCTCGTTCTCGTTGACGATGCGGTTCACGAACGAGGTGTTCGCGCCGTTCTCGAGCAGCCGCCGCACGAGATAGGGCAGCAGGTCTTCGTGCTCGCCCACCGGCGCGTAGACCCGGCACGGCGCGGCGAGGCCGTCGGCGCGCGTCACGGCCGCGTAGAGCTCCTCGCCCATGCCGTGCAGACGCTGGAACTCGAACTCGCGGCCGGCCGCGCGCGAGATGCCAGATGGCCGCGACCGTGTGCGCGTTGTGCGTGGCGAACTGCGGATGGAGCCCGCTGCCCTGCTCCAGCATCAGCCGGGCGCAGGCGAGGTAGGAGACGTCGGTGTTCGGCTTGCGGGTGAACACCGGGTAGCCCGGCAGGCCGCGTTCCTGGGCGCGCTTGATCTCGCTGTCCCAGTAGGCGCCCTTCACCAGCCGCACGTTAGCACGCGCCGGGTCTCGCGCGCGAGGCCATCAGCCAGCGCAGTACCGCGCGGCGCGCGCTTCTGGTAGGCCTGCACGGCGAGCCCGAGACCGTTCCAGCCCGCGAGTCGCGGGTCGCGGCACGCGGCCTCGAGCAGCTCGAGCGTGAGCTCGAGGCGCTCGGACTCCTCGGCGTCGAGCGTGAGCGCGATGCCCGCGTCGCGCGACGCCGCGCACAGGTCGACGAGCCGCGGCGCGAGCTCGCGCAGCACGCGGCCGCGATGCGCACGCTCGAAGCGCGGGTGCAGCGCCGAGAGCTTCACCGAGATGCTCGGCCGGGACGGCATCCGCGATACTCGCCCGCGCGGGTCTGCAGCGCACGATCGCGTCGCGGTAGGCATCGAGGTACGCGCGGCGTCGGCCGCGGTCAGCGCCGCCTCGCCCAGCATGTCGAAGGTGTAGCGGTAGCGGCGGTTGTCGCCGCGAGCGAATTGTCGAGCGCCTCGGCGATGTGCGGCCCATCACGAACTGGTGGCCCATGATCCGCATGGCCTGGCGCATGGCGGTGCGCACCACGGGCTCGCCGATGCGGCCCACCACGCGTGCGATGGCGCCCGCGGGCGCGGCGACGTCGCCCGGTTCGAGGCGCACGATGCGTCCGGTCAGCATCAGGCCCCAGGTCGAGGCGTTCACGAACAGCGACTGGCTGTCGCCGAGGTGGCTCGCCCAGTCGCCGGCCCTGAGCTTGTCGGCGATCAGGCGGTCGGCAGTCTCGTCGTCGGGAATGCGCAGCAGCGCCTCGGCGAGGCACATCAGGATCACGCCTTCCTGCGACGACAGGTCGTACTGGCGCAGGAAGGCGTCGAGACCGGACTTGCTCGCCGGGGCCGCGCGCACGGCCTCCACCAGCCGTGCCGCCGTGCGCTGCACCTCGGCGGCGGTCGGCTTCGTCGAACCGCGCGGCCCGGGCGAGCGCGCGCACGAGGCGTTCCTCGTCGGCGAGGAAATCGCCGTTCACGGCGCGGCCGACGGGCGGCTGCAGATCGCCGCGTCGCGGTACAGGAACTGCGGCGCGGCGTCCTCGCCGGGAGCGGGCTCGGCCATGGCGCGAGCCTACTTGGTCCCGTAGATCAGGCCGAGCGTCGTGAGCGTGTCGGTCTTCTCGGTCCCGGCGTGACGTCGGTGTTGTGGCGGACCTGGTAGCCGACCCTCAGCCCGAACGCGCCCTTGATCGTGACTTCGAGCCCAGGTCGTTCTGCATGTAGGTGTTGTCGGAACCGGTCTCGATGAGGAACCGCTCGACGAGCTTGGTCGTGTCGGTGAACTGGTGGTCGAAGCCGAGGTCGCCGCGGAAGATCAGCGAGTCCTCGGACTCGCCGGTCCCGCGGCGTTCGGCGAAGCGGTAACCCGGGACCGCCCTGCACCCAGAGCTTGGTGCGCTCTTCGTCGATCAGCCTGTAGCCGAGACCGGTGGCGAGCGAGGACTGGAAGTCGTAGGTGCTGAAGTGGTCGTCCTCGTAGCGGCCCGCGCCGAACCATAGGCGCGATCCGTGAAGCTGTAGTTCGACTGGCCACGCAGCTCCCAGCGCTGGGCCGTGGTCGTGCCGTCGCTGCCGTAGTTGCCGGCGAAGCCCAGGGTGTGCGTCCACTTGTCGTAGCGCGTACTTGACCTCGAGCGCGGCATTCGCCGACTCGTTCTCCGTGTTGCCGCTCGCAAACGAGGCGCCGATTTCTGCCCTTGCCGGTCCACTGGGCGAGGGCCGTGCCGCTCGCCAGGCACAGGGCGGCGCAGAGCACGACCCAGGAACGAAATCTCGAGTCATCCTGAATCTCCTGTGAAATTGCGACCACCCCCAACGGGCGCGCGAGTATAGCCGAGCCCACCCCTTGCCGGCAGACGGCGCGACGCCGACAATCCGCGTCCCGGCCGGAGTGCACGCATGGCAGACAGCCCCCACAAGATCGTCGCGACCGACCAGAACTTCATGGAGTCCGTCGTCGAGGCCTCGGCCACGCGGCCGGTGCTGGTGGACTTCTGGGCGCCGTGGTGCGGGCCCTGCCGCACGCTGATGCCGATGCTCGAGCGGATCGCCGACGAGTACGCGGGCGCTTCACGCTCGCCAAGCTCAACACCGACGAGTCGCCGCGCGTCGCCGGCCATCTCGACATCCGCAGCATCCCGACGGCGATGCTGTTCCACGGCGGCGAGGTGGTGGACCAGTTCGTCGGCGTGCAGCCGGAAACGGCGATCCGCGACCATGCTCGACCGCCACCTCGACTCGCCGGAGGAGCCCGCCGGCACGCCGGACCTGCGCGCTCCCGCCGAGCCGCAGCTCGAGCGCCGCGACGCGGCGGCCGCCGGCGGCGGCGATCGCGCGCGCTGGAAGCGGCCCAACCCGAGCACCCGCGCTACGCTCGCTACGCGCGCGGCTCGCGTTCCTCGAGACCGCGGTCGGGCAGCCGGACGTCATGTCGCTCAGGGCCCGGCTCGAGCAGGATCCCGCCGACGGCGCTGCCCGCCACGCGCTCGCCGCCCACCACGCCCTCGCCGGCGACTACGCCACGGCGCTCGCGGAGTGGCTCGAGCTGATGCGGCGCGACCGCAAGTTCGGCGACGACCTCGCGCGGCGCAGCCTGCTCGCGGCCTTCGACGTGCTCGGCGAGGCCGACGAGCTGGTGCTCGCCACCCGGCGCCGCATGGCGAGCCTGCTGCACTGAATCCGCGCGGCGCGGTCGCATCCGTGTTGCTGCGCTCTTGCCGCGTCCCGGCGGCCGAAGTATAAGTCGCGCCAACCGGGGCCCCGGGGAGCCCCATGGGTTCGTCGATGAGCGAGAAGCCCGAGTCCGACGAGTTCGAGGACGAGGAAGCGGAGGACGTCGCCGGCGACGAGGAGTCGCTCGACGTCGACCGCCTCATGCAGGACCTCGACAAGCGCAAGCGCGGCGCGGCGCGCGCGCGCGGAGCCCGCGTGGCGCAAGCTCGAGCGGCTGATGGAGCAGAAGCGCACCTCGGAGCTGCTGCTCGACTTCGACGACTACGACATCGGCGACGGCCGCAAGCCCACGCGCCGGCGTAGCGCGAACTCCGCCGCGCGGCCTAGTGAAAGTCGCGCGCCGGCGCAGCCAGCGCGCCGAGCCACCCCGAGAGGTCGGCGAGCCGCCGCAGCGATCACGTGCAGGACCTCCCCCTCGCAGCTGCAGCTCGCCCGCCACGCCCATCAGCCGTGAGCCCACCAGCGCGCGGCGCTGGCGCTCGGCCACGTCGCGCCAGACGATCAGGTTGATGCTGCCGGTCTCGTCCTCGAGCGTCACGAACGTGACGCCGCCCGCGCTGCCCGGCCGCTGCCGGGTGATGACGAGGCCTGCGGTGCGCACCGTGGCGCCGTGCGGCAGCTCGCGCAGCTCGCGGCCGTGCACGAGCCGCGCGCCTCGAGCCGCGCGCGCAGCAGCGCCAGCGGATGGCGGCCGAGGGTGAGCCCGGTTGGGCGTAGTCCGCGACGATGTCCTCGCCCTCGCGCGGCGCGCGCAGCAGCGGGATGCCCTCCGCGATGCGCGGCTCGGGCAGGATCGGCAGCGGCGCCTCCACGCCCGCCACGTCCCACGCGGCGCGGTGACGGTGGCCTGCCAGCGCCGCGAGGGCGCCTGCCGCGGCGAGGGCGCCGAGCTCGCGGCGGTCGAGCGCGGCGCGCGGTCGCGAGCGACTGCACGTCCGCGAAGCCGCCGCGGCGCGCGCGCCTCGACGAGCCGGCGCGCCGCTGCCTCCGGCAGGCCCTTCGCCAGCCGCAGGCCGAGCCGCAGCGCGGGCTCGCCGTCCTCGCCGGGCTCGAGCGTGCAGTCCCAGTCGCTCGAGCACACGTCCACCGGGCGCACCTCGACGCCGTGGCGGCGCGCGTCCTGGACCAGCTGCGACGGCGCATAGAAACCCATCGGCTGGCTGTTGATCAGCGCGGCAGCGAACGCCGCCGGCTCGTGGCGCTTGAGCCACGCCGAGACGTACACCAGCAGCGCGAAGCTCGCCGCGTGCGACTCCGGGAAGCCGTACTCACCGAAGCCGCAGGATCTGGCGGAAGATCTGCCGCGCGAACTCCTCGGCGTAGCCGCGCTCGCGCATGCCGCAGATCAGCCGCTCCTCGAAGTGGCCGAGGCCGCCCTTGCGCTTCCACGCCGCCATGGCGCGGCGCAGCTGGTCGGCTTCGCCGGGCGTGAACCCGGCCGCCACGATCGCGAGCTGCATCACCTGCTCCTGGAAGATCGGCACGCCGAGCGTGCGCTCCGAGAACGCCCTCGACCTCGGGACTCGGGTAGCTGACGGGCTCGGCCCGTTCCGGCGGCGCAGGTAGGGATGGACCATGTCGCCCTGGATCGGGCCGGGGCGGATGATCGCCACCTCGATCACCAGGTCGTAGTAGGAGCGCGGGCTGCAGCCGCGGCAGCATCGCCATCTGCGCGCGCGACTCGATCTGGAACACGCCCACGGTGTCGGCGTGGCCGATCATGTCGTAGACCGCCGGGTCCTCGGCGGGCATCGGTCGGCGAGCGTCAGCGCGTCCGCGGTGCTGCCCGACGCAGGTCGAAGCGCGCGGCGGATGGCGGCGAGCATGCCGAGGCCGAGCACGTCCACCTTGAGCAGCCCCAGCGCGTCGAGGTCGTCCTTGTCCCACTGGATGACGGTCCGCTCCGGCATCGCCGCGTTCTCGATCGGCACCAGCTCGCTCGAGCGGTCCGCGCGCGATCACGAAGCCGCCGACGTGCTGCGAGAGGTGGCGCGGGAAAGCCGAGCAGCTGCGCGGGCGAGCGCGAGCAGCCGGCGCAGCACCGGGCTCGCCGGATCGAAGCCCGCCTCGCGCACGCGCTCCGGCGTCGATCCGCGAGCCGTCCCACCACTGCATGGAGCGGGCCAGCGCGGTCGACCTGCGCGCGGATCGAGGCCCAGGGCCGCGCCCACGTCGCGCAGCGCGCTGCGCGGGCGGTAGGAGATCACCGTGGCGGTCGAGCGCCGCGCGGTCGCGGCCGTACTTCGCGTAGAGGTACTGGATCACCTCCTCGCGCCGCTCGTGCTCGAAGTCCACGTCGATGTCGGGCGGCTCGTTGCGCTCGCGCGAGATGAAGCGCTCGAACAGCAGCGACATGCGCGCCGGGTCCACCTCGGTGATGCCGAGGCAGAAGCACACGGCCGAGTTGGCGGCCGAGCCGCGGCCCTGGCAGAGGATGCCCCGGCCGCGGGCGAAGCGGACGATGTCGTGCACCGTGAGGAAATAGGCCTCGTAGCCGAGCTCGGCGATCAGCGCGAGCTCGTGCTCGACCAGCGCGCGCGACACTGGCCGGCACGCCCGCCGGCCAGCGCTGCCGCACGCCCTCCTCGGTGAGGTGCCGCAGCCAGCTCGCGGGCGTCTCGCCCGGCGGCACCAGCTCGTCGGGGTACTCGTAGCGCAGCTCGTCCAGCGAGAAGCTGCAGCGCGCGGCGATCTCAGCGTCGCGGCGAGCAGCTCGGGCGGGATAGAGCGCGCGCAGCCGCGCCAGCGGACGCAGGTGGCGCTCGCCGTTCGGGATGCAGCGCCGGCCGCGCCGGCTCCAGCGGCGACCCGCAGGCGGATGGCGGTGAGGGTGTCCTGCAGCGCGCGGCGGCCGCGCACGTGCATGTGCACGTCGCCCGCCGCCACCGAGGGGCAGGCCGGTTCGCCCGGCCGAGCGCTCGCAGCGCCGCGCAGCCGGCGGCGTCCTCGCCCGGTCCGCGTGAGCAGCTCCACGGCGATCCAGAGCCGCGCCGGGAAAGGCGCCGGCGAGCCAGCGCGGCCTCGGCCGGCGTCCGCGCGGCGCGGCGGGCAGCCACAGCGCCGAGGCAGGCCGACACGGCCTCGCCGGCGAAGTCGCGCGCGCTCGAGGCGGTAGCGTGCCCTTCGGCGCCGCGCGCCGTGCCGCGGGTGACGAGCCGGCACAGAGTTGGCCGTAGCCCCCCGGTCGGTCGCGAGCAGCACGCAGCCCAGGCCGTCGGCGAGGCGGAACTCGCTGCCGACGATGAGCTTGAGCCCGCTGCTCGCGCGCCGCCCGTGCGCGCGCACGGCGCCCGCGACGGAGCACTCGTCGGTGAGGCGAGCGCCGCGTAGCCGAGCTGCGGCCGCACGCTCCACGAGCTCCTCCGGGTGCGAGGCGCCGCGCAGGAAGCTGAAGTTGGTGAGGCAGTGCAGCTCGGCGTAGCCCATGGTCGCGCGCCCCGGGCGGCACTCAGCCGAACACGCCGTGCAGGAACCAGCCGCCCGCGGCGCGGCGCTCGCGGAAGATCCACAGCCGCACGCCGGCCGGCGTGCGGGCGACGTAGTAATCACGACGCACGTCGCTGCCGTCCCACCAGCCCGACTCGATGCGCTCGGGGCCGTCCTCGAGTCTGGAGCGGACCCTCGTAGCACGGCGGGTCGTCGCCCTCGAGCGGCTGCGGCACCGTCAGCAGCCAGAGCGGGGCGCGGCGCCGAGGGGACACGCTCCTGCTTCCGCGCCCTTCGCTTGCGCGCGCGCCGAGGCCGGCGCAGGCACGAGGACCGGTTGCCGTTCTTCTGGGCGGCCTCGGGGCGGTGCTCGGGCACGAGGCACAGGCCGTATACGGCTTCGCCGCCGAGGCGAGCGCGCAGGCGCTCGACGAGCTGCGGCACGGCCGCGGCGCGCCGGCGGTCGTGGGCGAACAGATCGCCCGCCTCCTCGCGCGCCTCGACCGCGCGCCGCTGCGCAGGCGCACGGCGCGCACGGCTTCGGGCAAGTCCGTGCGCGCGAGCCGCTCCTGCAGCAGCGCCGCGATGCGTCCGGCCGCGGCAACCGGCTCGGCGAACCGCAGACGCAGCCGCGTCGCGGGCGCCTCGCGGTGCAGGAGCCGCAGCTCGAGCGACTCGATGGCCGCACCCCGTCCCTGGAGGTACGCGCACAGCTCCTCAAGCAGGGGCTCGAGCGCCCGCCGCAGCCGCCCGGTGTCGGCGATCTCCGGCTCGAGGTCGCGTCGCAGGACGCAGCGTTCTGCAGCGGCGAAGGTCGCGCGCGGGTCGGGCGCCCGGCCGAGCGCACGGTCGAGCTCGAGGCGCAGCCGCGGCTCGAAGCGGCGTGCGAAGCCGTCGCGCGGCAGGCGCATGCAATCGCCCACGGCGCGCACGCCCAGCGTCGCGAGCGCCTGCAGCGTGCGCGCCGGCCAGCGTGTGACGGTGAGCGGCAGCGGCGCGAGCCGGGCCGGCAGCGCATCCGGCCTGCGCAAAGCCACCTCCTAGCTCGCGCGCGCGAACCACAGCGAGGCGAGCGGCGTCGGCGTGAGCGCGAGGCGGGGATCGAGCCCGAGGGCCTGCAGCCGCTCGCGCAACCGGTCGCACAAGGACCGCGCGCCGCCGAACAGGCGCAGGCTGCCGCGCACCTCGAGCAGCACGCCGTCCGGCGGCGCGATGCTGACGCGCGGCGTGAACTCCTGCGCCACTGTCGCCACCGCGTCGAGGAGCGCCCGCTCGCAGCGCGGCTCGCGCGAAACGACCCGCAGACCGGGCTCGAGCGCCAGCGCCGAGTTGAGCGCCATGCCGGGCCCGATGCCGCTCGCGGTCGGCCGGGGCATCGCAGTCACAGACTGTCTTTCCGCCCCGCGCGAAATCCACGACGACGACGGGCCCGGCGCTCGCCGGGCATGGCCGGCCCGTCCGCGGTCGTGGCCCGCGGCTGCAGCGACTCGAGCACGTAATGCGGCAGGTGAACTGCCAGCCAGAGCTCGCGGGCGACGGCCGTGGCCATGGCCGACCCGTCCGCGCCGCGACGGCGTCCTCCGCCGGACGCCGTCTGCGGGCGGGGCCGGCCGCGTGCCGAGGGATCCGGCGCCGGGGCCTCCGACAGCGGGACGTCGGGCATCACCCGAGGCTGGGCCGGGCGGCGCCATGTTCAGTGCGCTTGCGCGGGCGCCGCGGCACCGATCCAGCCGAGCTGCACGCTCGCGGCACGGCCGCCACGACTCTTCAGGATCCGGATCTCGAGGCCGTCGCGGCCGCTCGCGAGCGCGATGCGCAGCACGGCGGGCGAAGGCTCGCTGCCGTCCCGCAGGCGGCGGAACAGCACCGCGAGGCAGCCCGACTGCTCGGCGGCGAGTTGCAGCCGCCGCAGGCTCTGCCGGTCGCGACAGGCGGCCCAGCCGAGCACCGCGCTGCAGGCGCCCGAGCGCAGCGCCTGCTCCATGGCCCACTCCGCCGGCGGGGCGCGCACGACGAGGATGCGGCCGACGTCGATGCCGCAGGCGGCGAGCGCCGGTGCATACGGCGGATGCGGCGGCGAGATCCAGGCGAGCCAGCCCGCCTCGTGCCCGCCGGCGCACAGCCGCGCAGCACGGGCAGCAACAGGCTCAGCTCGCCGATGCCCGTGCTGGTCGGCGAGGATCTCGACGAGCCCCGCGACGGCCAGCCGCCGCCGGGCAGGCAGCGGTCGAGCGCCGCAAATCCCGTGGGCAGGCCCGGCCGCCCGGCCGCCTCGCCCGGCTCCCGGGCGCGCCAGAGCGCGGGGTGACGCAGCAGTTCGTCGAGGGACATGGGATCACCCGGGGAGTCACCGTCGGCTGTCACGCCCGGCCCGCTTCCTGCCGCACGACGCCGACCACCACGCCCTCGATGATCAGCGACTCGTGCTCGAGGTCGATGCGCATGCGGCTCGAAGTCCTGGTTCTCGGGCAGCAGCCACACCACCGTGCCCTCCTGCCGGTAGCGCTTCACGGTCACCTCGTTCTCGAGGCGCGCCACGACGATCTGGCGGTTGCGCACCTCGGGCGTGCGGTGCACCGCGACCAGGTCGCCGTCGAGGATGCCGACGTTGCGCATGCTCATGCCGCGCACCTTGAGCAGGTAGTGCGGCCGCGGCTGGAAGAGCTGCGGGTCGATCTGGTAGTGCGCCTCGATGTTTTCCTCGGCGAGGATGGGCCGGCCGGCGGCGACGCGGCCGATCAGCGGCAGGCCCATCTGCTCGCGCAGCGAGTCGCGCAGCTGGATGCCGCGCGAGGCGCCGGGACGCAGCTCGAGCACGCCCTTGCGCTGCAGGGCGCGCAGGTGCTCCTCGGCGGCATTGGCCGACTTGAAGCCGAGCGCCTCGGCGATCTCGGCCCGCGTCGGCGGCATGCCGTGCTCGGCGAGCGCCTCCTGGATGAAGCGCAGGACCTGGCGCTGGCGCGGAGTGAGGTTGTCCATGGCGGAACCTGTATATATGAACAGTGACCTGTTTTATATACAGTCTGCCCGACGACCGGCAAGCTGCGGCAGAGCCCGGCGCGGCCGACACTCGAGACCCGGCGCCGCACGCGCACGAACGTGGCGCCGTGCTGCATGCACGTGTAGCGCAGGAGCCAGCAGCCGGACGCGGCGTCTATCGACGGTGCGTAAGCCTCGGCTGCAATCCTGGCACAGCCGGTCGTTTCTCCCAGATCGCTGCATAGTCGGCGCATCGACCAGCCTGCAGTCAGCCCACTCGACCGCCCGATCACACCTCGAAGGAACAAGCACCATGAAGAACACTCATCACCAAGACGCTGATCGTTTCCGCCGCTGCCCTGCTGGCCACCGGCTGCGTCAGCACCTCGACCTTCAACGATCACGTCGCCAAGGCGGACGCCGCCATCGCCGGCTGCCGCCCAGCAGGCCGCCGCTGCCAAGTCCTCGGCCGACGCCGCCGCCGCCAGCGCCTCGAGCGCCGCCAACGCCGCGAGCGGCGCGCAGAGCACCGCCAACCAGGCCCTGCAGGCTGCCCAGGGCGCGCAGGCGTGCTGCGACGCGACCAACGAGAAGATCGACCGCGCCTTCAAGCGCTCGATGGGCAAGTAAGCCCGATTCGATCTCAACGATCGATGGAAGACGCCGCGGTGACCCCGCGGCGTTTTTCTTTGGGGCGGACACCGGCGCCGGCACGCCGCTCTGCACGCCGAACGCGTGCGTGACGGCGTCCCAGTCCACCTCCACCGGCCGCCCCTCGGCCTGCCGCCGCCACACTGGCCTGCACCGTGCCGAACTCGCCGGGACCCGGATCGTTCGCGCCCTCGAGCAGCGGATGCCGCTCGATGTAGAGCGTGCCGCGCAGCCAGCCCACCTTCGTCGGCTGGTCGATGAGGTTCACCTTGGTGTTCACCGGCACGAGCCCGTAGAGCTCGGCGATATCCTCCGGAAACATGCGGATGCAGCCGTGCGTGACCTGCATGCCCACGCCGGCCGGCCGGTTGGTGCCGTGGATCAGGTAGGCGCCGCCCGGCATGGCGAGTCGCAAGACGTGCTCGCCGAGCGGGTTGTCGGGACCCGGCGGCACCACCTTCGGCAGCGGCGGTCGCCGCTGCGCCTCGTGCTCTGCGAGCACCGACTGCGGCGGATACCAGTTCGGCTTCGTCTGCTTCGAGACGATGCGTGTCATGCCGAGCGGCGTCTTCCAGTCCATCTTGCCGGTGCTGATCGGATAGGTCCGCACCACCGGCCGCTCGCCCTGCTTCACCGGCGGGTAGTAGTAGAGCCGGTGCTCCGGCAGGTTGACGACGACTCCGGCGCGCGGCGCGTCCGGCAGGATGTAGCGCGACGGGATCAGGATCTCCTTGCCCGCGCCCGGCAGCCACGGATCCACGCCGGGGTTCGCCGCGATGATCTCTTCGTAGCCCACGCCGTGGCGCCGGCCGATGTCGAGCAGCGTGTCCTCCTGGGTCGGCGATCGCGGTCGTGTTCATGCCGATGACGTTGTCGCCGTTGTCGGGGATCAGGTACTCGGACCGCGCCCGCGCGAGCGGCTGCCCACGACGAGCCAGCGCCGCGACGGCCCAGGCGGCAGGAGCGGACGGGACCATCGTGGCTCGGCGCATGCGCTGCAACCTCCACGAGGTGTGGCGGCATTCTAAACAAAGCGGCGTGACGGGTCGTTCGACCGCGTTGACCGCCGCTGCGGTTCCGCCAGTAGCCTTCCGCGCCCGGGGGATGGACATGCCATTACAAGCTCACGATCGAACTCACCGATCGCGACCTGCGCCACTTCCGCCGCGAGCTGAAGCGCACCCGCGAGCGTCCGTCGGCATTGCCGACGACGAGGAGATCCTCGCCGCGGCTGCGGACATGGTCCAGACGCTGCGAAGCGCCGGAGCTGCCGGACTTCGTCGGCGCAGCGACTCGGCAAGCTCGAGACCCTGCACGCGATGCTCACCGATCCCGACTGGCAGCTCCAGCCCGGTGAGCGCAGCCCGGTGCTCGCCGCACTCGCCTACGTGTGCGACCCGGAAGACATCATTCCCGGACGACATGCCCGGCATCGGCCTGCTCGACGACGCAGTGATGATCGAACTGGTGTTCCGCGAATTGCGCCACGAGATCGAGGCGTACGAGGACTACGGGCGGTTGCGCCGCTCGTTGCCGAAACCCCTGTCGTCGCGGCGCGAGGTGCTCGCTGCGAAGCTCGACCGGCGGCGCGTCGCAGCTGATGGCCCGCATGCGTCGCCGTCGCGCCGGGGAGCGGCACCGCCGGCCCCACGGTAGTCGCTCGCGAGACCGGAGCGCCGATGCGCGATCAGCCCGCCGCCGCGGCGCGTGCCTCCGCCGCGGCCACCCTCGCCAGCAGGTCGCCGATCTGGGTCGGCACGCCTTTGCGCGCCTCGACGATTGCGACGCGCACGGCGCTCGCGAACGCCGCGCGGTCCGCCCCGCCATGGCTCTTGATGACCACACCGGCGAGCCCGACCATGCTCGCGCCGTTGTAGGCACTCGGGTCGATGCGGCGCTTCAGGCCGCGCAGCGCCGGGCCGGCGGCGAGTGCACCGAGCTTGCGCAGCGGACTTGCGGTGAATTCCTCGCGCATCGCGCTGCCGATGAAGCGGGCGAGTCCCTCCATGGTCTTCAGCGCGACGTTGCCGCTGAAGCCGTCGGTGACGACGACGTCTACCTCGCCGGAGAAGATCACGTTGCCCTCGACGAAGCCGAGGTAGTTGATCGGCGTGGCGGCGAGGCGGCGGTGCGCTTCGCGCAGTTCCTCAGTGCCCTTGATGTCCTCCTCGCCGATGTTGAGGAGACCGACGCGCGGCCGCTCCACGCCATGGAGGTCGGAGGCGATCACCGCGCCCATCACCGCGAACTGCACGAGGTGCTCGGCGCTGCAGTCGGGATTCGCGCCGAGGTCGAGCATGACGGTGTGGCCGTGCGCGGCAGGCACCGCCGAGACGATCGCAGGTCGGTCGATGCCGGGCACCATCCCGAGCACGAAGCGCGCCGTCGCGAGCAGCGCCCCGGTGTTGCCCGCGGACACGCAGGCCGCCGCCTCGCCCTGCTTGACGAGGTTCATGGCGACTCGCATCGAGGAGTCCTTCTTGCGGCGGAGCGCGTCCTGCGGGACGCTCGTCCATGCCGACCACTTCGCTCGCCTCGACCACCGTGCAGCGCGCCGGATCAGCGCCCGGCCACGAGCGGGCGCACGACCTCGCCGCGGCCGACGATCAGCAGTCGCAGGTCGGGGGTCGCAGCAAGGACGTCGAGCGCCGCTGGTACCGCAACGGCGGCGCCATGGTCGCCGCTCATGGCGTCCACGGCAATGGTGAGCCCGGCGTTCATGCGCGGGCGCGGTCCGGCGACTATTCCTGGCCTTCCTCGGCCACCGGCGTCTCGATGACCTTCTTGCCGCGGTAGAAACCGTCGGGCGTGATGCGATGGCGCAGGTGCGTCTCGCCGCTGGTGCGGTCGACCGACAACGCCGGAGTCTTCAGCTTGTCGTGCGAGCGGCGCATGCCGCGCGTCGAAGGGGTCCTGCGGCTCTTCTGAACTGCCATGGTCTCGTCTCCTGTCGCGGTTCAGCCCGTGCCCTTGTCGAGCAGCTGCCGCAGGTTCGCAAAGGGTTTCTGCTGTCTCGTCAGCCGCCGGCTCGTCCTGCGACCGCGCCAGCGCGGCCCCGGCCGCACCGCACTGCGCGGCATTCGCATGCATCGGCACCAGCGGCAGGCCGAGCAGCACCTGTTCCTCGATCACCTCGGTCAGCGAGAGCCGCTCGGCATCGCCGGGCAGCGGCTCGATAGCCGCCGGGCACCTCGTCCGTGTCGCGCGCGATCACCGCGAGCGAGGCCGACTCGTCCAGTTCGCATGCGCAGGGCCTGAGGCACCGCTGGCACGCCAGCAAGACCTCGCCCTCGACCTGCACCGCTATGGTGACGCGGCCCTCGAAGCTGCCGAAGTCCAGCTGCGCCCGCAGCTGGGTGCCGTCGAGCGCCCCAGCCTCGGCGAGTCGCGGAAGCTGCGACAATCCGACGCGACGTTCGAGCCGTGCCGCGCGACCGGCCAGCTCGACCGCATTGACGAGATCGGCCGGGGTGGGCGACATGGGCCGCGTATAATAGGGACCGTCCTCCCCCGTGTCAAAGCGAATTCGCGCTTAAATCCTTGTTTTTCAAGGAGCAGCGCGCGCCGTGGAACGAGCGTTTGAACGCCCCGGACTCCCCTCGCCTGATCCTGGCCTCCACCTCGGCCTACCGGCGCGAACTGCTCGCCCGGTTGCGGGTGCCATTCGAGTGCCAGCCGCCCGGCTGCGACGAGCGACACCTGCCTGGCGAACTGCCCGACGCGCTCGCGTTGCGCCTGGCCCGGCTCAAGGCCGAGGCGCTCGGGCTGCGGCAGCCCGGCTGCGTCGTGATCGGTTCCGATCAGGTCGCGGTGCGCGGCGCCGAGATCCTCGGCAAGCCCGGCACCGTCGAGCGCTGCATCGCGCAACTGCGTGCGTCGTCCGGGCACGAGGTGTCTTTCCTCACGGCGGTGCATGTTCTGGACGGCCGCAGGGGCCTCGCCGAGTCGCACCTCGACTGTACGCGAGTGCTGTTTCGCGATCTCGACGAGGCGGAGATCGCACGCTACGTCGCGGCCGATGCGCCGCTCGACTGTGCAGGCGGATTCAAGGCCGAGTCGCTCGGCATCGCACTGTTCGAGCGCATCGAGTCCGTGGACCCGACCGCGCTCACCGGCCTGCCGCTGGTCTGGCTCAGCGGCGCCTTGCGCCGCGCCGGGATCCGGGTGCCTTGAGCAGCGCCTCGAGCACGGCATGGAGGTCGGCGCCGAGCGGCGCGCTCACGTGCAGCGGCTCGAGCGTGCCCGGGCGATTCACGCCGATCGAGACGGCGTGCAGGAACATGCGGTTCAGACCATAGCCACGCAGCGCCTCGTTGCGTTCGCGATCGCCGTACTTGTCGTCGCCGGCCACCGGATGTCCGGCGTACGCCGCGTGCACGCGGATCTGGTGCGTCTTGCCGGTGCCGAGGTCGACTTCCATCAGCGTCGCCACCGTGCCAAAGAACTGCACCGGCCGGAATGTGCTCACCGTCATCTGGCCATGGCCGCGCACCGCGACGTGGCGCTCGCCGCCGCGGCGCTCGTCCGTGGCCAGCGCCAGCTCGATGCGCTTCTGGCCGAGGTCCCATTTGCCGCAGACGAGTGCCAGGTAGCGCTTCTCGGCACGGCCCTCGCGCAGCTGCGCGTGCAGGTCCCGCAGCGCCGCCCGCCGCTTGGCGACGATCAGGCAGCCGCTGGTCTCGCGGTCGAGCCGGTGCACGAGATCAAGTTCCCGGGCATCGGGCCGGACCGCCCGCAGCACCTCGATGACGCCGTGGGACATGCCGCTGCCACCGTGGACAGCGACCCCGGCGGGCTTGTTGAGCACCAGCAGGTCCGCGTCCTCGTAGACGATGGACTCGGTGAGGAGCCGCTGCAGCGAGGCGCTCGGCGGCCGCGCGAGCGGTCCGTCCGCCCCAGCCTCGGGCCGGCGCACGGGCGGCAACCGGATCCGGTCGCCCGCCGCGAGGCGCTGATCGGCCTTGGCACGCTTGCTGTTGACCCGCACCTCGCCCTTGCGCAGCAGGCGGTACACGTGGGTGCGCGGCACGCCCTTCAGCGTGCGCATCAGGAAGTTGTCGAGTCGCTGCCCGACATCCCCTTCGCCGGCCTCGACGTATTGCACGCCGCCGGCGCGGTCCGGCGACGCATCCTTGGCATCGGCAGCGCGATTCTCGTAAGCCATTGATTTGCCGTAACTCGCTTGTTAGAGTCCATGTTAGTTGGTTCTGACACGTCAGACCATCGCACTGCCGTGAACACGCGCAGGTGCTGCAGCCCGGGCGGGCAGCGGGCCGACGCGGGACCGGCGGGCAAGATGCCAACACGCACCAGGATTCGGTCCGGCGCCCGCACGCTTTCGGTGCGTGCGCCACACAACAGCCGCATGACCCAGGCCGCTGCCAGACCTCTCCCGACAGCCACGGCACCCCCCGTCCGGCCGTTCACGGTCCACAACGCATCACCTGCGAGGACCGATGAAAAGAATGCTCGTCAATGCAACTCAAGAAGAAGAGTTGCGCGTCGCACTGGTGGACGGCCAGCGGATCTATGACCTCGACATCGAGATCCCGTCCCGGGAAACCAAGAAAGCCAACGTCTACAAGGGTCGCATCACCCGCGTAGAGCCCAGCCTCGAAGCATGCTTCGTCGATTACGGCGCCGAACGCCACGGCTTCCTGCCGCTCAAGGAGATTTCCCGCGACTACTTCAAGCCGCAGGAGAACGGCGGCGAAGGCCGTCCCGGCATGCGCGAGCTGGTCTCCGAGGGCCAGGAACTGATCGTCCAGGTCGAGAAGGAGGAGCGCGGCAACAAGGGTGCGGCGCTCACCACCTTCGTGAGCCTCGCCGGGCGCTTCCTCGTGCTGATGCCGAACAACCCGCGCGCCGGCGGCGTGTCGCGCCGTATCGAGGGCGACGACCGGGACCAGCTTCGGGAGGCCATGGAGAGCCTGCAGATGCCCGACGGCATGGGCGCCATCGTGCGCACCGCCGGCGTCGGGCGCACGGCCGAGGAACTGCAGTGGGACGTCAACAACCTGGTCGACGTCTGGAACGCCATCAGGAACGCCTCTGAGGGCCGCCCCGCCCCGTTCCTGATCTACCAGGAGAGCAAGGCGATCCTGCGCGCGCTGCGCGACTACCTCTCCGACGACATCGGCGAGATTCTGGTCGACAAGCGCGAGATCTACGAGGAAGCGCGCGAGTACATGCAGCGCTTCATGCCGGGCAACCAGCGCAAGCTCAAGCTCTACGACGACCACGTCCCGCTGTTCACCCGCTACCAGATCGAGAGCCAGATCGAGTCGGCATACTCGCACAAGGTGAACCTGCCCTCCGGCGGCAGCATCGTCATCGACCACACCGAGGCGCTGGTCTCGATCGACATCAACTCGGCGCGCAGCACCCGCGGCAGCGACATCGAGACCACCGCCTGCAACACCAACCTCGAGGCGGCCGACGAGATCGCCCGCCAGATGCGACTGCGCGACGTGGGCGGCCTGATCGTCATCGACTTCATCGACATGGAGTCGACGAAGAACCAGCGCGCGGTCGAGGACCGCCTGCGCGACGCGGTGAAGCAGGACCGCGCCCGCATCCAGATCGGGCGAATCTCGCGCTTCGGCCTCCTCGAGCTGTCGCGCCAGCGCCTGCGCCCCTCGATCAGCGAGTCGACGAGCATCACCTGCCCGCGCTGCAACGGCATGGGCGTGATCCGCAGCGTCGAGTCGCTGGCGCTCGCCATCCTGCGCCTGATCGGCGAGGAGGCGCGCAAGGACCGTACCGCCAAGGTGATCGCGCAGCTGCCGGTGGACGTCGCCACCTACCTGATGAACGAGAAGCGGGACTGGCTGCAGAGCATCGAACAGCGCAGCGACATGGGCGTCATCCTGGTGCCCAATCGCTATCTCGAGACGCCCGCCTACGAGATCCGCCGCGTGCGCGACGACGAACTCGGCCTGCCCGAGTTCTCGATGATCAGCCACCAGATGGCGGTGCAGCCGCAGATCGATCTCGAGGCCATCGCTGCCGAGGAGAAGGCGCCGCCGCCGCCCCCGGTGCCGGCCGTGACGACCGTGGTGCCGAGCACGCCCGCGCCGCCGCCGGCGCCGGAGCCCGTGGCGGCGGCAGTGGCGCCGGTGGTGGTCGCGGCGCCCGTGGTCGTGCCGCAGTACGGCCCTCGCGACGGAGTGTTCGTCCGCGCGTGGCACTGGTTGTTCGGCGACAAACGCGCACCGGAGCCGGTCGCCGCCGCGCCGGTGCCGCGTGTCGAGCAGGAGCGTGGTCGGGACCGTGGGCGCGAGCGGGGTCACGAGCGTGGCCGCGATCGCGATCGCAGCCGCGACCGGGATCGCGAACCGCGGCAAGGCGCACGCGACGAGCAGCGGCGCGACGGACGCCGGGACGAACGTGGCGCTCGGGACGAGCAGCGGCGGGACGAGACTCGTCGCAGCGGCGGCCGGGACGAGCCGCGCGGCGAACAGCGTGGCGAACGGCGCCCGGATCAGCCGCGTCGCGACGAACGCGGTGAGCGGAGCAGGCGACCGGAGCACGCGGCGGGCGGCCAGCGCGACGCGCAGCGTGAGGGCCAGCGCGAGGGTCAACGCGAAGGGCCGCGCAGCAGCGATCGGCGCGAGGGCCCGCGCGAACGCCGTCCGGACGGCCAGCAGCCTCGGGGCAGTCAGCCGGCGAGTTCCGCGGCGCAGGATCAACCGCGCCAGGACCTCGCCCCGCGGCCGGAACAACTGCCGCGACAGGAACCGGTGCCCCCGGTCGAGCCGGCATTGCGGACCGAACAGTCGGTTCCCGACTCCGCCGTGGTGGCGCTCACCGCGTCGGCGGGCGCACTGCCTGCGGTGATGAACGCGGCAGCGTCGGGCGGGCCGGACGCGCCCGCACCGGAGGGTGCGAGTTCGCGCCCCGATCGCACGGATCGTCCCGAAGGCGAACGTGGCGAGCGCACTGGACGCCGCTCGCGCCGCGGAGGACGGCGGCGCCGCCGGGATTCGGGTGAGCCGAATGCCGGTGAGCCGAATGCCGGTGAGCCGGCGGCTGGCGACGGCGCCGGAGCCGAGCCCGCGATGGACGGTGGCGCGCCGGGGCCACAGTCGTTCGATTTCGAGCGTTTGCCGGTTGCGGCCGCGCCGGTTCGTCCGGTCGAGCCCGCGGCCCCGCCCCGTCCGGCTGAACCGGCCGCGCCGCCGCGCGCGGTCGAATCGGCGTCCGCGGTGCTGGAGCCGCGCCCCGAGTGGACGCCGACACCGCCGAGCGACGCGACGCGCGAGGCCCCCCGCAGCGAGCCCTGACCCGGACTCCCGGCGCCGTCGCGATTAGCGACGGCGCCGGGCCTGTCGCTGCAGCACTTCCGCGAGCAGTCCTGCGGAGGCTTCCTCGGCCAGGTCGAGCACCTGTTCGAATCCAACCGGCCCGCCGTAGTACGGGTCGGGCACGTCCATGTCGCCCTCCCCGTCAGCGAATTCCATGAACAGGCGGATGCGCTGGTGGTATGCGGCGGAGCTGCGCTCGAGCAGCACTTCGCGGTTCAGTCGGTCCATCGCCACGACCAGGTCGTAGCGCTCGAAGTCCACGTCCTCGACCTGCCGGGCGCGCAGCCCGCGCAGGTCGATGCCGCGGCGGGCGGCGGCGGCAATGGCACGCGGGTCGGGCGGCTCGCCGACGTGATAGTCGTGAGTGCCGGCGGAGTCGATCTCGAGATCCGCCTGCGGCGCCCGCTCGGCGGCCAGCTTCCGGAACACGCCCTCCGCGGTCGGGGAGCGGCAGATGTTGCCCATGCACACGAACAGGATTCGCATCAGCGCGTCCTCACCCTCGAAGGCAGCAGGAAATTCTAGCCGGGAGCCGCTGGCCGGGTCCGATCAGCAGACTCCACAGCCCTCGGTTGGTACGTATTTCTACCTATATGTGTTTCGTTAAATTGAGATCGAACTTCGGGGGTCCGAAGACCCCGTCGGTCCGGGACGTACCAGGGAAGCCCCGGGACGGCGGTTGAGTCACCTGCCCGCGTCTGTCCGCGCCACAACCAACAAACAAACGATCGGAGGGGAGCCATGAACAGGCAATTGCGATTTTTCTTCGGCGCATGCGTCGCCGGCACACTCCTGGCGACGTCAATGGTGGACGCCGTCGCCCAGAACAGCCCGAGCGTGGCGGAGGATCCGGCCGCCAACCGTGGTCCCGATTCGGCCAGCCCGCACGCCCGGGTTCCCGACTACGTCCTCGATGCCAAGCCGATCAGGCCACCGGCGCCCCGCGCGGTGCCGCTGCCCGTCCATCCGCTGGATACCGAAGTGTACGACGCAACCACTGGCCAGACGACGATCATTGCGGCGCCGCCGGCGGCTCCGGAGATGCCTGGGGTGAGGACGACGGCACCCTACGCGGGCCTGTTGTCTGATCGGTCGCCTGCGTCGGACCTGCCGGGGCCCGGGACGGAGAGCGTCATCGGGGGAGACGGTCGCGTACAGATCTCCCCGGCCACGGCCTTCCCGTGGCGGACCATCGTCTCCATCTACGTGACGTTCCCGAACGGCGAAACGGGCGGCTGCACGGGTGAGATGATCGACGGGTACCGCCTGTACACGGCCGGTCACTGCGTGCACAACGGCGCGTGGTACAGCTCGCTGACGGTGTATCCGGGCCGGGACGGCAGCTCGATGCCGTATCACTTCGCCAAGGCCACCTACGCCCGCTCGTACACCGGCTGGACAGTGAACCAGGACGACGAGCACGACTGGTCCGTGGTGACGCTCGACCGCCGCATCGGCAATTTCACGGGCTGGATGGGTCGCATCACCCGGGGCTGCGTGTGGCCGTACATCAACGGCGTCGGCTGCGACGGCCTCTACTTCGGCACCTGGAACACCGCTGGCTATCCAGACTTGGCGCCGGACGGTACCGCGGGCAACGGGCGCATGTACTTCGACGACGACACCGGCCTGAAGGCCAATGACAACAACCACTGGTACTACAACGACACGCGCCCTGGAAACAGCGGCGGACCCGTGTGGTATTTCGACGGCACGAATCGCTACATCGGCACCATCCACGCCTACGGCGACGACGGCAGCGGCGCCAATCACGGCACGCGGCTGAACCAGGACAAATACGACCGCACGATCAGCTGGCTCACCGACGGCGGCGACGGCGCTGCGCCGACCGACCGCCCTGACCTGTTCGACGACGGCGCCGTTTACTTCTATGGCTCACCGACCACCGCCGCCCGCGGCATCACGACGATGTCGGTGGGCAGCGACGAGCGCAACAACGGCACGGCGGCCGCGGGCGGGCACTGGAACCGCTACGTGCTCTCTTCGAACAACATCATCAGCACCGGCGACTACACGCTGTGCGAGGCGTTCGTCGCCAGCATCGGGACGTTCACCTGGGCCAATTCGGACTGCTCCGCCGTGGTGCCGAACACCATTCCCGCGGGCAGCTACTACCTCGGCGTGATCTACGACGTCTACGGCAACCAGAGCGAGTTCGACGAGAGCAACAACACGGCGTACCGAACGACGCTCTACACGATCCAGAATCCCGTTGCGCTCAACGTGACCAGGGCCGGCACCGGCACGGGCACCGTCACCAGTTCGCCGGGCGGGATCAACTGCGGTGCCGACTGCACGCAGGACTACGCGCCCGGCACGAACGTCACGCTGACCGCCGCAGCGGCGCTCGGGTCGGCCTTCACAGGCTGGGGTGGAGCCTGCGCAGGCACGTCGAGCAGCTGCGTCGTGAGCATGACCGCCGCCAAGTCGGTAACCGCGACCTTCCAGCCGGTCTTTGCGCTCAGCGTGTCGAAACTGGGTAACGGCGGCTCCGGCACGGTCACCAGTGCGCCCGCCGGCATCAACTGTGGGGGCGACTGCTCCGAGGACTACGTGTCCGGCACCAGCGTGACGCTGTCGGCGGCACCGGGTCCCGGTTCGGTCTTCGCGGGCTGGGGCGGCGCGTGCGCGGGCACCGGCAACTGCATCGTGTCGATGACCGCGGTCCGTTCCGTGACGGCCACGTTCAACATTCCGCCCGAACTCACCAGCTTCGTGCTGACCAAGGCGGAGGTCGCGGGCTGCAAGTCCGTCACCGGCAAGCTCGCGCTGAACGTGCCTGCGCCTCCGGGCGGCTTCACGGTCACGGTGACCGACACGCTCGCAAACGCCACGCCACCCGCCACGGTGACCTTCGCCGCGGGCGCGATCACGAAGTCCTTCTCCATCAAGTCGACGGCGGTCGGCTCGAAGCAGAGTGGTCAGATCACCGTGAAGGGCACCGTCGCCTCGATCAGTCAGCCGCTCTCGCTGCGCCAGATGGGCATGCTGTCCGTCTCCCTCACGCCCAACCCGGTGGTGGGCGGCGCACCGGTGAGCGGCATCGCCAAGCTGGAGTGTGCGGCGGGACCGGGCTCGATCACCGCAACGCTGTCGAGCACGCTCCCGGGTGCCGCGCAGCCGACGGTGGCCAGCCTCAAGTTCCCGGCCGGCACGCAGTCGCTGCCGTTCACCGTGAACACGACGGCGGTCGCGGCTGTCACCAAGCCGCGGATCAACGTGGTGGCCAATGGCATCACCAAGTACAAGGTGCTGACCGTCAATCCGCCGCCGCCCTGAACCGACGGCACGCGATTCTCCGGACCGGAGAGCAGGACCCCGCTACGGCGGGGTCCTCTTCGTTTCGAAGGCCAGGCAGCCGATCCGAAATCCCACCCGCGGCGAACAGGGGCACAGGTCATGAACTTCCGAATCGATCCGTGACCCACCGCGGGACGCCACACATGAAGACACGCACGCGACGCATCCTGCTCACCACGGCCGGGATTCTGATCGCCGCGCTCGCCGCGCTGGCGGCCTTCGTGGCCTGGGGGCCGATTCCGGTGTCCGACAAGCGCGTGATGCTCGACTTCATGCTCGGCCGTGGCATCGCTCCGCCGAGCGCGGACACCGTCGCCGCGCGTCTGCGGGTACCGCCGGGGTTTCGCCTGCAGGTGTACTCGAGCGACGTGCCGCTGGCGCGCGTCATGGCGTTCACTCCGACGGGCGACCTGATCGTGAGCCGCACCCGCGGCAACGTCGTTTCGATCCTCGAGCGCGACCGCAACGGCGACGGCGCGGCCGACGGCCAGCGGGTGCTGCTCGACGGCCTCGACGGGCCGCACGGCCTCGCGCTGCACGAGGGCTGGCTGTACGTGGCCGAGCGCACCCGGGTGAGCCGCGCCCGCTTCGACGCGACCGCCGGCCGCGTCACGGGTCCTCTCGAGCCTGTGCTCGCCGGCCTCACCACCGACGGCTTCCACCAGACCAAGACCATTGGCTTCGGACCCGACGGCTGGCTTTACCTCGCGCAGGGCTCGAGCTGCAACGTCTGCGTCGAGAAGGATCCGCGCCGCGCGACCGTGATGCGCATGCGCCCCGACGGCGGCGATGCCGCGCTCGTCGCCACGGGGCTGCGCAACAGCGTCGGGTTCGACTGGGCGCCCTGGGACGGAGCGCTCTACGCGACCGACAACGGCCGCGACCTGCTCGGCGACGATTTCCCCCCGGACGAACTGAACCGCATCGAGCAGGGCAGCTTCTACGGCTGGCCCTACGTGAACGGCTTCGGCGTGCCCGACCCCGACCTTGGCGGCCAGTACGCGGGCGAGCCCCCGCCCAGCGATCCGGCGCACGGCTTCAGTCCGCACAACGCTCCGCTCGGCATCCATTTTCTGCGCGACGCGCCAGTGCCGGGTTTCGAACGTACGGCACTCGTCGCGCTCCATGGCTCCTGGAATCGCACGACTCCCGACGGCTACAAGGTGGTCGCGCTGCGCTGGCGCGACGACGGCACGGTCGAGGAATCGGACTTCCTCACCGGCTTCCTCGGCACCGAGGGCATCATCGGTCGCCCCGCGTTCGTCACCGAGGGGCCGGACGGCGCGATCTACGTGTCGGACGACTACGCGGGCGTGATCTACCGGGTGAGCGCCGCGACCGCTCCCTAGTCGACGCAGGTCAGCGCCACTGGTTGGCGGTCGCCTCGAAACCCGCCGAACTCCTGCGCACGACGCAGAAGCGATGCCCGGTAGGCGCCTCCATCACCCACCACGTGTGGACCTGCACGACGCGCCGCGCGCCGAGGGACTCCAGGCGCCTGACCTCGGCGTCGATGTCATCGGTCTCGATGTCGAGGTGCACGCGGCTCGGGTGATCCACCGTCTGCACTTCGATGTGCAGCTCGCTCGCGCGGTCGACGAGGCGCATGTACTTCTCGCCCTCGTCGGCCGGCAGCGCGCGGGGCTCCATGCCGAGCGCGCGCCCCCAGAAATCCGCCGCCGCCGCGAGGTCGTCCGTGCGGCAGTCGATGATGAAGCCGCAGAGCTTGCTCTTGTGCATCCTTCAGGCTCCTGTGCCGGACCGTCGTCGTGGCGGGTCACAGCCATCGCCGTACCCTCGCCGCGTAATCGGTGAACGCCGCACCGAAGTTCGCGAGCAGCGCGCGTTCCTCGGGAACGATCTGCAGCCGGTCGATCCATGCCACGAAGGCCGGCAGCAGGGCCATCGCGCCGAGGTTCGACAGACCGACGGCGACGCCGGCGAGCCCCAGTGCGAGGCCGAGGTACATCGGGTTGCGCGTCCAGCGGTACACGCCGTGCTGCACGAGCGACGTGGCGGCCGCGGGGCGCGTGGGATTGACGGTCGTGCGCCGCGCACGGAACCCGACCACGCCCGCGATCCCGACGGCCGCTCCAAGCGTCAGGAGCGCGACCGCAATCGGTGTTCGCGCCGCCAACTGCAGCTGCAGGCCCGGCGCCGCGCGCGCGACGCCCCACATCGCCGCGCCGCATCCCGCGGCGAGCAGCAGCGGCGGCACCTTGAGTTCGAGCGCGTCGAGCAGCGTGCGCATGATCAGGCCAGGTCGCTGGTCCGGGTCTGCCTGCAGGAGTCCGGCCAGCTGACCATGCGCCCGGACGGACGTCAACGAACGCGACGCACGCGCTGTCTCGCGGCCGTGCATTGGACCCTGCGTCGGCGCCGGTGTCACACTTTGCACCCCGCACCGTCCACCCGCTGCCGCCGATGTCGAACAGCAGGCTCGTCTACTCCACAGGCCCCGGCCGTCTCTGCCCCGAGTGCGCCCGCCCGCTCGGTGAGTGCCGCTGCCGGCGCAGCAAGCCGGCCCAGGCACTGGCGCCGCAAGGCGACGGCGTCGTGCGCGTCGGCCGCGCGACCCAGGGCCGCAAGGGCAAGGGCGTCACCGTGATCACCGGCGTTCCGCTCGCGGGAGATGCACTCGAGGAATTCGCGACACGCCTCAAGAAGCGCTGTGGCTCGGGCGGCACGATCACCGACGCCGGCGCGATCGAGATCCAGGGCGATCACCGCGACACGCTGGTCGCCGAGCTCGGGAAGCTCGGCTACACCGTCAAGCGCTCGGGCGGCTGATCCGGGGCCATGCGGCTCAACAAGTACCTCGCCGAGACGGGTGCCTGCTCGCGCCGCGAGGCCGACCAGTGGATCGAGGCGGGCCGCGTCAGCGTCAACGGCGCCCGCGCCGTGCTCGGCACACAGGTCGCCGACGGCGACGACGTTCAGGTCGATGGCCGGCCACTGCGCCCGAAGCCCAGGCGCGTCTATCTCGCGCTCAACAAGCCCATCGGCATCGAGTGCACCACCGACCGCGACGTGCCCGGCAACATCGTCGACTTCGTGGGCTACCCGGAACGCGTCTTTCCGATCGGCCGCCTCGACAAGGACTCCGAGGGACTGATCCTGCTCACCAACGACGGCGACATCGTCAACACCGTCCTGCGCGCGGAGCACGAGCACGAGAAGGAATACGTCGTCGCGGTGGACCGCCCGCTCACCGCGGCGTTCCTGGCCGGCATGGCGGCGGGTGTGCCGATCCTCGACACCGTGACGAACCCCTGCCGGGTCGCGCAGGTGGGCAGGAACACCTTCCGCATCGTGCTCACGCAGGGGCTCAACCGGCAGATCCGCCGCATGTGCGAGCATTTCGGCTACACGGTGCGCCGCCTGCAGCGCGTGCGCATCATGCACGTGCAGCTCGGCGACGCTGCCGGTCGGCCAGTGGCGCGCGCTCAGCCCGGCCGAACTGCGCGGGCTGCTGCCCGCGTCGCGCCGCACGCTCAGTCTGAAGTGATCTCCGCCTCGCGACGCATGCGCCTGTTGCGCAGGTCGAGGTAGAGGTTGTAGCCGGCGACGCCAGCCGGGAACAGGTTCGAGAGGATGCCCACCGAGTCGTTCTTGCCGAACACGAAGTAGGACAGCAGCAGCAGGCTGCCCGAGATGCTCATGAGCCAGAACACCGTGGGCACCACCGGCCGGCGATACTTGCGCGAGTAGTACATCTGCACGAACCATCGCCCTGCGAACAGCACCACGCCGAGGTAGCCCACGAGCTTCCACGGCGTGATCGTGATGCCCCAGGCGTTGTGGATGATCTGGTCCATCGTAATACCCTCGGGCCGTGGCTCAGCGCGCGGCGGCCCATTGCCGCGCCCGCTCGAGGTCCGCGGCGGTATCCACGCCCGGCCCCGGGCGCTCCACGCACTCGCCCACCGCGATGCGCACCCCGTGCTCCAGCGCGCGCAGCTGCTCGAGCTTCTCGCGCTGCTCGAGCGCCGAGGGCGGCAGGCGCGTGATCCGCTGCAGCACCCCGACCCGGTAGGCATACACGCCGACGTGCCGCAGCGACCCGGCGAACTCGCGCTGGCTCGCGAGTCCCGCGGCCGCGCCCTCGCGCGTCCAGGGGATCGGCGCACGGCTGAAGTAGAGCGCAGCACCGTCGCGCGCGACGACCACCTTGACCACGTTCGGGTCCATGAACTCCTCGAGGCTCCCGAGCGGCGTGGCGAGCGTGGCGATGCCCGCGGCCAGGTCGCGCTCGAGCAGCTCGGCGACCTGCTCCACCAGGCGCGGCGGCAGGAACGGCTCATCGCCCTGCACGTTCACCACCAGCGCGCCGTCGCCCCAGCCGCGCGCCGCAGCCACGGCGGCGACCCGATCGGTGCCCGACGGGAGGTCGGGGTCGGTCATCACGGCGATGGCGTCCGCGGGCCGGCGCGGGTCGTGCACCGCGGCGGCGATGCGGGCGTCGTCGGTCGCCACCAGCACCTCCGCGGCGCCGCTGGCGCAGGCGAGGTCCACCACGCGCTGGATCATGCTCCGGCCCGCGATCTCGAGCAGCGGCTTGCCCGGCAGCCGCGTCGAGGCGTAGCGCGCCGGGATGACGACGTGGAAGCTCACGCTAGTCCGCGAGCAGCGGGTCGTCCGAGTCGAGCTTGCGGGCCTCGTCCTCGAGCATCACGGGGATGCCGTCGCGAACCGCGTACGCCAGCCGGTCGGCGCGGCAGACCAGGGTCTGCGGGCCCGGATGCCAGGCGAGCGGTCCCTTGCAGATCGGGCAGGCGAGGATGTCGAGCAGCTTGCTATCCACGATGCACTCCCGCGGCCGCCAATCCGGCGCGTTGCAGTACCAGTTCCACGAGCGTACGTGCGTCCGCCGGCTCGATCGCGACCTCGAGTTCGACGAACCACCAGTCGGATCCCGCGAACGACCGGCATTTTACGGCATCCTTCTCGGTCATCAGGACTGCGGCCCCGGCCGGGAACGGCAGCGCGTCCCGGTCGAGCGCGGCGTGGTCGGGCAGCGCGTGGGGCTCGACGTCGAGGCCCGCGGCGTCGAGGGCGTCGAAGAACGCCCCTGGGTGTCCGATGCCTGCGACCGCGTGCAGCGCTCGGCCGCGAAACGCCGCCAGCGGGCGACGCTCGCCACTCGACAGGTTCACGGCGTCCCCGCTGCGCAGCTGCGCGGTCACGGTGCAGGGCCGGCGTGGCGCGACGTCCCCGGAGCGCACGGCGCCCCGCTCGGTCAGTACGACCGCATCTACGTCCTCGAGACGCGCTGCCGGTTCGCGCAGCGGCCCGGCCGGCAGCAACTGGCGGTTGCCGAGCCCGCGTGCCGCGTCCACGACGGCGATCTCCACGTCCCGGGCGAGACGCAGGTGCTGCAGGCCGTCGTCGCAGACGATCACGTCGGCGCCCTCCTCGGCCGCGCGCCGTGCGGCCGCCACGCGGTCGGCGCCAGCCACGACGACCCGCGGCCCGCAGCGCGCGTGCAGCACCGCCTCGTCGCCCACCTCGCGCGGGTCGCTCGCGGCCGTGACCAGCTGCGGTTGTGCCGTCGCGCGTCCGCCATAGCCGCGCAGCACGACGCCCACGCGATGCCCGTGCAGCGCCAGCTCGCGCGCCAGCCAGGCAACCACCGGCGTCTTGCCGGTGCCGCCCACGGTGAGATTGCCGACCACGACCACCGGCACGGGTGCGCGCTGCGCGCGGCGCAGGCCGCTGCGATAGAGCCCGCGTCGCAGCGCGACCAGCGCGCGGAACGCCCACGACAGCGGCCACAACGGCAGGCTGGCCCAGCGCGGCCCGTACCAGAGCCGCTGCAGGGCGGTGTCGAGACTCATTCGCTGAACTGCAGCCGGTGCAGCACCGCGTACTGGCCGTTGCGTGCCAGCAGCTCTTCGTGCGTGCCCGTCTCGACGATCCGACCCGCGTCCATGACGAGGATCCGGTCCGCCTTCTCGACCGTCGAGAGTCGGTGCGCGATCACCAGCGTCGTGCGGTCCTGCATCAGTTCCTCGAGCTGCTCCTGAATCTGCCGCTCGAGCCCGGTGTCGAGCGCCGAG
This sequence comes from uncultured Gammaproteobacteria bacterium, assembly GCA_963707145.1. GTDB lineage: Bacteria > Pseudomonadota > Gammaproteobacteria > Steroidobacterales > Steroidobacteraceae > RPQJ01. The sequence continues at coordinate 331,808 of CAVPOQ010000003.1, forward strand.
GTCGCCTCGTCGAGGATCAGCACGGGCGTGTTGCGCAGCAACGCGCGCGCGATGGCGATGCGCTGACGCTGCCCGCCGGAGAGCAGCGCGCCACGGTCGCCGACCACGGCGTCGAGCCCGTCGGGCAGCGGCTCGGCGAACTCCATCACGCGCGCCGCGCGTGCCGCGGCCTCGATGTCGGCGTCGCTCGCGGGATGGCCGAAGGCGATGTTGCTGCGAATGGTGTCGTTGAAGATCACCACGTCCTGGCTCACGAGGCTCATCTGCGCCCGCAGCCGCTCGAGCGGGTACTCGCGCACGTCTCGCCCGTCGAGCATCACCACGCCGTGGCTCGGGTCGTAGAAGCGCGGCAGCAGGTTCATGATCGTGGACTTGCCGCTGCCGGAGCGACCGACGATCGCGATGGTCTCGCCCGCGCGCGCCTCGAAGCTGATGCCGTGCAGCACCTCGTCCGCCGCGCCAGGGTAGGTGAAACGCACCTCGCGGAACACGACCTCGCCGCGGGCACGCTCGATCGGCGCCGTGCCGCCGGCCGGCTCGGGCGGCAGGTCGAGGACCTCGAAGATGCTCTGCGCAGCCGCGATGCCCTGCTGCAGCGGGCCCGCCACGCCCACGAGCCGGCGCAGCGGGCCGGTGACGAGGATCAGCGCCGCGATGAACGAGGTGAACTCGCCCACTGAGACCTTGCCGGCGATGGCCTCGACCGTGGCCATGTACAGCACGGTGGCGAGGCCGATCGCGGTGATGATCTGCACCACCGGATTGCTCAGACTCTTGGTGAACATGAGCTTCATGTAGGAGTGCCGGTTGCGCTCGATCACGCGCTCGAACTGGCCCGCCTGGTAGCCCTGGGCGTTGAACACGCGCACCACGCGCGGCGCCTCGATCGCCTCCTTGGCGACCCGCGTCACGTCGCCCATCGAGGCCTGGATGCGCTGGCTGTAGCGGCGGAACAGCAGGTTGATGCGGCGGATCAGCAGCGCGATCGCCGGCGCCACGATCAGGCTGATCAGCGTCAGCTTCGGGTTGAGGTACAGCAGGTAGCCGATCAGGCCGATGATCGCGAGCGTGTCGCGGATGAACACCGTGATCGAGTCGGTCGTGGCCGTGGCGACCTGCTCGGTGTTGAACGTGAGCCGCGACAGCAGCACGCCGGAGGAGTTGTGGTCGAAGTAGGTGACCGGCAGGTTCAGGTAGCGGTCGAAGATCTCGCCACGCAGCGTCTTGACGATGTGGCGCCCGACGTAGCCGGGGCAATAGGTCTGCAGGAAGTCGGCGAATCCGCGCACGATGAACAGGCCCACCAGGCCCACCGGCACCAGCCACACCATGCGCGGGTCCTTCTCGACGAAGGTGCCGTCGAGGAAGAACTTCACGAACGCCGCCCAGCCCGCGTCGGTCGCGGCGAACAGCACCATGCCGAAGACTCCGATGGCGAAGGTGCCGCGGTGCGGGCGCAGGTAGCCGAGCAGGCGCCTGTAGGTCTGCAGGGCGCCCTCGGGCATCTTCAGCGTCGCGACGCTACCGGACTTCTTGCCCATCTTGGACCGTCGCGATGTCGATCTGGCGGAAGCCCGCCCGGCCCGCCACGTCCATCGCCGTCACCACGCTCTGGTGCGTCGCCCGGGCGTCGGCGCGGATCGTCACGGGTTCGCCGCGATCGGCGTCCGTCACGCGACCGATCGCCGCAGCCAGCGCCGCCGGGTCATCGCCCGGCACCGCCCGTCCGTTGACGCGGTAGCCGCCCTGCGCCGTCACCTCGATCTCGAGCGCTTCCTGCTGCACGGCCTGCGGCTCGGCGCCGGCCTCGGGCAGCCGCAATTCCATCCGGCCCTCGTCGATGAAGCGCGACGAGAGCATGAAGAAGATCAGCAGCAGCAGCACGACGTCGATCAGCGACGTCATGTTGAGCTCGGGCTCCTCGCTGCGACGCGGTTGGAAGTTCACGCCGCCGCGTCCTGGGCGGCGAGCGGCCGCGTCGCGCCCGCACGGTCGATGGCCTGCACCAGTTTGATGGATTCCTTCTCCATCTGGATCACCAGCCCGTCCACTCGGCCCCGCAGGTAACGGTAGGCCACCATCGCCGGGATCGCCACCAGCAGGCCTGCGGCCGTGGTGATCAGCGCCTCGGAGATGCCGCCGGCCATCGCGGTGGGGTTGCCGATGCCGGCGACCGTGATCGCCTTGAACGTGCGGATCATGCCGGTGACCGTGCCGAGCAGGCCGAGCAGCGGTGAGATGGATGCGATCGTGCCGAGTGCGTTGATGAAGCGCTCGAGGTCGTGCACGACGTGGCGGCCGGCGTCGTCGATCGCCTCGATCATCACCGCGCGGTCGCGGTTGCGATTGGCGAGGCCCGCCGCCAGCACGCGGCCGAGCGGCGAATGATGCTCGAGGGCGGCAACCTGCTTGTCCGACAGTGCACGGTTCTCGACCCACTGCCACACCTTGTCGGTGAGCTCGGCGGGCACCACGCGCTGCTCACGCAGCGTCCACAGGCGCTCGAGCGTAATGGCGACGGCCAGGACGGAGCAGAGCAGGATCGGCACCATCACGATGCCGCCGGCCATCACGATCTCGAACATTTCTGGCAGGTACCCCTTGCTCCAGCGCCCGCGGATGATACTGCATGGGGTGGTGACACCGCGACCGGCCGGCCGATTCAGGGGTCGTGCCACAGGCGGCGCTGCTCGGGACGCGCGAGCCGTGGCGCGGCGAGCGGACGCTGCGGATGCAGTTCGAACTCGATCGCGCCCGTGGACGATCCGACGAGCACGGTCGCGCCCGCCTGCTGCCAGCGCTCGATCACCTCGGGCTTGGGGAATCCCCAGCGATTGCGATGCCCGGAGGACACCAGCGCCCAGCGCGGTCGGGTCATCGCCACGAAGCGGGCCGTCGAGGACGTGCGGCTGCCGTGGTGCGGCACGATCAGCACGTCGACGGGTCGCGACCTGCCCTGTGCCGCGAGCTGCGTCGTGATCTGCGCCTCCGCATCGCGCTCGATGTCGCCGGTCAGCAGCACGACCTGCGATCCCACGCTCACGCGCAGCACGCACGACGCATCGTTGTCGCCGGGCGGCGGGTCGGGTCCGGGATGCAGCCACTCGAAGGCCACGCCGTCCCATTCCCAGCGTTGCCCGCGCACGCAACGCTCGACGGGCCCGAGTTCGTCGAGCGCATGCCCGCTCGCCACGCGGCGCTCGACCGGCATCAGGCGCGCCAGCGAAGCAGCGCCTCCCGCGTGGTCCAGATCGTCGTGGCTCGCCACAAGCAGGTCGACGTGTGGCCGGCCGCGGTGACGCAGGTAGGGCTCCACCGCGAGCGCGCCCGCGTCGGTGCCGGTGCGGAAGGCGGGCCCGGCGTCATAGACCAGCACGTGACGCTGCGTCTCGACGACCGCGGCGAGCCCCTGCCCCACGTCGAGCATGGCGAAGCGGGCGGCACCCCAGTCCGGCGCAGCCGGTCGCCAGCCGCAGGCGGCCACCGCGAGCGCGAGCCCGGCGAGCCGGCCCGGCCCCGGCAACGGGGCCAGCGCCGCCACGGCACCCGCGACCAGCACGACCCAGGCGAGCGGCGACAGCCCGGCCACGCCCCAGGTGGCCCAGGTCCACGACGCGGGCACGGCGATCAGTGGCCACGTCGCCTCGATCAGCCATGCCACGGCCTGCAGCGCCGCGGCACCGGCCCCTGGCGCGATCATCACCAGTGCCGTCGCGAGCAGCACCGAGGGCACGATCAGCAGCGTGTAGAGCGGGATGGCGAGGAAGTTCACGGCGACCGACACCAGCGAGACGACGCCGAAACTGCCGACCAGCACCGGTACCAGCCCAGCCGTCACGGCCCACTGTGCCTGCGCATAGCCGCGCACCGTGCCGGGACGCACGAGCTGGCCGGAGGTCACGAGCAGGATCGCGGCCACTGCGCCGAACGACAGCCAGAATCCCGGGGCCAGCGGCGCGAGCGGCTCGAGCGCGAGCACCGCGATCGCTGCCGCCGCGAGTGCGTCGGCCGAACCGACGCGCCGGCGGCCGAGCAGCGCGGCCGCGACGATCGCGATCATGATGGCGGTGCGCTGCGCCGGCACGTTGCCGCCCGCGAGCGCCGCATACCCGCACGCCGCGAGACTGCCTGCGACGACCGCGGCGTCGCGCGCCGTGCCGAGGGCCCCGCGGCGTTGCCGCCAGCGCTGCACGCGCCCGGCCAGCCATCCCGCGACGATGCCGAACAGGCCGATGTGCAGGCCCGAAATCGCCATCAGGTGACTGGTGCCGCTGCGCGCGAGCTCGCGCCACTGGCCGGGGCCGAGCGCGTCCTGCAGGCCCACCGCGAGCCCCGCGACGATCCCGGTCGCGGGACGCTCGCCGAGCGCCGCGCGAATCGCCGTGTGGATCGAGTCGCGCGCGACCAGCACCGGGTGGCGCGCAATGTCGCCCGCCGTGCGACCGTGTCGCGTCGCGGCACGCACATAGCCCGTTGCGCCGAGCCCGGCGCGCAGCATGCGGGCCTCGTAGTCGCCGCCGCCGGGGTTGGCGAAGCCCCGGGGCCTGCGCAGTCGCACCTCGAGCTCGAGCCGCTGCGCGGCCATCGGCCGCCACTGCGGCTCGTACCACGTGAGCTCGACCAGCGACGGCACGCCCGCCTGCGCGTCGGTGGCGAGCCGGAAGCGCAAGCCCGGGCCCGCGGCCTGCGGCACCGAGGCGACGCGGCCAGTCACGGTGAGCGTCCTGCCCTCGAGCGCCGGATCGAGCCGGTCGTCGAGCAGCCCGGCACACTGCTGCCACGCGAGCGCGAAGCCGAGCGCGAACGCCACGACGGACCAGCGACGAGAGACCGTGGCCAGCAGCACGCAGGCCGCCACCACGACCGCCACCTCAGGTGCCGACGCAAGGTCGGGGAGCAGCAGCGCAACGCACGCCCCCAGCAGCCACGCTGTCGCGGTCCAGACCACCGTCGCTCCCGCCTGCCACACCCGGTCACAGGCTGCGGCCCGGGCCGCACCGCGGCGAGCGGCCTATCTGGCGGATCCGCGCGGATTCAGCCGCGCAGCAGCCGGCCGTCCTCGAGGACCAGCACGCGCTGCATCCGGGCGGCAATCTCCGCGGCGTGCGTGACGATCACGAGGCTGGTGCCGAGTTCGCGGTTCAGCTCGAGCATCAGCTCGAGCACGCCGCGCGCGTTCGCACCGTCGAGGTTGCCGGTGGGTTCGTCGGCGAGCACGAGCTGCGGCCGGGTGACCAGCGCGCGGGCGACCGCCGCGCGTTGCCGCTCGCCGCCGGAGAGCTGCGACGGGCGGTGCGCGAGGCGCCCGCCGAGACCGACGCGCTCGAGAATGGCGCGCGCCTCCCGCTCCGCCTCGGCGACCGGTCGGCGCCGCACCATCAGCGGCATCGCGACGTTCTCGAGCGCGGAGAACTCGGGCAGCAGGTGGTGGAACTGGTAGACGAAGCCGAGCGCCTCGTTGCGCAGCAGGCCACGGGCCGAGTCCGACAGTTCCGCGAAGGAGCGGCCCTTGACGCGCACGGTGCCGCCCGAAGCCAGATCGAGGCCGCCGAGAATCTGCAGCAGGGTCGTCTTGCCAGAGCCGGACGCGCCGACGATCGCGAGCGTCTCGCCGCGCTCGACGACGAGGTTCACGTCCTTCAGGACCTCGAGGCGCTGCCCCGCCTCGTCGAAGTACTTGCTCACGTGCTCGCAGTCGAGCGTCGGGTGATCACTCATGCCGCAGGGCCCTCGCCGGTTGGGTGCGCGCCGCCCGCCATGCGGGATACAGCGTAGATAGGCAGCACAGCGCGAAGGCCGTGGCCGCGATCAGCGCCACGTCGCCCGGGAGCACGCGCGCCGGCAGGTCGCTCATCAGGTACACGCTCGCGTCCATGAAGCGCGTGCCGAGCAGCCGCTCGAGCCCGTGCACCAGCCGCTCGAGATTGAGCGACAGCGCCACGCCGAGCGCGACGCCGCCGAGTGTGCCGAGCAGCCCGATCACGGTGCCCTGCGTGGCGAACACCGCGAGCACGCTGCCGGGGCGTGCGCCGAGCGTGCGCAGGATCGCGATGTCGGGCTGCTTGTCCTTCACGGCCATCGCCAGCGTCGAGACGATGTTGAACGCGGCGACCGCGACGACCAGCAGCAGGATGAAGAACATCATGCGCTTCGTGAGTTCGATGGAGCGGAAGAAGTTGGCGTGACGCTGCGTCCAGTCGTCCACCCACAGCCCGCCGCCGAGGTCCTTGGCGACCGCGCGCGCGACGGCGGGGGCCTGCAGCGGGTCACGCACGGCGAGGCGCAGTCCGGTGGCGTCGGTCGACGAGCGGAACAGCCGGGCGGCGTCGGCACGGTTCACCAGCACGAGGCCGTTATCGATCTCGTACATCCCGGAGTAGAACACGCCGCCGACCGTGAAGCGGCGCATGCGCGGCACCACGCCCGCCGGCGTCACATTGCCCTGCGCGGCGGCGAGCACCACCGTATCGCCAGTGCCGGCGCCGAGGCGGGCGGCGATCTCCGAGCCGAGCAGTACGCGGTATGCGCCTGGCTCGAGCGCCTCGAGCGAGCCGCTGCGCATGCGCTCGCCGATCGAGGAGACCTGCGCCTCGAGCGCCGGGTCCACCCCGCGCACCGCGACCGCACTGGAGGCCCCGTCGTCGCGCTCGCCGATCGCCAGTGCCTCGCCCTCCACGTAGGGCGCCACCGCTTCGACCTCGGGGTTCGCGAGCGCGCGCTCGCGCAGCGCCTGCCAGTCCTCGAGGCCGGCGCCGAAGGCGGTCACCGTGGCGTGCGAGGTGACGCTCAGGATGCGGCTGCGCAGTTCGGTCTCGAAGCCGTTCATCACCGACAGCACCACGATCAGCACGGCGACGCCGATCGCGACGCCGAGCATGGACATCAGCGAGATGAACGACAGGAACCGGTTTCCCGTCGAGCGCAGGTAGCGCCGGCCGATGCGCAGCTCGTAGGGGACTTCGCGCATCACTCGTACCTGAGCGCCTCGGCGGGCTCCGTGGCCGCGCCGCGCAGCGCCGGATAGAGGGTCGCGAGCACGGTGAGCGCGAATGCTGTGAGACCGATCGCCGCCACCTGGCCGGCGCGCACCTCCGAGGGAATCTCGGTGATGTAGTAGACGGTCGGGTCCATGACGTGGAAGCCGAACAGGCGCTCGAGCACCGGCACGATCTCGCCCACGTTCCATGCGACCAGCAGCCCGAGCACCACGCCGAGCAGCGTGCCGATCGCCCCGATCACCACGCCCTGCGTGAAGAACGCGCCCACCACGCCGCCGCGTGCGAGCCCGAGCGTGCGCAGGATGGCGATGTCCGAGCGCTTCTCGTTGACCACCATCACCAGCGCCGCGACGATGTTGAACGCGGCGACCGCCACGACCAGCATCAGGATCAGGCTCATCATCGTCTTCTCGATGCGGATCGCGCGGAAGTAGGCCGCGTGGTCCTGCGTCCAGTCGCGCACCGTGACCTGCGGGCCGAGCGCGGCCGCGACGCGGGCGGCGCGCCCGGGCGCCGCCATCACGTCGTCGAAGCGCAGCCGCAGCCCCGAGGGGTCCGTCGCGCCGCCGCGCAGTGCTGCGGCATCCGCGAGCGAGACGAACGCGAGCGACGCGTCGTGCTCCTGCAGGCCGACCTCGAACACGCCCGACACCGTGAAGGTCTGCAACCGCGGGCGGCCGCCCGAGGCGAGCAGCTCGCGCCCCGGCACCATGACGGTGAGCTGGTCGCCGACCGCCAGGCCGAGCTGCCAGGCGAGCACGCGGCCGACCACCATGCGCCGCTCGCCGGGCACCAGGTCGGCGAGCCGGCCGGTGACCATGTGCTCCTCGATCGAGGCCACCGTGGACTCTGCGGCCGGTTCGATGCCGTGCAGCAGCACGGGCTTCAGTTCACCGGCCCTGCCGACCATCGCCTGCACGTCGAAAAATGGCGCGACGCCCTCCACGCCCGGCACCGCGCGCGCGCGCGCCGCGAGGGCAGCCCAGTCGGCCCCCGTATCGCCCGGCGCCTGCAGCGTCGCGTGGGCCGTGAGCGCCACGAGGCGACTGCGCAGTTCACCCTCGAAGCCGTTCATCACCGAGATGATGGTAATCAGCGCCGTGACGCCCACCGCGACGCCGAGCATCGAGACCCAGGAGATGAACGAGACGAAGAATCCCTGGCGTCGGGTCCGGACGTATCTGAGGCCGACGAAGATGGGTAGCGGATGGAACATCGGGGCTCGCGCGAAAGGCGGCAAGGCTACGCGCGGCCGGGGCCCAATGCACGCCTGGCCCGGAATCCGGCGGGGCAGCGTCGGCCGCAAACCCGGCGGCGCGTCACGTCCGGGACCGGCGACCCGGTGCTAACATCCGGCCCGGTTTCCTGCGGAGTTCGGAATCATGCGCAAGGCATGGCTGGCAGCGATCGGACTCGCCTGTGCAACAGGCGCCATGGTGTCGTCCGCCCAGAACCTGCAGATGGCCGACCCGCCGGCCGCGCGCCCCGCGGTCGCGACACCGGCCCGCGGCACCAGCATGGCCGAGGTCGAGGCTCGCTACGGCGCACCCTCGCAGCGCTTCGACGCGATCGGACAGCCGCCCATCACCCGTTGGGTGTACCCCTCGTTCGTGGTTTACTTCGAGTACTCGCACGTCGTCCACGCCGTGGCCCTGCGGCCGACGGCCGGGACGCCCTGAGCCACGCTTCGAACGCCGCCGACCGATCTTCGAGTAGATCCGTGGATCTACTCTTAACTTATTGTTTAACTTAATGTCAGACGCTCTGATTCTGCCATCGAAAGAGCGGCCCCGCGTGCTGTGGCAGGGCCTGACCGGGGCTGCCGCCGGGCTGTACCTGGCGCGCGCCGCCATGGCGCTGAAGCGCCCGCTGCTGGTGATCGCGCGCGATGCGGCCGAGGTCTCCCGGCTGGAGGACGAGTTGCGGTTCTTCGCGCCGCCGTCGCTGCCGCTGCTCGCCTTCCCCGACTACGAGACCCTGCCCTACGACCAGTTCTCGCCCCACCCCGACATCATCTCGCAGCGGCTGCGCACGCTGTCGCGGCTGCCGTCGCTCGCCGCGGGTATCGTCATCACCGACCTGCCGACCTCGCTGCAGCGCCTGCCACCGCGCAGCTTCGTGGACGGGCACGCATTCGGGCTCGAGGTGGGCACGGAACTGGACCTCGAGGCCTTTCGCGCCCGCCTGGTCGCCGCGGGCTATGCGAGCGTCCCGCAGGTCGCGGCCCCGGGCGAGTTCGCGATCCGCGGCTCGCTGTTCGACGTGTTCCCGATGGGCAGCGAGGCGCCGCTTGCGCATCGACCTGTTCGACCGGCAGGTGGACAGCATCCGCAGCTTCGACCCGGACACCCAGCGTTCGGCCGAGCGGCTGACGCGGGTCGAACTGCTGCCGGCCCGCGAGTTCAGCCTGTCGCCGGAGTCGATCCGCGACTTCCGGCGCCGCTACCGCACCCGCTTCGAGGGCGACCTGACGCGCATGGCGGTGTACCGCGACGTGAGCGAGGGCCTCGCCCCCGCCGGCGTCGAGTACTACCTGCCGCTGTTCTTCGAGGACACCGCCAGCCTGTTCGACTACCTGCCCGAAGGCGCCGTGGTGGCGCTGCCCGCGGAGCACGCCGCGGGACTCGAGGACGCCTGGCGCACCGTCGAGTCGCGCCACGAGGAGCGCCGCTACGACATCGAGTACCCGGTGCTCGCGCCGGCGGAACTGTGCCTGCCGCCGCCGGAGTGGGTTGCGGCCCTCGGCGCGCGACGCGTCCTGCTGCTCGAGGGCACGACCTCGGCAGGACCGCTGCCGGAGGTCGCCACGGTGGACCTCGGTACGTCCGAGGCGCCGGGCGCACGCCTCGACGCGCGCCGCCCGGAGACGATCCGCGCCTTCGCGGCGCGACTCGCGGCGCACGAGGGTCGCGTCCTGCTGGTCGCGGAGTCGCCGGGACGTCGCGAGCTGCTGTTCGACCTGCTGCGCCCGGAAGGCATCGAGCCGCGCACGGTCGCGGGCTGGGCCGAGTTCGCCTCCGGCGACGCGCCGGTCGCGATCGCTGTCGCCCCGCTCGCCAGCGGCGTCGTACTCGCCGATCCACCGCTGACGATCTACGCCGAGGAGCAGCTGTTCGGCGACCGCGCGCGGCAGGAACGCCGGCGGCGGCGCTCCGACCGCGACCCGGCCCGGATCATCCAGCAGCTCGCCGACCTGCGCCCGGGCGCCCCCGTGGTGCACGAGGACTACGGCGTCGGCCGCTACCTCGGCCTCACGACCATGGACGCCGGCGGCATGCCCGCGGAGTTCCTGGTACTCGAGTACGCCGACGGCGACAAGCTCTACGTGCCCGTGCAGGCGCTCGAGCGGGTGAGCCGCTACACGGGCGCGCCGGCGGAAACCGCGCCGCTGCACAAGCTCGGCGGCGAGCAGTGGTCGAAGGCGCGCGCGAAGGCCGCAGCGCGCATCCGCGACGCTGCGGCCGAACTGCTCGACGTGTACTCGCGGCGCGCCACGCGGCCGGGCCACGCCTACGACGTGGACGAGGCGCAACTGCGGGCGTTCGAGGCGGGATTCCCGTTCGAGGAGACGGCCGACCAGGCCGCAGCCATCGAGCAGGTGCTCGGCGACCTGCGCTCGGCGCAGCCCATGGATCGCGTGGTCTGCGGCGACGTGGGCTTCGGCAAGACCGAGGTCGCACTGCGCGCGGCCTTCGTCGCCGTGCAGGGCGGCAAGCAGGTCGCCGTGCTGGTGCCAACGACGCTGCTCGCCCAGCAGCACCACCAGACCTTCGCCGACCGCTTCGCCGACTGGCCGGTGAAGGTGGAGCTCCTCTCGCGCTTCCGCGGCGACGCGCAGGCGAAGGCCGTGCTGGCAGGGCTCGCCGATGGCAAGGTGGACGTCGTGATCGGTACGCACCGGCTGCTGCAGCCCGGCGTGCGCTTCAAGGACCTGGGCCTGCTGGTCATCGACGAGGAGCACCGCTTCGGCGTGCGCGACAAGGAGCGCCTTAAGGCGCTGCGCGCCGAGGTGGACGTGCTGACGCTGACTGCAACGCCCATACCCCGCACCCTCAACATGGCGCTCGGCGGCCTGCGCGATCTCTCGCTGATCACCACGGCGCCTGCGGCGCGCCTCTCGATCAAGACCTTCGTGACGGAGTGGAACGCCCCATCGGTGCGCGACGCCTGCCTGCGCGAACTGCGCCGCGGCGGCCAGGTGTACTTCGTGCACAACGCGGTGGAGACCATCGAGGGCATGGCGAAGCAGCTCGCGGAGCTGGTGCCCGAGGCGCGCATCGCGATCGGTCATGGCCAGATGCGCGAGCGCGACCTCGAGCAGGTGATGCTCGACTTCTACCACCGGCGCGCGAACCTGCTGCTGTGCACGACGATCATCGAGAGCGGCATCGACGTGCCGACGGCGAACACCATGATCATCGACCGCGCCGACCGCTTCGGCCTGGCGCAGCTTCACCAGCTGCGCGGCCGCGTCGGCCGCTCGCACCACCAGGCCTATGCGTACCTCGTCACGCCGCCGAAGAACGCGATGACCTCCGACGCGAAGAAGCGTCTCGAGGCCATCGAGTCGCTCGACGACCTCGGCGCCGGCTTCGTGCTCGCGACCCACGACCTCGAGATCCGCGGCGCCGGCGAGCTGCTCGGCGAGGGCCAGAGCGGCCAGATCCAGGAGATAGGATTCGCGCTGTACATGGAGCTGCTGGAGCGCGCGATCGCGGCACTTCGTGCCGGGAAGACGCCCGAGCTCGAGCGCCCGCTGCACCACGGTCCCGAGATCGACCTGCACGTCCCGGCACTGCTGCCCGATGCCTACCTCCCGGACGTGCATGCGCGGCTGGTGCTCTACAAGCGCATCTCCGGCGTCGGGACCGAGGCCGACCTCGACGACCTGCAGGCCGAGACCGTGGACCGCTTCGGCGTGCTGCCGGACCCCGCGAAGAACCTGTTCCGCATCGCCCGGCTACGCGTCGCCGCGGCGCGCCTCGGCATCGAGCGGCTCGACGTCGCGCCAGCGGGCGGCTCGGTGACTTTCGCCGAGGACACGCCGGTCGACCCCGGCGCGCTCATCCTGCTGGTGCAGCGCACCGCGAAGACCATGCGCTTCGACGGCCCGCGCAAGCTGCGCTTCACGGGCCAGCACGGCGAGGCCGAGCACCGCTACGACGCGGCGGGCCGCCTGCTCGCGGCGCTCGCCGGCTGCGCGCCCGGCTGAGCCACACGGCAATCGTCACGCGCGCTGGTCGCGTCGTGGGTCGCGCTGCAGCTGGCAGAAGAACGACCGGGTCCAGCCAGGGTTCCGGGCATCCAACAGCGTCCGGCGATTGGGAAGAAGAAAACCCGTGCGGGCAAGCCCGATTCGAGGCTCACCAGGGATAGGTCCGAACAGGATCACTTCGCTCTCAAAGCGATAGGTGCACACGGCTCCTCACTTGATCGTGACGCACGAGGTCGTCAACGAAGGCCACGATCGCAGCCAGCTGAGCCCGACGGCGCAGCAAACGAAGGAGACGGCCGGCACGCCGCACTGGGGGGATTTGAAAAAGCGAGGTCTGACACCTCAGGGCCTTCACATCGAGTGCCTTTGGATGTTCGGACCGGCGGTCGCATCTCGTCAATACGTCCAGATACGTCACCAGGGACCCTACCGTGCCCTACCGTACAGATGAGTTCGGACTCCCGGGCATATCCTGATCCCCAGGCATTGAACTGACGCTTCGACCACCGGGGAACTCTCGCCGATGCCGTGGAGTATGTCCGGCAGCAAGTCTCATGGCAGCCACTGACCACCTCGCGAAGTCAGCCCGGCTGCTGGTGTCGATCGCCGTGATCGTCGCGGCCCTCTACGTCGCCAAGGGCGTGCTGGTCCCGATCACGCTCGCGGTGTTGTTGAGCTTTCTGTTGAGTCCCGTGTGTGACTGGCTCGAGCGGCACTGGCTCGGTCGCGTCCCGGCCGTGATGGTGACGGCACTCGTTGGCTTCACGGCGTTCGGCGGCGCGACGTGGATGGCCGTGGTTCAAGTGTCGGACCTCGCCCCGAGGATGCCCGAATACGAGACCAATCTGAAGGTGAAGCTGCAGTCGGCGAACGCTTATGTCAGCGCCACGCTGGGCAGGGTCACGAGAACGGCCCAGGGTATGAGCGAGAACCTGTCGCCCGTCGAACTGGCACAGGCGCCGCAGGGGACCAAGGAATGGCCCTATGCGGTCCGGATCATTTCATCGCCGGCGAGTCCGCTGCAGGTCTTCGGCAGCGTGTTTGGCACGGTGCTGCAGGTGCTGGGCTCGGTCGGTGTGGTGATCATTCTCGTGGTGTTCTTCCTGGTCCGTCGGGACGACCTGCGGGATCGGTTCATCCTCCTGGTTGGACAGGGCCAGGTGTCGCTGACGACTCAGATGCTGGAGGACGCCGGCACTCGGGTCAGCCGGTATCTCGCGGCGGCATTCCTGGTCAATGCGATCTTCGGCACCGCGGTGGGCGTCGGGCTCTATCTGATCGGCGTGCCCAACCCGACTCTGTGGGGAATCCTGGCCACGACCCTTCGATTCATTCCCTACCTCGGCCCGTGGCTTGCCGCGGCAATGCCAATTGGCCTGTCGATGGCCATCTCGGGCGACTGGATGGCGCCGGGCCTGACGATCGGTTTGTTCGTGGTTCTGGAACTCGTCACCAACAACGCCCTCGAACCGTGGCTGTATGGCAAGAACACGGGCGTGTCGGCTGTCGCGGTGCTGCTGGCGGCCGTCTTCTGGACCTGGTTGTGGGGAGTGGTGGGACTGCTGCTGGCGACCCCGCTGACCGTGTGCCTGCTGGTGGTCGGCAAGCACGTTCCCCAGCTGTCCTTCCTGAACACGCTGCTGGGTGACAAGCCGGTGTTCGAGCCCACGAAGCGGGTCTATCAGCGGCTCCTTGCGGGCGATGACGAAGAGGCGGCCGAGCTGCTCGACAAATATTTCGAGCACGCACCGCTCGTCGAGGTCTACGACACGGTGCTGATCCCGGCACTGGCCTCAGCCGAAACGCATTGGCGTCGCGGCGAGATCGAGGAGACCCGGCACACGTTCATCCTGCAGACGCTCAAGTCCATGATCCAGGAACGAGGTGAGCGCAAGCAGGAACCGCCGCAGCAGGCGGGCAACGAGGACGTGGAGGACGCGGAGACAGGCTCCGGCATTGCCGATCGGGCGGCCCTGCCCGGCGTCTGCGTCCTCTGTCTGCCGGCTCACGGCGAGGCGGATGAACTGGCCGCGATGATGCTCGCGCAGATCGTGGACATCCGTGGCTGTGTCGTCGAAACCGTCCCCGCTGCGGCGATGGGTGCAGCCAGCGAACTGGTCGAGTACGTCGGACAGCGCAAAGCCGATGTGGTCTGCATCTCCGCCGTGCCGCCCGCGGCCGTCGCGCATGCTCGCCGCCTTCGCATGCGCCTTCGTCGCCGATTTCCGGAGTTGAACCTGGTCGTAGGTCTGTGGAATTCACCCGGCGACCTGAACGAGGCGAAAGAGCGGCTCGGCTCGGACTTGAAAACGCAAATCGTCGCGACATTGGCGGACGCTCAAGCACAGATCCGCAGGTTCGTGGCGTAATCGCCCGACATCAACGGTACAGAGAGCAACATGTCCAGCGTCGGCTATCACGAGCCTGTCGAGGAGTTGTCCGATGACACTCGCAACATGCATCGGACGATCGTGTCGTTAATGGAGGAACTGGAGGCCGTTGACTGGTACAACCAGCGCGTCGACGCGTGTAGGGACGAGGACCTCAACGCGATCCTCCGGCACAATCGCGACGAAGAGAAGGAGCACGCCGCCATGGTGCTCGAATGGATTCGACGCAACGATCCTGCATTCTCGAAGCAACTGAAGGACTATCTGTTTACCGAGAAGCCCATCGCACACGTATAGGAATTCGGGTTCATGGCCTGGAACAGGAAAAGAACGATCATTGCGGGGGTGGTGGGCGCGCTGTTCGCCGTGGTCGCGGTCGTGGTGTTCATGAATTTCGTCACCGCGGAAAAGGAAATCCAGACATCGCTGGAACACCACTACGGCGTTGGCGACCCTCAGTTCCGCCGTGAGCTGGGTACCCTGCTGGGCCCGCCCATCATCGATGGCAACCGCGTCCACGGCCTGCAGAACGGCGACGAGATTTTCCCGGCCATGCTGGCCGCCATTCGCGACGCCAGGCACACCATCACCTTCGAGACCTATATCTACTGGTCGGGCGACATCGGCTGGGACTTCGCCCGGGCACTCGAGGAGCGGGCGCGAGCCGGCGTCAAGGTTCATGTACTACTCGACTGGCTGGGCAGCCAGAAGATTGAGCAGGCCATGCTCACCGAGATGCGGGCGAGCGGAATCGAGATCGAGCACTACCACCCGCTGCATTGGTACAACCTGGGGCGCATGAACAACCGTACCCACCGCAAGCTCCTGGTCGTGGATGGCAGGATCGGCTTCACCGGCGGCGTGGGGATCGCCGATCCCTGGGTCGGCGACGCTCAGGATGCCGATCACTGGCGAGACTCGCACTACCGGCTGGAGGGTCCGGCCGTCGCCCAGATGCAGGCGGCATTCATGGACAACTGGATCAAGACGTCCGGAAAGGTGCTGCAGGGCATCGAGTATTTCCCACCGCTGGCGCCGGTCGGAGATGCGCTCGCGCAGGTCTTCACCAGTTCGCCCAGCGGTGGCGGCGACAGCATGCAATTGATGTACCTGCTCTCGATCACCGCCGCGGAGCACACGATCGACCTGGCGGCCGCCTATTTCGTTCCGGACGACCTGACACGACGAGCCATTCGTTCAGCGCTGTCGCGGGGGGTCAAGGTACGCATTATCGTGCCCGGCAAGAAGGTGGACGCCCTGGTCGTGCGCCAGGCCTCGCGCTCCGACTGGGGCGAACTGCTGCAGGCCGGGGCCGCAATCTACGAATACCAGCCGGCGATGTTTCACTGCAAGGCGATGATCGTCGACTCGCAGCTGGTGTCGGTCGGTTCGACCAATTTCGACAATCGCTCGTTCCGCCTCAACGAGGAAGCCAATCTCAACGTCTACGACAAGGCGTTCGCGGAACGACTCAAAGACGTTTTCGAGCGGGACCTGACGCAGTCACGACGCATCACCTACGAATCGTGGAAGAATCGGCCCTGGTACGAAAAAGTGATGGAAAAGCTCTCGTCGTCCATGTCATCCCAGCTGTAAATCCTCTGTGGGCAGCCGTGGCAGAAGGTTGCGCGGATTCACCGCACCAGCCCGTTGCTCGCGCTCGATGAGCGTGAGAAGAGATCGTGACGCGTAGGCGGATGCGCGCTCCATGCCGACGCCGGTCGCCGGCCGCCCTCGAACGCGACCGGCCGCACCGCGTTCATTTTTTGGCTATGCAACGACTGCTTCCTGCGATAACAGCATACGGCCGGTCATGGCCGGTTCCCGCCTTTTGGGATTGAGCCACACAGCGGCCGTTCGTCCCGCGCGGCTTCCTTGTCAGCTCGAGGTCAACGCCAAAACAGTCCCGCTGCCGTGAAGCGAGGAGAAGGCGATACCGGCGGCGCGGGGTTCCACTGCGGCTGCCCTTCCGGCGCGGCTGATCGGGCCGACTTCGCCCCCGCGCTGCCCCGTCAGTCGCGCTCGTCGAGCTGACCGGCCACCGCCCGGTTGCCGCCCTGCGCCTTGGCCGTGGACAGTGCCCGCAGCGCCGCCTCGAGCAGCGCGTCGAAGCCGACCGAGTGCGGCGCCGTGGACGTCACCACGCCTGCGCTGACCGTCAGGTAGCGGCCGGTGCGCGAGCGCGGGTGCAGGATAGCGAGAGCGCGCACGCGCTCGACGATGTGCTCTGCGTGCTCCAGCGCCCGGCCCGGCTCCATCGCGACGCCGAGCACGGCGAACTCGTCGTCGGCGAGCCGCGACACCACGTCGCTGCTGCGCCGCATGGCCGCGGCGACCGTGCGCCCGACCTGCCGCAGCACGTTCTCGGTCGTGCCGCGGCCGAATACCTCGAGGTAGCCCCGGCAGGCATCGACGTCCACGCGCATCAGCGTCAGCACGCGCCCGTCGCGCTGCGCGACCGACCAGTCGCGTCTCAGCACCTCCATCAGGTGCTCCGGGGTGCTGAGCCCGCTGGCGCGGTCCACGGCTGCGGCGAGCGCCCCGGGGGCGCTGCGCGGCACCGGGCGGTAATGGAGCGCGAGGCGCGCATCGGGCAGCAGCAGCGCCCAGCGCTCGCACTCCACCGTCGTGCCGTCGACGCGTCGCAGGCGCACGCGCTGCCCGACGCCGAGGCTGGTCGCGTTGGGGTCGGCCGGTGCCTCGCTCTCGATCTCCTCGAGCGCGCGCCCGGACAGCCACTCCTCGGGCCGGCCGAGCAGTCCCGCCAGCGTCGCATTTGCATACACAAGGCGTGGCGCCTCGCCGCGCCCCGGTGCCTCGACGACGGCGATTCCGTCGAGCGCCTGGCGCAACACCTCGACGAGCAGGGACGGGTCGGGCGGATTCACGAGGATGGGCCTCCAGGCCAGAGCAGGCTAGGCATCGAGCCTGAGTTGCGGCGCGTCGCGACAGTGGTCCACCGCCGCACGGCACTCGAGCCAGCGCGCGCTCTGGCGCAGCTCGAAGCGGTCGGGCATGGTCCGTCCGTGCAGCCGCGCGAGCCGTACCTGGCTGAGCGGATCGGACTCTCCGGACAGTTCGTCGAGCACGGCGAGCACCGCCTCGCGGTCGTTGCACACCGCCAGCAGGTCGCAGCCGGCCGCGAGCGCGCGACGCGCCCGCTCGGGCATGGAGCCCGCGTAGGCCGCGCCACCCATGCTCAGGTCGTCCGAGAACACCGCGCCCGTGAATCCCAGGTTCCAGCGCAGCTCCTGCTGGATCCAGCGGCGCGAGAAGCCCGCGGGCGCCTCGTCGACCTCCGGAAAGAGCACGTGGGCCACCATGATCGAGGCGAGCCCGTTGGCGATCAGCCGCCGGTACGGCGCGAGGTCCTCGGCGAGTTCGACGAGCGGACGACGGTCCACCGGCAGGCTCTTGTGCGAGTCGGCGACCACCGCGCCGTGACCCGGGAAGTGCTTGGCGGTGGCGATCATGCCCGCGCTGCGCATGCCCTGCATGCAGGACACGGCGAGGGTCGAGACGACTTCTGCGTCGCGGTGGTAGGCACGGTCGCCGATCACCTCGCTCACGCCGTAGTCGAGGTCCACGCAGGGTGCGAAGCTGATGTCGATGCCGATCGCGCGCAGTTCCGCGGCAAGCAGCCAGCCGCACTGCCAGGCGAGGCGGCGCCCGGCTTCCGGGTCGAGATCCCAGGCCCGGCCCACGGCGCGCTGCGGCGGCAGCTCCGTGAATCCGCTGCGGAAGCGCTGCACGCGCCCACCCTCGTGGTCCACCGCGACCAGCAGCGGCGGCTTGCGCACGGCGCGGATCTCGCGCACCAGCGACTCGAGCTGGCCGACGCTCTCGAAGTTGCGCGTGAAGAGGATCACCGAGCCGACCAGCGGATGGGCCAGCAGGCGGCGGTCCTCCGCCGTGAGTTCGGTGCCGGCCACGTCCACCATCAGCGGTCCGAGCGTCACTTCGCCACGCTCCCGGTCGCGTGCCACGCCCGCCACGGATGGCGCGCGAGGCTGGTGTTGAGGTAGCGGGAGTCCTCGGTCACCTCGCTGCCGAGCCACGCCGGGCGCTCGAAGCGCTCCGCTTCGGAATCCAGTTCGATCTCGGCGACGACCAGTCCGGCATTCTCCCCGAGGAACTCGTCCACCTCCCACTCGTGGCCCTCGTGCGGGACCCAGTGGCGCCACTTCTCGATGTGGCCGCGGGCGCACATCCGCTCGAGGATCTCGTTCGCCTCCGCGAGCGGGATCTCGTACTCGTATTCGAGCCGGGTGGCACCGCTGACCCGACCCTTGAGTCCGAGCCACGCGCGCTCGCCACCGGCGCGCACCCGCACAGAGCACAGCTCGCTGCCGGCGACGTAGCCCTGCCGGTACAGCTCGCGGCGGCGCACGCCGGAACGCCAGGCGTCGCCATCGACCAGGAACTTGCGTTCGATTTCCAGCGGCATCTGTCAGCGCTCGAAGACTGCCATGGCCTCGACGTGGGTGGTGTGCGGGAACATGTCCATCACGCCTGCGGCCGCCAGGCGGAATCCGTGCTCGCGCACGAGGATGCCCGCATCGCGGGCGAGACTGCCCGGGTGGCAGGAAATATACACGACCCGTCCGGCGCCGCAGCGGCCCACCAACGGAAGCACCTCGCGGGCGCCGGCCCGCGGCGGGTCGAGCAGCACGCGCTCGTAGTTGCGCATCGCCCAGGGCGCGTCGCCGGCGGGTGCGGCGAGGTCCGCGGCCACGAAGGACGCGTTGCCGATCGCCGCGCGGCGCGCGTTGGCCGCCGCGCGGACCAGCAGGCCGGCGTCGCCGTCGACGCCCGTCACGTGGCCGGCGCGTCGCGCCAGTGGCAACGAAAAATTGCCGAGGCCGCAGAACAGGTCGAGGACGTATTCGCCGGGCTGCGGATCGAGGCGCTCCACGGCGCGCCGCACCATCGCCTCGTTCAGCACGCCGTTCACCTGGATGAAGTCGGTCGGTTCGAATTCGATCGCGAGGTCGAAGTCCGGCAGGCGGTAGCCGAGCCGCGCGGGCCCGGGAGTGAGCGGGGCGACCGTGCCAGGCCCGCCGGGCTGCAGGTAGACGCGCACGCCCTGCGCGCGTTCGAACTCGCGCAGCTGGTCGAGATCGGCGTCCGACGGAGGGTCGAGCACCCGCAGCACGATCGCGCAGCCGTCGTCGGCCGCCGCCAGCTCGGCCTGCGGCACGCGCGCCGAGATGCCGAGGCGGCCGACGAGGCCGGCCAGCGGGTCCATCAGGCGATCGAGCGGCGGTACCAGGACCCGGCACTCGTGCAGATCGGCCACGTACGGCGCAGCGCGTTCGCGGAAGCCCACCAGCACCCGGCCCTTGCGGACCACGTTCTTGATGCCGAGTCGCGCGCGGCGACGGTAGTTCCACACGGGTCCGGTGAGCGGCTCGAGCAACTCGCCGGGGGAGACGCCTCCGAGCCGCGCGAGGTTCTCGAGGAGCTGCGCCTGCTTGAAGGCGAGCTGTGCCGCGGGGTCGAGGTGCTGCAGCGCGCAGCCGCCGCAGGTGCCGTAGTGCGGACACGGCGCGGTCACGCGGTCCGGGCTCGCCTCGAGCACCGCCTCGAGCACCGCCTCGTCGAAACTGCGGTGACGGCGCACGCGCCGCAGCATCACCCGCTCGCCGGGCAACGCGTCGGTCACGAACACGGCCTTGCCGTCGAGGCGCGCGACGCCGTGGCCCTCGTGGGAGAGGTCCACGATCACGGCCTCCTCGGGGGCCGTGTCGAGGCGCTTCATCCGGCCCCGGCCGTCCAGGCCGCGAGGAACTCCCCGAGGTGCGGCTTGCCGGCGGCACCGAGCCACGTCCGCACCAGCGCGCACTCGCGCTCGTGCTCCTCGGGCGTCAGGCGCCCGCGCATCAGCTCGAAGCGCAGGTAGACGAGGTAGGTGTTGATGACGTCCGTCTCGCAGTAGTTGCGGATGTCCTCGATCCGACCCTCGAGGAAAGCGTCCCACACGAGTTCGCCCGACATCCCGAGCTTGCCCGGCAGCCCGAGGAGCTGCGCCATCTTGTCGAGGCCGACGCGGCCGCGGCCCTGGAACCCCGACAGGACGTCCATCAGGTCCACGTGACGCCAGTGGAAGCGGCTGATGTAGTTGTTCCAGCGGAACGACTGGTCCTCCTCGCCCATCTCCCAGTAGCGGTGCGCCTGCACGCCGTGGCGCAGCGCGCGGTAGTGCAGCACCGGCAGGTCGAAGCCGCTGCCGTTCCAGCTCACGAGCGTCGGGCTGAAGCGCTCGATGCCTTCGAAGAAGCGGCGCACGAGTTCGGCCTCGGGCGCGTCGGGTTCACCGAGGCTCCAGGCCTTGAACCCGTCGCGCGTGCGCATCGCGACCGAGATCGCCACCACCCGGTGCTGCTCGAGCGAGAGAAACTCCGACCCCGTCTGCTCGCGCTGCCGGGTCTGCATGACGTAGCCCACCTGCTTGTCGGTGAGCCCCTCGAGGCCGTGCAGCCGGCGGCCGAACTCGACGTCGGGCACGGTCTCGATGTCGAAGGCGAACACGTTGCTGATGGTCACTGGGACTCCTTGCGCATGAGCACGGCGACGGCCACGACCAGCCCCGCCTCGTCGGTGAGCGTGACGTGGCCCTCGCCGGCACCCAGCCGGTCGCGCAGCGCGCGGCCACGGTCCGACCAGATGACCTCGGGCCGGCCCCAGGCGTTCGCCGCGATGCCGACGTCGCGGATCCACACGCCGTGGGCGAAGCCCGTGCCGAGCGCCTTGACGATGGCCTCCTTGGCGGCGAAGCGCATCGCGAGGAACCGCACCGGTCGCTTGTAGCGGCGGAAGGCCACCTCCTCCTCGGGCATCAGCAGCCGCCGCACGAAGTGCTCGCCGTGGCGCGCGTAGACCTGCTCCATGCGCTCGAGCTGCACGACGTCGGTGCCGATGCCGAAGATCACGCGCCGGCCTCAGCCACCCGTGGCCAGGCCGGAGCGCGCGGCGTTCATCAGCGCCTTCATCTCGCGCACCGCGGTCGCGATACCGTCGATCACCGCGCGCGCCACGATGGCGTGACCGATATTGAGCTCGACGATCTCGGCGATGGCCGCCACCGGCTGCACGTTGTGGTAGTGAAGGCCGTGCCCGGCGTGCACCGTCAGGCCGATGCGCGAGCCGTAGCGCGCCGCCTCGGCGAGGCGCGCGAGTTCCATGGCCTGGCGCTCGCCGGTCGACTCCGCGTAGGCGCCGGTGTGCAGCTCGACGACCGGGGCGCCGGCCTCGAGCGACGCCTCGAGCTGCGCGGGCTCCGGGTCCACGAACAGCGACACGCGGCTGCCCGTCTCGCGCAGCGCGGTACAGGTCTCGCGCAGCCGGTCGACCTGCCCGGACACGTCGAGTCCGCCCTCGGTCGTGAGTTCCTCGCGTCGCTCCGGCACGAGGCAGCAGTCCTGCGGTCGTAGGCGCCGGGCGAACGCGATCATCGCGTCGGTGGCGGCCATCTCGAGGTTCATGCGCGTCTGCAGTGCGGCGCGCATGCGCTCGACGTCGTGGTCCTGGATGTGGCGGCGGTCCTCGCGCAGGTGCAGCGTGATGCTGTCGGCGCCCGACTGCTCGGCGACCAGCGCCGCCAGCAGCGGGTCGGGGTAGCTGGCACGGCGCACCTCGCGCAGCGTGGCCACGTGGTCGATGTTGACGCCGAGTCGCAGCGGATGCGTGAGCACGATTCAGCCTCCCTGGGCCGGGCCACCGTGGGCACGCATCGCGCGCATCACCTCGCGCGTGCGCAGCGGCCGGCCATCCAGGCACTGGTCGAGCGCTGCGCGCAGCAGGCGGCGCGCGTCGGCCAGATGACGCGGGTCCTCGAGTTCCTCGCGTGCGAGCGACAGCAGCGAGGCGCCGGCGAACACGAGCGGCCCCTCGGCGACGCCCTCGGCAGCCTCGGCGCCGCCGTCGATCCGGTAGCGATAGGCGCGGCCGGGCTCGATCGGCGCGCCATTCGGAGATTCCTGCGCGAGATCGAGGCCCCAGCCGAGTTCCTCGAGCAGGCGCTTCTCGAAGACTCGCAGCCCGCGCGCGGGTTCCACGCCGGGATCGCACAGCTGCGCCACCACGGTCGCATAGGCGTCGTAGAGCGACGGGTGCGGATCGTGGCGCTGCAGAAGGCGGATCAGCAGCTCGTTGGCGTAGAAACCACCCATCAGCCGGTCACCGGCGAGCACGGCCGGCGGCGCAGCGCGCTCCGCGCCGGTGAGCTGCCCCGCGTCGCCGCGCGCGCTCCATGAGACCAGCACCTCACCGAAGGGTTGCAGCGCGGCCGGCAGCGACGACGTACCGCGGCGCGCGGCACGCGCGAACACCGACACCCGGCCGTAATCGCGCGTGAACAACTCGAGGATCCGGCTCGATTCGCGCCACGGGTAGTGGTGCAGCAGGTAGGCCGGCGCGAGCTGCACCCGGCGGGCGGTGGAACTCACGTCTCGAACCCGAAGCGGCGCAGCGCGTTCTCGTCGTCGGACCAGCCCTCGCGCACCTTGACCCACAGCTCGAGATGCACCGGACGTCCGAAGTGGTGCCTGAGATCGAGCCGCGCCGCACGCCCGACCTCCTTCAGCAGCTCACCGCCCTTGCCGATCACGATCGCCTTCTGTCCGGTGCGCTCCACCCAGATCACGGCCTGCACCACGAGCTTGCCCGGTTCGTCCTCGGCCTCGCCCATGCCCTCCACTTCCACGACCAGACCGTAGGGCACTTCCTCCTGCAGGCGGCGCGTGAGCTTCTCGCGGACGATCTCGGCCGCCATGAAGCGGTCGCTCACGTCGGTGACCTGGTCCGGCGGATAGAGCGGCGGCGACTCCGGCAGGTAGTGCGCGATCGCCTCGGGCAGGCGCTCGAGGTTGACGCGCTTCAGCGCCGACAGCGGGATGATCTCGGCGAACTCGGCCCTGTCCGACATCGCCGCGATGAACGGCAGCAAGCGGTCCTTGGGCCGGGCGCGGTCCGCCTTGTTGATCAGCAGCACGATGGGCCGGCCGGCGCGCTTCAGTTCCTCGAGCGCGCGCTCGTCCTCCTCGGTCCAGCGCAGCGCCTCGATGACGAACAGGTTCACGTCGGCGTCCGCCAGCGAGGCGAGTGCGGTGCGATTCATGTAGCGATTGATGGCGCGCGGCTGCTTCGAGTGGATGCCCGGCAGGTCCGCGAACACGATCTGCAGCCCGGGCCGGGTGAGCACGCCGTGGATACGCGTGCGCGTGGTCTGCGGTCGCGCGGTCACGATGCTCACCTTGCGGCCGAGCAGCGCGTTCAGGAGCGTGGACTTGCCGACGTTCGGGCGGCCGACGAGTGCCGCGATGCCGCAGCGGCCCGGCCCGGGCGCGCCCGGGTCCCCGCCGCCGCCCGGCCCCGTCACGACGACACCGCCTGCGCCGCCAGCCGCTCGAGCACCTGGCGCGCGGCTTCCTGCTCCGCCCGGCGGCGGCTCGATCCCTCGCCGCGGGCCTCGATCTCGAGCGCCGCCACCGCGCAACGCGCCACGAACCACTGCTCGTGCGGCTCGCCGCTCACGGCGTCCACCGCATAGACAGGCAGCGGCAGGCCCTGCGCCTGCAGTTGCTCCTGCAGGCGCGTCTTCGGGTCCTTGAGTTCCTGCGCCCCGGGAAGCGCACCCATGCGGCCGGCGAACAGCGATTCGACGACGGCGATCGCCGCGCCCATGCCGCCGTCCACGTACACGGCGCCGAACAGCGCCTCGAGCGCGTCGGCGAGGATCGAGTTGCGCCGGTCGCCGCCGCTCTTGAGCTCGCCGCCGCCGAGGCGCAGCTGGCCGCCGAGCCTGAGTTCCGCCGCGACCGTCGCGAGCGTGCTGCCGCTCACCAGCGCCGCGCGGTAGCGGCTCAGATCGCCCTCGTCGGCATCAGGGAACTCGCGGTAGAGCAGTGCGGCGACCGCGAAGTTGAGCACCGCATCGCCGACGAACTCGAGTCGCTCGTAGTTGCGCCGTCCGGCGCTGCGGTGCGTGAGCGCGGCCTCGAGCAGCGCCGCGTCGCGGAACTGGTAGCCGAGCCGCGTCGCGGCCCATTCGCTGGCGCTCAGCAAGGCCCGCTCACTGCTGGATCGTGACGGTCTTGTCGAACTTGGCGAGCAGGTAGACGTTTCCCGCGAACGGCTGCTCCACCTCGTAGGCGGCGATCACGTCGTAGCCGTCGCTGGTCTTGTCGATCTCGATTTCCTTCCAGCCGATACCCTTGATGTCCTCCACGTCCCAGCGCCGCTCCAGCGAGTTGCGGATCATCTGCGGGTTGGTGTCGATCGCGGAGTGCTCGTCGCGCACCTGCTCGAGCGCGCGCGCCACCTTGGTGTAGTCGAGGTAGACGGGCACGAGCCGGATCGCCCCATACAGGCCCGCGCCGAGGATGATCAGTATGGTGACCATCCCGAGGAAGGTCATGCCTCGCTGACGATGTTTCATTCGGGACTCCGTGGGACTCCGGGGGTTGCTCAGTGGATCGAGCCGCCGATGCGGCTCCAGATGGGCGCGTGCGGCAGGTTCCAGTTCATCCAGACCACCACGGCCTTGCCGACCATGTGGTCCTCGGGCACGAAGCCCACCTCGGGAAAGCGGCTGTCGCGGCTGTTGTCGCGGTTGTCGCCCATCATGAAGTAGTGGCCGGCCGGCACGACGTCGTCGAAGTCGTAGGACGGACGGTCCGGAATGTGGAGCACCCGGTGCTCCGACGGACGCCGAGCGTCTCGACGCCGATCTGCGCGCGCGGCGTGCTGTTGAGCGGCTCGAAGACGCCGTCCATGCGCAACGGAACCTCCTGCCCGTTCACGTACACGCGCTTCTCGCGCACCACGACGTGGTCCCCGGGCAGCCCGACCAGCCGCTTGATGTAGTTGGTCGAGGGATCGGACGGCAGGCGGAACACCACGACGTCACCGCGCTGCGGCGCGCCGAGGTCGACGATCTCCGTGTTCAGCACCGGCAGGCGCAGCCCGTAGGTGAACTTGTTGACGAAGATGAAGTCGCCATCGAGCAGCGTCGGCATCATCGAGTCGGAGGGGATGCGGAACGGCTCGAAGAGGAACGAGCGGATCAGCAGCACGATCAGGATGATCGGGAAGAACGAGCGCGCGTACTCGACGATCACGGGCTCCGCCGGCATCGCGCCGGAGCCCGCGCGGGCCATGCGGCGGGGCCTGAAGATCCACGCGTCGGCGGCCCAGACGAGGCCGGTCAGCAGGGTGGCGAGCACCAGCACGAACGAGAAATCGAAAATCAAGCGTCACCTCTTGCGGGCGGCGGCAGTATTGAGCAAATCCCGCGGTCCATCAATGCCTTGCGTCACGATCCTGCAGCCGTCGTGGCTCAATCCTTGCGCCCTACCTGCAGCACTGCGAGGAATGCCTCCTGCGGGATCTCGACCTGGCCGAGCTGCTTCATGCGCTTCTTGCCTTCCTTCTGCTTCTCGAGCAGCTTGCGCTTGCGGGAGATGTCGCCGCCGTAGCACTTCGCGAGCACGTTCTTGCGCAGCGCCTTGACCGTCGCCCGCGCGATGACGTGCGCACCGATCGCGGCCTGGATCGCCACCTCGAACATCTGCCGCGGGATCAGCTCCTGCATCTTGTCGACGAGCTCGCGGCCGCGCTGGTAGGCGGAGTCGCGGTGGCTGATGATCGAGAGGGCGTCGACCTTGTCTTCGTTGATCAGGATGTCGAGCCGCACCAGCGGCGCGGCCTGGAAACGGTCGAACTCGTAGTCGAAGGACGCGTAACCCCGGCTGCAGCTCTTCAGCCGGTCGAAGAAATCGAGCACCACCTCGGCGAGCGGCAGCTCCCACTGCATCGACACCTGGTTGCCGAGGTACAGCAGTTTCTTCTGCACGCCGCGCTTCTCGAGGCACAGCTTCATCACCGGCCCGACGTAGTCCGGCGGCAGCAGGATGTTCGCGATGATGATCGGCTCGCGCAGTTCCCGGATCTTGTCGACCGGCGGCAGCTTGGCGGGGTTGTCGACGTTGAGGGTCTCCCCGTCGGTCGTCAGGACCTCGTAGATCACGGTCGGCGCGCTGGTCACGAGCGACAGTTCGTATTCGCGCTCGAGCCGCTCCTGCACGATGTCCATGTGCAGCAGGCCGAGGAAACCGCAGCGGAAGCCGAAGCCGAGCGCGGTGGACACCTCGGGTTCGTAGTGCAGCGCCGAGTCGTTGAGCTTCAGCTTCTGCAGCGCGTCGCGGAACGACTCGTAGTCGTCGGAGTTCACCGGAAAGAGCCCCGCGAACACGCGCGGCTTGATCGTCTTGAAGCCGGGCAGCGGCTCGCTCGCCGGGCGGGAATCGAGCGTGATCGTGTCGCCGACCGGGGCGCCGTCGATCTCCTTGATGCCGGCAATCACGAAGCCCACCTCGCCTGTCTCGAGCGACTCGGCGACCAGCGACTTCGGCGTGAATCGGCCGAGCTTGTCCACCTGGTGCCAGCGACCGGTGGTCCAGACGCGGATCTTCTGCCCGGTGCGCAGCGAACCGTTCACGACGCGCACCAGCGAGACCACGCCCACGTAGCTGTCGTACCAGGAGTCGATGATCAGCGCCTGCAGCGGCCCGTCCGGGTTGCCGTGCGGCGGTGGGACGCGCGCGATCAGCGCCTCGAGCAGCTCCGGCACGTTCTCGCCCGTCTTGGCGCTCACCCGCACGGCATCCGCGGCCTCGATGCCGATGATCTCCTCGATCTCCTTGATGACCTTGTCCGGGTCGGCCGACGGCAGGTCGATCTTGTTCAGCACCGGCACGACCTCGAGCCCCTGCTCGATGGCCGTGTAGCAGTTGGCGACGCTCTGGGCCTCGACGCCCTGCGCCGCGTCGACCACCAGCAGCGCGCCTTCGCAGGCCGCGAGCGATCGGGACACCTCGTAGGAGAAGTCCACGTGCCCCGGGGTGTCGATCATGTTCAGCTGGTAGGTGAGGCCGTCCTGCGCGCGGTAGCGCAGCGAAACGCTCTGTGCCTTGATGGTGATGCCGCGCTCGCGCTCGAGGTCCATCGAGTCGAGCACCTGCGCCTGCATCTCGCGATCCTGCAGGCCGCCGCAGATCTGGATGAAGCGGTCGGCGAGCGTCGACTTGCCGTGGTCGATGTGCGCGATGATGGAGAAGTTGCGGATCAGGTTCATCGCTGCGGGCACTCCGGCCCGGCGCCGGGGCAAAGCGCGGGATTATACGCGCAGGCCCTGCCGGACCCGCGCCCGATCGTAGACTCCCTCGCACAGCACGGCGCCGCCGGCCTCGAGCACCGGGACCCGCAGGCCGTAACGGCAGGCGAGTTCCTCGTCGCGATCCACGTCCAGCACGCGGACCCGCTCGACCGCCGGACCGAGGTCCACGGAGAGCTCGAGCAGGAACGTCTCGCAGAGGTGACAGGCCTCGCGCACATACAGCACCAGTGCGGACGGATCGGCGCTCACACGCGGTCCCCGCAGCGGGGCCCGGGGCCCCGATCACCGCACGGCGGTTCGTCGAGGCGCACGGCAAACGCCGGCGGCGAGCGCCGCAGCCACGTCCGGGCGATCGCCCAGCCGAGCAGCAGCCCGCCGAGGGCCGCAGCCGCGGCGATCCCGTCCCCACCGCCGGGCACCGCGCGCGCCAGCAACGGCCCGGCCAGCACTCCCGCGAGCGGCGGCAGGCAGGCGCGCAGAGTGGCACCCAGCAACTCACCGTCAGCGACCTCGACCGACACGCGCGCACCGGGTTCCAGGCGCCGGCCGTCGGCGTCGTGCAATGGCACCTCGACGCGGGGCTCACCGCGCGGGGCGAGGCGCAGCATGGCGCAGCCGCCACCGCCGCCGCAGGCGCTGCACGCGCTGGACGTCGATTCGCAGCCGAGGCGGGCCCGCCCGCCCATGACTTCCAGCACCTTCGCCGCGGTGCGCATCGGGGCGCTCAGGGCCCTGCGTCGCCGGGCAACGGCCCGTCGGGCCGCGCAGTGCTCTCGACCGGCGCGAGCGACGTGGCGAACTCGCGCACCGTCGCGGCCGGCACCTCGCCCACCGCCGTCACGACCTGGCCGCGCACCTGCGTCGAGAACGCATTGGCGGAGCCCGCGCTGGTGGACTCCGGTGGCGCGGGGCCGTTGCTGGGTGCAGGTTCGATGAACACCGACACCGACGCGAAGCCGTCGGAGAAGATCAGGTGCTGCATGCGTATCGGCATGCCTGGCATGGCCTGGCTGCGGATCGCGACCAGGCGGAATCCTGGCGGGATCCGGCGCGGCATCCAGCCCGCGCTCGCGACGCGTCCCGTGGGCTGCGCGCGCGGCCGGACCCACTGGAACCCGGCGGTGTCGACGGCGGGCTCGAGCGCACTGCTGCGCACGGCCTCGCCGATCTCGAGCTTCGTGAAATGGATGGACTCGACGGTGCGGGACTCGCCGTCGAGCACTTCCGAGCGCAGCGGCATCGCCGTGTCCTCGTCGAGCCACAGCCGGTAGCCGTAGCGGTACGCGTCGCGCGGGCGGACTTCCACCACACGCACGTCGCGCCCCAGCATGCGGTGCCCTTCGCGGATCTCGAGGGTGTAGAGGGCGTCGAGTCGCCGGCCCGGCGCCGGCAGCGCCTTGAGGAGCGCGCCGTCGTCCGAGCGCGGCTCGACCAGCACGACGCGCCGGTCGGGAAGGTAGATGTGCACTTCCTCCCGGCGTGCGCACGATCTCGCGCCCGCTGCCGTCGAGCGACACCAGACGCTCGACGCTGTGCCCGTCCTCGGTGCGGTGGACGATGCGCATCGACTCCGACTGCGTCCCCGCGGTGTGGATGAACAGACCGTCGTAGTGCAGCGTGGCGAGCGAGCGCGCCATGCGCTCCAGCCAGTCACGCGCCGCCGGAGCGGCCTCGGCGGTCGGCACGACGAGCGCAACCAGACTCGCAACGGCGACGGCGGCAGGTGCTCGCCGCATCAGCGCGCCCCGGCGACCTCGTACACGGCGCGACTGATGCCCGGGTCCGCCGCCAGGGCGTTGGACCACGCTGCGCGGCGGCCGAACGGCGTCGCATACTGTCCGTGGGCCACGAGATAGCCGACGAGTCGCTGATTCTCCGCCGGCGTCGGGCTCGAGCCGCCGGCCGGCAGCGACACGACGAGCGGCGGCGCGGTGACGGTCGCACCGGCCAGCATTCCGTCCGACTCCGGACCGGGACGCACCAGCAGCACGGCTGCGAGCGCCGCGCCAGCAGCGACGGCCGCCCCGGCCAGTGGCCGCTTCCAGCGCACCGGCGAAGCCGCGACAGGCACGGGCGCGGCCGGCCGCTGCGGCTCGTCGGCGTCGAGCGCCGCGCTCACGCGGGCGGCGAAGCCCCGGCTCGCAGTGATGCCACCCGGCGCGCGCAGCGACTCACCCGCGAGCACGTAGTTGCCGAAGGCGCGCCGCAGTTCTGCATCGCGCTCCATGCGGCGCACCAGCAGCCCTGTCTCGCCCGGGGCGAGTTCGCCGTCGAGCAGCGCGGACATCTGTTCACGGATCTGGTCGGTCATTGGCACTCGGTCAGTCGAGCAGTGGCTTCAGGCTTCGGTCGATGGCCTCGCGGGCCCGGAAGATCCGCGAGCGCACGGTGCCCACCGGGCAGTCCATGGCTTGCGCGATCTCCTCGTAACTCAGTCCCTCGATCTCGCGCAGGATGATGGCCGTGCGCAGGTCCTCGGGCAGGTCGGCGACCGCGCGGTTCACCGTCTGGTGGATCTCGTCGGTCAGCGCCGCCGCCTCGGGCGTGTCGCCGTGGCGCATGCGCGACTCGACCGCGGTCTGCTCCGACTCGCTCAGGTCGGCCTCGTAGTCGAGCGGACGCCGCTGGCGCGACGCCATGGTGTTGCGCGCGGTATTCACGGCGATGCGGTACAACCACGTATAGAACGCACTGTCCCCGCGGAAGGACGCGATGGCCCGGTAGGCCTTGACGAAGGCTTCCTGGGCGACGTCCTCGGCCTCCGCCGGATCACGCAGCAACCGTGCCACCAGCTTCACGACCTTGTGCTGGTACCTCAGCACCAGCAGGTCGAACGCACCTCGCTCGCCCCGCTGGACCCGCCTGACGAGTTCCAGATCGCTCTGTTCGACTCCGGACCCCGGACGCTCGTCGCCCGCTGTGGGCTCAGGCGGTCCAGTAGACCCGTCGGGTGGAGGAAAGTTCGCCATGGGCTGCATCGTTCGGCCGGCGCGCGGCGGCCGCTCAGCGGACGGCCGTCCGCTGCCCGGCCACGAGACCCACGCGCAGGGCGCGCAGCGCCTCGCAGGGCAGGTCCGCCGGCGTGAGCCACAGCGTGCCCGGGCGTCCGCCGGCCTGCCCGGCGCCCTGCCAGTGCAGCACGACCGAGCGGCCCAGCACGCGCGATCCCTCGCCCGTCACCGGCACGATTGCGCCGCCGCTTTCAAATACCAGCGCCACGCCCTCGACGCCCGCTGTCACGTGGCGCGGCCGCCGGCGCGTGCGCAGCCACTGCCACAGCAGCAGGCCGGCGCCCGTCGCCAGGCCGAGCCCGGCAGGCGCCTCCGGGTGGCGCGTGAGCATGGCTTCGATCGCCGGTACGCAGGCGAGTGCCAGCGCGACCGTGATTCGGTCGGCGAGCAGCCGTTGCGGAAGCTCATGGGTCATGGCGGATCCTGGCGATCAGGTGGCGCAGCGCGTCGTCCGCAGGACGCTCGCCGCCGAGAAGATACCCGAAGAGTTCCGGGTCCTGCAGGTCGAGTAAGCGCGCGAACGCCTCGCGCTCGAGCGTTGCCGCCACTGGGTAGTCGTGCTCCAGGTAGCGCGCCAGCAGCACGTCGAGCTCCTTCATGCCCCGCCGGCAGTGCCACCGCAGCCGGGCCAGCGTCCGGGCATCCCCCACGTCGGGCCCCGGACCGTCGGGGGCGGACCCGCTCAGTGCTGCCGCTCCGCGACCAGCTTCTTGATCTCCGCGATCGCCTTGGCCGGGTTGAGGTCCTTCGGACAGGCCTGCGCGCAGTTCATGATCGTGTGACAGCGGTAGAGGCGGAACGGATCCTCGAGCTCGTCGAGGCGCTCGCCGGTGGCCTCGTCGCGCGTGTCGATGATCCAGCGGTAGGCGGCGAGCAGGGCCGCGGGGCCGAGGTAGCGGTCGCTGTTCCACCAGTAGGAGGGGCAGCTCGTCGAGCAGCATGCGCAGAGAATGCAGGCCGAGGGCCGGTCGATCTTCTCCTGGTCCTCCTTGGACTGAAGGCGCTCGCGGTCCGGCGGCGCCGGCGTGCGGGTCTGCAGCCAGGGCTTCACCGAGGCGTACTGGGCGTAGAAATGCGTGAGATCGGGCACGAGGTCCTTGATCACCGGCATGTGAGGCAGCGGGTAGATCTTCACCTCGCCACGGATCTCGGCAGTCGCCTTGGTGCAGGCGAGCGTATTGACGCCGTCGATGTTCATCGCGCAGGAGCCGCAGATGCCCTCGCGGCAGGAGCGGCGGAAGGTCAGCGTCGCGTCGACTTCGTTCTTGATCTTGATCAGCGCGTCGAGAACCATCGGTCCACACGAGCCCATGTCCACCTGGTAGGTGTCCATCCGCGGCGTCTCGCCCGAGTCCGGGTCGAAGCGGTAGATGCGGAACGTGCGGACGTCCTTCGCGCCGGCCGGCGCCGGATGCGCCCTGCCCGGCCCGACCCTGGAATTCTCCGGCAACCTGAACTGCGCCATGTCCCGCGTTTCCTCTTCTTTTCGTCCGGTCTCGCGCCCCGGAACTCAGTACGTCCGCGCCTTCGGCGGGATCGACTCGACGTCGCCCGTGAGCGTGTTGAGATGCACGGGCCGGTAGTCGATGCACACCCGGCCGGAGCCGTCCTCCCATGCGAGCGTGTGCTTGAGCCACTCGCGGTCGTCGCGATCCTTGCAGTCCTCGCGCGCGTGAGCGCCGCGACTCTCCTTGCGATTCTCGGCCGAGTGCATCGTCACCAGCGCCTGCCCGAGCAGGTTGTCGAGTTCGAGCGTCTCGATGAGGTCAGTGTTCCAGACCAACGAGCGGTCGCTCACCCGCACGTCCGCGAACGAGGCGTGCACCGCGGCGAGCTTCGCGACGCCCTCGGCGAGCGACTCGCCGGTGCGGAACACGGCGGCGTGATTCTGCATCACCCGCTGCATGTCGAGACGGATCTCGGCGGTGCGGCGCGAGCCGGCGGCGTTGCGCAAGCGCTCGAGGCGGCTCACCGCAAGCTCGCCCGCGTCCTTCGGCAACGCCTTGTGCGTCGCGCCGGGCCGGGTCGTGGCCGCACAGTGGCGTGCCGCTTCGCGACCGAACACCACCAGGTCGAGCAACGAGTTGGAACCGAGGCGGTTCGCACCGTGCACCGACACGCAGGCCGCCTCGCCCACCGCCATCAGGCCCGGGACCACCGCGTCGGGGTTGCCGTCGCGCAGCGTCACCACCTCACCGTGCACGTTGCAGGGGATGCCGCCCATGTTGTAGTGCACCGTGGGCAGCACCGGGATCGGCTCGCGATTCACGTCGACGCCGGCGAAGATGCGCGCGGTCTCGGCGATGCCCGGCAGCCGCTCCTTGATCACGTCCGGGCCGAGGTGCTCGAGGTGCAGGTGGATGTGGTCCTTGTGCTCGCCGACGCCGCGGCCCTCGCGGATCTCGATGGTCATCGAGCGGCTCACCACGTCGCGCGAAGCGAGGTCCTTGGCGTTCGGCGCGTAGCGTTCCATGAAGCGCTCGCCCGCGGAGTTGCTCAGATACCCGCCTTCGCCGCGCGAACCCTCGGTGATCAGGCAGCCGGCGCCGTAGATGCCGGTCGGGTGGAACTGCACGAATTCCATGTCCTGCAGCGGCAGGCCGGCCCGCAGCACCATGCCGCCGCCGTCGCCGGTGCAGGTGTGCGCCGACGTGCAGGAGAAGTAGGCGCGGCCGTAGCCGCCCGTGGCGAGGATCACCTTCTGAGCGCGGAAGCGGTGCAGCGTGCCCTCCGCCATGTCGAGCGCCACGACCCCGCGGCAGGCACCGTCCTCCATGATCAGGTCGATCGCGAAGAACTCGATGAAGAAGCGGGCGTCGTGCTTGAGCGCCTGCTGGTAGAGCGTGTGCAGCATCGCGTGTCCGGTGCGGTCGGCCGCGGCGCAGGTGCGCTGGGCGATGCCTTTGCCGTAGTGCGTGGTCATGCCGCCGAAGGGACGCTGGTAGATCCGGCCGTCCTCGGTGCGCGAGAACGGCAACCCGTAGTGCTCGAGCTCGAGGATCGCCGCCGGCGCCTCCTTGGTCATGAACTCGATGGCGTCCTGGTCGCCGAGCCAGTCCGACCCCTTGATGGTGTCGTAGAAGTGGAAGCGCCAGTCGTCCTCACCCATGTTGCCGAGCGCGGCACTGATGCCACCTTGCGCCGCCACCGTGTGGCTGCGGGTCGGGAAGACCTTGGTGAGGCAGGCGGTGGAGAGCCCCGCCTGGGCGAGGCCGAAAGTGGCGCGCAGTCCGGCGCCGCCGGCGCCGACCACGACGACGTCGTA
Source organism: uncultured Gammaproteobacteria bacterium (assembly GCA_963707145.1). Classification (GTDB taxonomy): domain Bacteria; phylum Pseudomonadota; class Gammaproteobacteria; order Steroidobacterales; family Steroidobacteraceae; genus RPQJ01. Next base: position 365,864 of record CAVPOQ010000003.1, read on the forward strand.
GCTGTGGTCCGTGAACGTGTAGTCGCTCATGCGGCGGCTCCGAAGACGATGCGCAGCACGGCGAGCACGCCGATCACGGCGGCGACGGCGAGCGCAAACTTGACGGCGATCAGCACGGCCGTGCGCGTGCCCTTGTCGGCCACGTAGTCCTCGACCACGACCTGCAGCCCCAGCAACGCGTGCCAGGCGGCGCTGAGCACCAGCAGCACGGCGAGCGCCGAGCTCACGGGGGACGACAGCCACGCGACGACCCGCGCATGCGAGGCACCGCCCAGCGTGGCGAACGAGAACACGAGCCACAGGCCCAGCAGCACCAGCGCCACGGCCGTGACGCGCTGGGCGTACCAGTGGTCCGACCCGCCCCTCGCCGAGCCGAGGCCCGTCACGCGGCGCAGCGGACTGCGCAGGCTCATGCCGCACCTCCCAGGCCCGCGCGTGCCGCGAACCACACCAGCAGCGCGAGTCCCACGGCGCCTGCCGCGGTGAGGTAGGCGCTCTTGCGCGCGGTCGCGAGCTCGAAGCCGTGGCCCATGTCGAAGAACAGGTGGCGGATGCCGTTCAGCAGGTGGTAGCAGAACGCGAAGGCGGCCCCGAACAGCAGGACCTGCAGCGGCCAGGAACTGAGCACGCCGAGCGCGTGCGCATAGCGCTCGGGCCCGCCCGCGACCGCCGCCAGCCAGTAGACCAGCAGGAAGAAGCCGAGGCTCAGGAGCACGCCGGTGATCCGATGCAGGATGGACAGCGTGTTCGTGTACTGCCATCGGTAGTGCATGAACGGGGACAGCGGACGGGCGCGCTGGGCCATGATGATTTTCTCCGGCGGCTCGCCGCTAGAAGTCGATGCAGCGACCGCCCTTCTCCCAGTCGCCGTAGCGGGTCGGATCCGGGCCCTCGCGGCCCCCGATCTCGCGCGGCAGGGACGCCGGCTTCGGATCCGCGGGTGGCGTGGCTGGGACGGTGTCGGCGGTGGGTGACCCGGGCTGATCTTGCTGCGGTGCATTCAATTCGGTCACAGGCGAAGTCTGCCAGATCCTTGCGCGCCGCACCATCGTACATCCGCGGTCAAATCTGCTTTCGAAACAGGCATTTGCTTCTGCCGGCGAACGGACTCCGGACATCGCGCCGGGAGCCGCGCCGGCCGCTAGACTGCTGCCCAGCCATGACCCATGCAAACCCTCTGGAACATCCGACGGCCCTGCCCTTCCTGGGCGTCCTGCGCCTGGACGGGCCGGACGCGGCGTCCTTCCTCCAGGGCCAGGTGACCCACGACACCGGGCTGCTGGTGGACGGCCGCACGCTGCTGGCCGCCTGCAATACACCTCAGGGACGCGTCGTGGCGCTCCCCCGCTTGCGCCAGCACGGTGACTCGGTGCTCGCACTGCTGCCTGCCGAGCTGGTCGAGCCGCTGGCGGCGCGCCTCAGGCGATTCGTGCTGCGCGCGAAGGTCCGCCTCGAGCCGGCGTCGACCTCGTGGCGGTGGCCCTGGCAGGCGTGTCGGACTCAACGGTCGACGAGATCGCCGCCGGCTCCGACGGGATCTGTTTCGACTATGCACCGGGTCGCCGCGTGCTGCTTGTGCCGCGCCAGACGGCTGCGAGCCTGTCAGCGTCGATGCCGGGCGGCGCCGCCCGCAGGGTCGAGGACGCATGGTGGCTCGCGGACATCGCCGCCGGACTGCCGCAGGTGTTCGCGGCGAGTAGCGAGGCCTTCGTGCCGCAGATGCTCAATCTCGACCGGCTCGACGCCATCAGCTTCACCAAGGGCTGCTACACCGGGCAGGAGATCGTCGCCCGCACCCAGCACCTCGGGCGCATCAAGCGGCGCACCGCGCGCCTGCGACTGCCGCCGGGACCGGCGCTGGCACCGCTCGCCGGGTTGACGCTCGAGGGCGCCAAGGTGGCCGAGGTGGTGATGAGCGCACCGTGCGACGGCGGCGTGGAACTGCTGGCGGTCACGAGCCTCGAGGCCTGGGGTCGCCCGCTTCAGGCCGCGGACGGTCGCGAGGCCATGCCGCTGGAGTTGCCCTACGAGGTGACTGCGACCGCCTAGCCTTCCGGTCGCATGTGCGGGAACAGCACCACGTCGCGGATCGACGGTTGGTCGGTGAACAGCATCACGAGGCGGTCGACGCCGATGCCCAGGCCCGCGGTCGGCGGCAGGCCGTACTCGAGCGCGCGGATGTAGTCCGCGTCGTAGAACATCGCCTCCTCGTCGCCGCTGCTCTTGCGCGCGGCCTGCTCGCGGAAGCGCGCCGCCTGGTCGTCGGGGTCATTGAGCTCGGAGAAGCCGTTGGCGAGTTCGCGGCCGCCGACGAAGAACTCGAAGCGGTCCGTGATGAACGGATCGGAGTCGTTGCGCCGCGCGAGCGGCGAGACCTCCGCCGGGTAGGCGTAGACGAAGGTCGGCTGCCTGAGACTCTCCTCGGCGGTCCGCTCGAAGATCTCGATCTGCAGCTTGCCGGGACCGTCGCCTGCCGCGGGCGCGATGCCGAGCCGCGTGCACACGCCGCGCAGGTACTCGAGGTCGCGCAGGCGCGCGCGCTCGATGCCGGGGTTGAAGTGCACCACGAGGTCCTCGACCGTGACGCGCCGGAAGGCAGTGCCGAAGTCGTAGGTGTCGCCCTGGCAGGTCACCAGCCGCGTGCCGAGCAGCGAGTCGGCGAGGCCCTGGAACATCCGTTCGACGAGGTCCATCAGGTCGCGGTAGTCCGCGTAGGCCTGGTAGAGCTCGAGCATCGTGAACTCGGGGTTGTGCCGCGTCGACAGTCCCTCGTTGCGGAAGTTGCGGTTGAGTTCGTAGACCCGCTCGAAGCCGCCCACGACGAGGCGCTTGAGGTACAGCTCCGGCGCGACCCGCAGGTACATGTCCACGTCGAGCGCGTTGTGGTGCGTGACGAAGGGCTTCGCCACCGCGCCGCCCGGGATCACCTGCATCATCGGCGTCTCGACCTCCATGAAGTCGAGCGCCTCGAGGAAGCTGCGCAGGTACTGGACGATGCGGGTGCGGCGCACGAACACCTCGCGGCTCGCGTCGCTCATGATCAGGTCCACGTAGCGCTGCCGGTAGCGGCTCTCGACGTCGGCGAGGCCGTGCCACTTGTCGGGCAGCGGCCGCAGCGATTTCACGAGCAGGCGCAGCCGCTCGACCTTCACCGTGAGCTCGCCGGTCCTGGTCTTGAACAGCGTGCCCACCGCGCCCACGACGTCGCCGACGTCCCAGCCCTTGAACTCCTCGTAGGTGGTGCCGAGCGCGTCCTGCTGCAGGAATAGCTGCATGAGCCCGCTGCGGTCCTTGAGCTTGGCGAAGCTCGCCTTGCCCATCACGCGCTTGAACATCATGCGGCCGGCGATGCTCACGCGGACCGGGTGCGCGTCGAACCACTCGGGCGGGTGGCTGCCCCAGGCGAGGTGCAGCTGCTCCGCGGTCGCGTCGCGGCGGAAGTCGTTCGGGAACGCGCCACCTCGCTCGCGCAGCCGCTCGAGCTTCGCGCGCCGCTCCGCGATCAGGTGGTTGATCTCCGCGTCCGGCTTCTCTTCGCTCATGTCACAGCCCCTGCTTCAGGCTCGCTGCAAGGAACTCGTCGAGGTCCCCGTCGAGCACCGCCGTGGTATTGCCGATCTCGACCCCGGTGCGGAGATCCTTGATGCGCGACTGGTCGAGCACGTAGGAGCGGATCTGGTTGCCCCAGCTCACGTCCGACTTCGCATCCTCGAGCACCTTGGCCGCGGCGTTGCGCTTGTTGACCTCGAGCTCATAGAGCTTGGCCTTCAGCATCTTCATCGCGGTCGAGCGGTTCTTGTGCTGGCTGCGCTCGCTCTGGCAGGCCACCACGATGCCCGAGGGCAGGTGGCGCAGGCGCACCGCCGACTCGGTCTTGTTGACGTGCTGCCCGCCGGCGCCGCTCGAGCGGTAGACATCCATCTCGATGTCGGCCGGGTTCAGGTCGATGTTGATGTCGTCGTCGACCTCGGGGGAAACGAACACCGAGGCGAACGAGGTATGGCGGCGCGCGTTGGAGTCGAAGGGGCTCTTGCGCACCAGCCGGTGCACGCCGGTCTCGGTGCGCAGCCAGCCGTAGGCGTACTCGCCCTCGAAGCGGATCGAGCAGCTCTTGATGCCGGCGACCTCGCCGTCGCTGATGTCGGTCACCTCGGTCCTGAAGCCGCGCTTGTCCGCCCAGCGCAGGTACATGCGCATCAGCATCTGCGCCCAGTCCTGCGCCTCGGTGCCGCCGGCGCCGGCCTGGATGTCGAGGAAGCAGTGGTGCGAGTCCATCTCGCCCGGGAACATGCGCTGGAACTCGAGGCGGGCAACCTCGGCCTCGAGCCGGCCCACGTCCCGCTGCACGGAGTCGACCATGCCCGCGTCGGACTCGGCATCGGCGAGCTCGAGCAGCTCGCCGGCCTCGCCGATGCCGGAGTGCAGTCGCTCCAGCGTGTCCACCACGCCCTCGAGCCTGGTGCGCTCGCGGCCGAGTTCCTGGGCCCGCTCCGGGTTGTTCCACACGCCGGGATCCTCGAGTTCCCGGAGCACCTCGGTCAGACGCTCGCGACGACCTTCGTAGTCAAAGAAACCCCCTGAGCGCCGCGCAGCGCTGCGTGAGGTCCTCGAGGGAGCGACGGATCGGGTTGGTTTCCATTCGACGGCCGGTGCTGGTTCGCGACGGCCGGCGAGTCTATCACGGCCGATCCGCCCGGCCGGAGGACCGCGGGCTCACCCGGCATTCGGCGCGGCGGGCGCGAGCCACTCCGTGACCAGCTGCAGACGCTCGGCGCCGCCATAGTCATTGAGCGCGGCGCGATAGGCCACATCGACCACGTCCTGCGGCCGCACGGCGCACGCACGCGGATCATCGAGGTGACGGAACGCGATCGCGTCGGCGAGCTCGCCCGACGGCGTCCGCAGCCGCAGCTTCAGATGCCGTCCGCCAAGGACCCGCGTGTCGAGCACCGCGAAGCGCCCGTCGAACAGCGGCTCGGCGAAGCCCGACCCCCACGGCCCACCCTCGCGCAGCGCGACGGCCGTGCCCGCGTTGAACTCCCCGGGTTCGAGCGGCCCGTCGGTGTGCAGGTCGCCGCCCAGCGCATCGTCGCCAGCAGCACGCGCGACCTCGACGGCGAACGCCTGGCGGAACTCGTCGAGCTTCGCCTCGTGCAGGGTCATCCCCGCGGCCATCGCGTGCCCGCCGAAGCGTTCGAGCAGACCGGGGTGATGCGCGGCCACCGCGTCGAGCACGTCGCGCACGTGCAGTCCCGGCACCGAGCGGGCCGAGCCCTTGAGCCAGCCGTCGCCCGCCGGTGCGAATGCGATCACCGGCCGCTGCACGCGCTCCTTGACGCGCGAGGCCACGAGGCCGATCACGCCCTGGTGCCACCCCTCGTCGTGCAGGCACAGGCCAGCGGGCAGCTCACCCTCGAGCGTGCCGAGCAGCGCCTCGACCTGCACGAGCGCCTCGCCCTGCATGCGCGCCTCGATCCCGCGCCGCTCGCTGTTGAGCTGCGAGAGGCGCCCGGCGATGGCGCGCGCCTCGGCTGCATCGCCGGTGAGCAGGCACTCGACGCCGAGCGTCATGTCCTCGAGCCGGCCGGCGGCGTTGAGGCGCGGCCCGACCTGGAAGCCGAGGTCCTGCGCGACCACCGAGCCGGGCCTCCGCCCCGCGACCTCGAGCAGTGCAGCGAGGCCCGCGGCGCAGCGGCCCGCCCGGATGCGCCGCAGTCCCTGCGCCACCAGCACACGGTTGTTGAAGTCGAGCGGCACGACGTCGGCGACCGTGCCGAGTGCGACGAGGTCGAGCAGGTCGGCCGGGTTCGTGCCGGCACCCGAGGGCAGCTCGCCTGCTTCGCGCAGGCGGTGCGTGAGCGCCGCCATCACGTAGAAGGCCACGCCCACGCCGGCGAGCGACTTCGAGGCAAAGCGATCGCCGGGCAGGTTCGGATTGACGATCGCGGTGGCCTCCGGCAGTGCCGGCCCGGGCAGGTGGTGATCGGTGACCAGCACGGCGATGCCACGGCGGCGCGCCTCGGCCACGCCCTCGAGCGAGGACACGCCGTTGTCGACGGTGACGATCAGGTCGGGTCGCTCGCCGGCCGCGACGCCCACGATCGCCGGCGTGAGCCCGTAGCCGAAACGGAAGCGGTCTGGCACCAGAAAGCGCGGGTCCTCGAAGCCGAGGCGGCGCAGCTGGCGGATCACGAGCGCGGTGCTGGTGGCACCGTCGGCGTCGAAGTCGCCGACCACCAGCACGCGGCGGCGCTCGCGGCGGCAGTCGCGCAGCAGCTCCACGGCCGCCTCGACGCCGCCGAGCGAACCCACCGGCAGCAGCCGCTCGAGGCCGAGATCGAGTTCATCCGCGCGGCTCAGGCCGCGGCCGGCGTACACGCGCCGCAGCACGGGATGCAGCGATTCCGGCAGCGTGCCGCACCCGGCTGCGACCTGCCGGCGCAGGATGCGCCGCTCGCTCACGTCGCGACCTCGCCCAGGGCCGTGGCTCGCCCAGTGGCTGCGGACGCCGCCAGAACCGCCAGCGTGCGCGGCGGTCGAGCTCGAGCACCACGGGACCCGCGTGCACGGCGACCGCATCGACGCTCCGTCGCTCGAGCCCCGAGCGCAAGCGGGCAAGCACGTCCTGCTCCAGCGGCTGCAGCGGTACCGCGCCATCGCCCCCGGGTGGCATGCCGATGCCGAGCCGAAGCGTGGAAATTTCGCCAGCGAGCGCGGCGTCAAGCGCACCGGGCGCACCGGTGCGTCCGCCGTGCAGACGCCAGAGACCCGCGAGCCAGTCGTCGTCGGTGAGCAGCAGGCCGTCGGTCCCGCCCGTCACCGTGGCTGCGGCACCGAAGCCCCACAGCCACACGGAGTTCGCCGGCGGCAACCCGCGCGCTGCGCGGCGCGCGTTCACCGGATGGTCGTGCAGGATCATCTGCGCCTCGTTCACCCAGGCGCGGACGCGCGACGCGTCGCGTCCCGCGGGCAGCAGCTCGCGCAGGTTGCCGCCGACGGACGGACCCGGCTCCGGCACGCGGCATTCGAGCCTGTCCGGACACCTGCACAGCCAGCCGCGCCCGGGGACATCCTGCAGATCGAATCCTGCGCCATCGAGCCGCCGGTTGAGATCGGCCACCAGCGCGGCCGATTCCCCCGGCTCGAGCGGCAGCGGCACAGGGCCTGCCAGACGGAGGTGATCCAGCGCCGTGACGAGGTGTACCGGTGCGGCGCAGGCCCACGTGCCCGCGGCCGGGGCACCGCGCCACGCCGCCTGCACACAGGGCCCGGCCGGGAAACGACCGCAGACGGTCGGTACCCAGCGACGCGTCCTCGAGCAGCCAGTCGCGCCACGGAAGCGTTGCCGGCGAACGATCCGCGCGTGCGAGCAGCCACTGCAGCGCGGGCAGCGGCGCGCCCCCGGCAAGCGCCCCGTCGGCGGTCGCCAGCGAGCCACGGCACGGCGACACGCAATTGGCGCGGCATGCCGCTCACGTCCGCCGCCCGCCGGGCACGATGACCGCGTCGCCGGGCATCGGGTAAGGTAGACGCGATGAAGTTCACCCTCGACCGTCCCGGCGTCGCGCACCTGGTGCGCGCGTACGCGCCAGGGCTGGTGCGCATCGGCGACCGCGACATCGCCTCGAGCGTGATCGTCAGCGCCGCGATCCTGATCGAGCCCTGGCGGCCGCGCCACGCCGGGGACCTCGCTGCCGCCGACCTCGAGCCCGCGATCGCGCTCGCGCCCGAGGTGCTGCTGATCGGCACCGGGCCACGGCAGGTGTTCCCGGGGCCGGCGATCTTCGCGGCGCTGCACGCGGCCCGCATCGGCTTCGAGATCATGGACACGGGTGCGGCCTGCCGCACGTACAACGTGCTCGTGGCCGAGGAACGCCGCGTCGCAGCAGCGCTGATGCTCGAGTAGCACGGCGGCCGGCGCCGTCCGGCGGACGCGCACCCTGCACGCGCCGCCGTCGGGCCTGGCCGGCCCGTCAAGCCAGCCCCTGCAGCAGCGGCACGAAAGTCGCCGGTCCGAGCGTCTCGCGTTCGAAGTGCTGCCGCGGCGCGTGATGCGCACCAGCTGCTGCTCGCGGTCCGGGCCCACCGGCATCACCAGCCGCCCGCCGTTGCCGAGCTGCTCGAGCAGCGCCGGCGGCACCGACATCGCCGCGGCGGCGACCAGGATGCCGTCGTAGGGCGCGTACGGCGGCCAGCCCTCGAAGCCGTCGCCGTGGCGCATGAACACGTTCTGGATGCGCAGGTCGCGCAGCGCGCGGCGCGCGCCCTGCTGCAGGACGGCGATGCGCTCGACGCTGTAGAGGGTCGCCACCAGCGGCGCGAGCACGGCGGTCTGGTAGCCGCAGCCGGTGCCGACCTCCAGCACCTTGCGCGGCGCGGCGTCCTCGAGCAGCGCCTCGGTCATGCGTGCCACCACGTAGGGCTGGGAGATCGTCTGGCCGTGGCCGATCGGCAGCGCGGTGTCCTCGTAGGCACGGCTCGCGAGCGCCTCGTCCACGAACACGTGACGCGGCACGTTGCGGATGCGCTCGAGGACGGCGGTGTTCGTGATGCCCTGCTCGCGCAGGCGCGCGATCAGCCGCTCGCGCGTGCGCGCCGAGGTCATGCCGATGCCGGTGAGCGGCGGACGGGGCATCGCGGGCTCGCGGGGTCAGGGCGCGCGACCGCGCAGCCATTCGCCGACGTCGGCGAGCGAGGCGTGGCGGGTGAGATCCACCTGCAGCGGCGTCACCGAGACGCAGTCGTCGCCGATCGCCGCGAAGTCCGTGCCTTCGCCGGCGTCGGCGCCCTCGCCGGCCGGTCCGACCCAGTAGACCGGGCGGCCGCGCGGGTCGGAGGCCCGGATCACGGCCTCGGAGCGGTGGCGATGCCCGAGCCGCGTGACGCGCAGGCCGCGCAGCCGCTCGTAGGGCAGGTCCGGCACGTTGACGTTCAGGATCATCGAGGAGTGCAGCGGCGCGCGGATCAGCCGCTGCACGAGTTCGCTCGCCACGCGCGCGGCCGTCGTCGAAGTGGCGCCCGTCGCGCACCACGAGGGAAACCGCCAGCGTGGGCAGGCCGAGGAACCGCCCCTCGATCGCCGCGGCCACCGTGCCCGAGTACAGCACGTCGTCGCCGAGGTTCGCGCCGTCGTTGACGCCGGAGACCACCATGTCGTGCTCGAAGTCGAAGAACCCCGAGATGGCGAGGTGCACGCAGTCGGTCGGCGTGCCGCTCACGTAGTACATGCGCTCGCCATAGGGCCAGACGCGCAGCGGCACGTCGAGCGTGAGCGAGTTGCTCGCCCCGCTGCGGTTGCGGTCCGGGGCCATCACCGTGACCTCGGCGAGCGGACGCAGCGCGTCGGCGAGGTGCTGCAGGCCCTCGGCGCGATAACCGTCGTCGTTGCTGACCAGGATTCTCAAGGAGGGACCGGCCCGAAATGCGGCGAACTATACTGGAATCCGCGCGCGCGCCGGAATCGAAACTCACGGGGGTGCGAGACATGTCCGACGAAGACCAGCGCGCCTTCCGCGAGGCGATGAGCGGCGTGCGGCCTCTGCCGGTGCGCGAGCGGCCGCCGCCGGCGCCGGCACCGCGTGCGGTCGCACGCTTTGCGCGGGCCGAGCAGCAGCAGGTGATGAACGAGAGCCTGCTGCCGCCCGAGGATCCGGCCGTGCTCGAGACGGGCGAGGAACTCGCCTTCCGCCGGCCCTGGATCCGCGAGGACGTGTTGAAGCGACTGCGCCGCGGCCAGTACGCGGTCGCAGCGGAGACCGACCTGCACGGGCTCGGCCGGCACGCGGCCCACGAAGCCCTGCGGGCGTTCATCGCCGAGTCCGCCGCGCGGCGGCTCGGCTGCGTACGCGTGATCCACGGCAAGGGCCGCGGCTCAGGCCCGCGCGGCCCGGTGCTGAAGCACGTGGTGAACCACTGGTTGCGTCGCATGGACGACGTCGTGGCGTTCGCCTCCGCGCGGCCGGTCGACGGCGGCACGGGCGCGGTGCACGTGCTGCTCTCGCCGGCTCCGGCACGCGTTTCCCGGACGCCCCCGCGTCCGCGCTGACTCAGTCCTCGGCGCCACGTTCGTCCGACCACGCATCCCGCACGATCTCGTGCAGCACCGCGGTGGCGAAGGCGCCGCGCGGCAGTTCGAAGGCCAGCGCCAGCTCGCGCCCATCGAGCGACCACGCGAAATCGCGCAGCGGCAGGCGCAGGCTGCGCCGCTCCTGTGCGAGCCCCTGCTGATTCGAGCAGCACGCACAGCGCGCGCTCGCCAGAGGCAATTTCGGCCTCGAGCGCGAGTGCCTCGTCAGTCGCCGGCGACTCGCCGCGACCCCACAGCGGGCCGCTCGGATGCACGTCCATCGCCGCGGCGCGCTCGAGCAGCGTTGCGTCGATCCCGGCCGCGCGAAAGAAGCTGCGACGGCCGTCGAGCATCACCGCCTCCCCGGGCAGCAGGCGATCCCAGCTTCCCCGATGCACCCGCTCGGCGAGCAGCGCGTTGAACAGCGCGCTGCGCCCGGCGGACAGCGCGAATCCGCGGGCCGTGCGGTCGCGCGGCGCCCTGCCCGAGGCGGCCCAGTCGCGGGCGCGCGTGAGGTTGGAGCCCGCGCGACCGAAGCGCTGCGGGCCAAAGTAGTTGGGCACGCCGGATCGCGCGACGGTGGCCAGCCGCGCGGCGAGCGCAGCGGTGTCTCCATCGATCTCCGTCACCCGCAGCGCGAAACGGTTCGCGCGATGCGAGCCGGGTCGCAGCTTGCGTCCGTGGCGCGCCGCATCGACCACGCGGAATCCCTCGCCGGCGAATTCGAGGCAGGACTCCAGCGGCACCTGGGCGGGCCACGGGATCGTGTAGGCCTGCCGTGTGAGCGCGTCGCGATCTTTCTGCCCGGACCAGCCGACATCGCGCACCGCCACGCCAGCGGCGCGCGCGAGCTGTGCGGCCACCCATCCCGTGTTCGCCCCGCGCTTCTCCACGGTCAGCAGTGCATGGGCACCGGCACCGTCGGCCTGAAAGCCGAGCACCTCATCGACGCGGAAATCCTCAGGTGTGGCACGCAGGCGGCCGCGCACGGGCGGCGAGCCATGCGCGCACGGCAGCTCCGGCAGCGTAGCCCCGCGGGGCGGCGTGTCGCCGCCGGGATCCGTCACGGGTGCCCGCGCCCGTGCTCGCGCGCGAGCAGCACGACCGCGTGGCAGGCGAGCCCCTCGCCGCGTCCGATCGCGCCGAGGCCCTCGCAGGTGGTCGCCTTGACGTTGACGCGGTCGGGCGCGCTCTCGAGATCGTGCGCGATGTTCGCGCGCATCGCGGCGCGGTGGATCCCGAGCCTCGGGGCTTCCGCGAGCACGGTCACGTCCGCATTCACGAGCCGATAGCCCTGCTCGTGCACGAGGCGCGCACAGTGGCGCAGGAAGGTCCGGCTGTCGGCATTCTTCCAGCGCAGATCGGTGTCGGGAAAGTGCTGGCCGATGTCGCCAAGCGCGAGCGCCCCGAGCAGCGCGTCGCACAGCGCGTGGAGCAGCACGTCGCCGTCGGAGTGCGCGCGCACACCGTGGCTGTGCGGGATGCGCACGCCACCCAGCGTCACGTGGTCGCCGGGTCCGAAGGCGTGCACGTCGTAGCCGAAGCCAACTCTCATGGCCGTCCCGCCCCACGCAGCACCGCCGCCGCGAGGGCGAGGTCGCCGGGGTGCGTCACCTTGAGGTTGTCGGCGCGTCCCGCGACGAGCTTGGGTCGCAGCCCGAGCAGTTCGACCGCGGCGGCCTCGTCGGTGACGGCACGTTCCCGGTCGATACAGAGCGTCAGCGCGCGGCGCAGCACGCCGAAGCGGAACATCTGCGGCGTGAGCGCGCGCCACAGTCCCTCGCGCGGGACCGTGCGCTCGCAGCGGCCGTCCGCGCCGGCCGCCTTGAGCGTGTCGCCGAGCGGCGCGGCGAGCAGTCCGCCGACCGGGTCGTCGCCGACGCCGTCGAAGAGTGCCCGCAGGTCGCTGCGGCGCAGGCAGGGGCGCGCGGCGTCGTGGACCAGCACCCAGTCCTCGTCGCGCGCCTCGTCCCCGAGGGAGCGCAGGGCGTTCGCCACCGAGATCTCGCGCCGCTCGCCGCCCCGGCAGCTGCGCACACGTGCGTCGCCCGACTCGGGAAGGCGCGCGAAGCGCCGGTCGCCACCGGAAATCGCCACCGCGACGCCTGCGATCGAGCGCTCCGCGAGCAGCGCCCCGAGCGACCACGACAGCACGGCCCGCCCGAGCAGGTCCGCGTACTGCTTCGGCCGCCGGCCACCGAAGCGTTCGCCGCGGCCGGCCGCCGCAACGACCGCCCAGCGGCGTGCGGCGCGCCTCATCGCGGGGCGGCCTCGGCCGTGCGCCGCTCCTCCCCGGCTGCGGGCTGCGCGCCCGGCGTTGCCGGCATCACCTGGAAGAATGTCTCGCCGTCGCCGACCATGCCGAGATCGGTGCGCGCCCGTTCCTCGATGGCGTCCCGGCCTTCCTTGAGATCGCGGACTTCCGCGGCAAGGCGACGATTGCGCTCCTTGAGCTTGTCGTTCTCGGCGCTCTGCGCCTCGATCGCAGCTTCGGTCCGCCACAGGTCGCGCACCCCGTTCGGGGAGATCCACAGTCGGTACTGCAGCGCCAGCAGTGCGACCACCAGCAGACCCAGTACGACGCGTGCGGCCATGACGCGCCTCAGCCGCGGGCCACGGGCAGCGGCACCGGGAACGCCGTGCGGCCCGCGTAGGAGGCCTGGGAGCCGAGCTCGGACTCGATGCGCAGCAGCTGGTTGTACTTGGCGATGCGGTCGGAGCGGCACAGCGAGCCGGTCTTGATCTGCGTGGCACGCGTGGCGACGGCGATGTCAGCGATCGTGCTGTCCTCGGTCTCGCCCGAGCGGTGCGAGACCACCGCGCTGTAGCCCGCCTCGGCCGCCATGTCGATCGCAGCGAGCGTCTCGGTGAGCGTGCCGATCTGGTTGGGCTTGATGAGGATCGAGTTGGCGATGCCGCGCGCGATCGCGTCGCGGAAGATGCGGGTGTTGGTGACGAAGACGTCGTCGCCGACGAGCTGCACCCTGCGACCGAGCCGCTGCGTCTGCAGCGCCCAGCCGTCCCAGTCGCCCTCCGCCATGCCGTCCTCGACGGTGATGATCGGGTACCTGTTCACCAGTCCCTCGAGGTAGTCGACGAACTGCGCGGAGGAGAAGCTGCGGCCTTCGGAGGCGAGTTCGTACTTGCCGTCCTTGAAGAATTCCGAACTCGCGACGTCGAGGCCGAGGAACACGTCCTGACCCGCCTTGAATCCGGCGCGGCCGACTGCCTCGAGGATGGTCTCGAGCGCCGCCTCGTTGGACGGGAGATTCGGGGCGAAGCCGCCCTCGTCGCCCACGGCGGTGGCGAGCCCGCGCTCGTGCAGGACCTTCTTGAGCGTGTGGAAGATCTCGGCGCCGTAGCGCAGCGCCTCGGCGAAGTTCGGCGCACCGACCGGCAGCACCATGAACTCCTGGATGTCCACGCTGTTGTCGGCGTGGGCGCCGCCGTTGATGATGTTCATCATCGGCACCGGCATCACCATCGCGCCGCTGCCGCCGAGCCTGCGGTACAGCCCCTGGCCCGTGGCGCGCGCCGCGGCATGCGCGGCGGCGAGCGACACGGCGAGGATCGCGTTGGCGCCGAGGCGCGCCTTGGTGTCCGTGCCGTCGAGCTCGATCATCCGCTGGTCGAGGCCTGCCTGGTCGAGCACGTCGCGGCCGAGCAGCGCATTGCGGATCTCGCCGTTGGCGTTCGCCACCGCCTTGCGCACGCCCTTGCCGAGGTAGCGGCCCTTGTCGCCGTCGCGCAGTTCCACGGCCTCGCGCGTACCTGTGGAGGCACCGGACGGCACGGCCGCGCGGCCCGTGATGCCACCCTCGACGAGCACGTCTGCCTCGACGGTGGGATTGCCGCGGGAATCCATGATCTCGCGGGCCTTGATGTCGACGATCCGGGTCATAGCTTCGACTCCTCGTATGGCCGCGACTTCACCGCGGCGTCGATTTCCTTCATGACGGTCAGGAGCGGCCGCATCCGGTCGAGCGGCCACGCATTGGGCCCGTCCGACAGCGCCTGCGACGGGTCGGGATGGGTTTCCATGAACACGCCGGCGACACCGGCGGCGACCGCGGCGCGCGCCAGCACCGGCACGAACTCGCGCTGCCCGCCGGAGGCGCTGCCCTGCCCGCCCGGCAACTGGACGGAGTGCGTTGCGTCGAACACGACCGGGCAGCCGGTCTCGCGCATCACGGCCAGGGAGCGCATGTCGGCCACGAGGTTGTTGTAGCCGAAGCTGAAGCCGCGCTCGCAGACCAGCACCTGCTCGTTGCCCGTGGAGCGCGCCTTCTCGACGACGTTGCGCATTTCCCACGGCGAGAGGAACTGGCCCTTCTTGATGTTGACCGGCTTGCCCTGCGAGGCCGCACCGACGATGAAGTTGGTCTGGCGGCAGAGGAAGGCCGGCGTCTGCAGCACGTCCACGACCGCGGCCACCTCGGCGAGCGGGGTGTCCTCGTGCACGTCGGTGAGCACCGGCAGACCGAGCTGTCCGCGCACCTCGGCGAGGATCCGGAGACCCTGCTCGAGGCCGGGGCCGCGGAAACTGCCCTTCGAGGAGCGGTTGGCCTTGTCGAAGGAGGCCTTGAAGACGTAGGGGATGCCGAGCTCGCGGGTGATCTCGCGCATGCGGCCGGCGATCTCGAACACCAGCGTCTCGCTCTCGATGACGCAGGGGCCCGCGATCAGGAAGAACGGACGGTCGGGCCCGACCTCGAACCCGCAGAGCTTCATGCGCCCGCCGCCGCCGGCAGCAGCGCCGCGCGGTACTCGCGCGCGGCCCGCACGAAGCCCGTGAACAGCGGGTGGCCGTCGCGAGGCGTGGAACGGAACTCCGGGTGGAACTGGCTGGCCACGAAGAACGGGTGCTGGGGCAGCTCGACGATCTCCACCAGGCCGTCGCGCGAGAACCCGGAGAAGCGCAGGCCCGCGCTCATCAGCTTCTGCAGGTAGTTGTTGTTGAACTCGTAGCGGTGGCGGTGACGCTCGCGGATGACGTCGGCGCCGTAGATCGCGTGCGCCCGCGAGCCGTGGGAGATGCGGACTTCCTGCGCACCGAGGCGCATCGTGCCGCCGAGGTGCGAGGTCTCGTCGCGCGACTCGACCGTGCCCTTCTGGTCCTGCCATTCGGTGATCAGCGCGACCACCGGGTGGGTCGTCGCCCGGTTGAACTCGGTGCTGTGCGCGCCCTCGAGCGCGGCTGCGTGCCGCGCATACTCGATGATGGCAAGCTGCATGCCGAGGCAGATGCCGAGGTACGGCACGCCGTGCTCGCGTGCGTAGCGCACCGCCTGGATCTTGCCCTCGATGCCGCGCTCGCCGAAGCCGCCCGGGACGAGGATGGCGTCCATCTCCCGCAGGCACTCCGTGCCGTTCTTCTCGACGTCGGTCGCCTCGATGAATTCGAGGTTGACACGGGTCCGCGTGCGCAGTCCCGCATGGGTCAGCGCCTCGCACAGCGAGATGTAGGCGTCCCTGAGGTTCACGTACTTGCCGACGATGCCGATGGTCACGGCCAGGTCCGGGCTGGCCTTGGCGGCCACCACCTGCTGCCACTCCTTGAGGTCCGCCGGGGGTGCCGACAGGCCGAGCTTTTCGCAGACGATTGCGTCGAGACCCTGATCGTGGAGCAGCTGCGGGATCTTGTAGATGTCGTCGGCGTCCACTGCGGAGAACACCGCACGCTCCTCGACGTTGGTGAACAGCGCGATCTTGCGCCGGTGCTCGGCCGGCAGCGGGTCGCGGCAGCGGCACAGCAGCACGTCGGGCTGGATGCCGATGGAGCGCAGTTCCTTCACCGAGTGCTGCGTGGGCTTGGTCTTGATCTCGCCCGAGGTCGCGATGTAGGGGATCAGCGTGAGATGCATGTAGAGGACGTTGTTGCGCCCCATCTCGACGCCCAGCTGGCGGATCGCCTCGAGGAACGGCAGCGACTCGATGTCGCCCACCGTACCGCCGATCTCGACCATGCAGACGTCGGCGTCGCCCGCACCCATGCGGATGCAGTGCTTTATCTCGTCGGTGATGTGCGGGATCACCTGCACCGTGGCGCCGAGGTAGTCGCCGCGACGTTCCTTGGCAATCACCCGCTCGTAGATTCGCCCGGTGGTGAAGTTGCTGCTGCGGCCGGTCGTCGTGCGCACGAAGCGCTCGTAATGGCCGAGGTCGAGGTCCGTCTCCGTGCCGTCGTCCGTGACGAATACCTCGCCGTGCTGGAACGGGCTCATGGTGCCCGGGTCCACGTTGATGTACGGGTCGAGCTTGACGAGGCTCACCCTGAGCCCGCGTGCCTCGAGGATCGCCCCGAGCGAGGCGGCAGCAATGCCTTTCCCCAGCGAGGAAACCACGCCGCCGGTCGTGCAGATGAACTTGGTCATGGGGACACCGTCGCGGGAGCGATACGACGGGAGAGCAGTCTATCGGATCGGCCCCGCGGCGGCCACCCGCAACAGTCCGATGCGTTCAACTGACGGGCGGCATCACGCGGCGTCCGCGCACGGCCTCGCCCTCGGTCAGCATCGGCCGTCCGTGCCACACGACGCGCCACGAGGCCTCGCCGGGTGCGGCCGCGAACCGCGCGCTGCAGGCGAGGTCCGCGACCGCCACGATGTCGCCGCCGACGCAGAGCACGGGCAGGCTCGCCCTGCGCCACGGCAGGACGCCGCGCTCCTGCAGCCACTTGCGCAGTTCGCGCCGGTGTGCCGAGCCCGCGGGCTCGAATAGCGCACCGGCGGGCCGCGGCTCGACCCGCAGCGGTCCCGGCAGTCGCGCGATCCCAGGCCCGGATCCGTCGGCGGGCTGCAGTTCGAGGCGGCCGAGCGAGCCGAGATCGAACGCCTCGCCGGGCCGCCAGTCAGCCGCGCTCCAGCCCAGCGCGCCGGCGGCGGGAGCCTCCGCATACAGGCGGTCGCGGTAGCGGCGCACGACGACGCCCGGCCAGCGCGTTTCGGGTAATCGGTCGGGTGCCGCGGCGAGCATGTCGCGCCGCAGGGTCTCCAGCGTCGCAGCCGGGGGCAGCGGCAGGCCCTCCACCCTGAGCCACTCCCGCAGCAGGCGGCGCTGGCGCGGCTGCGGCAGCGGGCGCAGTCGCGCGAGCGGCAGCGTGGCACCCTCGGCGGCGGCCGCGAGATCGACGGCAGCCGCCTCGGCGTCCATCGCCAGGACCTCGGCGGTCTGCCGCGCCACGCGCGCGACGGTCTGCGCCGCCGCCGGCCACCGTCGCCGCACCGCGGGCAGCACTTCGTGGCGCAGGTAGTTGCGATCGAATCGAGTGTCCTCGTTGGAGGGGTCCTCGAGCCACGCGAGCCCGCGTTCGCAGGCCCACTGCGCGATCTCCGACCGCGTGCAGCCGAGCATCGGCCGCGCGTGCCAGCCTGCGGCGAACGGCATGACGGGCCGCATGCCTTCGATCGCGCGCAACCCGCCGCCGCGCAGCCACTGCAGCAGCACGCCCTCGAGCTGGTCGTCCGCATGGTGCGCCGTGAGCAGCACCTCGCCGGGCCCGAGCCGCTTGGCGAGCGCGCCGTAGCGCGCGGCCCGCGCGGCAGCCTCCGGGCTCTCGCCGCGCGCCGCGACCGCCGCGACCGCGACGATCTCGCAGGGGATGTCGAGCGAGGCGGCGGCGGCCCGGCAGTGGCGTGACCAGCGCGCGGCGTCGGGATGCAGGCCGTGATCGACGTGCACGGCCCGCAAGGGCGGGAGCGCGCCCGCGTCGCGCAGACTCGCGAGCGCGCCGAGGAGCACGGTGGAATCGAGCCCGCCGCTCAGCGCCACGCAGAGGCCCGGCGGCGGCCACGCCCGATCGCGCAGCGCACTCTCGAGCGCCGCCTTCAGGCGCTGCGGCGAGAAGCTCACGGACGGGTCACACGGCGCGGTAGACGCCCTGCGCACGCAGGCGCTCGTAGCGGCGTTCGAGCAACTGTTCCTCCGGCCACTGCTCGACCTCGTGCAGGTGGCGCACCAGCGCGGCCTTCAGGCTCCCGGCGATCGCCTGCGGATCGCGGTGGGCGCCGCCCAGCGGCTCGCGGATGATCTCGTCGACGAGCCCGAACTTGTCGAGCCGCTCCGCCGTGATGCCCATGGCCTCCGCCGCGAGCTCCTTCTTGTCGGCGCTCTTCCAGAGGATCGAGGCGCAGCCCTCCGGCGAGATCACCGAGTACACCGAGTACTCGAACATGATCAGCCGGTCGCAGACCCCGATCGCGAGCGCACCGCCGGAGCCGCCCTCGCCGATCACCGCGGAAATGACCGGCACGCGCAGGGTCGCCATCTCGAAGAGGTTGCGGGCGATGGCCTCGCTCTGGTTGCGCTCCTCCGAGCCCACGCCCGGGTACGCGCCCGGCGTGTCGATCAGCGTCACGAGCGGGAAGCGGAAGCGCTCGGCGAGCTTCATCAGGCGCAGCGCCTTGCGGTAGCCCTCGGGCTTGGGCATGCCGTAGTTGCGCCGCACGCGCTCCTTGGTGTCGCGGCCCTTCTGGTGCCCGATCAGCATCACCGGCTGCCCGTCGAGGCGGGCCAGCCCGCCCACGATCGCGTGATCGTCGGCGTACATGCGGTCGCCGTGCAGCTCGTGGAACTCCTCGAAGATGGTCGAGGCGTAGTCGAGCGTGTAGGGACGCTGCGGATGGCGCGCGAGCTGCGCGACCTGCCACGGCGTCAGGCTGGCGAAGATGCTGGTGGTGAGAGCGCGGCTCTTGGCGCGCAGCCGCGCGATCTCCTCGCCGACGTTGACCTGCTCGTCGGAGGCGACGAACCTGAGTTCGTCGATCTTCGCCTCGAGCTCGGCGATCGGTTGCTCGAAATCGAGGAAACTGAGCGGCATGGCGCGACAGGATGCCTGAGGGGACGGTGGCGTGCCAGCGGCGGGACGGAGCCCCTCAGCCCGCGAAGAAGGCGGCGACCGCGGCCAGCGTCTCGCGCAGCGAGAACAGCAGCACGACCGCCACGATCGGCGGCACGACCCAGCGCAGCACCGCGAGGATGCGCGGCACCTGTCGCTGCCAGGAAGGCGTGGCCCCGGCCAGTAGCTCGTCGCGCACCTCCCCGGCGATGCGCCAGCCGGCGAACAGCGCAATGGCGAGCGCGCCCGCGAGCAGCAGGAACTCGCCTGCGACCTTGTCCATCAGCCCGAGCAGCCCGGTGTCCATCGCGGGCAGGATCCCGAGGGCCGTGATCGCCGCACCGGTCACCGCCGCGGCCTTGCCGCGCGACAGGTGCAGTTCGTCCATCACCGAGGCGGTGACCACCTCGAGCAGCGAGATCGCCGAAGTCAGTGCGCCGACGGCGAGCACCACGAAGAAGAACAGCCCGACCACCCGCCCGACCACGCCCATCGCCTCGAACGCGCCGGGCAGCGCGATGAACAGCGCACCCACGGTGCTCTCCCCGACTGCGCCGGCGAGCCCGAGCGAGTAGATGACCGGGAACACCAGCAGCCCGGCGACGAAGGCCACGCCGAAGTCCATGAAGGCGACCACCGTGCCCGACTCCGGCAGGTTCTGGTCCCGCTTGAGGTACGAGGCGAAGGTGAGCATGCCGCCCATGCCGAGACTGAGCGAGAAGAGAGCCTGGGACGCGGCCGCGCGCCACACGGCGGGATTGGTGAGTTCCCCGATCTCGGGCTTGAGATACACCACGTAGCCCTCGCGGGCGCCCGGCAGGGTCGCCGCCCAGACCGCGAGCCCGATGACCATCAGGAACAGCATCGGCATGAGCATCAGCGAGGTGCGCTCGATGCCGCCTTTCACGCCGCCCACGACGATCAGCACCGTGAGCACCATGAATGCGACGTGGAACGCAGCCGCGTCGGCCCCGGCGGAGACCTCGGCAAAGCGCGCGCCCGCGTCGTGCGCGAAGCCGCCGGAGACCGCCTCGAGCGCGTAGCGCAGCGTCCAGCCGGCGATCACCGAGTAGTAGGCGAGGATGAAGAGTCCGGCGGCGACGAACAGGTAGCCGAGCCGGCCCCAGCCCGGCCCGCCGAGCGCACGCAGGCTGCCGACGGGCGCACGCTGGCCGCGGCGGCCGATGCCGAACTCGGCGAGCAGCAGCGGAATGCCGAGCACCAGCGTCAGCACGATGTAGAGCAGCACGAAGCTCGCGCCGCCGCCCTCGGAGGCGAGGTAGGGAAAGCGCCACATGTTGCCGAGGCCGATGGCGCTGCCGGCCGCGGCGAGCACGAAGCCGGCGCGGCTGCCAAAGGCCTCGCGGCCCGCGGAACTCGTCGTCATGCGTTACTCTCCCGGATTTCCGGTGTTCGCGGTGGATCCCGACGCTAGCCGTCCACGCGCGGAGCGTAGACGAGTTCCACGCCATCGCGCCCGAGGATCTGCCCGAGGCGCTCGATGAGATCCTGCGAGGGCTTCACCCGCCACTCCTCCCCGAGCACGACGTGGGCGGCCGCGTCCTGTCCCGCGTAGCGGATCGCGACCGCGCAGCGGCCGCCGCGACTCGGCCGCAGCGCCTGCTCGAGTGCCGCGATCACCCGGCCGCCGTCGCCGTTGATCGAAGCTGGCCAGCGCAGCACCAGCCGGCGCGCGTACTGCTCGCGGGCCTGCGCGATGTCGATGATGCGCTTGGCCGCGATGCGCCAGTCGTCAACGAAGTCGTCGAAGCGCAGGCTGCCCTCCACCACCAGGATCGCATCGCGCGCGATCAGCGCGCGGTGCTGCTGGTAGACCTCGTCGAACAGCGTGACCTCGATGCGGCCGCTGCGGTCGTCCAGCACGAAGCTGGTGCGGTTGCCGCGCTTGCGGATCTCGAGCACCAGCCCGGCGACCGTGACGTTGCGGCCGGGCCCGCGCCACGCGCCATCGCCCGCGCCGACGGGTCGCGGCCCGCCCAGGTCGGCGATGCGCCCGCTCACGATCGGCGCGAACTCGCGTTCGTATTCGGTGACCGGGTGGCCGGTGAGATAGAGACCAAGCGTCTCGCGCTCGCCCGCGAGCCGCACCGGCTCGCTCCACTCCGGCAGCCGCTCACGCGGCTCGTCCGCCGCCGCGTCCGCGGCTGGCGCGGGCGCGGCGAGTCCGAACAGGTCCACCTGGCCCGCCGCCTGCGCCCGCGAGTGCTGCTCGGCGGCCTGCATCGCGGCGGCGAGCCCGTTCATCTGGGTGGCGCGGTTCGCACCCAGCGAGTCCATGGCGCCGGCGCGGATCAGCGCCTCGAGCACGCGGCGGTTGACGCGGTTGAGATCGAGCCGCCGGCACAGGTCGCGAAGATCGCGGAACGGCCCGTGTGCGGCACGCTCGGCGAGCATGTTCTCGACGGCCGCCTGCCCGACGCCCTTGATCGCGCCGAGACCGTAGCGGATCGCCTTCGGCCCCGACACGGCAAACATGAACTGCGAGGCGTTCACGTCGGGCGGCTCGACGGCGAGTCCCATGCGGGCGCACTCGTCGATCAGCGTCACGACCTTGTCGGTGCGGTCCATGTCGGAGGACAGCACGGCCGCCATGAACCCGGCCGGGTGATGCGCCTTGAGCCACGCCGTCTGGTAGGAGAGCACCGCGTAGGCCGCGGAGTGCGACTTGTTGAAGCCGTAGCCCGCGAATTTCTCCATCAGGTCGAAGATGTGCGCCGCGGTCGCCTCGGCGACGCCGCGGGCGACCGCCCCGTCGACGAACACCGAGCGCTGCTTCGCCATCTCCTCGGGCTTCTTCTTGCCCATCGCGCGACGCAGCAGGTCGGCGCCTCCGAGGGTATAGCCCGCGAGCACCTGCGCGATCTGCATGACCTGCTCCTGGTACAGGATCACGCCGTAGGTCGGGAACAGGACCGGCTTCAGGTCCGGGTGCAGGTAGTCGATCGGGCCGGTCGTGCGGCCGTGCTTGCGCGCGATGAAGTCCTCGACCATGCCCGACTGCAGCGGGCCCGGCCGGAACAGCGCCACGAGCGCCACGATGTCCTCGAAGCAGTCCGGCTGCAGCCGCCGGATCAGGTCCTTCATGCCGCGCGACTCGAGCTGGAACACCGCCGTGGTCTCGCAGCGCTTCAGCAGCGCGTAGGTCGCCGCGTCGTCGATCGGCAGCGAGGCGAGCTCGAGCGGCGGCTCGGCGCGGGCGGCCCGCTCCAGGTCGATGGTGCGCACCGCCCAGTCGATGATCGTGAGCGTGCGCAGCCCCAGGAAGTCGAACTTGACGAGACCCGCGGCCTCGACGTCGTCCTTGTCGAACTGCGTGACCACGCCGTCGCCGCCGGCTTCGCAGTACAGCGGCGCGAAGTCCGTGAGCACCGACGGAGCGATCACGACGCCACCGGCGTGCGTACCCGCGTTGCGCACCAGTCCCTCGAGCGAGCGGGCGAGGTCGATCACCTCGCGCACTTCGTCCTCGGCACGGTAGCGCCGGCGCAGTTCCTCCTCCTTCTCGAGCGCGTCGTCGAGGGTGATGCCGAGTTCGAACGGAATCAGCTTCGCGATGCCGTCGGCGAGGCCATAGCTTCGCCCGAGCACGCGCGCCACGTCGCGCACCACGGCCTTCGCGGCCATGGTGCCGTAGGTGATGATCTGCGAGACACGGTCGCGGCCGTAGCGCTCCGCGACGTACTCGATCACCCGATCGCGGCCTTCCATGCAGAAGTCCACGTCGAAGTCCGGCATCGAGACGCGCTCGGGATTGAGAAAGCGCTCGAACAGCAGGTCGTGCCGCAATGGGTCGAGGTCGGTGATGCCGAGCACGTAGGCCACGAGGGAGCCCGCGCCCGAACCGCGGCCTGGCCCCACCGGTACCCCATTGGCGCGCGCCCAGCGGATGAAGTCCGCCACGATCAGGAAGTAGCCGGCGAAGCCCATCTGGCAGATCACCGCGAGTTCCGTCCCGATGCGCGCGTCGTAGGCCGCGCGCTCGATCGGCGCGCCCGGGGCCGGTTGCGGGTTGGCGAGCCGCGACTCGAGCCCGGCGAGCGCCTCCCCGCGCAGGTGATCCTCGATCGTGCGCCCGGCGGGAACCGGGTAGGCCGGCAGCCATGACTGCCCGAGCCGGATCTCGAGGTTCAGGCGCTGCGCGAGTTCCACGGTGTTGTCGAGCGCCTCGGGCAGGTCCTCGAACAGCGCCGCCATCTCCTGCGGCGAACGCAGGTACTGCTGCTCGCTGTAGCGGCGCGGGCGGGACGGATCGCCGAGCAGCGTGCCTTCGTGGATGCAGACGCGGGCCTCGTGCGCCTCGAAGTCCTCGCGGGCGAGGAAGCGCGCGTCGTTCGTGGCCACCACCGGCACGCCGCGCGCGACGGCCAGCGCCAGCGCACCGGAGATGCAGTCCTCTTCGCCGGGACGTCCGGTACGGGTGAGCTCGAGGTAGTAGCGGTCGCCGAACAGCCCGAGCCACGCCTCGAGTGCGTGGCGCGCCTGCTCCTCGTGCCCGGCGAGCAGCGCACGCCCGACGTCGCCCTCGCGCCCGCCCGAGAGGGCCACGAGGCCCGCCGTCCCGCTCGCGTCGAGCCAGGTGCGCTCGAGCACGGGACCGTGGCGGCCCTGGCCCTCGAGGTAGGCGCGCGTGACGAGGCGCGTCAGGTTGCGGTAACCGCGCTCGTCCTGGCACAGCAGCACCAGCCGGCTCGGCTCGGCGCGCTCGCCCTCCTCGCGCAGCAGCACGTCGACGCCCACCAGCGGCTTGACGCCGCGGGCCATCGCCGCGCGGTAGAACTTCACGAGCGCGAACAGGTTGGTGTGATCCGTGACCGCGACCGCCGGCATGCCCATGCGCGCGCAGGCGTCCACCAGCCCTTCGCGCGCGACCGACCCGTCGTCGCGGCGCTCGCTGTCGATGCGCAGCACGCCGTCGACCAGCGAGTACTCGGTGTGGACGTGCAGGTGAACGAAGCGGGCCATCGCGGGTCGGCTCAGCGGGAACGGAGCGATTGTACCGGCCCGAAACTGCGGCGGTGCACGGCCGAGGCGCCGAGGCGCCGCAGCGCCGCGACGTGCGCCGCGGTCGGGTAGCCCTTGTGGCCGGCGAGGCCGTAGCCGGGGTAGCGGGCGTCGAGTTCCTGCATGAACTCGTCGCGCGCACACTTGGCGAGGATCGAGGCCGCGCTGACGCTCGGCACCGTCGCATCGCCGCCGACCACCGACTCGATCGTGCACGCGATCTTCAGTCCGCGCAGGTCGGGGCAGCGGTCGCCGTCCACGACCACGTGCGCGGGCGGCACCGCGAGCGCCAGCAGCGCCCGGCGCATCGCGAGGAACGTCGCCTGCAGCACATTGAGCGCGTCCACCTCCGCGGCGTCGGCCCAGCCGAGACCCCACGCGAGGCTGGAGGCACGGATCTCGAGCGCGAGCGCCGCCCGGCGCGCCGGCGACAGCACCTTGGAATCGGCGAGGCCCGCGACCGGCCGCGATGGATCGAGCACCACGGCGGCCGCCACGACCGGGCCCGCGAGCGGCCCGCGCCCGGCCTCGTCCACGCCCGCGACCAGCCCCGGGCGCCCCCAGTCGAGGGCACCCTGCGCCGGCACGCGCGCGCGTTTCATCGGATCGCCCGTCGCGCCGCGAGCAGTTCGAGGATGGCCTCGGCGGCGCGCCGGCTGGCGTCGCGCCGCAGGGTCTGGTGAATACCGGTGAGGGCCGCCTGGAATGCGGCACGATCCGGCCGGTCGAGCTGCGCCAGCAGCGCGGGGCCCAGCACGTCGGCCCGCACCTGCTCCTGGAAGAACTCTGGCACCAGGGCACGGCCGGCGAGCAGGTTGGGATGGGAGAAGTGCTCGGTCTTGACGAGCTTCAGATCGCGCAACAGCCGCGCCGTGAGCGGCGCCACGCGATAGGCGACCACCATCGGGCGCTTGACGAGCGCGGTCTCGAGCGTGGCGGTGCCGGAGGCGACCAGCGCGACGTCGCACGCGGCGAGCGCCTGCTGCGCGCGGCCGTCGACGAGCTGCACCGGTACGCCGCCCGCATGCGACGCGAGCGCCTGCTCGAATCCGGCCCGCGCCGCGGCATTCGCCATCGGTGCGACGAACCCGAGTTCCGGACGGCGCGCGTGCAGCCAGGCGACGGTCGCGGCAAAAGGCGGTCCGAGGCGACTCACCTCGCCGCCGCGGCTGCCAGGCAGCACCGCGACCAGCGGCGCGCCGGACGGCAGCCCGAGCGCGTCGCGGGCCGCCCCCGCGTCCGACTCGAGGGGAATGCGATCGGCGAGGGGGTGGCCGACGAACACGGCGCGCACGTCGTGCGCGGCGTAGAAATCCGTCTCGAACGGCAGCAGGCACAGCACGAGGTCGACCGCCTCGCCGATCGTGCGCACCCGGCGCTGCCGCCACGCCCAGACCTGCGGACTCACGTACTGCACGGTCGGGACACCGGCGCGCTTCAGCGCGGCCGCGACGCGCAGGTTGAACTCGGGCGAGTCGATGCCGATGAAGGCATCGGGCCTGGCTGCGGCGAGCCGTGCCAGCAGGTCGCGTCGCAGGCGCAGCAGCCGCGGCAGGTGCCGCACGATCTCGGCGAGGCCCATCACGGCGAGCGCGTCGGCCGGGTACCACGGCTCGCACCCCGCCTCCGCCATGCGCGGTCCGGCCACGCCGAAGAAGCGCGAACCGGGGGCCCGATCGGCGAGCGCGCGGATCAACGGACCGCCGAGGTTGTCGCCCGAGGCCTCCCCGGCGACCAGGCCGAACGCCGCCGCGTCCACGCCGGCCGACACGCCCTCCTGCACCCCGTTCAACGCACGATGCTGCGCGTGGACCGGGGCAGGAACTCCACGATGGCCTGCACCTCCGGCTGCTCCTGCGCGAGCGCGGCAAGCTGGGCGGCGGCGTCTGACAGCTTGAGTCCCGAACGGTACAGCAGCCGGAACGCGTTGCGCAGGTTGCGGATCTGCTCGGGCGTGAAGCCGCGGCGCTTGAGGCCCTCGGCGTTGACGCTGTGTGCGGCAGCCGGCTGGCCCACGGCCATGACGTAGGGCGGCACGTCGCGCGTGACGGCCGCATTGTTGGCGATGAAGGCGTGCGCGCCGACCTTGCAGAACTGGTGCACGCCCGAGAAGCCCCCCATGATCACCCAGTCGCCGAGGTGCACGTGGCCGCCGAGCGTGGCGGTATTGGCGAGCACGCAGTGACTGCCGACGCGGCAGTCGTGCGCGACGTGCGCATAGGCCATGAAGAGGTTGTCGCTGCCGATGATCGTGACGCCCTCGTCCTTGGTCGTGCCGCGGTTCAGCGTGACGCACTCGCGGATGACGTTGCGGTCCCCGACCACGAGCCGGGTGGGCTCGCCCCGGTATTTCTTGTCCTGCGGTGCGGAGCCGACCGAGGCGAACTGGAAGATCTGGTTGTCCGACACCGACGCGCGTGGGGCCCTCGATCACGGCGTGCGGGCCGACGCGGGTGTTCGCGCCGATCACGACGCCCGGCCCGATGAGCGCGTAGGCGCCGACCTCGACGCCGTCGCCGAGCTCGGCGTCCGGCGCGATCACCGCGGTGGGATGGATGTTCGCTGGCATCGCCGTCTCCCGTGGAGTCGAGCGCCGGGCCTCAGCCCGGCATCACCATCATTTCGGCGGAGGCGACCTCCGTGCCGGCCACCTCGGCGACGGTCGCGTACTTCCAGATGGTCCGGATGCGCCGTTCGAGCGTCGCGCGCAGCACCAGCTGGTCGCCCGGTACGATCGGCCGACGGAAGCGTGCCTTGTCGATGCCGGCGAAGTAGAACTTCACGCTCTCGTCCGGGTAGATGCCGGCGGTGACGAAGGTGAGGATCCCCGCCGTCTGCGCCAGCGCCTCGAGGACGATCACCCCGGGCATGACCGGACGGCCCGGGAAGTGGCCGATGAAGTACTGCTCGTTGGCGGTGACGTTCTTGAGTGCCACGATGCGCTGGCCGGAAACGCACTCGAGCACGCGGTCCACGAGCAGCATCGGGTAGCGGTGCGGCAGCCGCCGCATCACCTCGTCGATGCCGAATCCGCCGGGTTCACTCATCGCCGTCCTCCCGTGCTTCCGTACCGGTCGCGCCTTCGAGTCGCCGCACCCGCCGCGCCAGTTCGTCGAGCCGGTGGAAGCGCGCAGCGTTGCGACGGAACCGGTGCGCCTCCTCCGCCGGCAGCCCGCTCGAGTACACGCCGGGCTGGCGGATCGAGCTGCTCACCATGGTGCGCCCGGTCACCGCCACGTCGTCGCAGATCTCGAGGTGGCCCACCACGCCCACCATGCCGCCCAGCATGCAGCGCCTGCCGATCACGGCGCTCCCGGAGATGCCCGAGCAGGCCGCGATCACGGTGTGCTCGCCGATGCGCACGTTGTGGCCGATCTGCACGAGATTGTCGATCTTGACGCCGTCGCCGATCACGGTGTCGCCGATCGCGCCGCGGTCGATCGTCGTGTTGCAGCCGATGTCCACGTCGTCGCCGATCGCGACCGAGCCGACCTGCGGCACCTTGACGTAGCCGCCCTCCTCAGGCGCGTGACCGAAGCCGTCGGCGCCGACCACGGCGCCGGGATGCACGATGCAGCGCGCCCCCAGGCGCACCCCCTCGCAGATCGTCGCGCGCCCGACCAGCCGGCTGTCGGCGCCGAGCACCGCGCCCGCCAGCACGATCGAACCGGGTCCGACGCAGACCCTCGGGCCGATCCGGGCGCCGGCCGCGACGTAGGCCTGCGGACCGATCCATGCCGACTCGTCCACCTCCGCCCCGGCCTCGATCACGGCACTGGGATGCCGGCCGGGCTCGACCCGAGGGGCCGGATAGAGCAAATCCGCGATGCGGGCATAGGTCGCGTACGGATTGCGGGCGACCAGCGCCGAGGTCGGGCACTCGGGCGCGGACGCGGCATCGAGCACCACCGCCGTGGCGCGCGTGCTGCCGAGATGACGCCGGTAGCGCGTATTGGCCAGGAACGCGAGCTCGCCGGGGCCCGCCTCCTGCAGCACGGCGACGCGCTCGACAGTGGCGTCGGGATCGCCGCGCAGCTCGCAGCCGAAGCGGACGGCCAGTTCGGCGAGACGCAGCGGCATGATCGCCAGGCCGATGCGCCGCGACTCAGGGCTTGGCGGGCGCGGCGCCCTTGCGGGCCTGCAGGGCCGCCAGCACCTGCGCGGTGATGTCCACCGACGGGCTCGCGAACAGCGCGTCGGCCACGACCACGTCGAGGCCCGCGCTCTTCGCGTAGTTCTGCACTTCCTGCAGCACGGTGCGCTGCAGCTGGCCGAGCGCCTCGTTGCGACGCACGTTGAGGTCCTCGAGGAACTCGTTCTGCTTGCGCGCAAGCTCGCGCTGGCCGTCGCGCAGCGTCTTCTCGGAGTTGCGCCGCTCGGCCTCGGACATCACGGCACCGTCCTTCTGCAGCTTGTCCTCGCGCGCCTTGAGTTCCTTCTGCTGGTTCTCGAGATCGCGCCGACGGGCGGCGAACTCGCTCTCGAGCGACTGCGACGCCGCCTGCGCCTGGGGCGCTTCCTGCAGCAGGCGCGCGACGTTCACGACGCCGATCTTCGCCTGGGCGTGGGCCGCGCCG
The DNA here is from genome assembly GCA_963707145.1 of uncultured Gammaproteobacteria bacterium. Lineage (GTDB taxonomy): Bacteria > Pseudomonadota > Gammaproteobacteria > Steroidobacterales > Steroidobacteraceae > RPQJ01. The sequence continues at coordinate 394,365 of CAVPOQ010000003.1, forward strand.
AGCGGCAACGCCGCGGCGACAACCGTCACGAGGGCCAGGGTCACGGTCTTGATGCGCATGGAGCCGGAATCCTCAGAATGCCTGTCCGATGGAGAACTGGAAGCCTTCCGTCTCGTCACCGTAGTAGATCGCGTTGCCCTTCTCCGCGTTGAGCGGGAAGGCGTAGCTGAAGCGGAAGACGCCGAGCGGCGCGAGCCACTGCACGGCCACGCCCGTCGAGTACTTGATGTTACCAGCATCAAACTCGTATTCCACGGGAGTGACGCCGTCCTTGCCGGTGTAGGTGACGCTGTCGGTGGAGAAGACGTTGCCCGCGTCGAAGAACACGCTGAAGCGCGCGCTGTTGCGCCACTTGTCCGGCATCGGCAGCAGCAGCTCGAGCTGGCTCGTGAGCTTCAGGTTGCCACCGTAGGGATTGCCGAAGGAATCCTTGGGGCCGAGCCGGCTTTCGGCGTAGCCGCGCACACTCTCCGGGCCGCCGGCGAAGAAGCGGCGATACGGCGGGATCGAGGACGTGTCGCCGATGTCGAAGCCGTAGGCGAGCTCGGTGTTCCACAGGAACGTGAACCAGCGCGAGATCGGGATGAACTGCAGGTAGTCGTAGTTCAGCGTGTAGAACTCGACGTCGCTGAACGGCAGCGTGTAACTCAGGTTGAGCCGGTGGCGCGCGCCGCGGTCGGCGAACAGGCCGCGGTTGCGCGAGTCGAAGCCCCAGCCGAACGCCAGCGAGTAGGTGTCGAACCTGGTGCCGTAGTACTCGTAGGCGATCGGCGGCATGCCGTAGTTGGCGTTCTGGGTGTACGTGTCGCCGTTGTTCTGCACCCACACCAGCGCCTGTTCCGCACTGTTGTTCGGGTCGGTGAGCAGGTCGGAGCGCTGCGCGGCGAGGCCGAAACGCAGTGACTGGTACTCCGAGATCGGCCAGCCATAGTCCACCGCCAGCGTGCCGGTGTCGGTCTCGAAGTCCGAGGACGCCTGCGTGAACTGCGAAATGCGCCGCCACGTCGCGCTCACCGTCCGCGAGACGCCGTCGATCGTGGTGTAGGGATCGGTGTGGGAGAGGCTGAACACCTTGCTGTACTGCCCGGCGTTCGCCTCGGCCGCCACGCGGTTGCCGGTGCCCATGAAGTTGCTGTGCACGAAGCTGCCGTTCAGCAGCACCGACTGCGATTCGGAGTAGCCGATGCCGCCGCTGAACTGGCCCGGCAGGCCCTCCTTGATCTTGAAGTCGACGTCCACGAGGTCGGCGGACCCGGGCACCGGCGTGGTCTCGACCTCGACACTCTCGATGTACGGCAGCCGCTGCAGGCGAAGCTTGGAGCGCTCGACCGCCGCGTTCGACAGGTAGCCGCCCTCCATCTGGCGCATCTCCCGCCGCATGACGTCGTCGTTGATGCTCGTCGTGCCATTGAAGTTGATGTGGCGGACATAGGCACGGTTGCCCGGGTCCACCAGGAAGGTGACGGCGATCTCCTTGGTCTCGGCGTTGTCCTGCGAGACGGGGTCGATCTTGGCGAACGCGTAGCCGTCCTGACCGAGCCGCAGCGCCATCAGCTCCGTGGTCGCGGTGAGCATGCGGCGCGAAAACACGTCGCCGGGGCGCACCTGCACGAGCGCCCGCAGTTCATCCTCCGGAACGACGAGTGTGCCCGCGATCTTGACCTCGGAAATGCGGTAGACCTCGCCCTCCTGAATGTTCACCGTGATGAACATGTCGTCGCGCTCCGGCGCGATGGTGACCTGGGTGGAGGTGACGTCGAAGTTGGCGTAACCGCGGTCGAGGTACCAGGAGCGCAGTTTCTCGAGGTCGCCGGAGAGCTCCTCGCGCGAGTAGCGGTCGTCCTGCCGGTACCACGACAGCCAGTTCGGCGTGCGCAGCTTGAGCTGCTCGAGCAGCTCCTCGTCGCTGAAGGCCTCGTTGCCGACGAGGTTGATCTGGCGGATCTTCGAGCGCTTGCCCTCGACGATGTCGATGGCGATCTTGACGCGGTTGTCCGGCAGCTCCTCGACCTTGGTGTCTACCTTCACGCCGTACTTGCCGCGCGAGTAGTACTGGTCCGTGAGGAAGCGCTTCACCTCGTCGAGCGTCGACTCGTTGAAGGTCTTGCCGCGGGCGAGGCCGACGTTGCGCAACGACTTCTCGAGGTCCTCGGTCTTGATGTCCTTGTTGCCCTCGATCGTGAAGCTCTCGATCGAGGGCCGTTCCTGCACCGCGACCACCAGCGTGCCGCCGTCGCGGCGCAGCTCCACGTCGCTGAAGAAGCCCGTGCCGTAGAGCGCGCGCAGCGCCTCCTCGATGCGGCGCTGGTCGAGCCGGTCGCCGATGTTGACCGGCAGGTAGTTGAATACCGTGCCTTCGCTGATGCGCTGCAGTCCCTCGACGCGGATGTCCCCGACGGTGAAGGCGGCGGGACTGCCCTGCGCGAGCACCGCGGGTACGGCGAACACGGCCGGGATCACGGCCAGGAGCTGGAGTCGCATCGGGCGTCTCAGCTGAACAACCGCGACAGGTCGTTGTAGAACGCGAAGCTCATCAGCACGAGCAGCAGCAGCAACCCGATCTGCTGGCCGACGGCCTGCGCGCGCTCGGAGAGCGGGCTGCCCTTGGCGAGTTCCGCGAGCTGGTAGACGATCTGGCCTCCGTCGAGGATCGGAATCGGCAGCAGGTTCAGCACGAACAGGCTCACGCTCACGATGGCGAGGAAGGACAGGAACGCCAGTATGCCCTGACGCGCCGAGAATCCGGCGTACTCGGCGATGTTGATCGGGCCGCTCAGATTCTTCGCCGACACGTCCCCGGTGGCGACGTTCCAGAGCATGCGCACGGTGAGCGCCGACATCTCCCAGGTCTTCCCGGTGGCACGGGTGAGCGCGCCCAGCGGCCCGTAGCGCTCGAGCGTGCGCATGCCCTCGGGCAGGACGGCGGGCGGCGGCTGCAGGCCGATCCGGCCGACCAGCCGCTCGCCCTCCCGCTGGGACTCGACGTCCACCGGCACGCTGATCGTGGCGCCGTCGCGCGACACGCGCAGCTCGAGTCGCGCACCCGGCCGCGGCTGCACCAGCCCCACCAGGGCCGCGAAGTCGGCCACCGGCTCGCCGTCCACCGCGAGGATCTGGTCGCCTTCGCGCAGCCCGGCGCGCTCCGCCGGGCTCCCCGGCACGATCTTGCCGACCCGCGCCGGCACCTCCGGGTACCAGAAGTCGAAGCCGAGGCCGGGCAGCAGCGCGCCGGGCTCGGTCAGCGACCGACTGTCGGCCGCGGTGCGCAACTCGACGCTGCGGGTGCTGCCGCCAGCGTCGCGCAGGCGCAGTTCAATGCCCTGCCCCTTCATCAGCTCCTCGAGCAGCGCGAGCACCGCGCCCTCGCGCGAGCCGGTGTCGCGGGTGCCGACCCCCACGATCTCGTCGCCGGGGCGCAGCCCGGCGCGTGCCGCGATCGAGTCCACGGCCACGTCGCCAACCACCGGCTTAAGCGCCGGCACGCCCGCGACGAACAGCACCCAGTAGGCCGCGACCGCGAACAGGAAATTGGCGACCGGACCCGCCAGCAGCACCAGGATGCGCGCCCAGACGGGCTTGCGGTTGTAGGCCTGCGACAGGCTGGCCGCTGCCACCGGGCCCTCGCGCTCGTCGAGCAGCTTCACATAGCCGCCGAGCGGGATCGCGGCCAGGACGTACTCCGTGCCGTCCGCGCCGCGCCTCGACCACAGCGGCCGGCCGAAGCCGATCGAGAAGCGCAGCACGCGGATGCCGAGCCGGCGGGCCATCCAGAAATGGCCGTACTCGTGCACGGCGACCAGGACGCCGATCGCCACGATGAACGCGAGTACGTAGCTCAGTATCGTCATGTCCGTGCCACGGCGGTCTCCGCCAGCATTGCCTCCGCAAGTTCGCGTGCCCAGCGGTCCGCCTCGAGCACCGCCGCGAGCCCGTCGGCCGAGCCGTTGTCGTGTCGAGCGAGCACCGCTTCGATGAGGCGCGGAATCCCGAGGAAGCCGAGCCGACCGCCGAGGAAACCGGCCACCGCCACCTCGTTCGCCGCGTTGAGAACCGCCGGCGCCGTGCCACCGGCCTCCGCCACCGACCTCGCCAGCCGCAGGGCCGGGAAGCGCGCCAGGTCCGGGGCTTCGAAGTCGAGCCGAGCCGCCGCCGCCAGATCGAGCGATTGTACACCGGAGGCGATGCGCTCCGGCCAGCCGAGCGCGTGCGCGATCGGGGTGCGCATGTCCGGATTGCCGAGCTGAGCGAGGATCGATCCGTCCACGTATTCCACGAGCGAGTGCACGATGCTCTGCGGATGTACGACAACTTCGATCCGGTCGGGTTCCATCCCGAACAGCAGGCAGGCCTCGATCAGCTCGAGGCCTTTGTTCATCAGCGTCGCGGAGTCCACCGAGATCTTGCGGCCCATGCTCCAGCGCGGATGCGCGCAGGCCTCCTCGGGCGTGACGCCGACCATGCGCTCGAGGGGCGTGCGCAGGAACGGGCCGCCCGAGGCCGTGAGCAGGATGCGGCGCACGCCGCGGGCCGGCCGGCCGGTCTCGAGCCCGGCGGGCAGGCACTGGAAGATTGCGTTGTGCTCGCTGTCGATGGGAATCAGCGTCGCGCCGCCGGCGCGCGCCGACTCGATCAGCAGCGGCCCGGCCAGCACCAGCGATTCCTTGTTCGCCAGCAGCACGCGCTTGCCGGCGCGCGCCGCCGCGAGCGTCGAGGGCAGGCCGGCGGCACCGACGATGGCAGCCATGACGGCGTCCACGTCCGCACCGGCGGCACACGCCGCAAGCGCTTCGGCCCCGCAGCGCACCTCGACTGGAGAGCCCGCGACGCGCAGCGCGGCGTCGAGGCGGCAGGCCGACTCCGGCGACTGCAGCACCGCGACGCGCGGCCGGTGGCGCAGACACTGCTCGAGCAGGCGTCCGTCGTTCGTGGCGGCCGCGAGCGCCGTCACCTCGAAGCGCTCGGGGTGCCGGGCGAGCACGTCGAGCGTGCTCACCCCGATGCTGCCGGTGCTGCCGAGCACCGCGACGCGCATCATGCGACGACTCCGATCAGCAGCAGGCCGAGCAGGAACGCCGGACCCGCCGCGGTGAGGCTGTCGATGCGGTCGAGGACGCCGCCGTGCCCCGGCAGCAACGCGCTGCTGTCCTTGAGGCCCGCGCGGCGCTTGAACATGCTCTCGAGCAGGTCGCCGACCACCGACAGCAGCACGACGACCAGGCAGACCGCGAGCCACGGCAGCGCCGGGAAATCCAGCAGGCGCGCCATCGCGGCCGCCACGAGCAATGCGGCCAGCAGGCCGGCGGCGAGGCCCTCCCAGGTCTTCCCCGGGCTCACACGCGGCGCGAGTTTGTGGCGGCCGAACCGTCGACCGCCGAAGTACGCGCCGATGTCGGCGGCCGCGATCAGCAGCACCAGCAGGAACAGCAGCCGGCGGCCGTCCGGTTCGTGCCCGGCCAGCCGGCCGATTGCCACCGCCGCCGGCACCAGCACCAGCAGGCCGGCGAGCGCCGCGGCGGTCCGGCTGACGCGGCCGGGCGCGGCGACGATCCACACGAATCCGGCGAGCCACCACGCGAGCGTCGCCCAGAGCAGCGCCCGCAGTACTCCGGGGGATTCACTCAGCCACCACGCCGCCGCGATCGCGAGCCCGACGGTCAGCAGGTAGCCGATCCGCGCGCGCGAGGACTGCAGGCCTGCGAAGCCCGCCCACTCCCAGGCGCCGGCCGCGACCACGGCCAGGACCGCGCCGACGGCCACGCCGGCCGGCAGCCAGACGAGGATCGCGACCAGCGCCGCCGCAAGCAGCAGGCCGGTCACCACGCGCTGTCGCAGGCCGCTAGACACCCGTCACCTGGTCACTGGTCAGGCCGAAGCGGCGCTGGCGGCTGGCGAAGTGGCGGATGGCGCGCTCGAGGTCCGCGTCCCCGAAGTCGGGCCACAGCATGTCGCAGAAGTAGAGTTCGCAGTAGGCGAGGTGCCAGAGCACGAAGTTGCTGATGCGCTGTTCGCCGCCGGTGCGGATGAAGAGATCGGGCTCCGGCGCCCCGGCCAGCTCGAGGCCGCCGGCGAGCGCCGCCTCGTCGATGTCGTCCGGCCTGGATCTCCCCCGCCGCGACCCGCGCGGCGAGGCGACGGACCGACTGCACGATGTCCCAGCGGCCGCCATAGGAGAGCGCGACGTACAGCGTCATGCGCGCATTGGACGCCGTACGCGCCTCGGCCACTGCGACGCGCTCGACGAGCTGGGGCTTGAGCAGGGTCCGGTCACCGATGAACCGCAGGCGAATGCCGTTGCGGTCGAGGTCGTCCACCTCGCGGTCCATGGCCTCGACGAACAGTTCCATGAGCCGAGCCACCTCCTCGCTGGGGCGGCCCCAGTTCTCGCTCGAGAACGCGAACAGCGTGAGCGCCTCGACCCCGCGGCGCGCGCAGCCCTCGACGGTCGCCCGCACGGCCTTGACGCCGGCCCGGTGGCCGAGGTGCCTCGGCAGCGCCCGGCGCGACGCCCAGCGGCCGTTGCCGTCCATGATGACGACGACGTGGCGCGGCGTCCCCGGCGGGCGCGTGTGCGTTGGCGCCACGGGCTCAGACCTGCATCAGTTCCTTTTCCTTCTCGGCGACGACGTGGTCCGCCTCCGCGACGTACTTGTCGGTGAGCTTCTGGATCTCGTCGTGGGCGCGGCGGTCGTCGTCCTCGGAGATCATCTTCTCCTTGAGCATCTCCTTGAGTTCCTGCATCACGTCGCGGCGCACGTTGCGGATCGCGACCCGCGCGTTCTCCCCTTCGTGGCGAACCACCTTGCCGAGGTCGCGGCGGCGCTCCTCGGTGAGCGCCGGTAGCGGCACTCGGATCACGCTGCCGGCGGTCGCGGGCATCAGGCCCAGGTCCGACTTCATGATCGCCTTCTCGATCACGGGCACGAGCTGCTTCTCCCACGGCACCACGGTGAGCGTGCGCGCGTCCTCGACGGCGACGTTCGCGACCTGCTGCAGCGGCACCTCGCTGCCGTAGTAGTCGACCCGCACGTGCTCGAGCAGGGTGGTGCTGGCGCGTCCGGTGCGCAGCTTCTTGAGCTCGTTCTTCAGCGCCGCCACGCACTTCGACATGCGCTCGGCCGCATCCTTCTTGACGTCCTCGATCATGGGCGGTCTCCGTGCGCGGCCCGCGGCCGCCTAGTTCGTCACCAGTGTGCCGACTTCCTCGCCGAGTGCCGCGCGCACCAGCGCGCCGGGCTCGTTGAGGTTGATCACCCGCAGCGGCAGGTCGTGGTCGCGGCAGAGCACGATGGCCGTCGCGTCCATCACGTTCAGGCGCTGGTCGAGCACCTGGTCGTAGGTGAGGCGGTCGTAGCGGCGCGCGGCCGGATTCTGCATCGGGTCGGAGTCGTACACGCCGTCGACCTTGGTGGCCTTCACCAGCAGGTCGGCCTCGATCTCGATGGCGCGCAGGCTCGCCGCGGAATCGGTCGTGAAGAACGGGTTGCCGGTGCCCGCGGCGAAGATCACCACGCGCCCCTTCTCGAGGTGGCGCACCGCGCGGCGGCGGATGTAGTCCTCGCAGACCTCGTTGATGCGGATCGCCGACATCACGCGCACGAACACGCCGATGGACTCGAGCGCGTCCTGCAGCGCGAGCGAGTTCATCACGGTGGCGAGCATGCCCATGTGGTCGGCGGTCACGCGGTCCATGCCGGCGCGCGCGAGGCCCGCGCCGCGGAACAGATTGCCACCGCCGATCACCACTGCAATCTCGGTGCCGGATTCGCGCATGGCGCGCAGTTCGCCGGCCAGCCGCTTGATGAAGGCCGGGTCGATCCCGTAGTCGCCGTCCCCCATCAGGGCCTCGCCGGAGAGCTTGACGAGCACGCGTCGGTTGGCCGGTCTGACGTGTTCTTCTGGAGCCATCGGGTGGGTCGCCTCGTGACCTGGAGCCGCTGTCCGCGGGGCCGGTATAAGGAACCCCGCCTGCGCGGGGTTCCTGGGGGCAATCGAGGAGGCCGGCTGCGGCTCAGCCGCCGCGCACCTGCGCCATGGCCGCGACTTCCGCGGCGAAGTTCTCCTGCTTCTTCTCGATCCCGGCACCGACCTCGTAGCGCACGAAGCGCAGCACTCGGGCATTCGCCTGCTTGAGCACCTGCGCCACGGTCTGCTTGTCGTCCTTCACGAACGGCTGGCCGAGCAGCGTGATCTCGCCCAGGAACTTGCGCAGCTTGCCCTCGGACGCCTTGGCGAGCACGTCCTTCGGCTTGCCGGCCAGCTTCGGGTCGCTGGCCGCCTGCGAGATGAAGATCTCGCGCTCCTTCTCGACCTGCTCCGCCGGCACGTCCTCGGCGGCCAGGAACTGCGGGTTGATCGCAGCCACGTGCATGGCGAGATCGTGGCCGAGGCTGGCGTCGCCACCCTCGATGACGACCACGGTCGCGATGCGGCTGCCGTGCAGGTAGGTCGCGAGCGGGGCATTGCCCGACACGATCTCGAAGCGGCGCACGCCGATGTTCTCGCCGATCCGGGCGACAAGCACGCGGCGCGCCTCCTCGACCGTCTGCCCGGAGGGCAGCGTCGCGGCCATCAGCGCATCGAGGTCGGCCGGCCGGGCCGCGAGCGCGAGCTTCGCGACCTCCGCGGCAAACGCCTGGAAGTCCTTCTCGCGGGCGACGAAGTCGGTCTCGGAGTTGACCTCGACCAGCGCGGCCGAGCGGCCATCCGGCGCGCGCTCGATCACCACCACGCCCTCGGCCGCCACGCGGCCGGCCTTCTTGTCGGCCTTGGCGAGGCCCGACTTGCGCATCGCCTCGGCGGCGGCCTCGAGGTCGCCGTTGGCTTCCACGAGCGCCTTCTTGCACTCCATCATCCCGGCGCCGGTGCGCTCGCGCAGCGCCTTGACTGCCTCCGCGGTGACGGACATGGTCACTTCCCCTCCGGCGTCGCGGCAGGCGCCGGCTCGGCAGTCGCCTCGACGCTCGTCTCGGGCTTCACCGCGGCAGTCGGCTCGGCGGCAGCCGGACCTTTGCGACGGGCGGCCTCGCGCCGCGCCATGAAGGCTTCCGGGCTCTCCTCCGGGTCCGCCTCGGCCAGCTCCGCAGCGGCATCGGTCGCGCCCTCGACCTCGGCCTCGGGCTTGCGCCGCACCGGGGTCTTCTTGCGCGCCGGCGCCGCCACGCGACGCTTCGGCCCGCCCTTCGGCCGGGGCTTGCCGGCCTCGTCGAGTTCGACGAAATCGTCCTCGCCGACCGGCACCTCGGGAATCGTCGAGCGGCCCTCGATCACCGCGTCGGCGACGCCGCCCGCATACAGCTCGATGGCCCGCATGGAGTCGTCGTTGCCCGGAATCACGTAGCTGATGCCGTCGGGCGAGCAGTTGGTGTCGACCACGGCGATCACGGGAATGCCGAGCTTCTGAGCCTCGTGGATCGCGATCTTCTCGTGGCCCACGTCCACGACGAACAGCACGTCGGGCAGGCCCTCCATCTCGCGGATGCCGCCGAGGCTGCGCTCGAGCTTGTCGCGCTCGCGGCGCACCATCTGCGCCTCGCGCTTGCTGCGCTGGTCGAGCAGTCCGTTGGCGGCCATCTCGTCGATCTCGACCAGCCGGCGAATCGACTGGCGGATGGTCTTGAAGTTGGTGAGCATGCCGCCGAGCCAGCGGTGGGTGACGTGAGGCATTCCGCAGCGGGCCGCCTCGCGCGCGATCGCCTCGCGGGCGGAGCGCTTGGTGCCGACGAACAGCACGCGGCCGCCGTCGGAGACGACGTGCTTCACGAAGTCCGCCGCCTCGACGTAGAGGGGCAGCGTCTTCTCGAGGTTGATGATGTGGATCCGGTTGCGCTCGCCGAAGATGAAGGGGGCCATCTTCGGGTTCCAGAAGCGGGTCTGGTGTCCGAAATGGACACCCGCTTCCAGCATCTGTCGCATGGACATGCTGGCCATGGTCTAAAGTCTCCTTGTGGGGTTGGGCCTCCACGCGCCCCATGCGGAAACCCGGCGACCCTGCGGTCCGGACCGGGCACCCGACCGCATGTGACGGCGCGTGTGCGGATTTGTTTGTCAAAAAAGGCCGCGCTTTATACCATAACTTTTCGATCCTTCAAACACTTGCGCCGTCGCGACACCGTGGCGGGCGGGACTCGCGCCAACACCATGCAGCAACCCCAGCCGGCCTCGATCCCCTGGCAATCCGACAGCTCGGGCTCCGTCATCCTCAAGACGGCGGCCGAGCAGGAGGCGATGCGCCGTGCCGGGCGGCTGGCGGCCGAGGTGCTCGACATGATCGGCGCGCACGTCCTTGCCGGGGTGTCCACCGACGAGCTCGACCGCCTCTGCCACGACCATATCGTGAACGTCCAGCAGGCCGTGCCCGCCCCGCTGGGCTACCGCGGGTTCCCGAAGTCGATCTGCACCTCGGTGAACCACGTCGTCTGCCACGGCATCCCCGGCGAGCGGCGCCTCAAGCAGGGCGACGTGGTGAACGTGGACGTGACGGTGATCAAGGACGGCTTCCACGGCGACTCGAGCCGCATGTTCGCGGTCGGGCGCATCCCGCCGCACGTGCAGCGGCTCACCGACGTGACCTATCAGGCGATGTGGCTCGGCATCCGCGCCGTGCGACCCGGCACGCGCCTCGGCGACATCGGCGCCACCATCCAGCGCTTCGTCGAGGGCCAGCACTACTCCGTGGTGCGCGAGTACTGCGGCCACGGCATCGGCCGGGGCTTCCACGAGGACCCGCAGGTGCTGCACTACGGCACGGCCGGCACCGGGCTCGAGCTGCGGCCCGGAATGACTTTCACCATCGAGCCGATGGTCAACGCGGGCCGGCGCGAGGTGCGCCTGCTGCCCGACGGCTGGACCGTGGTCACGCGCGATCACTCGCTCTCGGCGCAGTGGGAACATACGCTGCTCGTGACCGAGACCGGCTGCGAGGTACTCACCCTCGGCGCTGCCGAGCGCCCGCCGGCCTGATCCGCCGCCCCGCATGAACGCCAGTCCCGCCGACGCCATCGAGCCGACCGACGGCCGCATGACGCTGCCGCCGTGGTCGTTCCTCGAGACGCTGCCGGGCGCACTCGACACCGGCACCGACCGCATCGCGGCCTTCCGCGAGGCGCTCGCGGCCGGCGACGCCAGCCTGCGCCGGCGCTTCGATGATGACGAGCCGATCGAGGCGCTGGTGCGGGACCGCGCACGCATGGTGGACGTGGTGCTGCGACGGGCCTGGTCGCTGCACACCGGCGCGGCGGACCGGGACGTCGCGCTGGTCGCCGTGGGCGGCTATGGCCGCGGCGAGCTGCATCCATGCTCCGACATCGACGTTCTCATCCTGCTGCCGAAGAGCGAGGTCGCGGATGACCATGATGGCATCGGGCGCTTCCTGACGTTCCTGTGGGACATCGGACTGGAGATCGGCCACAGCGTGCGCACGATCGACGACTGCCAGCGCGAGAGCGCGGCGGACGTGAGCGTGGCCACGACGCTGATCGAGGCGCGGCTGCTGGCCGGCCCGGACTTCCTGTTCCAGGCGATGCGCCGTGCGCTCGGGCAGGACCGCGTCTGGTCCTCGCAGGCGTTCTTCGAAGCGAAGGTCGCCGAGCAGCAGGCCCGTCACCGCCGCCACCACGACACGGCCTACAACCTCGAGCCCAACGTCAAGGCGAGCCCCGGCGGCCTGCGCGACATTCAGACGATCGGCTGGGTGGCGAAACGGCATTTCGGCGCCGAGACCTTCGACGAACTCGTCGAGCACGGGTTTCTCACCGCGGCGGAGCTGCGCAAGCTGCGGGCTGCGCAGGCCTTCCTGTGGAAGGTCCGCTTCGGTCTGCACGCGATCAACGGACGGCGCGAGGACCGCCTGCTGTTCGACCACCAGATCCGCCTCGCGAAGATGTTCGGCTATGAGGACGCCGCCTACACGCTGGCCGTCGAGCAGTTCATGCAGCGCTATTACCGCACCGTCATGGACGTGAGCCTGCTCAACGAGATGCTGCTGCAGCTGTTCCGCGAGGCGATCCTCGGCGAGGGCGAGGCCGAGATCGTGCCGATCAACGCGCGCTTCCAGATCCGCAGCGACTACCTCGAGGTCTCCTCCGACGAGGTGTTCGCGAAGCACCCCTCGGCGATCCTCGAGATGTTCCGCCTGATGCAGGACCATCCCGGGTTGCGCGGCGTGCGCGCGACAACGATTCGCGCGCTCGGCCGGCACCTGTGGCTGATCGACGAGGAGTTCCGGCAGAACCCGCGCAACCACCGCCTGTTTCTCGACCTGATGCGCGCCCCGCAGGGCGTGACGCACGAGCTGCGGCGCATGAATCTCTACGGCGTGCTCGGCCGCTACATCCCCGCCTTCGGCCGCATCGTCGGGCGCATGCAGTACGACCTGTTCCATGCCTACACGGTGGATGCGCACACGCTGTTCGTGGTGCGCAACCTGCGCCGGCTGCTGCTGCCACGCTTCGAGCAGGAGTTCCCGGAACTCTCGCGGCTGATCCGCTCGCAGCCGCGGCCGGAGGTCGTGCTGCTGGCGGCGCTGTTCCACGACATCGCGAAGGGACGCGGCGGCGACCACTCCGAGCTCGGAGCCGTGGACGCCGAGGCGTTCTGCCTCGAGCAGGGGCTGTCGCGCTACGACGCGCGCGTGGTGGCGTGGCTGGTGCGCAACCACCTGCTGTTCTCCGTCACCGCGCAGAAAAAGGACATCTCCGACCCCAAGGTGATCCAGGACTTCGCGCGCACGGTCGGCGACCAGACCCACCTCGACTGCCTCTACCTGCTGACCGTCGCCGACGTGCGCGGCACCAACCCGAAGCTCTGGAACTCATGGAAGGCCTCGCTGTTCCGCGATTTCTACGAGCGCACCAAGCGCGCGCTGCGCCGCGGCCTCGAGGCGCCGGTGGACCAGGACGAACTGGTCGCCGAGACGCGCGCGGCCGCCGCCGAACTGCTGTCGCGACAGGGTGTCGTGGCGACGCACACCGAGTCGGTGTGGGGACGCATGAACGACGGCTACTTCCTGCGCCACACGCCGGCAGAAATCGCGTGGCACACGCGCCTGCTCGCCGAGCGCGACCGCGACGACGCCTCGCCGCTCGTCGCGGTCAGCGAGGCGACCGAGCGCGGCGGGAATTCGGTGATCACCTGCCTGCCCCACCGCCAGCACAACTTCGCCCGCACCACGGCGCTGCTCGACCAGATGGGCCTTAACATCCTCGACGCGCGCATCACCGCGCTCGAGGGCGGTCTGAGCCTCGACACGTACCTCGTGCTCGAGGACACCGGCGCGCCCGTCGCCGACCGCCACCGCGCCCACGAGATCGAGCGGCAGCTGCAGCGGGTGCTGCAGCTGCCGGAGGACGCCACCCCGCCTGCGGTGACGCGCCGTGCGCCACGCCAGGCGCGCATGTTCTCCACGCCCACGCAGATCGCCTTCAGCGACGACCCGCTGCGGCAACACACGATCCTGGAGCTGATCGCGGGCGACCGGCCGGGGCTGCTCTCGGAGGTCGGCAAGGTGCTGCTCGCGGAGCGAGTGGACGTGGTCACCGCCCGGATCATGACCATCGGCGAGCGCGCGGAGGACGTCTTCCACCTCACCGACGACCGCGGCCAGCCGCTCGGCGAGGATGCGCGGTACCGCCTGCAGGAGCGGCTCACGGAGGCGCTCGACCGGCGCCGGGCAGTCACGACCGCCTGATGCACCGCCGGTGAACCCGCGCCTTTCGCTGCTGCGGCCCTACCCGTTCGAGCGCCTGCGCGCGCTGCTCGCGGGGGCGGCGCCACCGGCGCGGCTGCGCCACATCCCGCTGTCGATCGGCGAGCCCAGGCATGCGCCGCCGGAGTTCGTGCTCGAGGCGCTCGCCGGGGCGCTCGACACGCTCGGCAGCTATCCCCTGGCGATCGGCCTGCCGGAACTGCGCGCCACGATCGCGCGCTGGCTCGAGCGGCGCTTCGCGCTGCCGGCGGCCGCAGTGGATCCGGAGACGATGGTCCTGCCCGTCAATGGCACCCGCGAGGGCCTGTTCGCGTTCGCACAGGCGGTCGTGGACGCGGGCCGTCCGTCGCCTGCAGTGCTGATGCCGAACCCTTTCTACCAGATCTATGAAGGGGCGGCCCTGCTCGCCGGCGCCGAGCCCGTGTACCTCGACTGCGACGCCGCCAGCGGCTACCTGCCCGACCTCGAGGCGGTGCCGGCGGCGACCTGGGCACGCTGCCAGCTGCTGTACCTCTGCAGCCCCGGCAACCCGAGCGGCGCGGTGCTGCCGATCGATTACCTGCGCAGGGCGCTCGAGCTCGCGCAGCGCTACGGCTTCGTGATCGCAGCCGATGAGTGCTACTCGGAGATCTACGCCGAGGAATCGCATCCGCCGCCGGGCCTGCTCCAGGCCGCGTACGCCGCCGGCAATACCGCCTTCGAGCGCTGCGTCGTGTTCCACAGCCTCTCGAAGCGATCGAGCCTGCCCGGCCTGCGCTCGGGCTTCGTGGCGGGCGACGCGCGCATCCTCGCGGGGTTCCGGCACTACCGCACCTACCACGGCTGCGCCGTGCCGGTGCACACCCAGCTCGCGAGCGTCGCGGCGTGGCGGGACGAGGCGCACGTCGTGGAGAACCGGCGGCTGTACCGCGAGAAGTTCGCTGCGGTCGTGCCGCTGCTGCGCGAGGCGCTCGAGGTCGACGTGCCGGCAGGCGCCTTCTACCTCTGGACGAGGGTGGGCGACGACGAGCGTTTCGCACGGGGGTTGTACGAACGGCAGCACGTGACGGTGCTGCCGGGTTCGTACCTGTCGCGCGAGACCGCGGCGGGCAACCCCGGACGCGGCCGGGTCCGCATCTCGCTGGTCGCGAGTCTCGAGGACTGCATCGAGGCGGCGCAGCGCATCGCCCGGCATGCCCGCGGCGTGTCGCCGGCACGCTGAGCGGCCGCTCGGCGATCGGCTATCCTGCCGTGCACGCCTCGAAAACCCGGGATCTCCCATGAAGACGAACAGTCACGCGCACCTCGCAGCCCTGATCGACGCCGCATTCGAGGAACGCGCGCAGTACGCGCCGGGGCGTGCGCCGGTCGAGGTGACGCAGGCCGTGGACGAGGTCCTCGCGCTGCTCGATGCCGGCACGGTGCGCGTCGCCGAGCAGCGCGACGGCGGGTGGCAGGTGAACGAGTGGCTCAAGAAGGCCGTGCTGCTGTCCTTCCGCCTGTTCGACAACCGGACCGTCGAAGCCGGCTACACGCGCTTCTATGACAAGGTGCCGCTCAAGTACGCCGGATACGACGATGCGCGCTTCCGCGCCGAAGGCGTGCGCGTGGTGCCACCCGCCGTGGTGCGCCGCGGCGCCTACGTGGCGCGCAACGCCGTGCTGATGCCGAGCTACGTCAACGTCGGCGCGTGGGTCGGCGAAGGCACCATGGTGGACACCTGGGCGACGGTGGGCTCCTGCGCGCAGATCGGGCGCAACGTACACCTCTCGGGCGGCGTCGGCATCGGCGGCGTGCTCGAGCCACTGCAGGCGAGCCCGACCATCATCGAGGACGGCTGCTTCATCGGTGCCCGCTCGGAGGTCGTCGAGGGCGTGATCGTCGAGACAGGAGCGGTGCTCTCGATGGGCGTGTACGTCGGTCAGAGCACTCGCATCTACGACCGCGAGCGCGACGAGGTCTCGTACGGGCGGATTCCCGCCGGCGCCGTGGTCGTGCCCGGCTCGCTGCCCGCCGCGGGCGGCCGCTACAGCCTCTACTGCGCCGTGATCGTGAAGCGCGTGGACGCCCAGACCCGCGCCAAGGTGGGCATCAACGAACTGCTGAGGGGCGCCGAATAGGCGCCGCCGGGGCTCGGAAGCGCGCCCGGACGGCACGGCACCGGCGACTCCGCCGCGGTCACGCGGCGGGCTTGCGCGGCTGATCGCCCTCGATCATGTAGAGCACCTGCTCCGCGATGTTCTTGGCGTGGTCGCCGACGCGCTCGAGGCCCTTGAGCGCGAAGATCGTGTCGATCGTGGGCTTGAGGAACTTCTGATCCTCGATCACGAACGACATGAGCTGGCGCAGCGCCGTGGCGAACTCGAGATCCAGCTCCTTGTCCCGGGCGAGCACCTCGTGAGCGAGAGCGGCGTCCGCCTCGTCGAGCGCGCGCACCGCACCGCGCAGCATCACTGCCGCGAGCGCCGCCATGTGCCGCAGATAGCGCCCGACGGCCACCACGGGATCGTGCGTCGAGGCACCGCCAAGGCGCAGCGCCGAGCGCGCGATCTTCTTCGACTCGTCGCCGACGCGCTCGAGCTCGAGTCCGGCACGCGCGATCGCCCGAACGGCCCGCAGGTCATTGGCCACCGGCTGCTGGAGGGCGATAAACGTGAGACTGTCCTGGTCGAGGCGCGACTCGTAGTCGTTCACCAGCGGCTCGCGCGCCAGCACCAGTTCGGCGAGGCGTGCGTCGCGATCCAGTAGGGCCGTGACCGCGCTGCTCACCTGGTCGATCACGAGCCCGCCCATCTCCACGACGTGAATGCGCAGGCTGGCGAGCGACTGGTCGACGCTGCGGACCGTGTGGCCCTCGACGGGGTCGCCGCCACGACGCACGTCGCCCGCTCGCTCGGGATGCAGTCCATGGGACGCCGCCGTCCCGCCTGAGGCAGGGGCCACTCGCTCGCCGGTCTCCATCCCCCCTCCCATCAGCCGTAGCGGCCTGTGATGTAGTCCTCGGTCGCCTTCTTGGCGGGGTTGGTGAAGATCTTCGAGGTGGCGTCCACCTCGACGAGCTCACCGAGGTACATGAACGCCGTGAAGTCCGAGACACGCGCGGCCTGCTGCATGTTGTGCGTCACGATCAGCACGGTGACGCGCTCGCGCAGCTCGGTGATCAGCTCCTCGATCTTCGCGGTCGCGATCGGGTCGAGCGCCGAGGTGGGCTCGTCGAACAGCAGGATCTCGGGCTCGGTGGCGAGCGCGCGCGCGATGCACACGCGCTGCATCTGGCCGCCCGACAGCGCCAGCGCCGAGTCGTTCAGGCGGTCCTTGACCTCGTCCCAGATCGCGGCACCGCGCAGCGCCCTCTCCACGCGCTCGGCGAGCTCGGTCCTGTTCGTCACGCCGCGCAGCCGCAGGCCGTAGGCGACGTTCTCGAACACCGACTTGGGGAACGGGTTCGGTTTCTGGAACACCATGCCGATGCGCATGCGGACCTCGATCGGGTCGGTCTCCGGCCCGACGAGGTTGACGTTGTCCGGCCGCAGCGTGATCGCGCCCTCGTACTTCGTGTCCGCCTGCAGGTCGTGCATGCGGTTGAAGCAGCGCAGGAAGGTGCTCTTGCCGCAGCCCGACGGCCCGATCAGCGCGCTGACCTGGTGCTCGGGAATGACGAGGTTGATGTTCTTGAGCGCGTGGTTCGCGCCGTACCAGAAGTTGAGCTTCTCGGCGGTCGCCTTCGGGGGGTTGGCGCGCGCCGCCCCGCGCTCCTCGAGCGTGATCGACAGCGAGGGCGTCTCGGTCCTGTGCGCGCTGGATTCGCCTTGCATCGGTACAACCTTTCGGCCAGTAGTTTCGACGGTGGTGCCCACGACCCTGTCCCTCGTACTCACCAGTTGATCTTCTTGCGGAAGCGGTAGCGGATCCAGATCGCGATCGCGTTCATCAGCAGCGTCATCCCGAGCAGGATCGCGCCGGCGGCGGCCGCGTTGGCCTGGAACGCCTGGTCGGGCCGCGACACCCAGTTGAACATCTGGATGGGCATGGCGGTGAACTCGCTCCGGAGCCACTCGAAGCTCAGGAACGGGAATTCGCCGGTCACCGGCGACGGAGGCAGGAAGGCGATGAACGACAGCGCGCCGATGGTGATGATCGGCGCGGTCTCGCCGATCGCGCGCGACAGGCCGAGGATCAGCCCCGTCAGGATGCCGCCGGTGGAGTACGGCAGCACGTGGTCCTTGGTGACCTCCCAGCGCGTCGCGCCCAGCCCGTAGGCCGCCTCGCGGATCGCCTTGGGCACGGCGCGCAGCGCCTCGCGGGTGGCCACGATGATGATCGGCAGGATCAGCAGCGCCAGGGTTAGCCCCGCCGTGAGGATGCTCTGCCCGAAATTGAACTGGTAGACGAACAGTCCGAGTGCGAGCAGGCCGTAGACGATCGAGGGAACGCCCGCGAGGTTGGTGACGTTGATCTCGATGATGCCGGTGAACCAGTTCTTCGGCGCGTACTCCTCGAGGTAGATCGCCGCCGCGACGCCGACCGGCAGCGCCACCAGCGACGTCACCACCATGATCAGCATGGTGCCGACGGCGGCGGAGAGAATGCCGGCGTTCTCGGCCTTGCGCGACGGGAATGACGTGAAGAAGTCCCAGCCGAAGCGCGAGGAGCCGTCGCGCACCAGGTCGAAGAACAGCGCCGCGAGGATCGCCAGGCACCCGAACAGCAGCGCGAGCCCGATGACGATGAACACCTTGTCGAGCTGCTTGCGCCAGGCGAGGCCCCTGCGGATCTCCTCGAGGGTCATGTGCGCGGTGGCGGCCATCAGTACGCCTCCCGGAACCTGCGGGTGAGGAAGAAGCCGATCACGTTCAGCACCAGGGTCATCAGCATCAGCACCAGGCCTGCGGCGAAGATGCTCTGGTAGCCGATGCTGTCGTGCGGCAGGTCGCCGAGGCTCACCTGGACGATGTAGGCGGTGATGGTCGCGGCCGGCTCGGTCGGGTTGAACGTCAGGTTCGCCATCATGCCGGCGGCGATCGCCACGACCATGGTCTCGCCGACTGCCCGCGAGATACCGAGGATGTAGGCAGCCGCCAGGCCGGAGAACGCGCCCGGCACCACCACGCGCAGGGCGGTCTGCATCTTCGTGGCACCCATCGCATAGGAGCCCTCCCGCATGTACTTGGGCACCGCACGCATCGCGTCCTCGCTCACGGAGGCCACATACGGCACGATCATGAGTCCGATGACGAGGCCGGCGCTCAGCATGTTGAAGCCCGGAAGATCGGGCCAGACCTTCTGCAGCAGCGGGGTGACCGCGAGCAGCGCGAAGTAGCCGTAGACCACCGTGGGCACGGCGCCCAGCAGTTCGAGGATCGGCTTGACCGACTCGCGCAGTTGGTGCGGCGCGAACTCGGAGAGGTAGATCGCGATGATGGTGCCGACGGGGATCGCCACGAGCACCGCGACGGCGGTCACCGTCAGCGTGCCGGCGACCAGCGGCAGGATGCCGTAGCGGGCGTCCGCGAACAGCGGCGTCCACATCGTATCGGTGAGGAAGTCCTTGATGGAGACGTGCTCGAAAAAGTAGCTCGACTCGTAGAACAGCACGAACACGATCGCGACCGTGGTGAACACCGCGACGAGTCCCGCCGTCAGCAGGAGCAGCTCGACGATGCGATCACGCGACTTGCGGTAACGCAGGGACGCGAACGCCCCCGCGGCCGGCAACGCCTTTGACTGGCTCATGGCGCGCTTCACCTTCCCTTCGTGGAGCACCGGGCGGGAACTGTACCCCCCGGCGCGTTCGATTTCGACTCTGCCGTCGGTGAACGGGGAGGCGGACTCGCGCCCGCCTCCCCGCAGCACTCACGGACCCGGCTGTCGGGCGATCAGAGCTTCGCCTCCATCGACAGCAGCTGGTCGATCGTGAGACCGACCTTGGGCACACCGCCGAACACCGAGCCGAGCTTCCTGTCGTTGAAGTGCTTGAGCGCCAGCGCGTACGCGTTCTTCGGCAGCGGCACGTAGCCGACCTCGCCCACCAGCTTGGGGCCCTGGCTCATCATGAACTCGACGAACTCGCGCACCTCGGACCGGCCCGCCGCGGAGTCCTTCACGTACACGAACAGCGGTCGCGACAGCGGCTGGTACGTACCGTTGATCACGTTCGCCTCGCTCGGCAGCACCGGGCCCTTGCCACCGTCGATCGCCACGGCGGTCAGTTTGTCCTTGTGCGCGGAATAGTAGGCAAAGCCGAAATACCCGAGCGCGGACTTGTTGTTCTCGACGCCCGACACCAGCGTGTTGTCGTCCTCGCTGGCCGTGAAGTCGCCGCGGCTCGACTTCGCCTTGCCCATCACCGCCTCGGTGAAGTAGTCGAAGGTGCCCGAGTCGGCGCCCGGTCCGAACAGCATGAGCTTCTCGGCCGGCCACTCGGAACGCACCTGCTTCCATTGGGAAATGCGGCCCTGCGCGGCCGGCTCCCACATCTTCCGCAGGTCGGCAATTGTCATCGCATTGCCCTTGACCCAGTTGTTCTTCGGGTTGATCACCACCGTCAGCGCGTCGAACGCCACCGGCAGCTCGATGTACTTGATGCCGTTCTTGCGGCAGACCTCCATCTCCTCGGCCGAGATCGGACGGGAGGCGTTCGACAGGTCCGTCTCGCCGCGGCAGAACTTCTTGAAGCCGCCGCCCGTGCCCGACATGCCGACGGTCACGCGCACCTTGCCGCGCTTGGAGATCTGGAACTCCTCGGCGAAGGCCTCGGAGATCGGAAACACGGTGCTCGAGCCGTCGATCTTGATCGCCGCCTGCGCCTCGGCGCGCCCCGGCGCCGCAACCGACACGACTCCGACGAACAGCGCCGGGACCAGGACTTTCTGCCAGAATTTCATGGACTTGGACCTCTGAGACTGCTTGGGTGCGGAAGGCCGAACCGGATGGCCCGGAATTCTGACGGCCTCGTGTGACAGTCGCATGACAGCCGCCCCCCCGGGCGCTGTGCGATCGGTCGCGGCGACCGGGTGCGGTTCGGCAGGGTGGCCGGGTCCCCGCCGTCCCTGCGCATGGCGCATCCCTTGTGTGCCCTCGGCGGCTCCGCTATACACCCGGACCTCCTGTTCCGCGCCGCGCGCCCCTGCCCTACGTGAGCCACGTGACCGTTTCATGTCAGCGACCCTGGACCTGACCGCCGAACTGCTGCGCCGGCCCTCCGTGAGTCCCGAGGACCACGGCTGCCTCGACGTGATCGGCGCGCGGCTCGCGGCACTGGGTTTCCGCAATGAGCGGCTGCAGTACCCGCCTGTGGACAACCTCTGGTCGCGCCGCGGGGAGGATCGCCCCCTGCTGTGCTTCGCCGGCCACACCGACGTCGTGCCGACCGGCCCGCGGGAGGACTGGCACACGGACCCCTTCGAGCCGGTCGTCCGCGACGGGATCCTCTACGGCCGTGGCGCGGCCGACATGAAGAGCGGGCTGGCCGCGATGGTCACGGCGACGGAACGCTTCGTGGCCCGCCATCCCCGTCACCGCGGCACGCTCGCCTTCCTGTTCACCAGCGACGAGGAAGGTCCCTCCGTGGACGGCACGCGGCGCGTGATGCAGGTACTCGAGGGTCGCGGGGAAAAGATCGACTGGTGCGTGGTCGGCGAGCCCACCAGCCACGAGGCGCTGGGCGACACGATCAAGATCGGCCGGCGCGGCTCGCTGTCGGGCCGCCTCACGGTGCTCGGCGTGCAGGGCCACATCGCCTACCCTCAACTCGCCGACAACCCCGTGCACGCCTTCGCGCCGGCACTGGCCGAACTGACCGCGCGGCACTGGGATGAAGGCAACGCCTTCTTCCAGCCGACCAGCTTCCAGGTCTCGAACATCGCGGCCGGCACGGGCGCGCCCAACGTGATCCCGGGCGAGCTGAAGGTCCGCTTCAACCTGCGCTTCTCGACCGAGCAGACCGTCGAGTCGCTGCAGCGCGCCGTGCTCGAGATCCTCGACCGCCACCGGGTCAGCTACACGATCGAGTGGTTCGTCTCCGGCCTGCCGTTCCTCACGCCGCCGGGGCTGCTGACCGAGACGGTCGCTGCGGCGGTGCAGGAGGTCACGGGCGAGACGCCCCGCTTCTCGACGACCGGCGGAACCTCGGACGGGCGGTTCATCGCACCCACCGGTGCACAGGTCGTCGAGGTCGGGGTCGGCAATGCGACCATCCACAAGGTGAACGAGTGCGCACGCGTGGCCGACATCGATCGCCTGAGCGACGTCTACGAGCGGGTGATGGAGAAGTTGCTGGCCCCGTGACTGGCTACTGGAACCGGTAGACGACGTCGAGCTGCAGCCGGTCGTAATCGAGGTCCTTGCCGATCTCGTAGCCCGGGCCGCTGACCGGTGCCACGTCCTGGTAGAGGCCGTTCAGCATGTAGGTGGCATACAGCGCGATGTTCCTCGCCGGCGCATAGCCGGCACGGAACACCCAGCCGTCGCCGTCGGTGTTGCCGGCGGCGAAATCCGAGTCGATCAGCTGGGCGAACATCGCGTCCTTGCCCATGACCTGATAGAGCAGTCCGGCTTCCCAGCTGCCGGGCGCCGACGCCTTGCCGAGGTAGGTCCCCAGGCTCCAGGCCGTGTCGTACTCGACGCCTGACGCGAGGTTGCGCGCCCAGTCGCCCCAGACCTGCAGCGGCAGGCCGAACAGCGTCGTGCTCACCTCGCCCGACAGCACGACCACGTTGTAGTCATGGCGCAGCACCTGGACCGCGGAGCTGCCCGAGCCCTGCGTGACCGTGGTGTTGCCGTTGGCGTTGCCGCCGCTCCAGAACGGGTTGTTGTACTGGCAGGCGCCGCAGTCGTAATAGTGGGCGGCCACCCGCGTCTCGCCGGCCGACAGCGGGAACCTGAGCCCCGCCTGGGCGCCAAGGATGTTGGCGTCCTCGTTGTTGCCCGAGGGATCGGCGTTGTAGCCCTCCTGCAGCCACCAGGCGTAGGCGCTGCCGAAGAACGCGCCGCGTTCGAAGGTGACGGCACCGCCCTCGGGGTTGATGTCCGCATCGAAGAACAGACTCTGGCCGGTGCGCCAGTAGGGCTGCTTCTGCTTGCCGAGCACCAGGTGCGCGCCGGGGGCGAACGCCCAGTCCGCGTAGGCGAGGTCGATGTACACCCCCTTGCCGGAGGAGCTGTTCGTGAACGTCTGGTTGGTGGAGCGCGGGTCGCCATCGCCGCTCGCAAGCCCCAGCACGACCCGGGTGCTGTCGGTGACGCGGGCCTCGGCACTGATTCGAGCACGGAAGCGCATGCGGTCGCGGTCCGCGGCATCGGCAACCTCGGCGCTCGCGCCCGTGCCCACCACGCGCTCCGACTGGATCGTCTCGTTGCGCACGCGCAGGTCGCCCTTGAACTTGATGCGGCTCGCCCAATCGGCGCCCTTGAGCTTGTCGAGCTCGGCGGAAGCGACCGTGCCCTGTTCGCGCAGGTCACCTGCCTGCGATTTCAGGTCGGCGGTCCCGGTATCGCGACGCGAGTCGACGCCTGCCAGTTCCTCTTTGAGCACGGCGTTCTCGCCGCGCAGCGCGGTGTTCGCGGTCTCGAGGCCGTCGAGCCGGGTGATGAGCGTCTGGATCTGGGCCTGCATGCGCAGCTGCTCGGCCTGCAGCGCCTCGAGGCTGGGCTGGACCGGGCGCGCCACGGCGACCGACGCCAGGATCGACCAGACCGCGACCGATGCGACCGCAACGATGAGTTCCTTCACGATGATTCCCCCGGGGATCGCAGTGATCCGACGGAGGCCATTATCGGCCGGGAACCGCGTGTCCGGGCACGAGGACGCAGGGACGGGCGTTCAGTGGCCCGCGGAACCGACCCGGCCCGGCGCGTTCGGCGCGGGTTGCCTGCTCAGCGCCGCCGCCCGAACCAGTTGACCGCAAGGCCCCAGAGGCCGAGACCCGCGAGCGCGATCAGCACCCAGGTGGGCATGTTGAGGCCGGCGAACTGCCAGTCGATCTTGGCGCACTCGCCGGAACCGGCGAGTACTTTGCCCAGCACCTCGTGCAGGGGCAGCACGTCCATCATGTAATCGAGGCTGGCGCCGCATTCGGCCACCGAGCCCGGCGGCTGGGCGATGATCCAGATGTGCCGGGCAGCGACCACGATCCCGGCCAGCGCCGCAAGGTCGATCAGGATGCCGTACGCCCGCGCGCCGCGATCGGCCGGATCGTGCAGGAACGCGAGCAGGAACAGCACGCCCGCGGCCATCACCGCGACGCGCTGCAGGATGCACAGCGGGCAGGGCTCGAGGCCGAGGCCGTACTGCACGTAGAGCGCGTAGCCGACCAGCCCGGCGCTGACCAGGAAACCGAGCAGGTTGCCGGTGCGGCGCACGATCCAGCCGGGCATCGGCTCAGCCCCCTCCACCGCCGGCGGAGCGTGCCGCCCGGGCCGCCGCCAGCGCCTGCTCGACGTCGTCGATCGCGAGGTGGCGGATGTCCTTGCCGAGCACCATGTAGACCACGTACTCGCAGATGTTCTTGGCGTGGTCGCCGATGCGCTCGAGCGCACGCGCGACCCACAGCACGTCGAGCGCGCGACGGATGGTGCGCGGGTCCTCCATCATGAACGTGATGCACTGGCGCTGGATGGCCTCGTACTCCTCGTCGACGATGCGGTCGCGGCGCGCCACGGCGAGCGCCGCATCGGTGTCGAGGCGCGCGAAGGCGTCGAGCGCGCCGTGCACCATTTCCGCCACCAGGTCGCCGAGGTGCTTGACCTCGCGGTAGCGGTCGGCCGGTCGCTCGAGGCTGCCGAGACGCGCGGCGATGTGGCCGAGCTTCTCGGTCTCGTCACCGATGCGCTCGAGGTCCGTGATGGTCTTGATGACGGCGACGATCAGCCGCAGGTCGGACGCCGTCGGGTTGCGGGTCGCAAGCACGCGACTGCAGTCGTCGTCGATCGCGACCTCCATCGCGTTGACCTTGTGGTCGAGGCGAGCCACCTCCTCCCCGAGGCGCACGTCGCCCTCGGCGAGCGCCTGCACCCCGTTGTGCAACTGCTGCTCCACGAGCCCGCCCATCTGCAGCACGCCCGAGCGGATGCCCTGGAGGTCGGCGTTGTAGCGGCTCAGGATGTGATGGGACAGATCCGACGTTTCCATGGGGTGCCTC
The DNA here is from genome assembly GCA_963707145.1 of uncultured Gammaproteobacteria bacterium. Lineage (GTDB taxonomy): Bacteria > Pseudomonadota > Gammaproteobacteria > Steroidobacterales > Steroidobacteraceae > RPQJ01. The sequence continues at coordinate 419,184 of CAVPOQ010000003.1, forward strand.
CGAGGTCGCGTGTTTGTACAGGACCGCATACGGGCCGGCAAGGTCGCGGCCCACAAAGCAACGGGCCCCCACCCCGTCCCCGGTCCGCTGGTGACCGGGGCGCCCAGTCCCTGGGCGGGTGAGGGCCCGCGACGGCGACGGCTGCCGCCGCCGGATCAGAACCGATAGTTCAGATCCACCTGCAGGCGGTCGTAGTCGAGTCCCTTGCCGATTTCGTAACCGGGGCCCGAGACCGGAGCGACGTCCTTGTTGATCGAGTTCAGGAAGTACGTGGCCTGGATGTTGAAGTTGCGCACCGGGGCGTAGGCGCCGCGGAACACCCAGCCGTCGGAGTCGGTGCGTCCGTCGCCGAAGTCCGAGTCCACGAACTGGGCGAACAGCGCATCCTTGTCGAGCGACTGATACCAGACTGCGGTTTGCCAGGTCTTCGGGTTGCTGGCGCGGCCGAGCTGGGCGCCCACTGCGTAGGCCGTGTCGTACTGCACGTCGTCGGCCATGTTCTGCGCCCAGTTGGCCCAGACCGAGAACGGCAGATCGAACAGCGTCAGCCCGACCTCGCCCGACAGCTCGATGATGTTGTAGTCGTAGCGCAGGTAGTTCTGGGTGGTGGTGGAGACCACGTTGACCGGAGGTGTGCCTGTGGTCCGGCCGATGGTGGTGTTGACCAGCACCGGATAGGTCGTGTTGCCGTTGCCGTTGTTGGCGAACAGGATCGAGGTCTGGTCCTGGCAGGCGCCGCAATCGTAATAGTGCGCGGCGATGCGGGTCTCACCGCCGAACAGCGCGAACTTCAGACCCGCCTGTGCGCCGAACACGTTGCCGTCGCTGTTCTCGCCCTGGGGATTCGCGTTGTACTGCTCCGACAGCCACCAGCCGTAGGCGCTGCCGAACAGCAAGCCGCGATCGAACTTCACGGCGCCGCCCTCGGGGTTGTAGTCGCCGTCATAGAACAGCGACTGGCCCGGACGCCAGAACGGCCAGGGCTGCTTGCCGAGCATCAGGTTGGCGCCCTGCATGAAATTCCAGTCCGCGAAGGCCATGTCCACGCCGATCGTCTTGCGCTGGTTCTGCTCGCCGAGGGTCTGGTTCGACGAACGCGGATCGGTGCCGCCAGTGGCGAGCAGCAGCGTGGTCTTCAGGTGATCGGTGACCTGGGCGTCGAAGCCCAGGCGCGCGCGAATGCGCTGACGGCTGCGGTCGGCCGCATCGTCGACCGTGGCCGTGGCGCCCGAGCCGGCGACTCGCTGCTGCCAGATGTTCTCCTGGCGGAAGCGGAAGTCGCCGCGGCCCTTGATCTTGGTCGCCCAGTCGGCGCCCTTGACCTTGCTGATCTCGTTGGCAGCCACCGCACCTTCCTCGCGCAGCTCCTTGGTCTGCGACTTGAGGTAGTCGATCTCGGCGTCACGGCGCTCGACGACCGACTGCAACTCCGCGTTCTGGGTCTGCAACGCCGAGTTCGCCGACTCGAGCTTGTTCAGCCGATCGGCGAGCGCCTTCATCTGCGCCTCGATGGCCTGCACCTCGGCCTTGCTGGCGGCTCCCTTCGCCTGCGCGAAGGCCTCGGGCGCAGCGAGCGCCAGGGTGGCGGCGACCGCGGTCGCAAGCACGGTATTTCTCACGGTAATCCCCTCACAGTAGTGGCAGACGAACGACATGGCGTTGGACGGCGCGCCGTGCGCGTGATCCTTGGCGAGGCGTTATAGGCCGCTTGTGTTACAGGCAGGTTTCACGAGGTGTTGCAATTGCGCGACGCGGGGCGCGGTTGGCCGCGTGGCACCTCGCGGCCCGGACAGGCGGCCGCGTGCCGGGGGCCAGTTTCAGGACGCGGCGGCAGCCGCAGAGCGCGGCGCGACGCGCGCCGTGGGGAAGTGGCAGGTGAAGGTGCTGCCCTTGCCCTCGACGCTCTGCACGTCGAGCCGCCCGCCGTGACGCTGTAACGCGTGCTTCACGATCGCAAGGCCGAGCCCCGAGCCGCCGAGCTTGCGCGACCGACCGGTATCGACGCGGTAGAAGCGCTCGGTCAGGCGCGGCAGGTGTTCCGCAGGGATGCCGATGCCGGTGTCGCGCACCTCGACGTGCCCGCCCTTCGCGTCGGTCCACCAGCGGACGTCCACGCGGCCGTCGGCGGGCGTGTACTTGACCGCATTCGACACGAGGTTGGCGAAGATCGAGTGCAGTTCGCTTTCCGACCCAAGCAGCAGCTCGTCGCTGTCGAGGCGCAGTTCGACGACGGCCGGCCGCTGCGGCCGCGCCAGCGTCTCCTTGCGGATCAGCGCGAGCATGCCTGAGACGTCGACCGGCACGGTCTCGGCCTCGCCGCCGTGCGCCTCGAGCCGCGACAGCTCGAGCAGGTCCTGCACGATGCCGCGCATGCGGTCGGACTGGCGGCGCATTTCCTGCACCGGCTCCCGCCATGTCGCGTCGAGCCCGGGCTCATCGGCCAGCGCGTCGAGGTAGCCGCCGATCACCGTGAGCGGCGAACGCAGCTCGTGGGACGCGTTGGCGACGAAGTCCTTGCGCATCGACTCCAGGCGCGCCTCGCTCGTCACGTCGCGCAGGATGAGCAGCTGCTGGCCGCTCGCGTTGGTGGTCACGAGGCGCGCCAGCAGCCAGCGGTCGCCGGACTTCGGCAGGCGGATGCGCGGCGGCGCCGTGGTGCCCCGCCGCTCGAGGTACTCGACGAACTCAGGGTGCCGCACGAGGTTGTCGATGCGGATGCCGTAGTCCACCTTGCGCTGCAGCCCGAGCCAGCGCCCGGCCGTGCGGTTGAACCAGAGGATCTCGCGGTCGGTGCCGAGCAGCACGGCGCCGTCGGGCATGGCCGAGGTCATGCGGCGGAACTCGCGCAGCAGCAGCAGCACGCGCCGCTTGTGGAACACCTTGCGCCGGTAGATGCGGTTGGTCGTGGCGATCGCCTCGCCCCAGAGTCCGTCCATGTTCGGCGGCGGCTCCGTGGTCCGTCGCCGCAGCCAGCGCTCGAAGCGCACGAGGTTGCGCAGCTCGTAGGCGAGCCACCCGGCGAGCCCCAGGGCGACGAACAGCAACGCGCGGTCGAACAGCCAGCCCAGCGCGGCTGCGATCAGGAGCGTTCCTGCGATCCAGGCGAGGTGCTGCCAGGCGGGTTTCGACACGTGGCGCCCGCCTCCGCCCGGCTCACTCCGGCCGCGTGGAGAAGCGATAACCCGCGCCGCGCACGGTCTGCACCAGCGCATCGCAGCCGAACGGCTCGAGCGCCTTGCGCAGCCGACGGATGTGGACGTCGACGGTACGCTCCTCGACGTAGACGTTGCCGCCCCAGACACGGTCGAGCACCTGGCTGCGCGCATAGACGCGCTCGGGATGCTCCATGAAGAACTGCAGCAGGCGGTACTCGGTCGGGCCGAGCGGAACGGTCCGGCCGTCCACGCTCACGCGATGGCCGGCCGCGTCGAGCACCAGACCGCCCGCCTCCATGCGCTCGCCGGCGCCCGACGCCGAACTGCGGCGCAGCACCGCGTTGATGCGCGCGAGCAGCTCGCGCGGGCTGAAGGGCTTGGTGACGTAGTCGTCGGCGCCGCCCTCGAGGCCCGTGACCTTGTCGTGCTCGTCGGCGCGCGCCGTGAGCATGATCACCGGCAGGTCCTCGGTGTCCTTGTTGCGCTTGACGGCACGCGTCAGGTCGAGGCCGCTCTGGTCGGGCAGCATCCAGTCCACCAGCAGCAGGTCCGGCCGGTGATCAGCGATGCTGGCACGCGCCGCGGTGCAGTCCTCGGCCTCGCGCACGTCGAATCCCGCCCGGCGCAGGCCGAACGCGATCATGTCCCGGATGGGTTTCTCGTCCTCGACGATCAGGATCTGCTTGCCGGCCATGACGCCTCTGAAGATGGCAGTCTCGTTGCAGCAGAGAATTACGGACGAAGATTATTGCATTCCCGTGACGGCCGCGCCGGACGGCCGTGCGACGTCGTCGCGGACATAGACCGGCAACGCGGCCTCCGGCGGCACACCGCGGCCGGCGGCGAGCAGCGCCATACCGAGCCGGGCGATGGCGTCGGCCCGCGGGTACACGTCGTGGTGAAGACGCACGCCGCCGGCGGAGAGGCGCTCGGCGAGGTCCGGGCAGGCGGCGAGCGCGTTGCCGGCTGCATGGCTCGCCTCAGGCGCGCCCAAGCCCACGGCCGCGGGCGTCGACACCGACTCCGGCGCGAGTTCGCTCACCGTGCCGTCCGCCTCGCGGCGGTAGACGCACCAGTACACCTCGCCCATGCGCGCGTCGTTGCAGGCGAGCACCGTCTCCCCCACCGCCGCCGGCACCTGCGCCGCCACCGCAGCGAGACTCGAGACGGGCGCCACCGGCAGGTGGGCGCCGAAGGCGAGCCCCTGCACCACGCCCGCTGCGATGCGCAGGCCCGTGAACGCGCCCGGCCCGCGGCCGAAGGCGAGTCCGTCGAGATCCGCGAGCGCGAGGCCCGCCGCGCTCATCAGGTCGTCCACCATCGGCAGCAGACGCTCCGCGTGCCCGCGCTCCAGGATCTCGAAGCGCAGCTCCAGCGATTCGCCGCGGAGCAACGCGACGGAGCAGGCTTCGGTGGAGGTGTCGAGGGCGAGCAGGCGCACCACGGCAATATGCCTGAAATACCTGCGGGGATGGACGCCCGGGCTGCAGGAGCCCGGATCGAGGGGGCGGCTGCACGCGCGAACCAGTCGCGCAGCGACACGCAGCAACACCAGTGCGGAGGTCAGGTCGCCGGGACTGGCGTGGCTGGGGACGGCGCAGCCGCGACAGCGAGCCCGGCGAGAAACTCGCGACCGGACGCCTCCCACGAATAACGCAACGCGTGCGCACGGCAGGCCCCGGGATCGAGGTGCTGCGCGGCCAGCGCCGCGGCACGCAGGTCGTCCCGCAGCACCCCGGTGACGCCGTCGACGACCACGTCGATCGGCCCGGTCACCGGGTAGGCAGCCACCGGGACGCCGCAGGCCATGGCCTCGAGCAGCACGAGGCCGAAGGTGTCGGTCCGGCTCGGGAAGACGAACACGTCGGATGCGGCGATGTGCGCGGCAAGATCTTCGCCATGGCGGTAGCCCGCGAAGACGACCTCCGGATGGCGACGACGCAGCTCAGCGGCCGCCGGCCCGTCGCCCACGACCAGCTTGGTCCCGGGCAGGTCGAGGCGCAGGAAATCCCCGATGCCCTTCTCGACGGCCACGCGGCCGAAGTAGAGCCAGACCGGCCGCGGCAGATCGAGGAACGCTTTGCTGCCCGGCCGAAACAGCTCCGTGTCCACGCCCCGTCCCCACAGCGCGAGGTTGCGGAAGCCGCGAGACTCCAGGTGGCGGTGCATGGACGGGGTCGTGACCAGCGTGCGCGCCGCCCGGCCGTGGAACCAGCGGACCGCCGCGTAGCCGAGCGCGAGCGGAATCGGCAACCGCGCACGGAGGTACTCGGGAAACTGCGTGTGGTAGGCGGTCGTGAACGGACGACTGCGACGCACGCACCAGTTGCGTGCGGCGAGCCCCAGCGGCCCTTCCGTGGCGACGTGCACTGCATCGGGCGCGAGCGCGTCGAGGCGCCGGCGCACCGCACGCCCGGCAAACAGCGACAGCCGGATCTCCGGATAGGTCGGGCAGGGAACCGTGCGGAACTCAGCCGGCGAGATGACGCTGACCTCGTGCCCTGCGGCGGAGAGCTCGCGGACCGTGTGGCCAAGCGTCCGGACGACCCCGTTGACCTGCGGCAGCCAGGCGTCCGTGACCAGCGCAAGCCTCATGCGGCCGGGTCCAGCGCGACCGCACCGTCGAGCAGCGGCAGCGCCTGAGACCCCAGCAGCACCTCGACCGTCTCCGTCCAGCGCAGCAGGCTCAGGCGGCCCTGGAAGTCCTCGACCAGCGCCGTGCAGCTCTCGACCCAGTCGCCATCGTTGCAGTAGGTGATGCCGTCGATCTCGCTGATCTCGGCCCGGTGGATGTGCCCGCAGATCACGCCGTGCACGCCGCGTCGGCGGGCCTCGACCGCGAGGGCCCGCTCGAAGTTCGCGATGTACTTCACCGCGTTCTTGACCTTGTGCTTGAGGAACGCGGCGACCGACCAGTACGGGAAGCCGAACTGCCGCCTGACCGCGTTGACGTAGCGGTTGAGGCGCAGTACCGCTGCATAGGCCTGGCTGCCGAGCGACTCCAGCATGGGACTCGCGCGCACGATGCTGTCGAACTCGTCGCCGTGCAGCACCAGGAAGCGGCGGCCGTCGGCGGTCTCGTGCACCGCCTCGAGGCGGATCTCGACGTTGCCGAGCACCAGCCCGTCGTGGTCGCGGAACGGCCGGTCGTGGTTGCCGGGAACGTAGACGACGCGGGTGCCGTGCTTGGCCTTGCCGAGCAGCGTACGGATGACGTCGTTGTGGGCCTGCGGCCAGTAGAAGCTGCGGGTCAGGCTCCACACGTCGATGATGTCGCCGACGAGGTAGATCTGGTGGCACTCCACCCGGCGCAGGAAGTCCAGCAGGAACTCTGCCCGGCAGCCCTTGAACCCCAGGTGAACGTCGGAAATGAAGATGCTGCGGAAGCGCAGTGTCGGTCGCGGCGACGGCACTCCATCCATCTGGCCTGTGTCCCGGTGGCTTCGATGGCCCGGAAGGATGAAGTGCATTCGTGACCGGGCGGTGAAGAAATTGCGGCAAGTCCATGACACGGCTGACCCGACGCCAGGGACGGACTCGGCCAACGATCACTTGTGGCCGCCGAACTGCTGGAGCCTCCAGAGGGTCACCGAACCGGGCATCGCCGCGCCGACGGTCGCAACCTCGCACGGTCGCCGTCGCATCGTCGGTGCGCGACACGCCCGCCGCAGGCCCCCTATTCCACCAGCACTGAACGCACGTCGAGGGGGATCCTCACCGCCGAGACGCAGGCACTGCGATCCTCGCTGGACAGGTCGCAGACGTACGGGACTTGAGGCACGCCATCGACGAGGACGAGCCGGCAGTCGCGCGGCACACGCAGTTCCAGCTCGCGTTGCGCCGGCACGAAGGTGCTGTCCGCCCGCTCGAGGCCCAGGCGCAGTCGCCCAGCAACGTCATCGACAGTCACGTCCAGCAGGAAACGGCCACCCGCGGCGGCCTCACCGTCGTCGAGGAACAGCGAGCCCCGACCACTGCCGTCCCTGGGCGGCCTGCTGATCTCGAGCGCGAGCGGACCGCGCAGCGTTTCCTCCGCGTTCCTGGCGGGCTGCGCGAGGAACAGTGCAGTCCCCGCACGCATGAAGATCGGCGTTGTGCCGAGCGGCGCATCGACCACGATCTCCGTCCCGCCGTCATGGCAAGCGCCCGTGTTCCAGTCCGACCACGGCCCCTCCGGCAGCCAGGCGTTTCGCCGCGTCATACCCGGGTGGAGGACCGGCGCGACCAGCACGCTGTCCCCCAGCAGGAACTGTCCGGCGCCCTTCCCCTTCGGGACCTCGTAGTGCATGAACAGCGGACGGACGATCGGCAGCCCGTCGGTGTGCGCCTGGAGCGCCAGGCGATACAACAGCGGCAGCATTCGATAGCGACGACGCAGCACCCGTCGCGCGACTGCGAGGGCGGGTCCGCCGAAGCTCCATGGCTCCTGGCCGCGCGCAAACAGCGTGCAGTGCACGCGGAAGAACGGCATGAGCGCGCCGAGTTCCATCCAGCGCAGGTACAACTCGGCGGGCGGACGCAGAAGCTTGATCACGCCAAACCTGCCGGGTCCGCGTCCGAAGCCGCCCACGTCCGCACCGGTGAGCGGAATGCCGGACAACCCGAGGTTCAGCACCATGTCGAGGTTCTGCCGAAGGTGCTGCCAGGACGAATGGTTGTCGCCAGTCCAGACGGCCGCGTACCGCTGAATGCCGAGGAATCCCGACCGCGTCAGCACGAACGGACGCACGCCGGGACGTAGCGACTCCAGGCCGGAGACCGTCGCCTGCGCCATCTGGTTGGCGTAGAGATTGCGGACCCGTCGATGCGGGACGCCGCGATGATGCACGTCCTCGCCCAGCGGATCGTGGCGCTTGCCCGCCCGGAACACCGGGTCGTTCATGTCGTTCCAGACGCCGGCGACGCCGGCGTCGACGAGCGGCGCATGAAAGCGTCCCCACGCCTCGCGCACGCGCTGTTGCGTGAAGTCCGGAAACACGGTGACACCGGGCCAGACACGGCCTTGGTACGGACGGCCGTCGGAGCGCTGCAGCAGCATGTCGCCGTCCTTGAGGGCTACGTGGACGGGGTACGGCGCAGCGCTCACGCCCGGGTCGACGATCGCCATCGTCCGGAAGCCGAGCGAACGCAACTCGTCATGCATTCCGGGCGGCCGGGGAAAGCGCTGCGGGCTGAAGGTAAAGACCCGGTAGCGGTCCATGTAGTGAATGTCGAGGTGGATCACGTCGGCCGGCAGGTCGAGTGCCCGGAACCGTCGCGCGATGTCGAGCACGACGGCCGACGTCCGGTACGACCAGCGGGACTGATGGAAGCCCAGCGCCCACGCTGGCGGGAGGAAACTGCGACCGACGAGGGCGGCGAGGTCACGAACCATCTCGGCCACGGTGCCACGAAACGCGATGACGTCCACGGGCGTGCCGTCCGTGTCGCAGGCGCCCACGACGCGGACCGTGCCGTTCGTCACCGCGACGTCCAGCGGATAGGTCGTGGCCACCAGGACACCGACGGTCCGCGTCTCGCTCCTCGCAATGAAGAACGGCAGTGCCGTGTAGCTCGCACCAGGGATCGCGTACAACAGCGTATCCAGGGTCATGATCCGGAACCGCGCGCCGTTGCGATCCGGTCCACCGGTGGCGGCGCCGAAACCATGGATGTCGGCGTCCCCGACGTCGATCGCGAGGGTGAACGGCGTCACCGTGGCAGCGGCGTCGAGAACCAGTTCGGCACGGTACTCGAGGGAGATGCGGCCGCCCTGCAGCTTCAGTACCAATGCCGGGTCGGCGGTCCACGCCGGCGCGTCGGGCGCCGCAAACGGTAGTTCGGGCAAGCGATCACTGCCGATCACGAATCGCAACAGGCGCCCCGCGCGGCCCGTGCACACCGGGACAACCCTGCCCGCGTCGCCCAATTGCACCCCCAGGCGGCATGGCGCGTCCGCCGGGGGAGCAGTGTGTGCACTCAAAGTTGCGGATCGATGTCGCGCACGGCGCCGGTGTTGGACACGACACCGCGACTCTTGATATCTCTGAGTCCATGCAGATCCTCGCGGTCACGAACATCAAGGGCGGGGTCGGCAAGACAACGACCGCCGTGAACCTCGCCTACCTTGCCGCGGCTTCCGGCCGATCCACCGTGCTGTGGGATCTCGACCCGCAGGGCGCAGCCACCTACATCCTGCGCGGCGAGCCGAACGAACGCGCCTCAGCGAAGAAACTGGTGCGCGGCAAGCGCGAGCTGCCCGAACTGGTCATGCCGACCCGCTACGACCGACTGCACCTGCTGCCGGCAGACTTCACCTACCGCAACTTCGACGTCCACATGAGCGAGCGCAAGAACCCGACCGAGCGCCTGCTGATGATGACCCGGTCGCTGCACCATTCCTGCGACCTGCTGATGCTCGACTGCGCACCGGGCATGTCGCTGCTGTCCGAGAACGTCCTGCGCGCGGCGGACGCGGTGGTCGTTCCGATCGTGCCGGCTCCCCTTTCGGTGCGCATGCTTGAGGCGCTGCTCGAGTTCGTTCAGCGGACCGGGTGGTCGGACATCCGTATCCTGCCGTTCTTCTCGATGGTGGACCGGCGCAAGTCGCTGCACGAGCAGGTCATGGCAAGCGCGCGCACCCGCCACCCGATGATCCTCACAACGGAAGTGCCCTACTGGAGCGATATCGAGCGCATGACCGTCCGCCGAGCCCCATTGGCCGCGCTAGCTCCCCACAGCCCGGCCGCGCGCGTCTACGTCTCACTCTGGAACGAGATCTCGACCCAACTCGCACAGAGCGCGTGACCTGCGCGGGGCCGGGGACGGTTGCCACCGTCACGATCAATTCACGCGCCTGCAACAACTCCGTAGTCACGCGCGCCTAGCCTGCTGCGCCAACCGGCGACTCTTTCAAGCACCATGCATGCACCAGGTCGCCAGCGGAGAGGCGACATGAACGACGCCAGAGCGACGAGGCTGCTGCAACGCTGCGATGTCCTCGAGCAGGCAATGTGCATTCGCGTCAATCGCGGTTGTCGCTACGGCAGGATCAGGCAGCTCTTCGCGGTCGTGAGCCGGCTTGGCGACGGGGTCTTCTGGTACGCACTGATGCTCGCGCTCGCGCTCAGCGGCGAGGCCGGTGCGATGGTGGCCGCGCAGATGGCCGCCACCGCGGTCGTGGGCCTCGCGCTCTACCGCCAGCTCAAGCATCGGCTGGTGCGGGAACGTCCCTACATCGCCAACGCGGACATCCACCTCGGCGCCGCACCCCTGGACCGCTACAGCTTTCCCTCCGGGCACACGCTGCATGCGACGTGCTTCACCACGCTTGCCACCACTCACGTGCCCGAACTCGCGCCGCTGCTGATGCCGTTCATGGTCCTGGTCGCCTCGTCGCGTGTCGTGCTCGGGCTGCACTACCCGACCGACGTGGTCGCTGGCGCGTTGATCGGTTACCTGCTGGCGCTCGGCAGTCTCTCCGTCTGGCCGGTCTGATGACGCGACCCGCCTCGAGACCGCCGCAACATCACCGTCACAATGCCGGCGTAGCCTGTCTTGCTGGACGTTCCCTCCGGCGCCATGGCAATCGATCGCCTCATCCAACGCACGCTGGCCGCGCTGCGCGACCTGCGCGACCGCGCCCTCGCCTTCGAGGCGGAGCACGTGCAGGAGATCGAGTCGCTCGAGCCGCACTACCGCAACAGCGCGCGCAACCTGCTGCACTACCTGAGCATCCGCCAGAGCGACGTCCGCGACCTGCAGCAGGACCTGCATTCGCTGGGCCTCTCCTCGCTCGGCGTGCTCGAGTCCCATGCCCTGGCCACGCTGAATGCCGTGATCGGCAACCTGGAGGCACTGGCGGGCGTGCCCGCCAGTGCCGCAGCGGCGCCGCCGGTTGACTTTCGCACCGGGCGCCTGCTGCTGCTCGACCATACCCGGCGACTGCTCGGCCCGGCGCCGCGGCAGCGCTCGGTCCGCATCATGGTCACCATGCCCAGTACGGCTGCGGAGGACGCCCGTCTCATCGAGGACCTGCTGCACGCCGGCATGGACCTGATGCGCATCAACTGTGCGCACGACGACGCGGTCGCCTGGCGCAGGATGGCGGAGAACCTCCGGCGTGCCGAGCAGGTCGTGGGCCGCAGGTGCGCGATCCAGGCCGATCTCGGTGGACCGAAGCTGCGCACCGGCAGCATCGAGCCCGTGGGCCACTTCGTGCGGATCAAGCCGAAGCGGGACCCGGCCGGACGCCTGGTGGCGCCGGCGCGCGTCTGGCTCACGCCAGCCGCCCACCGCGAGCCCGCCCCCCCTGGAATGAATGCGGTACTGCCCGTGGCCGGCGGCAGCCTGCGGTCGCTGCGAGTCGGCGACACGCTGCTGATCACGGACCAGCGCGGCCGCGAGCGTACGATGACGGTGGTTGCGCGCGCCGGCCGCTCGGCCGTCGCGGAGACGGGCAAGACCATCTATGCCGCGGCGGGCGAACCGTTCTCGGTCGCGCGCGACGGCTCGCTGGTGGCGGAGTACGCCATCGGCGACCTGCCCGGGGTCGCCGCCCCGATTCCGCTGCAGGTCGGCGAGACGCTGGCACTCACGCGCGACGCCATCCCGGGACGCCCGGCGCTGCACGACGCGGCGGGCGCGCTGGTCACCCCGGCCAGAATCCACTGCACGCTGCCGGCCGCCTTCGAGCACGTCCGCGTCGGCGACCGCGTGTGGCTCGACGACGGCAAGATCGGCGGCACGGTGACCGGCAACGACGGCGAGCGCATCGAGATGGCCGTGACTCAGGTACCACCGGCCGGCGGCAAGCTGCGCGCCGAGAAGGGCATCAACCTTCCGGACACCGAACTCGGGCTCGACGCGCTCACTGACAAGGACGTCGCCGACCTGCGCGAGGTCGTGCAGTTCGCAGACATCATCGCGCTTTCGTTCGTCCGCTCGCCGCAGGACGTGCGCCAGCTCACTGAGCGGCTGGAGGAACTCGGCGCAGCACACCTGGGCGTCGTGCTCAAGGTCGAGAACGCCGCGGCGTTCCGCAACCTGCCACGCATCCTGCTGAGCGCGCTGCGCTCCCCGCCCGTGGGCGTGATGGTGGCGCGGGGCGACCTCGCCGTGGAGGTCGGCTTCGAGCGGCTGTCGGAGATCCAGGAGGAGATCCTGTGGCTCTGCGAGGCGGCCCACGTGCCGGTGGTGTGGGCGACGCAGGTGCTCGAGGGGCTCGCCAAGGGCGGCGCGCCCACGCGTGCCGAGGTGAGCGACGCCGTGATGAGCAGCCGCGCGGAGTGCGTAATGCTCAACAAGGGGCCGAAGGTCGTCAGCACCGTCGAGTTCCTCTCGGACGTCCTCGAGCGCATGGAAGAGCACCACGACAAGCGCATGCAGCTGCTCCGGCGGCTCTCCGTGTCGGAGATCTAGCCGCGGAGATCTGGCCGCGGACGCAGGCGCGGGTCACGTCATGCGGATCGTGCTCCCCTCGCCGAGCCTCTCCCGCAGGAACGCCTGCGCCTCGGCCAGCTCGCGCGTGCGCCGCATCGGTGGCAGGCTCTGGATGAAGGCGCGGCCGTAGCCCTTGGTGACGAGCCGCGTGTCGCAGATCATCACCACGCCGAAGTCGCCCGGGTCGCGGATCAGGCGTCCGACGCCCTGCTTCAGCGCGATCACCGCCTGCGGGACTTGCTCGTCGAAGAACGGATTGCCTCCCTGCGCGCGGATCGCCTCGAGTCGCGCCTTGAGCAGCGGATCGTCCGGGGCGGCGAACGGCAGCTTGTCGATGACCACCACCGAGAGCGCCGTGCCCTTGACGTCGACGCCCTCCCAGAAGCTGCCCGTCCCGAGCAGCACGGCGTTGCCTGCCTCTCGAAACCGCCGCAGCAGCTGGTCGCGCGACGCGTCGCCCTGCACCAGCACGGGCACCGGCGGTCGCTCTCCCCACGCGCTGCGCAGCGCGTCGGCGCCCTCCCGCAGCGCGCGGTGGCTGGTGAACAGCAGGAACGCGCGACCGCCGCTCGCCTCGAGCACGGGCAGGGCCGCCTGCACCACGGCCTGCGCGTGACCCGGCGTGCCGGGGTCGCCGAGCCCCTTCGGCAGGTACAGCAGCGCCTGGTTCGCGAAGTCGAACGGGCTCTCGAGGCGTACGGTGTGCGCGTGGGCCAGCCCCGTGCGCCGCTGGAAGTGCGCGAAGTCCTCCCCCACTGCCAGCGTGGCCGAGGTGAGGATCCACGCGCAGTTCTGCGCCTCGAGCAGCGCCGCGAGCTGCGCGGCCACGTCCACCGGCGCGTAATGGCAGCTCACGTTGCGCGCGCTCGCCTCGGCCCAGCGCACGCCGCCCTCGGCCTCCTCCGCGGTGAGCGATCGCAGGCGCACGATGTTCTCCTCGAGCCGGTCGCGCAGCCGTCCGAACGCACCCTGTCCCTCCCCCGCGAGCGGCGCCAGCACGTCGGCGAGGTCCTGCGCGCGACTCGCGAGGCCGGCGAGGCCTTCGATCAGCCGCTCGGGCCACTGCGCATGTTCGAGCCGCGACTCGGTCGCGCCGGCCGCAGCGATCACCGCAGCCACCTGCGCGTCGAGTGCCGCGATCGCCGCGTCGACGCTTCCGCCCATCTGCTGCGCGAGCAGCAACTCGCCGGCGACGTCGCGGCCAATCGCGCCGAGCTGCCGCGTGCTGACGCTGTAGCCGAGGAACTGCGCCGCGACGTCGGGGAGCTGGTGGGCCTCGTCGACGACGATCGCGTCCGCGCCCGGGAGCAGGTCGCCGAAGCCCTCTTCCTTCAGGACGAGGTCGGCCATCAGCAGGTAGTGGTTCACGACCACGATGTCGGCGGCCTGCGCCTCGCGGCGCGCCGCGAGCACGAAGCACTCGTCGTAGGCCGGGCACTCCGAGCCCAGGCAGTTCTCGCGCGTCGAGGTAACCCACGGCCAGACCGGGTCGACCTCGCCGAGCCCGGGCAATTCGCCGATGTCGCCACGCCGCGTCACTCCCGACCACGCCCGCAGCTTCGGCAGGGCGAGCGCCACCTCGCGCCGCACGCCGCGCGCGTGGGCCTGCTGCTCCGCGAGGTCGAGGCGGTGGCGGCAGAGGTAGTTGGCTCGACCCTTGAGCAGCGCCACGCGCGCGGGGCGACCGAGCGCGCCGCAGATCGCGGGCAGGTCGCGGTGATAGAGCTGGTCCTGCAGGGCGCGCGTGCCGGTGGAGAGGATCACGCGCCGGCCCGACAGCAGCGCCGGGACGAGATAGGCGAAGGTCTTGCCGGTGCCGGTGCCGGCCTCGACGATCAACGTCGTGCGCGCCTCGAATGCGGCGGCGACGTGTTCGGCCATCGCGAGTTGTTCGGGCCGCGGCGCGTAGCCCGGCAGGCCGCGTGCCAGCGGGCCTTCGGCGCCGAACAGTTCGCCGAGCGCGATTCCCACGGCGTCAGCGGAACACGGCGCGGAAGCGCAGCAGCGCTGTCGCTCCCGACGGCAACGGCTCAGTCAGGCTCCAGCGCACGTGGGTGAACGGCCCGCCCGCCGGTTTCGCATGAAAAGTCGTGCCCCCGTCGCTCGAGTACTCCACCGCGCTCGCGGGCCCCACCGCCGAACCCTCGATGTACTCCATCCCCTGCGGCATGCGCTTGGTGACACGGACGTCGGAGACCGCTGCCTGGCCCGGGTTGTGGACGCGGATCGTGTAATGGACCTCGTCGCCCGCGGCGAGACGCGCGACCGGCACGTAGCGCGCGACAGATCCCGCGCGCGCGGACGGCACCAGCTTTTCCACGACGATCGCGGTTTCGAGCAGGTCGGTGCCGGTCGCGATCGCCGCACCCGTCGCGGTGAATTCCGGCTCGGCGTGCCCCGGAACCGCCGGCGCAACTGCCAGCACGGCGGCCACGGCGAGGCCTGCGAGGCGCGGCGCCCGGAATGTCGCGAGGAGTGCGGGACGGGTCATGCGGTCGGGACTGTGCGCGACCGGCCGCCGCCCGGCAACCTCCCGCAGGCACGCGTTCGCGCCGATTCCCGGCCGCCCGGATCACTCGGTAGTTGTCGCATTTGACAGACGAGGCTCGCGGAGTTATTGTGCACTGCAACAAATGCTGCGTCGCAGCAGCCGAAATCCCAGGAGTCGTCCATGATCGTCCAGATGCAGGAATTCGTCGCCGAGCAGACCGCCGCCCTCACCAGCCAGGTCGAGAAAATGCGCAAGGAGTCCGTCGAGACCGTCCGCGGGGCGGCCACCGATTCCGCCGAGAACCTGAAGGCCCTGAAGTCGCCGGTGCGCACGCTGGCGCGCTCGGGCATCAAGGTCACCGCCGTGTCGCAGACCGCTGTGGCGAGCCTCATCGACCTGCAGTCGGACATGCTGACCGCGGCGATCTCCGAGGCGGCCCTGCGTCTCGAGCGCGCCGCCCGCGCCGAGAACGTGCTCGAACTCGTCCGTGACCAGATCGAGATGATCCCGGCGACCCGCACCCGCATCGTCGAGGATGCGCAGCGCGCGGCGCTGATCTTCAAGCACGCGGGCCGCGACCTGCGCGGCGTCGCCACGCACCTCTACGAGCGCGTGGTCGAGCCGACCGAGGAGAAGGCGACGGTGGCCGTGAAAACCGCCCAGCGCAAGACCAAGCGCGTCGTGCGCAAGGCAAAGACCCGCGCCCGCAAGGTCGCCGCCTGACCGGTCACTCGCGCGCACAGAATTTCTACCGTTCTCCCCCTGATTGCGCCCTCCTCGGAGGGCGCTTTTTTTTGTCTCGCTGGAGTCCCTGGGGCGGTTCGACGAAGCGGCGTCCACTGCGTCGTCGGCGGTCGTGCACCCGCGCATACGTGCCCTCCACAGCTACGGGCGGGCTGGTACCGCGGGCTATAATCGAGCAGCAAGAGACCAGCCACCGCCCGGGCCGCCGTGTCTCCTCTCGGCGCCGGGCCGACGAAGGAAGCACGCCAGATGACAACCACCAACGCCGCCCTCCGCGAGTGGGTCGCCGAGACCGCGAAGCTCACGCAGCCCGACAGCATCCACTGGTGCAGCGGATCCGACACGGAGCGCGATGAACTCGTGGCATTGATGCTCGCCCGGGGCGACCTGCTCGAACTCGACCAGGCGAACTTCCCCGACTGCTACCTGCATCGCTCGCATCCCTCGGACGTGGCGCGCGTCGAGCACCTCACCTTCATCTGCACGAAGGACAAGGAGGACGCGGGTCCCAATAACCTGTGGATGGATCCCGCGGAGGGACACCGCAAGGTGGATGCGCTGTTCGCCGGCTGCATGAAGGGCCGTACGATGTACGTCGTGCCCTACTGCATGGGCCCGATCAACTCGCCCTATGCGCGCTGCGGCGTGGAGATCACCGACAGCCCGTACGTCGTGCTCAACATGCGCATCATGACGCGCATGGGCGCCGCCGCCCTGCATCGCATCGAGACGGACGGCAAGTTCGTCAAGGGCCTGCACTCCGTCGGCGACCTCAACCCCGAGCGCCGCCTGATCATGCACTTCCCCGAGGAACTCTCGATCAAGAGCATCGGCTCGGGCTACGGCGGCAACGCGCTGCTCGGCAAGAAATGCCATGCGCTGCGGATCGCGAGCTGGCAGGCGCGCGACGAGGGCTGGCTCGCCGAGCACATGCTGGTGGTGGGCCTCGAGAACCCGCGCGGCGAGGTGCACTACGTCGCCGCCGCGTTCCCCTCGGCCTGCGGCAAGACCAACCTCGGGATGCTGATCCCGCCCGACACGATGCCGGGCTGGAAGGTGTGGACGATCGGCGAGGACATCGCCTGGCTGCACGTCGGCAGTGACGGTCGCCTGCGTGCGATCAACCCGGAAGCCGGGTTCTTCGGCGTCGTGCCGGGCACCAGCCCGAAGACCAATCGCAACGCCTACGAGATGATCCACCACGACACGATCTTCACCAACGTGGCGGTCACCGCCGACAACCAGCCGTGGTGGGAAGGTCGCAGCAAGGGCGCCCCGGCGATCGACTGGCAGGGCCGTCCCTACGACAAGGCGAACGGACCGGCCGCGCACCCGAACTCGCGCTTCACCGTGTCCGCGAAGCAGAACCCCGCCTACAACCATTTGATGGAACACCCCGAGGGCGTGCCGATCTCGGCGATCCTCTTCGGCGGCCGCCGGCGCGAGGTCGCACCGCTGGTGTACGAGGCCCGCGACTGGACACACGGCGTGCTAGTGGGCGCCGGCATGGCCTCCGAGACCACCGCCGCGGCCGTGGGCCAGGTGGGTGTGGTACGCCGTGACTCGATGGCGATGAAACCGTTCTGCGGCTACAACTTCGCCGATTACTGGGCGCACTGGCTGTCGTTCGAAGGTCGCGTCAAGCAACTCCCGAAGATCTTCCACGTCAACTGGTTCCGCCAGGACAAGGACGGCAAGTTCCTGTGGCCGGGCTTCGGCGACAACCTGCGCGTGCTCTCCTGGATCATCGATCGCTGCGAGGGACGGGCCGGGGCCCACGAGACGCCGATCGGCTTCCTGCCGCACAAGGAAGACCTCGACCTGAAGGGCCTCGATCTGCCGAGCGGCACGCTGCACCAGCTGCTCGACCTCGACCTGGCCGCGTGGCACAGCGAGATCGACGACATCGGCCGCTACCTTGGGGAGTTCGGCAGCCGCACTCCGCCTGCGCTGCGGGCGGAGTATGAGCGGGTCAAGAAGGCACTCGGCTGAAGCGGTGAGACCCTCCCGCTGCGGCGGGAGGGCGCTCCATCCCGGCGCCTCGCGCGGATGCCGCCCCGGGAGACCTCCCGCAGGGTCCGGCGCCTAGTCTTCCAGCGAGTAGCGGATCGCGTCCGGAGCATTCGCCTCGGGCAGGCGCCCGAGCCCGATCATTCCCTTGCCCTGCAGCGTGACGGAATCGCGCCGCACGAAGGACTCTTTGCCCTCGTGCGTGAGCACGAACGAGCCGTTGGTGCTCTGGTCCACCAGCACCACCTTGCTGCGGCCCATCTCGACGCGGGCGTGCACGCGCGAGATCAGGTTGCCCTTCACGACGATGTCGTTGTCCTCGGCACGCCCGAGGGTGAGGCTTTCCTTGCCCTCCCCCAGCAGGTAGTCGCGGTCGAGGTAGCGCAGCCGCACGCGCTTCGCGCGGTGCGCCGTGCGGGCGTCGAGCTCGATCGAGGGCAGCATGCTGGTGGCGTCCTCCTGCTGCCATAGCACCTCGAAGAGTTCGACCTCCTCGCTACGCCCGCGCACGGAAGTCACGTCGATCTGGCGTGTCACTGCCCGCCACTCCGGGCCGAGCCTCCCGACCGTGTCGGCCGTGAGAATGATCTGCCCGGCCTTCGCCTGGCTGGTCATGCGGTTCGCGGTGTGGACCGAGGCCCCGAAGATGTCCCGGTTCTCGAGCACGACCGGGCCGTAGTGGCAGCCGATGCGGATCGCCACGTGCTGGCCGTTCACGAGCAGGCCGGGGTGTGCAGCGATGTCGTGCTGCATCTCGGCCGCCCCGTTCACCGCATCGTCCGCGGTCGGGAAGATCGCGAGGATCTCGTCGCCGATGGTCTTGATGACGCTGCCGCGGTTGCGCCCGGTCGCCTCGCGCATGATCTCGACGCAGGCGAGGATCATGTCGCGAGCCTGGTGGTCGCCGAGCACCTCGTAGAGGCGCGTGCTGCCCACCACGTCCGCAAACAGGACGGCAACCTCGGTTTCGTTGCTCACCGACAAGGGAACCCCGCTGCCCGGCCTCTGCGTTACCCCAACCGATGCCGGACGACAAAGATTATACAGATGGATGACGAAGCGCCTACGCCGCCCGCTCGAGGGCCCTGAGCGAGGCCCTGAGCACGTTGCCGGCCGCGCCGGGGCGATTGCCCTGCTCGCCGAGCAGCCGCCGCCACGCGCGCGCGCCGGGCCGGCCGGCGTAGAGCCCCTGCGCGTGGCGCAGCATCAATGGCACGCGCTGCCCGGCCGACGCCATGCGCTCGACGTAGTCCGCGTAGCGCGCGACAACCGCCTCGCGCGACGGCAGCGGCCACGATCCATCCACGAACCCGCGGTGCAGCTCGGCGAGGAGATACGGCTCCTGGTAGGCCTGCCGGCCGAGCATCACGCCGTCGAAACGCGCCAGCCACTGCCCGACCTGCCCCACCGAGCGCAGGCCGCCATTGACGACCACCTCGAGGTCCGGCCGCTCCTGCTTCAGTCGCAGCGGCACCTCGTAGCGCAGTGGCGGGATCTCGCGGTTCTCCTTCGGGCTCAGGCCCTGCAGGTAGGCCTTGCGGGCGTGCACGATGAACACGCGCACGCCGGCCTCGCTCACGGTGGCCACGAACCGCTCGAAGAAACCGTAGTCGTCACGGTCGTCGATGCCGATGCGGCACTTGACGGTCACCGGTACGCGCACCGCCTCGCGCATCGCGCGCACGCAGTCGGCGACGAGTTCGGGCTCCGCCATCAGGCAGGCACCGAAGCGGCCGCTCTGCACGCGGTCGCTCGGGCAGCCGACGTTGAGATTGATTTCGTCGTAACCGAAACCCTCGCCGAGGCGCGCTGCGCTCGCGAGCAGCGCGGGATCGGATCCGCCGAGCTGCAGCGCGACGGGATGCTCCACCGGGTCGAAGCCGAGCAGCCGCTCGACGTCGCCGTGGGCGAGCGCCTGCGCGGTGACCATCTCGGTGTAGAGCAGCGCGCCGGGACTCAGCAGGCGCAGCAGGTACCGGCAGTGCCGGTCCGTGTAGTCCATCATCGGTGCGACCGCGATACGGCGGTCCATCACGTGCGGGCCGTCTCCGCGACCAGCCAGTCCACCACCGCGCGCAGCGCCTCGTCGTCGGTGGCGCCGTCGGCCTTCGCGCGCTCGTGCACCTGGCGCTGGCGATGCGCGCTCGTGCCGCGCACGAGGATCTCGCGCAGCCGCTCGACTTCCGCGACGCAGCCCAGGACCTCGGCGTCCTCGCGCACCAGCGAGATGAGCTCCTCGAGCAGCTCCGCGAACGGCACG
Source organism: uncultured Gammaproteobacteria bacterium (assembly GCA_963707145.1). Classification (GTDB taxonomy): domain Bacteria; phylum Pseudomonadota; class Gammaproteobacteria; order Steroidobacterales; family Steroidobacteraceae; genus RPQJ01. Next base: position 439,264 of record CAVPOQ010000003.1, read on the forward strand.
ATGCGCTGCTGGCCGAGGTCGAGCAGGCCCGCGTCGAACGAGTAGCGCATCGCGCGCCAGCGGTTCTCCCCGAGCAGCAGGTGCGAGTACATGCGCCAGCGCTGGTTGGCGCGCCGCAGCCGCCACAGCATGCGCACGAGGCACTGGTTGAGCGCGGCCAGCGACAGCGCGTCCTCGAGCGTCGTGCAGCAGTCCATCACGCGCGTCTCGAGCGTCGGGTAGCGCACGCTCGGGCGCAGGTCCCACCAGATGCGCGAGGTGTCGGCGATGATGCCGGTCTCGACCAGGATGTCGGTGTGGCGGCGGTACTCGCCCCAGCTCGAGAACTGCTCGGGGAGCCCGGTGCGCGGCACGCCGTTGAAGATCATCAGCCGGAACGACATCAGCCCGGTGCGCTCCCCTTCCCAGAACGGCGAACTGCACGACAGCGCGAGCAGGTGCGGCAGGAAGTAGGAGAGCTGGTTCATCAGGTCGATGCGCAGGTCGTCGTCGTCGATGCCCACGTGCACGTGCAGGCCGCAGATCATCATGCGGCGCGCGGCGCCCTGCATCTCCTCGAGCAGCGCCACGTAGCGCTCCTTGTCGGTGCGCTTCTGCTTGGCGGTGAGCGAGAACGGGTGGCTCGAGGCGGCGATCGGCGCGAGGCCGTGACGCCCGGCCTCCTCGATCACGGCGGCGCGCAGCCCGGTGAGCGCGCTGCGCGCCTCGCCGATGTCGCGGCAGACCGGCGTGGCGACTTCGACCTGCGCACGCAGGAACTCCGGGAATGCCCGGCCGGCGGTCCGCTCGTGCAGCGCCGCGAAGAACTCGTCCGGCGGTTCGGCCGCCACGGCACCCGTCTCGCGCTCGACGAGCAGGTACTCCTCCTCGATGCCGAGGGTCAGCGGAGGTTCGCGCAGCGCCATGGGGATTCCGTGGATTGCAGCCGGCGCAGTTGCGGGTCGCGCACCAGGCCGCCGATGAGCCGCGACAGCAGCCGCACCCAGCGCTCCGTGCCGGCCGGCGACTCGAACTGGTCCTGGCGCACCTCGATGCAGACGTGGGGCAGCCCCGCCGCCTCGGCGTGGTGATCGATGGTGTAGTCGGAAGGATGCTTGCCGCTGTATGGCTCGTTGTCCCCGACCACGAGGCCCTCGACGGCGCGCAACCCGGCGATCATGCGCCGGGCATTGGCCTCGTCCTTATCCCACAGGATGCCGATGTGCCAGGGGCGCTCCACGCCGCCCATTGCCGGCGTGAAAGAGTGCACCGAGACCACCAGCGGGACGACGCCCCGGGCGCGGAACCCCGCGAGCATCGCGGCGATCGCCTCGTGGTAGGGGTCGAAGAAGCACGCCAGCCGCACCCTGCGCTCGAACTCCGCAAGCGCCTGGTTGCCCGGGATGTCCCAGCCGTCGCTGCGGTCGCGGAAGGCCTCCGGGTCGTCCGGACGGCGGTTGCAGTCCACCACCAGGCGCGAGTAGCCGGCCAGCACCGCCGGCGCGTCGAGCGCATTGGAGAGTCCCCGGGCCAGTTCCGCGGCGCCGATGTCCCAGGCGATGTGCTGCCAGCTCGGCAGCTCGGGCAGGCCGAGGCGGTTCATCGCCCGGGGGAAGGCCCGGCTGGCGTGGTCGCAGAGGATGAGGGCGGGAGCCGTGCCGTGCTCGTGGAGGACGACGAACGGCGGCGGGTCGTCCCGGCCGAGCATCGGGATGGTGGCCGGACAGTGCTGGACAGGGTCGGAAGGCATGGGGGGAGCGGGCGCCTGTGTTGGCGCAATTGTAGCCGAAGCGACTCGGCGGCCGCCGGGTGTCGGGCGCCGGCTGCAATCGCCCGACAGCGGTCAGGAGCCGTCCCGGCGCGGCGCGCCCGCCCCCGCCTGGTCCGTCCGCCCGCTGCCGGCGAATGTGATCTGGTTCACGTCCCCGACATGGGCGCTGCGAATACTATCGCCCGCATTCCACCCCGGATCAGGGCCGGCGGTGGTCATCTCGTGCGGGGATCATGAGGCGGTCAATCCACAAGCGTGACGACGGGTTCGACTGCAGCGGGCCGCCCGGACGGGCCGCCGACCGCAGTCGGGCCGTGGCCGGCATCGGCGGCAACCGGTCCGTCCCACGCGGCGCCCCGGCTCGATGAGCCTGCACCCGCTCCTGAAGAAGCAGGTCGGCGACGCCCGCCAGGACGGCGGGAACCTCGACCTGCGCCACCTGCTGCAGTCGATCAACCTCGCCTACGTGGAGTGGGACGACGAGCGCCGCGGCGTGGTGCGCTCGATGAAGCTGCTCGCCGACGAGACCACTGCGTTCACCCGCGAGGTGCGCGAGAGCGCCGCGGCCCAGCTGCAGGCGATCCTCGACCACGTCAAGGACGCGATCCTCACGGTGGACGAGAACGGCCGCATCGAGACCCTGAACACCACCAGCGAGCGCGTGTTCGGCTACGGGGAGGATGCCGTGCGCGGCCGGCGTCTCGACCTGCTGATTCCCTCGCTGGCCCGTCATCCGAACCTCACCGGCGCGCTCGAGGAGCTCGCCGAGGCGCTCGAGGACGACCAGGTGGACCTGACGCCACGGGAGACGCGCGGTCGGCGCCGCGACGGGTCGCTGTTCGACGCCGAGCTCGGCGTCAGCAAGATCCGGCTCGACGACCGCGAGATCTTCATCGTGTGCCTGCGCGACACCTCCGACCGCAAGCGCGCCGAGGCCGCAATCCGCGAGAGCGAGGCCCGCTACCGGACGCTGGTCGAGAATGCGCCGGAAGCCATCGTAGTGCTCGACGTGGACCTCGGGCGCTTCGTCGAGTGCAACGAGAACGCGGTGCGCTTCTTCAAGATGAGCCGCGAGCAGCTGCTCGCGAGCGGTCCCGCGCAGATCAGCGCACCGGAACAGGCCGACGGGATGGCGTCCTTCGGCGTGTCGCGCGGGTACATCGACCGGGCGCTGGCCGGGGAGGCCCCGTGCTTCGAGTGGACGCACCGCGACGCGACGGGGCAGGACATCCCCTGCGAGGTGCGGCTGGTGCGGCTGCCCTCCTCCAGCCAGCGGCTGATCCGCGGCAGCATCACCGACATCACCGAGCGCAAGCGCGCCGAACTGCTCGCGATGGGCGAACGGCGGGTGTTCGAGCGCATCACCGGCAACGCCGGCCTGCCGGAGACGCTCGAGGCGATCGCCGAAGCCGCCGAGCGCGTCACGCCCGATGCGCTGTGTGCCGTGAACCTGTTCCGTCCCGACGGCGAGACGCTCGGGCTCGCTGCCGGCCGGCGGCTGCCGCAGCACTTCCAGCATGCCCTCGAGTCCATCGAGATCGGGCCGCGCAACGGATCCTGCGCCGCCGCGGTCTACCTGCAGCGGCAGGTGATCGTGGCCGAGATCGCCCGCGACGCACTCTGGGAGGAACTGCGCGGACCGGCACTGTCGGCCGGCCTGCGCGCCTGCTGGTCCACCCCGGTCCGCGCCTCCGACGGCCGCATCCTCGGCACCGTGGCGCTCTACTTCCACCACCCGCGCAGTCCGCTGAGGCGCGATTTCGAGCTGATGGCGCGGCTCACGGCGCTCGCCGCCATCGCCGTGGAGCGCGAGCAGGCGGAGGGCGCGCTGCGCTGCAGCGAGGCGCGCTACCGCGGCCTGTTCGAGAACGTCATCGAGGGCGTGTACCGCGCGACCGCGGACGGCAAGCTCGAGGCGGCGAACCCCGCACTCGTCGAGATGCTGGGCTACGACCGGCCCGAGGAACTGCTCGCACTGCCCTCGACCCGCGTCCTCTACGCCGACCCGGCCGACCGCGAACAGGTGGTCCGCATGCTCGACCGCGACGGCATCGTGCGCGCCGCGGAGTACCAGCTGCGCCGCCGCGACGGATCGGTGATCACCGTGGTCGAGAACGCGCGCGTGGTGCGCGACGGCGACGGCGTGACCGTGGGCTACGAGGGCACGCTCGCCGACGTCACCGAGCGCAAGCGCGCCGAGCGGCAGCTCGCCGACGAGAAGGAGAAGGCGCAGGTCACGCTGCAGTCGATCGGCGACGCCGTGATCACCGCCGACGCCGACGGCCTCGTCGAGTACCTGAACCCCGTCGCGGAGTCGCTCACCGGCTGGGCAAGCGCGGAGGCAGCCGGTCGCCCGGTCGCCGAGATCATCGAGCTGCTCGGCGAGGCCACCCGCCAGCCGATCGACAACCCGATCCTGCGTTGCCTGCGCGAGGGCCGCATCGTCGAACTCGTCGAGCCGTCGCTGCTGGTGAGCCGCCGCGGGCAGGAGATCTCGATCCAGGATTCCGCCGCGCCGATCCGCGACCGCACTGGTCGCCTGATCGGTGCGGTCATGGTGTTCCACGACGTGAGCCAGGAGCGCCGCCTGCAGCGCGCGCTCGCCTACCAGGCCACCCACGACGCGCTCACCGGGTTGATCAACCGCCGCGAGTTCGAGAGCCGGCTCAACGAGGCGCTGCTCGCGGCGCGGCAGGATCCCTCGCTGCACCACGTGCTGCTGTACCTCGACCTCGACCAGTTCAAGGTCGTCAACGACACCTGTGGCCACCCGGCCGGCGACCGGCTGCTCAAGCAGCTCACCAGCGTCGTGCAGACCCGCATCCGCACCACCGACGTGCTCGCACGCCTCGGCGGCGACGAGTTCGGCGTGCTGCTCGCCGACTGCACGCTCGAGACCGCGCACCGCATCGCCGAGAACCTGCGCCAGGCGATCCGCGAGTTCCGCTTCGCGTGGAACGACCGGGTCATGAACGTCGGCGTCTCGATCGGCGTGGCCGAGATCGACTCCACCTCCGACACGCTCGACGCCGTGTTGAGCGCCGCCGACGTGGCCTGCTACTCGGCCAAGGATTCCGGCCGCAACCGCGTGCAGACCTACCAGCAGGGCCGCGCCCCCGAGCGCCACCGCGAAATGCAGTGGGTGTCGCGCATCAACCGCGCCTGCGAGGAGGACCGCCTCGAGCTGTTCTGCCAGCCGATCGTGCCGATCCGCACCGGCGTCGAGAAGCTGCGCCACTTCGAGCTGCTGCTGCGGATGCGCGACGAGCAGGGTCAGCTGGTGCAGCCCGCCGAGTTCATCCCCGCCGCCGAGCGCTTCAACCTGATGCCGGCGATCGACCGCTGGGTGGTGCGCCAGGCCTGCGGCCGGCTCGCGCACCGCCGCGGCGACGCGCGCTTCGAACCCTACGTGCTCGGGATCAACATCTCGGCCACGACGCTCAACGACGAGCAGTTCCTCGACTTCGTGATCGCCGAGCTCGCCGCCGCCGACCTCGCGCCCGGCGCGCTGTGCTTCGAGCTCACGGAGAGCGCCGCCATGACCAGCCTCGCCTCGGCGACGCACTTCATCGACGAGCTGCGCGGGCGCGGCTGCCGCTTCTCGCTCGATGATTTCGGCAGCGGCCTGTCCTCGTTCATCTTCCTGAAGAACCTTCCCGTAGACTTCCTGAAGCTCGACGGGCAGTTCATGCACAACGTGGCACACGACCACATCGACCGCAGTCTGGTGGGCGCGATCGCGCAGATCGGCGAGACCATGGGCATCCGCACCATCGCCGAGCGCGTGGACTCCGCCGAGGTGCTCGCCCGCCTCGCCGAGGCCGGCATCGAGTACGCCCAGGGTCACTACATCGGCGCGCCGCAGCCGGTGGAAGTGCTCCAGTCGCTGGTCGCCGCCGATCCGGCGCAGCTGCGCCTGCGCGCCTGACATACTTCCGGCCGCCGCCCCGCCGCGCGGCCTTCCCGTGACGCTCCACGCCATGCAAGATGCCTTGATCCTGCTGATCCACTGCCCCGACCGCGAGGGCCTGGTCGCCTCCGTCACCGAGCTGATCCGCCGCCACGGCGGCAACGTCGTGGACCTCGACCAGCACGTCGACGCCGAGCGCGGCGTGTTCTTCATGCGCGTCGCGTGGACCCCGCCGGCCGGCGACCCCGGCGGCCGCGAACGCTTCGAACGGGCGTTTGCCGCCGAGGTCGCCGAGCCCTGTGCGATGAACTGGCGCCTGGAGCGCGCCGGCCGCCGGCTGCGGCTCGCGATCTTCGTCTCGCGCTACGCGCACTGCCTCTACGACATGCTCGCGCGCTGGGAGTCCGGCGAGTGGGCCGTGGACATCCCGCTGATCGTGAGCAACCACGCCGACCTCGAGCCGGTCGCGCGGCGCCACGGCGTCCGCTTCGAGCACGTCCCGGTTACCGCCGCCACACGCGCGGCGGCCGAGGAGCGCCAGCTCGCGCTGCTGCGGGAGGCCGGCGTGGACCTCGTGGTGCTGGCGCGCTACATGCAGATCGTCTCGCCTGGGTTCATCGCGGGGCTCGGCGGCAAAGTGATCAACATCCACCATTCGTTCCTGCCCGCCTTCGCCGGCGGCCAGCCGTACCACGCCGCCCACGCGCGCGGCGTGAAGATCATCGGCGCGACCAGCCACTACGTGACGGCGGAGCTCGACGCGGGGCCGATCATCGCGCAGGACGTCGTCGCCGTGAGTCACAAGGACTCCGTCGAGGACATGGTGCGCAAGGGACGCGACCTCGAGAAGATCGTGCTGGCGCGTGCCGTGTACGCGCACCTGCAGAACCAGGTGCTGGTGTACGACAACAGGACGGTGGTGTTCGACTGACCCGGCCCGCCGGACTTGTATATCCTCCCGACCTGGCGCGCACCGTACCGGCACGTCAGCGGGATGCTCCGACCTGAATCACGATGCTTTTCAACTCGTACGAATTCATCTTCCTGTTCTTCCCGCTGACGCTGATTCTGTTCTTCGTCATCGGACGGCGCAGCCACCGGGGCGCCGCTGCGTGGCTGACGGCGGCGTCGGTCTTCTTCTACGGCTGGTGGAACCCGGCCTACGTCGGGCTGCTGCTGGCCTCGATCGCGTTCAACTACTACTTCGGAACCGCGATCGGCCAGGCTGTGTCGGGCGGGATGCCGAGGCGAGCCAAGGCTCACCTGGTCCTGGCAATCGTCGCCAACCTGACCCTGCTCGCCTACTACAAGTACGCCAACTTCTTCGTCGCCAATCTCAACGAGGCGCTCGGCAGTCATCTTCAGATCGCGACGGTGATGCTCCCCCTGGGCATCTCCTTCTTCACGTTCACCCAGATCGCGTTCCTCGTGGACACGTACAAGGATGGGGTGCGCGAATACCGGTTCGTTCACTACGCCCTGTTCGTCACCTACTTTCCGCACCTGATTGCGGGACCGGTGCTGCACCACAAGGAGATGATGCCGCAGTTCGGTCATCCCTCGACGTATCGGCCTCACCTGGAGAACCTCGCGGTCGGACTGACGATCTTCACGCTCGGGCTGTTCAAGAAAGTGGTGCTGGCCGACGGCATCGCCCCCCATGCGAACGACGCATTCGGCATGGCGGTGGACGGTGAGCCGTTGTCGCTGTTTGTCGCCTGGGGCGGTGCCCTGGCCTACACGTTGCAGCTCTACTTCGACTTCTCCGGGTACTCCGACATGGCCATCGGCCTGTCGCGCTGTTTCGGAATCCAGCTGCCGCTCAACTTCTTTTCGCCGTACAAGGCGGTGAACATCTCGGACTTCTGGCGACGCTGGCACATGACGCTGTCGCGGTTCCTGCGGGATTACCTCTACATCGCGCTTGGTGGGAACCGGCGCGGCCCGGGCCGTCGCTACCTCAATCTGTTCACCACGATGCTGCTGGGCGGGCTGTGGCATGGAGCCGGATGGACTTACGTGGCGTGGGGCGCTCTGCACGGGCTCTACCTCGTGGTCAACCACGGGTGGCAGAGACTGCGCGGGTCTCTCGGTCAGGATATTTCGAGAAGTACGTTTGTCGGACGGGCAAGCGGTCGTGCGTTGACATTGCTCTGCGTGATCGTGGGCTGGGTGTTTTTCCGGTCGCCGACCTTCGAGTCGGCGCTGCAGATGCTCAAAGGCATGGCAGGACTCAACGGCGTGGCACTTCCCGCCATCGTCGGCTCGGCCGGCGGGGCGCTTGGCGACGCGCTGCTCGGGATGGGCATCACTTTCGACCTCGGTGGTGCGCGAAATTTCTTCGAGATGTACGCGTGGATCATTGCGCTGTTCGGGATCGCGCTGTTCGCACCGAACACCTCCGAGGTCGTACGCAGGTTCCGCCCCGCGCTGGACTACATACCCCGGCACATCGACCTTGGACCACGGGAGACACGTGGTCGCGTGACCTGGAGACCCACGCCCCGCTGGGCCGTGTTCGTGGCGACCCTCGCCGCCGCGAGCATCCTTTCGCTGTCGCGTGTCAGCGAGTTCCTCTACTACCAGTTCTGATGACAACTCAACGTCTGTACTCGCGTTACCTTGCGTTGGCGGGTGGTTTCGCCTTCGCCGCATGCCTCGCCGCGTTGCTCTTCAATGCCGCCGTCGATCCCTACGGCATGCTCGGCACTCCGCGCGTGGATGGTTTCAACGCCAGGAAGGTCTTCGCGGATCGAGAGCTGCAGCCGTACAAGGTGAAAGCGCTGCAGCAGACTCGCCCCCGGACAGTCATCCTGGGCAACTCCCGCGCGGAAGTCGGGCTGGACCCCTCCAGTCCGGCGTGGCCCCAGCAGCTGCGCCCCGTCTTCAACGCGGCCGTCCCCGGAACAGGATTGCGAACCGCCGCCCGCATGCTCTACACGGCCCACGCGGCCGGGAACCTCGGCACAGTGGTGCTCGCAGTGGACTTCCCGGACTTCCTCGCCAGGCAGGAGGCAGCCACGGAACCGTTGGTGAAGATGGACGTCGATGCGAGGGTGGTCGTAACGCCCCGTGAGCAACTCGTTGCCTTGGCAACGCTCGACACCCTCGTGGCATCCGTATCGACGGTGTTGCAGCAGTCGAACCGGTTCGCGCCCGAGATCACCGGCCTCGGATTCAACCCGATGCGCGACTACGAGCTGGCCGCCAGGCGCGAAGGCTACGCCCGCCTCTTCCGGCAGAAGAACGCAGACTACGCAAGGCGTTATGCCAATGGACCGAAGTCGCTCGCCGCCGACGCCCGCGGATATTCGCCGGAGTTCGAGCAGCTGCGGATCATCCTGCGATTCGCGCGGGACAACGGACTTTCCGTCAAGCTGTTGATCTATCCCTACCACGTCGATCTGCTCGAGATCCTGCGGCTGTCCGGCCTCGAGACGGCCTACGGGAGCTGGAAAGGCCAGTTGGCACAGGTCGTTGCCGAGGAGCGAGCAGCGGGGACCCAGGTCGAGCTGTGGGATTTCAGCGGTCCATCCGAGCCGATTCGCGAGCGCGTTCCCGGGAACTCCGAAAGGGACGGTGAGATGCGCTGGTTCTGGGAGTCCGGCCACTTCAAGAGCCAGCTCGGGGAATCCCTCATCGCCGAGATCACCGGCGGCGACGAGGTCCTGGGGCGGCAGCTCGCGCCGGAGCATGTCGAAGGACAACTGCGAGACCTTGCGCAGATGGTTGACGAATTCGAGCGCGAGGATCCCGAACGCGCCGAGATGCTTGCGGAGCTGGTTCGCAAGTCGACAAGTACGGCTCCGGAGCGGTGAACCCGGACCCACGAGCCTGCGACGGGTTCGCCGCCCGCCCTGCCCGATTGCTGTGGTGCCCGTGAAGGATATGCGCGCCCTCGTTATCGACCTCAACAACTTCTCGCGTTATCCGACGCTGCCCGTCGGACTGATCGTGGCCGTGCTTCGACGGGCGGGATTCGACGTGGACGTGCTCTCCCCGCTGGCGCGCGGCGTGCATGGTTACCCGCGCCTCACCCGGGCCCGGCCCTGGGAACTCCCACTGGATTGGCTTCGCTATTGGTCTGCGGTCTCCCCCTCCAGGGCGGTGCGCGGGCTGCGGCGCAGGGCCGCAGCCGCGCTGCAACCGGGCAACGTGTCCGACAGCAGACTGATCGTCGCCTACGCGCGCGAAATGCTGGACCGTCGACCGGACGTGGTGCTGCTGTCGACCTACACCCTGCACGAGCAGACCGGTGCCGGGATTGCCGCGCTGTGCGCCGAGCGACGAATCCCCCTGCTGGTCGGGGGGCCCTACTTCTCGGCGCGTCCGATCGTGGAGCGCTGGCTCGCCATGGACGGCGTCTCGGCAATCTTCGGCGGCGAACCCGAGGCGGTGCTTCCAGCCATGGTGCAGGCCCTTGCGGCGGGAAAGGACCTGTCGGCGTTTGCGGGCATTTCCACCTCGGCCCGCCACTCCCCACCCGCGCCTCCGCTGGCCGGGCTCGACGACCTGCCGTTCCCGGACTACGGCGACTTCCCATGGGAGCGCTACCCGAACCGCATCGTGCCGATCATGACGGCACGCGGCTGCGAGTGGGGCCGTTGCCGATTCTGCGCCGACGTCCGCACGTCCGCCGGGCGGACGTTCCGCTCGAGGTCGCTCGGGAACGTGCTCGATGAAATTCGCCACCAGCGCGATCGGCACGACGCCTCGCTGTTCGTGTTCCTGGACCTCAAGATCAACTCGGACGTGGAACTGTGGCGCGGTCTGCTCGATCGACTTCCGAGCGTCGCCCCGGGAATCCGCTGGACCGCGTCGGTGCATGTCGACGCTCGAGGCGACAACGGCCTGACGCGCGCCGACCTGCTGCAGGCCCACAAGGCGGGACTCGTGCGCGTCACGACCGGCCTGGAGTCAGGGAGCGAGCGCTTGCTCAAGCGGATGGCCAAGGGCACCAGCCTGGCGCGCACCGCCGAATTCCTACGGGACGCAACGGAAGCCGGCATCAGCGTTCGCCTGACGACGATCCTCGGCTACCCCGGCGAGGATTGCACCGACGTGGATGCGACCGCTGGCTTCCTTCGGTCAAATCACGCGTGGATCGAGCGCGTGATGCTGAATCGATTCTCGCTCATGCTGGACACGGACGACGACCTCCGCACCGCCGTCCGGTCCTCAGACGCCAGTGGCATCCGACGCGGCTCGCTCGACCCGCTGACTGCGATCATCGACCACGCCAATCCCGTCGTCTCGACCCGCAGCCATCGTCGGGCAGCATACCGGCTGATGTCGGTCGTGCATTCCATCAATCGCCGGCCGCTCGGTCCGCAGGCGCAGGACTTCGAGGGAGTGATGTAGGGACCGCCGGAGCTCCTGCACCGCCCCGGCTGGCTGCGTCAGGCAACGGGCTTGAGGATCAGCGCATCGAGGTGCGTCGCCGAACTCCGGATCTCGGCGACAGTCTGAAAGCCGCGGCGCAGCAGAACGTCGGCATGCGCCGGGTTCGCGTACACGAGGTAAGCGACGCGCGGCCGCCGCGTCACAGACGCGAGCAGTCTCCCGGCAACCCGCTCGACGGACTCCGGCCCGAACGGGTTGAACCAGAACCAGACCAGCGAGTCGTCAGGAACGTCGAAAGACTCCGCATCCTCGCAGCGAAGTTCGTACCTCGCCCGCAGGCGGGCTCTCCGCCAGGCTTGAGCGAGATTCCGCGAGGCCGCATCGTGCAGGGACCGGGAGCATTCCACACCCACGACGGTGTCGAAGCCGCGGCAGGCCGCGAGGATCAGGGCTCGCCCCTTCCCGCTGCCGAAGTCCACGAAGGACCCGCCCCACGGTGGCGCATGTTCCCGGGTGGCGATCTCACGCAACGCCAGGCCAAGCACCAGCGGGTTCACGGCGTGATAGACGAGGCCCTCGGGCGCCAGATCGCCCGACAGCGGGCCGAGCTGGCTGCCCTCCAGCACGCGCCGCGTTTCGGTGCCGTGGCGCAGGTCGAAGGCAAGTTCACTCGCCAGCAGCCGCAACGTCGCGAAGGCGCCGCGCCTCCGGACCGAATCGATCAGTGCTTCGAGTTCTCGTCGCATCGCGACGCGAGCCCCGAACCTCGCGGCTCAAGCAGTCGCAAGATTCCACCGGGACGCTCGGGCAGGCAAGCCCAAGCGCGCTGGGGCTTTCACGAATCCTCCCGTCCCGCCCGCTTGCGGTCGTGCTCCTTGAGCGCCCGCTTGCGCAGCCGGATCGACGACGGCGTGATCTCGACGAGTTCGTCGTCCTCGATGAACTCCATGGCCTGCTCGAGCGTGTAGCGCACCGGCGGCGTGAGCACGATGTTCTCGTCGCGGCCGGCGGCGCGGATGTTGGTGAGCTTCTTGCCCTTGAGCGGGTTCACGACCAGGTCGTTGTCGCGGCTGTGGATGCCGACGATCTGCCCCTCGTACACCTCGTCGCCGTGGGCGACCATCAGCCGCCCGCGCTCCTGCAGGTTGAACAGCGAGTACCCGAGCACCATGCCCTGGCCGTTGGAGATCATCACGCCGTTCTGGCGCGCCGCGATCGTCTTCTCGAGCACGGGCGCGTAGTGGTCGAACACGTGGAACAGCAGCCCGAGTCCCGAGGTAGTGGTGCGGAACTCGGTCTGGAAGCCGATCAGGCCGCGCGCCGGGATCACGTAGTCGAGGCGCACGCGGCCCTTGCCGTCGGGGTGCATGGCCTGCAGCTGGCCGCCGCGGCTGCCGAGCGCGGTCATCACGGCGCCCTGGCTCGAGTCCTCGATGTCCACGGCGAGGATCTCGTAGGGCTCGTGCGGCACGCCGTCGATCTCCTTGATCACGACCCGCGGCCGCGACACCGCGATCTCGTAGCCCTCGCGCCGCATGTTCTCGAGCAGCACGCCGAGGTGCAGCTCGCCGCGGCCGTAGACCTGGAACTTGTCGGGATCGTCCGTTTCCTCGACCCGCAGCGCGACGTTGGTGAGCGCTTCGCGCAGCAGTCGCTCGCGGATCTGGCGGCTGGTGAGGTACTTGCCCTCCTTGCCCGCGAACGGCGAGGTGTTCACCTCGAAGGTCATGCCGATGGTGGGTTCGTCGACGACCAGCGGCGGCAGCGCCTCGGGCCGGTCGGGGTCGCACAGCGTGTCGGAGATCGCCGGGCGCTCGATGCCGGCGAACGCGACGATGTCGCCCGCACTCGCCTCGTCCACCTCCGTGCGCTCGAGGCCGAGGAAGCCGAGCACCTGCATTACGCGCTCGCTGCGCGCCTGGCCGTGGCGGTCCACCACGGTGACGTTCATGCCCTTGCGGATCGTGCCGCGCTTGATGCGGCCGATGCCGATCGAGCCGACGTAGCTCGAGTAGTCGAGCTGCGAGACCTGCAACTGCAGCGGGCCGTCGAGATCGACGTCGGGCGGCGGGCAGTGCTTCACGATGGTCTCGAACAGCGAGGTCATGTCGCCGCCGCGATGCGCCGGGTCGTGCGAGGAGAACCCCTGGAGCGCCGAGGAGTAGATCACCGGGAAGTCGAGCTGCGCCTCGGTGGCGCCGAGCCGGTCGAACAGATCGAAGGTCTGGTCGAGCACCCAGTTCGGGCGCGCCTCGTGGCGGTCGATCTTGTTGATCACCACGATCGGCCGGAGGCCGTGCGCGAAGGCCTTCTGCGTGACGAAGCGGGTCTGCGGCATCGGGCCGTCCACCGCGTCGACCAGCAGCAGCACCGAGTCCACCATCGAGAGCACGCGCTCGACCTCGCCGCCGAAGTCGGCGTGCCCCGGCGTGTCGACGATGTTGATCCGGTATTCCTTCCAGCGGATCGCCGTGTTCTTGGCGAGGATCGTGATGCCGCGCTCGCGCTCCAGCGCATTCGAGTCCATCACCCGATCCGGGGTCGCCTTGCGCGCGTCGAGCGTGCCCGACTGCCTGAGCAGCTGGTCCACGAGCGTGGTCTTGCCGTGGTCGACGTGCGCGATGATCGCGACGTTCCGCAGCTGGGTACGGGGATCGGTGGTCAATGGAGCGCCCGGTCGGGAAAAGGGCGCGGAGTATACCCGGGGGCACGCGGGGCGGCCTCCATTTCGGCGCCGATGGCCGAGATGGAAGCCGCCCAGCGAGGGCGCGCGGTCAGAAGATCCGGAGGATGAACGGCAGGCTGATGGGCGTGCCGCCCGCGTTCACGGCCAGCGAACCGAGCACCGAGCGGCCGGCCGCAAAGGTGCCGGCCGTGTCCGTGCTGATCCTGTAGGTGAGCTTGTAGGTCGTGAGGCTGCGGCTCAGCAGGTTGCCGAGCGAGCCGTAGATCGGGATGAGCTGGGTCACGTCCTCGGCGAACAGGAAGGTGCCATTGCCGCCCTCGGCGAGCTTCGCGAGCGCCTCGCCGTCCACGTCGCCCGACAGGCCGATGGTGAAGATGTCCACGCCGGCCGCCTTGCTGCGGGCGATCGCCTGGTCCACCGTCTTGCAGGGATAGGTCTGGCTGCCAGGCTCGTTCTTGCCGTCGGTGAACACCACGGCTGCCTTGCGCTGCCCAGCCGGCATCGGCTGCGCGGCGGCGAAGTCGATCACCTCGCAGATCGCCTGGTAGAGCGGCGTGCCGCCGCCTTCGAGCACCGCCAGCGTGTCGAGCGTCGGGAACAGCGTGGTGCCGTCGGCGACGAACGAGGGACTGCCGACCGGGTAGATAGTGACTGGCTTCACCGGGATCAGCGCCGTGCCGTTCGGGGTCGCGATGTTGTCGGCAAAGGCCGCGAGTGCGGCGCGGTCGTTTCCGCCGAGCCCCTTCAGGAACTCCTTGGCCGAGTAAATGCGCGCGTCGGTCGGGTCGTTGATGATGATGCTGCGGCTCTGGTCGAAGGTGAGCGCCGCGGCATACGGCTGCGGCACGCCGCCGGCGATCTCCTGGAACGACGGCAGCTGGCCGGGGCCCTGCGGCGTGTAGGCGGCATCGAAGGCCGACCGGGCTGACGCAGTCCGCGCCGGCCGTCGCGGCGGACGGCGTGCAGGGCTTGAGCGCGAACGCCGCAGCCGTGAGCCCGTTGATCGCAGTGGAGGTCTGGTCGACCACGACCACCTGGATCGAGAACTCGAGCGACTTGCCGTCCGCTGCGAGCGTGCCCGGGATGACGCTGGTGCTCAGCACGCCGCCGGTGGCCTTGGTGATGCGCTCGAGGATCACCTCGTAGGCTGCCGAGCCGCCGTTCGGCACGGCCACCACGGTGGACTTGGACACGAAGCCGTCGCGCGTCACGACCAGCGTGCCGGGACCGGTCAGCACGTCGGCGAGCAGCACCTTGCCGCTGGCATCGGTCGTGCCCGACTTGCTCGCGCCGGCGACGGTGGCGACCGCGGCCGCGCCGGGGATCGGGCCGCCGTTGCTGTCCTTGACCGTGACGTCGAGCGAGCCGGTGGGCGGCAGCACGGTGATGGAGCGGGTCGCGAGGCCCGTCCCGCCCTGGTTGTCGGTGACGGTGAGCGAGATGGTGTAGTTACCGGCGGTTCCGTAGACCACGGAGGCCGTCGCACCGGTGGCCGTCGTGCCGTTGCCGAAGTTCCAGGCGTAGCCGGCGATGGTGCCGTCCGGGTCGGTCGACGCCGTGGCGTCCACGTTCACGGTCAGCGGCGGCTTGCCGGTCACGGGCGCCGCCGTGAACGAGGCCGTGGGATTCGTATTCGCCTGGACCGTGACCTGCCGCGTCGTCGTCGCCGTCGCGCCGCGGTTGTCGGTCACGGTAAGCGTGACGGTGATCGTGGTGCCGGGCGTGGAGAAGACCTTGCTGGTCGTGGCGCCCGTGGCGGCCGCCGAGCCATCGCTGAACGTCCAGGCGTAGGCCGTGATCGTGCCGTCGGAATCGCTCGAGGCCGAGGCATTGAGGGCAACCGTGAGCGGCGCCTTCCCCGAGGTTGGCGTCGCCGTGAACGAGGCCGTGGGCGAGAGGTTGCCGCCGCCGCCGCCACCACCGCCACCACCTCCACAGGCAGTCAGCGTGATCGCGAGTCCGCCGAGAACGACCAGCCGGGCCAGGCGCCCGAGCTGCTCGGCAGGAGCGCTCAGGCGGGAGAAGACGTGGCGATTGAATTCCATGACTCGGGGGACTCCTGGGGTAACCGTGCCCGGATAGCGCTCGTCGAGCCTACCCGACAGATGTGACGTCCAACGCACTGGCCAGCGGCCTCGTGCCTGCAGCCGGTTTTGTGACGTCTGCCGCAATAATACGCATTAACCGATTGATCCGAGGACCATTCATTACATAACCGCCACAGAACCGCCCGCCGCCGACGATTAGTCCTCTTGCTTTTCGACGGTCTCGGTCGCCGGCATCGGTTCGAGCGGCTGGCCGGAGGCATCCGCCGCGGGCGCCGGCTTCTGCGCGGTCGCAACCGTGCCTACGACCACCGGCACCGAGAACGTCCGGGCCTCGGTCTGAACCTGGGTGACCATCCGGGCCACGACGTCGAGGTAGTACAGCCCCGGCGCCTCGGCTCGGGCCAGCACGCGCGATGCATAGCGGGTGCCGGCCGCCACGTCTACGAACCGAGCAGTCGCACCGTTGACCACGGTGAGCCCGGGAATACCCGTGACTTCGACGTCGAGCGCGTCGGACGGCAGCCGCGGCACGAACGCCAGTTCGACCTCGAAGGGCTGGCCCGGCTCGGGCTTGGCGAGCACGTCGTACTGCAGATCCACAGCGGCGGCGGTCTTGCCTGCGGTGGCCGCGGCCTTGGCGCTCGGCACGGCGTTCGCGTACTGGCTGTTCGCGGCGTCGGCCGGCGGAGGCTCCTGCGCGGCGGCGACCGGCGCCTGCTGTGCAGGCTCCGGCGGGACCGCAGCGGCCTCCTCCTTTCCGCGCCCGCAGGCCGCGAGCAGGACCCCGAGTGACAGGGCGGCGGCGGCGTGCGCGGCGCCGCGGATGCGAGGGTCGTCGGTCATGGCTGGCATTCTCAACCGGTGATGTTGACGGTCATGCAGGTACGACCACGGCGGTTGCTGGCCGTCGGGTCCACGTGGCTGTAGTCGTAGATCTCGAGGACATAGTCGCCGGCCGTGGCGTCGACCGTGCGCTGTTCGACGCTGGTGCCGATCGTTTCCGCAACGGTGATGCTGCTCGCCCGCGAGAGCACCCAGTCCGGGTCGGGCTGCGGCGCGCCGGCACAGGTCGCATCCGACCCCGGGCAGCGCACGGTGATCGTGACCGGCTGAGCTGCCGGCACGCTGAAGCGCAGCAGCCGCCGGTTGCCGAGCTTGTTGATCGAGGTCTGGATCGTCTGTCCGCCCGGTACCGTGAGTTCGGACGATGCGCACAGCCGCACGGCCGGCCCGTTGACCGTGATCGGCGCGTACACCGGCAGTACGAGGTCGGAGGAAACGGCCGCCACGCCGCTGTGGGTCTCGCTCGATGCGTAAGGATCCATGCCCGCGGAGACGATGCCGAGCGTCGTGCCCGCCACGCCCTCGGCCTCGACCCGCGAATCCACCAGTGCCGCGGGCACACCAGGCCGCTGCTTCAGCGCCGTGACCAACGGAAACAGACTCACCAGCGGCACTCCGTCGCGCAGTTCGCGCGTGAAGACGTCGTAGATCGGTGCGAAGCCGAGCGCCACGGCGTCGCCCGGCTCGTTGGCCGCGTCGTAGAGGTCCCAGACGATGCGGTGGATCGAGCCTTCGCTGTACCAGCCCGGTACGTTGGAGGCCTCGCTCTCGACGTTGAAGTCGAAGTCCGAGCCCTGCGCCGCGCCGAAGGAGTCGCGATAGCGCGGATCGGCGAGCACCATGGCCGCGAACGCATTGGCGAAGCCCTCGCTGAAGGCGAGCCGCAGGTCGAGCCGCTCGTCGAGCGAGTGCGCACCGCCGATCGTATCGTCGCGGCTCACCGCGTCCTCGAGGTAGTGATGGAACTCGTGGGCCACGACGTGCTGGTCGAACTCGTCGGTGTCGTTGTTCGCCGCGCCGAGCACGTAGATGCCGGCAGTCACGCCGTCGCCGCCGGGCCGGTACTGGGTGGTCTCGATGGAGCCGGTTGCGGGACTCCAGGTGCTGGACGGTCGGTTGTCGATGCTCCAGAACGCGACGAGCGGCGACAGCTTGGTGGCTGGATCGCCCTGCGCGAGGACGAATTGCGCCGCCGCGTACAGCGTGTCGAGCAGCGCGAACGGCGCCGCGGCGCGCACGCCCGTGTAGGTGCCGGCGAAGCCGCCGGACCAGCCGGTGCTCGCAAGCAGGTTGCGGGTCTGGTCCGTGACGCCGGTGTCGAAGCGCGTTCCGTCGAGCACGTAGAGCGCGTCGCTGCGGGTGTTGTTGAGCACGCGCACGTCCCAGGTACCGGGCCGTGCCACCGTGCCCGCGAACCGCGACCGCGCCTTGGCGCGCACGAACACCTCGGTGACGGGGGGCGCGGTGAAGGCATAGTTGCCCGCGACATCGGTCGCGGTGGTGGCGAGGCTCGCGCCGTCGGCCGCCCGGACCAACTCCACCTCGATCTCGCGCGCCGGCGCCCTGAAGGTGCGGTTGTAGTCGAGACCGCCGCCCGACCCGGAAGCGAACGGCACGCGCTCGAACTCGATGCGCCCGCCGACCTGAACGCTCGCCGGCGGCGGCCCCGCCGTCACGTTCACGATGCGCGCGGTGCTCGCAGTCGCGCCGCCGCTGTCGGTGACCGTGAGCACGGCGGTAAAGGTGCCGGCCGTCACGTAGCTGTGGCTCGCGGCGACGCCCGAGCCGGACGTGCCGTCCCCGAAGTTCCACGCGTAGCTCGTCAACGTGCCGTCCGGGTCGGACGAGGCGGAGGCATTGAAGCTGACCGTGAGCGGCGCCTGTCCCGACACCGGGGTCGCGGTGAAGGACGCCGTGGGGGGCAGGTTGCCGCCACCCCCGCCCCCGCCCCCGCCACATGCGGCAAGCGTCACGACAGCAAGGATGAAGGCGAACCGGGTCCGTGGCACTGGCTAACCGGGGAAACGCAGGGGACTAGCAGGATAGCAGACCGGCAACCCCGCAGCCCGTCCGGCCCGGCCGGGGCTATCCTTGGCACCGTGAGCCACGCCTCCACGCACCCGTTCGTCCGCCTGACGCCGGATACGGTCATCGAGGCCGTCGAGGCCCTCGGGTTGCGCAGCGACGGCCGCATCCTGGCGCTCAACAGCTACGAGAATCGGGTCTATCAGGTGGGCCTCGAGGACGCTGAGCCCGTGGTCGCCAAGTTCTACCGTCCGGGTCGGTGGAGCGTGCCGACGATCCTCGAGGAACACGAGTTCGCGCTCGAGCTCGTCGCGGCCGAGATCCCGGTCGTCGCACCCACCGCGCACGAGGGGCGCACGCTGTTCGAACTCGAGGGCTTCCACTACTGCGTCTATCCGCGCCGCGGTGGCCGCTGGCCCGAGTTCGCCGGCGCCGACGATCGCATGTGGATGGGACGGTTCCTCGCACGCATCCACCTGGTGGGAGGACAGCGGCGCTTCCAGCACCGTCCGACGCTGAACTGGCAATCCATGGGTCGCGATTCCGCGCGCTACCTGCTCGAGCAGGGCTGGCTGCCGGAGCACCTGGAGACGGCCTACGACTCGCTCGCGCGCGACCTGCTGCGGATCATCGAGCAACGCTTCGCCGAGGTGACGCCGTGCCGCCTGCTGCGGCTGCACGGCGACTGCCATCCCGGCAACGTGCTATGGACCGACGCCGGCCCGCACTTCGTCGACCTCGACGACTGCATGACGGGCCCCGCCGTGCAGGACCTCTGGATGCTGCTCTCGGGCAGCGAGGAGGACGTGAGCCGCCAGCTCGGGGACCTGCTCGAGGGCTACGGCCAGTTCGCGGACTTCGACACGCGCGAGCTGCTGCTGGTGGAGCCGCTGCGCACGCTCAGGATGATGCACTACGCGGCGTGGCTCGCCCGCCGCTGGGACGATCCCGCGTTCCCGCGGGCCTTTCCGTGGTTCGAGGAGCCGCGCTACTGGGAGCGCCACGTCCTCGACCTGCGGGAGCAGCTCGCAGCGATCGAGCAGCCCCCGCCGGTCGTGGGTTAGGACGCGCGGGTCAGGCCGCGCTCAGGCGGTCTGCCGACGGCGGCGCGCCGCGAAGGCCACGCCCACCAGCCCAAGGCCGAACAGCGCCAGCGACTGCGGCTCGGGCAGCGGATTCACGGACTCGACCAGCAGCACGAAGTCGTCGAAGGCGCCCGCACCGTCGACGAGTTCGTCGAATTCCCAGGCCATGATCCACTCGCCGGCGGAGAACTTGCCGGGCGCGAAGTCGCCGATCTGCAGCGTGTCGCCGTTGCCGGCGAAGAAGATCACGTGCACGCCCATCTCGGGGTTCAGGTCCCAGTCGGAGTAGCGCGTGGTTTCGCCGTCGCTCAGGTAGAAGCCGAAGCGGTTCTTGGCGAACGTCACGCCCGTGTCCGCAAAGTTCACGCGCACGCTGCCGTCCACGAGGATCTGCATCAGGTACTGGTCGCCCTCGGGGTCACCGCTCGAGAACAGCGCGACGCGCGTGTTGCCCGGATCGGCGACGTCGTAGACGCCGAAGACCAGGTTGCCATTGGCCTGCACACCGTTCGACAGCACCGCGAGCGACTTGCCCGGCGCCTTCTCAGGAGCCCCGCCCTCGGTGTCGATCGCCGTGCCGACGGATCCGCCGGCGGCGGAAACCTGCCAGTCGTCGCCGTTGAGGAACTGGTCGTCGTTGACGTCGATGCTGCTGTCGCCGACGGTGACGGAGTCGAGGATGTCCGTCAGGCTCTTCGACGGCTGCACGATGATCTGCATCGCATGCGACGGAAGCATCGGGGCGACGGCCAACGAAGCGGCGAGGACGATCAGCGTCTTTTTCATGGCGGCGGGATTCCTGAGATTTCGTATGTGGAGAGCTTCGCAGGTCGGCTGCGTCCGTTCGACCGGCCAGTGGCCGTTCGCGGCGAGCGATGCCCAACGTCGTGCAAAATGTATACCAGCGTGCGGCAAGAGCCGCGCGAGGCGCCTTTTGTCTTAAGGTGGCAACCGCACGAAGTTACATAAGCAATTGAACAATATAAATTCTCCGTTCGACAAGGAACCCGCGGAACGAGCCGCCCGGGAGCTCGCAGCCGGAGACCTCCGCAGCTGTTGTGTAAACTTTTTCGACATACACGACGCCGAAGCGGTGCCCTGTGCGCGGCGTCGCAGCCTTGGCGCGACCAATTTGACGGAAGGCGCCCAGCCCCCCTAGCGTCACTGCCCATGAACTCGACCATCCTCGTGACCGGCGGCGCCGGCTACATCGGCAGCCACGTCACCCGCCAGCTACGCGCCCGCGGCGAATCCGTGGTCGTGCTCGACAACCTCTCCACCGGTTTCCGCAGCGCCGTGCAGGACGCGCCGCTGGTGGTCGGCGACACCGGGGACCGGGGCCTGGTCTCGCGCCTGCTGCTCGAGCACCGCATCGACACCGTGCTGCACTTCGCCGCGCACACGATCGTGCCGGAGTCCGTGTCGGACCCGCTCAAGTACTACGGCAACAACACCTGCGCGACCCGCAGCCTGCTGCAGTGCTGCAGCGAGGCCGGCGTGCGCCACTTCGTGTTCTCCTCGACGGCCGCGGTCTATGGCATCCCCGAGGGCGGCTACGCCAGCGAGGAGACGCCCACGAGCCCGATCAATCCCTACGGCGCGTCGAAGCTGATGAGCGAGTGGATGCTCAGGGACCTCGCCGCCGCCACCGGATTGCGCCACGTCACGCTGCGCTACTTCAACGTCGCGGGTAGCGATCCGGCCGGATCGATGGGCCACTCGCACCCGGCGGCAACGCTGCTCGTGAAAGTCGCCTGCCAGGCGGCCGTCGGCGCGCGGCCGGGAGTGTCGGTGTTCGGCACCGACTACCCGACGCCGGACGGCACCGGTGTCCGCGACTACATCCACGTCGAGGATCTCGCCGACGCCCACCTGCGCGCGGTCGACTACCTGCGCGCGGGGGGCGCCTCGGCCACGCTCAACTGCGGCTATGGCCACGGCTACACGGTGCGCGAGGTGCTGCGCACGGTCGAGCAGCTGCACGGTCAGGCCCTGCGGGTCACGGAGGAGCCACGGCGCGCCGGCGACCCGCCGACGCTCGTGGCGCGCGCCGACCGCATCCGCCAGGTGCTCGGCTGGAGGCCGCGCCACGACGACCTCGAGACCATCGTCGCCACGCAGCTCGCGTGGGAGCGCACGCTGCAGGCGCGGCCAGAGCTCTGCCGGAACTAGCCGCCTGCCTGGCCGGCTTCCCTGCCGGCCTGAACGCGCTCTGGCCGCTGCTACAATCGCGGCGTGCTCTTTCCCCGTCCCCGCTCGCTCAGCGGCCTGATCTTCCTCGGCCTGCTGCTGGTCACCTTGCCGTTGCTCGGCGGCGTCGTGAGCGCCGCGCTCGAGATCACGCGGCTGGCGGATTCGAGCGAGCGGCTGGTGCTGCACGGCGTGCAGGCCACCCGCTACAGCCAGGCCCTGGTCCGACAGGTCGCGGCCATGGAACGCAGCGCGCGCCTCTACCAGCTGCTCGGCAGGCCCGAGCTGCGCGGCGTCTTCGACGAGAATCACCGGCGCATGCAGGTCGTGCTCGACGGCCTGTCGGTCCTGCCGGCCGACCCGGCGCGCGACCCGCTGGTCGCGGGCATCCGTGGCCGCGCCGAGCACATCGCGGACGGCCTCGGATCGCGCTCGACGGCAGCTCGTACGGCCGCCCTGCGCGAGTTCGGCGCGCTCGCCCAGGACACCGGCCGGCTGTCGCTGCTCGCCTCGCAGCAGATCGACCGTGAACTGCAGGGCGTGCGCACCGGCACCGAGCAGGCGCGGCGGCGGCTGCTCTGGCAGACCGCTGCACTGGTGCCGATCAGCCTCAGCGTCGCCTTCGCCTTTGCGCTGCTGCTCGGTCGGCCGATCCGCGACATCGACCAGGCGATCGGCAACCTCGGCCACGGACGCCTCGACCAGCCGGTGAGCGTGCGTGGTCCGCCGACCGACCTCGAGGCGCTGGGCCGCCAGATCGAGTGGCTGCGCCTGCGCCTGCGCGAGGTGGCCGAGGAGCGCGAGCGCTTCCTGCGCCACGTGTCGCACGAACTCAAGACGCCGCTCGCCAACATCCGCGAGGGCTCCGAACTGCTGCTCGAGGGGGCCGTCGGCACCCTTCGCCCGGAGCAGCACGAGATCGCCAGCATCCTGCGCGAGAACAGCCTGCGCCTGCAGCAGCTGATCGAGAACCTGCTCTCCTACAGCGAGTGGCAATCGAAGCGCGGCGGCCTCGAGCTGAGCGCGTTTCGTCTCGGGCCGCTGGTGACTTCGGTCGCCGAGAGTTACCAGCTGCGTATCGCTTCGCGGCGGCTGCGCCTCGAGACCGCGGTCGAGGACCTCGAGATCGACGCCGACCGCACGAAGCTGCGGCTGATCCTCGACAACCTGCTGTCGAACGCGGTCAAGTTCAGCCCCGACGGCGGCGTGATCCGCCTCGCGGCGCGTGCCGACGGCGACGACCTCGTGCTGGACGTTTCCGACGACGGCCAAGGCATCGCTCCGGCAGAACGCGAACGCATCTTCGAGCCGTTCTTCCAGGGCGCGACGCCCCAGGACGGGCTGGTGCGCGGCACGGGTATCGGGCTGTCGGTCGTGCAGGAGTTCGCCCACGCCCACGGCGGTACCATCGAGCTTCTGGACGAGGCGCACTCCGGCGCACACTTCCGGCTGCGCATGCCGATGCGCTCGGCGACCCTCGAGCGCGCCGCGTAGGCCGGCACAAGTACTGAAACCAGGACTCCCATGCGTGCTACCCGGACGAAACTGCCGCCCGCCGCCCTCGCCGCCCTGACGCTGCTGCTCGGCGCCTGCGCGAGCCTGACGCCACAGCCTCCGGCCGCTACACCCGCTGCGGCCGCACCCGCGGCCGCGCCGCGCAGTCCGGACCTCGCGCGCGATCTCGACACGCTGGCCGCGATGGCTCCAGGCGACCCCGCTCGGCAACAGGCAACGCTCGAGGCGGCACTGGCGGCCGCGCAGCAGGACCCGAGCGCGACCAATCGCCTGCGCTACGCGCTCGCGCTCGGCAGTGCCGGGCATGCGCTCAGCAATCCGATCGAGGCGCAGCGGCTGATCACCGAGCTGCTCGCCGGCGAGCACGGCCTGCAACCGCTCGAGGTCGAACTGGCCAGCGCCTTCCAGCGCGAGTTCGACGCACGCGTGGCGCTGTATGCCGAGCTCGCCCGCCAGCGCGAGGAGAGCGAGCGGCGTCAGCGCGCCGCCGACGCCGCGGCGAGCCAGCGCGCGGATGCGCTCGCGGCGGAGGCCGCGCGCCTGCGCCGTGCACTCGCGGCGGCGGAACGCAAGCTCGAGGCGGTTGCCGAGATGGAGCGTTCGCTGCTCGAGCAGCCCGCCGAGTCCGTCGGCGAAACCCCACCGCCCCAGCCCTGATGGCCCGTACCCCGCGACGCACGCCGCGCATCCTGGTCGTCGACGACGACCCAGGCCTGCTGCGCCTGCTCACCATCCGCCTGCGCTCGGAGAAGTACGAGGTCGAGCCCGTGGACAGCGCGGCGGCGGCGCTGGAGGCGATCGGCCGCTTTCGCCCGGACCTCGCGGTCACCGACCTGCGCATGGCCGGGATGGACGGCATCGAACTGCTCCGGGAGTTGCAGCGACGCTGGCCGGGGCTCAACGTGATCCTGCTCACCGCGCACGGCACGATCCCGGACGCCGTGCGCGCCACGCAGGCGGGTGCCGTCGCCTTCCTGACCAAGCCGGTCGAGAAGGAACGTCTGCTCGAGGAAGTGCGTAAGGCGCTGCGCACGTCCGGGCTCGCCGAGGCCGTCGAGGACTGGCGCGACGAGTTCGCCACCCGCAGCCCGGTGCTCGAGGAGCGCCTCGCGCGCGCGCACGCGCTGGCCGCGACCGACGCCGCGGTGCTCATCACCGGCGAGTCCGGCACCGGCAAGGAACTGCTCGGCCACGCCATCCACCGTGCGAGCCAGCGCCGCGACCATCCGTTCGAGATCGTCGACGGCGGGCGGCTGCTGCCGGAGAGCGCCGAGGCCGAGCTCGGCGCCGCGATCGACCGCGCCCGCGGCGGATCGCTGCTGGTGCAGGACATCGACGAGCTGCCGCCGCCGCTGCAGGTGAGGCTCGCGCGGCTGCTCGCCGCGCCCGGCGGCGCACCGGACATCCGACTGCTCGCCACCAGCAGCCGCCGACTCGAGGATCTCGCTGCCGAGGGCGGCGTCGCGCGCGACCTGCTCGACGGGCTTGCCGGCGTGCAGGTCGAGATGCCGCCGCTGGCGCGGCGTCGCGAGGACATCCCGCTGCTCGTGAAGCAGTGCCTCGACGAGCTCGCCCGCGCCACGCAGACCGAGCGCAAGGCCTGCTCGCCCGAGGCCATCGAGCGCTTCGCAGCAGCGCAGTGGCCGGGCAACGTGCGCCAGCTGCGCGCGGTGGTGCGGCAGGTGGCCGCGATCTGCAGTGGCCCGGTGATCCCGCCCGAACTCGTGGACGACGCGCTCGGGCGCATCGCCCAGGTGCCCTCTTTCGACCAGGCGCGCGAGGAGTTCACGCGCAGCTACCTCATCCAGCTGCTGCAGCTCACCGAGGGCAACGTGAGCCAGGCGGCGCGGCTCGCACAGCGCAACCGCACCGACTTCTACAAGCTGCTCGCCCGCCACGGCCTCGAGCCGGAGTCCTTCAAGGGCTGAGATTTTGCCGAGGACCGTGACGCGCTGCGGCATCATGCGCGGCCGCCTCACCCACAATTGCCGAGCAAGAGATCCCGAGATGCCCATGTCCCCGATTCCAGCCCTGAAGCCGGCACTCGCCGCACTGATCACCGCGGCCGCGCTGTCCGCCGGGTGGTCGCCCGCGGCCGGCGCCCATGCCTGCCAGGACATTGCAGTGGACGCGCCCGTGCGCTGGGTGCCGGCCCCCTATCCGGCCGGGCGCCGAGTGCTGAAGGTTGGGCCGCAGCATGAGTTCAAGACGCCATCGGAGGCGGCCGCCGCCTCCCGCGACGGGGACGTGATCGAGATCGAGGCCGGCGACTACACGGACACCGCCCTCTGGACGAGGCACGAGCTGTGGATCCGTGGCGTGAACGGCCGGCCGCACATGGTCGCCCCCGCGCAGCTGGCCCAGTCGAAGGCGATCTGGGTCATCGGCGGACGCAACGTGACGGTCGAGAACGTCGAGTTCTCGGGGGCCAAGGTGCCGGCCCGCAACGGAGCGGGCATCCGCGCCCAGGGCCAGGGCCTGACCGTGCGCGCCGCGTGCTTCCGCGGCAACGAGAACGGCATCCTCACCACCAACAAGAAGGACAACTGGCTGGTCGTGGAATTCTCGGAGTTCGCGCGCAACGGATCCGGCGACGGCAAGTCGCACAACCTGTACGTGGGCAAGGTCGACCACTTCGAAATGCGCTACTCCTACTCCCACGGCGCGCGCGTGGGCCATCTGGTGAAGAGCCGCGCGCTGCGCAACCTGATCGAGTTCAACCGCCTCGTGGACGATTCCGACGGCACCGCCAGCTACGAGCTCGACCTGCCCTCGGGCGGCGACGCGCTGGTGCGCGGCAACCTGATCGTGCAGGGCCCCGCGAGCCCGAACCAGACGATCGTGAGCTATGCGGCCGAGGCCAAGGAGAAGGCGACGGGCCGTCTGGTGCTCGCGTTTAACACCCTCTACAGCCTGCGCCGCAACCCGGTGTTCGTGACGAACCGCGCGCCGGCGCCGGTGCTGGCGGTCAACAACGCCTATGGCGGGGCCGCGGGCAAGTGGATCAACGGCCCGTCGGAAGACGTCGGCAACGTATTGGTGTCCGCCAACCGCGCATTCCGCAACGTGTCGGCGCTGGACTTCCGGCCGGCGCCGGGCAGCGCGCTCGTGGACGCCGCGAAGTCGTCGGGCGCGCCCGTGGAACAGACCGGACCACCACTGTTCGAGCCGTCGGTGACGCTCGGAGGCAGCCCCCGGCGGTCGCTCGGCGCCCCCGACGTGGGCGCCTTCGAGTGCTGCGCCGCGGGCCAGTCGAGGTCCGGCAACCGGTGAACCAGGCGCCTGCAAACCTCGGCGGCCGCGTGGCGGCGGGCGCCGCCTGGGCCATGCTCTTCAAGCTGTTCGAGCGTGGCCTCGGGCTGATCAGCACGCTGATCCTCGCCCGCATCCTCGTACCGGAGGACTTCGGACTCGTGGCCATCGCCAGCAGCTTCGTGGCGCTGCTCGAACTGATGCGCATGTTCGGTTTCGACACCGCGCTGATCCAGCTGCGGACCGTGACGCCCGCGCACATGGACACGGCGTGGACCTTCGCCGCCGCACTTGGTCTCGGCATCGCCGCGCTGGTGGCCGCCACCGCTCCGCTGGTCGCGAGTTTCTACGGCGATCCCCGCCTGGCGCCGGTGCTCTGGGTGCTGGCGCTGTCAGCGCTGTTCAACGGACTGGAGAGCAACGGCCCGGTGATGCTGCGCAGGGAACTGCAGTGGCGCAAGGACTTCATCTTCCAGACCGTGCGCAAGACCGCGGCCGTGGCGTTCACGATCCCGCTCGCGATCCTGTGGCGCAACTACTGGGCGCTGGTGGTCGGCATGCTGATGGGGAGGTTCGCCTCGCTGGTGGCGAGTTACGTCATCAGCCCGTACCGGCCGCGGCCGTCGCTCGCCGCCCGCGCGGACCTGTGGGGTTTCTCGAAGTGGGTGTTCATCAGCAACATGCTGATGTTCCTGCAGCAGCGGCTGCCCAACCTGATCATGGGTCGCCTCGCCTCGCCGGCGGCCGTGGGCTATTTCGCAATGGCACGCGACATCGGGACGATTCCGACCATGGAGATGGTCATGCCGATCAACCGCGCGGCCTTCCCGGGCTACGCGAAGATCGCCCACGACCCGCGTCGGATGCGCGAGGGCTTCCTCAAGCTGCTCGCTGCAATCGCCCTGGTCGTGGTGCCGGCGGGCATTGGCGTCGCGGTGACCGCCGAGCTGATCGTCCGGGTGTTCCTTGGATCGAAGTGGCTGCCGTCGGTACCGGCGATGCAGATCCTGAGCGTGTATGGAGCGCTCTACGGGCTGCAGTCGAACGCCAATGCTGCGTACCTCGCCGTCGGCCGGCCGCGCCTGCAGACCGCGATGATGCTCGCCTTTGTCGCCGTGCTCGTGCCGGGGCTCCTGATCCTGACCCCCCGCCTCGCGCAGACCGGCGCCGCGCTGGCCTGCCTGCTGGCCGCCGCGGTCGCGGTGCCGCTCAACCTGCTCAACGTCTGCCGCTGCCTCGGCATCCGCGCGCGCGAACTGTTCGGCGCGCTGTGGCGGCCGGTCCTTGGCAGCACGGTGATGGCGATCGCCGTCTGGGCGATACTCTCCGTGCTACCGGACGCCGACTCCGTGCCGACGGCGGCGCTGCTGCTCGCAGCCGGTGTCGTCGTCGGCGCACTCACTTACAGCCTGATGGTCCTCGGCCTGTGGTGGGCCAGCGGCAGGCCCGACGGCTCCGAGCGCTGGCTGCTCGATCGGGTCACGACGCGATTGCGTCGGTCGCGGAACCGATAACGCGGCGGGACGGCGCGGCGGCCTTTCCGGTATCCGCGTCACAACGCGGCCCGGGCAGCCGCAGCAGAATTGAACATGGGGCCGACCCGGCGCGGGGTCCGTGCGGGTGGCTTACAGGCATGCAACTGCGATCGAAGAGATGAACAGCAACGACATCAAGACACTTTCCGACCTCCTGCTCGTCAGCGCGGAGCGCAGCCCGGACGCCGACTGCCTGCGTCACCGCGGCACCTCGCTGGACTACGGCGCGCTCGCCGCGGCCTGCCGCGCCGTCGCGCAGGGACTCGCAGCGCTCGGCCTGCAGAAACAGGACCGCGTCGCCATCTACCTGAACAAGCGGCCGGAGACCGTCGCCGCGTGCTTCGGCACCAGCCTCGCCGGCGGCGTGTTCGTGCCGGTCAACCCGTTGCTGAAGGGTGCGCAGGTCGGCCACATCCTGCGCGACTCCGGCGCTGCGCTGCTGGTGACGTCCCAGGACCGTCTCGCCGACCTCGAGGCGGAGCTCGCCCAGTGCCCCGCGCTGCGCTGCGTGGTGGTCGTGGGCGACGGCGGCCTCGACTCGGCGGCGCACGGCGCGCGGCGCATCAGCTGGGACGCCTTGACCGCCGGCAGGCGGCGAGGCCCGGCTTCACCGCGTGATCGACCTCGACATCGCCTCGATCCTCTACACCTCGGGCAGCACCGGCCGGCCCAAGGGCGTGGTGCTGTCCCATCGCAACATGATCACGGGCGCACGCAGCGTTGCGGAGTACCTCGGCAACACGCCGGACGACCGGCTGCTCGCGGTGCTGCCGTTCAGCTTCGACTACGGCTTCAGCCAGCTCACGACGGCGTTCCTCACCGGCGCCAGCGTGACGCTCATCGACCACCTGTTCGCGCGCGACGTCGTCACGGCCGTGCAGCGCGACCGCATCACCGGGCTCGCCGCCGTGCCGCCGCTGTGGATCCAGCTCGCGGACCTCGAGTGGCCGGCCGAGATCACCGACCACCTGCGCTATTTCACGAACTCCGGCGGCCGCATGCCGCGCGCCACGCTCGAGAAGCTGCGCGCCGCGCTGCCGAGGACGCGCCCGTTCCTGATGTACGGCCTCACCGAGGCGTTCCGCGGCACCTATCTGCCGCCCGACGAGATCGACCGGCGGCCCGACTCGATGGGCAAGGCGATCCCGAACGCCGAGATCATGGTCGTGCGACCGGACGGCTCGACCTGCGCGCCGCACGAACCCGGCGAACTCGTGCAGCGCGGCTCGCTGGTGGCACTCGGCTACTGGAACGATCCGGCGAAGACTGCGGAGCGCTTCAAGCCCGTCCCGGGCCAGCCCGGCGAACTGCCGCTCACCGAGATGGCGGTCTGGTCCGGCGACACGGTCCGCATGGACGAGGACGGGTTCCTGTACTTCGTCGGCCGGCGCGACGAGATGATCAAGACTTCGGGCTACCGCGTGAGTCCGACCGAGGTGGAGGAGATCGTCTACGCCTCCGGCCTGGTCGGCGACGCGGTCGCCGTCGCGGTGCCCCACGCCGCGCTCGGCGAGGCGATCGTGCTGGTTGCATCGCCAGGCTCCGCACCGTCGGACGGCGGCCCGCCGTCCGACGCGCTGATCGCCCACTGCAAGGCCCGGATGCCGACCTACATGGTGCCCCACCGCATCGAGTGGCTCGACACGCTGCCGCGCAACCCGAACGGCAAGTTCGACCGGCCCGGACTGGCCGCGCGGTTCCGCGGCGCCTTCGAGGCCACGCCATGAGCCTCGACGCATTCTCGCAGCACGCCCCGCACCCCTACTTCGACGCGCGCAACGGGGAGCTGCTGATCGGCGGCGAGACCGTCTCCGCACTCGCGGCGCGCATCGGTCGCACGCCCTTCTATGCCTACGACCGCGCCGTGCTCGACCGCAAGGTGCGCGAGCTGCGCGACGCACTGCCGCCGACGGTCGAGCTGCACTACGCCATCAAGGCCAATCCGATGCCGGCCGTGGTGCAGCACCTCGCCGGACTCGTCGACGGCCTCGACGTGGCGTCCGCGCGCGAACTCGCCGTGGCACTCGCGACCGGCACAGACACGGCTGACATCAGCTTCGCCGGGCCCGGCAAGTCGGTACCCGAGCTCGAGGCCGCCGTCGCTGCCGGCATCGTGATCAACATGGAGTCCGAGCTCGAGATGCGGCGCATCGCCGCGATCGCATCGCGCGATCGGCGTGCGCCCCCGCGTGGCGATCCGCGTCAACCCGGATTTCGAGCTCAAGTCGTCCGGCATGAAGATGGCAGGCGGCCCGAAGCAGTTCGGCGTCGACGCCGAGCGCGTGCCGCAGATGCTCGCCGAACTGGCGGCGCTGCCGCTGGAGTTCTGGGGTTTCCACATCTTCAGCGGCTCGCAGAATCTGCGCCCCGAGGTGCTGGTCGACGCGCAGCAGAAATCCGCGGACCTGGCACTCGCGCTCGCCGCGCACGCGCCTGCGCCGGTGCGCATGCTGAATCTCGGCGGCGGCTTCGGCATCCCCTACTTTCCCGGCGAGCGGCTGCTCGACCTCGCGCCGATCGGCGCGAACCTCGCCGCGCTCGTGCCGCGCATCCACGCGGCCCTGCCGGAGGCGCAGGTCGTACTCGAACTCGGTCGGTACCTGGTCGGCGAGTCGGGCGTGTACGTGTGCCGCGTGCTCGACCGGAAGGTCTCGCGCGGCCAGGTGTTCCTGATCACCGACGGCGGGCTGCACCACCACCTCGCGGCTTCGGGCAACTTCGGCCAGGTGCTGCGCAAGAACTACCCCGTGCTGGTGGCGAACCGCATCGGCAGCGCGGCGCGCGAAGTGGCCTCGGTGGTGGGGCCGCTGTGCACTCCGCTCGACCTGCTGGCCGATCGCATGGAACTCGCCGAGGCCAAGGTGGGCGACCTGATCGCGGTGTTCCAGTCGGGCGCCTACGGGCTCAGCGCGAGCCCGCTCGGGTTCCTGAGCCATCCGGAGCCGGCCGAACTGCTGGTCTGATCCGCGCCGCCCGAGGGCGATCCCGGGACGTGCTTCAAGGAATCTTCCGGCAGTCCGGCGGACAATCGCCCCGTCGTAGCAAGGGCAAACCCGTCGCAAGGCGGGGACGCAAAGCCTCCGGTCCACGAGCGAGTCTCGGCGGATAGCGGGGTTGCCGGCGAGGTCGGATGCCCGCATCCGCACCGCCGTCATTCCGGGTCCTGCCGCGTCCGCGGTGGTACCGGGGCCTGTGCCCTCGCAGCGACTGTACCTCCCGGGATGGAAATCCCGGGTCTGGCTGCGGTCTCACTGGATGGCAACGGGGCAAGCAATGATTGCAAAGACGATGGCGAAGTTCGCGGCGGCCACGGTGCTCGCCGCACTGCTGCTGGGCTGCAAGGGCGAGGGCGACTCGAAGAGCGGCAGCGGATTCGGCGTCCCGCCGCCGGCCCCGCCCGTGGCCACGGCCCCGCCCGCCATTTCCGGATCGCCGAAGACCAGCGTGGTCGCGGGCCAGCAGTACCAGTTCGTGCCGACCGCAGCGGACCCCGCCGGCGGCACGCTCGCCTTCGAGGTTCTCGAACAAGCCCAAGTGGGCGGCGTTCGACGCCGCCACCGGCGCGCTGGCCGGCAAGCCGGCCACGGCGGACGTGGGCAAGTACTCGGGCGTGACGATCACCGCGAACAACGGCAAGGCCAAGGCCAGCCTGCCGACGTTCGAGATCGACGTCATGCCGTCGTCCTCTCCGACGCCCTCGCCGCAGCCGAAGCCGGTGCCGCTGCCCTCTGCCGGCAGCAAGTTCGAATTCACCGAGATCCCCGAAATCGTGTTCGTGCGCGGCTACCCCGAGACCGAGCACATGGGAATCTTCCAGCTCGACACGCAGAACCGCTGGACGCCCGGCGACCTCACCAACGAAAGCGGCTGGATGCCGCGGATCGCGACGCAGTTGAACGTCGTGTCGGGCGCAATGAGCGGCGTCAGCTACGACTCGAAGACCGGCGTGCTGAGCTACGACGGCTCGGGCAGCGGCAGCGAGACGGCCACCGTGTACCTCGCCGCCTCGTCCGAAGGCGCGCAGTCGCAGCAGTTCAACATCCGGGTGCTCGCGCCGACGATCGCGTGGGGCGTGGATGCAGACAAGCGGTTCCCCGGAATCGGCTACGACTCGAAGACCACGCCGTGGCTCGAGATGCAGCGGGAGATGAAATCGCAGGCAACATACGACCAGCCCAACGTGCTGCTGGTCACCGCGGGCGATTACACCGACAACTACTCGACCGCAGGCGACAAGCTGAATCTGTACGTGCTGGGCGAACCTGGCAAGCGGCCGACAATACGCGGAGACGAACTTGGCGTGCAGAAGCTGGAGACCGCCTACTTCAAGAACCTCGAGCTTTGGGACACGATCGTGGCTGGGGGCGGATATCTGACCGATCGACCCGTAAACGTCTATGTCACCAAGGTATACCAGCACGACTCCACCCGCGAGCAGAGCGGTTTTGGTTCACCTTCGTACGAGGGCGACTCGCGATTCGGCGGCGTCGTCCCACCCGGCGAATGGCGCCACTGGGTGTGGAACTTCCACGGCTCGCAGATGGGCGGCACCGGCAACACCAAGCACCAGTTCTATCTCGAGGGGCGCCCCAACACCTACGCACTTTTCAACAACATCCGCGTCACCGGCTCGCGAGGCTGCAGCATCATTAAGTCCACGCGTTACGACGTTCGCGTACGCAACAGCTACCTGAGCGCCCTGCTGGATCCCGAGAAACCGGAACTCGGCCGGCGCTCGGACAAGCTGATCGACATTGCGAGCGCCGGGCAAAGCGTGATCTACAACAACACGTTCATCGGAGCCTGGGACAAGACCTACGGCGGCATCGGCACGGCCATGGTGTATTTTCGCGCCCGCCGCGACTGGTGGGGTTCCGATTCGCCGGCCTACCCCGACGTGAGCTGGAGTCCGCCGGTGACCTCGGTCGCTGGCGGCGGTTACCTCGCGCCGCTGGGCTTCACTGCCGGCCCCGAGACTTTCGTGAACCCGGAGTTCTGGAAGGCGGTCAGGTCGTACGACATCTCGGACTCCAAGAACCCCTACTCGTATCAGAAGTACCTGTCCTACAACTCGTTCACCTGGATCGACGAAGGCCAACCGAGGCGAACGGCCCTTCGTGACGACGGCACGGCGCCTCGCAACGCCGCTGCGATGTTCAGCTCCGCCGAGTTGTGGGGCACGGTCCCCGAGAACTGGGCCGAACGGGCGGTCGTCTTCGTGGCGAACAATGCCTACAAGGGCTGGTCTGCAGAGGATGTCCAGAACCCAGGCCGCTGGGTGAACATGGATTCGACGACTCCCGAGAGCCTCGTCACGAAGGTCGGCCCGGGTCCCTGGGCTTACCCCACGCCGCCGCGAACTCTGGTCAAGGTCGGCGGCGAGACCGGCCCCGAGGGACAGTCGGCACCGATCGAACTGCCCGTCTGGTTCCGGAAGTAGGTCTGCCGCAAGAATCGCTTCGATGACCGTCAGCGTCCGCCGGCGGCTCGCGCCGCCGGGCGGACCACGGTCACCTCGTCGAGCAGGCGTGCGAGCTGGCCGGCCTGAGCCTCGCGGGAATACCGCGCCACGGCTTCCATGCCGGGCCGTCGCCATCCGGAAGTCTTCGACTCGGTGACGAATCTCAGCAGCGCATGCTCGATCTCCTGCTGAGAATCGAGCCTCGCAATCACGCCAGCCCCGGCGGCATCAAGGGTCCTCGCAGTGTCTCCACGCGGGTCGGTCAGCGCGAGGATCGGGCGTCCCGCCCGCAGGTACTCGAAGAGCTTCGCAGGCACCTGCGCATTGCAATTCGCGGCCTGCAGCAGCAGCAGGCCATCCACGGTCAGCATCTCCTCCAGGGCGCCGAGGTAGTCGATCGCGGGCTCGACCTTCACCAGGTCGGCGATCCCGAGCGAGTCGACCTGCCGACGGTAACCGACTTCGTCCCCGCTCGCGCGCAGCAAGACTCGGAGGTCCTTCGCGCCCAGTGCGCCCCGCTGCTTCAGGCTGGAAAGCGCGGCGAACAACTGCGACGGGTCGCGCTCGTTGCGATAGATCACGCCACTGTGCAGTAGCGTGAGCGGTCCGCCCGCCCCGCGATCGGTCGCGTGCCGCGTGTCGAGCTTCGCTTCCGCGCGCCGGAAGGTCTCCTCGTCGTAGCCGTTCTCGATCGTGACGATGCGGGACGGCTCGAAGTGCGGGAACCGGTCCCGGTAGAGGGTCGCCGCGCCGGGTGTCGTGACGACCACTCCGGCCGCGGTGCCGAAGATGTCGCTCTCGAGTTCCTTCCAGGCGCGGTTGACCGTCGGGTCGGGCGGGTAGCTGCCCTGCCACAGTGGATCGCGGAACTCGGCAACCCAGGGCAGGCCCGAGCGCCGCGCCGCACCCAACCCGATCGTGTGGGCCGTCGCGATCGGGAACGTGGACCAAACGGCCGAGATGCGCTTCTCGCGGATCAGCCGCAGCGCCGTGTGGATGCCATGGAATCGCCACGTGGCCCAGCGATCGGGCAGTGCGAGGAACCGCGGGTAG
The DNA here is from genome assembly GCA_963707145.1 of uncultured Gammaproteobacteria bacterium. Taxonomy (GTDB): domain Bacteria; phylum Pseudomonadota; class Gammaproteobacteria; order Steroidobacterales; family Steroidobacteraceae; genus RPQJ01. The sequence goes on from CAVPOQ010000003.1 coordinate 473,960, forward strand.
CGCCCGCCGAGGCTCAGCTGGCGTGCCGTGTCGAAGCCGACCGCCCGGTGCACCTCGACGCCGTCGGGAATCTCGTTGCCCTGCGACTCGGATCGCTTCTCGTAGGCGTGCGGGGCGATGCTGAGCACGATGGGCCGCCAGCCGAACCTGGGCAGGTGCTGGGAAAATCGGAGCGTGCGCTGCAGGCCGCTGCTCCCGACGATGGGAGGGTAGTGATAGGCGATCAGCAGGACAGCACGCGGCATCGAGGCGTTGGATGCGGACATCGGATCGGGGCGGCAGGTCGTGACCGGGAGGTTGGGCATTCTAGGGACACCGCCACTGCGAAGAAACCGCGCCACTTTCGTGTCGAGTTGACATATTGGCATTCACAATCCCGGATCCAACACCTACAGTCGCCTACTCGTCCGTTGCAAGTCCATGGTGCGCGTCATGTCCCGTTCATCCCAGGCGTCGAAACAGTGCCCCATCCGGCGTGCGACATGCGCGTTCGTGGTCGCGGCGCTGGCAATGTCGCAGGCCGCGGTTGCCGACGTGGTCCTCCTGGGCACCAATGCCAGCGAGACGATCGACGTCAGCGCCGCCATCGAGCCGCATGAGATCTACGGCAAGGGCGGTTCGGATGTCGTTCGCGGCTCGCAGGCGTCCGACCGCCTCTTCGGCGAGTCCGGCGCCGACCAGGTCCATGGCAACGCCGGCAACGACCGCCTCAGTGGCGGCAGCGGCAACGACCTGCTGTACGGTGGCGAAGGCGACGACGTCTTCGACTACGCCGGCACCAGGAACGGCTCGGACTCGATCGACGGCGGCGCGGGGACGGACCGCATCGCCGGCTCCGCTGGTGACGATGTCATCGGCCTGCGTGCGCTCACTGGCGTGGAGCGTATCGACGGTGGCGGCGGCAACGACGTCCTGCAGATGCAGAACAGCCCCGGGCTGGTCCTGGATCTCTCCGGCGTGACCGTCAACGGCATTGCGCTGATCGCCGGCGGATCGAGCGCGGACGTCATCAGGGGCTCTGCCGCGGACGACCGCATCAAGGGCGGTCCTCGCAACGACAGCATCTCCGGAGGTCCGGGCCACGACGTCGCCGTGTTCACGGGCCCAGCGGGCGACTACGTCGTGACCATGACGGGCGGCAAGGGCACGGTGCGGGCCCTCGTGGGCACCGAGGGCACGGACACGCTGGACTCCATCGAGGTGCTCTCGTTCGCCGACGGCGACATCGGCAATGGCGATGCGTTCTTCACGCTGCTCGCCGCGGCGCCGGAAGGCTCGTGGCTCAAGGTCAACCTCAATCGCTTCAGCGACGTGTGGACGCCGGCCGCCCAGCGCACCGGACCTCAGAGCTACCAGAATCCCGCACGCATCATCCACGCCTGGAGTTCCATGGCCTGGGACTCGAATCGCCGGCAGCTGATCTTCTGGGGCGGAGGACACGCCAACTACGCGGGCAACGAGGTCTACCGATTCGACGTCGTCTCTGGGCTGTGGGAGCGCGCGTCGCTGCCGAGCGCCGTGGTCGCGCCCCTCGGCGACGCGCAGTACTTCGCGGTGGACGGCCCGATGAATGCACCGATCGCGGCGCACACCTACGACAACCAGGAGTTCCTGCCGCTCAGCGACCGCTTCATCACGTTTGGCGGCGGCAAGTTCAACTGCTGCGCACGGTTTGTGCTGTTGGACGGTGTGACGCCGACCGGGCCGTACGTCTGGGATCCGAGCCGGGCCGGCGCCGACATGGTGGGCGGCACGACGGGTTCGCACGTGAGCCCGCAGCTCTACCCGGACGTACTCGGCGGCAACATGTGGCAGAACCGCAATGCGGTGCTCGTCAATGGCACCGGCAGCCCCCGTCCGAGCAACTTCGTCAACGGTACGACCGCTTACGCGGCGATCAACGGCAAGGACAGCATTCTCGTCAGCGAGAAGCCGACCGATGGCGGGAGACTGTTCCGTTACACGATCAACGACGTCGACGACCCGTCGCAGGACCAGTGGCAGCAGGTCGGCACAACCGGCAAGACAAGCTACGGCGATCAGGGCGCCGGAGCCTACGACCCGCAGCGCAATCTCTACGCCAGGACCGCGAACGGATCGTCCGGACGCATCCTGGTGGTCTGGAACCTGGCCACTGCCGGCCCGTCGAACGGCGCCATCGGCGTGCAGCTGGTTGACCCCTCGGGCTCCTTCGCTCTCTCACGTGACCATGGCATGGACTTCGATGCAGTCCGCGGAGTGTTCGTGCTCTGGGACGGCGGCGGGGATGTCTGGTACGTCCAACCGCCAGCGGTATTCGGCACCGCGGGCTGGACTGTCAGCAAAGCTCCGGTGGCGGATGGACCCGCGGCTCCGCAGGCGAGTTCCGGCTCCATCAGCGGAGGAAGTGGCACGGTCACGCCGTCGCGCGGAATCCTGGGAAAATGGAAATACGCGCGGCAGTACGACGTCTTGCTGGGGGTCGAGGACCCCATCAACGGCGATGTGTGGGTCTACAAGCCGGCCAGCTGGCAGCCGCTCGCGACTCCCTGATTCTCTCTACATCTGGACGCCAGCCTGCTGCAGCTGGCGCTTCAGGCCCGGCAGCGGATAGCCCATTCCGTAGGCTTTGCGCGCGTACTGCGCGGCCGCATCCTTCTCGCCGAGTTTCAGAGAGACCAGGCCGAGGTGGTAGGCGATTTCCGCGGATGTGCCGCCGCTGGCCTTGTCACCGGTCAGAAGCGTCGTACGCGCCTGCGATCCAGTCCTTCTGGCGTTCCTGAACGGCAGACAGTGCAACGTAGCCAGAAGGATCCTCTGGTTGAGCCTGGATCACGGCTTCGAGGTAGCCGGCCGCCCGATTGGGCTGGCCCCGATCGAGCCAAACCGACGCCAACGCGATCGTCGACCGTCGAGTACAGCGGCATGCCCGGCTGGAGGTGGCGGTACGTGTAGTCGACTTCCGTAGCCGCGGTTGACAGCATCTTTGCACGGCGCTCCGGATCGCTTCGGTACGCGCACTTGAACTGCCATGCGATTCCCGCGCAGTAATGGTGCATGTTGGCCCAGACGTATTCGCCGGTGATCGCCTTCCAGCGCTGGACTTCGGCTTCATCGACGCTGCGCGCAACGGGCTGCCATCGGCCGCGCTGGACACCGAATAGCGGGCCTTGCACATCGGCGACCACGAATTCCATTGCGCCTCAGTGGGCACGAAGCGGAACGCCCACGCCGGCCCGGACCAGCCGATCGCCAGCAGCACGGCAACGGAAATCGTCTTTGCGGTTCGATTCATGAATCGTCTCTCCTATCGGCGCTGCGGCAGGGTCGCCAGCGTCTCTAACAGCACGCCCTCGAGGATGCCTCTGGCACCCGCGAGCTGGTGCAGGTCCATGCTGCCTTCCACGTTCACCTCGAGTATGACCGGTCCGGCCTCCCCGAGTGCGACGTCCCAGCTCTGCAGGCGCAGTCCGGGGAAGGCCGTGGCAGCCGTGAGGCACAGTTCACGCACTGCTGGCCAGTCCGGCAGCGTGAACCCGAGCAGCGTCTGGCCGTTGTCCGGATGCTGGCTGACCTCGCGCATCCGCAGGCCAGTGCCCGAGATGATGCGTGCCACCCGCCCTGATTCGACGTCCACCAGCGCGAGAAGGTTCCCAACCTCGCCATGGATGAAATTGTCGGACATATTGAGGCCGACCGGGATCTTCCAGGCGCAACGGAAGATCTCCGGCCCGCGAGGCCCCCACACGACCACGACCCGCACGCTGCTGGCCGTGGCACGACAGAAGGCCCGGATGCTCTCGTGGGGCCGCACGAGGTCCTGGAAGACGTAGCCGTGTGAACGGGGCGCGAGGAAGGCCTCCGCGGCCTCCTGCAGCGACCAGCGGTCCTCGTTGCCGAGGCGCAGGCTGTCGGTGGCAGGCTCGTAGCCCATCGCCGAGCAGGCGCCGCGTCCGTAGGAACCGTGCACCGGCTTCAGGAACAGCGGGTAGGCGGCAGATGCCAGGAACCGCCGGATCTGCTCCTCCGTGCGCAACGTGGCCGCGCCGGGGAACGGACGACCGACCGCGTGGCACACGGCCCGGATGGGGGGGGTATGGGAAGCCGAGCCCCCGCAGCGCCGCGTACATGATCAGCTTGTCGTTGGCCATCGAGCGCCAGCTCTCGGCGTTCAGCGCGCGATCGATCTCGCGCTCGCGGCGGTAGCCCGCGAACCGCCGGCGGTCCTGGTCCGACAGCCGGCGGTCGAACAGGCGGTAGAAGTAGTACTCGGACGGACCGAGCCGCGACTCGCCGAATCGCAGTGCCAGGATCTCGCGCCACTGCGTGAACAGGCCGACGCCCGATACCTCGCGGGCCTGGCGCGCATTCTGCAGATGATCCTCGCGCTGCTTACCCATGGCTCATCCCTGCGGCGGACGGTTCCACGAACGGCCCGCATCCGCATACGGAACGCCGACGGCGCTGCTGGCCGCCACGGCGAGTACGCGCTCGATGTCCTCCGCCGGCAGCTTCGTCCGCCACCGCCAGGCGCTCTCGAGCGGGTTCTTGAACACGCTGTAGTAGTCGGTCCGCGACGCGCTGGTGCTCGTGCTTGCCGCGAGGAACTCCTCGGTCTGCGCGCTCCACGGCAGCGCGCAGTGATCGAACAGGCGCCGCGTCACGCCGACGGGATCCGCGCACAATTCCTCGTAGTACAGCACCAGGCAGCGGGCATCGCCGGCGGCCTCCTCGGCGGCCTTCTCGTTGAACAGCGTCCAGCGCCAGGCGAGGCGCTCGGCCGGCGGCAGCTGCATCAGCCGCTCCAGCGTGAGGCCCCGGCGGCGCGCCTGCTCGGTTCCCGCCAGCATCTCGAAGATGCCCACGTCCTGCGCGGCCTCGCCGTGCGTGAAGCGCTGGGCGGCCTCCCCGCTCAGCACCGAGTTCACGTAACCGCAGGGATGGCGGACGATCTGCACGCCGCGGGCGTCGGGAATGCAGCGCATCAGCAGCCCCCACCGGCCCAGCGACTCGATGGACTTCCACGCCAGCCGCGCACCCGGCTGCGCGCCGGGCGCGAACCACACCGGCCAGTCCCAGCCCATGCGGCCCGCGACCTTGCTCGCACCGGAGCCGAGCTTGTAGGCGAGCAGCCCGGGAGCCGGAGAGGTAGCTCTTCGGAAAAATCGGCTGCTTGGCCGCGACGCGGTCGGCACGCATGGCCGGCACGGAGGCCAGGTAGTCCTGCACGTACCTCTCGAAGCGCGACGCATCGGCAGGCGCGGCCAGCAGCGGGATCTCGCGCATCGGCCGCCAGGTATCCGGCTCGTGCCGGTAGAGCGTGTCGGGATGGCTGTCGAAGATCTTGCCGAGCCAGGTGGTCCCGGAGCGCGGCATCCCGAACAGCAGTATTGGTGAATTCACTCGCACGTCACACCCGGGCAATGATCAGGACAGCCAGTGGCGCAGGTCGCGGCCGGTCTCGGCGGAGAGCTGCTCGACGTCCGGCGCGAAGCGGGCCGCGAGTTCGCGCAGGTCGGCGCGGCCGACGCCGGGATCCTCGCGTCGCGAGGTCGAGTGGCGCGAGCGCACCCACGTCCCGAGCGGCGAGCGCTTCACCGCGTCGATGGTCCAGCCGAGCCCGCTGCCGAGCAGCCACTTCTGCAGGCCGGGATAGATCACGCGGTTGTAGCGCGTCTGCAGCGACGCGGGCCGGAAGCCCGTCGCCACGCCGACGAACGAGAACAGTTCGTCGAGGAATGGTCCCGGTGCCGACTCGAGATCGTCGTAGAACATGATCTTGAGCTGCGCGGGTTCGAAGTAGCGGCGCACGACCCCGAGATGCCTCGCGTACATCCCGCGGTCGAGGAGGTCCGGGAACTGCTCCGCTGCCTGCCGGAACGACAGTCCGGCGTACTTGTCGGGGTGCAGCGCGTAGGCCGAGACGGCGCGGTCGACGGGATTGCGCAGGATCACGAACACCTTCGCGCCGGGCACGTCGCGCGCGATGTTGGCGAGCGCCTGCTCGTGATACATGTAGTCGGGCGTGATCTCGCCGCGCGCCTGCGCCGCGCCCGCCTCCGCGAACTGCTCTTCGTACCACGCGAGCCCGCGCCCGTAGTTGACGTAGAAGAAGTGCAGTTCCTTCTTGCGCGTCATGAACACGTCGGGATGCTCGGCGAGGCAGTTGTAGGCCCACGTGGTGCCGGCGCGCTGGGCTCCCAGTCCGATGAAAGTCGGCAGCATTCAGAGAGCCCTGACGAACTCGAGCGTCTTTTCCTCGGCCCAGTTTCGCCAGATCCGCGAGGAAAAAGTGTGATTGGCGTCGGCAAGCTCGCAGGTCGCGACCTGCGGGCGACCGAAGGCCCGGCGCCAGCGGCGCTGCGCGGCCACCGTCGCCTTGAATTCGCCCGCCGTGAGGTCCGCGCCGCTCAGCAGCACGATCATGCGGCCGCCGTAGCGTTCCGCTCCCTCGATCATCCGGTCGAGGAAGTGCCGGGACGGCGCCACCGCTGCCCCGCTGCCCGCGGCGGGCTGCGAACCTGGCGCGGCCCCGGCGGCCCGGCTCCTGCGCACCGTGCCGAGGAAGCCCTTGGCCGAGCGCAACAGAGCCTGGGGCTGCCGTGTCACCTTGCGCCAGAATTGCGCACTCAACAGCCGGCGCGGGTAATAGGTCCACAGCTGGGTGCGTGCGAGCCCCGCCTCGGTGCGAACCCAGGGATTCAGCAGCACGATCCCCGCCACGCGCCGGTCCGACGGCGCGTACATGAGCGCCGCGGAGGCGCCGTCGCAGAGTCCCCAGAGCACCACGCGCCGTACCTGCGGCGCACCTGCGAGCAGCGCGTCCACCGCGGCCGCGACGTCCTCCTGCACGTGCTCGAAGGTGGCAGCCGCGCCCTCGCTGTCGCCCATGCCGCTGTAATCGAAGCGCAGCACCGGCACGCCGTGGCGCGCGAGGTTGCGGGCGAGGTGCACGAACTGGCGATGGCTGCCGACGCGGTACTGCGGCCCGCCCACGATGACGAGCACGCCTAGCGCCCCGTCGCCCCCGGCCTCGTGCAGCACGCCGAGCAGCCGATGCCCGCCCGACTCGAAGATCAGCGCCTGCTCCGCCGTCATCGCGCGGCCGCCCCGGCCAGGAACGCGTCCACGGTCGCGGTCACCAGCGCCGGCACGGTCGCGATCTCGGTCGTGCCCCAGAAGGGGTCGCCCGAGACCACGGTGCCGGCGACGTCGCGCCCGTCGCGGCGCCACGTCGCGAGCACCCGCTCCAGTGCCGGGCTCACGGCCAGCGGCTGCAGTGTGCCGACCTCGAAGGCCCGGATCGTGCGGTAGCGATCCGGATCGAGCTGTTTCAACTCCAGGGATTCGAGGCCCCGCAGCAACTCCGCCGATACCTGGTAGCCGGCGATCTCGAGGCGCCCTTCCCTCTCCAGCTCCTGCCGCAGCGCGGCCGAGTCGACCTGGCCACCGCCGGCCAGCAGCTCGCCCGCGAGCCGCAGGCGCAGGAACTGGTTGGCGTACACGCGGCCGCTGGTGACGGGCTGCCAAAGCACGAGGTGGCCCCCCGGCCGACGGCTCGGCAACAGATTCGCGAGCAGCGCCCCGCAGCGCACGGCCAGCACGGAGAGCGGCGCCGTCGATCGAGCCTCGAGCCACTGCGCGGCCCGGCCGAGGTCGTCGGCCCAGCGCTCGACGGTCGCCTCGCCGAAGTCGCCCTCGCTGTCGCCGGTGCCATAGAGGTCGGGGATGAGCGTACCGATGCCCGCGGCCTGCGCCTGCTGCGCGAACAGCGACAGCATCCGACGGGTCTTGTTCATCTCCTCGGCGAAAGCCGGCAGCACCAGTACGACCGGCGCGGGCGCACCCGCGGGACGCGACCGTGACTGGCCCGGCCGGTAGACGCAGAACAGGTGTCCCGCGGTTCCGTCCAGGAAGAATGCCTCGAAGGGTGCCGGCCCGGTCGGGCCGGCGAGTGCCATCGCCTCAGCCGGCAAGCTTGCTCTCGACGAAGTCGGCCAGCGCGCCCAGCGTGGCAAACGTCTCGGCCGACAGCTCGTCGTCGGCGATCGCGATGCCGTAGTGCTCCTCGATCGCGGTCAGCACGTGCACGACCGCCATCGAGTCGAGTTCCGGCAGGGCGCCGAGCAGCGGCGAACCGGCCTGCAGGGTCTGCGCCTTGGCGCCGAGCTGCAGGACCTGGCCGAGCAGTCCGCGCACCTGCGCGAGGGTTTCAGGGGTGTGAGGCATAAGTTTTCTTATAATAACAAAGGCCTTGCGGCCTCCGGAGGGCGCCACTGTAACCCGCGTCCGGTCGGAAATTCGTTACAGCCGTCCCGGTTTCCCCCGCACAGGCGGGCTACCCTGCCTGCGCGCCACCGAGAAGCGCCCCGGACAAGAGCACCGCCAGAGAAGCCCGCCACCGCATGCAGCCGTCCCCGCGTCCCATCGTCGTCCTGAATGCCCACTACACCGGCCTGGGCATCGCTCGCAGCCTGCACGGGCTGCCGGTGACGGTTTTCGGTCTGACTGCCGAGACTGACACCCCGGCCCGCTCCTCGCGCGACCTGCGGCTGGTCCGCTCGCCGGACACCGAGGCGGATCCGGAGGGCGCGGCGCGCTTCCTCGAGCGCTTCGCCGCCGACCTGCAGGCCCGCCCGCTGCTGGTGCCGACCCGCGACCACGACGTGCACTTCGTCATGCACCACCGTGCCCGGCTCGAGGCCGCCTACGACCTTCCGATGGCGCCCAACGCGGTGCTCGAGCGGGTGCTCAACAAGCAGGCCCTGTTCGAGGTGGCCCGCTCGGTGGGGATCCACTGCCCGGTCTCGGTCGAGGTCGCCGACGACGCGCAGCTCGAGGCGGCGCTCGCCGCCGTCGCGATGCCGGTGGTGGTCAAGCCGCTGTTCTCGCGGGACTGGCGCCGCCCGGAAGTGCGGCGCGTGGTGCGCAAGAACAAGGCCTTCGTGCTTCCAGACCGCGGGCGAAGTGCGCGAGCTCTACGGCGCGCTGCGCGGGCTCGCCCCGCACCTGCTGGTGCAGGAGTTCGTGGCCGGCGCCGACGACCAGCTCGTGGTGTTCGGCTCGTACGTGGATCGCGCCGGTGTCCCGCGGGCCCACTTCACCGCGCGCAAGGTGCTGCAGCATCCGCGCGTCTGCGGCAACGGCGTGGCGATCCGGGCCGAGCGCATGCCGGCGGACCTGACGGAATCGAGCCTGGCGCTGCTGCGCGCGCTCGGGTACCGGGGTACGTCGGAACTCGAATTCAAGCGCGAGAGCCGGCACCGGCCGGCTGGCCCTGATCGAGATGAACGCGCGGCACTGGGACCAGCACCGGCTGAGCGACGCCGTCGGCGCGAGCGTGACGCGCGCGATGTACGAGGACTGGATCGGCGCCGGATCCGGCGTTCGCGCCCAGTCCAGCCGCGACGTCACGATCATCGTCGAGGACGCCTGGCTGCGCGGACTCGCGGACGCCCTGCGCGGACGCGAGGGCTCGACGGGGGACTTCCTGCGGCTGCTGCGCCCGCCGCTGCGCGGCGCGCTGTGGCACTGGCGCGATCCCCGCCCCTTCTTCAGCATGCTGTCCGACCTGCGCCGCCCGGGGCGGCGACCGACGGCGACGCACTCGACCTGAATCCAGGCGACGACGCCAACCCATGACGACCCTGAACGTCTGCCTCCGCAGCGACCGGCTGACCGACGGCCTCGCGGCCGCCGTCGAATCGATGGCCGCGCCTGGGACCTGGCAGAGCGAGGATGGCCGCTGCCTCGTGGCGGTCGCGGTGTCGCCCTCGGGCGTCGAGCGCGGCGACGCCCCGGAGGTCGCGCGCCGCATCGGCGAGGCCTATCGCTCGGCGCCGGATCGCTGGCCCTCGCTGCCCGACCGGCCGGTCGCGGCGGTGATCGTCGACACGCAGCGCGGCCGCGCGCTGGCGGGCGTGGATGCGGCCGGCCTGCACCAGCTGTACTGGGAGCACGAGGGCGGGCGGCTGCGCGTCGCGAGCCGCCTGCGCTCGCTGGTCGACGGGCGCGGCGCCCGACCCGCGCTCGATCCGCAGGCCCTGTACGACTACGTCTACTTCCACTGCATCCCGAGCCCGCGGACCGTCTACGCCGGGATCCACAAGCTGCCAGCGGGGCACCGCCTGTCGGTGGATCGCGGCGACGTGCAGCTGCGCCGCTGGTTCGAAGTGTCGTTCGACGAGCACGCCGACCGCGCGTGGACGAGCTCGCCGACGAACTGCTCGCCGAACTCGACGCGAGCGTCGGGCGGGCGATGCGGCCGGGCGCGAGCGAGGGTGCGTTCCTGAGCGGCGGACTCGACAGCTCGACGGTGTCGGGCATGTTCGCGAAGCACCTGCGGCCGAAGTCCGCGCCCACGTTCTCGATCGGCTTCGAGGCGCAGGGCTACGACGAGACCGAGTACGCGCGCATCGCCGCGCGGCACTTCGGCACCGAGGCGCACGAGTACTACGTGACGCCGGAGGACATCTACACGGCGGTGCGCGACATCGCCGCGGCCTTCGACGAGCCTTTCGGAAACTCCTCGGCGATCCCGGTGTATTTCTGCGCCCGCCTCGCCCGCGAGCACGGCGTCGAGCGCATGCTCGCCGGCGACGGCGGCGACGAACTGTTCGCAGGCAACTCGCGCTACGCCAAGCAGCTGGTGTTCGAGCGCTATGGCCGCGTGCCGGCCGCGCTGCGCGCCGGCCTGCTCGAGCCGCTGCTGCTCGGCACGCCGCTCGGGCGCCTGCCGCTCGCTGGCAAGGCCGCGAGCTACATCCGCCAGGCGCAGGTGCCCCTGCCCGACCGCCTGCAGAGCTACAACTTCCTGCACCGTCACGCGGCCGACGAGGTGTTCGCCCCGGGGCTCCTCGGCCGCATCGACACCGACGCGCCGCTGCGCGCGCTGCGCGCCGAGTACGGCGAGCACGCCGCCGCGCCCGCCGTCGATCGCATGCTGTTCCTCGACTGGAAGTTCACGCTGCACGACAACGACCTCGTCAAGGTCAACGGCATGTGCGGCCTCGCCGGCATCGACGTCGGCTACCCGATGCTCGACGAATCGCTGGTGCGGATGAGCTGCCGGATCCCGGCGACGCTCAAGCTCCGGGACGGCGAGCTGCGCTGGTTCTACAAGCACGCGACGCGCGACTTCCTGCCCGGGGAGATCATCCGCAAGAAGAAGCACGGCTTCGGGCTGCCGTTCGGCGTCTGGCTGACCGGGCACGCCGGACTGCGCGAGCTCGCCACCGCGAGCCTCGGCCGCCTGCGCGAGCGCGGGCTGTTCAACGGCGCGTTCCTCGACGCGCTGCTCGACATGCAGCGCGACGTGCACGCCGCGTACTACGGCGAACTGGTCTGGGTGCTGATGGTGCTGGAGCTGTGGCTCGAGGCTCACGCACCCGCGACGGCGGGCTGAGCGAACGGCGCCGCAGGCGCTTTCAGGGGCCCGGCGCGTTGCGGTACTCGAGCAGCATCCGCGCCAGGAAGCGCTCCGGCGTGCGGTCCCAGGGCGTGAACCTCGGCAGCTGCCAGGCATCGCTGCGGCTCGAGCAGACGCCGCGCTTGGTCGAGACCGCGGCCGCGAAGCCGATGTCCCGCACCGCGGCCACGTGCTCGTCGCCGTAGTCCTCGCCCGGCCGGCCGTTCGGATACGCGAACAGGTCCACCGCGCGACCCGTGATCCGCTCGAGCTGCTCGCGGCCCTGGCGGATCTCGTCCGCCGCCTCCTCCGGCGGCAGCACGCGCAGGATCGGATGCGTGACCGTGTGGCCACCGATCTCGAAGCCCAGCCCGGCCAGTTCGCGCACCTGCGCGGGCGTCATCATCAGGTCGTCCGGCAGCGGCGAGCCGGCCCGGGCCGCCAGCGCGTCGGCGAGACGCTGGCGCTGCGGCTGCGGCCGGTGCTTGATGGCCGCGATCGAATCCCGGCACAGCGTGCGCCGCGAGTCGACGTCGCCGACGCGCCGCGGGCCGAGGCCCAGGTCGCCGAGGTCGTGCTCGCCGGGCGGCAGGCGGCGCACCGACTCGATCACCGTGTCGTTCCACATGCGTCCGCCGCCGAGGTAGCCCGTGGCGACGAAGAACGTGGCCGGCACGCCTGCGGACCTCAGGATCGGAGCGGCCACCTCGAGATTGTCGGCGTAGCCGTCGTCGAAGGTGACCGCGACCGCACGCCGCGGCAGCGTGCCCGATGGCGAGCAGCGCGATGCCCTCGCGCAGCGGCAGCGGCGTCATGTACCGGGCGAGCAGGTCCATCTGCCAGCGGAACACGCCGGCCGTGACCTCGCGGGGAAACAGTTCGTCCGGAGCCGCGTGCACCCGGTGGAAGATCAGTACCAGCAGGCGCCGCTCGGACGGCTCGAAGGCACGCAGCAGCGCCGAGGCGAACGCCGCCCGCACTAGCGGCCGCCCGTCACCGGCTGGCGCAGCGGCGTCGGGGGCGGCGGGGGCGGCGGTGCGATGGCCTCCCGCCAGCCGCCGTCGGGCTCGGCCACGCTGGCCGCGAGGCGCTTCTGCACCACTGCACCCGTCGCGACCACGATCGCCATGATGGTGTACGGCAGGTCGAAGTATGCGAGCCCGAGGAAGGCGCCGCCGACGAGGTAGCCCACCAGCGAGACCTGGCACATGCGTGCGAGGATCGCCGCCCAGGCGAGGTCCTCCCGACCCCTGGCCAGCCGCTCGACCCGGATGGCGCGCACGAACGTCGCCAGCCCGAGCCCGAGGAACAGCAGCAGGCCGATGTAGCCCTGCTCGCCCAGCACCTCGAAGATGATGCTGTGCGCGTCGTGGAACTTCTCGGGATCCGGCGCATAGCGCTGGAACAGCTCGGGGGTGAACGCCCCGAAGCCGCCACCGGCGATCGGGTGGTCGTTGGCGAGGTTGAACGCGAAGGTCCAGGCGTTGATCCGACCCATCGCCGACTGGTCCTGCTCGTAGTTCTGGATCGTGGCCATGCGGTCGAACCACTGCGCAGGCATCAGCGAGAGCCCGATGCCGAGGGCCACGATTGCGGCGACGGCGGTCACGACCTTGCCGCGCGAGCGCAGCCAGAGGAAGAACACCATGGCGCCGAGCGCGAGGAACGCGCCCCGCGAGTAGCTGCCGAGGATCGAGATCAGGCACAGGCCGAATGCCGCGATGCAGCCGAGGCGCACCCAGCGATGGGTGGCGATGCTGCGCAGGTACCAGATCAGCGGCGCGGTCACGACCATCGCGAAGCCGATCTCGGTGTTGCCGGAGATGAAGCTCTTCGCCGGGCCCCAGACCATGTACTGGCCGCCGCCGAGGATGGTGAAGATGCCGCCCTTCACGCCGTAGAAGCCGATCGAGGCTGCGATCACGATCACCGCGAGGTCGATGCGGCGGCGGTTCACCAGCATGAACAGCATGAACAGGATCATGACCTGGACCTTGAGGAACCGTTCCCACTCCGGCCAGGCGTAGTCCGGGTTGAGCGCAAAGACCGTCGTGAACGAGCACCACAGCGTGAACAGGATCCACAGCGTGGTCGTGCCCGTCATCGGGATGCGGCGCGACTCGCGCGAGGCGAGCCAGCCCAGGATCGTGGCGGCCCCGACCCACTGCACCCACGCGAAGTTGTAGGCCCAGCCGAACGTGAGCCGGTGCGGGTTCATGAATCCGAACCACATCCAGAACAGCAGCCCGACGAACGGCAGCCGCAGCATCCACGGCGTGGAACCGAAAACGAACAGCGCGAGCAGCAGGCCTCTCATCGTCCCGACCCTCCACGGCGAGCCGCGTCCGCAAGTTCCGCGACCCGCTCGGCATTGCGTCGCCAGGTGAGCCCGCGGCGGCCGATGGTCGCGCGCGCCTCGTCGGCAATCCGGCGACGCAGGTCGCCGTCGGAACAGAGCCGAGCCAGCCCGCGCCCGAAGGCCGATCTCGTCGTGCGGATCGAAGAGCACCGCGTTCACCCCATCCTCGAGCACCTCGCGGATGTTGGGCGTGTCGGGCGCCAGCACGGGGAGCCCGACGGCGAGGTACTCGAACAGCTTCAGCGGCGAAGCATACTCGACCACCGCCGGCTGCAGCGCGACGTCGAAGGCCGCGAGTACCTCGGGCACCTGCGCACGCTGCACGACGCCGGTCACCGTGACCCGCGAGCGACAACCCGAGGTCGGCGGCACGCCGCTCGACGGTCGCCCGCGCGGGACCGTCGCCGACGAACAGCGCGTGGAGGTCCGGTCTGCCGGAGTGCGCCATGAAATCGAGCACGCGCTCGAGACCGTGCCAGTCGCGCATGAACCCGACGAAGCCCAGCACGAAGCGCTCCTCGAGCCCGAGCCGCCGCTTCGCCTCGGCAGCCCCGGGCAGGCGGCCGAACTCGGCCTCGTTGATGCCGTTGGGGATCACGTGGATCCGCGACTCGGGCACGCCCGCGGCCCGCACGTGGTCGGCGAGCACGTCGGTCACGGGCAGCACGGCGTCCGCGTTGCGCCAGACGAACTGCTCGGACCATCGCGCCAGCCGCTTGAGGCTCAGCCCGCCGAAGCGGCTGCGCTCCTCGTAGAGCGGCGCATTGACCTCGAGGAAGATCGGCACGCCGGCGGCGCGCGCCGCGCGCACGCCCGAGGGAAAGAACAGGTTGTAGCGCTCGTAGACGAGATCGGGGCGAAACTCGGCGATCGCACGGCGCACCTTCAGGTAGTCGTGCGCTGCATAGCCGAACTCGAGCAGCTCGTAGGCCGAGCCCGGCAGCCGCGACTTCAGCGTCGCCACCCAGCCCGCGTCGGCGCCGAACGCTTCGTTCTCGACGTGCTCGGGCCCGACGACCCGCAGCTGGTGGCCGAACGAGCGGAACGCGCCGATCAGCTCCTCGACGTGCACGAACTGCCCGTCCTTCGAGCGGATGCGGTGGTGATAGAGGATCTTCATGCCGCGCGCCCTGCCAGCCGCTCGAAGATCTCGAGCTGGCCCTCGGTGGTGGCGTCCCAGTCGAAGCGCTCGGCGTAGGCGCGCGTCGCGGAACGCTCCGGATAGTTCGCCATCAGTCGTTCGAGCGCCGCGATGAGCCCGTCCGGTGTGCGCTCCGGCATGAGCGCGCCAGCCACAGGCGTGGCCACCACCTCCGGCGTGCCCCAGACGGAGGACGCGACGACCGGCGTCCCGCAGGCCATGGACTCGAGCAGCACGTTGGCCCAGCCCTCGCGGCTCGAGGCCAGCACCAGCGCGTCCGCGGCGCTGTAGTAGAGGGGCAGTTCCGCCTGCGGCACCCCGCCGGCGAACCGCACCCGCTCCCCGACCCCGAGCGACTGCGCGAGCGCGCGCAACTCCCCCTCGAGCTCACCCGAGCCCGCGATCACCAGCTTCCAGTCCGGGAGCCGCGGCAGCGCACGGATCGCGATGTCGTGCCCCTTGCGTTCCACGAGCCAGCCAACGCTCAGCAGCCAGCGTCCCGCGGGCAAGTCGAGCCGGCGGCGCGCCTCGGCACGGTCCATGGGCTGGAAGCGTTTGAGGTCCACGCCGTTTCGCAGGACCCGCAGCTTCGACGGAGCCACGAGCCCGAGATCGCGCATCTCGGCGCCGAGCGCCTCACAGACGGCGATGCTCGTCGAGGCTCGCTCCGCGGCCCAGCGGATCTGCGCGCGCGGCAACCGGTAGTCCGGGATCAGGTTGATGTCGGTGCCACGCGCGGTGATGGTGAGCGGCCGCCCGAGCCACTTCGACAGCAGCGCCGCGGCGACGCCGTCGGGGTAGTAGTAGTGGGCGTCGATCAGGTCGAAATCGTAGCCTTCCGCGCGGATGCGCCGCAGCGTCGGCAGCGCGCCGAGCGCCATCGCGAGCGGTGCGGAGCTCATGCCGACCTTGGGCAGCCGCAGGAAGCGCGGGTGTTCGACCCGCAGGCCATTGCGGGTCTCCCGCCGCGGCACGCTCGCGAACTGCGCGTACTCGCCGAAGCGCGGCGAGGTCGAGGGGAACCACGGCACGGGTGCGACGACGCGCGCCTCGGCGCGTCCCGTCGCGAGCACCTTGAGCAGCCGCTGCTCCACGAACAGCCCGTGCAGCGGCTGGGCTGCGTTCGGGAAGAGCGTCGAGAACAGCAGGATCCGCACCACGGGCGTCTCAGGCGGCCTGCAGCCGGCTGCGCGATGCGTCGAGCATCAGCAGCGCCCAGATCACGGCGCTGTGGTCGCGGGCGCCACTCTCGTGCTGCCCGACGAGTTCGCGGATCCGCCCGGGCTCGAAGATGCCGCCCTGGTCGGCGCGGTCGCCGAGCAGGCGGTCGCGCACGCGCTCGCGCAGCGGGCCGCGCAGCCAGGCCGCCAGCGGCACGGCGAAGCCCATCTTCTGGCGGTAGAGGATGTCGTTGGGCAGCAGCGGCTCGAGGCTCTTCTTGAAGATGTACTTGCCCTCGGCGCCGTGGAGCTTGAGCCCGGGCGGCAGGCCGGAGATCCAGTCGACGTAGGTGTAGTCGAGCAGCGGCGCACGGACTTCCAGCGAGTGCGCCATCGAGGCACGGTCGACCTTCACCAGGATGTCGCCCGGCAGGTAGGTCTGGAAGTCGAGGTACTGCACCAGCGACAGCGGGTCGCGGGTCGGCGAGTTGCGCGCGTGCGTGCGCATGACCTCGACCGCGCGGTAGCCGTCGAGACCGGCGAGGAACTCGCGCGAGTAGAGCGGCAACCGCACACGATCCGGTGTCACCGAGACGCCGTGGAAATAGCCGTCCACGGCATCGCGGGCGATCGCCTCGAGCGTCGCCTTGGCGCGGAAGATCTTCGGCGCGCGGTCGAGCTTCGGGTACCAGCGGCCGAGCGTGCCGAACAGCGGCCCGCGGATCGAGTCGGGCAGCCACTGGCGCACGCGCTGCTCGGTCATGAACCACTTGTAGCGCCGGTAGCCCGCGAAGGCCTCGTCGCCGCCGTCGCCCGACAGCGCCACCGTCACGCGCGTGCGGGCGAGCTGGCAGACGCGGTAGGTGGGAATCGCCGAGCTGTCGGCGAAGGGCTCGTCGTAGACCTGCGCCAGCGTGTCGAGCAGGCCGAAGTCGTCGGTGTCGACGCGGCGCACGAAGTGGTCCGTGCCGAACTGCGTGGCCACGCGCTGCGCGTACTCGGACTCGTCGTACTCCTTGACGCCGAAGGAGATCGAGCAGGTCTTGACCGGTTCGGTCGAGAGCCCGGCCATCATCGCGACCACGGCGCTCGAGTCCACGCCGCCGGAGAGGAACGCGCCGAGCGGCACCTCCGACATCAGCCGGACACGCGTCGCCTCGCGCAGGCGCTCGGCCACCTCGGCGGCGACCTCGGCCTCCGGGCGCGCCGCGACGGGCTGGAAGGAAACGTCCCAGTAGCGGCGCGGCGCGGCCTCCGCCCGCCCCCGCTCCCACAGCAGTGCATGGGCCGGCGCGAGCTTGCTCACGCCCTCGAGGATGCAGTGCGGATCGGGCACGTAGCCGAAGGCGAGGTACTGCTCGACGGCGCGCCGGTCGAGGCGTCGTGCGAGGCTGCGCTCCTCGATCAGCGACTTGAGCTCCGAGGCGAACAGCAGGCGTCCGTCCGCGGTGAGCGTGTAGTACAGCGGCTTCTTGCCGAGGCGGTCGCGGGCGAGGAACAGCGTCTCGCGGTTGCGGTCCCACAGCGCGAACGCGAACATGCCGTTGAAGCGCTGCAGGCAGTCCGCGCCCCACTCCTCCCACGCATGCACGATCACCTCGGTGTCGGAGTGCGTGCGGAACACGTGGCCCCTGGCCGTCAGCTCCGGAACGAGGTCGCGATAGTTGTAGATCTCGCCGTTGAACACCACCAGCACCGAGCCGTCCTCGTTGGCGAGCGGCTGCTGCCCCGAGGACAGGTCGATGATCGACAGCCGGCGATGCCCGAAGGCGAGGCCCGGCTCGAAGTGCTCTCCGCCCTCGTCGGGGCCGCGGTGGAACTGCACCTGGTTCATGCGGCGCAGCAGGTCGCGGTCGGGCTCGCGCCGGTCCCGGGTGTCGAAGATTCCCACGATGCCGCACATGTCGAGTTCTCAGTGGCCTCTGGCCAGCAGTTCGTCGTAGAAGTCCGCGTAACGGCGGACCATCCCCTCGAGGCTGAAGCGCTCGAGCACGCGCTCGCGTGCCGCGCGCCCGTGGCGCACCCGCAGCTCCGGCTCCGCGGCGTAGCGCGCCAGCGCCTGCGCGAGGCCGTCGCGGTCGCCCGGCTCGTAGAGCAGTCCCGTCGCTTCGTGCGCGACCAGCTCCGCGTTGCCGCCGACGCGCGCCGCCACCACCGGCCGGGCACAGGCCATCGCCTCGAGGATCGTGTTCGAGATTCCCTCGTTCAGCGACGGCAGCACGAACACGTCGAGGCTGCGCATCAGTTCAGGCACGTCGCTGCGGGCGCCCGGCAGCCAGACCTGGGAACCGATCCCCAGGCGTTCCGCCGACTGCTGGAGTTCGCCCCGCACCGGCCCGTCGCCCGCGATTATCAGGCGCAGCCGCCCGCGCAGTTCGGGATGCCGTTCAAGGATCGCGTGGCAGGACTCGAGCAGCCAGCGCTGGTTCTTGACCGGGTCGAGGCGGCCGATGGTGCCCACGGTGACTGCCCCGGCGGACGCCGGCCACGGCGCGTCGGTCGCGGACGCGCCGTCGGGGCTGAAGCGCTGCGCGTCCACGCCGCTGTAGAGCTGGCGCACGCGCGAGGCCGGCACGCGCACGTCACGCTCCAGCCAGCGCGCGATGTCCTGCGACATGGCCATCCAGCGGTGCACGACCGGCCGGCAGGCGCGACGGATTGCGAGGCGTCGCCGATCGAGCCCCTGCGGGTCGTCCGCCGTCCAGCCATGCTCGCCGTGGACGCGGCCCGGCACGCCGGCCGCCCAGCCGACCCACTGCATGTCCACCGTGCCGACGTTGCGCGTGTGCAGGACCTGCGGGCGCAGCGTGCGCAACAGTCGCCACATGCGCAGGTAGGCCGCCGGATCCTTGCCGGGCTGCTTCTCGAGCGACAGCACGGGCACGTCGTCGCGGCGGATGCGACGACGGAAGTCGGTGTACCCCGAGAGGCAGAGGATCGCGTGGCGGAACCGCTCCGGCGGCAGGCCGTTCACGAGGTTCACGACGCCGTTCTCGAGTCCGCCGAAGTCCAGGCGGTTGATGACGTGGGCGATCAGCGCAGGCTCGGTCACGGCGCGCACGCGTCCAGCTCGAACCCACCGCGCAGGCAGTGCGCGTGCGCCTGCGCAAACGACTGCAGCCGCGCCCGCGCGGATGCCACGTCGGGCTGCGACGGCGAACTCAGCATCAGCACGCGGTCGGAGGCGTCGCCGCCGGAGAGGAACGCGAGCGCCTCCGCGGCCTTGACCTGCCACTCCGACACGTACGATTGGTCGCCGACGCGGTACCACCGCCACACGACGCGCCCGCCATCGCCCGGCACGACGAACTCGCGGACCTCCAGCGCCCCGCCGTCGAGCACCACCGACACGTCGCGCTGCTCGAGCAGGCTCTCCTTCTCGAGCGGCGTCAGCCGGTTGGCGAAGGCGACCATCTCGTCGCCGCCGCTCAGGCCGAGCCCGTACACGGCTACGAACACCTCGACGCGCCCGTCGGCGTGATCGAACGCGGCGCGGCGCTCGGCGAGCGCTCCCTGGTACTCGGGACGCCAGGCCAGTTCCCCCTCGCGCGGGCCCTGCCAGCCGTCGACGGCCGCCGGCAGCGCGATGCGCGAGGCCTGCGCCTCGGCATCGCTGCGCGCATGGGCCAGCGACGCGCCGAGATACAGCGGCGGCAGCGCGACCGCGAGGATGCTGGCGATGGCCGCGGGCGCCGCGCGCGGCGCCGCGCCCGCGGCGTCCGCTTCCTCGGACCGTGCCGGCACGGCCGGCGGCGGATCCCGCCAGCGGCGTCCGATCCAGAACATCGCGAAGATGGTCACCAGGAACAGCACGCGACCGAACGTGACGTGCTCGGGCCCGGTGCCCCAGCCCATGTCGGTGAGGTGCGCGATCAGGATGATCAGGTAGGCGCGCAACCCGTTGAGCGCGATCGGCACGACCACCGAGGCGGCGATGAACAGCAGCCGCTTGCGGGTCGAGGTGTAGGTCAGGTACGCGTACAGCGCGCCGAGCGTCACCCCGGTGAGCAGGTAGTTGAGGCCGCTGCAGGCCCGCGCCACCTCGAAGTCGCCGCCCGGGATGCTGAGCAGCATGCCGTCGCGCACCACTGGGATGCCGGTGAGCTGCAGCGCCGCGACGGCGAAGTCCGCGGTGTTGCGCATCAGCGAGGGCATGAAGCCGCTGCCGACCGGTACGGAGAACATCAGGAACAGCAGCGGAAACGCGATGGCCCCGGCGACCTGCCGGCCCAGCACCGCGAACACCAGTGCCGGGATCATCGCCATCGCGGCGTACTGCTCGATTACCAGCACGCCCGTGGCGCGCGCCACGAACCACGCGGCGCCGAGCGCGAGCAGCAGCGGTACCCCGAGCCATTCGGTCCGCCATGGCACCGCGGCGATGTGCGCGCGCCGTGTCCAGACGAGCCACAGGCTGATCGGCACGACCAGCAGACCGTGCGAGTAGCTGCTGTTGCCGAGCCACTTGTCCGCGATCGACAGGAAGGTGCCGCGGTACATGAAGAGCGTCGTCGCGAGGGCCGCCGCGAGAAGCAGCGCGAGCAGACGCCTGGAGGCTGGCCTCACGAGCGGGCTCCCATCAGCGGCGAGTTCATCAATGCAGCCTCGTGGGCGAAGCCCTCGGGCAGCCGCGGGCCGGCGTCGAGCCACTGCGCAAGTGTCTCCACCTGCGCCCGCCACGCGTAGCGGTGGGCAACGAAATCGCGAGCCGCAGATACGCACCCAGCGCCGGCCGAGTCGAGCACTCTCGCGACCCCGGCGGCGAATTCGCTGGCCGTCTCCGCAACCGTCAGTTCGCTGCGCGTCACGCCTTCGATGCCCTGGACCGCATTCGGCGTCGCGACGATGGGGCGCGCCATGGCCATGGCCTCGAGGACCTTGTTCTGCACTCCGCGCGCGATCCGCAGCGGCGCGACCACCGCGGCGGCCCGCGCGAGGTAGGGACGCACGTCGGGCACGCGTCCAGTCACGCTCACGCCCTCGCGGCGCGCGAGCGCCCGTACCGCCTCGGCAGGCTTCGAGCCGACGATGCAGAAGTGCGCGCCGGGCACCGCGGCTCGCACCAGCGGCAGGATCTCCTCGGCGAACCAGCAGACGCCGTCTACGTTGGGGTGGTAGTCCATCGCGCCGGTGAACACGATCGCCGGCCCCTGCGCTGCGAACGGGTCGGCGAACGGCAGGCCCGGGTCGAAGTAGGCCGTGTCCACGCCATTCGGCAGCACCCGCACCTTGTGGGCCGAGCCAGGGGCCTGGCGCCTCACCAGGCGCGCCTCCGCCTCGGCGACGACGACCGTGGTGTCGAAGGCATCGGCGCAGCGCGTCTCGGCGCGTTCGAGCAGCCGCGCCTCGCGGGCGTAGAGCCAGCTGAGCGGCCAGCCGTGGGAGCCCGCGTACTGACGCCACTTGTCGGAGTCCACGTCGCAGAAGTCCACGATGCGCCGCCCGCCTGCAGGCAGCGGCAGCGCCTCGGCGTAGGGCGCCATCGACGAGGAGAAGGCGAATACGGCCGCCAGCGGCCGCTCCGCGGCGAGGCGCCGCACCCAGGCCTGGAGCTGCGCGTCGCGGTAGTAGTCGAGCGTGAGCGCGCGGCCCGCGGCGAGCCCCGCGAGGCTGCGCAGCCGCGCGACCCGCGGCGACAGCGGCCGCGCGCAGACCTCCCCGCACACCTCGCGCAGCACCGGCAGGTACTGCCAGTCCTCGGGATCGTCCACGAACGTGCCGAGGTGCACGCGGAAGCGCCGCGCCAGCCCCTCGAGCAGGTGCCAGGAGCGGATCTTGTCGCCCTTGTTCGGCGGGTACGGGATGCGATGCGCGAGGTAGAGGATCTCGCTCATCCGAGATGTCTCGCGAGCGGCGGCCCCAGCCACTGCGTGAGCCACAGCGGCATCCGGCGCCAGAGCTGGATCATGCGATCGTACTTCGGGTTGGTGGGGCTCAGGTTCGGCATCGCCGCGGCGCGCACCAGGAAGTACTCGTAGTGCAGCGGCTCGGGCTCGAAGCCCCAGAACTTCTTGAAGTCGTAGGCGCCCGTGCCCAGCTTGCTGCGTCCGTAGTCGAACAGGCGGCAGCCGCGCTGCCGCGCGCGTTCCATGATCTCCCAGTACATGAAATCGTTGCCGCCGACGGCGCGTGCCGCGAGCGTCCCGCCGCCGTAGTACGGCAGCACCTCGTCGCGAAAGTAGAAGTTCAGGCAGCTCGCGATCGGTGTGCCCTGGTGCGTCACGGTGAGCACGTCGCAGTCCGCGCCGAACACCTCGCGCAGCACCTCGAGGTAGCGGCGCGAGAACACCGGCGTGCCGAGGTTGCGCAGGCTCTCGGAGTACATGGCGTAGTGACGCTCGACGCCCGGGTCGAGTTCGGCCGCGCAGCCTTCCTTGATGCCCTTGCGGACCACCGCGCGCTGCTTGCGCGGAATGGCGAGCATGTTCTTCTCGGAGTCCTCGTCGATCGGCTTGCGGAACGTGACGTAGAGGTCCTTGCCCGGCCAGCCCTCGTGGCGCCTGGCGCGGTTGCGCATCTCGAGATAGTCGACGCCGAGCCGGCGCGCGAGCGCGCAGGCCGCCTGCTCCAGCGCCGAGAACGCCGCGGCGTCGGTGGCGACGATGCCGCCGTAGACGCAGAAAGGCGTCGAGATCAGCGAATGCCCGAACAGCGCGCTCTTCACCTCGGCCAGCGGCAGCACGCCGACGATCCGCCCCGCCCGCTCGGCGAGCAGGTAGTGGCTGCGGTGGCCGAAGGCACGCCCGAGGACGTCGCGCCACTCGAAGCGGTGGAAGAAGGTCGCCTGCGGTTCGGCGAACACGAAGGCGTTCCAGGCCGTGCGGTCCGCTTCGGTCGCCGGTCGCACCTGCGCGGGGGCCGACGCATTCGGACGGCACGGCGTCCCCGGCGGACGCGGACGCCGTTGCTCGCGGACGGCTCCGGCGAGAATTCATCGTACATCGAAGACCTCGTCCATCCGCCCCCAGCCGAAGTCGCCGAGCAGCCTGCCGAGGCGGGACTCCATCGCGTCGAGGTTGATGTAGTGACGGAAGCGCGAGCGCAGCGGCGCACCGGCGACGCGCGGCTGTGCCGGATCGACTTCCCAGGGATGGAAATAGAACATTCCAGGCTGGCGATCGCGCTCGTTGACCCGCCGCAGCGCCCAGCGGAACGCAGGGTACGGCAGCAACCGAAAGTAGCCGCCGCCACCCGCGGGCAGGTTGCGGCCACCCAGTTCGACCGTGGTGACGGGGATCTCGAGGATCGCGCCCGGGCGCGTGCGGAACGCGAAGCGCGGTGCCTCGGGCATGCCGTAGAGGTCGTGGCGGATCGGGTAGATGCTCGAGCTGTAGACGTGCCCCGTCTCCTGCAGCACGTCGAGCGCCCAGAGGTTGCGGGCGCCGATCGAGTAACTCGGTGCTCGGTAGCCGCGCACCTCGACCCCACCGAGGTCCTCGAGGATGCGCTTGGTACGCGTGACGTCGTCGCGGAAGCGCGCCGCATCCATGTAGATCACGCGCGTGTGGTCGAAGCCGTGGCTGGCGAGTTCGTGGCCGTCGGCGACGATCCGGCGGATCAGGCCCGGGTGGCGCTCCGCGACCCAGCCGAGGACGAAGAACGTGCCCTTGACGCCGCGCGCGGCGAACAGGTCCAGCACGCGCGAGGTATTGGCCGACACGCGGGACCTGTGCCCGTCCCAGTCCTCACGCCCGATCTGGCCCTCGAAGGCGGCGACCTGGAAGTGCTCCTCCACGTCTACGGTGAGCGCATTGCGCGGACGGCTCGACCGGTAACGGTCGTGCTCCAGGACGACGCCGGGCAGGACGGGATTCAAGCGGCGGCTCCGAGGGCACTGGCTAGAAGGTGTAGCGGACCCGGAAACCGAGCCACTGGGTGTCATAGTTCGAGGTGTCACCCGATCGCTGCGCGTACCCGGCCTCGACCGTCGCCACGAAATTCTCGTACGCCTCCCAGCTCAGGCGACCGATCAGGTTCCAGTCGGTGTACTGGTAGATCAGTTCGTCCTCGATGACGTCGCCGGGGGTCGGGTTGCGGCGGCCCGTCTCGACGTCGTCGTAACGCGTCTCGACCTCGGCGTACAGGTTGGACCCGATGTCGCGCACGGCGCTGAAGGCGACGCCCTGGGTCTCCTCGTCCGGCGGGAACGCCTTGATGTAGTCGCGGTTGCGGTCGTACAGGCTCAGGCGCAGCTTGGTCCGGGCGCCATCGGCGATGATCGTGGCCTCGGCGTCCTTGCGGATGTAGGGGAAGGACGTGAAGCCCGAGAGATCCTCGTCCGGCAGCGGCAGGGGAATGTCGTTCGGGTCGAAGTTGATGCCGATGCGGCGCGTCTCGACGGTGGGGTCCTGGATGTAGGACAGCCGGATGGTCACGTAGCGCGTATCGCGCGACATCGACGCGCTCCAGCTGTCGCCGAAGAATCGCTGTCCGTAGCGCCCCTCGATCTGCGTGCGCTCGTCGGGCCGCCACTCCAGCCCGGCGTGCCAGAAGCCCGAATCGAGCCCGCCTTCGGTCGTGCTCTTGTTGAGATCGCTCTCGTAGCCGCCGTCGGCCACGAAGCGCAGCGTCCGCGTCAGCTGCCGGCCGGCTTCGACGCCGGCGCGCTCGTAGCGGTAGTCCACGGTCTCGGTGAAGTTCGAGTACTGCCACTCGTAGAAGACTCGAGCGGAGTACTCTCGGTCGTTGTTGGTGCGCAGACTCACCAGCGCACTCTGGTCGGTCGAGTCGTCCTGGTAGAGCGAGAAGATGAGGTTGTCGGGTGTCGTATCCGGTTGGTCGAGGTACCAGACCCGCCCGTACGTGTAGCTGGCGTCGAAACGGAAGTCCTGGAAATCGTGGAACAGCTGGGGCGAGACCGAGGCCCGCGCGATCTCGTTCGTGTTGGCCTGGTCGAAGAAGCCGTAGCCGCCGTAGTTGTAGCTTCGGGTCGGGTCGACGACGCCGTCGCTGTAGGTCGCCTGTCCCTGCACGCGGAACCAGTCGGGGACCACGAGGTAGGCGCCGCTCGAGGTCAGTCGGTGCGTGAGCTGGTTATAGTCGCTCTCGTTCCACAGCCGTCCGATCAGCGAGTAATCGATGAATCCCTGGGCGCGCGCGCTGTTGTAGGCGCCGTAGAATCCGGGCGCGAGTTCCACGCCGGTGGCGTCCACCTCGTCCTTCGGGTCCTCCGCAAGGTTGATATTGCTCACCAGCAACACGGCCGATTCGACACGCGGCTGGAGGAACCAGCCCAGCGTCTGCTCGGGTCGATCCACCCCGCGCTCGAACTGCGACCGCAGGTCCGACTGATACGGTTCGGCGCCCGCCGCGGCCGCGAGCGCGAGGCCCACTGCGCAGGCGATGCTCCGCCTCATGCCTTGCCGCCCTGACCCTGGCCGCCCTGGCCGTAACCGTAGTAGTAGTACGAGTAGTAGCGGCTGATCAGCGAGGACTCGACCTTGTTGAGCACCGCGCTCACGGGCTTGGTGCGGTCGAGCAGGCCGAGCGCCTCGGTGACCACACGCTGCTCCGTCACGTCGGCGCGCACGACCATCAGGATCTGGCCCACGTAGCGCGACAGCACCTGCGCCACGTTGGTGGCGAGCACCGGCGGCGAATCGAAGACCACGACGCCGGGCGCCACCCAGCGCGCGAGTTCCTCCATCAGCGACTCCATGCGCGCGCTCGAGAGCAACTCCGGCGAGTTGTCGCGACGGGCACCGGCCGGGGCGACGAACAGGCGCTCGATGTTGGTCGGACAGATGATGCTGGCGAGGTCGAGGTTCGGGTCTGCAACCACGTCGGTCAGGCCGGGGCGCGCGGTGAGCCCGAGGCTTCCCGACAAGGTCGGCTGCGCGACGTCACCGTCCACCAGCAGCACCTCGAGGTCGGGCTCGCGCGCGAGGCTGAGCGCGAGGTTGAAGGCGGTGAAGGTCTTGCCCTCGCCCGGCACGGCGCTCGTGACCAGGATCATGTTGTTCGCGGCTGGCGCGGAGCCCTCGCGCCCCGCAATCGAGCCGAGCAGCGGCCACTTGATGCGGCGGAACTCCTCCTCGGTGCGTTGGGCGAGCCCCTCCGGTGCCAGGCGACCCTGGGCGCGGAGTTCCGCGATGCGGATATCCACCCTCGGGGCACGGGCGAGATCCACGCGTGGCGTGTGCGTCACCGGCTCCGGGGTCGCTGCCGACATCGGCTGGCGTTGCAGCCTGCTCTGCCTCGGGGCCGCGTGCCCCATCGACCTGCGGCCGGGAACCCTGGGCCTTCTGCAAGGCGCGTTCAACGATGGACATGCATCACCCCACGACGTTGCGCAACGCGGCGCGTACGTTGTCCTGCAGCAGGACGTTGAGCAGGAACACGGCGAGCAGCGCCAGCAGCGCCCCGCCGACCAGCGCGGCCTGCCGCCGATACCAGGGCACGAAACCCGCCACGATTGCGGCGGTCACGGCACCGATCACCGGCAGTCCAGTGACCTGCCGCAGCGCTTCGCGCGTCGAGAACACCGGGCGCGCCTGCTGCAGGATGAAGCCCAGCAGCAGGCCGGCGGCGAGGCTGCCGAGCAGCACCAGCGTGCTGAGCATCGCCCGCGGCGGACCGCTCGCGGTGAGCGGCAGCACCGGCGGCTCGATGACGCGGAACTTCACGTCCTCGGTGTTCTGGTCGGCCTGTTCGGAGATCTTCGCGGACTCGAGCCGCTGCAGCAGTTCGTCGTACTGGCGCTTGTTGACTTCGTAGTCGCGGGTGAGCCGCAGCAGGTCGGCCTCGACCTCGGGAATCGCGTCCACCCGGCCCTGCAGCGCTGCGACCGCCTGCTGCTGCGCCCCGATCTGCCCGCGCAGTTCCGCCAGTTCGGCGTCGGTCTGGCTGAGCGAGATCTTCATGTTCTGGTACACGGGATTCATGTCCAGATTGCGGGTCAGCAGGTCGTCGGTCGTGGTGACCGCGCCCGGCGGCGCGATCGAGGAGGAGACCGTCGCGCCCTGCTTCTTCTCGTCCCTGAGCCGGGCGATCGTCTCCTTGAGCGCCACGACCTCGGGGTGCTTCTCGGTGTAGTTCACCAGCAACTGGTCGATGCGCGCCTGGTACGCGGCGATCTGTCCGTCGATCGGATCGCCGCTGACGGGCCCGGTGAGGCCGAAGGTCGGGACTTCGCCGTCGAGCTGGCGCTGCAGTTCGTTGCGACGCTCCTGGACCTGCCGATAGCGCGTCTGCAGCTGGCTGAGCTGGCCCATCTGCTCGTCGAGGCGCTGGTAGTAATCGCCCTGCCCGCCGGGCATCAGCCCGATGTTGACCTTCTTGAAGTCGGCGAGGCGCGCCTCGGCGTCGAGCAGCTTGCGCTCGTACTCGCTGAGCTGCGACTGCAGGAAGCGCTGCGCGACGCCCGAGTCGGTCCGCTTCATGCCGAGGCTGTCCTCCATGAACGTGTCGAGCAGCGACTGCACGACGCGCTGCGCCACCTTGGGATCGTTGTTCTCGTAGGCGACGACGAAGGTCCCGCCCTGCGACTCGCGCTGGCCCCGCTGCACGCTGCGCGACAGCGAGATGCTCTCGGCGAGCTGGTCGACGACCCGCTCCTGCTGCAGTCGCGTCGGCGCATTGAGGAACATGTCGGTCTGCTTGGCGACTTTCTCGAGGTTCGGGCGGCTCAGCATCACCGCCTGGACCATCGCCACCTGGCTCATCACGTCCCTGTTGACGGCGATGCCGGCGAGCAGCGGCTTGAGCAGCGACTCGGTGTCGACGTACACCTGCGTGCGCGCCTGGAAGCGGTCCGGCAGCGTCGCCACGACGGCCCACCCGGCGAGCGCGAGCAGCCAGGTGAGCGCGAGCGCCTGCCAGCGGTACCGCCAGGCACCGCGGACGAACAGCAGGACCTGGGCTAGAAGCTCTTGCATGGTCAGAATCTCGATTCGGGAATGATGAGAACGTCGCCCGGCCGCATCGGCAGGTTCGCCGAGATGTCGCCGTCGTTCAGCAGGTCGGAGAGGCGCACCGGGATACGCAGCTGCTGGTCGCCCTGGCGCCGCAGGATCACCGCGCGGTTGCCCGCCGCGAAGTCCGCGAGCCCGCCCACCGCGATCATCACATCGAGGACGGTCATGTTGGCCCTGTACGACAGCGACTGCGGCTGCTGGGCCTGGCCGACGACGCGGATCTGCTCGCTGTAGGTGCCCACGAAACTCGTGACGATCACGTTCACGGTCGGCGAGCGCACGTACTCGGCGAGCGCGGTTTCCATGTCGCGCGAGAGCTCGCTCGGCGTCTTGCCGGCGGCCGACATGTTCTCGATCAGCGGCGTCGAGATCTTGCCGTCCGGACGGACCGGCACGGTGACCGAGAGTTCCGGGTGGTTCCAGACGAACACCTGCAGGTTGTCGCCCGGGCCGATGCGGTAGTCCGCCTCGACCGCGGCTGCCGGCGCGGGCGCCTGCTGGACGACCTGGGTACCGCCGCCGCAGGCCGCCACCAGGGCCGTGGCGGCCAGTGCAGCGAGCCGGGCGAGCCGGGCGATTGAATGCTGAGTCATAGTCTGTTCACCACTGGAAAATTCCCGCGACCTGAGAGGCGACCGAGTTCCGTGCCCCGTGGGCGGCCGGTCAACCGCCGATTCTAGCAAGCTCGCGCTTCGCCCCCGTGACCACCTCGGCCGGCGCCTTCGAGTCGACGACCCCCTGCAGGATGCGTCGCGCCTCGGCGGCTTCGCCCTTGCGCGCCAGCGCCACGCCGAAGTGGTACTGCACCTCCGGGAGGTCCGGCAGGGCCTTGGCGGCCTCGCGCAGCAGCGGGAGACCCTTGTCGATTTCGCCCTTCTCCACCAGCAGCCAGCCGACCGTGTCCTTGACCGCCGCGTTGTCCGGCGCGGCCGCCAAGGCGCGCTCGGCCGTCGCGAGCGCACGCGGATCCTTGCGGAGCTGATAGAGGCCCGCGAGGTTGTTGAGCGCCATGACGTTGCCGGGAGCGGCAGCCACCGCCCGCTCGTAGAGCGCGATCGCAGCGGCGATGTCGCCCATCTGCTGGCGCCGCTCGGCAAGCAGCGTGATCGCGGCGACGTCGTTCGGCTGGCGCTGCAGCCAGTCCTCGAGCGGCTTCTGCGGCTGCGCCACGCCGGCCAGCATGCCGGCGCGGTAGCGTGCGATCGCGAGCGCGCTGTCGCCGCCGTTGGCCGCCGCCTTCTCGTAGAGCCCGAGCGCGTCCTTGTAGCGGCCCTGCGCGACCGCGAGATCGCCCTCGAGACGCAGCGTCATCGGCGCGTCGGGTTCGATGCGCCGCAGGCGCTCCATGTAGCCCGCCGCACGCTCGAGGTCGCGCGACTGCACCGCGATACCCATGGCGAGCGCGAGCGCCATCGGCTGGCGCGGATTCGCCTTCAGCGCCTCGTCGAGGACGCTGAGCGCCTCGGCGGGCTTGCGATCGAGCATGTAGGCGCGCGCGAGGTTCAGCTGGTAGCCGCCCTTCGGCGCCTTCTCCACCGCCTGGCGGAAGCTCGCGATTCCGGCGGCAACATCGCCCGCCCCGAGCTGCGCGAGACCGCGCGCATTGAACGCCGGGGCGCTGTTTGGATCGATGCGCAGCGCGTCGTCGGCCGCGGCCTTGGCTCGCGCGAAGTCCCGCGTGCCGAGGTAGTACTGCACCTGCGTCATGCGGACCTCGACCGAGTCGGGGTGGTCGTCCGCCGCCTTCTTCATCCAGCGCTCGACCTCCTTGGGATCGTTGCGCGACTGCGCGATCGCCGCCATGCCGAGCGTCGCGAGCAGGTTCTTCGGGTCCTTGGCGAGCGCCTGCTGCAGCTGCGCCGTCGCGGCGTCGGGCTTGCCCTCGGCGAGGTCGAGCCGGGCGAGGTTCATGCGCGCGCCGACGTCGTCGGGCTTCAGTTCGACGACGCGCTGCCACTCGGCGCGGGCGCGATCGGCCTTGCCCGCGGCGGCGTAGATGCCGCCGGCGATGTTGCGGGCCGCCGGATCGTCCGGCGACTGCTTCACCAGGGCGTCCGCCCGCACCACGGCCTCGTCGACCTTGCCCTGCCTCAGCAGGGTCGCCGCGAGCAGCGTCTCGCGCTGCAGTCCGGCCGCACCCGTGCCCTGCGGCATGGACGCGAGGATCTGGCTGGCCTTCTCGAGGTCGCCGGCCGCGATGTAGGCGGTGGCGACGTCGAGCTGGGCTTCCGGCGTGGCCTTCGCCGCCGCCTCGGACGCCTGCGCGAGGTAGCCGAGCGCCTCGTTGCGATTGCCGCTCTGCAGGCTGAGGCGGCTCGCGAGCGTGAGCAGCGCAGGATCCGTGGTGGGCTGGCCGAGCGCCGGCTTCAGCGCATCGAGCGTGGCCTGAGGGGTCTGCAGCTGGTTGCGCACCGTCGCGAGCAGCTGCTGCGCACGCACGTTCTCCGGGTCGCGCGACACGACCTGCGCGAGGTGCATCTCGGCCTGGCCCAGGTTGCCCTGCTGCATGTTGACGAGTCCGAGCAGCATCCTGGCCTGGGCATTTTCGGGGTCCGCGCTCACGGCCTCCTCGAGCAGCGTGCGGGCGGTGGCGAGGTCGCCCGATGCTGCCAGAGCCTGGGCGCGCAGCGCTTTGGCGACCGGGCTCTTCGGTGCGACCTTGAGCAGCATCTCGGCGGTGGCCGCCGCCTCGGCATTCCTGCCCTGTCGCAGCTGGGCCTCGGTCAGGCCAGCCAGCGCGCCGAGGCGGTCGCGGGATTCATCCTGCCCGGCGGTCATCTCGACCGCCTTGGCGAACGCCTTCTCGGCGGACGCGAAGTCGCCCCCGCGGACCTCCGACGAGCCGAGCGCCAGCCAGTAGCGCGGCCGTTCCTTCACGGACTGCGGCGCGGCCTCGAAGACCTTGCGGGCCGCCGCGGGACCGTCGGCGGCGAAGGTGGCCGCTGCGAGACCCTGGATCGCGTCGAGGCTGTCCGGGCGTGCGCGCAGGGCGGCCTCGAAGCTCGTCCGCGCCTCGGCAACCCGCTCGAGCCCGAGCAGCGCGCCGCCGCGCGCGGCGGCGAGATCGCCGTCGATGGCCGCCTCGCCGGTGTCGGCGCAGTCCTTCAGCACCTGCTCGTGCGAACCGCGCACGGCCAGCAACCGGCACTCGGTCACGACGATGTCCTTGCGCTCGGCGCCGAGGTCGCGCGCCTTGGCGAGTTCGATCTCCGCGCCCCCGAAATCGCCGATCTCGAGCATCGCGGCGCCGAGCCTGGCCCGGGCGCGGGCATCCTCCGGGTGCTTGGCGACGTAGTTGCGCAGGTCGATCATCGCGGCGCGGTAGTCGCCCCTGGCCATGCTCGCCTCGGCACGCTCGACGAGCTTCTCGCCGCGCGGGGCGCAGGCCGCCAGCAGCGAGAGCGTGGCAAAGGTCAGGATCAGCGGAGTCTTGCGCACGTGTTCAGCCCTCGGCGGCGCGCTCTGGCACCGGGATGTCGTTCTTGGCAAGCAGGTCGTAGAGCGTCGGGCGCGTGATGCCGAGCAGCTCGGCCGCCTTCGAGAGGTTGCCATTGGCGACCGCCAGCGACTGGCGGATGGCTTCGTTCTCGGCGCGCTGCCGCGCCGCACGCAGGTTGAGGAACTCGCCGGCGACCGACCCGGCCGGCAGCCCGAGGTCCGTCACGCCGATGCTCTTGCCCTCGCTCATGATCACCGCGGAGTTGATGCGATTCTCCAGCTCGCGAATGTTGCCGGGCCACGGATAGCACTGGATGGCGCGGATCGCCTCGGGCGTGAAGCCGCGGATGGCGCGGCCGTGCTCGCGGGCACGTCGCTCCATGATGGACTGCGCAATCACCACGGCGTCTCCGGCCCGCTCGCGCAGCGGAGGGATGCGCAGCGTGACCTCGCTGATGCGGTAGAAGAGGTCCTCGCGGAACTCGCCGCGCGCAATCATGGCAGTCAGGTCCTTGTTCGTGGCGCAGACGATGCGCACGTCCACCGGAATGCGCTCGCGGCCGCCGATGCGCTCGACCACGCGGTCCTGCAGGAAACGCAGCAGCTTCGCCTGCAGCGGCAGCGGCATGTCGCCGATCTCGTCGAGGAACAGGGTGCCGCCGTCGGCGACCTCGAACTTGCCAGGGGTCTGCTTCACGGCACCGGTGAAGGCGCCCTTCTCGTAGCCGAACAGCTCGCTCTCGAGCAGCGTGTCGGGGATCGCCGCGCAGTTGATGGCGACGAACGTCCGGTCGTGGCGCGGGCTCAGCGCGTGCACGGCGCGCGCCAGCAGCTCCTTGCCGGTGCCGCTCTCGCCGAGCAGCAGCGTCGTGGCCTGGGTCGGCGCGACCTTCTCGACGATCCGGCAGGCCCGCATCATCGCGTCGCTGGTGGCGATGACACCAGCGAGCGGCATGGCGGCCTGCTGCCGCGACAGTGCCCGGTTCTGCTCCTCGAGGTCGTGCATGCGGAAGGCTCGCTGCACGAGCAGCCGCAGGACATCGGTGTCGAGTGGCTTCTGGTAGAAGTCGTAGGCGCCGAGGCCCACCGCCCTGACCGCGTTCTCGCGGTCGAGCTGGCCGGTGACCACGATCACCTTGGTGTATGGGGCGGCGCGCAGGGCTTCGAGCAGGGTCGCGAAGCCCTCGGACACGCCCTCGGGATCGGGGGGCAGGCCGAGGTCCTGCAGGACCACCGCCGGCTCGAAACGACGCAGAGCCACCAGGGCCGCCGCGCGGCTCTCGGCCGCGATGACCTCGTACTCGTCGAAGCACCACTTGAGCTGCTTTTGCAGCCCAGGATCATCCTCGACAATCAATAGCTTGCGCTTCTCTTCAGACACCTGGCTCACTCGTCCGCCCACCCCTGGACCGGTCACGCCCGCGAATCATACAGAGTGACCGTGGCTGAATTACGTGAAACGCGTTCAAGCTTGGACCGCCTCTGTCCCGGGCGCCTGCAGCGGCAGCCAGACGGTGAAAACCGTGCCCCGACCCAAAGCGCTGTCGACCTTGAGGCGCCCGCCGATGCCGAAGATGTACTCGCGGACCTGGTAGGCGCCGATGCCCATGCCCTTGCTGCCCTTGGTGGTGTCGAAGGGCTTGAACAGTCGCTCCTTCACGAATTCCTCGCTCATGCCCGAACCCGTGTCCTCGACCGTCAGGCAGGCGTAGTCGCCCGGCAGCCCCGGCGGCGGCCCCGGGGCGTGGCCGTTGCCGGCGATCTGGTCGGCCGCGGCCAGCAGCTGCTGGGTCGTGACCGCCCGGATGCCGGAGACACCCAGCGGATCGAGTTCCACGTTGCGGCGCACCGACACGGCGACCCGCACGGAGCCGTCGGGCGGCGTGGCGTCCTGGGCGTTGCGGATCAGGTGCTCGATCATCATGCCGAGTCGTTCGGGGTCTGCCTCGACCAGGGCGTCGGGCGCGAGGCCGTCGCAGCGTGGGGCCGGCTCGCGGACGGCGCAGCGCTCGCAGGCCTCGCGCGCCAGTCCGGCGAGCGAGACGCGCCGGTTCGCGCTCTGTGCCTCGCGCCCCTGCAGCTGCTCGATCAGCCTCTGCATGCGGGCGGTGGAATTGGCGATCGTGGCGATGGCGTCGTCGACGAAGTCAGGGTTGCGTCGGTGCTTCTCGGCGTTTGCGACCAGCAGCGAGAGCTGGGCTGCGAGGTTCTTGAGGTCGTGCATCACGAAGGCGGTCAGCCGGTGATAGGCCTCGAACTGGCGGCTCTCGGCGAGGCGCCGGTCGGCCTCGTGCTGGGCGAGGTGCGTGGCGACGTGGCGGCCGACCGTCTTGAGCAGGTCGCGGTCCTCCCAGGTGAGATCGAACGGCGGTGGCGGCTCGGCGAGCGCCACGAGCCCGAGGACCTCGCCCTGCAGGACCAGCGGCAGCACCAGCCGCAGCTTCTGCCGCTCGCGCAGGAACCCCGGCAGCGCGATGCTCTGGTAGGTGTCGGGCGACGCGCGGTATTCGGAGAGGTCGAACACCCACTGCTTGCGCTGCAGGAACTGCACCAGCTCCTCGTCGTGCCCGAGCGTCGGGTAGCGGCTGCGCGGGAAGGTCCCGGCGGGCCAGCTTGCCACGGGCGCGAAGCCCGCCACGCCGTCCAGGGGCAGGAACAGCACGCCACCCTGGCTGCCGACGATCTGCGCGATCGCGCGCACCGAGTTCTCGTAGGTCTCCACACCCGGCCCGGTCGAGGACAGCGTGTCGATGAAGCGCAGCCACTCGACCCGGTAGTCGTACTTGTTGCGGTAGAAATGCTTGCTCAGGAACACGCGCAGGCGGCGGCGCAGCGAGCCCGAGATCATCAGCGTGACGAGCACGATGCCCGCACCGGCGAAGAACACGATCTGCGCCACGCGCCCCCAGGTACCGCCATAGAGGCGGATCACGTAGCCACCGGCTGCCATCACGAGCAGGTAGGCGCCCACGGCGAGGAACGAGGTGGTGTAGAAGACCACCTGGCGTGAAACGAACACGTTCAGCGACCAGGTCGGATTGGCCCGCGCCGCGAGCGCGACCAGCGGCACCACGAGCGCGTTGACGATCCCGCGCGCCTCCCAGGACGACGCCTCGATGCCCTTGACGAGGTGCGCCTGCGAGAACAGGAACAGGTCGTAGGCGAACATCACGCCCACGCCGGTCACGAAGTAACGGAGCGCGTAGCGCCCGGCTGGGTTGGCGTTGCGGTACACCTGCTCGACCAGCACGAGGCCGGCGAGCGACATGGCGAGTCCGCCGAAGGCGAAGACGCCCGGCAGCGCCGCGGCCAGCCCGGGCCGCTGTCCGAGCAGCAGCAGTCCCGCGGCGACGGTGACGGCGGTGGCCACGAGCAGGTGGGTGACGCGGGTGAGGAACGCCGGCCAGGTGCCGCCCGAAATGAGTCCCGTCAGCACCACCAGCCATGCGCCGTCGCGCAGGAATTCCGCGAGCGTCACGAGCGCCAGCGGCAGCTGCTCCAGCGTTGCGACGTAGGCGAGCAGCGCCGCCCAGGCTGCAGTCACGCCGCAGGCGACCACCAGCCTCACGCCCTGCCCCCGGCCCTCCCAGCTGATCGCGAGCAGCAGCGTGAGGATCAGGAAGCCGACTGCCGCGAGTCCGTAGGAGATGAAACCGAAGGTGAGCATTCGGGGCCGGGAGGCGCGCTCAGCGGGCGCCCTTGCCCCAGAGTACGACCTCGACCGTCTGGATCAGGATCACGAGGTCGAACAGCAGGCTGCGGTTCTTGACGTAATAGAGGTCGTACTGGAGCTTCTCGATCGCGTCGCGCTCCGAGGAGCCGTATGGGTAGCACAGCTGCGCCCACCCCGTGATGCCGGGCTTCACCGTGTGGCGCTCGCGGTAGTACGGGATCCGCTCCTCGAGCTGGTGCACGAACTCGGGGCGCTCCGGGCGCGGACCGACGAAACTCATGTCGCCGCGCAGCACGTTCACGAGCTGCGGCAACTCGTCGAGACGCGTCTTGCGGATCACCGCGCCCACGCGGGTGACACGAGGGTCGTTCCTCACCGCCCAGACGGCCTCCCCCGCCGGCTCGGCGTCCACGCCCATGCTGCGGAACTTGAGCACTTCGAACACCGCGCCGTAGCGGCCGACGCGCCGCTGACGGTAAAGGACGGGCGCGCGCGGGCCGTCTTCGATCCAGATGGCGACGATCACCGCCAGCATGAACGGGGCGCTCACCAGCAGCAGGCCGAGGCTCGCCAGCAGGTCGAAGGCACGCTCGAGCGCCCGCTGCACATAGGACACGCGAAAGCCCTCGCCGAAGATGATCCAGCTCGGGTTCAGCACGTCGAGGCGCACCTTGCCGGTCTCGCGCTCGAGGAAGCTCGTCAGTTCGAGGATCTCGATGCCGGCCAGGCGGCATTCGAGGAATTCGTGCATCGGGAAGCCGCGCCGCCGGTCGTCCATCGCCACGACGATCTCGTCCACCTCGTGCTCGTTGGCCCAGGCGAAGAGGTCCTTGGGCCGCGGGATGAGACGGTCGTCGGGCGGCGACACCTCGTCGGCCTCCGTGGCCATGAACCCGAGCAGGCGGAAGCCGCGTTGATCGGAACGGCGGCGCAGCTCGAGCAGGCTCGCAGCGCGGCGACCGGCCCCGTAGACGAGCACACGGCGCTTGAAGGTGTCCTGGTCGACGATGCGCTCGAACAGCAGCCGCGTGAGCACGCAGCTCACGGTCGCCAGCAGGGCCGTCAGGCCGATCGTGGCGCGATCGAGCTGCAGGCTCGGGAACAGGTAGTAGGTCATGGCGCTCAGCACCACGGCGTTCAGCACGGCGGCAATCACCCGCAGCGCCATGCCCGTGCGCCCCGCACGCTGGCGCATCGTGTAGATGCCCATCGCGATCAGCGAGACGAGGCCGTAGCCCGCGAACAGCAGCGCCGTCGGCCACAGGACGCCCGACGGCGTGGCACGCGTCGCCGCCTCGGAGCCGAAACGCAGGGCGGCCGCGAGATACGGCGCGAAGAACAGCAGTGCACCCTCGATCAGCGCGAGGAGCACGATCGGTACCTTGAGGTAGAGGCGGAAGAAGCGAAATGACACTGTTGCCGACCCGTTATCGCCAAGTCCGAGCTGCCGGGACAGTGGCAGCCCCGGTCCGGCACCTGGATGGGCGGCTACCCCGTGACCGCCCGCCCCGACGACGAACCACTAGTTTTTCAATTTCCGCAGCAACTTGCGAGCGGAATTTAACATTGCAGTCATTCAACAGAATTCAGGATAGCGCCCGGCGCATGACCAGCCTGTGATGCCGGTCGCATTGGCGGCACTGTGATGCCGGGCGGGCGAAAGATGGCGTCCCCACGGGGATTCGAACCCCGGTCGCAACCGTGAAAGGGTTGTGTCCTAGGCCTCTAGACGATGGGGACGCGGACCGGGTCGGGTCGCGAGGCGGCGACCGTCAGGAAAAGGTGGTGGAGCCAGACGGGATCGAACCGACGACCTCCTGCATGCCATGCAGGCGCTCTCCCAGCTGAGCTATGGCCCCACGAACGGGCGCGAAGTTTGGGCCGCGGCCTCGTGGGCTGTCAAGCGAGCCCAAGAGTCATTCGAGGACCCTGACCTTCGGCGCCGACGGCCGCGGGAGCCCCGCGTCGGGGATGCGGAACGCATAGACCGGGCCGTCCACGCGCGTGACCGCGACCGCGATCTCCGCGTCGGCGAACCGGACCACCCGGAACCGCCCGTAGACGCCGGTGTCGGCGGTCATTGACTCGGGCACGACGGCGTTGGTGCCGCGGGTCAGCCGCGTCCACACCCACGGTCCGTCGCGCCAGTCCTTGCCGCGCAGGCGCAGTTCATGGACCTCGGCACCGGCGCTGCGCGGCCAGTAGATCAGCGCCTGGCGGAGATCCGACCATTCCCAGCCATGCCCGGCCCCGAGTTCCGGTGCGCTGCCGCCGAGCCTGAGCTCGACCGGCGCATCGCCCGGGCGCGAGAGGTTCACGCCGTATGCGGCGCCCGGAGGCTTCTTGAAATCCGTGTAGACGAGGATGTCGTTCGAGGGGTCGTAGGCGCCCATGCCGTCGCCGCCGCCGCTCTTGCGCGGACCGAACGACTCGGACCACGAGCCCACCGAGCCATCGGGGTTCGTGCCGTCGGGGTCGAAGTGACGGAAGCCAGCCTGCGGGGTCGCTCCCGCCGGATTGACCCAGAACACGTCGCGCAACGCGTCGTAGGCCGACCAGCCCGAAGATCCGTAGGCCGCCGCTGCCGGTGGACTGCGCCGCCACGTGCGGCTGGAGAAGTCGAAGAGGAACGCCGGTGCGCCACTGTAGGCCCCGCCTGACACGCCGAGCTGCTGCAGTCCTTTCAGCAGTACGAACGAGTTCGACGCCGGGTGGTAATCCACGTAGTCGTAGGTATGCGGCGGCAACGGCGAACCGTCCGGGAACGCGCCGCCGTCGTAGCGCGCGGTGAGCACGTCGCGGGGCGCAGCGTACGGGTTCGTCACCCGGCTCCAGCGGCGCTGCTCGAGGTCGAAGGCGTAGATCTCGTTGCCGAAATAGTCGTTGTGCCCGCCGCCGAAGGCGATCAGCGAGCCGAACTTCCCGAAGCGCGACGCAAACGCGCCGCCGTTCCAGGCAGTGATCACCGATTTCTGCCCCGAGTTGCCACGCCACGGCGCCGCGGCCGGGTGGTCCGGGTTGGCCGCGGGATCGGCCGCCGGATCGACGTCGGACAGCGTGTTGCGACTGATCGATGCCCAGGTGCCGGGCTCGATGGCGAGCACCCACTGCGGAGCCGGCGCATCCACCACGTTCGCGAGGCGCGCATCGGCGCGGCCCTCGACCGCGGCGAGCACGATGCCAGCGCCCAGCACGAGCGCGACGCGCCCGACGACCGACCTGCCCGACCTACTTCGATCTCATGCCAACACCCCTCGCCTCCTGGCCCCACCCGCCACGACGCTTCGCGCCAGAGTGTCGGCCAACCACGGCTACGTTACGCGCGGCCGCATACTGCCGCCAATGCGCAGCACCGCGCCGCATGATGCCGGTCACGTTTCCCGCCGCGGATCGTGTTCGCACCTTGCTCCCGCAACTCAACCTGGAGCAACGTGGGAAAACGGCGCGGGACCTCTATTCCGGCACCGGCTGAAACAGGGCAAACCCATCGCGAGGTGGGGACGCAAAGCTTCCGGTCCACATGCGGTGGACAGCGGGGTTGCCAGTGAGATCTCTGCAGAACACGATTCGAACCGTTCGCCTGCTCGTCACCGTCGCAGGCACGGCGTTGCTGATCGCCGGCTGCAAGGGCGGCGGCGGCGCGTCGCCGTCGGTCACAACGATCCCGCCCGCCACGGCTCCGACCGTGCCGGTGGCGGCCGTCCCGAAGGCGCCGGCCATCGAAGGCAGTCCGCGCAAATCGGTCCGCGTCGGCGAGACCTTCGAGTTCGTGCCGATCGCGAGCGATCCGGCCGGGATGCGACTCACCTTCGACATCACCAACCGCCCCGCCTGGGCCGGTTTCGACCCGGTCAGCGGGCGGTTGTCCGGCACGCCCGCCAAGGGCGACGCCGGCGCCTACGAGCGCATCCGCATCGCGGTGTCGAACGGCGCGGCCAGCGCTTCGCTGCCCGAGTTCTCGCTGCAGGTGGTGGACGCCTCCACCGGGCAGGTGACGATCGGCTGGGATCCCCCCACCGACAACGTGGACGGTTCGCCGCTGACCGACCTGGCGGGCTACCGCGTCTACTACGGCCGCAGCCCCGAGCTGCTGTCGGGCCGCCTCGAGATCGCCAACGCGGGTGCGACCATGGCCGTCATCGAGAACCTCGCACCCGCGACCTGGTACTTCTCGGTCGCGGCCTACACCAGCGGCAACGTCGAGGGCGAACGCTCGACGCCCGCGTCGCGGCTCGTGATGTAGTCAGCCGCCGGCGACTGCCGCGGCACGATCGAGGCGCGCGAGCGTGGCCTCGCGGCCGAGAATCTCGAGCGTCACGTCGATAGGCGGCGACACCGTGCCGCCTGCGACCGCCACCCGCACCGGCTGGGCGACCTTGCCGAGGCCCGCGCCCCGCTCCGAGGCCACCGCCATGATCGCCTCGTGGATCGCAGGCGCCCGCCACTCCCCGAGTGCGGCGAGGCGTGCGCGCACGTCGGCGAGCATCGGCGCGGTCTCCGCAGTCAGGTGCTTCGCCGCGGCCTTGGGCTCGTAGTCGGTCACGTCGCGGAAGAAGAACTCGCTGTTCGCCGCCATCTCCTTCAGCGTGCGGGCACGTTCCTGCTGCGCCTTCGCCACGGCCGCGACCATGGCGGAATCTTCGGCCGCGAGTCCGAGTGCCTCGAGCTGTGGCTTGAGGTGTCGGGCGAGGTGCTCCGGGGTCGAACGCAGGATGTGCTGCTGGTTGGTCCAGAGCATCTTGTCGGGATTGAGCGCCGACGCCGACTTGTTGACGTCGCCGATGTCGAACAGCCGGGTCATCTCCTCGAGCGAGAAGATCTCCTGGTCGCCGTGCGACCAGCCGAGGCGGCCGAGGTAGTTGAGCAGTCCCTCGGGCAGGAAGCCCTCGTCGCGGTACTGCAGCACGCTCACCGCACCGTGGCGCTTGGAGAGCTTGGCACCGTCGGGACCGAGGATCATCGGCACGTGCGCGTAGATCGGTGGCTCCGCGCCGAGCGCGCGCAGCATCTGCATCTGGCGCGGCGTGTTGTTGATGTGATCGTCGCCGCGGATCACGTGGGTGATCCGCATGTCGTAGTCGTCCACCACGACGCAGAAATTGTAAGTGGGTGTGCCGTCGGAGCGCGCGATGATCAGGTCGTCGAGCTCGGCGCTGTCGAAGGTGATCGGGCCGTGCACGACGTCGTCGACCACCACCTGCCCCTGCTCGGGGTTGCGGAAGCGCACCACCGGGCTCACGCCCGCGACGGGCTCGGTGCGCTGGCGGCAGCGACCGTCGTAGCGCGGCTTTTCCTTGCGCGCCATCTGCCCGGCGCGCATCTCGTCGAGCGTTTCCTTCGAGCAGTAGCAGTGGTAGGCCTTGCCCTCGCGCAGGAACTGCGCGATGACCTCGCCGTACCGCTCCATGCGCTGCGACTGGTAGAACGGCCCCTCGTCGTGGTCGAGGCCGAGCCACTGCATGCCGTCGAGGATCGCGGCGAGCGCCTCGGGCGTGGAGCGCTCGCGGTCGGTGTCCTCGATGCGCAGGATGAACGTGCCGCCGTGGCGGCGCGCGTAGAGCCAGCAGAACAGCGCCGTGCGCACGCCGCCGATGTGCAGCATGCCGGTGGGGCTCGGGGCGAAGCGGGTGCGGACGGTCATTGGGGACCCCTGAAAAGACTTACGCCGGCCATGAGGCCGGCGCAGGATCTGGTGGGCGGTGATGGGATCGAACCATCGACCCCTGCCGTGTGAAAGCAGTGCTCTACCGCTGAGCTAACCGCCCGTCCGAAGGGCGCGTAGTTTAGGGGGCGACCCCAGGAGGGTCAAATGCCGGCGCGCCCGGCGCGCGTGGTCCCGGCGACGGGAACAACTCCCGCGTCTGGCCACCCCAGCGGTAGTAGGCGAGGCCGAGCCACTCGTGCGCGGCGACGTCGAGCAGTGCGAGATTCTCGGCGGCGCGAAAGGTGCCGATGCCCCAGTCCCCAGGCACGACCTTGTAGTCCGTCGGGTACGGCACGATGTCGTCCCAGCCGGCCGCGCGAAAGCAGGCGATCGTGCGCGGCATGTGCATCGCCGAGGTGACCACGATCCAAACCTCCCCCGTGCGGGGCGCGGCGAGCGTGCGTACGTTCGCGGGATGGTCGCAGGTGTCACGCGACTGCGTGTCGAATCGCAGGCGCGGTGGCCCGAGACCCATGCCACCGAGGATGGCCACGGCGACCGCCGACTGCGCGCCGAGCGGTCCGCGCCCCGCGATGCGCAGCGGCCCGCCCGAGTAGACGAGCCGGGCCTCGGGATGACGGTTCGCCAGTCGCAGAAACGTCACGTAGCGGCTGCCGTGCGACCCGAGCTGCGGCTCGCCGGTGGCGTCGGAGGCGCCGGTGGCTTCCGCGCCGCCCAGCAGGATGATGCCGTCCACCGCGCCGTTCGGTTCGCCGGCTGGAAACCGCGCCTCCAGCGGCCGCGCGATCCACTGCGCGCCGGGCAGCACCGCGAACACGAGCAGCCCGAGGCCGCCGCCGATGCACAGGGCCCGCCCGGCCCGCACCCGGCCCCACGCCAGCAGCAGCGCGCCGGCGGCCACCGCGTAGCACAGCAGCTGCGACGGCGAGAGCAGGTACCAGAGGAGCCAGCGGGTGTTCACGCGCGTGCGATCGGCCGGCCAGGGGCGTGCCACCGAGCCGCGCGGGCGGCGGGCCCGGCGGACCGAGTCACGGTGTCAACCCGGCTGACCGCCGATCAGCCCGAGCAACTCGGCGGTCTTCTCGCGCATCAGCGCCTCGTCGCCGCGGCTCTCGACGTTGAGCCGGATCAGCGGCTCGGTGTTCGAGGCGCGCAGGTTGAAGCGCCAGCGCTCGAATTCGACGCTCACGCCGTCGGTGTGGTCCACGCCAGCGCGCCCGGCTCGTAGTTCGCGAGCACGGCGGCGATGGTCGCCGGCGCATCCGGCGACGCGCCGGTTGACCTCGCCGCTCGCCGGGAACAGCCGCATGCGCTCACCCACCAGCTGCGAGAGGCTCTTGCCGGTGTCGCTCATGATCTGGGTCACGAGCAGCCACGGGATCATGCCGCTGTCGCAGTAGGCGAAGTCGCGGAAGTAGTGGTGCGCGCTCATCTCGCCGCCGTAGATGCCGTCCACCTCGCGCATCACCTGCTTGATGAAGGCGTGGCCGGACTTCGACTGCACGGCCTCGCC
The DNA here is from genome assembly GCA_963707145.1 of uncultured Gammaproteobacteria bacterium. GTDB lineage: Bacteria > Pseudomonadota > Gammaproteobacteria > Steroidobacterales > Steroidobacteraceae > RPQJ01. Next base: position 516,210 of record CAVPOQ010000003.1, read on the forward strand.
ACGGCCCTGCGCCACGATGTCGAGCGTGTTCCAGGTGAGGCGCGGGTCGTGGACGATGCGGCTGCCCGGGTGGCGCTGCAGGAACACCGAGGCCAGCAGGCCCACGATGTAGTAGCCCTCGATGAAGACGCCGTGCTCGTCGAACAGGAAGCAGCGGTCGTAGTCGCCGTCCCAGGAGATCGCGCAGTCCGCGCCGTGACGGCGCAGCGCCTCGACCGGTGCGCGGTGGTTCTCCAGCAGCATCGGGTTCGGCACGCCGTTCGGGAAGTTGCCGTCGGCCTCGTGGTGGACCTTGATGAACTCGAACGGCAGGAAGGGTTCGAGCTTGTCGACGATCAGGCCTGCGCCGCCGTTGCCGGCGTGCACCACCACCTTGAGCGGCTTGAGCTTCGCGCGGTCCACGTAGGACAGCAGGTGCTCGATGTACTCCGGCATGATGTCCACCGCGAAGCGCTCGCCGATGCGCGCGGGCTTCGTGAACTTGCCCGACTCGGCGATGCGGCGGATCTCCTGCAGGCCCGTATCGCCGCTGATCGGCCGCGAGCCCTCGCGCACGAACTTCATGCCGTTGTAGTCCGGCGGGTTGTGGCTCGCCGTGACCATGATGCCGCCGTCCATTTCCTTCGCGAAGGTCGCGAAGTAGACGACCTCGGTGCCGCAGAGCCCGACGTCGTAGACGTCGACGCCGGAGTCGAGCAGGCCCTGCTCGAGCGCCTTGGCGAGTTCCTCGCTCGAGAGGCGGATGTCGCGACCGACGATGACCTTCCTCGGCCGGACGAACTCCGCGTAGGCCCGACCCACGCGGTAGGCGACGTCCTCGTTGAGTTCGGTCGGGATCCGACCGCGCAGGTCGTAGGCCTTGAAGCCGCTGATGGAGATGGGGTTCATGAGTTTGATCCCTCGCGTCCGTACCGATCCTCGAATCGCACGATGTCGTCCTCGCCGAGGTAGCTGCCCGACTGCACCTCGATGATGTGCAGCGTCACCTTGCCCGGGTTCTCGATGCGGTGCTTCGTGCCCATCGGGATGAACGTCGACTCGTTCTCCCCGAGCAGGAACGCCTCCTCGCCGCGCGTGATGCGCGCCGTGCCCGACACGACGATCCAGTGCTCGGCGCGATGGTGGTGCAGCTGCAGCGACATCGACGCGCCGGGCTTCACGACCAGCCGCTTCACCTGGAAGCGCTCGCCGTCGTCGATGCTGTCGTAGCTGCCCCACGGGCGGAACACCTCGCGGTGCAGCGAGGTCTCGTAGCGGCCCTGGGCCTTCAGGCGCGCCACCAGCGCCTTGACGTCCTGCACGCGGTCGCGCGGCGCGACCAGCACCGCGTCCTTGGTCTCGACGACGACGTGGTCTTCGAGCCCCACGGCCGCGATCAGGCGGCTGGTGGAGTGCAGGTAGCAGCCCCTGGTGGCCTCGGCAATCACGTCGCCGGAGGTGACGTTGCCCTGGTCGTCGGTGGGCAGTGCATCGGCCAGCGCCGACCACGAGCCCACGTCGCTCCAGCCGGCATCGAGCGGCACGACCACCGCGGCGCCGGTCTTCTCCATGACGGCGTAGTCGATCGAGTCCGACGGGCAGGCGCCGAACTCGGCGGCCGGCAGGCGCGTGAAGTCGAGGTCGCGCGAGGCGGCGGCAATCGCGGCCTCGCAGGCCGCGAGGATCGCTGGCGCGTGGCGGCCCAGCTCCTCGAGATACGTGCGCGCGCGGAACATGAACATGCCGCTGTTCCAGTAGTACTCGCCGGAGCGCACGTAGCCCTCGGCGGTCGCCTCGTCGGGCTTCTCGACGAAACGCGCGACCGGGTAGACGGGACCCTCCCCCGCCGCGCGCCGGATGTACCCGTAGCCGGTCTCGGGCCGCGAGGGCACGACGCCGAAGGTCACCAGACGACCCGCGTCAGCCGCCTGGCGGCCGGTCGCGACCGCCGACTGGAACGCCGGCACGTCGCGAATGACATGGTCGGCAGGCAGCACGAGCAGCACCGGGTCGGCATTCGCACCAGCCGCAAGAGCTGCTGACGCCGGCGTCCCGCGGCCGAGCGCCACCAGTGCCGCGACCGCCACCGCGGGCGCGGTATTGCGCCCGAGCGGCTCCAGCACGATCGCACTGGGCGGGGTGCGCAGTTCGCGCAGCTGCTCGGCGACCATGAAGCGGTGGCTGTCGTTGCAGACCACGACGGGAGCGGCGAGGTCCGGTACGCCCGCCAGCCGCGCGACCGTCTCCTGGAGCATCGTGCGCGCGCTCACCAGCGGCAGCAGCTGCTTGGGATGGAGCTCGCGCGACAGCGGCCACAGACGGGTGCCGGCCCCTCCGGAGAGGATGACGGGTATCAGCATGGAAGGCCCAACGGTACGTGTCCTGTCATTGTAGCCGAGACCCCCGCGGGCTTCCTGCCGGGCACGACGCGCTCGGCCGCGAGGTTCAGAACGGCCAGACCCGCGGCACGATCAGCACCGTCGCGATGCCGACCAGGATGCTGAGCGGCGTGCCGAAGCGGATGTAGTCCGACCAGCGGTAGCCGCCCGGGCCGTAGACCATCAGGTTGGTCTGGTAGCCGATCGGCGTGATGAAGCCTGCCGACGCGCCGACCATCACCGCCACCACGTAGGGCAGGAAGCTCACGTTGCCGTCCTGCGCCACGGCCATCGCGATCGGGAACATGAGCACCCCGGCAGCGTTGTTGGTGATGAGTTCGGTGACGATCACGGTCGCCACGTACAGCACCACCAGCGCCCAGAACGGGTCGCCCTTGGCGATCGATCCGATCCAGCCTGCGAGCAGGTCGGCGGCGCCGGACTCCGACAGCGCGAAGCCGAGCGCGAAGGAGGCGGCGATGCCGGCGAGCACCGGGTACTCGATGCTGCGTCGTGCGACGTTGAGCGTCACGCAGCCGGTAGCAACCATCACGCCCGCGGCGATGAACGAGGACTGGAACAGCGGAATCCACTCCAGCGTGGCCACCACCAGCATCCCGATCAGGATCAGGAACGCGAGCGGCGCGCGCGCGAAATCCGGCGGTGTCGAGTCCTGCAGCGAGCTCACCAGCAGGAAGTCGCGGTTGTACTTGTGGCGTTCCACGAAGCCGTGGTCGGCCTCGACGAGCATCGTGTCGCCGGGCCGCAGCCGCACGTCGCCGAGCTTGCCCTCGAGGCGCGCTCCCTCGCGCGAGATCGAGATCACCGCCGCGTTGTAGGTGCTGCGGAAGCCCGATTCCCGGACCGTCTGGCCCACCATGGGCGCCGACGGCGAGAGCACGATCTCCACCAGGCAGCGCTGCGCGTGGCGCAGGTTCAGCTGGAAGGTCTGGTCCTCGGCCACCAGCAGGCCCGGGATGCGCCGCAGCTCGTTCACGGCATCCACGACGCCGACGAAGGTCACCCGGTCGTTGGCCTGCAGCACTTCATCGGGCCCCACGGCGGTGAGCAACCGCTCGCCGCGTGCGATCTCGAGCACGAAGGCGAACTTCATGCTGCGCAGGCCGACCTCGGCGATGCTGCGTCCGACCAGCGGGCCGTTAGGCGTGACGCGCGCCTCGACGCTGTACTCGCGTGCGTTCTCGAGTTGCTCCACCGGGCTCTGGCGGTCCGGCAGCAGCCACCGGGTCGCGAAGATCATGTAGATGAAGCCGAGCGCCGTGAGCGGCAGGCCGATCCACATCAGGCTGAACAGCCCGAGGCCCGAATCGGGCACCGTCTTGACCAGCATGCTGTTGACGATCAGGTTGGTGCTGGTGCCGATCAGCGTGCACATGCCCGCCAGGATCACCATGTGGTTCATCGGCAGCAGCAGCTTCGAGATCGAATAGCCGAAGCGCGAGGACCACTCCTGGGCGACCGGGATGAACAGCGCCACCACCGGCGTGTTGTTGATCACTGCCGACAGCGCGCTGGTGACCAGCATCAGCTTGCCCTGAGCCACCCCGAGGGACCGCGGTCGACCGAGCACCCAGCGCGAGATCCACGCCATCGCCCCGGTCTCGCGCAACCCGGCGACCACGATGTACAGCGCCGCGATGGTCATCACGCCGTTGCTCGCGAAGCCCTGCAGCGCCTGGTCGGGCTTGAGGATGCCTGTCAATGTGAGGGTGATCATCGCGCCGACCAGCACGACGTCGGTGTCGAGGCGGCTGGCGGTCAGGAGCACCAGTACGCCGGCCACGACGGCGAGCGTGATTGCGATCTCGACGGTCAAGCGACTGGTTCCGGTACGGCGTGCTCAGGCGACCAGCGGCTCGCCGCGGCCGATCCCGTGATATGTCAGTCCGTAGCTTCGCACGAGCGCCGGGTCGTAGAGGTTGCGTCCGTCGAAGATCACCTTGTGGCGCAGCGCGTCGCGGATGCGCTCGAAGTCGGGGCTGCGGAATTCCTGCCACTCGGTGGCGATCGCGAGCGCATCGGCGCCGTCGAGCGCCGCCTCGGAACTGTCCACCAGCACGAGGTCCGGCCGCTCGCCGTAGAGGCGTCGCGCCTCACCCATCGCCACCGGGTCGTACGCGCGCACCCGCGCACCCGCCGCCCACAACGCCTCCATCAGCTCGCGCGACGGCGCCTCGCGCATGTCGTCGGTGTTCGGCTTGAAGGCGAGGCCCCACAGCGCGATTGTCTTGCCGGCGAGGTTCCCCTTGAAGAACGCTTTCGCCTTGCCGAACAGCAACTGCTTCTGGCGCTTGTTCACGGCTTCGACGGACTTGAGCAGCTGCGCATCGAACTGGTACTCGCCGGCGCTGTGCACCAGCGCCTTGACGTCCTTCGGGAAGCAGGAGCCGCCGTAGCCCGCGCCCGGGTAGATGAAGCTGTAGCCGATGCGCGGATCCGAGCCGATGCCGGCGCGCACTTTCTCGATGTCGGCGCCCATCCGCTCGGCGAGGTTCGCCATCTCGTTCATGAAACTGATCTTGGTGGCGAGCATGGCGTTGGCCGCGTACTTGGTGAGCTCGGCGGAGCGCACGTCCATCACGATCATCCGCTCGCGGCTGCGCGTGAAGGGGTCGTAGAGGGTCTTGAGCAGCTCGGCCGTGCGCGGGTTGTCGGTGCCGACCACGACGCGGTCGGGCTTCATGAAGTCGGCGATCGCCGCGCCTTCCTTGAGGAACTCCGGGTTCGACACCACGTCGAACTCGAGCTTGGCGCCGCGCTCGCCGAGCACCTGCTCGATACGCTCCCGGACCCTGTCGGCCGTTCCGACGGGGACCGTCGACTTGTCCACGACGATCCGGTAATCGCCCATGTGGCGGCCGATCGTCTCGGCCACCGCGAGCACGTGGGAGAGGTCGGCCGAACCGTCCTCCTCCGGCGGCGTGCCCACCGCGATGAACTGGAACAGCCCGTGGGCGATGCCCTCCTCCGCGCTGGTCGTGAAGCGCAGCCGGCCCTTGTCCTGGTTGCGGCGGACCAGGTCGTCCAGGCCCGGCTCATGGATGGGAATTTCGCCCTGCTGCAGCCGCGCGACCTTGGCCTGGTCGATGTCCACGCACACCACGTGGTTGCCCGCCTCCGCGAAGCAGGCGCCCGTTACGAGACCCACGTAGCCCGAACCGAAGACCGTAACTTTCACGCTTAAATCCTTGATATTTTTGGCTTTAGACGCCAGACAGAGCCTTGGGCGCCGTCGCGGATACTAGCAGAGGCGACCGTGCCCTTTTGCGACGCGTCCGGCGAACCGCGCCGCCGGACCCCAACTCGTCGCTAGATCCCGGCGCGACGCCGCAGCGCTGCGACACAGCGCTCCGCCGTATGCCCGTCCCAGAGTGCCGGGCGGCGGCCGGCGGGCCAGCGGCCGGCGAGCACCACCTGCACGCGGTCATGGAGGTCCGCCGGCTGGACCAGCCGGTTCGAGCCCTCGGTGACCGTGATCGGCCGCTCGGTGTTCTCGCGCAGCGTGAGACAGGGAATGTCGAGGTAGGTGCTCTCCTCCTGAACGCCGCCCGAGTCGGTGATGACCGCCTTCGCGGTGCGCACCAGGTTCATGAACTGGATGTAGCCCAGCGGCTCGGTGAGCCGGATGCGCGGGCTGTCGAGGCGGCTGAGCAGGTCGAACTCCTCGAGCCTGCGCCGGGTGCGCGGGTGCACCGCGAACACCAGCGGCAGCTCGCGCGCCACCGCGAGCAGCTGCCCGACCAGCGGCTCGAGCGCCTCGCGCCGGTCCACGTTCGACGGGCGGTGCAGGGTCACCACCGCGTAGCCGCCCGACTCGAGGCCCATCGCCGCACGCGTGCCGTCGGCCTCGATCGCGCCGCGCATCATCTCGAACGAGTCGATCATGATGTTGCCGACCCGGTCGATGCGCTCCGCCGGCACTCCTTCGCGGGCGAGGTTCTCGTCGGCATCGGGCGAGGGGGTCCACAGCACGTCGCAGATCGCATCGGTGGCGAGCCGGTTGATTTCCTCGGGCATGCGGCGGTCGCCGCTGCGCAGCCCCGCTTCGAGGTGCACCACCGGGATCCAGAGTTTCGTGCCCACCATGGCGCAGGCAGCCGTCGAGTTGACGTCGCCGACGACCACGATCCAGTCGGGCTTCTCCGCCATCGCCACCTTCTCGTAGGCGATCATCACGCCGCCGGTCTGCCCGGCGTGCGTGCCGCTGCCCACCTCGAGGTGGAAGTGAGGCCGGGGCAGCCCGAGGTCGCGGAAGAACGCGTCGGACATGTTCGCGTCGTAGTGCTGGCCCGTGTGCACGATCTGCGGGCGGCACCAGGCCTCGCGCGCGAGCGCGTGGTACAGGGGCGCGATCTTCATGAAATTCGGCCGCGCCGCGGCGATGAGGTGGACGGTGATCTGGCTCACGGCAGGTTCGCGGGCGTTGTGTCCAATCGGGCTCGGTGGCCGCGACCCGGCCACGCGCGGCAGTCTAGGCGGCCAGTCCGGCCGAAAACGAGGGGCAGATCGAAATTCCGGCTAGTTACCCGCGCCGGACTCGCGCTTGGGGGCGCCACGGCGCGACTCCAGGCTGGTGACCTTGGACTGCAGTCGCCGTTCGTTCTCGCGCCGGCACCACACGCCGTCCACGATCTCGCCGCCCGGCTCGGTACTCCCGCACGGCCACCTGCAGCAGGTCGCTGGCGGTGCGCACGTCGAACTGGCCCATGGCGATCATCAGGTCGGCAAGCAGCTGCTGGACCTGTTCCCAGCTCAGCGAATGCTCCATGGCCCGCAGGATCATCGGGTGCCCGGTGCCCGAGACGTTGTTGCCGATCAGCAGCTCCTCGAAGAGCTTCTCGGCAGGCCGCAGTCCCGTGTAGCAGATCTCGATGTCCCCCTCGGGACTCTGCTCGTCGCGCACCGTGAGCCCGGCGAGGTGCACCATGCGCCGCGCGAGGTCGGCGATGCGGATCGGCTTGCCCATGTCGAGCACGAACACGTCGCCGCCCTCGGCCATGGCGCCCGCCTGCAGCACCAGCTGCGCGGCTTCCGGGATGGTCATGAAGTAGCGGATCACGTCGGGGTGGGTCACGGTCACCGGGCCGCCGCGGCGGATCTGCTCGCGGAACAGCGGCACCACCGAGCCCGAGGACTCCAGCACGTTGCCGAAGCGGACCATGCAGAACCTGGTCCGGCCGCCGCGCTGCTGCAGGCCCTGCAGCACGATCTCGGCGAGGCGCTTGGTGGCGCCCATCACGTTGGTGGGGTTCACCGCCTTGTCGGTGGAGATCAGCACGAAGGTCTCGACGCCGCACTCCTGCGCGGTCTCGGCCGTGTACCAGGTGCTGATCACGTTGTTGTGGATGCCCTCGACGACGTTCTGCTCGACGATCGGCACGTGCTTGTAGGCCGCCGCGTGGTAGATCGTCTGCACGCCGTAGACCTGGATGATCTCGCGCACCCGGTACTTGTGGTGGGCGTTGCCGAGCAGGCTGGCGAGTTCGAACGAGAGGCGATCGCGCTCCATGAGCGTGCGCAGCTCGCGGTCGATCTGGTACAGGGCCAGTTCGGACATCTCGAACAACACGATTCGCTTCGGCCGGAGGTGCGCGATCTGGCGGCACAGCTCCGAGCCGATCGACCCGCCCGCGCCGGTCACCATCACGACCTTGTCGCGGATGCAGGCGTCGAACAGCCGCTCGTCGGGCGGGACGCTGTCGCGGCCGAGCAGGTCGCTCGCGTCCACGTCGCGGACGTCCTCGACGCGCGCCGACCCCGAGACGAGGTCCGCGATGTCGGGCACGGTCATGACCCGGACCGGGAACGGCTCCAGCGACTTGAGGATTTCCTGCCGGCGGCGGCGCGACTGCGAGGGCAGCGCCAGCAGCACGACCTGCGCGGATTCCTCGTTGATCAGGGTCTGCAGCGCGCCCGGGGGGTGCACCTCGAGACCCGCGACGAAGCTGCCACGCAGCGACTTGTCGTCGTCGAGGAAGGCGACCGGGTCGTAGGAGGCGGCGCTGCGCAGGGCCGCGACGGCCTGACGCGCCTGCCGAACCCGCGCCGTAGACGATCACGCGCTCGCCGCCGCTGGACGCGAGGTTCATCAGGTTGCGCGCCAGGATGCGGCTGCCGCCCACGTACACCAGCGCCAGCGCCCAGTAGATGACGACCGCCGCCGCGGGAATCGCTGTCGCCCGGAAGCAGGTACTTGATGCAACACCAGCACGACGGCCGAGCCGGTGACGCCGGCGGTCACCGCCACGATGGCCCTGGCGCCCGATGAAGCGGATGACCGCGCGGTAGAGGCCGAGCCGGACGAAGATCGGGATGCTCGCGAGCAGCGCCGCGACATACAGCCACGGCGGAGCGCCAAGGCCCTCGGGCGCGTGGCCGAGCTTCAGCACGAGCGCGCTCCAAAGGGCCGCCGGGATGAACACGGCGTCGGCGGCGAGCATGAGGCGCGCTTTGCGGGAGCGCGGCAGGCGAACGAGGCGATCGGCGATGCGTTCGGTCTGGGTCCAAAATCTTGGTATGCGGCAGGGTCCTACTCCGTGGACAGCGCGCGGGAGGCAACCGTTGCAGCCCGTGCAGCCACATTGTAGCGCGCACGCCGCTCGATTCGTGCCTTGGCTCCGTTCTGGACTCAGTCCAGTCATGGTGCACGGCCCCGGATCGTCGACTCGTGGGCCAGGAACCAGTGCGTAGGTTTGCCGGATCCCCTGCTCCAGACCGATGCTTGGTCGCCAGCCGAGGCTGTGGAGGCGCGAGACGTCCAGCAGCTTGCGGGGCGTGCCGTCCGGCCGCGAGGGGTCGGTGGTGACACGACCTTCGAAGCCGACGACTTTCGCCACCAGCGCCGCGAGATCGCGGATCGTGACGTCCTCGCCGCAGCCAACGTTCACGACGTCCTCGCCGGCGTACATCCGCATGAGGTGCACCACGGCGCCGGCGAGGTCGTCCACGTGGAGGAACTCGCGGCGGGGCGTGCCCGTGCCCCAGATCACGACCTCGGCATCGCCGCGGAGCTTCGCCTCGTGGAAGCGCCGGATCAGCGCGGGCAGCACGTGGGAGTTCTGCAGGTCGAAGTTGTCGCCGGGTCCGTACAGGTTGGTCGGCATCAGCGAGATCGCGTTGAAACCGTACTGGCGGCGGTAGGCCTGGCACATCTTGATGCCGGCGATCTTGGCGATCGCGTACCACTCGTTGGTGGGCTCGAGCGGCCCGGTGAGGAGCGCGTCCTCGCGCATCGGCTGCGGGGCGAGCTTCGGGTAGATGCAGCTCGAGCCGAGGAAGCAGAGCTTCGTCACGCCGCTGCGCCAGGCCGCGTCGATGACGTTGGCCTGGATCTGCAGGTTGTCGCGGATGAAGTCCGCCGGGTAGGTGTCGTTGGCATGTATGCCGCCGACCTTGGCGGCGGCGAGGATGACGTACTCGGGGCGCTCGCGCTCGAAGAACGCCTCGACCTCGGCCTGCCGGCGCAGGTCGAGCTCGCGCGCTGCCGCGCAGCAGGAGATTCCCGTAACCGCGACGGCCGAGCTCGCGCACGATCGCCGAGCCTACCAGGCCGTTGTGCCCGGCCACGAAGATGCGCCGCGCTCTCATTCATGGTGGTGGAACACCTTGAAGCCCTGCTGCTGCATGTGGGCGTCGCGCCGCGCGAGTTCGTGGTCGGCCTCGACCATCTCGCGCACCAGTTCCTCGAAGCTCGTCTCGGGCCGCCAGCCGAGCTGCGCCTTGGCCTTCGAGCAGTCGCCGAGCAGGGTCTCGACCTCGGTCGGCCGGAAGTACCGCGGGTCGACCTTGACCAGCACGCGGCCGCTCGCGCGGTCCACGCCCTCCTCCTCGACGCCCGTCGCCTCGCCACTCGATCCCGTAGCCGAGCCGCGCCGCCGCCAGAGCGACGAACTCACGCACCGAGTGCTGCTCGCCGGTGGAAATGACGAAGTCGTCGGGCTGGTCCTGCTGCAGGATCAGCCACTGCGCCTTCACGAAGTCGCGCGCGTGGCCCCAGTCGCGCAGCGCGTCGAGGTTGCCGAGGTAGAGGCAGCGGTCGAGCCCCTCGCGGATGCGCGCGAGCCCGCGCGTGATCTTGCGGGTCACGAAGGTCTCGCCGCGGATCGGGCGACTCGTGGTTGAAGAGGATGCCGTTGCAGGCGTAGAGGCCGTAGGCCTCGCGGTAGTTCACGGTGATCCAGTAGGCGTAGACCTTGGCCGCGCCGTAGGGCGAGCGCGGATAGAACGGCGTGGTCTCCCTCTGCGGGATCTCCTGCACCTTGCCGTACATCTCCGACGTGGAGGCCTGGTAGAAGCGCGTGGTCTTCTCGAGGCCGAGGATGCGGATCGCCTCGAGGATGCGCAGCGTGCCGAGCGCGTCGGAATTCGCGGTGTACTCCGGCGTCTCGAAGGAGACGGCGACGTGGCTCTGCGCGGCGAGGTTGTAGATCTCGTCCGGGCGGACCTGCTGGATGATGCGGATCAGGTTGGTGGCGTCGGTGAGGTCGCCGTAGTGCAGCTTGAGCCGCACGCCCTGCTCGTGCGGGTCGCGGTAGAGGTGGTCGATGCGGTCGGTGTTGAACGACGAGGCAGCGGCGCTTGATGCCGTGGACCTCGTAGCCCTTCTCGAGCAGCAACTCGGCGAGGTAGGCGCCGTCCTGGCCGGTGATGCCGGTGATGAGAGCCGTCTTCAATCCGATACCTCGGTTGCTGCCGGTTGCCCGGACCGCAGATCATTATCGTCGATTTGCACGGACGCCGTTCCGGGCTCGATCGCAGGCCGCTCAGGCCCCGAACAGGTAGTTCCAGGACTCGAACCCGGGGGGTTGGGTCGGCGTCAGGCCGAAGGTGGCGAGCGCCCGCGTGACCATGTCGCGCAATTCGTCGGTGGGTGCCTCCACCAGCACGTGCGGGCGGCAGGCAGCGAGCATTTCGCCGGCTCCCGAGATCACCGCGGGTTCGAAGCCCTCCACGTCGATTTTCACGAACGACACTATCGGCCGGTCCGCCGCGCACCAGACCTCGTCGACGGTCCGCACGGGCACCTGGTTGCCAGTGTCCGCGGCCGCAACCGTTCGGCCGCGCACCGAGACGTAGGCCGGGTCGCCGCCCGACTCGATTTCCACGAATCCGGGAGTAGCCCCGGCCGCCGCGAACAGCGCCTCGACGTGGTCGAAGCCGTTGCGCGCGATGTTGTCGAGCAGGCGGGCGTGGTTATACGCGAGCGGCTCGAAAGCAATTACGCGGCCCGCGGCTCCCACGGCCTGCGCAAGCGTGAGCGTGAAGATACCGACATTGGCCCCGACGTCGATGGCCGTCGTTCCCGACCGCGCGAGTCGCGAGCACGCTGCAAGTTCCGCGGTCTCGAACCCGCCGCGAATCGCGAGGTTCTGGCCGATCACCTCTCCGGTGCTGATCTCGAGGTGCGCACCGCAGGGCAGGCGGACCTCGAGGGCCTGCGGCTCGCGCATCGCGGTCCGCATCAGGATCGCATGCGCGACCCCCTTGCCCCGCTTGATCGGGAAGCGGCGCAGGTAGAGTCGCAAGGGTGCCGTCAGCGCCCACTGGCCGGCTCGGATCGACGGGTCGCTCCGCCTGACCGAGTACCCAGTCTCGGACGGATCGCCGCCCAGCTGCTTTGCTTCGCTCATCGCCGGAAGATTCCCGAGAAATGCAGGGTTGTCAGGAAGATCGTGGCATACGCGAGCGTCGCCAGGACCAGGGGAACGAACGCGGCCGCGGAATTGCCGGGCTGCAGGTTCGGGCCGACGAAGGCCGCGACGGCCACGACCGAGACGGCCAGCAGCAGCAGCTCGGGACCGTGAATCCAGCGCGGGACGGCCACGTCGGCGCGACGGGCCGCAACGATCGTGACCATGCTTCCGGCCGCGATCGCGAGAGCAAGCGACGCGACCACGCCCTGGTCCCCGAACAGGCGACCGAGCACGCCGATCAGCGCCACGTTGACCAGGGCCATTACTCCCGAGCTAGCCACAGGGCCGCCACACGACGTTTGGCCAGCAAGCTGAAGAAGAACGGCGCGCTCACTGCGTTGACGCACCAACCGGCACAAAGCATCACGAAGAAACGCATGCCGAGCGGCGGCACGTAGCCCAGCACGAACTCATAGACGAACGGGCCCATGAGCACCGCCATCGTGAAGGCAGCCACCGCGATGGACAGGCCGGCCCGATAGGTCTGTGCCGTCACTCGTGCCGCGCGGTCGCCGTCGACGGTGGCGAGCTTCACGAGCCGCGGCAGCCCGGCCTGGAAGCCGGCCACGATCACGGTCCGCAACTGCAAGACCAGGCGTGCGGCCACCTCGTAATGGCCGGCGCTGGCGGTGCCGCCGAAATAGGTGACAGCGAGCCGCGTGAGCGGATCGAGCAGCACGGTCATCAGGCCGGTTGCCCGCACCGGCAGGCCGATCCGGATCAGCTCGCGAAGCACGCTCGGCGAGGTAACGTGGTCCGCGGCGACGCGCTCTGCGGGCTTGGTGAGTCGCCAGCAGAGCGTCCCGGAGATCGCAAGCAGCACCATGGCCTGCGCCAGGTACGCCCACACCACGCCCAGCAGGCCAGCCGCAGGCACAAGCAGCAGGATCGCCGCCACGAACACGACGGTCCCGGCGGCACCCGCGAAGAAGCGGGAGGAGTAGCGTTCCAGGCCCTCAAGTACGGCCTGGCAGGACAGGCCGAGCGCGTTCAGGCCTGCCACCAGCAGTGCCGGCGCCAGCACGGCAAGCGTCGTAGCCAGCGCTGAAGGGTCGGAAAGCAGCTGCGGCAACAAGGTGCGCGCGACTACATAGCAGAGCAGTCCGCCAACGAGACAACCCAAACCACAGAACGCCAGTCCCGTCACGAGCACGCGCCGCAGGCCCTCCGGATGCGGGTCCACCGCGCGCTGGGCTACGGTGCGACCCATCCCGTCCGATGCTCCGAGGTCCGCGAGCGTTGCCACCGAGCCGAACGCGAGGCACAAGCTCCAGGAGCCGATCACCTCGATGCCCACAGTCGAACTCATGACTCGATAGGCGAATAAGTAGCCAATGCTGGTGAGCACGACCTGCGCCGCGGCGAGCAGGCCATTGCGTGCAACGACCCGGATGCCCTCCTGGGACCGCGCGGTTGCGCCCGCGGGAATCCCTTGCGGCTCGTCGCGTCGGCTCATGCGCTACTTCCGCCGACTCCATGCTCACCCAGGACGGCCAGCGCGAGCACCTCACCGATGGCCTGCCCCGTTGTCACTACCTCTGCATCCGTCAGGGTCGGATGCACGAGGAACGCCACGCTGGTCTCGCCGAGCTTGCGCGCGACCGGCAGGCGCTCGGCAGGACGCCATCCCGTGCCGTCGAACGCCTTTTCGAGGTAGATCTCAGGACAGGACCCCTGGAAACACGGCACGCCGCGAGCGCGCAACTCGTCGATGATGCGGTCGCGGGACCATCCGTCCGCGAGGCGTTCGGGCTGTACGAAAGCATAGAGCCGGTAGAAGGCGTGCGTGGCCCAGTCGGGGACCGGGGGCAGACGGACCGCGCGCGAGGCCCGCAGCACCTCCGCGAGCCGCGAGGCGGTCGCGGTGCGGCGTGCCGTCCACTGGGCCATGCGCCCGAGCTGGATGCGCCCGATGGCGGCCTGCATCTCGGTCATCCGCCAGTTGGTGCCGAAGGATTCGTGCAGCCAGCGGAAACCCGGCGGGTGCTGCCGCTCGTAGACGGCGTCCCAGCTCTTGCCGTGGTCCTTGAACGACCACGTCCGCGCCAGAGCGCATCGTCGTTGGTGGTGACCATGCCGCCCTCGCCGCCCGTGGTCATGATCTTGTCCTGGCAGAAGGACCAGGCGCCCACGTCGCCGATGGTGCCGACGCTCCGCCCCTTGTAGGTGCGCGCCGTGCGCCTGGGCGCAGTCCTCGATCACCTTGCAGGCCACGCTCGCGCGGCCAGTGCCATGATGGGGTCCATGTCGCAGGGCCAGCCGGCCAGGTGCACGCGATGATGGCGCGGGTGCGCGGCGTCAGCACCCGCTCGATGGTCTCGGCCGTGATATTCTGCTGTGTCGCGGTCCACATCGGCGAACACCGGCATCGCGCCGCCGTGCACGACGCAGCACACCGAGGCGATGAACGAACGCGGCGTGACGACGACTTCGTCGCCCGGGCCGATGCCGAGCGCCTGGAGCGCCAGTTCGAGCGCCACGGTGCCGTTGGCCAGGGCGACGGCGTGCTCGCAGCCGCACCAGCGCGCGAACTCCGCCTCGAACTCGCGGCACTCGGTGCCCGTCCAGTAGTTGACGCGGTTCGAAGCCAGCACGCGGGCCACCGCCTCGACCTCCTCGGGCGAGTACGACGGCCAGGGCGAGAAGCCAGTGTCGTGCATGGCGCTATTTCTCGAGCGGGCGGGCGGGATTGCCGACCACGGTGGTCATGGGCGGCACGCTGCGAGTCACGACCGCGCCCATGCCGACGATCGCTCCGCGTCCTATCACGAGCGGGCGGCCTGGGGCGCCCTGGCGCAGCACCGCGCCCGAACCGATGTACGCGTAGTCCTCGATTACCACGTTGCCGTTGCACTTAACGCCGGGCGCAAAGGTGACGAAGTCGCCGATCACGCAGTCGTGCTCGACATAGCTATACAGGTTGGCGTGAAAGTGCCGTCCGATGCGAATGTTACTCGTGAGGGTCACGAACGGGCAGAGCACCGCCCCGTCGCCGATCGCGACGTCGTCCATGACCAGCGCATTGGCCGCCCGCACCTGGAAGAACCCGACCCCGTCCGCTTCGCACCGCGCAGCGAGACGTTCGCGCACCGCGCTGCTGGCGATCGCGAGCGTGATCCGCTTGTCGCCGCTCGGGTCCGCCAGGAACTGCACGTAGCTCAGCACGCGATGGCCGTTCAACTCGGCACGGGCCTCCCGATCGTCGACGAACACCAGCTCGTCGCCCTGCGCCAGCCGCCCGGCCAGCTGCGCCCGCGCCACCGGCAGGACGCCGCGGCCGCAGCCGCTCGCGCCGTAGACGCCGTAGATCGCGCTCATGTGGCTCGCGTCCCCTGAAAGGCTGCACGGTCGCTTCACCCTCGGCGCTGATTCCGTGCCGCGTCACGACCCTGGCAATGGTACGCAGCAGGATTGCGAGGTCGAGACGCATCGACTGGTGGTCGACATACCACACATCCAGCGCGAACTTCTCCTCCCAGCTGAGTGCATTGCGGCCGTTGACCTGCGCCCAGCCCGTGACGCCGGGCCGGACCGCGTGCCGTCGCGCCTGCTCGGGTGTGTAGAGCGGCAAGTATTCCAACAGGAGCGGGCGCGGTCCGACGAGGCTCATGTCGCCCTTCAGCACATTCCACAGCTCCGGCAGCTCGTCGAGGCTCGTGCTGCGCAGGAAACGGCCGAAGCGCGTGAGCCGCTCGGCGTCGGTGAACATCCTGTCGCCGCCCGTCGCGGGTGGCCGCATCGTCCGGAACTTCACCAGTCGAAAGGACCTGCCGTGCAGCCCGGGCCGCTGCTGCGCGAACAAGACCGGGCGGCCCAGCGTCGCCGCCACGGCCAGCGCGACGACCGCCAGCAGCGGTAGCCACGCGACCGCCGTGACCAGCACGAGCGCGACGTCGAACAGCCGCTTCACTCGCGCCGTCCCGCGATAGAGCGCAACACCTTCTCGAGCTCGCCCGCGAGCAGCCCGCGCTCGAAGCGCGTCTGCACCAACTGCTCGGCGCGCGCCGGCACTGCGGCGAGCCACTCCGCGTCGTGGATCGCCGCCACGAGGTCGCGGGCGGCCGATGCCATGTCCTCGCGGTCCATGATGAAGCCGACCCCCGACTCCACCGCGATCTGCGACTGCCAGCCCTCGAAGTTGCACGCGATCGGCTTGCCGGCCGCCAGCGAGTCGAAGAACTTGTTCTGCACCGCATCCTTCCACGCGATGCGCGGCCCGGCGAACAGCGCCAGTGTCAAGTCCGAGGCATGCAGCCACGGCACGAGGTCGCGCTTCGGCATCGCGTCGAACATGAAGAACGTCCGGTCGAGCAGGCCGGCCGCCTCCGCGGCTGCGCGGATGGCGCCCTGCTCGGCACCCTCGCCGATGACGACGAAGCGGATCTCGGGGTCGAGGCGCTCGACCGCGGCGGCCAGCCGGACGAGGTAGCCCACCCCTGCCACGCGCCCGAGCGTACCGGCGTAGAGCGCGAGCTTGCGCGATCCGAGCCACGCAAACTGCCCGCGCGGCGACGGACCCGTCGGCGTGGCACCGAACACGTCCACGTCACAGCCATTCGGGATGACGGTGATCTTCCCGCGAGGGATCCCCTTGGCGGCCACGTCATCGGCCATGCCGGGGGCGAGGGTCACGATGTGCGTGGCGTAGCGGTAGGTGTAACGCTCGAGGCCACGGGCGAGCGCGATGGCGAGCGGGTTGCGGAGCACGCCGAAGGCAATCGGCACGTCCGGCCACATGTCGCGAACTTCGAAGACCATGGGTACACGGCGCCGCCACGAGGCGTAGATGCCAGGCAGCGCGATCGTGAGCGGGGTGCTGGTGGCGAAGATGACGTCGCCGCCGAGTTCCGCGGCCTTGCGAGCCGACTCCCAGGCGAACCGCAGGAACGCTCGGATGCGCTGCTCAGCGCTCATGCTGTTCGAGTACTCCACCGGCAGCCAGTGCACCCGGATTCCAGCCTCCTCCGTGACGAACCAGTCGCGGCTGGCGGAGGGCTCGCGCCACGTCGTGATGAGGTCGACCTCGTGCCCGGCAGCCACGAGCCGGCGCGCCATCTCATAAGAGCGCGTGCCCCCGGCCATGGCCGGGGAGTTGAAGTACTGGTGAAGGTAGACGACTTTCATTGGTCCCGCATCGCCGGCTTGGCCGACCCGCGGCACGCGCCGAGCGTGCCTCCGGCCGTGCCGCGAAACGCCCACTCCCACTATTTCGGATACAGCCCCCGGCCACGCAATCGGTTCACCGTCCTGCGCAGGAACTGAACGAACGCATACGAATTGCGGAAATCCCGAAACGACCTCCTCGGAGTCTGCATGATCTCATCGAACTGCCGGGCGGAAAGGCCGAGCTTCTTGGCGACGTAGGCGAGGTCCTCGCGCTGCAGGTCCTCGGCGTAGGGCGGGTCCTGGATCGCGCGCAGCGCCTCCTCGCGAGTCAGCTGCCCGGCGTTGATCAGGTCGGAGAGGTGGCCGTAGCGCTTGTCGATGCCGAACTTCCTCGGCAGAACGTAACCCTGGTAGAAGCGCGTGTAGATCGACTCGTGGTGCTTGCCACCGTAGTACTTCCAGCCGAGCTTCTCATGCAGCAGCTGCATCGCTTCCTCCTTGTGGTAGTCCACGTAGTTGAGCACCGAGACGATGCGCACGCGCTTCACGACGTTCACGTAGAACAGGAACGGCCAGCCGAAGCGCGGATAGGTCCTGAGGGGCATCGAGCCGTAGCGTCGGTGCACGTCCTTGATGTAGCGCCAGTCGGAATGGCCGTAGGCCCAGTCCGGGACGCTGATGGACTCGGTCGTGAAATTCATGCCCGAGATGATGTAGCGGATGCCGCGCCGGCTCGCCTCCCGCCACAGCAGCGCGCTGATGGCGTGGTCCGTCGGCACCTCGCCATCGGGCGTGGATGCCTTCAGGAACGCGAGTTGCAGGTCGCGGAACTCGGGCCAGTCGATCACGTAGGTGAACAGGTCGATGCCGAGTTTCTTGAGGACGTGCTCGATGTTCTTGACCGCAAGTTCGGAGTCCCAGCCGTTGTCGAAGTGCACCGCGAGTGCACGCAGGCCCATTTCGCGGACCAGGTAGGCGACGTAGGTGCTGTCCACGCCGCCGCTCACGCCGATGATGCAGTCGTATTCGCGGTCGCGACCGGCGCGCTTGATCTGCTCGACGATCGACTCGAGGGCGCGCCGGCCGTCCTCGCCGGTGGCCACGCGCGAGGAGCGCAACTCGTCGTAGCGCAGGCAGTGCGAGCACACTCCCGTCGCGTCGAAGGTGATCGCAGGATCACAGGCGCTGTCCATGATGCAGCGCGTGCAGCGCACGATCGTGCCAGGAGCCGGCGCGCTCACGCGAACACCGACTCGAGTTCCCGCCGCGGCGGGTATGTGATGAGGACGGCCCTGTGCTTGCCCTGGAACACGAACATGCTCCCCGCCGCCACGGCCGACGCCCCTGATTCACGGCCTCGCGGAAGTGCGCCAGGGAGCCCGCGCCGCCGGCCGCCACGACCGGGATGCCGACCGCCTCGGAGACGCGGCGGATCAGCTCCAGGTCGTAGCCCGACTGCGTGCCGTCGCGGTTGATCGACGTGAGCAGGATCTCGCCGGCGCCCTCGTGCTCCAGGTCCTGCGCCCAGGCGACCGGATCGCGCCGCGTGTCCTGGCGCGCGCCGCCGACCCAGACGCTGTATTGCCCGCGCCAGTTTCGGCGCACGTCGATCGATGCCACCACGCTGGAACTCCCGGCGGCAGCGGCGATTTCGCCGATCAACTGCGGCGTCCGCGCGGCCGCGGTGTTGATGACCACCTTCTCGACGCCTAGCGAGAACAGGCGCCGCGCCTGCTCCAGGGAGGTGACGCCGCCGCCGTAGGCAAACGGCATGAACGCCTCGCTCGCGATGTCGGCGAGCAGTTCGTAGTTCGGACCCTGGCCGCCAGGCGTCGCCTCGATGTCGAGGAACACGAGTTCGTCCACTTCCTTGTCGTTGAAGATGCGCACGGCATTGATCGGGTCGCCGACGTAGCGCGGGACTCGAACCGACGGTCTTCACGAGTCCGCCGTTCGCGCAGCAGCAGGCAGGGAATGACGCGGACGTTCGGCATCACAGCGATGCACGAAGTTGCG
The DNA here is from genome assembly GCA_963707145.1 of uncultured Gammaproteobacteria bacterium. Taxonomy (GTDB): domain Bacteria; phylum Pseudomonadota; class Gammaproteobacteria; order Steroidobacterales; family Steroidobacteraceae; genus RPQJ01. The sequence continues at coordinate 535,402 of CAVPOQ010000003.1, forward strand.
GAGCAGCGGCCATGCCGTAGCGATGGCTCTTCTCGGGGTGGAACTGGACGCCGCGGATGCTGCCCTGCTCGACCGCGGCAACGAATCCGAGTCCATACTGCGCGTGTGCGCGAGCCGCCTCGCTCGGCGTCGCAGACGGCGTGGTAGGAGTGCACGAAGTAGAACTCGCGCCTCGTCGCGGGATCCGTCGAGCAGCGGGCTCGGTCGCGCCAGCGTCGATGGTGCTCCAGCCCATGTGCGGCACCCGCAGGCGGCTGTCCTCGGGAAGCCGGAAGCGCACCACGTCGCCTTGGATCCAGCCGAGGCCCGCTCGACTCGCCCTCCTCGCTGCCGGATCCAGCAGCTGCATGCCGAGGCAGATGCCGAGCAGCGGCACGCGTTCCTCGAGAGCCATATGCCGCAGCGGCTCGACCAGGCCCCGCTCCGCAAGCGCGGCCATGCCGTGGTCGAACGCGCCGATGCCGGGCAGCACGATCTTCGTAGCTCGCACGAGCGCCTCGGGCGTGCCAACCAGCTCGGCGGCCGCGCCGACCTTGCGAAGCATGTTGAGCATCGAGCCCAAGTTGGCCACGCCGTAGTCCACGACGCTGATCATCGACTCACCGCCCCGGCCTCGTTCGTCACGGCGTCATAGAGGTCGGCATACGACCGCGCGATGCTTGCCCAGTCGAACCGACGCGCCTCGCGCACACACGACTCCCGGATGGCTGGCAGTCGATCCGCCAGCGCGGTCACCTTCGCGGCGATGTTGGCGGGATCGTCGGGGTCCGCGGCTTCGGCGACCGTGCCCGGCTGGAAGTAGCCGTCCACCCCCTGCCCGCGACTGTGGACGATCGGCAGGCCCTGCGAGAGCGCCTCGACGTACACCACGCCGAAGGTCTCGAGGCGGGACGGCATGACGAAGACGTCGTGCTGCCGGTAGATTTCTCGGAGAGCGGCCGGATCGTCGACGCGACCGAGCGGTCGCGCGAACGGAAATCGTCCCGAGGCGATCTGCGCCTCGACTTCGGCCGCGCCGTCACCGCCCCCGCCCACCAGCGTGAGCACCACCCCGCGGGTCGCCGCCACGAGCGCGGCTGCCTCGATCACGCGCGGGATGTTCTTGTTGCGCGAGAAATCGCCCACGTACAGCAGCCGCAAAGTCCCCGCAGCATCTGAGGGGCGCGGCGGCGGCGGCTCCAGCCATGCTCGAGACACGCCGTTCGGAATCACGACCGACTTGCGCGCGACACTCTCTCGCATCGCGGGACCGAGCCGGTCGAGGAGCATCCGGCGGTATGCGTGACTCAGGAACACGACCCGGCTCGCCCGCGAAAGGACTCGGTCGCGGACGCGATTAAGGTCGGGGCGGTACTTCATGAACGCATTCAGGTCCGTATTGCGCACCGCGACCACGTAGGGAACGCCGCTCGATTCCTGCACTTTGAGCGCGACGGCACCGTCGCTGTAGAGGAAGTGGGCGTGCACCAGCCGGATGCCGGAGAGGTCGATTCGCGAGGACAGGTCGCGGGTCACGCGCCGGACCTTCGAGCGGACAGCAGCAGGCGGTGCCGCGGCGCGAGCACCTTGCGGAAATGGCACGGCACCCGCGCCAGCCCCGGCGCCGTCCACTCCGCCTCGCGCTGCGACCGAAC
>CAVPOQ010000004.1:0-37500 GCA_963707145.1 uncultured Gammaproteobacteria bacterium
GACGACCTCGGCGAGCGCCGTCGCGTCGAGCGAGGACAGCCACGTAGCCGCCAGGTCCGTCACGTAGCCGTCGAAGCAGCCAGGGAAGCCCGCCAGCGTCGCGAGGCGGCTCGGCACGCCCCAGTCCTCGAGCAGCGGCATGCAGGCGATTGCGCCGTCCGGCATGCCGGGCACGAGGATGGTTGAAGGTCGTGCCCGGAACGGGAACGGAATCTCCGAGCCCATCAGCACCAGCGGCTGCCAGGCGGCGTCGCGGCGCACCCGGAGCGCCTCGGCGAGGAACACCATCGGCGGGATGCCGACGCCGCCGCCCACCAGCAGCGCCCGCGGCCGCGCGGGCGAGGGACGGAAACCCTGGCCGATCGGTCCCAGCACGCTCAGCACCGCGCCGACGGGCTGCTTCGACAGCGCCTCGAGGCCGGGGCCCACGATCTTGTAGAGGATCTCGATCCAGCCTGCGGCGGCATCCGTTCGCATGATGGAGAGGGGCCGGCGCATCGGCAGCATCGGGTCGCAGGTCAGGTGCGCGAAGCTGCCGGGCGTGGCCGCCGCCGCGCACTTCGGCGCGCGCAGGCGGATCACGAACTGCTGTCCCGGAAACTCCTGCTGCGCGAGCAGTTCGGCATCCTCGACGAAGATCGTGCCGCGGTGGTCGCGGCCGCTCATACGGCCCTCCGGCCTGCCTCGACGTTGCGCTCCTGGACGTTGCGCACGATGGTGGCGAGCACGGCCATGCGCACGGCCACGCCGTTGGTCACCTGCTGGCGGATCACCGACTGCGGCCCGTCCGCGACCTCGCTCGTGATCTCCACGCCACGGTTCATGGGACCCGGGTGCATGACAATGGCGTCGGGCTTCGCGTGCCGCAGGTTGTCGGTGCTGATGCCCCACTCGCGGTAGAAGGCTTCCTTGTCCAGCGCGTCGGCGGCCGACATGCGCTCGTGCTGGATGCGCAGCGCCATCACCACGTCGGCGTCGCGGATGCCCGCGGCCAGCGTGTGGTGTCGCGTCGCTCCCTCGAGCTCGCCCGGGTCGGGCATCAGGCTCGCCGGGCTGACGAGCCGCAGCTCGCCCACGCCGAGCGTCAGCAGCGCGCGGCTGGTGGAGCGGGCGACGCGCGAGTGGCTCAGGTCGCCCACGATCGCCACGGTCAGACCGCCGAGCTCGCCCTTGCGCTGGCGGATCGTGAGTACGTCGAGCAGCCCCTGCGTCGGGTGCGAGACGTGCGCCTCGCCGGCGTTCAGCACGCTGACGTGGGGCGCCACGTGCGCGGCCACGTCGGCCGGCAGCCCGGGCTCTGCGTCGCGCATCACGAACACGTCCACCTGCATGGCCTGCAGCGTGTAGATCGTGTCGAGCACCGTCTCGCCCTTCACGCGCGAGGACGACTGCATGTCGAGGTTCACGACGTCGGCGCCGAGGCGCTTTGCCGCCAGCTCGAAGGAGACGCGCGTGCGCGTGCTCGGCTCGAAGAACAGGTTGGCGACGGTGCGGCCCCACAGGCTCTGGTCGCGCGCCGGCAACTCGCCCGGGAAGCGGACGTAGAACTGCGCGAGGTCGAGCAGGTGGGCGAGCTCGTCGCGGGAGAGCCCGTCGAGGGTGAGGAGGTGGCGCAGGCGTCCCGCGTGATCGCGCTGCAGGTCGCGGCCGGTGTCGGTGCTCAATGACTGCTCCCGTTGCTTGCGGCGTGGGCGCGCAGCCAGGTCTCGAGGATCAGGCGCGCGGCATGGGCGTCGATGTCCTCGCGGCGGACGCGGCGGGTGCGCGCGCCGGAGCGCCGTGCCTCGCGCAGCTCGTCGGTCGCGGCCGCCGAGGTCAGGCGCTCGTCCACGAGTTCCACCCGCAGCCCGAAGCGGCGCGCAAGGTCGGCGGCGAAGGCGCGGCAGGTCGCGGTGAGGACGGTATCGGTGCCGTCCATATTATAGGGAAGTCCCACCAGCAGCCGGGACGGCGACCACTCGCGGACACAGCGCTCGACGGCAACCCAGTCGGGCGCCGCGCGTACCGGCACGACGCCCACCGGGCTGGCCGAGGCCGTGGTCGTCTGCCCGACGGCGACGCCGATGCGGCGGGCGCCGTAGTCGAAGGCCATCACCACCTCGCCGGCCGCGGGCACGGCGCGGCTCAGGCGTGGCCCGGGTCGCTGCTCAGGTGCAGCAGGTTGATGCCGAGCAACCGGCCAGCGGCCTGCCAGCGCTCGGCCACCGGCGTCTCGAACAGCAGCCGCTCGTCGGCCGGCACCGTGAGCCAGGCGTTCTGGGCGAACTCGGCCTCGAGCTGGCCGGCGTCCCAGCCGGCGTAGCCGAGTGCGACCACGGCTGAGGCCGGTCCCTCGCCGCGCGCGAGCGCATCGAGGACGTCGCGCGAGGTGGTGAGGTGCAGGCGCTCGGAGACCGCCAGCGTCGAGTCCCAGGAGGGCCCCGGACTGTGCAGCACGAAGCCGCGGTCGGTCTGTACCGGGCCGCCCTGCAGCACCGGCTCCGAGGAGATGCGCGAGCGCGGGGCCTCCAGGCCGAGCTGCGCGAACACCTCGCCGAGGGTCATGTCGAGCGGGCGGTTGACGACGATGCCGAGCGCGCCCTGCGGCCCATGCTCGCAGACCAGCGTGACGGTCTGCGCGAAGTTCGGATCGCTCATGCCCGGCATGGCGATCAGGAACTGGTTGCTCAGGAACTCGCCGGACATGCACGCAGTATCCTGCTGCGCGACGCGCGGCGACAAGCCTCGCGGCGCGCCGCCTGCGCGCTCAGGGCTGCGGGGCGCTCACGGCGCCAGCGCCCGCCCGCCCGGCCTGGAACTGCCACTCGTAGGCGAAGCGCAGCAGCGGGTAGCGCGTGCGCATCGCGGGCGGGAAGGGATCGAAGGGTGCCGCGAGCCGCACGATGCCGATCGCCGCGTTGTCGAGTTCGCGGTGCCCGCTCGAGCGGCGCAGCAGGACCTGCTGCAGGCTGCCGTCGGCGCGGATCGCCACCTCCAGCACCGGGTTGCCCGACAGTTCGTTCCGTCGCGCCGCCGCGGGGAAGTGCAGCGTGCCGACCTGCTCGACGCGTCGCTTCCAGCCGTCGAGGTAGGCTGCGATCTGCGATTCGCGCGTGTCCGCGAGCAGGCGGTCGTCGGGCGTCGGCTCGCCGCGCAGGTGCAGCGACTCGTCGGCGGCGCTCGCGTTGACGCCGACCTGCGGGCGCGGCCGGGACTCCATCGGCAGCGAGGCGGGTCCGCTGTACTGGATCTCGGTCGTCGGGGACGAGCGGCGGCCCTGTTGCGAGGCCACCGAGACGCGCGGCGATCCGCCCGCATCCGCCTCGGCAGCGGGCGGCGCAAAGGAGGTCCCCTGCGCGTCGCCGGACTGCTCGATCAGGCTGGCCGAGGCCTCGGGCAACGAGGTGCGCTGCCGCTCGCGGCCGGTGCCCGCGCCGCGCTGGTTGCGGCTCGCGAGGTAGGCCGCGGAGGGGTTCGCCGGCTCACGTTCGCCGTCTGGCACCAGCAGCACCTCGAGCGTTGGCACCGGCCGGTCGTCGGGCCGCGGTGCCGCGAAACGCACGCCGAGGATCAGCAGGCCATGGAGCACCGCGGCGATGAAGATCGCCGTGGCGAGACGGTCCTCGGGGCGTCCGCTGGCGGCACGCAACTCCATCGTTCAGGCACGCCGCCGCGCGATCGCGTCCATCAGGAGCTCCGCCGCGTCGGCGCCGAACTTGCGCGCAATCTCGCGCGCGCCGGTCGGGCTCGTCACGTTGATCTCCGTGACGAAGCCGCCGATCACGTCGAGGCCGACGAACAGCATGCCGCGCTCGCGCAGCGCGGGCCCGATGCGGGAGGCGAGCCAGCGGTCGCGCTCGTCGAGCGGACGACCGACGCCCTCGGCGCCGGCGGCGAGGTTGCCGCGGTTGTCGGTGGCGGCGGGGATGCGCGCCAGCGCCCAGGGCAGCGGCTCGCCGTCGACCAGGATCACGCGCGCGTCGCCGGTCTCGACGATGTCCGGAATGTAGCGCTGCACGATCGCGAAGCGCGAGCCGTAGTCGGTGAGCGTCTCGAACACGACGCTGGCGTTCTTGTCTCCCGCCTCGAGCACGAAGATCGAGCGTCCGCCCATGCCGTGCAGCGGCTTGCAGACCGCCTTGCCATGCTCGCGCAGGAAGGCGTGCATGTCGGCCATGTCACGGGTGATCAGGGTCGGCGCGCAGCACTCCGGGAACCATGCCGTGTAGACCTTCTCGTTCATGTCGCGCAGGCCCTGCGGCCGGTTGACCACGAGGGCGCCGGCGAGCTCGGCGCGCTCGAGGATGTACGTGGCGTAGACGTACTCGGTGTCGAACGGCGGGTCCTTGCGCATCAGGATCGCGTCGAAGTCGCCGAGCCGCGCGACCGTGCTCGCGCCGAGCGCGTACCAGTCGCGCGGGTCGTCGCGGACCTCGACGGGGCGTGCGCGTCCGAGCGCCACGCCGTCGCGCAGCCACAGGTCGCGCAACTCGAGATAGGAGAGGTGCCAGCCGCGGCGCTGCGCCGCGAGCATCATCGCGAGCGTGGTGTCCTTGGCCGGCTTGATGTCCTCGATCGGATCCATCACGACGGCGACGTTCAGTGTCTTCTCGGGCATCGGGGGCTCCGGTTCGGCGCGGCGCAACGCGCCGCGCCTGTGACGTGCTTCATGGTATCGGAACGGGCCGATGACGCGGCTGCATCCGATATGTTAAAACGCCGTCGCTTGCAGCACTTCGCGAATTAGCGTCGTCGAGCAACGTGCATTCCCACCTGGAGTTTGAGGGCATGGATAACACCGCAGCCAGCACCAGCCGGCCCCGGCTGGCGGGCCTCAAGGTGCTGGTCATCGACGACAGCAAGACCATCCGCAGGACTGCGGAAACCCTCCTCGCGCGCGAAGGCTGCGAGGTGTTCACCGCGGTCGACGGCTTCGACGCGCTGTCGAAGGTGGCCGACCACCAGCCCGACATCGTGTTCGTGGACATCATGATGCCGCGGCTCGACGGCTACCAGACCTGTTCGCTGATCAAGCACAACAAGGTCTTCCGTTCGATCCCGGTGATCATGCTGTCCTCCAAGGACGGACTGTTCGACCGTGCCCGCGGCCGCATCGTCGGCTCCGAGCACTACCTGACGAAGCCGTTCACGCGCGAGGAGCTCCTGAGCGCGATTGAATCCCACGTGCACCGCTGACGCGCACCCGACGGAGGATCTCAACAGTGGCACTCGTACTGATCGTGGACGACTCCCCGACGGACGTGCACGTCATGCAGCGGGCCCTGGAGCAGGGCGGCTTCGCGACGGCCGCCGCCGCCGACGGCGGCGAAGCAATCCGCAAGGCGCGCGAGCTGCGGCCCGACCTGATCCTCATGGACATCGTGATGCCCGGCCTCAACGGCTTCCAGGCGACGCGCGAGCTCTCCAACGATCCCGAGACGCGCTCCATCCCGGTGATCATGGTCACCTCGAAGTCGCAGGAGTCCGACCGCGTCTGGGGCCTGCGCCAGGGCGCCGTGGACTATCTCGTCAAGCCGGTTTCCGCCGAGCAGCTCGTGCGGAAGGCCCAGGCGGCGATCGCGGCCTGAAATGGCAGGCGCAGGCGAGCTCAGGGCGCTGCGGGACCGGCCCTACGAACTGCTGCGGGAGATGGACCGTCGCGCGCGCGCGGCGGGCCAGGGTCAGCCGGAGGCCTCGGTCACCGGCGCGGAGTGGGTCGGCGTCGCGTTCCGGCTCGGCGGCGAGGCCTTCCTGATGGCCCGCGAGGAGATCCGCGAGGTGATGGGCTACCCGGCCGCGGTCACGCGGGTGCCGGGTGCCCGCGGCTGGATCCGCGGCCTCTCGAACCTGCGCGGCCAGCTGCTGCCGGTGGTCGACCTGCGGGCCCTGCTGGGCGCGGGCCCCACGGGCGTCACCCGCACGACGCGGCTGCTGGTGGCGAATCACCGCGAGATTCCCGCGGGAATCATCGTCGACGAGGTGATGGGATTCCGCCGCTTCTACGCGGGGGAGTTCTCCGCCGACCTGCCGCCGACGCTGCTGCGCTGCGAGCGCTACCTCGCCGGCACGTTCAAGCGCGGGCCCGAGGTGTGGCCCGTGTTCGGAGTGAGGACCCTGCTCGAGAGCCCGGCCTTCCAGCAGGCGGCGGCTTCCTGAGGCCCCGCCCGCGGCGGGCATCACCGGATCCGGATGCGAAACATGACCAACAGACTCGATGCCTCAAGACTGCAGCCGACGCTGATCGTCGTCGCCCTCGTCGCGGCGGTGCTGGCGGCGCTGGCGCTGCTGCTCTCCGGGCACGCCTCGCGGGAGCGGTCGGCGCTGCTCGCAGCACGCGGCGACGCTGGCCTCGCTGTCGCAGAACATCCCGCTGCAGGCCGGCGCCGCGGTGCGCGGTTCGGCGCCCGCCTTCGACGCGCTCGCCGAGTCGCGCGCGCGGCTTGCCGGCGTGCTCGACGAGGTGGCGGCCGGCGGCTCCCTCGACGCCTCGGGCGCCGGACTGCCCGGCGGCGAGGATGGCTGGACGACGCTGCTCGAGCAGACGCAGGCGGTGCTCGACGGTCGTGACGCGGCCCTCGGCGTGCAGCGTGCGGCCGCGACGGTGCGCGAGCTCACACCGCAGCTGCTGGCCGCCGCCGCGAACGTGGCGAAGGCCGCGGGGCCCGCCCGCGCCGAGACCCTCGGACCGCAGCTCGAGCGCTTCGAGCTGCGCGCGCAGGCGATCGAGCAGGATCTCTCGGCGCTGGCGGACGGCACCGCACCGGTCGAGACCGCCGCGCAGCGCCTGACCGACAGCCTCGCCTACATGGGGCAGGTCGTCGCCGGCCTGAACGGCGAGGAGAACCGCCTCGGCATCGCGAACATCCCGGCCGCTGCCGCGGAGCCGGCGCGGCTGCTCGCGGCGGTGTTCCGCGCGGAGCAGGACCAGCTGCGCTCCGCCATCGAGCTCGGCGACCAGCTGGAGCAGATGCAGGCGGCGCGCAATGCGCTCGCGGAGACCGGCTCGGCGCTGTTCGCGGGCCTCGGCACGCTCGAGCAGCGCCCCGGCGCCAAACCAACGGGCTGGCTCGTGGGCCCGTGGCTGCCGCTCGCGTTCCTGCTGGTCACGGTCGTGTCGCTGGCGCTCGCGGCGTTCCTGCACCGCTCGCTCGAGTCGCTGCGGCGGGCGGCCGAGCAGCAGGCACGCCAGAACGAACGCAACCAGCAGGCCATCCTGCGCCTGCTCGACGAGCTGTCGAGCCTCGCCGACGGCGACCTCACCGTGCAGGCCACCGTCACCGAGGACATCACGGGCGCCATCGCCGACTCGATCAACTACGCGATCGAGGCGCTGCGCGAGCTGGTCACGACGATCAACGACTCGGCCATCAAGCTCGACGGCGCAACCCGCCAGACGCAGGCGCTATCGACCCATCTCGCCAAGGCATCCTCGGCGCAGTCGAAGCAGATCGCCTCGGCGTCGGAGTCCATTGCCGCCATGGCGGCCTCCACCGAGGAGGTGTCGGGCAACGCCGAGCGCTCCTCGGACGTCGCACGCCACTCGGTGGACATCGCCCACAAGGGCGGCGACGCCGTGCGCCGGACGATCGACGGCATGAACGCGATCCGCGAGAACATCCAGGAGACCTCCAAGCGCATCAAGCGCCTCGGGGAGAGCTCGCAGGAGATCGGCAACATCGTCGAGCTGATCAACGACATCGCCGAGCAGACCAACATCCTCGCGCTGAACGCCTCCATCCAGGCGTCGATGGCGGGCGAGGCCGGCCGCGGTTTCGCGGTGGTCGCCGACGAAGTGCAGCGGCTCGCCGAGCGCGCCGCGAACGCCACCAAGCAGATCGAGGTGCTGGTGCGCACCATCCAGGCGGACACCAACGAGGCCGTGGTCTCGATGGAACGCACCACGACCGACGTGGTCGGCGGCGCGCTGCTCGCGGAGAACGCCGGCGCCGCGCTCGAGGAGATCGAAAAGGTGTCGAACCAGATCGCGAGCCTCGTGCAGAACATCTCCGCGAGCGCACGCCAGCAGGCGACGTCCTCGCAGAGCATCTCGCGCAACATGCAGGTGCTGCGGGAGATCAGCTCGCAGACCTCCGAGAGCACCAGCGCCACCTCGGCGTCCATCGGCAAGCTCGCGGAACTCGCGGCGCAGCTGCGCCGCTCGGTGACCGGCTTCCGCCTGCCGGGCGGCGGGACCGCGAGCGTCACGGGCGAGTTCCCGGCGCTGCGCGCCGAGGCGCCGGCCACCGCCACTGACGATGCCGAGCGCCCGCGCCGCGTGAGCGGCCTGACGGGATGACGCCGTGCCGGCTGCCGCATCCTTGAACCCCCGCCCCGCCGTCGCCGTGCGCGACGAGACACACGCGTCGCTGCAACTGGTGGCCGCGGAGGTCGCCGCCGAGCTGGCGGAGGCGCATTCGGCCCTCGAGGCCTTCATCGAGCGCCCCGAGGACCGCGGCGCACTGCAGCGCTTCGAAGAGCGCATCCACCTCGCGCGCGGGGCGCTGCGGATCGTCGAGGTGTACGGTGCCGCGCTGCTCGCCGAGGAAATGGAGGAGGTCGCGCGCTACCTCGGGGCGCATGCCGGCTCCGGACAGACGCCGACCGACGACCTCGACGTGCTGCTGCGCGCCATGGAGCAGCTGCCCGCCTACGTCGATCGCGTGGCGTCGGGCGGCCGGGACGTACCGCTCGCGCTGCTGCCGCTGCTGAACGACCTGCGCGCGGTGCGGGGCGGCGCGCTGCTGTCGGAGGGCACGCTGCTGATGCTGAACCTCCGCTCGGAGGAGCCGGCGCGGCCGGCGCTGCCGGGCGAGTCCGGCCCCGCCGCCGCGGAGTTCGCGCGCAAGCTGCGGCCGCGCTTCCAGGTGGCGCTGCTCGGGTGGATCCGTGGCGAGTCCGTCGACCGCCATCTCGCGGAGCTCGACGAGATCGCGGGTCAGATCGAGGCGCACGCCACCGCGCAGAGCCTGTTCCAGCTCTGGTGGGTCGCGGGCGCCGTGCTGGAGGCGCTGCGCAACGGCGGCGTCGACGGGAACGTCTCGGTGAAGCGCCTGCTCGGCCAGGCGGACCGCGAGCTGCGTCGGCTCTTCGATCTCGGCGAGTCTGCCTACGCCGTCGCGCCTCCGGTCGAGCTGCTGAACAACCTGCTGTTCTACGTGGCGCGCGCACGCACGGCGGGCCCGCGCGTCGCCCGGGTGCGCAAGTCGTTCCGTCTCGACGAGGTGCTGGCGGCCGGCGGGCCGGCGGACGAGGCGAGCGAGACGCTGTCGGCGCCGAGTGTCCGCCTCATGAACACGGTCGCGGCGGCAATCCGCGAGGACCTCACGCGCGTCAAGGACGTGCTGGACATCTTCGTGCGCAAGGGCGCGACGCAGGTCGACGAGCTGGTCCCGCAGATCGAGATGCTGCGCAAGATCAGCGACACCCTCGGCGTGCTCGGCCTCGGCGAGCTGCGCGACCGCGTGATCGGCGAGATCGGCGCGCTCGAGGCCATCGTCGAGCGCCGCCGCCCTGCGGACGACGCGACGCTGCTCGGCGTCGCGTCGGCGCTGATCGCGGTGGAGGACAGCCTCGACGGCGCAGCTCGTGCGGCTGATCCTGCCCGAGGGCTCGGGGGCCGCTGCCGCGGCGCCGGCGGACGAGGAGTTCCGGCTGGTGCGCGACGCGGTGCTGCGCGAGTGTGCTGTCAACATGGCGCGCATCAAGGACGCGATCGCGCAGGCCGCGGGAGCGCCCGCCGAGGCGCAGGGCTTCGACCAGGTGCCGCAGCTGGTGCGCGGCATCACCGCGGGCCTGCTGATGCTCGAGGAGCCGCGCGCCGTCGAGGTGATGGAGCGGCTGGGGCGCATCCTCGCCGGCATCGCGCTGCCCGACCTCGGCGCGCTCGCGGGACCGCGACTCGATCACCTCGCCGACGGCATCGTCGCCGTCGAGTACTACATGGAGATGCTGCAGTCGGGACGGCCGGATCCCGGCCGGATGCTCGACGCCGCCGAGCAGGCGCTCGCCGCGCTCAAGCCGCTCGCTGGAAAAGTCGTCGCGCTGCGGCCGCCGCGGCCGGATACGGAGCCGCCCGCCGTCGCAGCGTCCGTCGCAGCGCAGCCCGTCACCGGCCTGCCGACGGTCGAGGCACCCGCCGGGACGCCGCTCGCAGCGGCCTCGACACCGGTCGAGCCGGAGTTCCTGCGACTGTTCGCCGAGGAGGCTCGCGAGAACGTCGAGAGCCTGCAGTCGCTGTTCCCGCAGTGGCGCGGCAACGCGCTCGACACCGACGCTTTGCGCGACCTGCGCCGCATCTTCCACACGCTCAAGGGCAGCGGCCGCATGGTCGGGGCGCAGCGCGTCGCTGAGCTCGCCTGGGGCGTCGAGGACGTGCTGAACCGCGTCCTCAACCAGACCCTGGCCCGCTCGCCGGAGATCGTCGCGCTGGTCGCGGACGCGGTGGACGCCCTGCCGCAGCTCATCGACGAGCTCGAGCAGACGTCACCGGCCACGCCGGAGCATGCCGACCTCCTCGCGCGCGCGACCGCGCTCGCCGGTCGGGCCGCCGCCGTGCCCGCGCCGGCGACACCGGCCGCCGAGGAGGCCCCGGCGCCCTCGGCCATGGATCCGGTGCTGCGCGACATCTTCATCAAGGAGACCACCGGGCACGTCGCCGTGGTGCGCGACTTCATCGAGCGCTGTGCGCAGGGCGCCCCGCCGTTCGCGGTGACCGAAGCGGTCTACCGCGCCTGCCACACGCTGAGCGGGATCGCGAAGACCGCCGGCGTGCGCCAGGGCATCAAGGTCGCCGAGCCGATGGAGCACTACGTCCGCAAGCTCCACGACAGCGGACACGGGCTGTCCGAGGAGGGCCTCGCGCTGCTGCGCGACACCGTGCGCAGCCTCGAGAACGTGGCTGGCAATCTCGACGAGGACACCGGTTACTTCCCCGACCACGGCCAGCTGATCGCCGGCTGGCACGTGCTCGAGCGGGCACTCGACGCCGAGATCGCCCGGCTCGCCGAGGCGGTGGAGCAGGGCGCGCCCGCGATCTGCGCACCCCCCGCCCCGACTGACGAGCCGCCGGTCGACGGGCGGGCGGTCGAGTCGGACGAGCGAGCGCTGGAGTCGCTCGTGCTCGCGACGCCGGAGCCTTCGCCGTTGCCCGCGGAGCACGCCGAGGAGGCGTTCTCGGGCGAGCCCCCGACGGCGACGCTGTCGCCGGCTGCAGAGCCGCCGGTCGAGCAGGAGTTCGACGCCGACATCGCGGCCATTTTCGGCGAGGAGGCGGGCGAACTGCTCGAGCGCGCCGATTCGACGCTGCTGCAGTGGAGCCGCGACCGGGCCGATCGCAGCCACGTGACGGAACTCAAGCGCCTGCTGCACACGCTCAAGGGCGGTGCGCGCATGGCCGGCATCCGCGCGATGGGCGACCTCAGTCACCAGATGGAGACGCTGGTCGTCGAGATCGAGACCGGCGTCGTCGTCTCCGACGAGGATGCAATCGCGGTCCTGCAGGCCTCTCTCGACGAATTGCACCGGATGCGCGAGCTCGCCGGCGCGGGCCAGCGCATCGCGCCGGCCACCGAGCTGGTCGCGCGCGCGCGCGCGGTGGCCGCAGCGGTGGCGCCGGCCGCCGAGCCGGTCGCGCCGGTGGAAGCCACGTTCCGCGCCGCTCCCGAGCCCGCTGCCGAGCCCACTGCCGCGGCCGCCGCGCCGGAATTCATCGAATCCGTGCCTGCCGACGCGACGTTCGAGACGCCGGCGCCGTCCTTCGAGGCCGCAGCGGTGTCCGCGGCGTCCGAGCCCGAGCCGTCGCCGGCGGAGGTCGAGCGGTCCGAGGTCGAGCCGGGCGGCGCCACCGACCGCCTGGAGCCTCAGCCTGCGGTGTCGGCGCCGTCCCTGGCCGGTCCGCCCGTGTCGCCGCTGACGTTGCCCGGCCGCGAGCCGGTCGCGCCCCCGGAGCGGCACGAGCTCGCCCGCGTTGCCGCCGACCTGCTCGACGATCTGCTCAACAACGCCGGCGAGGTGAGCATCTTCCGCGCTCGCATCGAGCAGCAGATGTTGTCGGTCGAGTTCAACCTCGTGGAGCTCGGCCGCACGGTCACGCGCCTGCGCGAACAGCTGCGCAAGCTCGAGATGGAGACCGAGGCGCAGATCCTCTTCAAGCACCAGGCCGACGCTCAGCACCGCGCCGACTTCGACCCGCTCGAACTCGACCGCTACTCGACCATCCAGCAACTCTCGCGCGCGCTTGCCGAGTCGGTCAGCGACGTCGCGAGCATCGAGGGCCTGCTCGGCAACCTCAACCGCGAGGCGCAGAACCTGCTGCAGCAGCAGGGCCGCGTGGTGGCCGACGTGCAGGGCGGCCTGATGCGCACGCGCATGGTGCCGTTCCAGCGCCATGCCCAGCGGCTCACGCGGCTGGTGCGCCAGGCCGCGCAGGAGTCCGGCCGGCTGGTGGACCTGGTCGTCGAGGGCGGCTCCGGCGAACTCGACCGGCAGGTGCTCGAGCGCATGCTGCCGCCGTTCGAGCACATGCTGCGCAACGCGGTCGTGCACGGCATCGAGTCGCCGCAGGAGCGGCTGGCGCGCGGCAAGCCCGAGACTGGCCGCATCACGGTGAGCCTGAATCGCGAGGGCGCGGACGTCCTGATCGTCGTCGAGGACGACGGCGCAGGCGTCGACGTGGAGGCCGTGCGGGCCAAGGCGCGCAGTACCGGGCTGCTCGGACCCGAGCAGGAGCTCGCCGACGAGGAGGCGCTGCAGCTGATCCTCGAGCCCGGCTTCAGCACCGCCGACCGCCTCACGCAGTCCGCCGGACGTGGAGTCGGCATGGACGTGGTGGCGACCGAGGTGAAGAAACTCGGTGGCGGCCTGTTCATCGAGTCGGAGCCGGGCCGCGGCACGCGCTTCACGATCCGCCTGCCGTTCACGCTCGCGATCACGCAGGCGCTCATCGTGCGCCTGCACGACGAGTTCTACGCGCTGCCCGTGGCCACGGTCGAAGGCGTCGCGCGCCTGCCGAGGACCGAGATCGCGCGCCACCTCGCCGAGGAGCAGCCGACCTTCGAGTACGCGGGCCAGCTGCACCGCTTCCAGCACCTCGCCTCGTTCATCGGCGCCGAACCGACGGTGCTGCCCGAGACCGACGCGGCGCTGCCGGTGATCCTGGTGCGGGCGGGCGAGCGCTCGGCGGCGCTCGTCACCGACGAGCTGGTGGGCAGCCGCGAGATCGTACTCAAGTCGGTGGGGCCGCAGCTCGCCACCATCCGCGGCATCGCCGGCGCGACCATCCTCGGTGACGGCCGGATCGTCATGATCCTGGACGTGGGCGCGCTGGTGCGCTCCGAGTGGCGCGGCCGTGCGGTCGAGGCCGCGGCGCGGCCGGCACGCGACGAGCGCATCTTCGCCATGGTCGTCGACGACTCGATCACCGTGCGCCGGGTGACGCAGCGGCTGCTCGAGCGCAACGGCATGCGCGTGCTCACTGCCAACGACGGACTCGAGGCGCTGTCGCTGCTGCAGGAGCACGTGCCCGACGTGATCCTGCTCGACATCGAGATGCCGCGCATGGACGGCTACGAGGTCGCCGCGCACGTGCGCAACGACCCGCGCCTCGCCGACGTCCCGATCATCATGATCACCTCGCGCGTGGGCGAGAAGCACCGCGCGCGGGCCATCGAGCTCGGCGTGGACGACTATCTCGGGAAGCCCTACCAGGAGAGCCAGCTGCTCGACGCCGTCGAGGCGCTGGTGCTGGCGCGGCGGGCGCAGCCGCTGTAAGCGGGGGAACGCATGACCGCCGTCGTCGACGAACTCTACTGCCTGCTGGTGCCGATCTCGGAGGAGCGACTGCTCGTGCCGCGCTCGTGCGTCACCGAGGTGATCAACTACCAGGTGCCCACGCCGCTCGAGGGCGTGCCGCCGTGGTACCTGGGCACGGTGGCCTGGGGTGGCCGGCGCGTACCGCTGGTGTCGTTCGAGGCCGCCTGCGGGCGACCCGCGCCGCGGACCTCGGGCCGCACCCGCATCGTGATCATGCAGGGACTCGGCGAGCACGCGGCGTCTGTGGGCGGCCATTACGCCGTGATCACCCAGGGCTTCCCGCAGCTGGTGCGCCTGAGCCCGGACGTCGTGCACGCCGACGACTCGCGCAGCTTCGGCGAGCGCATCCCGGTGCTCTGCCAGGTGCGCATGGTGAACGAGTACCCGCTGGTGCCGGATTTCGAGCGCCTCGAGCAGCAGCTCGCCGAGGAGGCGCGCCCTTCCTAGTCGCGCGCCCGGCGTGGGCCGCCGCGCGGGCTCAGCGCAGGTCGCCCGCCAGCGCCTGCAGCACGGCGAGTGCGGCGATGCCCGCCGTCTCGGTGCGCAGCACCCGCGGCCCGAGCCGCACGGCCGCGTAGCCGGCGGCCAGCGCCGCCGCCGCCTCCCCCTCGTCGAGCCCACCCTCCGGCCCGATCAGCAGCTCGAGCGGCTCGAGCCCGCTCGAGCGCGAGCCGAACCAGTCGGCCACCGTGCCCGCCAGCGTGTCCGGTCCCCGCGGGTGGAGCAGCAGGCGCCACGGCGTGCCGGAGGGCTCACCCAGGAACTGCGACAGCGTGACCGGCGGCTCCACCACCGGCAGCACGCTGCGGCCGCACTGCTCGCAGGCGCTCGCCACCACCGCCTCCCAGTGGTGCAGACGACGCTCGCCCTGGCGCTCGTCGAGGCGCACCACGCTGCGCACCGTCGTGACCGGCCGGATGCGCCGCACGCCGAGCTCCGTCGCCTTCTGCAGCGTCCAGTCCATGCGCTCGCCGCGCGACACGCCCTGCACCAGCGTCACCGCGAGCGGCGACTCGGGCAGGCCCGGCAGGCGTTCGAGGATCCGCACGCGCACGCGGCCGCCCGTGACGGAGGACACCTCGGCGCGCAGGTCGTTGCCCGAGCCGTCGAACAGCACCAGCGGCGCGCCGGGTCGCAGCCTGAGCACGCGCGACACGTGCGCGGCCGCCGCCTCCGGCAGCTCCAGCTCGCCCGTGGCCGCGAGCGGCACCGGCACGTGCAGGCGGGTCAGTCGCACGTCGCCGCCTCGATGCCGTCGCGCGCGGTCTCCACCAGCCGGTCGATCTGCTCCGGCGTGACGACGTACGGCGGCATGAAGTACACGACGTTGCCGATCGGTCGCAGCAGCGCCTCGTGCGCGAGCCCGTGGCGGTAGACGCGCAGCCCGCGCCGCTCGCGCCAGTCGAACGGCCGGCGCCGGTCGCCGTCGCGCGCGAGTTCGACCGCCACGATCATGCCCTGCTGGCGCACCTCGGCGACGTGTCGCAGCTGCGCGAGCTCCGCCGCGCGGCGCCCGAGGTGCGCCGCGAGCGCGCGGTTGTTCGCGATCACGTCGTCGTCGCGGAAGATCTCGAGCGTGGCGAGCGCCGCGGTGCAGGCGAGCGGGTTACCGGTGTAGCTGTGGGAGTGCAGGAAGGCGCGCAGGCTCGCGTACTCGTCGTAGAAGGCCGCGTACACTCGCTCGCCGGTGAGCACGACGGACAGCGGCAGGTAGCCGCCCGTGAGTCCCTTCGACAGGCACAGGAAGTCGGGCGTGATCCCGGCCTGCTCGCAGGCGAACATCGTGCCGGTTCGACCGAAGCCCACCGCGATCTCGTCGGCGATCAGGTGCACCTGGTGGCGGTCGCACGCCTCCCGCAGCAACGCGAGGTACGCAGGGTGGTACATGCGCATGCCGCCCGCGCACTGCACCAGCGGCTCGACGATCACGGCGCAGACCTCCCCGGCGTGCCTGGCGAGCGTCTCCTCCATGGGCGCGAACATGCGCCGGCTGTACGTCTCCCAGTCCTCGCCGTCCTCCCGCAGGAAGCAGTCGGGGGAGGGCACCGAGATCACGTCCATCAGCAGCGGCTGGTAGATCTCGCGGTACAGCTCGACGTGGCCGACGGCGAGCGCCCCGAGCGTCTCCCCGTGGTAGCTGTTGGTGAGCGTGACGAAGCGGCGCTTGCGACGTGCGGCCCTCGTTGCGCCAGCAGTGGAAGCTCATCTTGAGCGCCACCTCGATCGCGCTCGAGCCGTTGTCCGCGAAGAAGCAGCGCGTGAGTCCCGCGCGGCGCGAGCGAGGTGAGCCGCTCGGCGAGCTCGATGGCGGGCTCGTGCGTGAAGCCCGCGAGCATCACGTGCTCGAGGCGCCCGAGCTGGCGCGCGACCGCCGCGCCGATGCGCGGGTTGGCGTGGCCGAAGAGGTTGACCCACCACGAGCTGATCGCGTCGAGGTAGCGCCGGCCGTCGGCGTCGTGCAGCCACACGCCCTCGCCGCGCACGATCGGGATCATCGGCAGCCACTCGTGGTCCTTCATCTGGGTGCACGGATGCCAGACCGAGGCGAGGTCGCGGCGGGCGAGGTCGGTGGCGGCGGTCATGGGCACTCGGCGTCGGCGCGGGGGTCCCCGATTCTAAACGCGTGCCGCCGGCCATCCGCTCCGGGCGACGTCCGGCGGCCGTGGTGTGTGTGGCGGGCGACCGGGCCGCGGGGCATGATGGGCGGATGCTGCGTGATCAGGCCGCGCGACAACCCTCGGTGCTGCGCGTCGACGCCGCAAGCGGGCGGCTGCACGGCGCCCGGCAGGTCGAATCGCCCAACTGCGACGATCGTCCCGACGGGCGAGCGCCCGAGCTGATCGTGGTCCACGGCATCAGCCTGCCGCCCGGGGAGTTCGGCGGGCCGTGGATCGATGCGTTGTTCACCAACACGCTGCCGCCCGGGGAGCATCCGTATTTCGAGTCGATCGCCGGCCAGCGCGTGTCGGCGCACGTGCTGGTGCGCCGCGACGGGTCGGTCGTGCAGTACGTGCCGTTTCACCGGCGCGCGTGGCATGCCGGTGCCTCGAACTGGCGCGGCCGCGAGCGCTGCAACGACTACTCGGTCGGCATCGAGTTCGAGGGCACCGACGCCGACGGCTACGAGCCGGCGCAGTACCAGGCCGGGGCAGGGGTCGTCGCCGCGCTCTGCCGCGCCTACCCCGCGCTGTCGCCCGCACGGGTCGTGGGCCACAGTGACGTGGCGCCGGGTCGCAAGACCGACCCGGGCATCGCCTTCGACTGGCCGCTGCTGCGGACGCTGGTACACCTGCACCTCGAATCCGCTCCGTCATGAGCGCGCTTGCGCTGCCGCTCGCCCCGCGGCTCGGGCGCGGCTCCCGGCTCGCAGTGCTGGCGGTGCTGCTGCTCGCGACGGCCGGCGCGGCCGTGGCGGCCGGGCGCCCGCGCATCGTGAGCCTCGCCCCGAGTCTCACCGAGATCGCCTACGCAGCGGGCGCCGGGCCCGCGCTCGTTGGCACGGTGGAATACAGCGACTATCCGGCCGCGGCGCGCGCGCTGCCGCGCGTCGGCGACGGCTGGAGCGTGGACGCGGAGCGGGTGCTCGCGCTGCGGCCCGACGTCGTGCTGGCGTGGTCATCGGGCACGCCGCAGGCCACCATCGAGCGGCTCGAGGCGGTGGGCCTGCGCGTGGTGTCGGTGCCCACCTACCGTCTCGCCGACGTGCCGGCGGCGTTGCGCCAGCTGGGCGCGCTGGCCGGCACGCCGCAGCAGGCGGAGGCGGCTGCCATGGGCTTCGAGGCCGGGATCCGCCGGCTGCGCGAGCGTTACGCCGGGGCGCGCTCCGTGACCGTGTTCATCCAGATCGACGATCAGCCGCTCTACACCGTCGGCGGCCGGCACGTGATCAGCGAGGTGGTCGAGCTCTGCGGCGGGCGCAACGTGTTCGCCGACCTGCCGCAAGTCGCGCCGCCCGGTGGACCTCGAGTCGGTGCTGGCGCGGGATCCGCAGGTGATCCTGAGCACGGACGACACGGTCGCCGACCCTGCCGCGGCGTGGCGGCGCTGGCCGCAGCTCGCGGCGGTGCGCGCGGGCGCGGTGTACTCGCTGCCCGCCGACCTCGTGGCGCGTGCGACGCCGAGGCTGGCTGATGGCGTGGCACGCACCTGCGCGGCGCTCGACGACGCGCGACGCAGGCTCGGTCCGCCTCCGGTGCGCTGAAGCCGGCGGGTCAGCGATCGGGCGCCGCGCGATCAGCGCTGGCGGTGGCGCCAGAGCACTTCGGCGCCGTGCTCGTGGCGCGCCAGCACGCGCGCCAGCACGAACAGCAGGTCCGACAGGCGGTTCAGGTACTGCGGAACTTCCGCCGCAACCTGCTCGACGCGGGCCAGCGCCCAGACGCGGCGCTCCGCGCGCCGTGCGACCGTGCGCGCGAGGTGGCAGGCGGCCGCGGCCGGCCCGCCGCCCGGCAGGATGAAGTCCTTCAACGGGGGCAGGTCGGCATTGAACCGGTCGAGCGCCGCCTCGAGTCGCTCGACGTCCGCCGCGACGATCACGCGAAGGCCGGGCATGCACAGCTCCCCACCGAGATCGAACAGGTCGTGCTGCACCTCGGTGAGGCACTCGTGCACCGCTGCCGGCAGGCCCGGCACCGCGAGCACCATGCCGACCGCGCTGTTGGCCTCGTCGACGGTGCCGTAGGCCTCGACGCGCAGGTGCTCCTTCGGCACCCGGATGCCGTCGCCGAGGCCGGTGCTGCCGTCGTCGCCGGTGCGCGTGTAGATCCTGCTCAGTCGGTGACCCATGGGTGCTCCCCGTCCCGGTGCGTCGTCGACGCGGAGTATGCGCGCGCGCCCGTGGCCTCACCGGGCGGGCGCGCCGCCAGCGTCGCGTCGCGGGCACCGGGCGCATAGCGCAGGTTCAGGTACAGGCCGCGGTCCGGCGTGTTGAAGGTGTGTGCGAGCTCGTACTGCTCGTCGAGCAGGTTCTCGACCCGGGCGACCACGGCCACCGCGCGTGTCGCCTGCCAGGTGAGGTTCAGGTCGACGAGCACGTAGCCGTCGAGGGTCACGGGCTTCGGCAAGCCGAAGTCCTTGCGATCGCCCGTCGCCAGCACGTCGAGGCCGATCGCGACGCGCCCGAGCGCGCGCTGCACGGAGACGGTGAGGCTGTTGCGCGCGCGGCGCAGCAGCTGTTCGTCGGTCGTGAGGTTGCGCGGATCCTGGTGGATCGCCTCGACGCGTGCCGCCCACGGCCCGCCCGCATACTCGTAGGCTGCCTCCACGCCCTCGATCCGGGCCACGTCGACGTTGCGGTTCTGCCCCGCGAACGGATCGTAGGACAGCACCACGAACTCGATCAGCTCGTCGATCTCGTTGCGGAACGCCGCGAGCGACACGGCATGTCCCCCGTCGAAGCGGCGGCGCACGCCGGCCTCGAGGTTGAGGGAACGCTCGGGCTCGAGCGACGGGTTGCCGCCGAAGCCGTAGCGGTCGGTCGCGTCGGGCGCGCGGAAGCCCGTGCCCGCGAGGCCGTAGAGCAGCGTGTCGCCGCCCAGCGTGTAGCCGTACTCGGCGTTCCAGGTGAACGCGTCGCCCGCCGTCTCGTGGTCGGTGTAGCCGAGCGCGAACAGCATGCGGTGCGGGCCGGTCTCGAAGCGATCCTGCACGAACAGGTTCACGACGTCCGTGACGGCGCGCATCGACTCGCCGTAGGACTCGCTCGAGGCAGTCTCGTGGGAATACAGCGCGCCGGCGCCGAGTTCGTGGTTCCCGGCGACGCGCCAGTCGAGCTGCGCGTTCACGCCGTTGCGTCGCGTGCGCAGGTAGTCCTCCGACTGGTTCTGCTCGATGCGGTCCTCGAAGCGCGAGGCGCCGAGCTCGACCTGCGCCGCCGCGCCGGCCGGCCAGGACACGGCGAGCGCGCTGGTGGTGGTCTCGAAGTCCTGGTCCACCGGCGTGAGGAAGAAATCCGAGTACTCGGAGGTGCCCTGCGCGCTCCAGTAGCGCAGCGCGACCTCGGCGGGACCCACGTCGCCGCGCAGCTGCGCCGTGCCGCTCAGGTTGCTCGTAGCCGCGCTCCGTGTCGTCGGTGGTGCGAGTCGGGAAGCCGGCACTGTCGAGCCACGAGACGCCGAGGTCGAACTCGAGGCGCTCCGTCGCAAAGCCGCCGTTCACGCTCGCCTCCCGCGTGTCGTAGTCGCCGTAGCCGAGCTCGGCCGACCAGCCCTCGCGCGCGCCGCGCCGCGTGATGACGTTGACCACGCCGCCGATGGCGTCCGTGCCGTACAGCGCCGAGCGCGGCCCCTTCACGACCTCGATGCGCTCGATCATCGCGGGCGCGATGTTCTGCAGCGCCGCGAGTCCGATCGTGCCCGGGTTGATGCGCACCCCGTCGACCAGCACCAGCGTGTGATTGCTTTCGGCGCCGCGGATGAACACGGCGGTGGTCTGTCCCGGTCCGCCGTTGCGCGCCAGCTCGAGGCCGGCGTGGAAGCGCAGCAGGTCCGCGACGTCGGTCGCGGCGCTGCGCTCGATCGCCGCACGGTCGATGACGGTCATCGGTGCGAGGACTTCTTCCATCGGCGTGGGGACGCGCGTGGCCGTGACCACGAGGTGATTCGCGTCCGGCACCGCCGGAGGCGCGCCGGCCAAGGACGCGGCGCACCACGCGCAGCAGAAGATCGACCAGTACCGACGCATCGACGACGACACCCCATGCACGCCCGCTGGGCTCGCGATTCGGTCCAGCGGACGCGGTCGGAGTGGCGGGGCGTGCGCACGGAGGCGCGGAACCCGGCCGCTCGCCCTCCGCGAGGCTGGTCTCGTCCGTCAGGCCGGTCTCCGGGCTCTCGAGTGGACCCGTTGCAGGTCCCGCCCGCATCCCCTTCCCGCGGACCTTCCGCAGTGGTTGCCGGAGATCATCCGGCCGATGCAGGCTCGACTCGACTACCGTTGCGGGGGCAGCGCCGGAGTTCGACCGGCTTCCCGTTCTCCCGCGCTTCGCGCGGGATCACCTGACAGTCGGCGCAAGGTAGGGAAGGGGGTGAGACGTGTCAAGCCGCGCTCGGAGCGGTAGGCTGTCGCCGCATGCACTCCCCACATCTCGCGACCGCCCTCGAGGCCGCGCGCGCCGCCGCCGAGGTCGTGCGCCGCTACTACCAGTCGAATCTCGCCGTGACCATCAAGGCGGACAAGACGCCGGTGACCGAGGCCGACGTCGAGACCGAGAAGGTCATCCGCGGCATCCTCGAGGCGCACTTCCCGGACCACGGCTTCTACGGCGAGGAGACCGGCTCGAACGCGCTCGACGCGGAGTACCTCTGGCTGGTGGATCCCATCGACGGCACGAAGTCGTTCGTGCGCGAGTACCCGATGTTCTCGACGCAGATCGCGCTGATGCGTCGCGGTCGGCTGGTGGTGGGCGTGTCCTCGGCGCCCGCGTACGGCGAACTCGCCTGGGGCGAGGCCGGCGTGGGCGCGTGGCTCGACGGGCGGCCGATCCGCGTCAGCGAGGTGGACACGATCGAGGGCGCGGCGTTGTCCACCGGCAATCTCAAGACGCTCGCGACGGGGCCGCGCTGGGGCGCGTTCGGGCGCCTCGTCGGACGCCTCAACCGCATCCGCGGCTACGGCGACTTCCTGCACTACCACCTGCTCGCATCCGGGAAGATCGACGCGGTCGTTGAGTCGGACGTGAACATCCTCGACATCGCCGCCTGCGCAGTGATCGTCGAGGCGGCCGGCGGCCGCTTCACGGACCTCGACGGCCAGCCGCTCACGCTTGCGAGCACGTCGGTGCTCGCCACCAACGGACGCCTGCACGACGCGGTGCTGGCGGCGATCCACGACTGACCAGGAGCACTCCCGTGGCCTCGAAGAAGATCATCACGGTGTTCGGCGCGACGGGGGCGCAGGGCGGCGGGCTCGCGCGCTCGATCCTCGCCGACCGCGACGGTCCGTTCGCGGTGCGCGCGGTCACGCGCGACACGAACTCGGCGGCCGCGCGGACGCTCGCGGCGGCGGGTGCGGAGCTGGTGGCTGCGGACCTCGACGATGCGGCGGCCGTGGCGCACGCGCTGGAGGGCGCCTACGGCGCCTATTTCGTCACCTTCTTCTGGGCGCATTTCTCGCCGCAGCGCGAGCTTGCCGAGGCGCACACCATGGCGCAGGCGGCGCGCCAGGCGGGTCTCCAGCACGCCGTGTGGTCCACGCTCGAGG
This sequence comes from uncultured Gammaproteobacteria bacterium, assembly GCA_963707145.1. Classification (GTDB taxonomy): domain Bacteria; phylum Pseudomonadota; class Gammaproteobacteria; order Steroidobacterales; family Steroidobacteraceae; genus RPQJ01. Next base: position 21,988 of record CAVPOQ010000004.1, read on the forward strand.
ATACGCGACGCTGGATGTCGCTCGACGACCCGCGCATGCCGACGCTGATGGACAGTTACAAGGTGCCGCACTTCGACGCGAAGGGCGAGGCGGACCGGTACTTCCGCGACGCCGGCGTGCCGACCACCTTCCTGCTCACCTCGTTCTACTGGGACAACCTGATCCACTTCGGGTCCGGTCCGAAGCCCGGCGCCGACGGCACGCTCGAGTTCGTGCTGCCGATGGGCAGCGCGAAGCTGCCGGGCATCGCCGCCGAGGACATCGGCCGCTGCGCCCACGGCGTCTTCCGGCGCGGTACCGGAGTTCGTCGGCCAGACGGTCGGCATCGCGGGTGAGCACCTGAGCGGCGCCGAGATGGCCGCCGCGCTCGCGCGTGCGCTCGGCCGCGAGGTACGTCACCTCGACGTGCCGCCGGAGGTCTATCGGGGCTTCGGGTTCCCGGGCGCCGACGATCTCGGGAACATGTTCCAGTTCAAGCGCGACTTCAACGCGGATTTCTGCGCGGCGCGCAGCGTCGAGCGCTCCCGCGCCCTCAATCCCCGGCTGCAGACCTTCGCGCAGTGGCTCGAGGCGAACGCCGCGAGGATCCCGCTCAGCTGAGGCCGAGCGACCCCGGGTTCACGAGGCCGCCCGGGTCGACCGCGCGCTTCACCGCCTCGAGCAGCCGCAGCGACTCGGGACGCAGGCCCTCGCGATAGCGGTAGGTGCGCCCGATCTGCAGGTGCGTGGCGCCGCGCTCGAGGAACAGCTGGGTGAGACGCCCGCGCAGCTCGAGCACCAGCGCCTCCGCCTCCGGGTTCGGCGCGAAGTCCGTGAAGCGCGCGCGCGTCGCCGCATCGAGCGTGCGCTCGTAGTAGAGCGTGCGCGGCGCGGGCCAGTAGAACACCGGCTCGATCACGAAGGCGCTGGCGCCGACGATCGCGGTGAGTACTCCGATCTGCACCCCGAGGCGCTCCATCTCGGGGCGCCGCGCGTCGAACAGCGCCCGCACCGCCGACCACGCGTCGGCGGCGTCCGACAGCGGCACCAGCGCGTGCACCGGCAGCCAGCGCTCGCCCGACGGACCGATCGCGCTCGACATCGGCACGAAGGGCATGCCTCGCAGCACCTTGGGGATCGTGTTGCCGACTTCGTGGCCACCGTGCTCCGCCGCGATGCGGCGCACGCCGGCGAGCGCGTCCGCCACGGCGGCCTCGGTGCGGCCTTCCGTCCCGACGTGCATGGAGTAGGGCGATTCGTCGAGAAAGCCACGGCCGGCGAGTGCGACCTTCGCCGCTTCCTTGAGCCCGGAGGCGAGCCCGCGGGCCGAGGTGATCACGCCCTTCACCGCCTTGAGGTCCTGCGCGAGTCCGGCGCGCTTCATGCGCTGCGCCGCGAGCACCGGGTCCATGGCGAAGCACTCCGTGACGAGGCCCTCGCGCGCGACCTCGGCCATGGCGAGCGCCATCTCCACGTGGGTCGGGAAACCGAAGGACGCGGTCTCCACCCACGCGGGCCGGCGGATCAGGCGCAGCGTCGCGCGTGCCTTGATCCCGAGCGCGCCCGCGTCGCCGAGGAACAGTCCCGTGAGGTCGGGGCCGTAGTAGCGGAAGAACGGCTTCGCGGTCGCCACCGCCGCGCTCCCGGTGCGCAGCACCGATCCGTCGGCGAGCACCACGTCGAGCCCGAGCACGGTCTCGGCGGACACCCCGTAGCGCGCCGAGCCCCACAGGATCGCGTTCTGCGACAGACTGCCTCCGACCGTGGCCGTCGCGCCGGAGAGCGGGCCCCAGAACGGCGTGCGCAGGCCGTGCGGCTCGAGTGCCGCGAGCAGTGCCTGCCACGTGCAACCGGCCTCGACGGTGACGTACATGTCGGCCGCGTTCACTTCGACGATCCGCGCGAGTCCGAGCGTGTCCACCAGCACGCAGCCCTCGCTCGAGGGCACGTAGCCGCCGGTGTAGGAACTGCCGCCGCCCCGCGGCACGACCGCGGCACCCGCGCGCGTCGTGGCAGCCACCGCGGCCGCGAGCTGCTCGACGGACTGCGGCTGGATCACGCAGGCTGCGACGTGCGCCCGCGGTCCTGCGATGTCCTGCGAGTAGAAGCGGCGGTCCTCGTCGCCCGTCAGCACGGCCCCGGTGCCGAGCAGCCGCCGCAGCTCCTCGGCCAGCGCAGGCGTGGGGGCGGACTCCGTCGTTGCGTTCATGTGGCGTGCTCCGCTGTCCGGGTCCGGGGCTCGTCCCGCCCGCCTCAGGCGGGCACGAACGTGCGGCCGCGGTCCCAGCGCAGCTCGCGCACCGCGATGCCGTAGAGCTGCCCGATGGAGTCCTCGTCGAGCACGCGTCCGCTCGCACCGAACGACCAGCCACCGTCCCCGGTGAGCAGCAGCGCGTCGTCGGCGTAGCGCGCCGCGAGCCCTGCGTCGTGCAGGCTCATCACGACGGTGCGCCCGGCGTCTGCAAGCGCGCGCATCCGATCGAGCACGCCGAGCTGATGCTGCGGGTCGAGCTGCTGGATCGGCTCGTCGAGCAGCAGCACCGGCGCGTCCTGGGCCAGCACCGAGGCTATCGCCAGTCGCCGTCGCTCGCCGCCGGAAAGTGTCGCCACGTCGCGCTCCTCGAGTCCCGCGAGATCCACCTCGGCCAGGCAGCGGCGCACGACCGCGTGGTCCTGATCGCCCTCCCACTGCCAGAACGACAGGTGCGGGTGACGGCCGACGAGGGCCGTCTCGAGCACGGTGCCGGGGAACGGATCCTCCACGGACTGCGGCAGCAGCGCGAGCTGCCTCGCGAGCTCGCGCCGCGGCCAGGCGCCGAGCGTCCGGCCCTGCACGGTGACCTCGCCCGACCCGGGCGAACGCAGACCCGCCAGCACGTGCAGCAGACGTGCTCTTGCCGGCGCCATTGCGCCCGAGCACCGCGACGACCCGGCCCCGTCCGAAGGCCGCGTCGAGGCCGCGCAGCAGCTCCCGGCCCGGCACGCGCAACGAGAGCCCGTGGCAGGCGAGAGGTGCGGGTTCGCTCATCGGGTCCACCCGATCTCGCGCGCGGTGGCCGGGCCCACGATCGCGCGCGAGAGGTCGTCGGGGATCGTCGCCCTGCGCGCGCTCTCGGCAATGCGTCCCGCCATGATCTCGGCGTACTCCTGGGGGAAGAGCGGCGACTGCCCTGGGTCGCCGAGGCCGTCGGGGATCCGTGGCCGCCCGGTGGCCCGGTCGTACTTGTCGGAGGCCCCCAGCGTGTGCAGCAACTCGTGGACCAGCACGACCTGATTGCGGCCCTCGTTGTTCGTTTCGGCGTAGAGGTGCGCGATCGCCATCAGGCCCTTGCTGAGCCCGAGCGAGTCGGGAACGGGGCCGCGACCGTCGGGCGCGTGATACAGCGCAAACACCTGCACGTCCGGCGGCGGCAGCGGATCGTTCGCGGCGACGCGCCAGGCCCACCAGCGCAGACGAAGGCTCCAGGCGGCGATGCCGAATGGGCCGGCGTCTGCCGGGGGCATGGGCGGCAGTTGCGGCGCCGCCCGCGACACGCGCAGCCGCGCGGGTTCCCCGAGCGCGACGCCGTAGCGCGCCGCCTCCTCGGCGAGAAATGCCTCGACATCGTCGAAGTCCTCGTCACCGAGGCCTGCGGCGTAGGCGCGCGTCGCCTCGTCCGCGCCCGCCGCGAGCGGGTAGACGGTCACGCGCAGCGGGGCGTCCCAGTCGGTGCTGCGACGGCGGTCGAGCCACGCGCCGAGCGCGACGAACCCGAGCACGGCGAGCAGGATCGCGAGGCGGATGGTGCCGAGGAACGTGCGCTGTGCCACGCGCTCACGGATACAGGCGGGTGGCGGACCAGGGCCCCGGCGCAAAGCCCGCGCCTTGCGGCTCGAGCGAGCGCGTCCAGAGCGCGCGGTCGTGGACCCGGAACGGCCCCTCGATCCACAGCTCGACGCTCTCCGGCCACAGCCGGTAGCCGCCCCAGTGCGGCGGACGCGGCACCTGCGGGCCAAAGCGCGCGGCCTCGATGGCGACCCGCTTCAGCAGCGTCGTGCGCGACTCGAGCGGCTGGCTCTGCAGGCTCGCCCACGCGCCGATGCGGCTGTCGAGCGCGCGGCTCGCGAAGTACTCGTCGCTTTCGTCGGCGGGCGAGCGGACCACCTGCCCCTCGATGCGCACCTGGCGGCCGTAAGCGTCCCAGTGGAACACCGCCGCAGCGCGCGGGGCCGCATCGAGCTCGGCGCCCTTGCGACTGTGATAGTTGGTGAAGAACGCCGCGTAACCGGGATCCGCCACCAGCTTCTTGCAGAGCACGATGCGCACCGACGGACGCCCGTCGGCGCCAACCGTTGCGAGCGCCATGGAATCGGGATTCGGTTGTGCCTTGCCCTCGCGCGCGCCGGCGAACCACTGCGCGAACAGCGGCATCGGGTCGGCGGGCAGGGTGCTCGGGAGGAAGCCTTTGCTCAGCATGGCGTGACCGCGGCTCGCGTTGGACTGCGCCGATTATGCCCGAGCCGCTTGCGGCGCAGGCGCGCTCCATCGCGCTTGCAGCACTTGCGCCGCGCCGGTAGAAAGGCCGCAACGAGGCCCGCCCGGATCCTTCATGAAGACACTCGAAGAGCTGCGCGCGCGCCTCGACGTGCTTGACCGCCAGCTGCTCGAGCTGGTCGCCGAGCGGCAGGCGATCGGCGCGGAGATCGCCGCGGTCAAACGCTCGACGGGCCAGTCCACCCGCGACTTCGGCCGCGAGCGCGAGGTGCTGCTCAAGGCGCGGCGCGACGCCGAGGCGCTCGGCGTGTCCCCGGCGCTCGCCGAATCGCTGCTGCGCTCGCTGATCCGCGGCTCGCTCACCACGCAGGAGCGCTCGCGCGTCGCGGCGCAGGGCCGCGGTTCGGGTCGCAGCGCGCTGGTGATCGGCGGTCGCGGCAAGATGGGCCGCTGGATGGCCGACTTTCTCGCGTCGCAGGGCTTCCGCATCGTGATCGCCGACCCGGCGGGAGAGGTGCCGGGCTACGAGTGGCGTGCCGACTGGCGCGAGGGCGCGCTCGAGGAGGACTTCGTCGTGGTCGCCACGCCGCTCGCGATCTCCGCCGAGGTGCTCGCGGCGCTGGCCGAGCGTCGTCCGCGCGGCGTGGTCTTCGACCTGGGCTCGCTCAAGACGCCGCTGCGTGCCGGGCTCGACGCGCTCAGGGCCGCGGGGGTGCGCGTGACCTCGGTGCACCCGATGTTCGGTCCCGACACCGAGCTGCTTTCGGGCCGTCACGTGATCTTCATCGACCTGGGCGACGTCGGCGCCCTCGGCGAGGCGCGTGGGCTGTTCGATTCGACGATGGCCGAACTCGTCACCATGGGGCTCGACGAGCACGACCGGCTGATCGCCTTCGTGCTGGGGCTGTCCCACGCGCTCAACATCGCGTTCTTCACCGCGCTCGCCGAGAGCGGCGAGGCGGCGCCACGCCTCGCGCGCATGTCGAGCACGACCTTCGACGCGCAGCTCGACGTGGCTGCGCGCGTCGCCGGGGAGAACCCCGATCTCTACTACGAAATCCAGAGCCTCAACGCCTACGGCGAGGAGTCGCTCCGGGCGCTGGACGCCGCGGTGGAGCGCCTGCATCGGGCGGTGCGTGAGCACGATCCGGCGGCGTTCACCGACATGATGCGGCGCGGGCGGGAGTACCTTCGGGTGCGCCAGGCGGCGCAGGAGACGGAGCGCTGAGACGGGCCAGCACGTGGCGGTCCGGCTTGGGAGCCACTATAATGAGAATCATTCTCATCAAATGAGCGTCCCGATTGCCATGCCCCACGTGTTCTCGCTCCTGGCGGCCGCCACGCTGGCAGCCGCCCTCGCTGCGGTCGCGCCGCTGCCTGCCGTCGCTGCCGAGACGCTCGTCGTCTACTCGGCCCGCAACGAGCAGTTGATCAAGCCCGTCTTCGACGCCTACACCCGCGAAACCGGCATCGCGATCAGGTTCACGACCGGCGATGCCGCGGTGCTCATCGAGCGCCTCGCCGCCGAGGGCAAGAACAGCCCGGCCGACCTGCTCATGACGGTGGACGCCGGGGAACTCTGGAACGCGTCGCAACGTGGACTGCTGCAGCCGGTGAAGTCCGCGACGCTGGAGCGCAACGTGCCGGCGCACCTGCGCGACCCGGACGGCCGCTGGTTCGGGCTTTCGATGCGAGCGCGCACGATCTTCTACAGCCCGCAGCGCGTCGACCCGAAGGCGCTCAGCACCTACGAGGCGCTCGCACAGCCCGCCTGGAAGGGCCGCCTGTGCCTGCGTACTTCGAAGAAGGTCTACAACCAGTCGCTCGTCGCGATGATGATCGCCCGGGACGGCGAAACGAAGACCGAGCAGGCGGTGCGCGGCTGGGTCGCGAATCTCGCCACCGACGTGTTCCCGAACGACACCGCGCTGCTCGAGGCGATCGCCGCCGGCCAGTGCGACGTCGGCATCGCCAACACCTATTACTACGGCCGCATCGTCAAGGAGCGGCCCGACTTCCCGGTCCGCGTGTTCTGGGCCAATCAGGCGTCGGGCGGTGTGCACGTCAACATTTCGGGCGCTGGCGTCACGCAGCACTCGCGCAACGTGACGGCCGCTGTGCGCTTCCTTGAATGGCTCTCGGGACCGAGGGCGCAGTCGCATTTCGCCGCGGTGAACATGGAGTACCCGGTGAACCCGACGGCGGCCGTGGACCCGATCGTGAAGTCGTGGGGCAGTTTCGAACCGAGCCTGATCAACATGGCGGAGGCCGGGCGACTGCAGCCCGCAGCCGTGCAGCTGATGGACCGCGCCGGATATCGCTGACGCATGGGCTCCGTCGCGCGACGCAGCTGGGCAGGTGCGGCACTGGCCGTGCTTGCGCTGCCGGCGCTGTTGCCGCTGCTGTCGGCGGTGGCGGCGTGGGCCGCACCGGCGGGCGAGGTGTGGGCGCACCAGCTCCAGTACGTGCTGCCGCGCGTCGCGGTGAATACCGTGCTGCTGCTGCTGGTGGTGGGCACCTCCACGGCCCTGCTCGGCACCGCGCTGGCGTGGCTCGTGGCGGCGCACGAGTTCCCGGGCCGTCGCGTGTTCGCCTGGGCGCTGCTGCTGCCGCTCGCGGTCCCGGCCTATGTGCTTGCAGTCGTGTTCGCCGGTGCGCTCGACTACGCGGGGCCATTGCAGGGCTGGCTGCGCCAGGCGTTTCACGCCGGGCTGCGACTGCCGCCGATCCGCTCGCTCGGTGGTGCGGCGCTGGTGCTCACCCTGTGCCTCTATCCGTACGTGTACCTGCTGGCACGTGTCGCGCTCGAGGCCGCGGGCAGCCGTCCGCTCGAGGTCGCGCAGTCGCTCGGGCTCGATCGCGACACCGCACTGCGGCGCGTGCTGCTCCCACTGGTGCGACCCGCGGTGGCGGCCGGCGTGGCGCTCGTGTGCATGGAGACGCTCGCCGACTTCGGCGTGGTTGCGGCGCTCAACGTCGATACCCTGACGACGGCGATCTATCGCGCGTGGTACGGCATGTACTCGATTGCCGCGGCGCTGCAGATGGCGGCGGTGCTCGGCCTGGTGGCGACGGCGGCGGTGTGGCTGGAGCGGCGCGCTCGCGGTGCACGCGGCTACGCGGCGCAGCGTCCGGCCGGCGAACTGCCGCGGCGCCGGTTGCGCGGCGGCGCGGCGCTCGCCGCGACCGCCTTCGCGGGGACCGTACTCGCAGTCGCGTTCGTGCTGCCGATGGCGCAACTGGTCGCCTGGGCCTGGAAGCACGCTGCCGTGGATCTGGACGCCCGTTACTGGGCCTTCGCGGGTCGCAGCGTGGCGCTGGCGGCCTCGGGCGCGTTCGTGGTCGTGATCGCCGCCCTGGTTCACGGTTACGCGCTCCGCGGTGAGCGTCGCTGGTGGGCGATCGGCCTCGGTCGCATGGCGACCACCGGCTACGCGATCCCTGGAACGGTGCTCGCCGTGGGCCTGTTCGCACCGCTCGCCGCGCTGAACGGCTGGCTGCAGGACCGGCTCGATGCGCTGCTCGGCGCGGCCGCGCCGCAGCTGTTCCTGCAGGGTACGCTGCTCGCAATGTTCCTCGCCTACCTCGCGCGCTTCCTCGCGGTGGGTGCGGGGCCGGTCGAGAGCGGACTCGAGCGCATCCATCGCCATCTCGACGAGGCGGCCGCGCTGCTCGGCGTCCGCGGCGTCAGGCGCCTGTACCGCCTGCACCTGCCGCTGCTGCGCGGCAGCCTCGCGGCGGCGGCGATCCTCGTGTTCGTCGACCTGATGAAGGAACTGCCGATCACGCTCATGACGCGGCCCTTCGGTTTCGAGACGCTCGCCGTGCGCGTGTTCGAGATGGCGGCGGAGGGCGAGTGGCAGCGCGCGGCGCTGCCGTCGGTTCTGATCGTCGCGGCGGGCGTGATCCCGGTGGTACTGCTCGCGAGGCGTGTCGCCCATGTGGCTTGAGTTGCACGGAGCGGTGCGCGACTTCGGCGCGCGGCGCGCGCTGGACGGCGTGAGCTTCGAACTCGGCGAGGGCGAGATCGGCTGCCTGCTGGGGCCCAGCGGCTGCGGCAAGACCACGGCGCTGCGCTGCATCGCCGGGCTCGAGACGCTGGACGCGGGCCGGGTGCTGTCGCGAGGCCGTCTGCTCGCCGGCCCCGGCGTGCACGTCCCGCCGCACGAGCGCGGCATCGGGCTCGTATTCCAGGACCACGCCCTGTTCCCGCACCTCACGGCGCGCGGCAACGTCGAGTTCGGTCTGCACGCGCTCTGCGCAGCCGGGAGCCGGGAGCGCGCCGCCCGCATGCTCGAACGCGTCGGGCTCGCCGACTGCATGGATGCGTATCCGGCGCAACTCTCGGGCGGGCAGCAGCAACGCGTCGCGCTCGCCCGCGCGCTCGCGCCCGAGCCGTCCACCGTGCTGCTCGACGAGCCGTTCGCGAGCCTCGACGCCGCGCTGCGCGAGCGGCTGGTGGGCGAATTGCGCACGCTGCTCAAGTCGCTCGGCGCCACGGCGCTCGTCGTCACCCACGACCAGCAGGACGCCTTCGCGCTCGCCGACCGCGTGGGCCTGATGCGCGCCGGGCGCCTCGAGCAATGGGACACACCGTACGATCTCTACCATCGTCCGCGCTCGCGCTTTGCCGCGGAATTCGTGGGCCAGGCCTCGTTCCTGCCAGCCTGCTGCTCGGGCCGCGGGCAGCTGCAGACCGAGCTCGGACCCCTGCTCGAGGGTCACGAGACGACCGCCTGCGGCGGGACGGTGGACGTGCTGCTGCGTCCCGACGACGTGGTGCATGACGACGAGGCGCCGCTCAAGGCCCGCATCATCGAGCGCGTGTTCCGCGGCGCGGATTTCCTGTACACGCTCGAGCTGCCAAGCGGTCGGCGCGTGCTTTCGCTCGCGCCGAGCCACCACGACCATCTCATCGGCGAGCGGATCGGCGTGCGCCTCGCCACCGATCACGTGGTGACGTTTCCGCCGCGCGACGGCGTCACGAGCTCTGGCGACGCATCAGCGCAAGAAACAGCGGCACGCCGACCAGCGCAGTGAGCGCACCGACGGGCAGCTGACGCGGTGCGATCAGCGTGCGCGCGGCGAGATCGGCGGCCATCAGCAGCACCCCGCCCGCGAGCGCGGAGGCCGGCAGCACCACGCGGTGGTCGCTGCCGAGCGCGAGCCGCACCAGGTGCGGCGTCACGAGGCCCACGAAGCCGATGCTGCCCGCCGCGCTCACGGCTGCGCCGGTGAGCAGCGAGCTCACTGCGAACATCAGCAGTTGCAGCCGGCGCACGTCCATACCGACGGTCGCCGCCAGCACCGTGCCGCGCGCGAGTACGTTCAACTGCCGACCGAGCGCGACGCCGGCGAGCGCCGCCGCCCCAAGCAGCCCGAGCAGCCACGGCCAGCGCTCCGCTCGCGACAGGTCGCCGAGCAGCCAGAACACCATGCCGCGCAGCGCCACCTCGTCGCCCAGCGCGAGCAGCAGACTCACCACCGATCCCGCGCCCGCGGCCACCACGATCCCGGTGAGCAGCAGCCGCGCCGGTGTCCAGCCGCCCGGACCCTGGGCCAGCGCGAACACCAGCAGACACGCCGCGAGCGCCCCCAGTGCGGCGAACCCGTCCACGCCGGCTGCCGGCAGGCCGAGCATGATCGCCACCAGCGCGGCCACCGAGGCGCCGCCCGACACGCCCATGACGTAGGGATCGGCGAGCGGATTGCGCAGCAGCACCTGCAGGAGCGCCCCGGAAACGGCCAGCAGCCCACCCACGGCGAAGGCCGACAGCGCCCGCGGCAGCCGCAGCTCGAGCACGACGTCGCGGGCCAGCGACGGCGCCCCCGACCCGAGTGCGGCGGCGATCTCGCGCAGCGACAGCGGCACGCTGCCCGCGGCAAGCGACAGCCCGAGCAGGGCGGCTGAGGCCAGCAGGAGGACGAGGATCGCCTGGGAAAGTGGGAGGCGGCGGTGCATTTCGGGGTCCGGGGCGGTCGAAGCCTACGTCGGGGTTCGCGCCGGCCACAAGGCGCGCGGCGGCAGTGGTGCCTTGGACCCGGCGGCGGCGATGTGAAAAAATCAAGCGCTCCGGGAGCTTACGGAATCATGACCGACTGCATCGACGCCCATGGATTTCGCGCCAACGTCGGGATCGTCCTGATCCGCGGCGGCGGCGACGTGTTCCTGGGAGGTCGCAGCGACGGTCGCGGCTGGCAGTTCCCGCAGGGCGGCGTGCAGCCCGAGGAGTCGGCGGAGCAGGCCCTGTTCCGCGAGCTGCGCGAGGAAGTCGGGCTCGTTCCTGACGACGTCGAGATCATGGCCGCGACGCGCAGCTGGCTGCGCTACCGCCTGCCGCAACGCTACGTGCGCCGGCGTTCCCAGCCGCTGTGCATCGGCCAGAAACAGCGCTGGTTCCTGTTGCGCATGGTCGGCAGCGAGGAGCGGCTGCGCTTCGACGTGACCGCGCGGCCGGAGTTCGACACCGGACGCTGGGTGGACTACTGGTCGCCGGTGCGCGAGGTGATCTACTTCAAGCGCTCCGTCTACGCGCGGGCGCTGGACGAACTCGGTCGGCAGGCCTTTCGCGACGGACCGCCGCCGCGCCCGGAGTGGTGGTCGGAGTCGCTGCTTCGGCCGCCGGCCCGTCCGCAGCGGCGGCCATCGACTGCCGTTGTGGCAGACGAGTGATGGAACCGGCCGGGAACCCGCGCCCGGCGTGGCGCGGCCGGTCCGTCTGGATCGGTCTCGCCGCCGTGGTCGTGGCCGTGCTGGGCGCGGCCTACGCCTATCACCGCGGCCGGCTGTCCGCCGGACTCGACGGCGCCAGCGTGGCGATCGAGCGCCGCGACCTGCTCGCCAAGGTGGAGCGGCTCGAGCGGAAGAACGCGGAACTGAACGCCAAGGCGGCCGAGCTCGAGATGGCGCGGCGACTCGACCGCGAGGCCTATGGACAGGTGGAGCGCTCGCTCGGCGAGCTGCAGTCGCAACTCTCCCGGCAGGGAGACGACCTCGCCTTCTACCGCAGCATCGTCTCCCCGGAGGACGGCGTCCAGGGCCTGCGCATCCAGCGCCTCGACATCCAGTCGGGCGGGGAGCCGCGGGAGTTCGTGATCAAGCTGACGCTGATCCAGGCGATGCGCCACGAAAGCGTCGCTTCGGGACTGGCGCAGGTGGTGCTCCACGGCATGCAGGGCGACCGGCCGAAGCGCTACTCGGTCGGCGACCTCCTCGGGCGTCCGCGCGCCCAGTTGCCGTTCTCGTTCCGCTACTTCCAGACGCTGGAGCAGGCCGTCACGCTCCCGGAGGGCTTCCAGGCCTTCGAGGCGGAGGTGCAGGTCCGCTCCAGCAAGCTGCGCTTCCCGCTGCAGCAGTCGTTCCCGTGGAAGGTGGGCGGGTCGGCCGACCCGTGACCGTCACACGGCGGTGCTAATATCCGGCGTCCCCACACGGACCCGATGGAGCACGGAGCGATGACAGACCTGGCAGAAGCCCCCGCGACCGACTCGCCGGCGCTGGTATTCACCGATTCGGCCGCGGTCAAGGTCGGAGAGCTGATCCGCGAGGAAGGCAACCCGAACCTCAAGCTGCGGGTGTTCGTCTCCGGCGGCGGCTGCTCCGGATTCCAGTACGGCTTCACCTTCGACGAGAACGAGGAGGAGGGCGACACCTGCATCGAGGCGCGCGGCGTCAAGCTGCTGGTGGACCCGATGAGTTTCCAGTACCTCGCCGGTGCCGAGATCGACTACAAGGAAGACCTCGAGGGCGCCCAGTTCGTGATCCGCAACCCCAACGCGACCACCACCTGCGGCTGCGGCTCCTCGTTCGCCGCCTGAGGCCCGCTTGGCCTCGCCGCGCCCGCCGGTACCCGACGTCCTCGCCGCCGTCGACCTCGGGTCGAACAGCTTCCACATGCTGGTCGCGCGCTACGCGCAGGGCCAGCTCGTGGTCGTCGACCGCCTGCGCGAGATGGTGCGGCTCGCCGCCGGCCTCGACGAGCAAGGCCGCCTGAGCCGCGAATCCATCGGCCGCGCGCTGCAGTGCCTGGAGCGATTCGGCCAGCGGCTGCGCGACGTGCGGGCCGAGCGGGTGCGGGTCGTCGGCACCAACACGCTGCGCAAGGCGCGCCGCAAGGGCGCGTTTCTCGACCGCGCGCGCGAGGCGCTCGGGCACCCGATCGAGATCATCTCCGGCGTCGAGGAGGCGCGGCTGATCTACCTCGGCGTCTCGCGCACGACCCCGAGCGACGGCGGACGCCGCCTGGTCGTGGACATCGGCGGCGGCAGCACGGAACTGATCATCGGCGAAGGGCTCGAGGCACGCAGGCTCGAGAGCCTCTACATGGGTTGCGTGAGCCTGAGCACGCGGCATTTCGGCGACGGTGTCATCACCGAAAAGCGTATCCGGCGCGCCCGCACCGAGGCGCAGCTCGAGATCGAGCCGGTGATGGCGCGCTTCGGACGCCCGGAGTGGGACACGGCCTTCGGGGCCTCCGGCACGATGCGCGCAGCGGCCGACGCGCTGGCGGCGCGCGGCACGGGCCGCGGCACCATCGACCGCGAGGGCGTGCAGTGGCTGCTCGGCGAGTGCCTGCGCGCGGGTGAGGTGGGCAGGCTGCGCCTGCCGGGCCTCGCCCCCGAGCGGCAGGAGATCATGCCCGGCGGGCTCGCGATCATGATCGAGGTCTTCGACATGCTCGGCATCGACAGCATGCGCGTCGCCGACGGCGCGCTGCGCGAGGGGCTGCTCTACGACCTCGTCGGCCGACTCACCGACGAGGACGCGCGCGTGCGCAGCGTACGCTCGCTGGAGGCGCGCTTCCACGTGGACGCGGCGCAGGCGGACCGGGTCGAGGCGACGGCACTCTCGTTCCTGGCACAGGTGCGCGAGGCCTGGAAGCTCGACGAGCCGCTCGCGGAGCTCGCGCTCGGCTGGGCGGCACGGCTGCACGAGATCGGGCTCGACATCGCCCATGCGCACTACCACCGGCACGGCGCCTACCTGCTGCAGCACGCCGACCTGCCCGGCTTCCCGCGCGAGGAGCAGCAGTTGCTTGCGGCGGTGGTGGGCAGCCACCGCCGGAAGATCAACCCCGCGCTGCTCGAGGACCTCGTGCCACCGTGGCACCTGAAGGGCGAGTTCCTGATCGTGTTGCTGCGGTTCGCCGTGCTGCTGCACCGCGCGCGCGGCCCGCGGGCGCTGCCGGCGATTGCGCTGAAGCCGCGTGGGCGTTCCCTCGAGGCCGCGTTCCCCAAGGGATGGCTCGCGGAGCATCCGCTCACGGTCGCGGACCTGGAGCAGGAGATCGAGTACCTGCAGGCCGCCGGGTTCCGCCTGCGCGTGCAGTGACCCCGCGCGCGGCCGACGCCGTGCGCGCGGGAGACCGAACGGAACTGGTCGGGGCTGCGCCGGGACCGGATCGCGGTCAGCGGCTCGCGACGGTCGTTGCCGCGTCGCGGTCGGTCAGTCGCAGTTGGGCGAGCGCGGTGTCGACGCCGGCCCGGAACTCCGCGGCGTAGGCATCCGGCACCGCGGTGTTCGGCAGCGGCACGGTTGCCGGGTTCTTGTGCTTGCCGCCCACGCGATACTCGTAATGCAGGTGCGGACCGGTCGAGGCGCCGGTCGTGCCCACGTAGCCGATCACCTGACCCTGCGTCACCTTGCGCCCGGTGCGCGCATCGCGACCGAAGCGCGACATGTGCCCGTAGAGCGTGGTGATGCCGCGGCCGTGGTCGATGATGACGGCGTTGCCGTAGCCGCCCTTGCGTCCGGCGAACTCGATCCTGCCGTCGCCGGCGGCCCAGATGGGCGTGCCGGTGGGAGCCGCGTAGTCGGTGCCCTGGTGCGCGCGCACGCGGCCGCTGAGCGGATGCAGGCGACGCGGGTTGAACCCGGAGCTGATGCGCGTGAAGTCGAGCGGCGCACGCAGGAAGGCCTTGCGCATGCCGCGGCCCTCCGGCGTGAAGTAGCCGCGCACGGCGCCGTCGGCGGACTCGAACCACACGGCGCGGTAGGTGCGCCCCTGGTTGACGAACTCGGCGGCCAGCACGCGACCGTCGCTCACGTAGCGCCCGTCCTGGAACTTGCGCTGGTAGATCACGCCGATCTCGTCGCCGCGGCGGATGTCGAGCGCGAAGTCGATGTCCCAGCCGAAGATCTCGTTGGCGAGCACCATGATGGTCTCGGCAGAGAGTCCGGCGCTGCGGCCGGCGGCGAACAGCGATGAGTCGATGCGCGCGCGGGTCGCGCCGACTTCGACCTCGAGCGGGTTCTCGACGTAGTCCACCGCGAAGCCGTCGCCGGCGCGCGAGACCGACAGCGAGAGCGTGTTGCTGATGCGCCGGTTGAGCGACAGCAGCGCGCCGTCCGCGTGGGTCAGCGTGATGATGTCGCCGGGGCGCAGCAGGTCGATCGCCCTGCGCACGTCTGGAAGCTGGCGAAGGTCGGTGAGCGTCGTGTTGTCGATGCCCGCGGCGCGCAGGATGCGGTCGAGCGTGTCATTGCGCTGGACCGTGACCTCCACGCTGCGGGGGCCGGTGTCGGGCTCGAGGGGCTGCGCCGAGGCCGCGAGCGCCGTCAGGTCCACGGAGGCGGGCAGGTCGGAGGCGGGGGGGCGCATCAGCAGGGCTGCGGCGGCGGCCAGCGGCAGTGCCGCGGTGGCGAGAATCCAGCGACGCCCGGTCGCAATCGGGCGCTGCGCGGCGGCGCGTACGCCGCGGAAATCGGCTGTAGGCAAGATCGGTACCCCCGGAATCGATGCCGCGCGTAAGGTAGTTGCGCGGACGCCACGCGTCAACTGTCAAATCGGTCGTTTTTCCCTTCTTCGACAGCCGCTTGCGTTGTGAATGTCAATTCTGTGACGGCAATCCGGTCCAAGCAGCCGGATTGCCTCGGGACCGGCGAGTCCATACAGTCCGGCGGCCGCACCGGCCCGATGCCACGAGACGCCACCCCGACACCATGCTGAGCGCCAAGGAACAACTCGACGAGCTGCGCCGCGGAGCAGCGGAAATCCTGCTGGAGGCCGACCTGCTGAAGAAGCTGCAGGCGAGACGCCCGCTGCGCATCAAGGCGGGCT
>CAVPOQ010000004.1:42500-856507 GCA_963707145.1 uncultured Gammaproteobacteria bacterium
GGAGGTCCGTTAATCCTGAGACGTGATGACGAGGTCCCACGTGGACCGAAGTGATTGAGGCCAAGCTCCCAGGAAAAGCCTCTAAGCTTCAGGCAGCAACTGACCGTACCGCAAACCGACACTGGTGGGTGAGCAGACAATCTGCTAAGGCGCTTGAGAGAACTCGGGTTAAGGAACTCTGCAAATTGATACCGTAACTTCGGAAGAAGGTATGCCTTCGATCGTGTATGAATTTACTTCAGAAGCGAACGAAGGTCGCAGGTAATCGGTGGCTGCAACTGTTTATCAAAAACACAGCACTCTGCTAACACGAAAGTGGATGTATAGGGTGTGACTCCTGCCCGGTGCCGGAAGGTTAAGTGATGGGGTCAGCCGCAAGGCGAAGCTCTTGATCGAAGCCCCGGTAAACGGCGGCCGTAACTATAACGGTCCTAAGGTAGCGAAATTCCTTGTCGGGTAAGTTCCGACCTGCACGAATGGAGTAATGATAGCCACACTGTCTCGACCCGAGACTCAGTGAAGTTGAAATCGCTGTGAAGATGCGGCGTACCCGCGGCAAGACGGAAAGACCCCGTGAACCTTTACTATAGCTTTACACTGAATTTTGAACCTTTCTGTGTAGGATAGGTGGGAGGCTTTGAAGTGTGGTCGCTAGATCGCATGGAGCCAACCTTGAAATACCACCCTGAAATGTTCGGACTTCTAACCTAGGCCCGTAATCCGGGTCGGGGACCGTGTATGGTGGGTAGTTTGACTGGGGCGGTCTCCTCCCAAAGAGTAACGGAGGAGTGCAAAGGTACCCTCAGCGCGGTCGGTCATCGCGCTCTAGAGTGCAAAGGCATAAGGGTGCTTAACTGCGAGACGGACAGGTCGAGCAGGTGCGAAAGCAGGTCTTAGTGATCCGGTGGTTCTGTATGGAAGGGCCATCGCTTAACGGATAAAAGGTACTCCGGGGATAACAGGCTTATTCCTCCCAAGAGTCCACATCGACGGAGGAGTTTGGCACCTCGATGTCGGCTCATCACATCCTGGGGCTGTAGCAGGTCCCAAGGGTATGGCTGTTCGCCATTTAAAGTGGTACGCGAGCTGGGTTCAGAACGTCGTGAGACAGTTCGGTCCCTATCTGCCGTGGGCGTTGGAGAATTGAGGGTGAGCTGCTCCTAGTACGAGAGGACCGGAGTGGACGTATCTCTGGTGTTCCGGTTGTCACGCCAGTGGCACTGCCGGGTAGCTATATACGGACGGGATAACCGCTGAAAGCATCTAAGCGGGAAGCCCCCCCCAAGATTAGTTCTCCCTGGGGACTCGATCCCCCTAAAGGGCCGTCGAAGACTACGACGTTGATAGGCTGGGTGTGTAAGTGCAGCAATGCATTGAGCTAACCAGTACTAATTGCCCGTGAGGCTTGACCATATAACACCCAATCGGTCTGGACATGTCCGGCCGATGCGGGAGTCAGCGCGGTAATCGCGCGATTGCGACACGCTCGTCATACCCGATTCGAATTCGACGTCCCGTGAAAGCGGGCGCGTCAGCCAGTTTGCCTGGCGGCCATAGCGAGCGGGAACCACCCGATCCCTTTCCGAACTCGGAAGTGAAAACGCTCTGCGCCGATGGTAGTGTGGTCTTCGACCATGCAAGAGTAGGTCACTGCCAGGCTCTTGAACGACAGCCCCGACGGGAAACCGTCGGGGCTTTTTTCTTTGCCCCCGCCAGCGCGCACCTTCTTGGAGGTGCAAGGCGAGCGTCCGGCGAACCCGTGTTGACGGAGCTCGGCCGGATCGGTTCGTGAGTACGACGGGCCGCCAGTGATGCGACTCTACTGCACGCTGTGGCGTCGCAGCTTGCGGTATAGCGTGCGCTCGCTGATCCCGAGCTGGCGTGCAAGCTCGCGTCGGGTACCGGTGTGCGCCGCGAGCGAGTACTGAAGTGCGCGTCCCTCGGCCTCCGGCAACCGCCCGGTGCGCCGCGCGGCGCTGCGCACCACCTCGCAGAGCTCCGCGGGCAGGTGCCGGCGTCCGATCTCGGGCACGTCGGCGAGTAGGCTGGCGCGTTCCAGGATGTTGCGGAGTTCGCGAACGTTGCCCGGGTAGTCGTAGCGGACCAGACATTCGAGCGCGTCGCTGCCGAGACTCCGGCTGCTGCCGAACCCCGCGAGCAGCGCGGTCGCGAGAGCCGGTATGTCCTCGCTGCGCTCGCGCAGCGGAGGCAACCGGACCGGGAATGCGGCGAGGCGGTAGTAGAGGTCGGCGCGGAACGACTCCTCCCGTACGCGGCGCGCCAGGTCCCGGTGTGTCGCCGCGATGAGTCGGAAGCTCGCATGCTGGGGTTCGACGCCGCCGACGCGGCGGAACGCCCCGGTCTCGAGCAGCCGCAACAGCTTGACCTGCAGTCCGAGCGGGATGTCGCCGACCTCGTCGAGGAACAGTGTGCCGCCAGCCGCCGCCTCGACGAGCCCCGCCTTGCGCGCGAGCGCGCCGGTGAAGGCGCCCTTCTCGTGTCCGAACAGTTCGCTCTCGACCAGCGTCTCTGTGAGCCCCGAGCAGTCCACCGCCACGAACGGTGCGCGTGCGCGCGGGCTCGCCTCATGGATTGCGCGCGCGACCATTTCCTTGCCCGTGCCGGTCTCCCCGAGCAGCAGCACCGTCGTGTCGGTTGGCGCGACGCGCGAGACGAGTTCCATCATGTGCATGAACGCCGGGGCGCGGCCCACCAGCCCGCCGGAGCCGCGCTCCGTGCGCGCTGTCGGCAGCGTCTTCATGTGCTCGACGAACAGCGAAACCGCGCCGCTGGCATTGCGCAGTGGGTAGAGATCCACTGACACGTATTCCTCGCCGTGGGCGGTGTGATGCACGTGCAGCGCGCGCTCAAAGTGTCCGGACGCCAGTGCCCGTTGCCGCGGGCAGGATTCGCCCGCCTGGTCGCACGGCACGGTATAGCCGTGGGAGACCTCGTAGCAGCGCCTGCCGACCACGTCGCCGGAGCCCGTCATGGATGCCCGGTACGCGTCGTTCGCCGCGACGATGCGGTAGTCGGCGTCGATCACGATGTGGGCGCCGTGTAGTTGGCCGACGAGGGACTGCAATTCCTCGGGCACAGGCTCAGCCGAGGCAGCGCCCTCGGCCAAAGTGGCGGGATCGGTGAACTCATGATCTGCCATATAGCGGCAGGCAGTATGTCATAACTGGCAGTCGATTCGGTCGCCGCCCGGCCGCCGCGGGTGCATGTCGGACCTAAGCCTCTGAATTAAATAGCGGTGCAAGCTCGCCTGCGAGCTGGCACGCGCGATGCATATCGGAGGGCACAACAACGACAGACGCCAGAGGTGGCCATGAGTACCCTCCACAGATCCGCACAGTTCCGTTGGCTCCCGATCGTCACCGCCCTGCTGCTCGGCGCAGTCCTCGCTGGCTGCGAAGGTGACGACGGCAAGGACGGCACGGCCGGCACGCCCGGCACCGACGGCCAGCCCGGGACCCCCGGGATCAGCTGCTGGGATCTCAACCAGAACGGGGTGGCGGACCTAGCCACCGAGGACACGAACAAGGACGGCAAGGTCGACGTCGACGACTGCCGCACGACTGCCAGCACCGATCCGGGGGCCTTTCACAAGACCTATTTCACCGACAACGCCTACACCAGCACCGCGCAGTGCCTGAACTGCCACGGCTGGCTCGCCGCCGAGGTGATGAAGACCGGCCACTGGAAGCAGGAAGGCACGGTCGCGAGCATCGTCGGTCCGGTCGATCTGCGCGGCAAGGTGCACGGCAAGAAGGATCTGATCAACAACTTCTGCCAGGCGGTGCCCTCCAACGAAGGACGCTGTTCGCAGTGCCACATCGGCATCGGCTGGGTGGACAGTAACTTCGACTTCAACAACCCACGCAACATCGACTGCCTGGCCTGCCACGACCAGACCGGCACCTACAAGAAAGTGCAGACGCCGAGTGCCGACGGGAAGGTGCCGGCCGGCGGACCCGATCCGACCGTCGACCTGCAGAAGGTTGCGCAGAGCGTGGGTCTCAACAAGGGTTCGCCACCGCGCTCGAGCTGCGTGTCCGTGTGCCACAGCCGCGCAGGCGGTGACGACAACGTCAAGCACGGCGACCTCAACAGCCGATTCGCGCTTGCAGCGCCCACCAACCCGGACGCGGACCCCAAGACGTACCTGACGCGGGCCGAAGACGTGCACATGGGCATCGACCCGAAGGCCGCGGCACCACAGCTCAAGGGTGGCAACATGGCCTGCGTCGCGTGTCACCAGGTGGACAAGGACGCAGCGGGCAACGTGCAGTCGCACGGCATCGGCGGGTTCGCCTATCACTCTGTGGACGAGGGCGTCATGAAGGACTGTGCGGACTGCCACGGCAGTCGCGCGACCATCCACGCTGGAACATCGGCAGAGCTGGTCGTGAACCTGGCGACCCATGCGCGGCTGGCCTGTCAGACCTGCCACATCCCGGCGATTGCGCGCAAGGTCGCCACCTATACCGACTGGCGCTGGTCCTCCGCGGGTCTCGCCGCGCGACCGGCCGATTGCGCCACCGAGCCGCTCGGTCCGGATGCGCAGGGTACCGGTCGCCCGACCTGGGTGCAGATCAAGGGCTGTTTCAAGTGGGGTACCAACGTTCGACCGGCGCTGCGCTTCCACAATGGCACATGGAACCGCAGGGTGATGGGTGTCAGCGACAAGTTTGCGACGGCGACCGGGACGGCCGACTCGCCTGTCGACCTCGGTTCGCCGGCCGCGACTTACAAGGACGCGGACGCGATGATCTACCCGTTCAAGAAGATGACGGGCAACCAGCCAGCCGGTCCGTCCGCCGACCCTGCTGTCAGTACCGTTCTGGTGCCGCATCTGTGGGGCAAGGTCACGGGCCCGAATCCGTTCTGGCGACCGGCCGGCGTCACCACGGGCTTCTTCAACTGGGATCTGTCGCTGATCGATGGCGCGGCCTATTCCGGCTCCTACAAGGCCGAGAACCAGCAGACCTACACGCCCGGCACCTACAGGTTCGTCGACACCGTGATGCTGCTGAAGGTCGACCACGAGATCCCGCCGGCCGAACAGGCGCTGGGCATGAACAACCGCTGCGCCGACTGCCACGGCAAGGGTCCGGACGGGAAGGACCTGGTGGAATGGAAGGCCCTGGGATGGACGGGTGACCCGTTCTCTGGCGGCACCCGGCCCTGATTGACCCCCTGGCGTCCATCTGGACGCATCGCGCCCGCACTGTGAGTGCGGGCGCATTTTTTCGCAGGCGAAGCCCGGCGGGTCAGCCGGGCTTCGCCGCCGTCACCCTCGCCTCGATTTCCGTCCAGCGCTCGAACGCAGCGGCGAGCTGCGACTCGATCTCGACGATGCGCAGCCCATCGGTCCTCATCTGCGCCGCGCCCTCGCGGTGATAGTCCGGACGGCTCATGCGCTCGCCGATTTCCCGCTGTTCGCGCTCGAGCGCCTCGATCCTGGCCGGCAGCTCGGCGAGTTCGCGGGTCTCCTTGTACGAGAGCTTGGTCGCGGGCCGGCGCACGGCGGACGCGGCGGTGCCGGGGCCCTTCGCCGCCACGGCCGGTCGCTGTGCCGGCGGCGCCGGGGTCGCGGTCCGCAGCGCCGGGCGCTGCTCCAGCCAGTCGCTGTAGCCGCCCACGTATTCCTTCCAGCGTCCGCCGCCCTCGGCGGCCAGCGTCTGGGTCACCACGTCGTCGAGGAAGCGCCGGTCGTGGCTCACCAGCAGCACCGTGCCGGGGTACTCCTGCAGCGTCGCCTCGAGCAGCTCGAGGGACTCGATGTCGAGGTCGTTGGTGGGTTCGTCGAGCACCAGCACGTTGGCCGGGCGCGCGAACAGGCTTGCGAGCAACAGCCGATTGCGCTCGCCGCCCGAGAGCATGCGTA
This sequence comes from uncultured Gammaproteobacteria bacterium, assembly GCA_963707145.1. Lineage (GTDB taxonomy): Bacteria > Pseudomonadota > Gammaproteobacteria > Steroidobacterales > Steroidobacteraceae > RPQJ01. The sequence continues at coordinate 48,394 of CAVPOQ010000004.1, forward strand.
CCGGCGACTCGGCGCGCTGCGCGGGAAACAGGAAGTCGCCCAGGTAGCTGATCACGTGCTTGCGCGCGCCGCCGATCTCGACCCAGTCGGAGGTCGGGGCGACGGTGGCCGCAACGCTGAGCTCCGGATCGAGCTGCGCGCGAAGCTGGTCGAAGTAGGCCACCTGCAGGTTGGTGCCGAGGCGCACCGTGCCCTCGTCCGGTGCGACCTCGCCGAGGATCAGCTTGAGCAGCGTCGACTTGCCGGCGCCGTTCGGGCCGATGAGGCCGAGGCGGTCGCCGCGCATGATCCTGAGCGACAGGCCCTCGACCACCGGCCGGCCATCGTAGCGCTTGCCGACGCCGTCGAGTTCGGCCACCAGCCTGCCCGAGCGCTCCCCCGCGTCCAGCGAGAGCTTCACCTCGCCCAGCCGCTCGCGGCGGGCGGTGCGCTGCTCGCGCAGGGCCTGCAGCCGCCGCACGCGCCCTTCGTCGCGCGTGCGGCGTGCCTCGACGCCCCTGCGGATCCAGGCTTCCTCCTGCGCCCAGAACTTGTCGAAGCGTCGGTTCGCGACGGCTTCCGCGGCGAGCTGCTCGTCCTTGCGGCGCTCGTAGTCAGCGAAGTTGCCGGGATACGAGCGCAGCAGGCCGCGGTCCAGCTCGACGATGCGCGTCGCCACGGCGTCGAGGAACGCGCGATCGTGGGTGATGAAGAGACTGGTGCCGCCCTTCGACAGCAGTTCCTCGAGCAGACGGATGCCGTCGATGTCGAGGTGGTTGGTGGGTTCGTCGAGCAGCAGCAGCTGCGGCTCCAATGCGAGCGCCAGCGCTAGCGTCGCGCGCTTGCACTCGCCGCCGGAGGCCACCCCGGGTCGCAGCGACTCCTCGAGCCCCAGACGATGCAGGTACTCGACGAGCCGCGTCTCGACCTGCCAGCGCGCCCGCTCGTCGCCCATCTGCTCCAAGCGCCCGCGGGCGACGAGGCTGTCACGCAGCGTCACGGCGGCGGGCAGGGTAGGCTCCTGCTCGACGAGCGCGATGCGCAGCCCGTCGCGCCGACGGATCTCGCCGCCATCGAGCGCGAGCCCGCCCTGGAGCACCCGCAGCAGCGTGGACTTGCCGGTGCCGTTGCGGCCGATCAGGCCGATGCGCTCGCCGCTGCGCACCGCGAGAGAGGCACGGTCGAGCAGCGGCTGCATGCCGTAGGCGAGTTCGGCGTCGGCGAGGGTGAGGAGCGGCATGAGGCGCGCGAGGATCGCACACGGGCGGGCGGCCCGACAGGCCGCGTCACCGGGCGGTGCGAGGGCTGCACGCGAGCGACCCCGGCCGACCGGCCGTTGTCGCCTTTCGATCCGCGATGCGGCCGGTCAGTTGCCGGTCTGGGTCGCCCCGGCCTCGCGTCGCCGCGGCCTCGGGTGCCGCGCCTGTCTCGGCGGCCGGCGGCTGGGGCGGCGCCTCCTGCAGTCCGAGTTCCTGCAGCAGGGCCGAGTTGCTCTCCTCGTCGGCGACGACGTTGTGGCAGGTGCTGCACTTCTTGCCGATCTTGTCGCCGTCGTCCGTCTTGTGTTTGTTGTCGTGGCAGCGGAAGCAGCCCGGCGAATCCTGGTGCCCGACGTGGTTCGGGTAGGTGTTCCACCTGACCTTCATGTGCGGGAAGTTGTTCCAGGCGTACGCGTCGCCCAGCGCCTTGCCGGCCTGCTCGACGGCGGGCGTGCCAGCGAGATCGGGATAACTCTGCGCATAGAACGAATTCACCGCAGCCGCGATGCCTTCGCGTGCCGCGGCGTGCGAGTCATATTCCTTCTCGGTGATGATGCGCAGGCCTTCCCGCCGGATATAGGGCAGCGCGCGGTCGATGCGGCCCTGCTCGAGCGCGAGGTCGACCTCGAACTCCGGGCTGCGATAGATGTGCGAGGCCCGGTTGTGGCAGTCCACGCAGTCCATCGTGCGCCACTCGGTGCCCTCCGGGGCCGGCTCTGCGCCCTTGTACAGCTTGGTCGTGCCCTCGGCCAGGTCCGCCAGCTCGACCTCGTACATGATTTCGCGAGTGGGGTCGGCCCGGTAGCGGACGCGGTGGTTCGGGTCGACGTGCCAGTGGATCCCCTGCGACTGGCCCGCCACCTTGCCGCCCACCTTGACCATCAGCGCCGTCTTGAGCTCGGTATTCGCCTCGTCCTCGGCGTAGTGCGTGCGGACCTTGAGCCGGTCGCCGAGGTACTTGGTCGGCCAGTGGCACTGTTCGCAGGTGCCGCTCGATGGCCGCAGCGAGTGCACCGGCGTCGGGATCGGGCGCGGGTACAGGTCGAAAGCGACGGCGACGAGCTGCCAGGAACCCGAGATCTTGGCCTTGACGAACCACTCGGCCCCCGGCCCGATGTGACAGCCGGCGCAACCGACCCGTGCGTGCGGCGAGCGCTGGAAGGCCGTGTACTCCGGCTCCATGACCTTGTGGCAAGCCATGCCGCAGAACTCGTCGGAGTCCATGTAGTGGACGGCCTTGAACGTGAGTCCTGCGGCCAGCGCCAGCGTCGGGATCGCAAGTGCGACGAAGCCCAGCAGCACGCCCCGTGTCCCCTCCTTGTTGAGGTCGATGACCGGCAGGTGGCCGACCGCCTGGCCCGTCGCGGCCAGCTTTGCATCACGTCGCTTGCGCCACCACAGTCCGATCGGTACCAGTGCGATGCCCGTCAGGAAGATCATCGGCATCAGCACGAAGGTCAGGATGCCGACGTAGGCGCCGCCCTCGTAGCCGAAGGCCTGCATCATCAGCAGCGCCGCGATCAGCAGCAGGCTGGTCACGATCATCAGCGTGCCGATCAGGCTGACGACGTTGCCGGTAATGGCGGAGAAGAAGTGCTTGATCATCGGTAAATCCCGGAAGGATGCTTGATTCCGTGTGGACGTTCGTAGCGCTGGTGTTAGCGCGACGTGCGTCCGGTTGCGTTGCCGGTCGGCAGCATAGCGCCCTCGCTAATTCCTCACCACCCGACACCATGCGGCCGGCCGGCGGACGAGTCCGCCGGCCGGCCGCAATTCACGCGCGTACCGCTAGAAGAGGTGCAGTGCGCCGCTGGCGATCGCCCTGAAGATCAGCACGGCCAGCCAGATGCCCACCGCCACTGCGGCGAAGCCGAACACGTGCGCCACCTGGATCTGCGCCTTCGACGGCGGCGGCACGAAGTACTGTTCCAGCGTGTTGCTGTCCACCAGTCGTTGGTACTCGAGCGGTCGCTCTTCCTTGAAGCGGTGCAGCGGCATGCTGCCGGTGAAGATCACCGGATCCATCGGGAAGCTCTCCGGCCGCAGGTGCGTGTGGAAGAAGTGGAACAGGAAGATGAAGCCCGTCGCGAGCAGGGCCTCGTCACTGTGGATGATGTACGCCGCGTTCAGCGCCCAGCCCGGCAGGAACTGGGTGAAGAAATTCGGGAACCACAGGATGAGTCCCGAGAGCCCGATCATCGCCACACCCCAGAACACCGCCAGGTAATCGAACTTCTCCCAGTAAGCCCAGCGATCGAGTTCGGGGCGCGGGCCGAGGTACAGGAAGTACTTCACGTTCGCCCACAGGTCCTGCACGTCCTTCAGGTTCGGCGTCATCGAGCGCCATCCCCAGAAGTAGCCCTTCTCCTTCTTGAGTGCGACGTCGCGGAACAGCATCGCCAGGTGCACGGCGAAGTAGCCGAACGTGACGATCGCAGCGAAACGGTGCAGGAAGCCTGCAATCTCGGGGCCACCGAGGGCCCGCATCAGGCCCGGCGCCCACGGGGCGGCCGCGAACTTGAGCGGCAGGCCGGTCACCGCGAGCAGCAGGAAGCTCAGGATGATCGAGACGTGCAGCCACATCTGCGTGGTCGTGAACCGACGCACGTAGGGTCCCGCCCCGAAATGCTGCACCTTGAACTCACCGCGCAGGCGGCCCACCAGCGTGCGCTGCAACCAGAGCAGCGCGTGCAGGCCGAAAAAGCCGAACACGCCGAGCAGCAGCAGCGTCATGAACAGGTAGATGTAGTGCACCCACGGGTTCTGATCCCTGTCCATCGGGTTGCTGTGCGGGATGAAGGTCAGGAACGACGCGTTTACCTTGCCTGCGTGGCAGTTGCTCGCGCCACAGGTGGCGGCCAGGTTGTCTGGATGGATTGATGAGCGCGGGTCGCTCGCCGGCAGGTTGTGGTGCGGCGTATGGCAGTCCGAGCACATCGCCGCGGACTCGCGCCCGACGCTGGTGGCCTTGCCGTGGAAGCTGTCGTGGAACGTCTTGTAGAGCTCCGCGTGGCAATTGCCGCAGTCGGTCGGCATGTGCGCCCGCATCGCGACGGTGGTCGGCGACTGGACCGCGTGCGCCTCGTGGCACGTTGTGCAGACCGGGCCGTCCTTGCCTTCGCGCCACAGCGCGCCGTGCGCACTCTCGTCCCATTCCTTGAGGATGCCCTTGTGGCACTCGCCGCAGGTCTCCGGGCTCTTGGCGTGCGACGAGCGCGCCTTCGGGTCGGTGTGGCGCAGGATGTCGTGGCTGCCGTGGCAGTCGCTGCAGGCCGGAGCCGCATCGGTGAGGCCTGACACGAACAGCGACTTGGCGTGCACGCTGGAGAGGTAGCCCTCCATCATTTCTTCGTGGCAGACGCCGCAGTTGCGCACCTGGTTCAGGTCCGACATCGGCGCGGCGGGATCGTTGCTGCGCACGGTGGTGTGGACGCTTCCGTGGCAGCCCTGGCATGCCTTCGGCTCGCCGCCCTTGACCCGGGCGTGCACGCTGCCCTGGAACGGCGTGATCTCGTCCTCGTGGCACTCCAGGCAGACATCGAACGACACCGGGCCGAGCTCGTTGCGCGGGTGCTTGGTGGTGAGTGCCGTGGCGTGACACTCGACGCAGTCGACCCGCTTGTGGGCGCCGGCGCCGAACTCGGCCGCCATCACGGACACGTCGCGACCGTCGTCGCCTTCCGCCGTGGCATCGTCGTGGCACTTGAAGCACTTCTCGTTCGGGATTTTCTCTGCCGTCGTCGCTGTCTCCGCCACCGCCGGGGGGGCGGCCGCCGTCTCCGCCGCCGCCTGGGCGAGCACCGGGGAGCCCGGGACGATCAGCAATGTAATGAGTGCCAGCAGCGCTCGGCTGGCTGAGAAGCGGCGTGCTTGGGTCATGGATCGGCTCCTGACGGCCGCCGTGCCCGATCATGCAAGTCCGACCGGACGCGCGGCTGACGGTGCGAATTGGAACCCAGCAGCCCGACGGCAGGCTGCACGTGTTTACCGCAAGCGGGTGCGGACGGGCACCAGGATGGACGCCGTGGCGCCGGCGAATGGCGAAGCGGCCGCAATCCGCGTCGGTCAGTCCCGGACTGGATTTCGGCTCGGCGGCGGCCCGGGCGGGGGCTGCGCGGCGCCGCAGTCACTGCACCCGCCGAGCCCGCTGCGCGCGCGCCGCTCGACGGCGGCCGCGAGCCGCGCGGTCCACGCCGGGCGTCCTGGCCGCCTGGCCCAGGTGCCGAAGCGGACTGCGAGTCGCAGCCGCGGGACGGCGGGCACGAGGGCCCAGGCTGCGTAGACGGCCGCGGCCACCACGATCGGTCCTACGACCAGGGTCTGCCACATCGCGATGCGCTCAGGACAGCGCGCTCGCCACCCGGTAGGTGACGAACGCCGCGAGGTAGGCGAGCGCAAAGAGATAGCCGGCCATGATCAGCGGATAGCGCCAGGAGTTGGTCTCGCGTTTCACGATCACCAGCGTCGAGAGGCATTGCGGGGCAAATACGTACCACGCGAGCAGCGACAGCGCGGTGGCGAGGCTCCAGGTCTCCGCGATCATCGGCACCAGAGTCGCGGCGACGTCGTCCCCGTTGGCCGAGAGCGAATAGACCGTGCCGAGCGCGCCCACCGCGACCTCGCGTGCCGCGAGGCCCGGCACCAGCGCGAGGGAGATCTGCCAGTTGAAACCGAGCGGCGCGAACACGTGCTCGAGCGCGCGGCCGATCGTGCCGGCGAAACTGTACTGGATGGCCGGGCCGGTCGCGCCCTCGGGCGGTGCCGGGAAGCTCGAGAGGAACCACAGCACCACCATCAACGCCAGGATGATCGTGCCGACGCGCCGCAGGAACACCCTGGTGCGTTCCCAGAGCCCGAGCAGCAGGTTGCGCGGGTCGGGCCACTTGTACTCGGGCAGCTCGAGCAGCAGCGGGTGGTACCCGGAGCGCAGCGCGGTGCGCTTCAGCGCCCAGGCCACCGCCATCGCCGCGACGATGCCGGCGACATACAGCGCGAACAGCACCAGCCCCTGCAGGTTGAACGCGGCCACCGGCCGGTTCGGGATGAACGCGGCGATCACCAGCGCGTACACCGGCAGCCGCGCCGAGCAGGTCATCAGCGGCGCGATCATGATCGTGGCGAGCCGGTCGCGCACGTTCGGGATGGTCCGGGTCGCCATGATGCCGGGCACCGCGCAGGCGAAGCTCGACAGCAGCGGGATGAACGCGCGCCCCGACAGCCCGACGCTGCCCATCATGCGGTCGAGCAGGTACGCCGCGCGCGGCAGGTAGCCGCTGTCCTCGAGCAGCAGGATGAAGAAGAACAGGATCAGGATCTGCGGCAGGAACACCAGCACGCTGCCCGCGCCAGCGATCACGCCGTCCACGATCAGGCTGCGGAGCGCTCCGGGCGGCAATGCCTGGTGCAACTGCGCACCGACCCAGTTGACCCCGGCGTCCACCATTTCCATCGGCAGCGCGGCCCAGCTGAACACGGCCTGGAACACGAAGAACAGCAGCGCCGCGAGGATCGCCGGGCCCGCGACCGGGTGCATCACGAGCGCATCGAGCCGCTGCAGGGCGCGGCGGCGGGCGGGCTCCGTGTAGCCCGCCGCGTGCAGGATCCGGCGCACCTCGCGCTGCGTGTGCTGGATCTGCTCGAAGGTGGGCTCGAGCCAGCGCACCGCTCCGTGCCCGGCCGGCGGCGGCAGCGATTCGAGCTTCTTGAGCAGCGCCCGTTCGCCGCCCTCGCGGATCGCCACGGTCTCGACCACCGGCACGCCGAGTTCCTGCTCGAGCCGCGCGAGGTCGAGCCGGAAGCCGCGACGGTGGGCGAGGTCGCTCATGTTGAGTGCGACGACCAGTGGCACCCCCAGATCGCGCAGCTCGAGCACCAGCCGCAGGTTGAGTCGCAGGTTGGTGGCGTCCACCACGCAGATCACGCGCTCGGGTGCGGGCTCGCCGGCGAGCCGGCCCAGCAGGCAGTCGCGGGTGATGGCCTCGTCGAGCGTGGTCGGCGTGAGGCTGTAGGCGCCGGGCAGGTCGAGCAGCCGGTAGCGCTCCCCGCGCTCCGGCCCGACGAACGAGCCCTCCTTGCGCTCGACCGTGACGCCGGCGTAGTTGGCGACCTTCTGGCGGCTGCCGGTCAGGCGGTTGAAGAGCGCCGTCTTGCCGCAGTTCGGTACGCCGACGAGGGCGAGGCGAGTCGGCTCGAGCGCAGCGGAGGCGGGGGGCATGATCGGCTCAGCGGCCCTCGACGGCGACCATCACCGCACCGGCCTCGTGGCGCCGCAGCGCGAACAGCGTATTGCCGAGCCGCACGGCCATGGGATCGCCGCCCGGCCAGATCTCGCCCACGACCTCGAGCGCTTCGCCCGGGATGAAGCCGAGTTCGAGCAGGCGGCGGCTGAGCGTGGACTGCGTTTCGTCGCCGAGCGCCTGGCGATCGTCGCGCACGTCGGCAACGGTGCCTCGGGCGCCCTTGCGCAGCGACGAGAGGGAAACGGGGGGCATCTGGATTCCGGAACAATGGGCTGGGAAAACGGTCCCTAGTCTTACCGTAATGAGAATCGTCTGCAACGACGGAAAGCCGCAGACCGGCGGGTTGAGGCGATCCGAGAACTGGGCATTGAGCTTGTATATGGTCTGTATAGGAAGAACCTATACAAATTATTTTTGCGCTACGTATACTCCGTCCAACCGGCGCACTCCGGGTTTTGACCTGAAACCGGCGCCCGGCAGCGGCGAACAGAGGTGAGCACGATGACGGAGTCAGTTCTTGCTCGAGTGGCTCGCGGCGACGCAAAGGCCGTGCGCGAGTGCATCGATGAGTTCGGCGGACTGGTGTGGGCGATCGCGAGGCGGATGACCCGATCACGGGCCGACGCCGAGGACGCGGTGCAGGAGATCTTCATCGACGTGTGGCGCAGCGCGTCGCGCTTCGACGCGGCGCAGGGCACGGAGAAGGTCTTCATCACCACGATCGCGCGCCGGCGCCTGATCGATCGGATGCGGCGCGGTCGGATGAACCACCTGATGGACTCCGAGGAGTCCCTCGAGGACCTGCGCTGGGCCGAGCCCGGCAACGGCGGCGAGATCCGCGTCGAGGCGGAGCACGCGGCCGCGGTGGTGGCGAGGCTGCGCCCGGAGCAGCGCAAGGTGCTGCGCATGGGGCTGCTCGAGGGCCTGACGCACTCCGAAATCGCGACGGCGACCGGCATGCCGCTCGGCACCGTGAAGACCCAGATGCGGCGCGGACTGATTCAGGTGCGTCAGTGGATGAAGATCGACAGTCCGACGAAGCTGGAGACCGCGACGCCCTGAAGGAGCCCGCCAGCGCGCCAGCGCTTCCGCTCGACGCAGACCCCGAGCGACTGCCGCGCTCGGTGCGTCGCAGCCTCGATCAGTGCGCCGAACAGTGGGTGAACCGTTGCGACGGCGCCGCTGATGCTGCCGACGATCCCCGCGCCGTTCCCGTTCCGATCCTGCTCGGTCGCCGCCGTTCGTGGCTGCCCTGGACGGTCGCCGCGGTATCGCTGCTGCTGGCCGTGGCCGGCTGGTGGCCGCGCCTCGTCGACCTCGAAACCGAATCCGCCGCCAGCGACTTCGGCCAGTGGCGTGCGCAGATGGCACGCGAACGCATGCTCGCCGGGACTCCGGGCATCGGGCACTGGCGCTGGGCTGGCGATGCGGGCGGCGGTGCCGGAGACGTCGTCTGGGACCGGCATCGCCAGCGCGGATACCTGCTGCTGCGCGGCTTCGTCGCGAACGACCCCGCGCGCGCCCGCTACCAGCTCTGGATCTTCGACGGGGCCCGCGACGACCGCTACCCTGTCGACGGCGGCACGTTCGACGTCCCGCCCGGTCACCAGGAAGTCGTCATTCCAGTGAAGGCCACGCTGCCGGTCGTGAAGCCGGTCGCATTCGCGGTCACCGTGGAGAAGCCGGGCGGCGCCGTGGTGTCGCTGCGCGAGAAGCTCGTGGCGTTCGCCCCGGCGGAGGGCTGAGCGTCCCGCCGCGCGCCATTGCCTCGCCGGTTTCAGGGTCCGACCACCCGCGCCGCTCTCTGCCTCGCGCAATTCCTGCCGCGCAGTTCCTACACAATGCGCGGATGGCAACGGACTCCGATTCCCCCAAAGTCGCCCTGGTGCAGTGCGCCGACGCGGTGCTCATGGTGCGGCCGGCAGCCTTCGGCTGGAATCCGCAGACGGCGGGGAGCAACCGCTTCCAGGCGTCCCCGTCGCCGGCCGCGGATGTGCAGCCGCACGCGCTGGCAGAATTCGACCGGCTGGCCGCGGCGCTGGCCGCTGCCGGCGTCGAGGTGCACGCGTTCGACGATCGCCGCGAGCCGCGTTGCCCCGACGCGGTGTTCCCGAACAACTGGGTGAGTCTGCATGCCGACGGAACGGCCGTGCTCTACCCGATGCTCGCGCCGAACCGGCGCCTCGAGCGCCGCCCGGAGCTGCTCCGGGAGCTCGTCGCGCGCGGCGGCTTCCGCGTCCAGCGACTGCTCGATCTCACCCATCACGAGGTCGCGGGCCGCTTCCTCGAGGGCACCGGCAGCGTGGTGTTCGACCACGCGTGTCGCACGGCCTACGTCTGTCTCTCGCCGCGCAGCGACGCGGCCGTGCTGCGCGAGCTGTGCGGGGAGCTGTGCTACGAGCCCGTCGCGTTCCACGCCGCCGGCTCCGACGGTACGCCCGTCTACCACACGAACGTGATGCTCTCGATCGGCAGCCGCTTTGCGCTGGTCTGTGCCGAGGCGATCGATGCCGGGGAACGCGGCGCGCTGCTCGAGCGTCTCGGCCACGGCCGGCAGCTCGTGATCATCGACACGCGCCAGATGTCGGGCTTCGCCGGCAACCTGCTCGAACTCGCGGACCGCAGCGGCCGCCGCGTGCTTGCCGTGTCGCAGCGCGGCCTCGCGAGCCTCGCGCCCGGACAGCGCGCGGCGCTCGTCGCGAGCGTGGACGAAGTCGTCGCCGTGCCCGTGCCGACGATCGAGGATGCGGGCGGCGGCTCGGTGCGCTGCATGCTCGCCGAGGTGTTCCTGCCGCGCGGACCGGCTCGCGTCTAGCCCGGCGCGGCCGCACCGTCGGGCGCTTCGAGGTCGGGCGCTTCGAGGTCATCGAGGAACTCGATCGCGCGGCGCAGGTGCGGGATCACGATGGTGCCGCCCACCACGAGGCCGATGCTCATCGCCTCGACGATTTCCCTGCGGCTCGAGCCGGCCGCGCGCGACTCGACGAGGTGGTACTTCACGCAGTCGTCGCAGCGCAGGACCAGGGAGGCCACGAGGCCGAGCAGTTCCCGGGTCTGTTTCGGCAGCGCGCCGTCGTCGGCGTAGGCCAGCGAGTCCACCGAATACACGCGCTTGATCACGCGATTGTCCTCGGCGAGCACGCGTTCGTTCATGCGGGCGCGGTAGGCGGCGAAATCCTGCTCGAGCTTGCCCACGGGGAGACTCCTGCTGCGTCGATGAGGCGCGGCCAAGTCTACGCGGGGTCGCGCCCGGCGGTGCGCGGCAGGAGGCCGCTGCTAGAATCGTCGCAGGAGGTTTCCCGTGCTGGAACTCGGCGTCAAGACACTGCTCGCCTACCTGCTCGGCTCGGTGATCGGCAGCCTGGTGATGGGCCGCTTCCGCGGCGTGGATATCCGCGAGCTCGGCAGCGGCAATGCCGGTGGCACCAACGCGCTGCGCACGCAGGGCTGGAAGTTCGCGCTCGGCGTCGTCGCGATCGACGTCGGCAAGGCGGTGCTCGCGGTGGGCGTGCTGCCGCCGCTCGACCTGCCGTTCGTCGGCATCGACCCGCAGCTGGGCCGCGACTGGCTCGCGGTCGCCTGCGCCGCCGCCGTGGTCGTGGGGCACGTCTTCCCGGTCTGGCACGAGTTCCGCGGCGGCAAGGGTGCGGCGACGTTGATCGGCGCGGTGGCCATGCTCGCGCCGGCCGCACTGCTGCCGGTCGCGCTCGCGTGGCTCGCCTGCGTGATGCTCACCGGGTACGTCGGGCTCGGCACGATGGTCGGCGCCGCGACGCTGCCGCTGTACTTCGCGCTCGCCGCCCCGCGCTCGACGGCTCTCGTCGCCTTCGGCGTCGCCATGGCCGCGTTCGTCCTCTACACGCACCGCGCGAACCTCGCGCGCATGCGGGCGGGCAACGAGAACCGCGCGCGCCGACTCTGGCTGCTGCGCCCGCGATGACCGCGCGCGCCGAGGCGCTGCTCGCGCTGCTCTCCGACGGCGCGCTGCACTCTGGCGCCGGCCTGGCGGCAAGCCTCGGCGTCAGCCGCGCGGCGGTGTGGAAGCTGGTGGGCGAGCTGCGCGGCCACGGCATCGCGGTGGAGAGCCTGTCGCGACGCGGCTACCGGCTGCCGGAGGCGGTCGAGCTGCTCGACGCCGACCGCATCGAGCGGGCGGCCGCGGCGCGCGGGCCGGCGCTGCACGGATCGCTCGAGGTTCTCTTCGAAACGGACTCGACCAACACCCACCTGCAGGCCGCTGCGGCGCCGGCGCCCGGCCGGCCGCGCATCTGCTTCGCCGAGCTGCAGCGGGCGGGACGCGGACGGCGCGGCCGCTCCTGGCTCGCGCCGTTCGGCTCGGGGCTCACGTTCTCCGTCGCATGGACCTTTCCCGAGACGCCACCGGGCCTGCCCGCGCTCGGACTTGCGATCGGCGTCGCGGTCGCCGAGGCGCTGCGCGCGCTCGGCGCCGAGGAGGTCGGCCTCAAGTGGCCGAACGACATCGTCTGGCGCCGGCGCAAGCTCGGCGGCCTGCTGCTGCAGCTGCGCACCGAAACTGGCGGGCCGGCGACGGTCGTCGCAGGCGTCGGGCTCAACCTCGCGCTGCCGGTCGGGTCGCGCGACGCGCTCGAGGGCGCCGGCGCGTATCCGGTGGCGGACCTGCGCGAGGCGATGCCTGGCCGGCCGGCCGGGTCGCAACGAACTCGCGGGAGCACTCGTGGCCGCCATCGTCGCGGCGCTCGCGGAGTTCGCCCGCGACGGCTTCGCCCCGTTCGCGCCACGCTGGTCGGCGCTCGACGCGCTTGCAGGCGAGCGCGTGCGCGTGACCCAGGGTGAGACGGGCGTCGAGGGCGTGGCGCACGGTGCCGACGCCGACGGCGCGCTGCGCGTCGAAGTGGCCGGTCGAATCGAGCACTTCCACTCGGGCGACGTGAGCCTGCGGCCGGCGGTGCCGTGACACTGCTCGTCGACATCGGCAATTCGCGCGTCAAATGGGCGCGGCTCGGGCCCGACGGCGTCATCGGCGAGCAGTCCGCGGCCGCGTATGCGGACTGGTCGGCAGAGGACTGGCGCCACGCGCTGTTCGGCGTCGCGCCGGCAGGCCGCGTGCTTGCCGCGAGCGTGGCCGGGGACTCGACCGATGCGGCGCTGATTGCGGCGGCAGATCTCGCCGGCGGTCGCGGCGTGCGGTTCGTCGCCGCCACGCGCGAGGCGGCCGGAGTTCGTAACGGCTACGCCGACCCGGGGCTGCTCGGGGTGGATCGCTGGGTCGCGGTGATCGGCGCCTACGCCCGCGTGCGCGGCGCCTGCGTCGTCGCCGACCTCGGCACCGCGGCCACCGTCGACGTGCTGACCGCCGACGGCAGCCACCTCGGCGGCTACATCGTGCCCGGGCCCGCGCTGCATGGTTGCCTCGCTGCTGCGCTCGACCAGCGACCTCGATGCGCGCCACGCGGCGGGCGCTGTTGCGCGCTCGCAGGGGCTCTTCGCCGACAACACCCGCGACGCGATCGAGCGCGGCGGCCGCATGGCGCTGGCGGCGCTGGTGGACCGCTGCGTCAAGGACGCGGGACGCGGGGCCGGGCAGCGGCCGAGGCTGCTGGTGACGGGCGGGGCCGCCGCCGAGGTGCTGCCGCACCTCGAGACCCCCGCCGAGCACGTTCCGGACCTGGTGCTGCGGGGACTCGCGCAACTGGCGCGGGGGCCGCTTGAACCCTAGCAGCGGTGCCGCCATCTAATCTGCGGGAGGTGCTCGTGTATGATCGAGCACCGTTTGCATCAGCCGCCGGCAGCCGTGGGGCTTCCGGAACGAGTCATCCGAGGAGGAAGTTAATGAAGATCAATAAGTTGCTGACGATTTCGATCGCCGCGGCCGGCCTTGCCGGCTACGGTGCCGTGGCGTCCGCCGATGCCGCGGCCGGCAAGGCGACGTTCGAGAGCATCTGCTCGGAGTGCCACGAGGTGGCGGATTTCGAGGGCGAGAGCGCCGCCGACCTTACCGCCACCGTCAAGAAGATCGTGGCCGGCCAGATGAAGCATAAGAAGGCCCTCAAGCTGACCGACCAGCAGGCGGCCGACGTTGCGGCTTTCATGGCGAGCGGCGGCAAGTAGCCCTCCGCACGCCCGCACGCATTGACTCTCGCCCTGCGGCAGCGGGGCTTTCCACGGTGAACGAGGAGACGGCGATGAAGGTGAACCGGTTGTTGATGGTTGCGGTGGCCAGCGCCTGCGCGGCAGGGTGGAGCGTGTCCGCCCAGGCCGACGGCAAGACGAAGTTCGCGGCTGACTGTGGCGAGTGCCACGAGGCGGGCGACTTCGCCGGCGAGGACGCTAAGGCGCTCGAGGCTTCGATCAAGAAGATCATTGCCGGCGAGCAGAAGCACAAGTCGAAACTCAAGCTGAACGACCTCGAGATCAAGGAACTGGCCGACTACATGGCGAAGGGCGGCAAGTAACCCGACCGCCGTTCGGCGGCCGATTCGAGGCCCGCTTTCCGCGAGGGGAGCGGGCCTTTCCTTTTCCGCTAACATTCGCGCTCCAATCCCGTCCCGCGGAGATCCGAGGTCTTGCGCGCGCTGTTCCTGCTGCTGCTGCTCGCCAACCTGCTGTTCGCCGCGTGGGCGCTGTGGGTCGCGCCGCCGACCATCGCGGCGGGCCATGCCGTGCCGGCGCCGACCGCTGCCGGCACTGGCACGATCCGCCTGCTGCGCGAGTTGCCGCCGCAGCCCGCGACTCCGCCTGCGGCCGCGACCGTGTCGCTGGAGGACGTCGACCTCGCCTGCGTCAGCGCCGGGCCCTTCCTCGAGCGCGCCGCGGCGGAGCAGATCGCGGCCGGACTCGCGCGGCTCGGGTTCGCGACGCGGCTCCGGGCCTCACGCGAGGCGGTCCGGGTGGGCACCTGGGTGCGCCTGGAGGGGCTCGCCACGCCCGAGGACGCGGCGATCGCACAGGCGGCGCTGCTGGCCGCCGGCCTCGACGAGGCGTACGTGCTCGCGGAGGAGGGCGTCGGCACGGTCGTGTCGGTGGGCGTCTACGCGGACCCCGCCAAGGCCGTGGAGGCAGAAGCCGCGGTGCGTGCCGCCGGGTTCGAGCCTCGCAGCGCCGAGCGGCTGCGCGAGGAGGACGTGACCTGGCTCGACGTGGACCGCCAGGCGAACGGTGGCCTGCCGACGAACGAGCAGCTGCGCGCGCCCGGCATCGGGCGGCCGGCGGAAATCGAGCTGCGGCCTTGCCCGGCGGCGGAGGACGCCGGCGCGGCGCCGGCGGTGCCGCCGGCCGCCGCGCCGGACGCCCCGGCCAGCGTCCCGCCCGAGCCCGTTCCGGCGTCGTCGTCCGCAACGCGCTGAACCCGCGGCGTTGCGCAGTTAGAATCCGGCGTCGGGCCGGCTTAGCTCAGTTGGTAGAGCAGCGGTTTTGTAAACCGCTGGTCGGGGGTTCGAGTCCCTCAGCCGGCACCACGATCCGAAGGTCGCACCTCGTCCGAGCACAGGAGCATCGAGCAATGGCACTCTGGAAAGACCCATCGGTGAAGGATTCCGCTGCCGCCCCGGCCGACGCGTTCGACGCCGCGGCCGAGGCGGTCCCCGCACCGCGTCCGATGGCGGTCGGCGCGTCGTTCGCGGCCGAGCCGGTGCGGCGCGCAGCGTCGGGCCCCGCGAAGGAGTCGCTGATCGCGGCCGACGTCACCATCGAGGGCAAGATCGAGGGCGCGGGCGACGTGCGCATCGCCGGGCGCTTCAAGGGCGACGTCAACGTGCAGGGCAACGTCACCGTCGAGCAGGGCGCGCACGTCAACGGCCAGGTCAGCGCCGCGACGGTGATCGTCAGCGGCGAGGTCGAGGGCAACATCAGCGCGAGTTCGCGCGTCGAGCTGCTCGAGACCGGCGTCATCACCGGCGACGTGAAGGCCACGATCCTCACGGTCGCGGCCGGCTCGAAGATGCGCGGCCAGGCGGACTTCGGCTGGGGCGAGCAGGGATCGACCCGCAGGTAACGCCGATGCCCGCCAGCATGCTGCCCGGGCGCTTCGGCAACGGTCGGCCGCACGCGAGTGTGCCCGCACTGCAAGGCGACGATTCTCGAAAGCGCGCCGATCTGCCCGCAGTGCCGCCACCACCTGCGCTTCGTCGGTGCCGAGGCCCTGCCCAAGCCCGAGGGCTTCTCGGCGCTGCGCGTGGAGGGCACCGTGCAGCATCCGGAGCGCGGCGGCGACTGGGAGTACTCGGTGGTGCTCGCGATCCGCAACGAGCGGGGCGAGGAGGTCTCGAGGCAGGTGGTGGGCGTGGGCGCACTGCGCGGCGCGGAGTCGCGCACCTTCACGCTGTCGGTGGAAGTGATGACACCCGGGGGTAGACCGAAGTGATTGGACGCATCGTGACGAGGTTCGCGGCAGGGCTGCGCTTTCCG
The DNA here is from genome assembly GCA_963707145.1 of uncultured Gammaproteobacteria bacterium. Taxonomy (GTDB): domain Bacteria; phylum Pseudomonadota; class Gammaproteobacteria; order Steroidobacterales; family Steroidobacteraceae; genus RPQJ01. The sequence goes on from CAVPOQ010000004.1 coordinate 64,256, forward strand.
ACGCTGTTCAAGCTGGTCGCCGCGCTGTTCGTGGTCGACCTGTTCATGCCCGACCTGATCCCGTTCCTGGACGAGATCCTGCTCGCGCTCGGCACGCTGCTGCTGGCCGCACTGCGCAAGCGCCGCGCAGCGCCGCTCGAGCCGGGCGGCGGTCCCGCCGTCCAGCCCGCCGGCGGTCACTCCTGACGGGTTGGCGGCATCTACGGGGTTGTGTGCGCGAGCCGCGTCTGCGAGCCTCGCGCGGGTCTGACGAGGCGAGCTTCCGCAGGGGGGAGTTACCGAGATGTGTCTGGCCGTGCCGATGAGGATCAAGTCCGTGGACGGGTACGCTGCCGTCTGCGAGGCCAAGGGCATCGAGCGGGAGATCAGCCTGTTCATGCTGCAGGGCGAGGGGATCGTCCCGGGCGACCACGTGCTGGTGCACGTCGGCTACGCCATCCAGAAGGTGAGCGAGGAGGAAGCCCGCTCCACCTGGGAACTCTTCGAGGAGATCCTGCAGCATGCATGAACTCTCGATCTGCCAGGCACTGATCGGGCAGGTCGAGAAGGTGGCGCGCGAGAACGACGCCCGCCGCGTGGTGTCCATCGTGATCGCCGTGGGTCCGCTGTCGGGAGTCGAGGCAGGGCTGCTCGAGCACGCCTACCCGATCGCGGCGGCGGGAACCCTGGCCGAGCATGCGACGCTCACCATCGAGACCGTGCCGGTGCGCGTGCGCTGCCGCAGCTGCGGCACCGAGAGTGGTGCGGCGGTCAACCGGCTGGTGTGCGGCGCCTGCGACGACTGGCAGGTGGACGTGATCGCCGGCGAGGAACTGCTGCTCACGCGCGTCGAGATCGAGACCGGGCCGGCGGCGGTCCACTGACAGACGACCGGGAGACGACCCATGTGCCGTGACTGCGGATGTTCGCTCGGGCCCGCCGCGCAGCGCGCGCCGCTCGCCGTCGCGCGGCCCGCAACCGCCGGGCCGGGGCCCACCGAGACCATCGAGGTCATCACCGCGATCCTCGACGAGAACGACCGGGTCGCCGCTCACAACCGCTCGCACTTCGACCAGCAGGCGGTGCTGGCGCTGAACCTGATGTCCTCGCCGGGCGCGGGGAAGACCTCGCTGCTCGAGGCCACCATCCGCGCGCTCGACGGGCGGCTCAAGGTCGCGGTGATCGAGGGCGACCTCGCCACCGAGAACGACGCGGCGCGCATCCGCGCCTGCGGCGTGCCGGCCGTGCAGATCACCACCGGCAACGCCTGCCACCTCGACGCGCAGATGGTGCACGACGCGCTGCACGGCCTGCCGCTCGCCGGCCTCGACGTGCTGTTCATCGAGAACGTCGGCAACCTCGTGTGTCCCGCGAGCTTCGACCTCGGGCAGCACCGCAACCTGACGCTGCTGTCGGTGCCCGAGGGCGACGACAAGCCGGCGAAGTACCCGGTGATGTTCCGCGCCGCGGACCTCGCGCTCATCACCAAGACCGACCTGCTCGCCTACATCACCGAGTTCAAGCATCGAGCGCGCGCACGCGGCGCTGCGCCAGATCGGCTTCGGCGGCGAGACGATCGAGCTCACGAATCGCGGCGGCGCGGGCTTCGCCGCCTGGCTCGCGTGGCTCGAGCGCGAGGTCGCGCTGCAGCGCGATCGTGCGGCGCGCGGCGAGACCGCACGTCCCAGCATCCAGCCCGAGGGCGCCGGCGCCCACGCCGCGGGACCGCGGCTGGCGCGCTGAAGGGGGACACGATGAGCACCACCGCCATCGACTGGCTCGCACGCATCCGTGCGCTGCCGCTGCCCGAGCGCATCAAGGTCATGAACGTCTGCGGCGGGCACGAGCGCTCGATCACCACCGCGGGTCTGAGGAAGGCGATCCCGCCGAACATCGAGATCGTCCCGGGCCCCGGCTGCCCGGTGTGCATCTGTCCCGAGGAGGACATCTACGAGGCCATGCAACTCGCCCTGCACGAGGGTGTGATCCTCGTGGCGTACGGCGACATGCTACGGGTGCCGGTGAACGCGCCGAAGAGCGAGCCGCGCTCCCTCGAGCAGGCGAAGGCCGCCGGCGCCGACGTGCGCCCGATCTCGAGCCCGCTCGAGGCGGCGCGGGTCGCCCTCGACAACCCCGGCCGCACGGTCGTGTTCCTCGCGGCCGGCTTCGAGACGACCACCGCCCCGGCGGCGGCGCTGCTCGCGCAGGGCGCACCCGAGAACCTGCTGCTGCTGATGTCGGGCCGCCGCACGTGGCCCGCGGTCGCGATGCTGCTCGACTCCGGCGAGCCCGGCTTCGAGGCGCTGATCGCGCCCGGGCACGTCGCCACGGTGATGGGGCCCGAGGAGTGGGAGTTCGTGCCGCGCGACCACGGGCTGCCGACCGCCATCGCAGGGTTCTCGCCGGAGTCGCTGCTCGCGGCGCTGTACTCGGTGCTGCGCCAGAAGATCGAGGGCCGATGCTTCCTCGACAACTGCTACCCGCAGGTGGTGCGCCCGGGCGGCAACCCGGCGGCGCAGCGCTTCATGGACGAGACGATGGACGTGATCGCGGGCAACTGGCGCGGCATCGGCGCGATCCCGGATTCCGGCTACGTGCTGAAGCCCGCCCTTGCCGCGCACGACTCGCGCGTGAGGCTGCCGTCCTACACCGAGATGGCACGCAAGCGCGCCGGCGAGATGCCCCCCGGCTGCGACTGCGCCCGGGTCGTGCTCGGGCGCATCTATCCGAACGAGTGCCGGCTCTACGGACTGGCCTGCACGCCGCGCCAGCCGGTCGGGCCGTGCATGGTCTCCGACGAGGGCGCCTGCCGCATCTGGTGGGCCAACGGCGTGCGCGAGAACGTCTGGGCCGGGCGCAAGGCGTCCGGCGCCGAGGCGTGACCGCGGGCGCGACTCGCGCGCTCGCCGGGCCAGCGACGCCGTGAGCGACCCGCGGCCGCGCATCGCGCGCCGGATCGTCATGACCGGCCGGGTGCAGGGGGTCGGCTACCGGCCGTTCGTGTACCGTCTCGCGCACGAGATCGGGCTCGACGGCCACGTCTGCAACCTGCGCGGCGACGTCGAGGTGATCGCCGCCGGTCCGCAGCCGGCGCTCGATGCGTTCGAGCGGGCGCTCGTCGAGCGCGCGCCGCCGCTGGCGCAGCCGCGGGTGCGCTCCGTCGCGGCCTGTGAGCCGCCAGCCGGTCAAGGCTTCACGATCGCGCCGAGCAGCGCCGCCGACGCACCGGAAGTGTCGGTGCCGCCCGACTTCTACGCCTGCGACGATTGCGTGCGCGAACTCGCCGACCCGGCCGACCGGCGCCACGCGTATCCGTTCATCAACTGCACCCAGTGCGGCCCGCGCTACACGCTGATCGCGTCGCTGCCCTACGACCGGCCCAACACCGCCATGGCGGGCTTCCCGCTGTGCGCGGACTGCCGGCGCGAGTACGAGGACCCGCTCGACCGGCGCTTCCACGCCGAGCCGGTCGCCTGCCCGGCGTGCGGGCCGCACCTCGCGTTCGTCGTGCCGGGTCGCGCTCCGGTGACCGGCGACGCGGCGGCCGTGGCGTCCGCCGTCGCCGTGCTGCGCGCGGGTCGCGTGCTCGCGGTGCGTGGCGTCGGCGGCTACCACCTGCTGTGCGACGCGCGCAGCGAGCCAGCGGTGCGCCGGCTGCGCGAGCGCAAGCGCCGGCCCGACAAGCCGCTCGCAGTGATGTTCCCGCAGCGCGGCACCGACGGACTCGACGCCGCGCGCGAGGAACTCGCGATCGGCGCCGTGGAGGCCGCGGCGCTCGCCGATCCCGCGCGCGCCATCGTGCTCGTGCCGCGCCGCGCGGGCGGCCGGCTCGCGCCGTCGGTGGCGCCGGGCCTCGCCGAGATCGGCGCGTTCCTGCCCTACAGCCCGCTGCACCACCTGCTGCTCGCCGGATTCGGCGGGCCGGTGGTGGCCACTTCGGGCAACGTCAGCGGCGAGCCGGTGCTGACCGATCCGACCGAGGCCGAGGCGCGGCTCGCCGCGGTGGCCGACGCCTTCCTGCACCACGACCGGCCGATCCTGCGTCCCGCCGACGACTCGGTGGTGCGCATCGCCGCCGGCCGGGCCCGACCGATCCGCCTCGGGCGCGGAGTCGCACCGCTCGAGCTCGAACTGCCGGCCGAGCTGCCGGAGCCGGTGCTCGCCGTGGGCGGGCACCTCAAGCTCACCGTGGCGCTGGGCTGGGGCCGGCGCGTCGTCGTGTCGCCGCACGTGGGTGACATGGGGACGCGGCGCAGCGAGGTCGTGTTCGAGCAGGTCGCCCGCGACCTGCAGCGCCTCTACGACGTGACGGCGCGGCGCTGGCTGTGCGACGCGCACCCTGGCTACACAACGACGCGCTGGGTACGGGCCCTCGGCGCGCCGTTCGAGACGGTGCTGCACCACCACGCCCATGCCTCGGCGCTCGTGACCGAGCACGGTCTCGACGAAGCGGCGATCGTGTTTGCGTGGGACGGCGTCGGTTACGGGGCCGACGGCACGCTGTGGGGCGGCGAGGCCTTCGTCGGACGGCCCGGCGCCTGGGAGCGCCGCGCCAGCCTGCGCAGCTTCCGCCTGCCCGGCGGCGACAAGGCCGGCCGCTCGCCGTGGCGCAGCGCGGCGGCGCTGTGCTGGGAGGCGGGCGTCGAGTGCCCGGTGGCGGTCCCCGATCCGATCGTGCGCGAGGCGTGGGAGCGGGGCGTCAACGCGCCGCGCTCCAGCGCCGCGGGCCGGGTGTTCGACGCGCTCGCCGCGATCGTGCTCGGCGTCACGGAGACCAGCTTCGAGGGCCAGGGCCCGATGTGGCTGGAGGCCTGCGCGCGGCCCGTGGAGCGCTTCCCGGTCCTGCCCATCGCAGCCGACGCTGCGGGGGTGCTGCGAATCGACTGGGCGCCGCTGCTCGAATCGTGTCGGGACGAGGCGGTGGACCGCGGCGAGCGATCCGGTGCGGCGCACGCCGCGCTCGCCGACGCGATCGGCCGGGTCGCCGAGGCCGAGCGGGCGCGCTCGGGCGTCGCGGTCGCCGGGCTCACGGGCGGGGTGTTCCAGAACCGCCGGCTGCTCGAGCTGGCGGCCGCCGACCTCGAGCGCCGCGGCCTGCGGGTGCTGCTGCCCGAGCGGATTCCCTGCAACGACGGCGGCCTGAGCTATGGCCAGGTCGCCGAGCATCTCGCGCGCACGCTCGCCGCGCGCTGAGCGGCAACGGACTCGACCGGGACGGATACACTGCCACGATGCTCTGGTTCGAACGCCCCTTCCTGCAGGTCCTGCGCCGCGAGTACGCCGGCGCCATGCGTTTCGACGAGGACGACGCGGGCGATGTCATGCCCGCGGCTCCGTCCGGGCCCTGCCAGCTCTACGTGCACGTGCCGTTCTGCGAGGTGCTGTGCCCGTTCTGCTCGTTCCACCGCGTGCGCTACAACGAGTCGAAGACCGCGCGCTACTTCGCGGCGCTGCGCCGGGAGATCGTCCTCTACCACGATGCCGGCTTCCGCTTCCGGGACCTGTACGTGGGCGGCGGCACGCCGACGGTGAACCCCGACGAACTGGTCGCCACGCTCGACCTGGTGCGCTCGGTCTCGCCCCTGCGCACCGTCTCGATCGAGACCAACCCGAACCACCTCGAACCCGAGGTGCTCGTCCGCTACCGCGACGCCGGGGTCACGCGCTTCTCGGTCGGCGTGCAGAGCTTCGACGACGGCCTGCTCGCCGGCATGGAACGCCTCGAGAAGTACGGCAGCGGTGCGGAGATCCGCGCCCGCCTCGTGGGCGCCCGCGGCATCTTCCCCACGCTCAACGTGGACATGATCTTCAACCTGCCCGGGCAGACCATGGCGATGCTCGACGCCGACATCGACGCGCTGCTCGAGCTCGACGTCGACCAGGTGTCGTTCTACCCGCTGATGACCGCGCCCACCGCCCGCCACAAGATGCAGAAGTCGATGGGCCGGGCCGACGAGTCGCTGCGCCACCCGATGTACGAACGCGTGCTCGAGCGCCTGCTGCCGCGCTACCGCGCCTCCTCCGCCTGGTGCTTCACGCGCGGCGAGGGCATGTACGACGAGTACATCATCGACGAGGACGACTACGTGGGCGTCGGCAGCGGGGCGTTCAGCTACGTGGGCGACTCGATGTACTCGACGACGTTCTCGCTCAACCACTACTGCCGGCGCGTCGAGGGCGGGCAGAGCGGCATCACCCAGCGGCGCACGCTGGGCCTGAAGGAGCGCATGCGCTACGACTTCCTGGTGCGACTGTTCGGCGGTGCGCTCAGGCGCGAGTACGTCGCCGAGCGCTACGGGGCGGCGTTCTGGCTGCGCATGGCGCCGGAGCTGGTGGCGATGCGGCTGCTGGGCGCGACGCGGCAGGAGTCGGACTCGTTGCGGCTCACCCGCCGCGGGATGTACTGCTGGGTGCTGATGATGGCGGAGTTCTTCAACTCGGTGAACGACGTACGCGAGCAGATGCGCGAACACATCCGCGCCGAGCTCGACGCCTGGAACGAGGAGGCGAAGGTGCCCGTGAGCGCGATCGGCGGCCTGTCGCGGAGCCGCGGCCAGTGACGCAGCAGGACACGCACGTCTCCCTCGCCCACGGCAACGGCGGGCGCTTCATGCGCGAGCTGATCACGGAGGTGTTCGCGCGCCACCTCGCGAACCCGCTGCTCGATACCGATACCGACGCGGCCGTGCTGCCCTGGGATTCGCGCGACGGCCAGCTCGTCTTCACGACCGACAGCTTCACCGTGCAGCCCATCGAGTTCCCGGGCGGCAACATCGGCTCGCTGGCCGTGCACGGCACGACGAACGACCTCGCGGTGGCCGGCGCTACACCTAAGTACCTGAGCCTCGGCGTGCTGCTCGAGGAAGGCCTCGAGTTCGCGGTGCTCGAGCGCATCGTGGCCGGCATCGCCGCGGCCGCGCGCGAGATCGGGGTCGTGGTCGCGGCGGGCGACACGAAGGTGGTGCGGCGCGGCGAGGGTGGCGGCATCTACCTGAACACCAGCGGCATCGGCGTCAAGGATCCGCGCCTCGAGCTCGGCATCGGCCGGGTGCGCGCGGGAGACGCGCTGCTGGTCAGCGGGCCGGTGGGCGACCACGGCATCGCCGTGATGCTCGCGCGCGAGCAGTTCGGCCTGCGTGGCGATCTCCAGTCCGACGCGGCGAGCGTGCTGCCGCTCACGCGCGAGCTCGTGAAACTGCCGGGCCTCCGGTTCATGCGCGATCCCACGCGCGGCGGCCTCGCCACGGTGGCGCACGAGATCGTGCAGGGCAGCGGCTTCGGCGTCGCGCTCGACGAGGCGCAGGTGCCGGTGCGCGACTCGGTCCGCGCGGTGTGCGAGATGCTCGGCTACGACCCGTACTACCTCGCCTGCGAGGGGCGGGTCGTCGCCGTGGTCGCGCACGAGGACGCGGGCCGGGCGCTCGCGGCGATGCAGGCGCTGCCCGCCGGGCGCGACGCGGCGATCATCGGCCGCGTGCAGGAGCAGCCGGCGCGCGTGCTGCTTGCGACCGCGATCGGCGGCGAGCGCGCGCTCGAGGAACTCGAGGACGATCCGCTGCCGCGGATCTGCTGATCCGGACGGCGCGACAGCGGTCGGTCACTGACGCGTCGCGCAGCGGCAATAGGCGGATACCGAGAGCCGCGCGCCGTCACTTGAGAATCGCTCGCAACGCGGGGCTGGCGCCCGCCAACCACGCAGCCGAACTGCGGATAACCGAGGTACTGGGAACTTCCTGGCTTCCATACGATCGCGCCTGAATCTGCGGTTTCCCAGAGACACCGCACATTCGAATCTCGAGTGCGACGGTCCTTCCAGGGAGTCAACCATGAAATTTGCAGGCGCCCGAGGCATCACGCGATCGCGTATGCCATTGATTGCGATGCTGGCGCTCGCTGCCACGATCGGTCTGGCCGGTTGTGAAGGCGACGACGGCAAAGACCGGATCCATCGGCCCGACGGGCCCTGGCGGGGGTGTTGGCCCCACCGGTCCCACCGGTCCAACCGGTCCCACTGGTCCGGGCACACCGACCACGGGCGACTCGACCGGCCTGCTGCGCGGTGATGTCACCAGCATCACGATCACGGCCGGCAAGGTGACTGTCGAGTTCGACATCAAGGACTCGTCAGGCAGCCCCATCGCCGTGGCGACTCCCACCGAGTTCGAGTTCGGCATCGCCAAGCTGTTGCCGCGCACCGACGCACGCCCGGCTTACTGGCAGAGCCTCGTCCAGTACTCGACCGGCACCGACTCGGCCACGAGCGCCAAGGTGCTCCGGCCGTCCACGGAGCGCGGTTCCACGGACGTGGCGAATGCCTCGCGCGGCGACATCACCGCGGTTGCGGGCAAGCCCGGCACGTACAGCTATACGTTCTGCACCAACGTCGTGGACGTCGGCACGTTCAAGTACTTCGGCAACACGGGTGCCCCGAGCGCGGTCGCCTGCGGTGTCAACGCCGGCGCCGGCGCGATCACGAACGCCGCGGGTACGGCGATCCTCGGCGCGATGAACCTGACGTTCGAACCGACCGCGACCTATCGCGTGTACGTGGGCAGCCGCGTTTCGGCCTACCACTACAACGCGGTCAAGGACTTCCAGGGCGGTACGCCCGGGACGCCGCTCGCGACGCTTGCGAACCTGGTCATAACAGACGCGTCCTGCGGTTCGTGCCACGGTGACTCGGAGAACCGCGTCTCGCTGCGCTTCCGTAACTTCGAGAGCACGGACGCGAGCGCGAACGTGCACGGCGGCAACCGCTTCGAAACCGGGTCCTGCTCGATCTGCCACAACAGCTCGTGGTACAGCTCGACCGTGTCGCGGGCCGACAAGTGGGCCACCGAGCTCGACCTGCCGCAGCTGGTTCACAAGCTGCACCAGGGCAATGACTTCCCGACGTACCTGGGCGGTACGTTCACGGACATCGACTACTTCCCGCAGCCGATCACCAACTGCACGACCTGCCACAACAACCAGGCGTCGCTGCTCGCATCCTCCCAGCCGGCCGGAAGGTCGGACGAGAACAAGACCGCGTTCCTCAACAGGATCAGCCAGTTCGGCTGCAGCGGTTGCCACAGCGGCAACGTTGATGCCGGCATGAACGTCGACTATTCGAACCACTTCGGCAACCAGGTCGACGACCGCAACTGCGGCCTCTGCCACAACAACGTCGACGGGTTCCAGAAGGTGGCCGAGACCCACCCGAAGCCGGCGAACCAGGACGTCTACAGCACCCCGAACAGCCCGGCCATCAAGGCGGGTGGTGCGGCGCTGAAGTACACCATCAGTTCGGTGACGCTGAATGCCACGCGGCAGCCGGTCGTCAAGTTCCTGGTCCAGTACAAGACGCTGGACGCGAAGGGTGTGCCGACGGGCGACTACCTGAACCTGAACGTCAAGGCGCTGCCGGCGGGCTGGACGATCAGTGGCGCGTCCTTCGTCATCGCCTGGAGCGGCAACGACGCGGTGAACTCCACCCCGGCGGACTTCAACAACGCCGGCGTGAACACGATCCTCGTCGGCGGCATCGCGCAAGGCGGCCAGACCTTCTTCGGCAACCCGGCGCTCACCAACACGCGCAGCACGACGGCCCCGTACCCGGTGACCTTCACCGCCATCAGCCCGGTCGACAGCACCTTTGAGCGTGCGGCGTTCGACCAGCCGCTGTCGGTGTCGCTGTCGTCGGTGCTCGCCACGGTGTCCGATCCGGATGCCACGGGCGTCCAGACGGTGACCCTGCCGCGCTCGGTGCCGGCCGGTGCGACGCTGACGATGGTGGCGATGGAGAGCCACTTCACGATGAACGGCAACATCACCGCGGCGGACGCGGCGCTGAAGGGCCTCGACAACCTGTCGACGACGACGGTCAACGAGACCGCCGTGTCGACGCGCCGCTACGTGAACGCGACGACGTCCGGCGTCGTGGACGTGAACCAGTGCCTGCTCTGCCACGAGCAGAACCTGGGCTTCCACAACGCGAGCGGCCGGCGCAACAACCCCGACCACTGCGCGATGTGCCACAACACCGAGACCGCGAGCAGCAACACGTTCGCGGGTTGCGTCTGGCTCAACCCGACGCTCGACGATCCGGCGACGGCATCGCCAGTCGGCAAGTGGGTGCCTGATCCGACCTGCGCGCAGCCGGGCCACGTCAAGGTGGCGTCGAAGCCCATGAACCTCAAGGACATGGTGCATGCGCTGCATGCGGCTGGCCTGACCGAGGGTGAGGCCGTCGGCGAGTTCAACTTCATTCGCGGCAACCCGAACAGCGGTTCAGGCGGCACCGGCGTCTATGAGTTCGCCGAGGTCAGGTTCCCGAACCGGCTCGACAACTGCGAGAGCTGCCACAAGCCCGGCACGTACGACGTGGATCTCGTGCCGAACGTGCGGAGCACCGTGTACGACGCGTTCCCAGGCCTGTCGGTGGTCGGCCCGTGGCCGATCACCGGCCCGTCGTTCGCCGAGCAGATGGTCCGCAAGCTGCCCATCACGGCCGCCTGCAGCACCTGCCACGACTCGGACGGCAGCATCGCGCACTACGCCACCAACACCTCGACGGCCCTCGGTGTCGAGAGCTGCGACGTCTGCCACGGCCCGGGCCGCACGGCGGACGCGGTGGAGGCACACGCGGAACGTAACCAGTAACGGTTCGGTTCCGTAGCAACTCAGGGGAGGGGTGGTTGCCACCCCTCCCTTTTTCTTTTCGAGTCTTCATTTCCTAGGGACTGTCCGCAGCCCCGCGTGAATTGCGGATTACCGCTATGCCTGCATCCGCGGGTCAGCCCCTAACATCCACCGGACCGCGCGTGAGCCGGGCAACCTGCCCTGCGGCCGTGTCGATCCAGACGGGAGTCGAGCAAATGACGAGGACAGTCGCCCGGGGCGCCGCGCGCACGCCCATGCCCTACCTGCTGCTGGCCCTGGCGGCGCTCGGGCTCGCGGCATGCGAGGGGGACACCATCAAGCGCGGCGCGGAGGGCCCCTCCGGGCCTTCAGGCCCACCCGGCAATCCCGGCACCCCGAATTTCCCGCTGCCGGCCGCGAATGCCACGGCGCTCAAGGTGCAGGTCACCTCCGTCTCGGTGCCCACCGACGGCCGGCCGGTCGTGAACCTCTTCATCACCGATCAGCAGGACCGGGCAGTCACCGGATTGCCCGCCGCCAACGTCTACTTCGTGCTGGCCCGGCTCGAATCCGCGTTGAACGGCACGTCGAGCACCTGGCACGCGATCACGCGTCGTACCGAGGCCTTCCCGGGCACGCCGGCACCGCAGCCGCCACAGTACGTCACGGGGACGGGCCCCACGAACCAGGGCTACACCGAACCGGCCACCGCGGGCACGTGGGTGGGCAACGGCAACGGCACGTTCCGCTACACCTACAAGGCGAGCCTCACGACCATCCGCAGATCCCCTACGACCCGAGCCTGCCCACCGCGTGGGCCTCGAGATCCGCCTGGCGGCGAGCAGCTGGCGCCGGCAACATCCCGGCGAACAACGCGCCATACACGTTCATCCCCGCCACCGGCGCGCCGATTGCGCAGTCCGGCCGCGAGATCGTGGACAACGGCAGCTGCAACGCCTGCCATGACGAGCTCTCGTCCCACGGCAACGCGCGCTTCGACCTCGAGTACTGCGCGATGTGCCACGAGTCATACTCGTTCGACGCACAGACCGGCAACACCGTCGACCTCAAGGTGATGATCCACAAGATCCACCGGGGAAGAACCTGCCGTCGGTCCAGGCGGGCGGTTTCTACGGGATCTTCGGCTTCGGCAACTTCTTCCAGAACTACAGCGACCTCGTCTATACGCAGGACATCCGCAACTGCCAGACCTGCCATCGCGAGAGCGATTCGGAGACGCCGCAGGCATCGAACTGGCGGCTCACGGTGAATCGCGAGAGCTGCGGCTCCTGCCACGACACCACGAACTTCGATACGGGCGAGAACCACGCCGGCGTGGCGGCGACCGACGACACCTGCATCACCTGCCACGGCCCGAATTCGAGCCTGCAGGGCGGCCAGCTCCAGGTCCCGGCCGCGCACGTGGATCCGGTCGCCGAGGCGAGCGGGAAGTTCCAGTATGAGATTCTCAAAGTCGCGGACACGGCGCCGGGGCAGGACCAGCGCAACTGCACGACCTGCCACACCGAGACCGACACCAACACGCCGCAGGCGAGCAACTGGCGCTTGACCGTGAACAGCGACACCTGCGGCTCCTGCCACGACAACGTCAACTTCGCGACCGGCGTCAACCACGGCGGCGTCGCTGCGACCGACGACACGTGCACGAGCTGCCACGGGCCGAACTCGAACCTCGGACTGAGCACCGCCCAGAGGCACTACGATCCGCTGCTGCTGGCCGGCGACAAGTTCAGGTACGAAGTGCTGAGCGTCGTGAACAGCGCGCCGGGCCAGAAGCCCACGGTCACGATCCGCGTGACGGATCCGACCAACAACAACACGCCATACGACATCAAGGCGCCCGGCGGTCCGTTCCAGACCGGCAATGCCTCGCTGCGGTCGACGTCGCGTGCTCCACGCGGCCCGACTTCACCAACACTGGCAGCGGCTGGGCGACGGCGACCCGGCACGCCGGCGCAGCCGATCAGCATCGACTTCAAGGCGAACGGAGTCGCGGATCCCGCGTTCCCCGGCGCCTTCAAGGCGACGGCGACCGGTCGCGATCCCTGCGGCCGCCACCGGCTCGGGCAGCGCAATGCTCGAGGGCCGGCCCAACGTGTACCTCGACGTCGACCGCGACGGCGACGTCGAGATCGCTGCGGTGCCGGTCGTCTCGGACGGCAAGACCTTTGCGATCACCGACCCGACGCCGGTGCCGTACCGCAAGGTCGTGGACATCCAGCAGTGCAACGACTGCCACAAGCGGCTGTCGATCCACGGGGAGAGCCGCACGGGCAATGCCGAGCTCTGCGCCGCCTGCCACAACCCGAACGCGACGGACATCAATCGGCGCGTGGCAGGATCCAGCTGCCAGGCCGTCACCGGCACGCTCGACGACCAGACCATCGACTTCAAGGTGATGGTGCACGCGATCCACGCGGGCGCTATCGCCGGTACAAGGTCTGCGGGTACGGCAACACCGGCTACGACTTCAGCGACCTCAGGTACCCCGGCAGGCTCAACAACTGCGAGGGATGTCACCTGCCGGGCACCTACTATCCGCCGGACTCCGCGTACGCGTTCGCGACGACCACCGACGCCGCGCCGGCGACGAGTCCGGATCGCGCGACGCCGCTCGGGGACATCGCCACCACACCGGCGACGGCCGTGTGCTCGGCCTGCCACCGAGCCAGGCCGCGCGCAATCACATGCCTCGACCGCACGGCGGCTCGAACACGCGGTGAAGGCCGCCGACAGCACGACGCCCGCGCACGCCGCCCGAGGGGTGCCCCACCTGCCACGGGCCGGGCCAGAATGCCGACGTGAAGGCGGTGCACGGCGTCGGCGAGTTCCAATTCAACTGAGGCGGATATGAGGCATTCAATGAGCCGCTGTTGCTCCGCCTGGTCGCGCTTGCCGCGCTCCTGCCATGCGTGGCGCTCGCCGCAGGAGGCGACCACGGCGGCCGCGCCCGCCGTTGCAGCGCCGTCCAAGGCCGCCCGCCTACAGCAAGAAGGGCGCCGACACCTGCCTCGGCTGCCACGACGACGCGGTCACGCTCGCGGTGTTCCACGGCAAGCACGGCCAGCCCGCGGATCCCCGCAGCCCGTTCGGCAAGGGCCAGCTGCAGTGCGAGGCCTGCCACGGCCCCGCTGGCGACCACACCAAGCGCGTCAAGAAGGGCGAGACCCGCCCGCCGGTGATCCGCTTCGGGCGCGACTCGGCGGCGCCGGTGTCCGTGCAGAACGGCATGTGCCTCGGCTGCCACGAGAAGTCCATGGCGAGCGACTGGCACACGGGCCCGCACGACGCGGCCAAGGTGTCGTGCGCGTCCTGCCACGACAGCCACGTGCGCAAGGACGCGGTGCTCTCGCGGCACACCCAGGCCGACGTCTGCTACACCTGCCACGTCGCCACCCGCGTGCAGTTCCAGAAGCCCTACGCGCACCCGGTGCGCCAGGGCAAGGTCGCCTGCAGCGACTGCCACGCGCCGCACGGCTCGATCACCGACAAGCAGCTCGTGAAGGCGACGCTCAACCAGACCTGCTTCGAGTGCCACGCCGACAAGCGCGGCCCGTTCCTCTGGGAGCACGCACCGGCGGCCGAGGACTGCTCGATCTGCCACGCGCCGCACGGCGCGTCGAACCCAGGCATCCTCACGGCGCGCGGGCCGGTGCTGTGCCAGTCCTGCCACTCGCAGCAGGGCCACCCGAGCTACGCCTACGGCCCGTCGGGACTGCCCGGCGGCGGCGGGCGGCCGACCACCGCACTGCCGCTCGGCAACTGCCTGAACTGCCACACCCAGGTGCACGGATCGAACCATCCCTCGGGCGCGACGCTGACGCGCTGAACGCCACGTGCCGTCGCTCCGCAGCCAGAACCCGGTGAAGCCCATGGAAACCCGCAGCCTCCTCCTCACGCTCGCCGTCGCGTCCATCCTCTCGGCTGCCGGCAGTGCCTCGGCCGAGCCGGTCGCGGCCGACACCAGCGAGTGGACGTGCAGCAAGTGCCCGTTCGACCGCGGCTACCGCTCCGAGGTCGAGCTGGGCGGCGCCTACGTCGACGAGTCCTCCGCCAAGTTCGGCGACTACACCGGCCTCGACGAGAAGGGTGGCTACCTCATCGCCAACGCCGCGGGCCGCGCGTCGAAGGAGTCGGGTTACTACCTCGACTACCAGCTGGTGAACCTCGGGCTCTCCTCGCGCGAGGTGGGCATCGAGGGCGGCAAGCAGGGCCGCTATGAGTTCGCGCTGACCTACGACCGCATCCCGCACACGATCTGGGACACCACCGAGACGCCTTACGCCGGCAACGGCGAGCAACGTCCTCACGCTGCCCCCGGGCTGGGTCGACGCCGGCAGCACCGCCGGCATGACCGCGCTGCCGGCGAGCCTGCGGAACGTGGACGTCGGCCTAGACCGCGACCGCTATGGCGCGGCCGGCGCCTTCTGGTTCGCCGAGAACCTGAAGCTCGACGTGGACTACCGCCGCGACGATCGCAGCGGCACGCGCACGAAGTTCGGCTCCTTCGGCAGCACCTCGACCCAGATGCTGCGTCCGATCGACGACGCCACCGACCGCCTCGACGCCAACCTGCGCTACGAGGGCGGCAACTGGTTCGCGCGGGCCGGCTTCTCCGGCTCCCTCTACGACACCAAGGCCGCGTCGCTGCGCTGGGACAATCCGTTCACGGCGATGGTGCCCGGCGCCGACGTCGGCCAGATGGCGCTCGAGCCCGACAACCAGTACTACGAGTTCAACGCCTCGGCCGGCTGGTTCAACCTGCCCTGGAACTCCACCGTGGCGCTCTCGGTCGCCACCGGCGAGGGCAAGCAGGACACGGGCTTCCTGCCCTACACGATCAATCCCACGATCGCGACCGATCCGCTGCCCTACGGCAACCTCGACGGCAAGGTCTCGGTCAATCGTGCCGACCTCAGCGTCAGTTCGCGCCCGCTGGAGCGCCTGCGCCTGCGCGGCGCGGTCACCTGGGACGAACGCGACAACGAGACGCGCCAGGCCGTGTACACGTCGCCCATCTATACCGACCTGTTCCCGATGCAGGACCAGCCCGAGAACCCGGCCTACGACTTCGAGCGCACGCGGCTCTACGGCAGCGCCGACTACGAGGTCTTCGACCAGTTCACGCTCGGCGTCGGCGGCGAGTACCGCGACCTCGACCGCAAGGGCACCGAGCAGGAGGTCCGCAACGACACCACCATCGACGGCTGGGGCTCCATCCAGTACCGGCCGAGCGGGTACCTGGGCGTCCTGGTCAAGGGCGGCGCGCGCGAGCGCACGCGCGACGACGGCTACAACACCGACGTCGCCGTGCAGAACGGCCAGAATCCGCTGCTGCGCAAGTACAACATGGCGTATCTCTACCAGAGCTATGCCGAGGGCAACGTGAACGTCGGCGCTCGGCAAGCTGCCGCTCACCCTCGGCGCGAGCGGGTACTACAGCGACGACAGCTACAACCTCTCGCAGCTCGGAGTCACCTCGGGCATCAGTCGGCGCTACGGCCTCGACCTGACGTGGGCGGTCAACGAGCAGGTCTCGGCGTGGGTCAGCGGCGGCGAGGAGAAGGTCGACGCGCGGACCTTCGGCAGCAGTGTGTTCGGCGATCCGGACTGGCGCGCGTTCGTCGAGGACGATTTCACGACCTTCGGCGGCGGCTTCCGCGCGCAGTTCGCCGACGACATCAGCCTCGAGGTGACCTACACGCACGCCGACGGCGATTCGCGCACCTCGATCAAGGGCGTGGACGCGGGCAACTTCCCGACCGTGCGCAGCAATCTCGACAGCTTCAAGGCCGAGTTCGCCTACGGCCTGACCGAGCGGCTCGACGCCGCCTTCACGTTCTGGCACGAGCGCTATTCGAGCGACGACTGGGCGATCGCGGGCATCGAGCCCGACACGTTGCCCACCGTGCTGTCGCTCGGTGCGGACCCGTACGACTACAGCGTCAACTACGTCGGCGTGTCGCTGCGCTACTTCTTCGGCCCGCGCAAGCTCACGCTGCCGGAGTGATCCCCGGCCGACGCGCGCCGCTCGATGGCGCGCGTCATGCCGCGGAACAGGAACAGGTGCGCCGGCACCAGCGCGTACCAGTAGATCAGTCCCGGCACGCCGGCCGGGTGCCAGTACGCCGTGGCGCTCACGCTCGAGCCTGAGCCGCCGGCGAGCGGCCGCACGACGAACTCGAGCACGCCGGCCCCGGGGGCCTTCATCTCCATCAGCAGCGTGAGCCGCCGCGCGGGCTCGAGCGCGATCACGCGCCAGGAATCCACCACGTCGCCGACGCGCAGCTCGCTCGGGTGCCGTCGCTGGCGGCGGAAGCTCGGGCCGCCCGCCAGCCAGTCGAGCGCGCGGCGGATCCACCACAGGCTGTCGGCGTAGAACCAGCCCTCGTCGCCGTCGATGCGGCAGACCACATCGAACACGGCCTCGCACGAGGCCGGTCCCGTCGCGGTGGCGCCCGCGCGCTTGGCATAGAAGCCGTACTCGGGCCGGAAGTTGCGGCAGGCGATCGCGCCCTCGACCCAGCGGGCCGTGACCGCGTGGGTGCGATCCGCCTCGATCGCGGTCCGCACGGCTTCCTCGAGGCCCATCAGGTGGCGCGGCACCAGGGTCCGCAGTGCCGTGTCGTCGGCGATGAAGTCGTGCTCCAGGCCCTCCACGAGCGCCCTGGCCACGTTGGTCGGCACCGAGGTGACGAGCCGCAGCCAGTACGAGGAAAGTCGCGGCGTCAGCACCGGCACCGCGACGATCAGTGGCTGGCGGCCCGCGAGGCGGCCGTAGCAGCGCATGATCTGCTCGTAGGTGACCGCCTCGGGACCACCGGCGTCGTAGATGCGACCTGCGGCCTCGGGCCGGTCGGCTACCGCGATGAGATAGGCGAGCAGGTCGGGCAGGGCGATCGGCGTCGAGCGCGAGCGTACCCACGCCGGGGTCACCATGGCGGGCAGGTGGTTCACGAGGTCGCGGATCACCTCGTAGGCCGCCGAGCCCGGCCCGATGATCATCCCGGCGCGGACCTCGGTGACCGGCACGGTGCCCCGGCGCAGCACCTCGCCCGTCTCGGCGCGCGACTTGAGGTGCCGCGAGCGCGGGTTGGGCGGGATCAGCCCGCCGAGGTAGACGATGCGGCGCACGCCGGCGGCCGCGGCGGCGGCGGCGAAGCTCGCAGCGGCCTCGCGGTCGATGACGTCGAAGTCGCGACCGGCCGCCATCGAATGCACGAGGTAGTAGGCCACATCGACGCCCGCGAGCACCGCGGGCAGCGAGGCCGGATCGAGCGCGTCGGCCGCCCGCAGCTCGGCGCCCTCCCAGCCGCGGCCCTCCAGCACCTCGACGTTGCGCGCCGTGGCGCGCACGCGCTTCCCCGCGCGCAGCAACTCCGCAACGAGGTTGCCGCCGATGTAGCCGCTCGCGCCGAACACGAGCGCGAGCGGACGCGGGACGTCCGGCCGGTCCGGCGGGGCAGGGGCATCGTGCTGGGTCATCCGGGATCCTCGCGAGGAGCGGCGAGGCTAGTCACCCGGACTCGCGCGGGTCAAGCCGCCGCGTTCCTGACGCGCACGGCCTCCTCCTGGTCGAGGGCGTCGAGCTGTTCCTCGATGAAGCGCAGCGTCGTGTCGATCTCCGGCAGCACGACGTTCTCGAGGGCGCGGGCCCGTCGCTCGGTGCGCACATACTCGCGCATCAGCCGGCGCAGGCTGGTGTCGCAGGCCGCGAGCCCGGCGTGGTGCGACACCAGGCGGCGGTAGGCAAGCGCGCAGGCCCGCGCCTCGGGCGTCGTCGGAACTGCGGCGTGGGCCGCTGGTGCAGTGCCGTCATCGAGCTGCGCCTCGACCAGCCGCAGCCCGAGGAACGACACCTCGTGCACGCCGAGCAGCGCGGACCCGAGATCGAGCTTGGGCTCGACCGTGAGCGAGTCGAGGCCGTGCATCGCGACCGCGGCCTCGAGCGCGGCGAGCGCGGCGGCCTCGAGCCGGGCGATCTCGGCCTGCAGCGTGCCGTGGCGCCTGAGCTGCCGCATGATTTCGGTGGCGAGCAGCACCCGCTTCTCGTCGAGCAGCTCGTAGCCTTCCTGCACCAGGCGCCGCTCGTCCTTGAGTTCCAGGAACGCGACGCGCGTCGCGAGGACTTCGCCGCCGGCCGCCTCAGGCACGGGCCGGCTCCTCGAGATGCCGCTCGATCTGCGCGTCGGAGAGACGTGCGAGCTCGTTGCGCGGCAGACCGCGCAGCACGCCCCAGCCCACGGCCATGCTCTCCTCGAGCGTGCGCGGGGCCGGCTGGTTCACGAACTGCTGCTCGAAGCGCTGGCCGAACTCGAGGAACCTGCGGTCGGCCTCCGGCAGGCCCTGCTCGCCCATCACGCTCGCCAGCGTTCGCACGCGCACGGCGCGCGCGTAGGCCGCGAACAGCTGGTGCGCCAGCGCGGGGTGATCGGCGTCGGTGTAGCCCTCGCCGATGCCGGCGTCCATCAGCCGCGACAGGCTCGGCAGCACCTTGACCGGCGGGTAGATGCCGCGGCGGTCGAGCTCGCGGTCGAGCACGATCTGTCCCTCGGTGATGTAGCCGGTGAGGTCGGGGATCGGGTGGCCGATGTCGTCGCCGGGCATGGTGAGGATCGGCAGCTGCGTGAGCGTGCCGGCGCGTCCGCGGATGCAGCCCGCGCGCTCGTACAGCGAGGCCAGGTCGGAGTACATGTAGCCCGGGTAGCCCTTGCGGCCCGGGATCTCGCCATGGCTCGCGGAGACCTCGCGCAGCGCCTCGCAGTAGTTGGTCATGTCGGTGAGGATCACCAGCACGTGCCGTCCCTCGACGAAGGCGAGGTACTCGGCGGCGGTCAGCGCGTAGCGCGGCGTGAGCAGGCGCTGCATGCCGGGCTCGTCGGCGAGGTTCAGGAACAGCACCGTGTGGCCGAGCGCGCCGCGAGGACTCCATCGCGGCGCGGAACTGCTCGGCGGTGTCGTGGGGCACGCCCATGCCGGCGAACACCACGGCGAACTCCTCGCTGCTGCCGCCGCGCAGGCGCGCCCGCTGCGCGATCTGCGTGGCGAGGCGGTCGTGCGGCAGGCCGCCGGCGGAGAACAGCGGCAGCTTCTGCCCGCGCACCAGGCTGTTCAGAAGGTCGATGGTCGACACGCCCGTCTCGATGAAGTCGCGCGGCAGGGCGCGCCACGAGGGGTTGATCGCCAGACCCTCGATGCGCATGCGCGCGCGCGCCGCCACCGGCGGTCCGCCGTCGATCGGCCGCCCGACGCTGTCGAAGATGCGCCCGAGCAGGTTCGGGCCGACGCCGAACAGCAGCGGCTCGGCGCGCAGGCGCACGCGCGTGCCGGCGAGCCCGAGCCCGGCGGTGGACTGCAGCACCTCGATCACCATCGACTGCTCGTCGAGGGCCGCGATGCGCCCGAGGCGCACGGCGCCGTCGCCGCCGATCACCTCGACCGCGGAATTGAGGCCGACGCGCGCGGCGCGCTGCGCGAACAGCAGCGGACCCTCGATGCGGGTGACCGCGCCCTCGAGCAGCAGATCAGCGAGCATGGGCGGCCACCGGCTGCAGGGCGTCGAACTCGTAGTCGAGCTGCTTCGGCAGCAGCGCGAGCCGGCGCAGGTCGTCCTCGCCGAACTCCTCGCCGAGGCGCTGCAGCTGGCGCACGATCGGCATCTCGGCGAGGCGCGCGGGTGCGACGCCGGCCTGCACCGCGGCCTCGGCGCGGTCCATGTAGGCGAGCAGCACCGCGATCATCGCCGCCTGGCGCGCCGGCGAGCAGTAGCGGTCCACCTTCGAGAACGAGGATTGGCGCAGGAAGCCGTCGTTGACGAGATCGGCGCACAGCAGCTTCAGCTGCTGCTGCGGCGGCAGCGAGTCGCGGCCGACGATGCGCGCCATGCGCTCGAGGTGCGCCTGCTGCTCGAGCAGCGCGAGCACGCGCTGGCGCTGCGCGACCCAGTCGGGGTTGCCCGAGCGCTTCCACCACTCGGCGAGCGCGTCGGCGTCGGCGCTGTAGGACTGCAGCGGGTGGATCGCCGGATAGAAACGCGCCTGCGCGCGCTGCCGGTCGAGCGCCCAGAAGCAGCGCACGTAGCGCTTGGTGTGCAGGGTCACGGGCTCGGAGAAGTCGCCGGCCGGCGGACTCACCGCGCCGATGATCGTGACCGAGCCCTCGCGGCCGCCGAGCGTCGTGACGCGCGCGGCGCGCTCGTAGAACTCGGCGAGTCGCGAGCTGAGATACGCGGGGTAGCCCGCTTCCCCCGGCAGCTCGCCGAGGCGGCCCGACACCTCGCGCAGCGCCTCCGCCCAGCGGCTGGTGGAGTCGGCCATCAGCGCGACGTGCAGTCCCTGGTCGCGGAAGAACTCGGCCACCGAGATCGCCGTGTAGATGCTCGCCTCGCGCGCCGCGACCGGCATGTTCGAGGTGTTGGCGATGATCACCGTGCGCTCGGCGAGCGGCCGGCCGCTGCGCGGGTCCTCGAGCTGCGGGAACTCGTCGAGCACCTCGGCCATCTCGTTGCCGCGCTCGCCGCAGCCGACGTAGACGATCACGTCGGCGTCGCACCACTTGGCGAGCGCTTCCTGCAGCACGGTCTTGCCGGTGCCGAAGCCGCCCGGCAGCGCGGCGCGGCTGCCGCGCGCCACCGGGAACAGCGTATCGAGGATGCGCTGGCCGGTGATCATCGGGCCGCTGGCGGGCAGACGCCCGCGCACCGGCCTCGGGCTGCGCACCGGCCACGGCTGGCGCATCGCGACCTCGTGGCGCGCGCCGCCGCTGCCGGCGAGCCGCGCGACGGGCTCGTCCTCCGCGTGCTCGCCCTGCGGCGCGAGCCACTCGAGGCGGCCCGCGATCCCGGGCGGGACGAGCACCTGGAGTTCGCGCGCCGCGGCGACCGTGCCGAGCACCGCGCCCGCAGCGAGTTCCTCGCCGAGCGTCGCCTGCGGCGTGAAGCGGAAGCGTTGCGCGGCGCCCGTGCCGGCGCCGGCCTGGACCTGGAAATCCTCGCCGCCGGTGAGGCGCCTCAGCAGGCCGTCGAAGATGCCGCCGAGCAGGCCGGGCCCGAGGTTCACCGACAGCGCGCCGCCGCTGCCGGCGACTTCGTCCCCCGGCTCGAGGCCGGTCGTGTCCTCGTAGACCTGCGCGACGAGCTCTTCGCCCTTCAGCTGGACCACCTCGCCGAGCAACCGGCGCGGCCCGACCGACACCGCCTCGTAGACGGTGAACGGCCCCGTCATCCGCGCGCGCAGCACCGGACCGCCGATCCACGTGATGACCGCGCGGCTCACGCGAGCGTCCTCCGCTGGTCCTCGAGCAGCGCACCGAGCTCCGCGAGCAGCTCGGCCTCGATGCGCTCGCGCGAGGCGAGCAGGCCGGGCACGGTCGCGTCCACGCAGGCGAGCCCGCGGCGGACGCGCAGGCCGGGGCCCAGGCCTGCGATGCGATCGAGGCGCGTCGCCGCGCCGGACTCCTGCAGCGCCTGCGTCGCGCACTCGGCGACCTCCGAGGGCGCGGCGGCGTCGAACTCGACGGTGAACGGTCCGTCGCCGAGCACCGTCCGGCGCGCCAGCGCGCAGGCGGATTCGCACCACTCGCGCCGCGCGGGCGGATCGCGCCAGGCGTCGGCCAGCGCGGCGGGCAGCGCCTGCCACGCCGAGTCCATCAGGCCGCGCAGCAGCGACTGCTCGCGCTGGCGCGCCGTCGTCTCGAGTGCCGCGCGCCGGTCGGCGAGCGCGCGCTCCACGGACTGCCGCGCTTCCCCGGCAGCCTGCCGCGTGCGCTCGCGGGCCTCCTCGCGGGCCCGCGCCACGATGCCGCGCGACTGCTCGTCCGCCGCGTCGCGCGCGCGGCGCGTGAGCATCTCCTGCTCGCGGGCCACGCGGCGCAGCAGCGCCTCCATCTGGACCTGCACGATGCCGCCGCTGGCGCTCATGGCTCGATCCCCAGCGCGAGGCGTACCTCGCGCGCGACGTCCGGCGGCGCGTGGCGGCCGTGCGCGTCGGGCACGATCGCGACCAGCGGCTCTGCGGCGAGCAGCGCCGCGTCGAGTTCCTCGCGCGGCAGCGCCGCGACCAGGCCGGCCGACAGCAGGATCAGGTCGGCGTCCGCCTCGCGCGCCCGCCGGAACACCTCGGGCGTGTCCTCGTCGGTGGGCACCCGTACTTCGGCACCGGCCAGCCGGTAGCCCGCCGCGGTCGCCTCGTCGCCGATGTACCAGATGCGCGCCACGTCAGCCGAGCCGGTTGAGGATCAGGATCGAGACGATCAGGCCGTAGATCGCGATGCCCTCGGCGAGGCCGACCATCACCAGCACGCGGCCGAAGAGCTCGGGCTTCTCCGCGAGCGCCCCGAGCGCCGCGGTGCCCACCTGCGCCACGGCGTATCCGGCGCCGAGCGCGGCGAGCCCGGCCGCGGCCGCCGCCGAGGCGAAGCCCCAGCGCAGCACGCCCGGGTCCACCGGCACGGCCGTCGCCTCGGCGGCGAATGCGGGTCCCGCGGCGAGCAACGCCACCGTGGCCAGTACCGCGGTGGCGAGAGTGAGGACGGCGATCGCGATCATCCAGCGGGTCGGGGATTTCATCAGTTGCTCCGGGGAAGGGGTTCGGAAGCGGGCGGCGGCGTGAGCGGCTCGAACGGCCGGCCCCGCGCCGTCAGGAAGCGGATGAAGAACTCGAAGAGGATCAGGCGCGTGGTCTGGATGCCGACCACCAGCCCCTCGAGTGCGATGATCGCGGCGTTGCCGATCAGCAGCACCGGCCAGTAGGCGGGCCCCGCCGCCTCGGCAATGCCGACGACCGCGGTCGACAGCCCGGCGTGCGCCAGCGCGAACGCGCCCACGCGCACAAAGGAGACGGTGTTGACGCCGAGCTGCAGCATGCGCTCGAGCGCTTCGCCCGCCGCGTGGCCGAGCGCGCCGAGGCGATCGTGGTCGGCCAGCAGCGCGCTGCCGGCGAGCGTCCAGGCGAGCCCTGCCGGCACCGCCCACAGCGCACGCCCGTCGAGCACCGTGCCGACCAGCCCGAGGTAGGCGACCAGGATGCCCGCGTCGGTCGCGAGCCAGCGGCCGGACTCGCTGCGCCAGTGGAATTGCAGCGCGTTCAGCAGCAGCCCGACGACGATCAGCAGCACGCCGAAGCCGAGCGCGGTGCCGAGCACGGTGAGCGGCTCCGCGAGCGGGTGCAGCCACAGCGGTGCGATCACATCCTCGCGCGCGAATACGCTGCCAAAGGCGAATCCGAACACGATCGCCATCAGGCCACCCGGCACGAGCAGTCGCAGCGCCGGCAGGCGGTTGCGCAGCACGAAGCCCGCGACCGCCACGACGAGCCCCTGGACGACGTCGCCGAACATGTAGCCGAACATCACGGGTGCGACCAGCGCGAGCACGATGCTCGGGTCGGCCTCGCGCGTGCCGGGGACGCCCATCAGCCGCCCGAACACCTCGAAGGGCTGTGCCCACGCGGGGTTGCGCAGCACCGAGGGCGGCACCGCGTCCTCGGGCGCCGGCGTGAACCGCAGCAGGTAGTGCAGGCCGCGCGCGTCGAGCACGGCCTTGAGGCGTGCGTCGTCCGCGTCCGAGCACCAGCCCGTGACCCACGCGAAGTGCTCCGTCACCGGCAGCTCCGGCACGTGCGCAACCAGCCACGCGGCGAGTGCGAGTTCGCCGAGCGCCGACGGGAGCCCGTGCTCGCGCCCGTGGGCCTCGAGCTCGGCGCGCGCCGACTGCTCGCGGGCGGCGATCGCGATGCGGTGTGCCTCGAGGTAGCCCGCGATGGCCGCAGGATCCTCCGGCAGGTCGTCCGGCAGCGCGATGCTGCGCGCCTTGCGCGCCGCCAGCGCCTGGTCGAGTGCCGCCACGTCCTCCGTTGGCCCGACCGCGAGCAGGAAGGACCGCTCGCCGACCTGGAACCGCTGCAGCAGCACGTTGGCGGGCAGCACCTGCGGCCCGTCATCGGCCAGCAGGTAGGCGCGCCCGGCGAGCACGGGTCCCGCGGCCGCGACGCGGTCGAGGCGGGCGAGGGCGTCGCCGGCGTGCTGCGTGAGCTCGCCGAGCAGCTGCGTGTCCTCGGCGGACTGGGTGAGCCCCTCGAGCTCGGCGATCAGCGGGTCGGCGGCGACGGCCCAGGCGCGCACCGCGTCGAGCGCCTGCCGGGGCGCCTCGAGCAGCGCGTGCTGCGGACCCGGACGGCAGGCCTCGGCGCGCGGCCAGAAGTGGCCGTAACGGCGCGCCAGCGTCTCGTAGTCCGCGAGCGTCGTGCGCAGGTCCGGGAGTGCGAGGCGCTGCTCCGACTGGCTGTAGGCCTGCAGCTGCACCGCGCCGGTCGCGGCGAGGCAGTCGAGCGTCGCGCCGAGTTCCTCGCGCGAGGTCAGCAGCTCGAACCAGCTCGCCGAGGCGGGACGCAGCGTCACGGCGGCGCCACCGGCGCGTCGCGCAGCGAGCGAACGGCCAGCGCGCCGCGCAGTCGCTGCACGTCGAGCATCATCAGCCCGACGTAGGACGCGGTCGCCGCGGGCGACAGCGGGTGGCGCCGGAAGATGAGTGCGAGCCGCCGCTCGAGCGCGCGCAACAGCTCGCCGGAGGACGCCTCGGGCGGTGCTTCCGCCAGGCTCCGTCGGGTGTGACGGATCGCCGCGAGTACCTGTCCGAGCGGCGCCCGCGCGGCGGCGGCGTGCGGCCACAGCCCCTGCCAGTGGCGGGCCCACGCGCCGGCCACGTCCGGCGGCGCGGCGAAGCCCGCGGCGAGCGGCTCGAGGTCCGTGCCGCGCAACGCCGCCGCGCGCTCGCGCGGCTCGCGGGCGACGACCGGCCCGAGCACCGGGTCGGCGCGCATCCACGCCGGAGCGCGGCCGCCGCGCGCGAGCTTCTGCAGGGCGGGCAGGTAGGCGATCCAGCGCATCCAGTGCGCAGCCTCGCGCCAGCGCGCCGGCTGCCACGCGGCGATCTCGTCCACGGCGCGCAGCCATTCCTCGCGCAGTCGCCGCTCGATCTCGTGCACGCCCGGGCGCGCGGGAAGGCGGTCGGTCCAGCGACCGAGCGGCCCTCCACGCAGCAGCTGCAGAACGGCACCGAGGTCCCGGGTGGCCTCGAGCTGCTGCCAGTCGGCGGCGCCCACGCGCGCGCCGAAGCGCGCCTGCAGTCGGACCTGGGCGTACGCAAACGAGAGGTCAGCGCGGCTCATGGTCCGCCGCGGTGAGTCGGCTCGCGAGACGGCGGACCGCCTGCCGGGTCAGATCGCGGAGCGTCGCGAGATCCGTCCCGGGTGCCGGCGCGCCGTGCTCGAGTCGCGCCAGCGAGCGCTCGAGACGCTGCTGTGCGGCCGTGTGCAGCCGTGCGGCACGCTGCCGCGCGCGCTCGAGGAGGCGGCGACGTTCGGCCCGGGCGGCCTCGATCAGCGACTCAGCCTCGCGCTGCGCGGCCTCGATGGCACCGCTGGCCTCGCGCTCGGTCGCGAGGACCCGGTTGATCGCCTGCGCGATCTCCGTGTCGGCTGCGCGTCGTTCCATGCGAATCCCCGCATTCCCATCGCACCATACGGGCCGGGGAGCGGGGGAGAATTCGCAGAATCCCGTACCGGTTCGGCATCGCTCGCGGCGCGGACGGCCGCGTCACGTGCCGCGATGCTTCAGCCGCCGTGGCACTCCATCCGCAGGCCGGTGCCGCCGCGCGAGATGTGCGCGACGACGGCGGTGCGGCGGTGGATCTTCGTCACTGTGCCAAGGCTGATCGCGAAGGCGAGATCGACCGTCTGGCCGCAGCGCAGGCCGAGGTCGCCGGTCTCCACGAACACGCCGCTCGCGCTCAGGTTGCTCGCGCGGCACAGCCGGCGATGCTTGCCCGGCAGCAGTATGTAGACCGTGGTGCGGGCGCGATGTCGAGTGGTGAGTCTTCTTTCCACGGGACGAGTTCTCGTTGTCGTTCTTTTACTCGCGGGAGGCGTGTCGATTATGCACGCCGCCCGCGCGCATGGAACAGGGGCGCGCGAGAAAGGGCTGCGTTATGTCGAGCCGATGGCGTGCGCTGCGCGCAGACGCGGCTGCCGGCGCCGTGCGCTATCCTCCGCGGCCGTCACTGCCGCGGGGTGTCAACGTGTCGAAGTTCGAGCCGAGTCCCGCGCTGCCGAGCGCCCCCGTCGGCGTGTTCGACTCTGGCGTCGGCGGCCTCACGGTGCTGCGTGCGCTCGCCCACGCGCTGCCTGGCGAGGATTTCGTCTACCTGGGCGACACCGCGCGCCTGCCCTACGGCACGAAGAGCCCCGAGTCCATCCGCCGCTACGCGCTGCAGGCCGCCGGGCTGCTCAAGTCGCGTGGCGTGAAGTGCCTGGTGGTGGCGTGCAATACCGCCTCGGCGGTTGCGCTCGAGGCGCTCGCGACGGAGTTCGCGCCGGTACCGGTGCTCGGCGTGCTCGAGCCGGGGGCCGCCGCCGCCTGCCTGGCCACCCGCACCGGACGCATCGCCGTGATCGCGACCGAGAGCACGGTGCGCGGCGGCGCCTACCAGCGTGCCATTGCGCGCCGCCTGCCCGGGGCCGTTGTGACCGCGCGGGCCTGCCCCCTGTTCGTGGCGCTCGCGGAGGAGGGCTGGACGGACGGTCCGATCGTCGAGGCGGTGGCGCACCGCTATCTCGACGAGCTGTTCGCCGAGCCGGCCGCCAGGGCGGCGCCCGACACCCTGGTGCTCGGTTGCACGCACTTCCCGGTCGTGGCGCCTGCGCTCGCCCGGGTGCTCGGGCCCGGGGTCACGATCGTGGACTCCGCCGCCACGACGGCCGCGGCGCTGGCTGAAACCCTTGGCGCCCGGGACCTCGCCCGGCCCGCGGGCCCAGGGGGCGGGTCGATCGCGCTGCTGGCCACGGACGGCGCCGAGCGCTTCGCGCGCGTCGGCGCCACTTTCCTCGGCCGGCCGCTCGACGCGGCCCGGGTCGAGATCGTCGACCTCGCTGGCTACGCTCCCAGCAGACATTGACACGAGGCGGCCGCCCCACGAGAATACGCGGCTCTCTGTCCGCGGAGGGGTACCCAAGCGGCCAACGGGAGCAGACTGTAAATCTGCCGGCTCATGCCTTCGTAGGTTCGAATCCTACCCCCTCCACCAGGCCAGCCCGACGGGCCGGCGTGGATGGCCGGAGCGCGGGGCGCGTGGTCGGCGGGCGGAAGCCTGCAGTCTGGGCCGGGAAGCGAGGCGGGTGTAGTTCAATGGTAGAACCTCAGCCTTCCAAGCTGATGGCGTGGGTTCGATTCCCACCACCCGCTCCACTCCGGGCGGTGGCGGGAAGGCGGCGAACGGTTCGGCGGCCCACGTAGCTCAGTCGGTAGAGCACGTCCTTGGTAAGGACGAGGTCACCGGTTCGATTCCGGTCGTGGGCTCCAGGTTCAGGTCACCAAAAGATTTCAGATTTCAGAGGTAAGGGTCGTGGCTAAGGAAAAATTCGCGCGTACGAAGCCGCACGTGAACGTGGGCACGATTGGTCACGTGGACCATGGCAAGACGACGCTGACGGCGGCGCTGACGAAGGTGATGGCGGAGACGCACGGTGGCACCTTCATGGCCTACGACCAGATTGACAAGGCACCGGAGGAGAAGGCGCGCGGGATCACGATCTCGACGGCGCACGTGGAGTATCAGTCGCCGGCGCGTCACTACGCGCACGTGGACTGTCCGGGGCACGCCGACTACGTGAAGAACATGATCACGGGAGCGGCGCAGATGGACGGTGCGATTCTGGTGGTTTCGGCGGCCGATGGTCCGATGCCGCAGACGCGCGAGCACATTCTGCTGGCGCGTCAGGTGGGCGTGCCCTACATCGTGGTGTACCTGAACAAGGCGGACATGGTGGACGACGCGGAGCTCCTGGAGCTCGTCGAGATGGAGGTGCGCGAGCTGCTCTCCAAGTACGAGTTTCCGGGCGACGACACGCCGATCGTGACGGGCAGTGCGCTGAAGGCGCTGGAGGGGGACAAGGGTCCGCTCGGGGTGCCCTCGGTGGTGAAGCTGGTGGAGGAGATGGACCGTTACATTCCGGTTCCGGAGCGCGCGATTGACGGTGCGTTTTTGATGCCGGTGGAGGACGTGTTCTCGATTTCGGGTCGTGGCACGGTGGTGACGGGGCGCATTGAGCGCGGCATCGTGAAGGTGAACGACGAGGTTGAGATCGTGGGTCTGCGCCCGACGGTGAAGACGACCTGCACGGGCGTGGAGATGTTCAGGAAGCTGCTTGACCAGGGTCAGGCGGGCGACAACGTGGGTGTGCTGCTGCGCGGCACGAAGCGCGAGGAAGTGGAGCGTGGTCAGGTGCTGGCGAAGCCCGGGAGCATCACGCCGCACACGAAGTTCGAGGGCGAGGTGTACGTGCTGACGAAGGAGGAGGGCGGTCGTCACACGCCGTTCTTCAAGGGGTATCGTCCGCAGTTCTACTTCCGCACGACGGACGTGACCGGTTCGGTGGAGTTGCCCGAGGGCGTGGAGATGGTGATGCCCGGGGACAACATCAAGATGACGATCGAGCTGATCAGCCCGATCGCGATGGAAGAAGGCCTGCGCTTTGCGATCCGCGAGGGCGGCCGCACCGTCGGCGCAGGCGTGGTTTCGAAGGTCCTGAAGTAAGCAGCGGCCCGGGTGCCGTACGGCGGAAAGTTTCGCGCGCAGGCCAGTAGCTCAATTGGCAGAGCGGCGGTCTCCAAAACCGCAGGTTGGGGGTTCGATTCCCTCCTGGCCTGCCAGTCGGAGCGCGCGGACGATCCACCGGCGGACGGGCCCGGACAGCATCCCGGCAGGAATACATGACCCAGAAGGTTGAAACGGGCCCGAGCGCGCTCGACAGCGCGAAGCTGGCAGCAGCCGTCGCGATCCTCGTCGGCGGCATTGCGGCGTTCTATCTGATGTCGAGCTATCCCCTCGCGCTGCGCTGGGCGATCGTGCTCGCGTCACTGGGCGCCGGCATCTTCGTGGCACTGCAGTCCGTGCAGGGGCGAACGTTCTGGGACTTCGTGCAGGGCTCGCGCGTCGAACTGCGCAAGGTCGTCTGGCCGACGCGGCAGGAGACGCTGCAGACCACGCTGGTGGTGTTCGTCGCGATCCTGGTGATGGGCATCTTCTTCTGGATCCTCGACTGGATCCTCGGCAGCGTCACCGCGGCGCTGACCGGGCGAGGAGCCTGACCGTGGCGCTGCGCTGGTACGTCGTGCACGCGTACTCGAACTTCGAGCACAAGGTGGCCGAGTCGCTCAAGGAGCGCATCAAGCTCAAGGAACTCGAGGACAAGTTCGGCGAGATCCTGGTGCCGACCGAGGAAGTCGTCGAGATGCGGGACGGGCAACGCCGCCGCAGCGAGCGCAAGTTCTTCCCGGGCTACGTGCTCGTGCAGATGGAGATGAACGAGGACACCTGGCACCTGGTGCGCGAAACCGCGAAGGTGCTCGGCTTCATCGGCGGCTCCCCCGAGAAGCCCGCGCCGATCACCGATCGCGAGGCGAGCGCGATCCTGCGCCGCGTCGAGGAAGGCGCCGAGAAGCCGCGGCCGAAGGTCCTGTTCGAGCCCGGCGAGGTGGTGCGCGTCGTCAGCGGCCCGTTCAACGATTTCAGCGGCGTCGTCGAGTCGGTGAACTACGAGAAGAGCCGCCTGCAGGTGGCGGTGCAGATCCTCGGGCGCTCGACGCCCGTGGAGCTCGATTTCGGCCAGGTCGAGAAGGCCTGAGCCAACCGGGGAGCCCTTCGGGGCGCTTGGACCCAACAGAGGTGACAGATGGCTAAGAAGGTAAACGGTTACGTAAAGCTGCAGGTGCCGGCCGGCCAGGCCAACCCGAGCCCGCCCATCGGGCCGGCGCTCGGACAGCAGGGCGTCAACATCATGGAGTTCTGCAAGCAGTTCAATGCGCAGACCCAGCAGCTCGAGAAGGGACTGCCGATCCCCGTGGTGATCACGGTCTACAGCGATCGCAGCTTCACCTTCATCATGAAGACGCCGCCGGCGTCGGTGCTGATCCGCAAGGCGATCGGGATCGAGAAGGGCAGCAGCACGCCCAACACCGCCAAGGTTGGCAGGATCAGCCGCGCGCAGCTCGAGGAGGTCGCGAAGACCAAGACCCCCGACCTGACGGCGGCCGACCTCGACGCGGCGGTCCGCACGATCGCAGGCAGCGCCCGCAGCATGGGCGTCGACGTGGAGGGAGTGTGAGATGGGCGCCGTCGCCAAACGCATGAAGCCCTGGGCCGAGAAGATCGCCCCCGGCAAGCAGTACCCGCTCGACGATGCCCTCGCGCTCGTCAAGCAGTTCGCCACCGCCAAGTTCGACGAGAGCGTGGACGTCGCCGTGAACCTGGGCGTCGATCCGACCAAGTCCGACCAGCAGGTGCGCGGTTCGACCCTGCTGCCTAACGGCACGGGCAAGGTCGTGCGCGTCGCCGTGTTCACCTCGGGCAAGAACGCCGACGCCGCCCGCGAGGCCGGTGCCGACATCGTGGGCCTCGAGGACCTCGCCGAGAAGGTGAAGGCCGGCGAGCTCAACTTCGACGTGGTGGTCGCAAGCCCGGACGCGATGCGCGTCGTGGGCCAGCTCGGCCAGATCCTCGGTCCCCGCGGCCTGATGCCGAACCCCAAGGTCGGCACGGTCACGCCGGACGTGGCGGGCGCGGTGCGCAACGCGAAGGCCGGCCAGGTGCGCTTCCGCGCCGACAAGGCGGGCGTCGTGCACTGCACGCTCGGCAAGGCCAGCTTCGAGGTCAAGGCGCTGCGGGAGAATCTCCACGCGCTGCTCTCCGACCTGCAGAAGGCCAAGCCGGCCGCGTCGAAGGGCGTCTATCTCAAACGCATCTCCGTGTCCTCGACGATGGGACCCGGAGTGCCGGTGGATCATTCGAGTCTCGGCGCCTGAGCGCCGGGCCGTTCAACGATTTGATGCAGGGCCGGTTCGGGCCGTGCGCCACGCTCGCGTGGCGGGCAGCCGGGGCCGGTCATCATCGAAGACCGCAGGCGGGGAGCCGATCCCCTTAATGGTCGCCTGCGCAGATGGTGGTACCCGAGTCAGTGTCTCACTGCCGGAGGTCGCCGCCCTCTAGAGGGTGGACGCCACAGGGACGGGCGTTCGTTCACAGGCATCTTCAGGCCAGGAGGAACACATGGCGCTCAGACTGGAAGACAAGAAGGCGATGGTCGCCGAGGTGGCCGAGGTTGCGCAGCGTGCGCAGTCCGTGGTCGCCGCGGAGTACCGGGGGCTGACGGTCGCGAAGCTCACCGAGCTGCGTGCCAAGGCCCGTGCCTCGCGCGTCTACATGAGAGTGGTGAAGAACACGCTGGCCCGCAGGGCGATCGCCGGCACTCAGTTCGAGTGTGTCGGTGAGAAGCTCAAGGGTCCGCTGATCCTCGCCTTCTCGGAGGACGATCCGGGTTCGGCCGCGCGTCTGATCAGGGCTTTCGCTAAGGACAACGTCCAGCTCGTGCCGACCCTCGTGTCGCTGGGCGGGACCGTGTTGTCGGCGAAGGACCTCGAGAAGGTCGCGGACCTGCCGACGAAGGAGCAGGCGCTCGCGCAGCTGCTGGGCGTGATCAAGGCGCCCATCGGCAAGTTCGTGCGCACGCTCGCCGAGCCTCACGCGAAGCTCGTGCGGACGATCGCCGCGGTCAAGGACCAGAAGGCGGCCGCCTGAGGCGGCTGGCCGTTTCTTTTATCGGGTATCTGTAAACCAATTTTCTCAGGAGTCACGACAATGGCTGCCAGCAAGGAAGAGATCCTCGACGCAATCTCCAACATGACGGTGATGGAGATCGTCGATCTCGTGAAGATGATGGAAGACAAGTTCGGCGTCACCGCCGCGGCCCCGGTCGCGATGGCCGCCGCCGCGGGCGCTGCCGCCGCCGCCCCGGTCGTCGAGGAGCAGACGGAGTTCACGGTCACGATGACCAGCTTCGGCGCCAACAAGGTCAGCGTGATCAAGGTGATCCGCGAGATCACCGGCTTGGGGCTGAAGGAAGCCAAGGACCTCGTCGAGGGTGTGCCCTCGCTGGTCAAGGAGAGCATCCCGAAGGCCGACGCCGAGGCGCTCAAGAAGAAGCTCGAAGAGGCCGGCGCCGCCGCGGAGATCAAGTAACCGCGATGCGCGGGCCTGGTGCCCGTCGCGCGGCGGGCCGGCTGACGGGGTGTTCCCGCCGGCCGGCCCGCCCGTATTGGGTTGATTCGAAGCGTCGAGCTGACAGGGCCGCAGCCGCGGCCGTGAGAGGGTGACCGCAATGGCATATTCCTTCACCGACAAGAAGCGCATCCGCAAGGACTTCGGCAAGCGGTCGAGCATCCTCGAGGTGCCCTACCTGCTCGCCATCCAGCTCGACTCCTACCGCAAGTTCCTGCAGGCCGACAAGACCGCAGAACGCCGCGACGAGATCGGCCTGCACGCGGCGTTCCGCAGCGTCTTCCCGATCGTGAGCTACTCCGGCAACGCGTACCTCGAGTACGTGAGCTACCGGCTCGGCGAGCCGGTGTTCGACGTCAAGGAGTGCCAGCTGCGCGGCCTCACCTTCGCCGCCCCGCTGCGCGTCAAGGTGCGCCTCGTGGTGCTCGACAAGGACGCCCCGGGATCGAAAAAGCCCGTCAAGGACATCCGCGAGCAGGAGGTGTACCTGGGCGAACTGCCGCTGATGACCGACAACGGCACCTTCGTCGTCAACGGCACGGAGCGCGTGATCGTCTCCCAGCTGCACCGCAGCCCCGGTGTGTTCTTCGATCACGACCGCGGCAAGACCCACAGCTCGGGCAAGCTGCTGTTCTCGGCACGCGTCATCCCCTACCGCGGCTCCTGGCTCGACTTCGAGTTCGACGCCAAGGACTGTGTCTTCGCGCGCATCGACCGCCGCCGCAAGCTGTCGGTCACGATCCTGCTGCGGGCGCTGGGCTACAGCGACGAGCAGATGCTCGACCTGTTCTTCGAGAAGAACACCATCTTCCTCTCGCCGCAGGGATTCGAACTCGCGCTGGTGCCGCAGCGGCTGCGCGGCGAGACGGCGAGCTTCGAGATCCGCGTCGGCGACAAGGTGATCGTGGAGGAGGGCCGCCGCGTCACCGCGCGCCACGTGCGCCAGCTCGAGGAGGCGGGCGTGGACCGCCTGCCGGTGCCAGCCGACTACCTCGTCGGCAAGATCCTCGCGCACGACGTCGTGAACACCGAGACGGGCGAGATCCTCGCCAAGGCGAACGAGGTGCTCGCCGCAGCGACCGTCGCCAAGCTCGTGCAGGCAGGCATCACCGAGATCCGCGTGCTCTACGTGAACGACCTCGACCGGGGCCCGTTCATTTCCGACACGCTGCGCATCGACCCGACCAAGAACCGCATGGAAGCGCTGGTCGAGATCTACCGCATGATGCGCCCGGGCGAGCCGCCCACGCGCGACGCCGCCGAGAACCTGTTCCAGAACCTGTTCTTCAACCCCGAGCGCTACGACCTGTCGGCCGTCGGCCGCATGAAGTTCAACCGCCGCGTCGGGCGTACCGAGGTCGTGGGCCCCGGCATTCTCTTCGACACGCTGCACTTCGGCCGCCGCGGCGACGACTTCGCCAAGGCGCTGGTCGAGCAGCACGGCAGCAGCTCCGACGTGATCGACGTGCTGCGCACCCTGATCGACATCCGCAACGGCAACGGCACGGTGGACGACATCGACCACCTCGGCAACCGGCGCGTCCGCAGCGTGGGCGAGATGGCGGAGAACGCGTTCCGCGTCGGCCTCGTGCGCGTCGAGCGCGCGGTCAAGGAGCGGCTCACCATCGCGGAGAGCGAGGGCCTGATGCCCCAGGACCTGATCAACGCGAAGCCGGTGGCGGCGGCGGTGAAGGAGTTCTTCGGCTCCTCGCAGCTCTCGCAGTTCATGGACCAGAACAACCCGCTGTCGGAGGTCACCCACAAGCGCCGCGTCTCGGCGCTCGGCCCGGGCGGCCTGACGCGTGAGCGCGCGGGCTTCGAGGTCCGCGACGTGCACCCGACGCACTACGGCCGCGTCTGCCCGATCGAGACCCCGGAAGGTCCGAACATCGGCCTGATCAACTCCCTGGCCGTGTACGCGCGCACCAACGACTACGGCTTCCTCGAGACGCCGTACCGCAAGGTGACCGATGCCCGCGTCACCGACCGGATCGAGTACCTCTCGGCGATCGACGAGGCCCAGTACGTGATCGCGCAGGCGAACGCCACGCTCGACGGCACTGGCCGCTTCGCCGACGAGCTCATCTCGTCGCGATTCCAGAACGAGTTCATGCTCTCGACGCCTGACAAGATCCAGTACATGGACGTGTCGCCGAAGCAGATCGTGTCGGTCGCTGCCTCGCTGATCCCGTTCCTCGAGCACGACGACGCGAACCGCGCGCTGATGGGCTCGAACATGCAGCGCCAGGCCGTGCCGACGCTGCGCTCGGAGACGCCGCTGGTGGGCACCGGCATGGAGCGCCCGGTCGCGATCGACTCGGGGGTGACGGTGGTCGCGCGCCGCGGCGGCGCGGTGGACTCGGTGGACGCTTCGCGCATCGTGGTTCGCGTGAACGACGCGGAGACCACCGCCGGCGAGGCGGGCGTGGACATCTACAACCTCACCAAGTACACGCGTTCGAACCAGAACACCTGCATCAACCAGCGCCCGCTGGTGAAGGCGGGCGACGCGATCGCGCGCGGCGACGTGCTGGCGGACGGGCCCTCGACCGACCTGGGAGAACTCGCGCTCGGTCAGAACCTGCTGGTCGCCTTCATGCCGTGGAACGGCTACAACTTCGAGGACTCGATCCTGATCTCCGAGCGGGTGGTCCAGGAGGACCGCTTCACGACGATTCACATCGAGGAACTCACCTGCGTGGCGCGCGACACGAAGCTCGGGCCGGAGGAGATCACCGCCGACATCCCGAACGTCGGCGAGTCGGCGCTCGCCAAGCTCGACGAGGCCGGCATCGCCTTCATCGGTGCGGAGGTCAAGGCAGCCGACATCCTCGTGGGCAAGGTCACGCCGAAGGGCGAGACGCAGCTCACCCCCGAGGAGAAGCTGCTGCGCGCGATCTTCGGCGAGAAGGCCTCCGACGTGAAGGACACCTCGCTGCGCGTGCCCCCGGGCATGGACGGCACGGTGATCGACGTGCGCGTCTTCACGCGCGACGGCGTCGAGAAGGACACGCGCGCCAAGTCCATCGAGAAGTCCGAGATCGAGAAGGTCCGCAAGGATCTCGCGGACCAGCAGCGCATCCTCGAGGAGGACCTGTTCTCGCGCGTGCAGTCCCTGCTGATCGGCAAAGTCGCCTCCGGCGGCCCGCGCAAGCTCAAGCCTGGCTCGAAGGTGACCGCGGACTACCTCGCCGACATCCCGCGCGAGCACTGGCTCGAAGTGCGCCTCGAGGACGAGGAGGCGAACGCCGCCCTCGAGCTCACGGCGGAGCGCATGCGCGCGCAGCGCAAGGAGTTCGAGCGGCGCCTCGAGGAGAAGCGGCAGAAGATCACGCAGGGCGACGACCTCGCGCCGGGCGTGCTCAAGATGGTGAAGGTGTACCTCGCGGTGAAGCGCCGCGTGCAGCCGGGCGACAAGATGGCCGGCCGCCACGGGAACAAGGGCGTGATCTCGACCATCGTGCCGGTCGAGGACATGCCGTTCGCCGCGGACGGCACGCCGGTGGACATCGTGCTGAACCCGCTCGGCGTGCCTTCGCGCATGAACATCGGGCAGATCCTCGAGACTCACCTCGGCTGGGCCGCCAAGGGCATCGGCCTCAAGATCGGCCGCATGCTCGACGAGGCGCGGGGCGCCGCCGAGCTGCGGGCGTTCCTCGAGGAGGTCTACAACGGCAGCGGCGGCAAGTCCGAGGACCTCGGGCAGTTCAGCGACGCGGAGGTGCTCGCGCTCGCGGGCAACCTGCGCAACGGCGTGCCGATCGCCACGCCGGTGTTCGACGGCGCGACCGAGCGCGAGATCAAGCACATGCTGCGGCTCGCAGAGCTGCCGGAGAGCGGCCAGACCTGGCTGTTCGACGGCCGCACCGGCGAGCGCTTCGACCGCGAAGTGACTGTGGGCTACATGTACATGCTCAAGCTCAACCACCTCGTGGACGACAAGATGCACGCGCGCTCGACCGGGCCGTACAGCCTCGTCACCCAGCAGCCGCTGGGCGGCAAGGCGCAGTTCGGCGGTCAGCGCTTCGGCGAGATGGAGGTCTGGGCGCTCGAGGCCTACGGCGCCTCCTATACGCTGCAGGAGATGCTGACAGTCAAGTCGGACGACGTGACGGGCCGCACCAAGATGTACAAGAACATCGTGGACGGCAACCACATGATGGATGCGGGCATGCCCGAGTCCTTCAACGTGCTGGTCAAGGAAATCCGATCGCTCGGCATCAACATCGAGCTCCACCAGGAACGGCGTTGAGCCAGGCCCGTATCACGCGCGCGACGGACAGGGTGACCCCATGAAAGACCTGTTGAAATTCTTCAAGCAGCAGCCGACGGTCGAGGACTTCGACTCGATCCGCATCGCGCTCGCTTCCCCGGAAATGATCCGCTCGTGGTCGTTCGGCGAGGTCAAGAAGCCGGAGACCATCAACTACCGGACCTTCAAGCCGGAGCGCGACGGGCTCTTCTGCGCGAAGATCTTCGGCCCCGTGAAGGACTACGAGTGCCTCTGCGGAAAGTACAAGCGCCTCAAACACCGCGGCGTGGTCTGCGAGAAGTGCGGCGTGGAGGTCACGCAGGCCAAGGTGCGCCGCGAGCGCATGGGCCACATCGAGCTCGCGAGCCCGACGGCGCACATCTGGTTCCTGAAGTCGCTCCCCAGCCGCATCGGCCTGATGCTCGACATGACGCTGCGCGAGATCGAGCGCGTGCTGTACTTCGAGGCCTTCGTCGTCATCGATCCGGGGATGACCTCGATGCAGCGCGGCCAGCTGCTGTCGGACGAGGCCTACCTCGACGCGATCGAGAAGCATGGCGACGAGTTCGACGCGCGCATGGGTGCCGAGGCAGTCCACGAGCTGCTCAAGAGCCTCGACCTGCAGGCCGAGGTGGTCAAGGTCCGCGAGGACATCGGGGCCACCAGCTCGGAGACCAAGATCAAGCGCCTCTCGAAGCGCCTCAAGCTGATCGAGTCGTTCATCGATTCGGGGAACCACCCCGAGTGGATGGTGCTCACGGTGCTGCCGGTGCTGCCGCCCGACCTTCGGCCGCTGGTGCCCCTGGATGGGGGCAGGTTTGCGACGTCCGACCTGAACGACCTCTACCGCCGCGTCATCAACCGCAACAACCGTCTGCGTCGGCTGCTCGAGCTGAACGCGCCCGACATCATCGTGCGCAACGAAAAGCGCATGCTGCAGGAGTCGGTCGACGCGCTGCTCGACAACGGCCGCCGCGGCCGCGCTATCACCGGCACCAACAAGCGTCCTCTCAAGTCGCTCGCCGACATGATCAAGGGCAAGCAGGGCCGCTTCCGCCAGAACCTGCTCGGCAAGCGCGTCGACTACTCCGGCCGTTCGGTCATCGTCGTCGGCCCGACGCTGCGCCTGCATCAGTGCGGTCTGCCGAAGAAGATGGCGCTCGAGCTGTTCAAGCCGTTCATCTTCCAGAAGCTGCAGC
The DNA here is from genome assembly GCA_963707145.1 of uncultured Gammaproteobacteria bacterium. Classification (GTDB taxonomy): domain Bacteria; phylum Pseudomonadota; class Gammaproteobacteria; order Steroidobacterales; family Steroidobacteraceae; genus RPQJ01. The sequence goes on from CAVPOQ010000004.1 coordinate 102,432, forward strand.
TGCGCGGCGAGGCGACCACGATCAAGGCCGCCAAGCGCATGGTGGAGCGCGAGGGCCCGGAGGTCTGGGACATCCTCGAGGAAGTGATCCGCGAGCACCCGGTGATGCTGAACCGCGCGCCGACGCTGCACCGCCTCGGCATCCAGGCCTTCGAGCCGGTGCTTGTGGAGGGCAAGGCGATCCAGCTGCACCCTCTGGTCTGCACCGCGTTCAACGCCGACTTCGACGGCGACCAGATGGCCGTGCACGTGCCGCTGTCGCTCGAGGCGCAGCTCGAGGCGCGCGCGCTGATGCTGTCCTCGAACAACATCCTCTCGCCGGCGAACGGCGATCCGATCATCGTGCCCTCGCAGGACGTGGTGCTCGGGCTGTACTTCATGACGCGCGAGCGGGTGAACGCTCCCGGCGAAGGAACGATCTTCTCCGACGTCGCCGAGGTTCACAGGGCCTACGAGTGCCGCGTCGCCGACCTGCAGGCGCGGGTCCGCGTGCGCATCGTCGAGCACGTGAAGGGCGCCGACGGCCAGCTGGTGCAGAACCGCCGCCTCGTGGAGACCACCGTGGGGCGGGCCCTGCTGTTCGAGGTGCTGCCGAAGGGGCTGTCCTTCGACCTGATCAATCAGGACATGACCAAGAAGGCAATTTCGGGCGTGATCAACGCCTGCTACCGCACGCTGGGCCTCAAGGAGACGGTCGTCTTCGCGGACCAGCTGATGTACACGGGCTTCCACTACGCCACGCGCGCGGGCGTCTCGATCGGCGTGGACGACATGATCGTGCCGGAGCAGAAGGGCCGGATCCTGAGCGCGGCCGAGCACGAGGTGAAGGAGATCCAGGAGCAGTACGCCTCGGGTCTGGTCACCAACGGCGAGCGCTACAACAAGGTCGTGGACATCTGGTCGCGCACCAACGACCAGGTCGCGAAGGCCATGATGGAGAAGCTCGGCGGCGATGACGTCGTGGCCTCCGACGGCCGCAAGGTCCGCCAGAAGTCGTTCAATTCGATCTTCATGATGTCGGACTCCGGTGCGCGCGGCTCGCCGGCGCAGATCCGTCAGCTCGCAGGCATGCGCGGCCTGATGGCGAAGCCCGACGGCTCGATCATCGAGACGCCGATCACAGCCAACTTCCGCGAGGGCCTCAACGTCCTCCAGTACTTCATCTCGACGCACGGCGCGCGCAAGGGCCTCGCCGACACCGCGCTCAAGACCGCGAACTCCGGCTACCTGACCCGCCGCCTGGTCGACGTCGCGCAGGACTTGGTCGTCACCGAGCCCGACTGCGGCACGGTCAATGGCCTGTCCATGATGCCGATCGTCGAGGGCGGCGACGTCGTCGAGGGCCTCGGCGAGCGGGTGCTCGGACGGGTGATCTCGAGCGACGTGTTCCGTCCCGGCTCCGACGAGGTGCTGGTGACGGCGGGCGAGCTGCTCGACGAGAAGCTCGTGCGGCGCATCGAGCAGGCCGGCGTGGACCAGGTCATGGTCCGCTCGCCGATCACTTGTGCCACGCGCTACGGCGTCTGCGCCCAGTGCTACGGGCGCGACCTCGCGCGCGGCCACCGCATCAACATCGGCGAGGCGGTCGGCGTGATCGCGGCGCAGTCGATCGGCGAGCCCGGCACGCAGCTCACCATGCGCACGTTCCACATCGGCGGTGCGGCCTCCCGCGCCGCGGCGCAGAGCAGCGTCGAAGTGAAGGGCCGGGGAACGGTCCGCTTCCACAACCTCAAGTCCGTGCGCCACGACAAGGGCCACCTCGTGGCGGTGTCTCGCTCGGGCGAGTTCGGCCTGATCGACGACTTCGGTCGCGAGCGCGAGCGCTACCGTATCCCGTACGGCTCGATGATCACGGTGAAGGAGGGCGACTCGGTTCTGCCGGGCCAGATCATCGCGACCTGGGATCCGCACACCCATCCGGTCGTGACCGAGGTGGCGGGCTTCATCCGTTTCCAGGATTTCATCGACGGCATCACCGTGTCGAGCCAGGTGGACGAGATCACGGGCCTGTCGAGCACCGTGGTCATGGACCCGAAGCAGCGCGGCGCCGGTGGCAAGGACCTGCGCCCGGTGATCAAGCTGCTGAACTCCAAGGGCAAGGAAGTCTGCTTCGCCAACACCGACATTCCCGCGGTCTACGCGCTGCCGCCGGGCGCGCTGGTGAACCTCGAGGACGGCGTCCAGGTGTCGGTCGGCGACGTGATCGCACGCATTCCGCAGGAGTCCTCCAAGACCCGCGACATCACGGGCGGTCTGCCGCGCGTGGCCGACCTGTTCGAGGCGCGCAAGCCCAAGGACTCGGCGATCCTCGCCGAGTACTCGGGTACGGTCAGCTTCGGCAAGGAGACCAAGGGCAAGCGACGTCTGATCATCACCGACGACCAGGGCGAGAAGCACGAGGAGCTGATCCCGAAGTGGCGCCACCTGACGGTGTTCGAGGGCGAGCACGTCGAGCGCGGCGAAACGATCGCGGACGGCGAGCCGAACCCGCACGACATCCTGCGTCTGCAGGGCGTCGAGCCGCTCGCGAACTACCTCGTACGCGAGATCCAGGACGTCTACCGCCTGCAGGGCGTGAAGATCAACGACAAGCACATCGAGGTGATCATTCGCCAGATGTTGCGCAAGGTGGAAGTCGTCGAGACCGGCGAAGCCGGCTTTCTGCGCGGCGAGCAGATGGACCGGGCGCGCGTGCTCGAGGCCAACGAGCGTCTTGCGAAGGACGGCAAGCTGCCCGCGATCGCCGACCCGATGCTGCTCGGCATCACCAAGGCATCGCTCGCCACCGAGTCGTTCATCTCGGCGGCGTCGTTCCAGGAGACCACCCGCGTGCTCACCGAGGCGGCGGTCCGTGGCCTGAGGGACGACCTGCGCGGGCTCAAGGAGAACGTCATCGTCGGCCGCCTGATCCCGGCGGGCACGGGCTCGTTCTACCACCTGGCGCGCCGCCGGCGTCCGGAGGACGCTCTCGCCGCGAGCTTCGGGGACGTGCCCGTACCAGTGGATGCCGCTGAGCTCGACGTGGCGCCGGGCGGCGAGGCGGAGGCGCCGGTGGGCTGAGCGGCCGTTCCGGAGGGGTTCCGGCGCCGTCCGTCAAGTTGACATGGGCGGGGTCCCTCCCTAAAATTTCCGGCCTTTCGACGAGGTCGCCGGCCATCCACCCGCGCGACCCCTCGGATCTCACCACCGGGCCGCCGCAGGGCGGCCCGGTGCTTCTCGGCGGTTCCGCGGTATGCCCGCCCGCCCGAACGACCTGGAGTCTGCCCTGGCATGTCTACCGTCAATCAGCTGATCCGCGATCCGCGCCGTCTCGCCGCCGCCAAGAGCAAGGTGCCCGCCCTCGGCGGGTCGCCACAGCGGCGTGGTGTCTGCACGCGCGTCTACACGACGACGCCCAAGAAGCCGAACTCGGCACTGCGCAAGGTCGCCAAGGTGCGCCTGACCAACGGCCACGAGGTGATCAGCTACATCGGCGGCGAGGGCCACAACCTGCAGGAGCACTCAGTGGTGCTGATCCGCGGCGGACGCGTCAAGGACCTGCCCGGTGTCCGCTACCACACGGTCCGCGGCACGCTCGACTGCGCCGGCGTCGGCGAACGGAAGCAGAGCCGCTCGAAGTACGGCGCCAAGCGCCCGAAGGGCTGATCCGCTCCCCGAGCCCGTCACCCACCGCACATACGCCCAGGTAACACGACATGTCGCGCCGATCCCAAGCCCCGACCCGCAGCATCCTGCCGGACCCGAAGTTCAACAGCGTGCTGCTGGCGAAGTTCATGAACATGGTCATGGAGCGCGGCAAGAAGTCCGTGGCGGAAAGCATTGTCTACGGCGCCATCGACCGCATGGCAGAGCGCACCGGTCGGCAGCCCGACCAGGCGATCGACCTCCTCACGCAGGCGCTCGACAACGTGAAGCCGATGGTCGAGGTGAAGTCACGCCGCGTGGGCGGTGCGACCTACCAGGTGCCCGTCGAAGTCCGCTCCACGCGCCGCCAGACGCTTGCCATGCGCTGGGTGATCGACGCGGCCGCGGCACGCAGCGAGAAGTCCATGTCGCAGCGTCTCGCCGCCGAACTGCTCGAGGCGTCCGAGAACCGCGGCGCTGCCGTGCGCAAGCGCGAGGACACGCACCGCATGGCCGATGCGAACAAGGCGTTCGCGCACTACCGCTGGTAAGGCGCTCGCTCCCGCCCCGAACGCCCGAGGATCAGTACCGTGCCACGCACCACTCCGATCGAACGCTACCGTAACATCGGTATCTCAGCGCACATCGACGCCGGCAAGACGACGACGACCGAGCGCATCCTTTTCTACACCGGCGTTTCGCACAAGATCGGCGAAGTGCACGACGGCGCAGCCGTCATGGACTACATGGAGCAGGAGCAGGAGCGCGGCATCACGATCACCGCGGCTGCCACCACGGCGTTCTGGAAGGGCATGGACAACCACTTCCCGGAGCACCGCTTCAACATCATCGACACTCCGGGGCACGTCGACTTCACGATCGAAGTCGAGCGGTCGCTGCGAGTGCTCGACAGCGCCTGCGCGGTGTTCTGCGCGGTCTCCGGCGTGCAGCCCCAGTCCGAGACGGTCTGGCGCCAGATGAACCGGTACCGCGTGCCGCGCCTCGCGTTCGTCAACAAGATGGACCGTGCCGGTGCGAATTTTCTGCGCTGTGTCGAGCAGATCAAGACCCGCCTGCGCGGCAATCCGGTCCCCCTGCAGTTGCCGATCGGCGCCGAAGACAAGTTCGAGGGCGTCGTCGACCTCATCCAGATGAAGTCGATCTACTGGGACGACAGCACCGAGGGCATGAAGTTCGAGTACCGCGACATCCCTGCCGACATGCTCGAGCAGTGCCGGGAGTGGCGCGAGAAGATGGTCGAGGCCGCGGCCGAGGCCAACGACGAGCTGATGCACAAGTACCTCGAGTCGGGCGAGCTGTCGATCAACGAAATTAAGGCAGGTCTGCGCGAGCGTTCGATCCGCACCGAGATCTGCATCATGCTCTGCGGCTCGGCGTTCAAGAACAAGGGCGTGCAGGCGATGCTCGATGCGGTCATCGAGTACATGCCGTCGCCGATCGACGTGCCGCCGGTCAAGGGCATTCTCGAGAACGGCGCCGAGGACACGCGACCGGCGGCCGACGACGCCAAGTTCTCCGCGCTGGCCTTCAAGATCCTGAACGACCCGTTCGTCGGCAACCTGACGTTCTTCCGCGTCTATTCCGGCGTGCTGAACTCCGGCGACCAGGTGTACGTCCCGGCGAAGAGCCGGAAGGAGCGCATCGGCCGACTGCTGCAGATGCATGCGAACGAGCGCGAGGAGATCAAGGAAGTCCGCGCCGGCGACATCGCCGCTGCCGTGGGCCTCAAGGACGTGACGACGGGCGACACGCTGTGCGACGTCGATAATGTCATCACGCTCGAGAAGATGGAGTTCCCTGAGCCCGTGATCTCGGTCGCGGTCGAGCCGAAGACCAAGTCCGACCAGGAGAAAATGGGTCTCGCGCTGCAGCGCCTCGCCAAGGAAGACCCGTCATTCCGCGTCAGCACCGACCAGGAGTCGGGCCAGACGATCATCTCGGGCATGGGCGAACTGCACCTCGACATCATCGTCGACCGCATGAAGCGCGAGTTCAAGGTCGAGGCGAACGTCGGCAAGCCGCAGGTCGCCTACCGCGAGACGATCCGCGGCTCGGTCGAGCAGGAAGGCAAGTTCGTGCGCCAGTCCGGCGGCCGCGGCCAGTACGGCCACGTGTGGCTCAAGATCGAGCCGCAACCGGAGGGCAAGGGCTACGAGTTCGTCAACGGCATCGTCGGCGGCGTCGTGCCGCGCGAGTACATCCCCGCGGTGGACAAGGGCGTCAAGGAAGCGCTGGGCGGCGGCGTCATCGCCGGCTACCCCGTGGTGGACGTCAAGGTCACGATCATCGACGGCTCGTACCACGACGTCGACTCGAACGAAATGGCGTTCAAGATCGCCGGGTCGATGGCCGTCAAGGAAGGCGTGCGCAAGGCGAAGCCCGTGCTGCTCGAGCCGATCATGAAGGTCGAGGTGGTCACGCCCGAAGATTACTCCGGCGACGTGATCGGCGACCTGAACCGACGGCGCGGCCATATACAGGGTATGGACGACGGTCACTCCGGCAAGGTCATCACCGCGGAGGTGCCGCTCGCGGAGATGTTCGGTTACGCGACGTCGGTGCGCTCCATGAGCCAGGGTCGCGCGACGTTCACCATGGAGTTCGCGAAGTACCTGGAAGTGCCTAACAACGTCGCCGACGCGGTGCTCAAGAAGGCGAGCTGACCGCTCCTGCGGTCATCCGACATTCGACACTCGATTTCAGATTTCAGAGGTAAGGGTCGTGGCTAAGGAAAAATTCGCGCGTACGAAGCCGCACGTGAACGTGGGCACGATTGGTCACGTGGACCATGGCAAGACGACGCTGACGGCGGCGCTGACGAAGGTGATGGCGGAGACGCACGGTGGCACCTTCATGGCCTACGACCAGATTGACAAGGCACCGGAGGAGAAGGCGCGCGGGATCACGATCTCGACGGCGCACGTGGAGTATCAGTCGCCGGCGCGTCACTACGCGCACGTGGACTGTCCGGGGCACGCCGACTACGTGAAGAACATGATCACGGGAGCGGCGCAGATGGACGGTGCGATTCTGGTGGTTTCGGCGGCCGATGGTCCGATGCCGCAGACGCGCGAGCACATTCTGCTGGCGCGTCAGGTGGGCGTTCCGTACATCGTGGTGTACCTGAACAAGGCGGACATGGTGGACGACGCGGAGCTCCTGGAGCTCGTCGAGATGGAGGTGCGCGAGCTGCTCTCCAAGTACGAGTTTCCGGGCGACGACACGCCGATCGTGACGGGCAGTGCGCTGAAGGCGCTGGAGGGGGACAAGGGTCCGCTCGGGGTGCCCTCGGTGGTGAAGCTGGTGGAGGAGATGGACCGTTACATTCCGGTTCCGGAGCGCGCGATTGACGGTGCGTTTTTGATGCCGGTGGAGGACGTGTTCTCGATTTCGGGTCGTGGCACGGTGGTGACGGGGCGCATTGAGCGCGGCATCGTGAAGGTGAACGACGAGGTTGAGATCGTGGGTCTGCGCCCGACGGTGAAGACGACCTGCACGGGCGTGGAGATGTTCAGGAAGCTGCTTGACCAGGGTCAGGCGGGCGACAACGTGGGTGTGCTGCTGCGCGGCACGAAGCGCGAGGAAGTGGAGCGTGGTCAGGTGCTGGCGAAGCCCGGGAGCATCACGCCGCACACGAAGTTCGAGGGTGAGGTGTACGTGCTGACGAAGGAGGAGGGCGGTCGTCACACGCCGTTCTTCAAGGGGTATCGTCCGCAGTTCTACTTCCGCACGACGGACGTGACCGGTTCGGTGGAGTTGCCCGAGGGCGTGGAGATGGTGATGCCCGGGGACAACATCAAGATGACGATCGAGCTGATCAGCCCGATCGCGATGGAAGAAGGCCTGCGCTTTGCGATCCGCGAGGGCGGCCGCACCGTCGGCGCAGGCGTGGTTTCGAAAGTCCTCAAGTGAGCGCCATGGCAAGACAGAACATCCGCATCCGTCTCAAGGCGTTCGACCACCGCCTGATCGACAACTCGGCCCGGGAGATCGTCGAGACGGCGAAGCGCACCGGCGCCACCGTCCGCGGCCCGGTGCCGCTGCCCGTGAAGATGGAGCGCTTTACCGTGCTCGTCTCCCCGCACGCCGACAAGGACGCCCGCGACCAGTACGAGCTGCGCACGCACAAGCGGCTCATGGACATCCTCAACCCGACGGACAAGACGGTGGACGCGCTGATGAAGCTCGAGCTGCCTGCCGGAGTGGACGTCCAGATCAAGCTGAACTGAGGCCGAGGCCGGGACGACTCCCGCGGCCACCCTGGCCGCGGGGACGCACCGCCGCTCAGCCGACCGATTTTCGAGCTTGCAAGCTTTCCAGCGGCCGCTATAATACGCGGCTCCTTCTCGCCGAGGCCTGGCCGGAATCACCGGTACCGCTCGAGCGGCGCAGCCCGGACCCCCCGTGGCGGCACCTCTCAGCCCCTCGATGAGCGCCCGTCCCGACAGACGGGCGAGTTGTTTTCAGTCCCGGCCAATCGAAGCCGGGACGGTGTACGAGGACGAATCGATGACGATCGGTCTGATTGGCCGCAAGGCCGGCATGACGCGCGTCTTCACGGACGCGGGCGAATCGATCCCGGTGACGGTGATCGAGGCCCTGCCGAACCGCGTCACCCAGGTGAAGGCCGTCGAGAGCGACGGTTATCGCGCCGTTCAGGTCGCCTACGGCGACCGCAAGCCCTCCCGCCTCGGGCGCCCGCTCGCCGGTCACTTTGCCAAGGCCAAGGTGGCGCCGGGCGAGTCGCTGGTCGAGTTCCGCCTCGCCGACGGCGAGGGCGCCGACCTCGCGCCGGGCGCCGAGCTGAAGGTGGACATGTTCGCGGCCGGCCAGATCGTGGACGTCGCCGGGACGACGATCGGCAAGGGCTTCGCGGGCACCATCAAGCGCCACAATTTCGCGGGTGGCCCGGCCTCCCACGGCGCCTCGCTGTTCCACCGGACGCCGGGCTCGATCGGCCAGCGCCAGACGCCGGGTCGCGTGTTCCCGGGCAAGCGCATGTCCGGCCACATGGGTAACCTGCGCCGCACCATCGAGAACCTCCGGATCGTCGAGGTGGACGCCGCCCGCAATCTGCTGCTGGTGCGCGGCGCCGTGCCGGGCGCCCCGGGCGGCCAGGTGATCGTGCGTCCCTCGGTCAAGGCTGCGCGCCGCGCCGCCCGCAAGACCCTGGCCCCGAGGAAGTAACCCATGGCCACCCAGCTCAAGTTCGTCGGCGGTGGCGCCGGCACCCTCGAGGTCTCCGAGAAGGCCTTCGGGCGCGATTTCAACGAGGCCCTCGTCCACCAGGTGGTCACCGCCTACATGGCGGCCGGCCGCGCCGGCACCAAGCGCCAGAAGAGCCGCGCCGAGGTCCGGGGCGGCGGCATCAAGCCCTGGAACCAGAAGGGCGGCGGCCGCGCCCGCGCTGGCAGCATCCGCAGCCCGATCTGGGTCGGCGGCGGCCGAGCCTTCGCCGCGCGTCCGCGCGACTACTCCCAGAAGGTCAATCGCAAGATGTACCAGGGCGCGATCCGCGCGATGCTCTCGGAGCTCGCCCGGCTCGAGCGCCTGGTCGTGATCGAGTCGCTCGAGCTCGAGGCGCCTAAGACGCGCCTGCTGGCGGCCCGGCTCAGGGAGCTGAAGCTCGAGAACGTGCTGATCCTGGTCGAGGCCCACGACGAGAAGCTCGATCTCGCATCGCGCAACCTGTTCGGGGTGTCCGTGCTGCCCGTCGCGGCCATCGATCCGCGCAGCCTGCTGAGCCACGACCACGTCCTCGCCACTGTGGGTGCGGTGCGCATGCTCGAGGAGAAGCTGTCATGAGCAGCCAGGAAAGACTGATGACGGTGCTGGTCGCGCCGCACGTCTCTGAGAAGAGTGCCCGCGTTGCCGAGCGCGACAACCAGGTCGTGTTCCGCGTGCGTCGTGACGCCTCGAAGCCCGAGATCAAGGCGGCCGTCGAGCTGATGTTCGAGGTCAAGGTCGACGCCGTGCGCGTTGTGAACGTCGCCGGCAAGGCCAAGCGCTTTGGCGGGCGTCCCGGCCGCCGCTCGGACTTCAAGAAAGCCTACGTCAGCCTCGCTGCGGGCCAGTCCATCGACTTCGCCGGCGTCGAGAAGTGACGCTGCGGACCAACTGACGGGATACCTGCGATGGCTCTCATCAAGACCAAACCCACCTCGCCCGGCCGGCGCTTCGTCGTCAAGCCAGATCGCTCGCACCTGCACAAGGGCGCGCCGGTCGCCGCGCTGACCGCCAGCCAGAAGCGCACCGGCGCCCGCAACAACATGGGCCGGATCACCACCCGCCACAAGGGCGGCGGCCACCGCCAGCGCTATCGCGTGGTGGACTTCGTGCGCGCCAAGGACGGTGTCCCCGGCAAAGTCGAGCGGCTCGAATACGATCCGAACCGCAGCGCGCACCTGGCGCTGGTGCTCTACGCCGACGGCGAGCGCCGCTACATCCTGGCGCCGAAGGGCGTCGTCGCGGGCGACGTGATCCAGACCGGCGCCGAGGCCCCGATCAAGCCGGGCAACGCGCTGCCGCTGCGCAACATCCCGATCGGCAGCCAGGTCCACAACGTCGAGCTGAAGCCCGGCCGCGGCGGCCAGCTGGCTCGCAGCGCCGGCGCCTCGGTGCAGCTCGTCGCGCGCGAAGGCCTCTACGCGACCATTCGCCTGCGCTCCACGGAGATGCGCAAGGTTCACGTCGACTGCCGCGCCACGATCGGCGAGGTGGGCAACGAGGACCACAACCTGATCGTCTACGGCAAGGCCGGCGCGATGCGCTGGCGCGGCATCCGCCCGACCGTGCGCGGCGTCGTGATGAATCCCGTCGATCACCCGCACGGCGGCGGCGAGGGCAAGTCCGGCCAGGGCAACCCGCACCCGGTGTCCCCGTGGGGCTGGAAGACCAAGGGCAAGAAGACCCGCACCAACAAGCGCACGACCGGGCTGATCGTCCGGCGCCGCAACTGAACCTGAAGAGGAGCTTCCCGTGCCCCGTTCAGTCAAGAAAGGCCCGTTCGTCGACCTGCACCTCGCCAAGAAGGTGCAGGTGGCGGCCGACAAGAACGACCGCCGGCCCATCAAGACCTGGTCGCGCCGTTCGATGATCCTGCCCGACATGGTGGGTCTGACGATTGCCGTGCACAACGGCAGGCAGCACATCCCCGTGCTGGTGTCCGAGAACATGGTCGGCCACAAGCTCGGCGAGTTCGCTCCGACGCGCACCTTCAAGGGGCACTCGGGCGACAAGAAGTCCGGAGCCTGAGCCATGGAAGTCGCTGCCAAGCTCAAATACGCGCGCATCTCGCCGCAGAAGTGCCGCCTCGTAGCGGACATGGTGCGGGGCCGGCCCGTGGGCCAGGCGCTCGCGACGCTGCGCTTCACGCCGAAGAAGGGCGCGCGCCTCGTGCTGAAGGTGCTCGAGTCCGCGATTGCGAACGCCGAGAACAACCACAACGCGGACATCGACGTGCTGAAGGTCGCGCGCATCGAGGTGAGCGAGGCGCCGAGTTTCAAGCGCTTCCACGCGCGCGCCAAGGGCCGCGGCAACCGCATCGTCAAGCGCAACAGCCACATCACCATCCTCGTCGGCGACGGCCGCAAGGACTGAGGAGAGCACGCTCCATGGGTCAGAAGGTCAATCCGGTCGGCATCCGCCTCGGCATCACCCGTGACTGGACGTCGCGGTGGTACGCGAATTCGCGCATGTACCCCGGCTACATCCTGCAGGACTGGCAGGTGCGCGAATTCCTGAAGAAGAAGCTGTCGGAGGCCTCCGTCAGCCGCATTCACATCGAGCGCGCCGCCCGCCGGGCGAACATCACGATCAACACCGCACGCCCCGGAGTGGTGATCGGCAAGAAGGGCGAGGACATCGAGCGCCTGCGCCTCGAGGTCGCGAAGCTGATGGGCATGGGCGTCGGCGACGTCCGGCTCAACATCGCCGAGATCAGGAAGCCCGAGGTCGACGCGCAGCTCGTCGCCGAGGGCATCGCCCAGCAGATCGAGCGACGTGTCATGTTCCGCCGCGCCATGAAGCGCGCGGTGATGAACACGATGCGCAGCGGCGCGCTGGGTGTGAAGGTGCGCGTGTCGGGGCGCCTGAACGGCTCCGAGATCGCCCGCACCGAGTGGTCGCGCGAGGGCCGCATCCCGCTGCACACGTTCCGCGCGGAGATCGACTACGGGACCGCTGAAGCGCGCACCACCTACGGCGCGATCGGCGTGAAGGTCTGGATCTTCAAGGGCGAGGTGTTCGACCAGCCGGAGCCGGTGGCGCCTGTCGAGGTCGTCGAGGCCGCGGCGCCGGCGCCGGAGCAGACGGCCTGAGGCCGTCGCGCTGAGCGACCGACGGAGACATCGCCATGATGCAACCCAAGCGAACCAAGTTCCGCAAGCAGTTCAAGGGCCGCAACGCCGGTCTCGCGCAGCGCGGCAGCACCGTCGCGTTCGGCGAGTACGGCCTGAAGGCCGTCAGCCGTGCGCGCATGACGGCGCGCGAGATCGAGGCGGCGCGCCGCGCGATGACGCGCTACGTGAAGCGCGGCGGCCAGGTCTGGATCCGGGTCTTCCCGGACGTGCCGATCACCAAGAAGCCCCTTGAGGTCCGCATGGGCTCCGGCAAGGGCAACGTCGAGTACTACGTCGCGCGCGTGCAGCCCGGCAAGGTGCTCTTCGAGATGGAAGGCGTCACCGAGGACATCGCGCGCGAGGCCTTCCGGCTCGCGGCGTCCAAGCTCTCGGTCGACACGTTGTTCGTCAAGCGGCAGGTCCGGTGATGAAGTCGAAGGATCTCAGGCAGAAGAGCGCCGGCGAGCTGAAGGAGGAACTCCTCAAGCTGCGTCGGGAGCAGTTCAACCTGCGCATGGCGCAGGCGACCGGTCAGGCGGCCAAGCCCGACCAGGCCGGCAAGGTGCGGCGCAACATCGCACGCGTGAAGACCGTGCTCGGCGAGCAGTCGCGGGCCGCGGCGCAGAGGAGTGCCAAGTGATGAACGAGCAGGCCGTGGCCAAGGCGACCGAGGCGGGCGCGCAGCGCACGCTCACCGGGCGCGTCGTCAGCAGCAAGATGCAGAAGACCATCACGGTCGCCGTCGAGCGGCTCGTGAAGCACGAGAAGTACGGCAAGTACGTGCGCCGGACCACCAAGCTGCTCGCCCACGACGAGCACGGCGAGGGCCGCGAGGGCGACCTCGTGGACATCGCCGAGTGCCGCCGCCTGTCGGCCCGCAAGGCATGGCGCCTGGTGCGCGTCGTCAAGCGCGCCGACCAGTCCTGAGCGCGCGAGCCCAAGGAGCCCGACCATGATTCAGATGCGGACGATGCTGCAGGCCGCCGACAACAGCGGCGCCAAGAGCCTCATGTGCATCAAGGTGCTCGGCGGCTCGAAGCGCCGCTACGCGACCGTGGGTGACGTGATCAAGGTGAGCGTCAAGGACGCGATCCCGCGCGGCAAGGTGAAGAAGGGCGAGGTGTACGACGCGGTGGTCGTGCGCACGGCCCACGGCGTGCGCCGTGCGGACGGGTCCCTGATCCGCTTCGACGGCAACGCCGCCGTGCTGCTCACCAACAAGCTCGAGCCGATCGGCACGCGCATCTTCGGACCGGTCACTCGCGAGCTGCGCACGGCGCAGTTCATGAAGATCATCTCGCTGGCCCCGGAAGTGCTCTGAGCGACGGTTCCGGGAAGATCGAGGAAACAGTCATGAACAAGATCCGCAAGGGCGACGAGGTGGTCGTCATCGCCGGCCGCGAGAAGGGCCGTCGCGGCACCGTCATCAAGGTGCTGGAGAACGACCGCGTGCTCGTCGAGAACGTGAACATGGTCAAGCGCCATACGCGCCCGAACCCGCAGCGCGGGACCCAGGGTGGCATCGTCGAGCAGGAGGCTTCGCTGCACCGCTCGAACGTGATGCTCTGGAACCCCATCGCCAAGCAGGGCGACCGCGTGGGCCTGCGCACGCTCGCCGACGGGCGGCGCGTGCGCTTCTTCAAGTCGAACGACGAAGTCGTGGACGCCTGAACCGGCGAGGATGACCCAGATGGCAAGGCTCCAGCAGACCTACCGGGACAAGATCGTTCCCGAGCTCATGAAGACGCTCGGGCTCGAGAACACCATGCAGGTCCCGAAGATCACCCGAATCACCGTCAACATGGGCGTGGGCGAGGCGGTCGCCGACAAGAAGGCCATGGACGGTGCCGTGGGCGACCTCACCGCGATCACGGGCCAGAAGCCCCTGGTGACGAAGTCACGCCAGTCGATCGCGTCGTTCAAGCTGCGCGCCGGCGTGCCCGTGGGCGCCAAGGTGACGCTGCGGGGCGCGCGCATGTACGAGTTCCTCGATCGCCTGATCAGCGTGGCGATGCCGCGCATCCGCGACTTCCGCGGCGTGTCGGCGCGCTCCTTCGACGGCCGCGGCAACTACAGCTTCGGCGTGAAGGAGCAGATCATCTTCCCGGAGATCGCCTACGACAAGATCGACGCGATCCGCGGGATGGACATCACCATCACGACGACGGCGCGCGACGACCGCGAGGGTCGCGCGCTGCTCGAATCCTTCAACTTCCCGTTCCGCAAGTAAGGTCCGGCAAATGGCGAAGACCAGCATGATCGAGCGCGAGAAGCGCCGCGCGAAGCTCGTGAAGCGCTACGCGACGAAGCGAGCCGCGCTCAAGGAGACCATCCGCAGCCCGAAGTCCACGGACGCGGAGCGGGAGGAGGCCGGGCAGAAGCTGCAGGCCCTGCCGCGCGACACGTCGGCCTCGCGAATCCGCAATCGCTGCGCCATCACCGGCCGGCCGCGCGGCGTGTACCGCAAATTCGGGCTCGCCCGCACCAAGCTGCGCGAGGCGACGATGCGTGGCGACGTCCCCGGCCTGCGCAAGGCCAGCTGGTAAGGCCGCGTAACGGAGCAAGACATGAGCATGACGGATCCCATCGCGGACTTCCTCACCCGCATCCGCAACGGCCAGCGCTCGGGCAAGACCGAGGTCAGCATGCCGGGCTCGCGGATCAAGCTGGCGCTCGCCAAGGTGCTGAAGGACGAGGGCTATATCGATGACTTCGGCGTCGCGAACGACGGCGCCAAGGCGACGCTCACGCTGCGTCTGAAGTACTACCATGGCCGCCCGGTCATCGACCGCCTCGAGCGCGTCAGCCGCCCGGGTCTGCGCGTCTACCGCGCGAAGGACGAGCTGCCGCGCGTGCTCGGCGGCATGGGCGTGGCGATCATTTCCACCTCGCGCGGCGTGATGACCGACCGCGAGGCGCGCGCCGGGGGACACGGCGGCGAAGTCCTCTGCATCGTGTCGTAAGGCACGGGCGAGAAGCAGGTTAAGACCATGTCACGAGTCGCAAAGAACCCGGTCGCGCTCCCCAAGGGCGTCACCGCCAACGTCGACGGCGCGGCCGTCACGGTCAAGGGCGCCAAGGGCGCGCTCTCGCTGCCCGTCCGCCCCGGACTGTCCGTGGTCCAGGAAGGCGAGCAGCTGCGCGTCGAGGTGGCGGAGCGCAGTCGCGAGTCGCTGATGCATGCGGGCTCGCTGCGCGCGCACATCGCGAACCTGGTGCGCGGCGTGTCGCTGGGCTACGAGAAGAAGCTCGAGCTGGTGGGCGTCGGCTACCGCGCGCAGGCGCAGGGTCGCAACCTCAACCTCACGCTCGGCTTCTCGCACCCGGTGGTGTACGCCGCACCCGACGGCGTGACGATCGAGACGCCCACGCAGACCGAGATCCTGGTGAAGGGCGCCGACAAGCAGCAGGTGGGCCAGGTGGCGGCGGAGATCCGCGCCTACCGTGCCCCGGAGCCCTACAAGGGCAAGGGTGTTCGTTACTCCGGTGAGCGCATCGAGCTCAAGGAAACGAAGAAGAAGTAAGGGTGCCGCATGGAAAAGAAGGTCAGCCGCCAGAAGCGCGCCCGCCGGGGCCGCGCCAAGATCCGCGAACTGAAGGTGCTGCGCCTGAGCGTGCACCGGACGCCGCAGCACATCTACGCGCAGGTGTTCGACGACGCCTCGCACGTGGTGGCGGCCGCTTCCACGCTGCAGAAGGACGTCGCGGAGGGCCTCAAGGCCACCGGCAATGTCGAGGCCGCGAAGGCGGTGGGCAGGGCGATCGCGGAGCGGGCGAAGGCCAAGGGCGTGACCCGCGTGGCCTTCGACCGGTCCGGTTTCAAGTACCACGGCCGCGTCAAGGCGCTGGCCGACGCGGCCCGCGAACACGGCCTCGAGTTCTGAGCGCGCCGTACGGGCGAATCTGAGGAGCAGCAATGGCGAGAGTCGAGAGAGCCCCGGCCGGCGACGAGTTCATCGAGAAGCTCGTGGCGGTCAACCGCGTGGCGAAGGTCGTCAAGGGCGGCCGTCAGTTCGGTTTCACCGCGCTCACCGTGGTGGGCGACGGCAACGGCCGCGTCGGCTTCGGCTACGGCAAGGCCCGCGAGGTCCCGGTCGCGATCCAGAAGGCGATGCAGCAGGCGCGCAAGAACCTCGTGAACGTGAGCCTGCGCAGCGCCACCCTGCACTACGCCGTGACCGGCAGGCACGGCACGTCGCGCGTCTACATGCAGCCGGCCTCGGACGGCACGGGCGTGATCGCCGGCGGCAGCATGCGCGCGGTCTTCGAGTGCGCGGGCGTGCGCAACGTGCTCGCCAAGAGCTACGGCTCGCGCAACCCGATCAACGTCGTGCGTGCGACGATGGACGCGCTGACGCGCATTCCGCCGCCCGAGCAGATTGCGGCCAAGCGCGGCAAGACGGTCGCCGAGATCGCGGGTTGACGACCATGGCGAACAACAACGTCGATACCAGGAACGTCCGGGTCACGCTGGTGAAGAGCGTGTTCGGGCAGCTGCACCGCCACCGCGCCACCGCGCGCGGCCTCGGCCTGCGGCGACTGCATCAGACCGTGGTCGTGGCGGACACGCCCGAGACCCGCGGCATGATCAACGCCTCGCGGCACCTGTTCCGCGTGGAAGAGGTCTGAAGACATCATGAAGCTCAACAGCATTTCCCCGGCCCCGGGCGCCAAGAAGGCCCGGCTGCGCGTCGGCCGCGGCGCGTCCGCCGGCCAGGGCAAGACCTGCGGCCGCGGCGTCAAGGGCCAGCGGGCGCGCAAGGGCGGTTACCACAAGGTCGGCTTCGAAGGCGGCCAGATGCCGCTGCAGCGGCGCCTGCCGAAATTCGGCTTCCGCTCGGCGATCGCCCCGCGCGTGGCCGAGGTGCGGCTCAACGAGCTCGCGCTCGTCGCGGGCGGGGTCATCGACCTCGACGCGCTCAAGAAGGCGGGCGTCGTGCCCGCGGGCTCGCTGCGTGCCAAGGTGGTGCTGTCCGGCAAGCTTGCGACCGCAGTCACCGTCAAGGGCGTCGGCGTGACCAAGGGCGCGCGCGCGGCCATCGAGGCCGCGGGCGGCACGGTCGAGGCGGCCTGAGCGGCGCACCAAGGCATCCCCCGTGGCGAAACCACCGTCATCGAATCCGATCGCCGCTTTCGGCGAGGTAGGCCGGCTCACCGAGCTCAGGAAGCGCTTCCTGTTCCTGCTCGGCGGGCTGATCGTCTACCGCATCGGAACGTTCATCCCCGTGCCCGGCATCGATCCGGATGCGCTCGCGCGTTTCTTCCAGGACCAGCAGGGCACGATCCTGAGCATGTTCAACATGTTCTCGGGCGGCGCGCTGCAACGGCTGTCGGTCCTCGCGCTCGGCGTCATGCCCTACATCTCGGCCTCGATCATCGTGCAGATGATGGCCGTGGTCGTGCCGCAGCTGCAGGCGCTGCGCAAGGAGGGCGAGGCCGGGCGGCGCAAGCTCACGCAGTACACGCGCTGGGGAACGGTCGGGCTCGCCGCCTTCCAGGGCGCTGGCGCCGCGGTGGCCTTCCAGAACCAAGGTGTCGTGATCAACCCGGGGCCGCAGTTCGTGTTCCTGGCCACCATCACGCTCACCGCCGGCACGATGTTCCTGATGTGGCTCGGCGAGCAGATCACCGAGCGCGGCCTCGGCAACGGCATCTCGATGATCATCCTCGCGGGCATCGTGGCGGGGCTCCCGGCCGCGATCGGCGGGACGCTCGAGCTGGTGCGCAACGGCGAGATCAACCCGGCGCTGGCGCTGATCATCGTGCTGATGGTGGCGGGCGTCACGGCGTTCGTGGTGTTCGTCGAGCGCGCGCAGCGGCGCATCCCGGTGAACTACGCCAAGCGCCAGCAGGGCCGGCGCGTGTTCGCGGGCACGTCCACGCACCTGCCGTTCAAGCTGAACATGTCGGGCGTGATCCCGCCGATCTTCGCCTCGAGCCTGCTGCTGTTCCCGGCGACCATCGCCAGCTGGTTCGGCACGTCGGAGAACTTCGGCTGGCTGCAGAACGTGGCTGCGAGCCTCGGCATCGGCCAGCCCGTGCACATGATTCTCTACACGGCGCTGATCGTGTTTTTCTGCTTCTTCTACACGGCGCTGGTGTTCAACTCGCGCGAGACGGCGGAGAACCTGAAGAAGTCGGGCGCCTTCATCCCGGGGATCCGGCCCGGCCAGCAGACTGCGGAGTACATCGACAAAGTGCTCACCCGCCTCACGGTGTGGGGCGCGATGTACGTTGCGGCCGTCTGCCTCCTGCCGGAGATCCTGATTTCCCAGTTCCGCGTGCCGTTCTACTTCGGCGGCACCTCGCTGATGATCATCGTCGTGGTGATCATGGACTTCATGGCCCAGCTGCAGGCGCACCTGATGTCGCACCAGTACGAGGGCCTGATGAAGAAGGCCAACCTGCGCGGCTACGGCCGCTCCGGGCAGCTGCGCTGAGCGCGGCCGTGCCCCCTCGGAGAGAGTGACCCATGAAAGTTCGACCCTCGGTGAAGCGGATCTGCAAGAACTGCAAGGTGGTGCGCCGTCGCGGCGTGGTCTACGTGATCTGCAGCGACAAGCGTCACAAGCAGCGGCAGGGCTGACCGGCCCGGCGCGCATTGAGTGAACTGGAAAATTACGTTATAATTTTGGGCTTTTCGCGCCCCGGAGAGAGCCTCACATGGCCCGTATCGCCGGCATCAACATCCCGATGAACAAGCACGTGTGGGTGGGTCTCACGTCCATCTACGGCGTGGGCCGCTCCCAGGCGCTCAAGGCCTGCGACGGTGCGGGCGTCAAGCCCGACACGCGGGTCAAGGACCTCACCGAGCCCGAGGTGGCCGGGCTGCGCGCGCAGATCGCACGTCTCGCAGTCGAGGGCGACCTGCGCCGCGAGGTGTCGATGAACATCAAGCGGCTGATGGACCTCGGCTGCTACCGCGGTATCCGCCACCGCAAAGGCCTGCCGATGCACGGCCAGCGTACGCGCACCAACGCGCGCACGCGCAAGGGTCCGCGCAAGGCCGCGGTGAAGCTCAACGCGCCTCCGGGCAAGGCCTGAACGGCCCCGCGCCCCCTGACGGAGTCTGACCGAACATGTCTGAAGACAAGAAGCAGTCGTCAACCGCCGGCAAGGCGCGCAAGCGCGCCAAGCGCATGGTCTCGGACGGCATCGCTCACGTGCACGCGTCGTTCAACAACACGATCATCACGATCACCGACCGCCAGGGCAACACGCTGTCCTGGGCGACGTCGGGCGGCTGCGGTTTCCGTGGTTCGCGCAAGAGCACGCCGTTCGCCGCGCAGGTCGCCGCCGAGAAGGCCGGCGTGGCCGCGCAGGAGTACGGCGTGAAGAACGTCGAAGTGCGCGTCTGCGGACCGGGCCCGGGACGCGAGTCTGCGGTGCGCGCGTTGAACGCCGCGGGCCTCAAGGTCACCAGCATCGAGGACGTGACGCCGATCCCGCACAACGGCTGCCGTCCGCCGAAGAAGCGCCGCGTCTGAGCGGGCGAGGAACACGTTCATGGCCAGGTATCTCGGTCCCAAGTGCAAGCTCTCGCGTCGCGAGGGCACCGATCTGTTCCTCAAGAGCGGCGTCAAGCCGCTCGAGTCGAAGTGCAAGCTCGAGGTACCGCCGGGCGGCATCAAGGGTGAGCGTCGCGCACGCGTCTCGGGCTACGGCCTGCAGTTGCGCGAAAAGCAGAAGCTGCGCCGCATGTACGGCGTGCTCGAGCGCCAGTTCCGCGGGTACTACCACCAGGCGGCCGGCCGTCCCGGCGCAACCGGTGAGACGCTGCTGCAGCTCCTCGAGAGCCGGCTCGACAACGTCGTCTACCGCATGGGCTTCGCGACCACGCGCTCCGAGGCGCGCCAGCTGGTGAGCCACCGCAGCGTGACCGTCAACGGCGTGATCGTGAACGTGCCGTCCTACCAGTGCTCGGCCGGCGACGTGGTCGTGCTGCGCGAGAAGGCGCAGAAGCAGGCCCGCGTGCAGCAGGCCCTCCAGATCCGCGGCCAGGTCGGCTTCCCCGACTGGGTCGAGGTCGACGAGAAGAAGTTCTCCGGCGTCCTGAAGGCCCTGCCCGAGCGAGGGGAGATCCTGCCGGACATCAACGAGAGCCTCGTCGTCGAGTTGTACTCCAAGTAATCCCGCGGGTGACGACCATGCAGTCGACCATTGCCGAGTTCCTTCGCCCCCGCATCGTCAAGGTGACGCCGACGGCGCCCCGCCACGCCCGCGTGGTCATCGAGCCCTTCGAGCGCGGCTTCGGCCACACGCTCGGCAACGCGCTGCGCCGCGTGCTGCTGTCCTCGATGCCGGGCTGCGCGATCACCGAGGCCGAGATCGAGGGCGTGCTCCACGAGTACACCAGCATCGAGGGCGTGCAGGAGGACGTGGTCGAGATCCTGCTGAACCTCAAGCAGGTGGCGATCCGCCTCCACGCGCGCGATGCCTCGGAGCTGCGCCTGTCGAAGAAGGGCCCGGGTCCGGTGCGCGCGGGCGACATCCAGAGCGACCACGACGTCGAGATCTTCAACCCCGATCTCGTGATCGCCAACCTCACCAAGGCGGGCGAGCTCGTCATGACGCTCAAGGTCGAGCGCGGCCGGGGCTATCGCCCGGCGGGCCAGCGCCTCGCGTTCGAGGAGGCGAGCCGCCCGATCGGCCGCCTGCTGCTCGACGCGACGTTCAGCCCGATCCGCAAGGTCACCTACAACGTCGAGTCGGCGCGCGTCGAGCAGCGCACCGACCTCGACAAGCTGATCATCGACATCGAGACCAACGGCACGATCGACCCGGAGGAGGCGATCCGCCGCGCCGGCTCGATCCTGAAGGATCAGCTCTCCGTGTTCGTCGACCTGCAGGGCCAGGACGAGGACAAGGCGAAGCCCAGCGAACACCACTTCGACCCGCTGCTGCTGCGGCCGGTGGACGAGCTCGAGCTCACGGTGCGCAGTGCCAACTGCCTCAAGGCCGAGAACATCCACTACATCGGCGACCTCGTGCAGAAGACCGAGGTGGAGCTGCTGCGCACGCCCAACCTCGGCAAGAAGTCGCTCACCGAGATCAAGGAAGTGCTCGAGAGCCACGGCCTGATGCTCGGCATGCGGCTCGACAGCTGGCCGCCCTCGGGGCTGAAGCGCGACGAGGAACGGGACGTCATCTGACGGACTGACACTGAACGATCAGTGACCGGCGGCCGCCTGAGCGGGCCTGCCGGTCGAGGCTGCAGAGATGAGACACGGACTGACCGGGCGGCAGCTGAGCCGCAACTCCCCGCATCGCTGGGCGATGCTGCGCAACATGGCGGCCTCGCTGCTGCGCCACGAGGCGATCCGCACCACGGTGCCGAAGGCGAAGGAGCTGCGGCGCTACGTCGAGCCGCTGATCACCCTCGGCAAGACCGACAGCGAGGCGAACCGCCGGCGTGCGTTCGCGAAGCTGCGCGACCCCGAGGTGGTGACGAAGTTGTTCGTCGAACTCGGTCCGCGTTTCAAGGCGCGCCCGGGCGGCTACACGCGCATCCTGCACATGGCCAACCGCGCCGGCGACAACGCCGACATGGCGCTGATGGCGCTCGTCGACCGGGCTGCACCTGCCGAGGAGAAGCCGGCCGAGGACGCAGCCAAGAAGCCCAGGGTGCGGCGCAAGAAGGCCGAGCCTGCCGCCGAGGTGGCCGCCGAGCCGGCCGAGAAGAAGCCGCGCGCACCGCGCAAGCGCAAGGCCGCCGCGGCCTGAGCGCGAGCATCTGCGGATCGAATCGAAGCCGGGCACGGGCCCGGCTTCTGTTCTTCCGGGGGATGCGCTGCGTCGCCCGTCCGGGGCGATCGACACCAACCCGCGCCGCACCGGCGCCACCAGATGGAGGACTCACATGAGCATGCTGTCGGAGTTCAAGGAATTCGCCATGAAGGGCAACGTCGTCGACATGGCGGTCGGCGTCGTGATCGGGACGGCCTTCGGCAAGATCGTCTCGTCGCTGGTCGGCGACGTGGTGATGCCGCTGCTCGGCAAGGTCGTCGGCGGCGTGAATTTCTCGAGCCTCGCGTTCGACCTCGGCGCCGGCCCAGACGGCGCGCCGGTGCTGTTCAAGTACGGCGCGTTCCTGCAGTCCGCGTTCGACTTCCTGATCATCGCCGCGGCGATCTTCATGGCGTTGAAGGCGATCAACAAGCTCAAGGCGCCGCCGCCGCCGCCGGTCGCCGCTGCGCCTCCCGCCGACGTCGCGCTACTCACCGAGATCCGCGACCTCCTGAAGAAGCAGGGCTGACCACGCCCGCGGCCGCCGCTCGTTCCGGCGTCGCGGCGCCGGGCGGGGCATCGCCCGGCGTGGCCACCCGGCGGTCGCCCGCTCAGGCCAGCGCCGCGAAGGCGTCGCGCGTGAGATTCTCGGGCTCGCCCTCGGTGCAGGCGACGTCATCCTCGATGCGGATGCCGCCGAACGGCCGGTAGCGCTCAACCGCGTTCCAGTCGATGTGCCGGCCCCGGCCGTCGGCGCGCGCCTGCTCGAGCAGCAGGTCGATGAAGTACAGGCCGGGCTCCACCGTCACCACGAACCCGGGCTCCAGCACGCGCGTCAGCCGCAGGAACGGGTGACCGTCCGGCCGCGGGATCTCCCGCGAGCCCTCCGCGTCCGCCGCCAGCCCGGCGACGTCGTGCACCTGCAGTCCGAGCAGGTGGCCGATCCCGTGCGGGAAGAACACGCTCGTGACGCGCTCCGCCACTGCGGTGTCCGCGTCGCAACGCACGATGCCGGCCTCGACGAGCAGTCCGCCGATCGCACGGTGTGCCTCGAAGTGCACGTCGCGGTAGTCGCGGCCGGCGCGGATGCCCGTGCAGAGGCGTTGTTGCAGCGTGTCCATCGACTCGACGAGAGCCGAGAAGTCAGCGTCGCCGCCGGACCACGTGCGTGTGATGTCGCTCGCGTAGCCGCGGAACTGCGCTCCCGCGTCGATCAGGAAGGAACGGCGCGGCCGGTCGCGACGGCGGTCCATGTGCTGGTAGTGCAGTACCGCGGCGCCTTCATCGAAGGCGATGATGTTGCCGTAGGGCAGGTCGTCGTCGCGCGACTCCGCCGCCGTGCAGTAGGCAAGGTGCACCTCGAACTCCGACGCGCCAGCGCGGAAGGCCTCGCGCGCCGCCACGTGGCCACGGGCCGCGAGCCGCGACGCGCCGCGCATGCACGCGATTTCGTAAGGCGTCTTCACCGCGCGCTGGTAGTGGAGGCGGGCGAGCAGCCCCGGGGGATTCGCCGCGGCAAATCCCCAGTCCTCGAACTCTGGCTGCCACTCGCCGACGAGGGCGAGCCGCCGTGCGCCAGGGCCCGCGCCGAGCCCTAGCCATGCACGCGCCTCGCCGGGCTCGCGCACCACGGTGATGTCGAAGTCGTCGAGCCACGCGCCCTCCGGCAGCGTCGGCGGGCGGTGCCAGTAGTCCGCCGGCTGGAAGAAACACAGCCGCGGG
Organism: uncultured Gammaproteobacteria bacterium; assembly: GCA_963707145.1. Classification (GTDB taxonomy): domain Bacteria; phylum Pseudomonadota; class Gammaproteobacteria; order Steroidobacterales; family Steroidobacteraceae; genus RPQJ01. The sequence goes on from CAVPOQ010000004.1 coordinate 125,863, forward strand.
CGCGCGGCGCCGCGCGCATGGAACACGAAGCAGTCGGGCGCGTCGGTGACCGGCGCCCAGTGCTTGAAATGCGGGTTCACCACGAACGGGTAGGGGCGGTCGTCCTGAAAGGCGAAGCGCGGCCGCCCCGAGTAGATGGCGATGCCGTCGAAACCGCCGTGCTCCAGCGCCGCGTCGGTGCGACGGCGCAGTTCGGCGAGATGCGCGGGAAACTCGCGATCGGGATCGTCCGGCATCGGGTGCGCTCCGCGGTGGCAGGTGCGCCGCATCTTGCCGCAGCAGGCGCTTTGTCGCCATTCGGAGACAGTTCCGGCCGCTGACGCCCGGTTACGGAGCCCTAGAATGACCCCCGCACGATCCGCCGAGCCACGGGCACGAGCCAGGGCGTCGGCGGGTCGGATCGAGTCTGACCACCACCACCATTTTTTTCGGGGTATTTGCCATGAACACCAAGATCGCGTTTGCTGCCGCCCTCGCCGCCCTGGCCCTGGCCGGCTGCGCCAAGAAGGAAGAGGCGAAGGTCGAGGCCGCGCAGGAAGCTGCTGACGCCGCCGCCGCTGCCGGTGCTGCTGCCGACGCCGCCACCGACGCCGCCGCCGCCGCCACCGAGGCCGCTGTCGATGCCGGCGCTGCCGCTGTCGACGCCGCCGGCGCCACCGCGACCGACGCCGTCGCTGGCGCGGCCGATGCCGCTGCCGACGCTGCCGCCGCCGCCACCGACGCGGCTGGCAGGCCGTCGAGGCCGCCGGCGAGGCGACTGCCGAGGCCGGCCAGGCCATCCAGGACGCCGCCAAGTAATCGGCGGTTCAGCCTGAGCTGAACGGACGGGCGGGTTCCGCGAGGGGCCCGCCCGTTTTCTTTACCGGGAGCATCGCGCCGAACGGTGGTCCCGGCCGCCGGCAGGAGGCCGCCGACTGTGTCCGTCACGCTGCGTGACGCCCGTGACTCGCACGACGATCGCGCCTGGATTCTCGCGGGCTATCGCGACTACCTCGCGGAGCTGTCGGCCTCGCAGTCCGGGATGTTCCCGATGCGCGGGGAATGGCCGTCGCGTGATGAGGAACTGGTCTCCGGGTGGTTCCGCGATCCCGCATCGCAGCCTTTCGTGATTCTCTCCGACGGCGTCCGTGCCGGCTTCTCGCTGGTCGGCCGCCGACTCGCCTGGCCGCCCGGCGCGGCGCAGTACCGCATGTGCGAGTTCTTCGTGGCGCCTGCCGCGCGCCGCCGCGGCGTGGGCACGCGTGCCGCCCTGCTGCTGTTCAGTCGCTTCGAGGGTGAGTGGGAAGTGCTCGAGAACGAGGACAACCGCGCTGCACTCGCCTTCTGGCGGCGGGTGATCGGCAGCCTCACGGGCGGCCGCTACCAGGAGACTCGTGAGGCGGGCGAGGTGCGCCAGCGCTTTCGCAGTGCCGTGCGCCCGCCCGAGCCGACGGACCTGAGGCCCCGGCGTCAGGCGCTGCGGCGGACCGCGACCCCCGGTGCCGAGCCGTGCGCCGGCGAGCGCCGCCGCGAGATAACGGCCGGTGTGCGATGCCGCCGTGGCCGCGATCGCCTCGGGCGTCCCGGTCGCGACGATCTGCCCGCCGCCGGCGCCGCCCTCTGGCCCGAGGTCGACCACCCAGTCCGCGGTCTTGATCACGTCGAGGTTGTGCTCGATCACCACGATCGTGTTGCCCTCGTCGCGCAGGCGCAGCAGCACCCCGAGCAGCTGCTCGATGTCCTGGAAGTGCAGGCCCGTGGTGGGCTCGTCGAGGATGTAGAGCGTGCGGCCGGTCGAGCGTTTGGCGAGTTCGCGCGCGAGCTTGACGCGCTGCGCCTCGCCGCCGGAGAGCGTGGTCGCGTTCTGCCCGAGCCGCACGTAGGAGAGCCCCACGTCGAGCAGCGTCGTCAGCCGCGACTGGAGCGCGGGCACGTTGCGGAAGAACACGGCGGCGTCCTCGATGGTCATCTCGAGGACTTCGTGGATGTTGCGGCCCTTGTAGCGGATCTCGAGCGTCTCGCGGTTGTAGCGCTTGCCGCGGCAGGCGTCGCAGGTGACGTAGGCGTCGGGCAGGAAGTGCATCTCGACCTTGATGACGCCGTCGCCCTCGCAGGCCTCGCAGCGGCCGCCGCGCACGTTGAAACTGAATCGGCCGGGGTCGTAGCCGCGCGTGCGCGCCTCCGGTACCTCGGCGAACAGCTCGCGGATCGGGCCGAACAGGCCGGTGTAGGTGGCGGGGTTGGAGCGCGGCGTGCGCCCGATCGGGCTCTGGTCGATGTCGATCACCCGGTCCACCTGCTCGAGCCCCTCGACCGCGCGGCAGGGTGCGGCGTCGGCCGCGGTCTCCTGCAGCGCGGCGGCGACGTGACGGTAGAGCGTGTCCACGACCAGCGTGGACTTGCCCGAGCCCGACACGCCCGTGACGCAGGTGAAGAGCCCGAGCGGGAACTCGGCCGTGACGTCGCGCAGGTTGTTGCCGGTGGCTCCCACCACGCGCAGCGCCCGGCCGCGCTGGGCCGGGGTACGCACCGGCGGGACCGGGATGCGGCGCCGGCCGCTCAGGTACTGCCCGGTCAGCGAATCGGGCGCCGACTCGATCTCGGCCGGCGTGCCCTGGGCCACGACCCGCCCGCCGTGCACGCCGGCGCCGGGCCCGAGATCCACGACATGGTCGGCCTGGCGGATCGCGTCCTCGTCGTGCTCGACGACGATCACGGTGTTGCCGAGGTCGCGCAGGCGCACGAGCGTGTCGAGCAGCCGCTGGTTGTCGCGCTGGTGCAGGCCGATCGACGGTTCGTCGAGGATGTACATGACGCCCACCAGCCCCGAGCCGATCTGGCTCGCCAGGCGGATGCGCTGCGCCTCGCCGCCGGAGAGCGTCTCGGCGCTGCGGTCCAGCGACAGGTAGTCGAGGCCGACGTCCAGCAGGAAGGTGAGGCGGTCGGTGATCTCGCGCACCAGGCGACTCGCGACCTCGCCGCGCCAGCCCTCCACGTGCATCGCGCCGAAGAAGCTCAGCGCGTCGGCGACCGGCAGGGACACCACCTGCGGCAGCGCCCGTCCCCCCACGAAGACGTGTCGCGCGGCGAGATTGAGGCGGCTGCCACCGCAGTCGGTGCAGGCGCGGGTGCCGCGGTACCGCGCGAGTTCCTCGCGCACCGTGGCCGACTCCGTCTCGCGCCAGCGCCGCTCAAGGTTCGGGACGATGCCTTCCCACGGGTGGCTGCGCTTCGTGCTGCCGCCGCGCGCGTCGAAGTAGCGGAACTCGATGCGCTCCTCGCCGCTGCCCCACAGCAGCAGGTGGCGCACCGCCTCGGGCAGGTCGCTCCACGGGGTCTCGATGTCGAAGCGGCAGTGCCGCGCGAGCGACTGGATGAGCTGGAAGTAGTACGCGTTGCGGCGGTCCCAGCCGCGCACCGCGCCGCCCGCCAGCGACAGCGCCGGGTTCACCACCACGCGCGCCGGATCGAAGTACTCCTGGACGCCGAGGCCACCGCAGGTGCCGCAGGCGCCGGTCGGGTTGTTGAACGAGAACAGCCGTGGCTCGAGACGGGCGAGGCTGTAGCCGCAGCTCGTACAGGCGTAGCGGTTGGAGAACACCAGCGGCGCGCGCGCGGGTTCGTCCTGGAAGGCGATCCGCGCCACGCCCTGAGACAGGGCGAGCGCGGTCTCGAAGGACTCCGCGAGCCTCTGCGCGGCGTCGGGGCGCACCCGCAGGCGGTCGACCACCGCGTCGACCGAGTGGCGGCGGCGCGCCTCGAGCGTCGGCGCCGCGTCGAGTTCCACGAGCCGTCCGTCCACGAAGGCGCGCACGAAGCCCTGGGCCTTCAGCTGCTCGAGCGCCTCGACGTGCTCGCCCTTGCGGTCCTGCACCACCGGTGCCAGCAGCAGCACCGCCGCGCCCTCGGGCAGGGCGAGCACCTGGTCCACCATCTGGCTCACGGTCTGGGCGGCCAGTTCCTCGCCGTGCTCCGGGCAGCGCGGGGTGCCGGCGCGCGCATACAGCACGCGCAGGTAGTCGTAGATCTCCGTGACCGTGCCCACGGTGGAGCGCGGGTTGTGCGAGGTCGCCTTCTGCTCGATGGCGATCGCGGGAGAGAGCCCCTCGATGTGGTCGACGTCCGGCTTTTCCATCACCGAGAGGAACTGCCGGGCGTAGGCGGACAGCGACTCGACATAGCGGCGCTGCCCCTCGGCATAGATCGTGTCGAAGGCGAGCGAGGACTTGCCCGACCCCGACAGGCCGGTCACCACGATCAGCCGGTCGCGCGGCAGGTCGAGGTCCACGCCCTGCAGGTTGTGCGTGCGGGCGCCGCGGATTCGGATCACGTCCATCAGGGGGTGGTGGCCTCGGGCGGTTGACGGTCAGCCTGCTAATATAGGGCGAGCTTTCGAGGCAAAGCCAATCCGCAACAGAGACAAAACACCCCGGCCGGCGCTCTCGCCGCTGGAGCGCCGGTCCGTCGGCGCGCTCGCGGCGATCTATGCGTCGCGCATGTTCGGCCTGTTCCTGATGCTGCCGGTGCTGGCGCTCTACGCCCGCGGCATGCCGGACTACTCCCCCGAGATGCTCGGCCTCGCGATGGGCGCCTACGGGCTCACCCAGGCGCTGCTGCAGATCCCCTTCGGTCGCTGGTCCGACCGCTTCGGCCGCAAACCGGTGATCATCGGCGGCCTCGTGCTGTTCGCCGCGGGCTCGGTGCTTGGCGCGCTGGCGGAGTCGGTGGCGGCGCTCGCCGTGGCTCGCACGCTGCAGGGCGCCGGAGCGGTGTCCGCGGCGGTCACCGCACTGCTCGCGGACCTCACCCGGCCCGAGGTCCGCACGCGCGCCATGGCCTTCGTCGGCATCAGCATCGGCCTGTCGTTCGTGCTCTCGCTGGTGTTCGCGCCGCTGCTCGAATCGAGCGTGGGCGTGCCGGGGATCTTCGTCGCCATGCTGTTCATGGCGCTCGCGGGCATCGTGCTGATCGTGCTGGCGGTGCCGCCCGAGCCACCGCCCAGCGGGGTCGACGCGCCGCCGCTCTCGCGGCTCCACGAGCTCACGGTGCGGCCCTCGCTGCTGCGGCTGCATCTGGGCATGTTCGCCATGCACTTCATGATCACCGCGACGTTTCTCGCGGTACCGTCGGTGCTGGTCGAGGACCTCGGGCTCGCCTCCGCCGGGCACTGGAAGGTCTACCTCGGCGTGTTCGTGGCCTCGATTGCCGGCACCGTGCCACTGGTGCTCGCGACCGAGCGGACGCGGCGCGCGCCCGTCCTGCTGGTGCTCGCGATCCTGCTGGCCGCGGCCTCGCAGGCCCTGCTCGGCCTGTCCCACGGCCACTTCTGGGTGGTGGTCGGCGCGCTCACGCTGTTCTTCGCCGTGTTCAACTACCTCGAGGCGCGGCTGCCGGCCATGCTGACGCTGGCCGCTCCCGGGGCCGAGCGCGGCGCGGCGCTCGGCGTCTTCGCCACTGCGCAGTTCCTGGGCGCCTTTGCCGGCGGGGCGCTGGGCGGCGTCCTGCTCGGTCGCTTCGGGCTGCCAGGCGTGTTCTGGGGCGCCGCGCTGGTCGCGGCACTCTGGGCGACGGTCGCCGCGCGGGGCGCGGCGGACGCCGCAAATGCGGCGCAACGCGCTTGAATCGCAGTTTTACGCCGGGGCGGCCCGGTGCCTTAAGATCACCTCACACATCACTCGGACAGGTGCCATGGCACGCGGAATCAACAAAGTCATCCTGGTCGGCAACCTCGGCAAGGATCCCGAGACGCGCTACATGCCGAGCGGCAAGGCCGTCACCAATTTCTCCATCGCCACGTCGGAGAGCTGGAAGGACAAGCAGACCGGCGAGCAGAAAGAGCAGACCGAGTGGCACAACATCGTGATGTACGACCGGCTCGCGGAGATTGCCGCCGAGTATCTGCGCAAGGGCTCGCAGGTCTACGTCGAGGGCCGGCTGCGCACCCGCAAGTGGCAGGACAAGGAAGGCCGCGACCGCTACACCACCGAGATCATCGCCAACGAGATGCAGATGCTCGGCAGCCGCGGCGGCGGCGGCGTGGGCACGGAATCGCGGGCCGAGCCGCGTGCGGCGGCCCCGGCCGAGCGCAGCGGTGGCGGCGCGCCTGCGCCGGCGCGCGACGAGTTCGACGACGACATCCCGTTCTAGCCAGGCGGGGCCGCGCGCCGAATCGCGGGCGCATTGAAGGCCCGCTGCAGGTCCGCGGCGATTGCGAGCGCGATGGCTTCCGGCCCCTCGCCGCCGAGCGGCAGGCCGGCCGGCGCGCGCAACCGTCCGTCGAGTGCCAGACGTTCCGGGGCGTCGAGGCGCGCCACGAGTTCATCCCGGCGCGCCGGTGGCCCGAGCAGGCCGACGTAGGGCACCTCGCGCGACGACAGCGCCTGCAGCGCCGCGAGATCTTCGTGGGCGAGGTGGGTCATCACGAGCGCCGCATCGATCCGCTCGCCGGCGAGCGAGCCGAGCACCGTGTCGGGCCGCCCGCGCAGGACGCGGTCCGCGTGCCGCAGGCGCTGCCCGTCGAGCAGGCCGTCGCGATGGTCGGCCACCCAGGCGAACCAGCCGAGCGTGCGGGCGATGGCCAGCAGCGGCGGCGCCTCCGGCCCTGCGCCGAGCAGCAGCAGCAACGGCGAGGGCTTCACGATCACCGGATTGCAGGTGGACAGGCTCGGCGCGATCTCCGCCATGGACAGAACGAGCGGACGACGCGTCTCGTGTGCGGCGAGCAGGGCCTCGAGCACGGGCGACGGACGGTCCGGCAGCACTGGCAGCACCAGCACGCGCATGCGGCCGCGGCAGCCAGAGCCCGAGCCGAACACGAGGTCGTCCTCGCTGCGCGTGTCGAACACGGTGTCGCGCGGCTCTGCGGCGGCGAGCGCCGATGCTGCGAGCGCGACGAGTCCGGATTCCAGGCATCCGCCGGAGATGACGCCGACGCGCCTGCCGTCCTCCGTCACCAGTGCCAGCGCGCCGGGCTTGCGATAGGTGGACCCGTCGGCCTCGGTGACGAGCGCCAGCGCGAAGGCCCGGCTCGCCGCGCGCAGGTCGCGCGCCGCCTCGAGTACCGCGCGCTGTCCGCCGGCCGGGGCGACGACCCCGGCGGCAGCGACGGCGACCTCAGGCACCGGCCCGCAAGGGCAGCTCACGCACACGCCGGCCAGTGAGTGCCGCCAGTGCGTTCGCCACCGCTGGCGCGATCGGCGGCGTGCCGGGCTCGCCGACGCCTCCCGGCCGTTCCCGGCTCGGCACGATGTGCACATCCACCGAGGGCATCTCGGGCAACCGCAGCACCAGGTAGTCGTCGAAGTTCGACTGCACGACACGGCCGCCCTCGATCGTGATCGCCCCGTGCAGCGCGGCACCGAGCCCGAAGGCGATGCCCGACTCCATCTGCGCCTCGATCGTGGCGGGATTGACGGCGATGCCGCAGTCCACCGCGCAGGTCACGCGGTGCACGCGCACCTTGCCGCCCTCGACCGACACCTCCGCGACCTGCGCGACGTAGCTGCCGAACGACTCGTGCACCGCGACGCCGCGTGCGCGGCCGGCGGGCAGTGGCGTTCCCCAGCCCGCTTTCTGCGCGGCGAGGTTCAGCACGCCGAGGTGCCGCGGGTGGCCCGCGAGCAGGCGGCGGCGGTACTCGACCGGGTCGACCCCCGCGGCCTTCGCGAGTTCGTCGACGAGGCTTTCCATGACGAACGCGGTATGGCTGTGGCCCACCGATCGCCACCACAGCACGGGCACCGGCGAGCGAACGTCGTGCAACTGCACGCGATGGTTCGGGATCGCCTTGAGGTAGGGCGAGTCCGCCGCGCCCTCGACCGACGACGGGTCGATGCCGTTCGCGGGAATCGTGGACTCGAAGGGTGAGCCCGCGAGCACCGACTGGCCGACGATCGCGTGGTCCCAGGCGGCCGGCATGCCGTTGCCGCCCGTCGCGACGCGCACCCGATGCAGGAACATCGGTCGGTAGTAGCCGCCGCGCAGGTCGTCCTCGCGCGTCCACATGGTCTTCACCGGCGCGCCCGCGGCCTTGGCGACGTGCACAGCCTCGCTCACCCAGTCAGACGCCGGCGTGGCGCGACGGCCGAAGCCGCCGCCGAGGAAAGTCGTGTGCAGCTCGACCTGCTCGGGCTTGAGCCCCGTGATGCGCGCCGCGGCCATCTGGTCCATCGTCTGGAACTGCGTGCCGGTCCAGATCTCGCAGCGTTGCGGTCCGATGCGCACCGTGCAGTTGAGCGGCTCCATCGGCGCGTGGGCGAGGAACGGCACGACGTATTCCGCCTCGATCACCGTCGTGGCCGAGGCGAGCACGGCTGGCGCATCGCCCGCGGTCGCGGCGACCTTGCCCGCACCTCCCGCGAGACGGCGGAACTCCGCGAGCATCGCCGGCGTGTCGGACGGCGCACCCGCGGTGTCCCACTCCACCTTGAGCGCCTCGCGGCCCTGCTGCGCCGCCCAGAAGTGATCGGCGATCACTGCCACGCCGCTCGGCACCTGCACCACCTTGCGCACGCCCGGCACGGCCTGTGCCGCGGTCGCATCGAACGACTTCACGCGGCCGCCGAACGTGGGGCTCCGCGCCACGACCGCCGTGAGCAGGCCGTCGAAACGCACGTCGAGCCCGAACACGGCGCGGCCGTCGATCTTTTCGGGCGTGTCGAGGCGCCTGGTCGGCTTGCCGATGATCGTCCAGGCGCTCGGGTCCTTGAGCGCGACCGACGACGGCATGGGCAGCGCCGCCGCGTCGGCGGCCAGCTCGCCATAGCGCAGGCGCCGCTCGCCCGCGACCACGACGCCGTTCTCGGTGCGACAGTCGGAGGGCGCCACCCCGAATCGCTGTGCCGCGGCCTGCACCAGCAGCGCGCGCGCGGCGGCGCCCACCTGGCGGTAGCGGTCGAATTCCGACCAGGTGGTGCTCGAGCCGCCGGTCATCTGCCCGCCCCACGCAGTGTGCGAGTAGACGGGCGCGGCGGGCGCGTGCTCGACGCGGACCCTCGACCAGTCGGCGTCGAGTTCCTCGGCGACCAGCATGGGCAGCGAGGTCCAGATGCCCTGGCCCATCTCGGAGTGCGCGAGCAGCACGGTCACGGTGTCGTCGCTGCCGATGCGCAGGAAGGCATTGGCTGGCGGCAGGGGCTTCGGCGCGGCGCCAGCCGCCTCCGCCGCGCGTGCGCGGCCGCGTCCGAGCGGGACGTGGAAGGCGATCACGAGGCCCGCTGCCGACAGCGTCGCCTGCTTCAGGAACTCCCGGCGGGCCGGATTGGGCGGCGCGCTCACGGCGTGCGCTCCCGACCGAGGTCGGCCGCGCGGTGCACCGCGGCGCGGATCCGCTGGTACGTGCCGCAGCGGCACAGCTGTCCCCCCATCGCCGCGTCGATTTCGGCGTCAGTGGGCCGGGGCTTCTGGTCGATCAGCGCCGCGGCCGCCATGATCTGGCCCGACTGGCAGTAGCCGCACTGCACGACGTCGAGTTCGGCCCAGGCGCGCTGCACGGGGTGGCGGCCGTCCGGCGACAGGCCCTCGATGGTCGTCACCGACTTGCCTTCGGCGAGGCGCGCGGCTGTCACGCAGGCCTTGCGCGGCTGGCCGTCGACGTGCACGAGGCAGGCGCCGCACTGGGCGATGCCGCAGCCAAACTTGGTTCCGGTGAGGCCGAGCAGGTCGCGCAGCACCCAGAGCAGGGGCATGTCGGGGGCCGCGGCCACCTCGTGCTCGACGCCGTTGACGCGCAGTTTCATGGAGCGACCTCGTATCGGCTGGGGCGGGCGCAGAGTACTCCTGCGGCGCCACGGCTGTCTTGGCGCCGGCAATTCCGCCCCGGAGCCGCTACGATATCGCCCTCGTTCCACCACCGGCGCAGGGCCGAGCAGACGGCGTCCGCCGCGCGCCCGGCGCGAGCCCCCTCCACCCGACATGCCACGCGTCCACCTCAAGACCTTCGGTTGCCAGATGAACGAGTACGACTCCGCCCGCATGGCGGACGTGCTGCGCGAGGCGGGCGGTTTCGAGCCCACCGACGACCCGGGCGTGGCGGACCTGCTGCTGCTCAACACCTGTTCGGTGCGCGAGAAGGCGCAGGAGAAGGTGTTTTCGCTGCTCGGCCAGTGGCGGCTCCTCAAGCAGGCCCGGCCGGGGGTGATCATCGGCGTGGGCGGCTGCGTGGCGAGCCAGGAAGGCGAGGGGATCACGGAGCGCGCGCCGTTCGTGGACCTCGTGTTCGGCCCGCAGACGCTGCACCGCCTGCCGGCGATGATCGAGCAGCTGCGCGCCGACGGTCGCGCGGTGGTGGACGTGAGCTTCCCCGAGGTCGAGAAGTTCGACCGGCTGCCCGAGCCGCGCGCCGCGGGTGCCACCGCCTTCGTGTCGATCATGGAGGGCTGCAGCAAGTACTGCACGTTCTGCGTCGTGCCCTACACCCGCGGCGAGGAAGTGAGCCGGCCGGTCGCGCAGGTGATGGCGGAGATCCGCGGCCTCGCGGCGCAGGGCGTGCGCGAGGTGACGCTGCTCGGCCAGAACGTCAACGGCTACCGCGGCGAGCTCGCCGGCGCCGGCCATGCCGACCTCGCCGCGCTGATCTATTTCGTGGCCGAGGTGCCGGGCGTCGAGCGCATCCGCTTCACGACCTCGCACCCGGTCGAGTTCCGCGACAGCCTCATCGAGGCCTACCGCGACCTGCCCCAGCTCGCCGATCACCTGCACCTGCCGGTGCAGAGCGGCTCCGACCGCGTGCTGGCGCTGATGAAGCGCGGCCACACCGCGCTCGAGTACAAGCAGAAGATCCGCCGGCTGCGGGCGGCCCGACCGGGGCTCTCGCTGTCGTCGGACTTCATCATCGGATTCCCCGGCGAGACCGAGCGCGACTTCGAGGCCACGCTCGCGCTGATCGGGGAACTCGGCTTCGACCAGAGCTTCAGCTTCATCTACAGCCGCCGGCCGGGCACGCCCGCGGCCTCGTTGCCGGACGACGTGCCGCACACGGTGAAGCAGGCGCGCTTGAAGCGCCTGCAGTCGCTGGTGGACTCGCAGGCGCTCGCGATCAGCCGCGCCATGGTGGACTCGCTGCAGCGCGTGCTCGTCGAGCGGCCGTCGAAGAAGGACGTGCGCCGGCTTGCCGGGCGCACCGCGAACAACCGCTGGGTCAACTTCGACGGTCCCGCGTCGCTGATCGGCCGCTTCGCCGACGTGACCATCACCGAGGCGCAGGTGAACTCGCTGCGCGGCCGCCTCGCCGAGTCCGGCCGGAGCGTCGCGTGAGCGCGGCCGCCGAAGTGCGCGAGCTGTCGCTCGAGTCCGCCGACAACGCGCGGCTCGGCAACTTCGCGGGACCCATGGAGCAGAACCTGCGCCACGTCGAGGAGCGCCTCGGCGTCGAGGTGCGCCGCCGCGGCCATCGCCTGCAGGTGCTCGGTCCCCCGGGCGGCGTGGACAATGCGCACGCCGTGCTGTCGCGCATGTTCGAACTGTCGGCGACCGAGACCATGTCCCCGGAGCGCGTCCACCTGTGCGTGCAGGAACTCGGCTTCCCGGCCGCCACGGCGTCCGGCCGGGGAGTCGAGGCCGCCGACGTCATCGTGCAGACCCAGCGCGGGGCGATCCGCGGCCGCGGCGCCAACCAGCGGCTCTACCTCGACAGCATCCAGGCCAACGATCTCACCTTCGGCATCGGTCCGGCCGGCACTGGCAAGACCTACCTCGCGGTGGCGAGCGCGGTGCAGGCACTGCACTCCGGGGCGGTGCGCCGCATCGTGCTGGTACGGCCGGCGGTCGAGGCGGGCGAGCGGCTCGGCTTCCTGCCGGGCGACCTCGCGCAGAAGGTCGATCCCTACCTGCGGCCGATGTACGACGCGCTCTACGAGATGATGGGATTCGACCGCGTGGCGCGCAACGCCGAGCGCCAGGTGATCGAGGTGGCACCACTCGCCTTCATGCGCGGCCGCTCGCTCAACGACTCGTTCGTGATCCTCGACGAGGCGCAGAACACGACCGTCGAGCAGATGAAGATGTTCCTCACGCGGCTCGGCTTCGGCTCGAAGGCCGTGGTCACGGGCGACATCACCCAGGTGGACCTGCCGCGCCAGCAGCGCTCCGGGCTGCGCCACGCGATCGAGGTGCTGCGCGGCGTCGAGGGCGTGGCCTTCACGTTCTTCGACGCGCGCGACGTCGTGCGCCACCCGCTGGTGCAGCGCATCGTGCAGGCCTACGAGCGTGCCACGCCCGATGCCGGGCCCGACGGCGGGCCCGCGGCATGAGCCTGCCGCTGCGCGTCGAGACGCAGTTCGCGGCGCGCCGCCCGTGGGCGCCGGCCGCCGCCGCGCTGCGCGGCTGGGCCACCGCCGCGCACACGGCGGCGCTCGCGCGCGGCCGGCCGGTCGACGCCCGCGGCGCAGTGGCCCTGCCCGCGAGCCTCTGCATCCGCCTCGTGGGCGCGCGCGCGGGGCGCCGCCTCAATCGCGACTACCGCGGCAAGGACCGGCCGACCAACGTCCTGTCGTTCCCAGCCTCGCAGCAGCAACGGCGGCTTACGGGCGCGCTCGGCGACCTCGTGATCTGCGTCCCCGTCGTGTGCGCCGAGACGCGGGCGCAGCGCAAGGCGCCCGCCGCGCACTGGTCGCACATGGTGGTGCACGGCGTCCTGCACCTCCACGGCTACGACCACGAGCGCTCCGCGCGCGCGGCGCGGGACATGGAAGCGCTCGAGGTGGAAATCCTGCGCGGTTTCGGGTATTCCAATCCCTACTCACCGATGATGCTGCGCGACAAATGAGTGACGATCGTCCCGCGCCGGCGGGCAACTGGCTCCGGCGCATGATGGATTCGCTGACCGGCGAACCGCGCGACCTCGAGCAGCTGGCCGAAGTGCTGATCGACGCGCGCGACCGCGGGCTCATCGACGCCGACGTGCTGGCGATGCTCGAGGGCGTGCTGCAGGTCTCCGAGATCCAGGTGCGCGACGTGATGGTGCCGCGCTCGCAGATGGTCGTCGTGCACCGCGACGATCCGCCCGAGAAGATCCTCCCCGTGGTGATCGAGTCCGGGCACTCGCGCTTCCCGGTGGTGGGCGAGGACCGCGACGAGGTTGCCGGCATCCTGCTCGCCAAGGACCTGCTGCGCTACTTCGCTCAGGACGGTGACTCGCAGTTCGACATCCGCGAGTGCCTGCGCCCGGCGGTGTTCATCCCCGAGAGCAAGCGGCTCAATGTGCTGCTGAAGGAGTTCCGCGTCAGCCACAACCACATGGCGATCGTGGTGGACGAATACGGCGGCGTCTCCGGGCTGCTCACCATCGAGGACGTCCTCGAGCAGATCGTGGGCGACATCGGCGACGAGTACGACGTGCGACGAGGGCGAGGGCATCCGCCGCGAGGGCGAACGCACCTACAGCGTGCCCGCGCTGACCCGCATCGAGGACTTCAACGAGATCTTCGGCACGCGTTTCTCGGACGAGGAGTTCGACACCATCGGCGGACTCGTGCTGCACGAACTCGGCCGCATGCCGCGGCGCGGCGAGGCGGTCTCGATCGGCGGCCTCGAGCTCAAGGTGCAGCGCGCGGACCGCCGCCGCATCGAGACGCTGCGCGTGACCACGCCGGGCGAGATCCAGCTCAAGTCGCCCGGGACCGGCTGAGACCGGCCGAGGAACGACGCGCCGCGCCCCGGCGGTGCACGCGACGCCCACCAGACCATGCAGGCCGTCCAGGACTTCGTCGCCCGACGCGGGCCGTGGCTTGCCGCGCCCGCCGGCGCCGCGCTCGCACTCGCCTTCGCGCCGGTCGGGCTGGTGCCGCTCGCATTCCTCTGCCCGGCACTGCTGTTCGTGCTGTGGCAGGGCGCGTCGCCGCGCCGTGCCGCGTGGCTCGGGTTCCTGTTCACCGGCGGCACGTTCCTCGCGGGCACCTACTGGCTCTACCACAGCATCCATCTCGTGGGCGGCGCGCCCGTGTGGATCGCCGCGTTCCTGATGCTCGGGCTGGTCGCGATCATGGGCGGCTACTCGGCGGTGCTCGGCTATGCCGTGGCGCGCTGGGGCCCGCCCGCGGGCGCGCTGCGCTGGCTCGTGCTGCTGCCCGCGGGCTGGGTGCTCGTGGAGTGGTTCCGCGGCTGGTTCCTGAGCGGCTTCCCGTGGCTCGCGCTCGGCTACACGCAGCTCGACACGCCGCTCGCGGGCTGGGCGCCGGTGGCGGGTGTGTACGGCACGAGTCTCGCCGTGCGCGGTCACGGCCGGTGCGCTCGCGACGCTGCTGATGGGCCGCCGCGGCGAGCGCATCGCCGCCGTCGTGGTGGCGGGCGCCCTGTGGCTCGCCGGCGCCGCGCTGGCGCGCATCGAGTGGACCACGCCGCGCGGGACCCGCGTGCCGGTGGCGCTGGTGCAGGGCGCGGTGCCGCAGTCGATGAAGTGGCAGCCCGGGCAGCGCGAGCGCACGCTGTCGCTGTATGCGGAGCTCACCGCACCGCACCTCGGGACCGCGCATCATCGTGTGGCCCGAGGCCGCGCTGCCGGCGCTCGAGCGCGACCTCCGCGACTTCCTCGAGGCCCAGCACCGGGCGGCGCGTGCGCGCGGTAGCGACCTGATCATGGGGCTGCTGCGTCGCGATCCGGAGACCGGCGGCTACTACAACGCGATGGCGGCCTTCGGCGCGTCCGAGCAGTGGTACTACAAGCGCCGCCTCGTGCCCTTCGGCGAATTCTTCCCCGTGCCCGCGGCCGTGCGCGAGTGGATGCGGCTCATGAACCTGCCGTACTCGGACTTCGAGCCGGGGCCGCGCCAGCAGCCGCCGCTCGCTGCCGGTGGCGAGACGCTGGCGCCCACCATCTGCTACGAGGACGCCTATGCCTCGGAGCAGCTCGATCTGGTGCGCGGCTCGACGCTGCTCGTCAACGTCACCAACGATGCGTGGTTCGGTGACTCGAGCGCGCCCCACCAGCACCTCGACATCAGCCGCATGCGCTCGCTCGAGACCGGGCGGCCGATGCTGCGGGCCACCAACGACGGCGTCACCGCGCTGATCGCCTACGACGGCGGACTGCTCGGGACGCTGCCGCAATTCCGCCCGGGTGTGCTCACCGGTGTCGTGGAGCCGCGCTCCGGGCTCACGCCCTACGTACGCGCGGGCAACGCGCCGGTGATCGTGCTGGTGGCGCTCGGGCTCGTGGCGGGCTTCGCGCGCGGTCGTCGCCGCGCGACGGCCGCGCCGTGAGCGAGCGCGGCGGCTCGATCACGCGCGAGGGCGAGCGCTACCCGCCGGCGCCGCACGAGCTCGAGTTCCTGCCGGTCGAACCGCCCCCGCCCGGTGGCGCGCAGCCGCTCGCCGAGGGCCTGTGGTGGCTGCGCATCCCGCTGCCGATGGAACTGAACCACATCAACGTCTGGCTGCTTGAGGACGGCGACGGCTGGCTGCTGGTGGACACGGGCATGGCCGAGGAGGTGTGTCGCGAAGCCTGGCTCGGGCTCGAGCGGGACGCGCTCGGCGGGCGACCGCTGCGGCGGATCTTCGTCACCCACGACCACCCGGACCACATGGGGCTCGCGCCGTGGCTCGCAGCGCGCCACGGTGCGGACGTGTGGATGTCCGCGCACGCGCACCGCTCGTGCGGTGAGTTCCTCGCGACTCCGCCGGAGGTGCTTGCCGATCGCATCCGCGACTTCCTGCACCGGCACGGCGTGGAGGTGTCGCCCGCCGCCGACCCGGCCCGCGGCGACCACCGCGACTGGTACGGCGGCTGGCCGTCGCTCGCGCATGCGCCCGCCGACGGCGACGCGATCGAGGCGGGCGGCGGACGCTGGCAGGTGGTCGAGACCGGGGGGCACTGCGCCGGCCACCTGTGCCTGCACGACGCAGCGCGCCGGCTGCTGGTGAGCGGCGACCAGGTGCTGCCCTCCATCTCCCCGAACGTCAGCGTGCTGTCGTCCGCGCCGGACGCCGATCCGCTGCGCAGCTTCCTCGCGTCGATCGATCGCCTGCGGCAGTGCGAACCGGGCACGCTCGTGCTGCCGTCCCACGGCCGCCCGTTCCGGGGACTGCACCGGCGCCTCGCCGACCTCGAGGCGCACCATCGCGAGCAGCTCGACGCGCTGCTCGCCTTCTGCATCGAGCCGCGCACGGCCTTCGAGCTGCTGCCGGTGCTGTTCCGCCGCGTGCCGCGCGGCTTCCACCGGCTGCTGGCGGTCGGCGAGGCCGTCGCCCACCTGAACTACCTGTGCGGCGCCGGAGCCATGCAACGCCGTGGCGACGAGGGCGTCGCGCGCTTCGTCACCGTGCCGCTGCGCGGGGCCTAGGTCGCTCGGGTATCCTTACGGGTTCCTTCCGCCGACGGCCCGACCATGCAGGAACGCTACGAACCCGCCGCGATCGAGTCCCACGCCCAGGCCGACTGGGACGCCCAGGGCACCTTCGTGGTCACCGAGGACCCGTCCCGGCCCAAGTACTTCTGCCTGTGCATGTTCCCCTACCCGAGCGGGCGCCTGCACATGGGCCACGTGCGCAACTACACGATCGGCGACGTCATCACGCGCTACATGCGGATGCAGGGCTACAACGTCCTGCAGCCGATGGGCTGGGACGCCTTCGGCCTGCCCGCCGAGAACGCCGCGATGGCGAACGGCGTGCCGCCGGCGAAGTGGACCTACGACAACATCGCCTACATGAAGCGGCAGCTGAAGTCATTGGGCTTCGGCATCGACTGGAGCCGCGAGGTCGCCACCTGCACGCCCGAGTACTACCGCTGGAACCAGTGGCTGTTCCTGCGCATGCTCGAGAAGGGCATCGCCTACCGCAAGACCGGAGTCGTCAACTGGGATCCCGTGGACCAGACCGTGCTCGCCAACGAGCAGGTGATCGACGGCCGCGGCTGGCGCACCGGCGCGCTCGTCGAGAAGCGCGAGATCCCGATGTACTACCTGCGCATCACCGACTACGCGCAGGACCTGCTCGACGCGCTCGACCGGCTGCCCGGCTGGCCCGAGCGCGTGCGGCTCATGCAGGCGAACTGGATCGGCCGCTCCGAGGGCGTCGAGATCGAGTTCGAGGTCGAGGGTGCGGCGGAGCCGCTGGCGATCTACACGACGAGGCCGGACACGCTCTGCGGCGTGACCTACATGGCGGTCGCGGCCGAGCACCCGCTCGCCCAGCGTGCCGCGGTGGGCAACCCCGACCTGCAGGCCTTCCTCGCCGAGTGCCAGCGCAGCGGCGTCACCGAGGCCGCGCTCGAAACCATGGAGAAGCGCGGCATGCCGCTCGGCATCGACGCCATCCATCCCATCACCGGCGAGCGGGTGCCGATCTGGGTCGCGAACTTCGTGCTGATGAGCTACGGCACCGGCGCGGTGATGTCCGTGCCGGCGCACGACCAGCGCGACTGGGAGTTCGCACGCCGCTACGGGCTGCGCATCCACCCGGTGGTGCAGCCGCTCGATGGCAGCCTGCCGGACATCGAGTCGGGCGCGTTCACCGGGCACGGACGGCTGATCAACTCGGGGCGCTTCGACGGGCTCGAGTTCGAGGAGGCCTTCGACGCCTATGCGAAGTTCTTCGAGGCGCAGGGCACGGGCAAGCGCCGCGTCAACTGGCGCCTGCGCGACTGGGGCATCTCGCGCCAGCGCTTCTGGGGTTGCCCGATCCCGCTGATCCACTGCCCGACCTGCGGCGTGCAGCCGGTGCCGGACGAGCAACTGCCCGTGGTCCTGCCCAGGGACCTCGTGCCCGACGGCAGCGGCAACCCGCTCGCGAGGAGCGAAGCCTTCCTGAAGTGCACTTGCCCGAAGTGCGGCGCGGCGGCCCGTCGCGAGACGGACACGATGGATACCTTCGTGGATTCGTCCTGGTATTACTTCCGCTTCGCCAGCGCCGGTAACGATGCGGCGATGGTGGACGGGCGCGCCGCGTACTGGCTGCCCGTGGACCAGTACATCGGCGGCATCGAGCACGCCATCCTGCACCTGCTGTACTCGCGCTTCTGGACGCGCGTGATGCGCGACCTCGGGCTCACGACGCTCGACGAGCCGTTCAGCAACCTGCTGACGCAGGGAATGGTCCTGAACGAGATCTTCTATCGCAAGCCGGCGTCCGGCCGCATCGTGTACTTCAACCCCGCCGACGTCGACGTGCAGGTGGACGAGAAGGGCGCGCGCATCGGTGCGGTCCTGCGCGAGGACGGCGAGCCTGTCGAGAGCGGTGGCATCGGCACGATGTCGAAGTCGAAGAGCAACGGCGTGGACCCCGACCAGCTGGTCGAGCGCTACGGCGCGGACACCGCGCGCCTGTTCATGATGTTCGCGGCGCCGCCGGAGCAGTCGCTCGAATGGTCGGACGAGGGCGTCGAGGGCGCGTTCCGCTTCATGAAGCGACTGTGGAAGGCGGTGTACCAGCACGTGGGAACAGGCCCTGCGCCGGCGCTCGATCCGGGCGCGCTCGAGGAGCCGCAGCGCGCGCTGCGCCGGCAGGTGCACGAGACGCTCGCCAAGGTCACCACCGACATCGGCCGCCGCCGCACCTTCAACACCGCGATCGCGGCGGTGATGGAGCTCATGAACGCGCTCGGCCGCGCCGACGACCGCTCGCCGCAGGGCCGTGCCGTCCTGCAGGAGGCGCTCGAGCTGGTGGTGCTGATGCTCTCGCCCGTCGTGCCGCACGCCTGCCACGCGCTGTGGCGCGAGCTCGGCCGCGCGGGCGCGGTCGTGGACCAGCGCTGGCCCGAGCCCGACCCGCGTGCGCTCGAGCGCGCCGTGGTCGAAGTGGTCGTGCAGGTGAACGGCAAACTGCGCGGCCGCGTGACGGTGCCGGTCGGCGCGGACGAGGCCGCGGTGCGCGAGGCGGCGCTCGCCGACGCGAACGTGCAGCGCTTCATGGAAGGCCGCCCGCTGCGCAAGTTCGTCTACGTGCCCGGCAAGCTCGCGAACCTCGTGGTGTGATGCGCATGCGGGCGCTGGTCACGGTCCTGCTGTGCCTCGCGCTGGCGTCAGGCTGCGGCTTCCATCTCAAGGGTGAGGCACGGCTGCCGGAGGACCTGGGCAGCGTGTACCTCGCCCTGCCGGACGACCTCTCGCCGCTGGCCGTCGAGCTGCGCCAGTCGCTCGAGCGTGCCGGGGCGGTAACGGCCGCCTCGGCGGGGGAGGCCGGCGCGGTCGTGCGCGTGCGGGTCGACCGTACGGGCCGTCGCGTGCTCGCCGTCTCGGCGCGCAATACGCCAACGGAGTTCGAGATCTTCTACCTCGTCGAGTACTCGGTGGACCGCGCCGGGCAGGAAGTGGTGGCGCCGCAGCGTCTCGAGCTCACGCGCAACTTCAGCTTCGAGGAGAGCCTGGTGCTCGCGAAGGGCCACGAGGAGCAGATCCTCCGCGAGGCGCTCGCGCGCGATCTCGCCGACCTGGTGATGCGGCGGCTCGAGTCGCTGCCGTCCGCCCCGCCGCCCGCGCAAAGCGGTCCGTCGCCCTGACCAGCTCGTCGGTGATGCCGGGCTCGAGCGCCGAGTGGCCGGCATCCGGCACGACGCGGAAATCGGCCTCCGGCCACGCGCGGTGCAGGTCCCAGGCCGTCATCATCGGGCAGACCACGTCGTAGCGGCCCTGCACGATCACCGCCGGGATGTGGCGGATGCGGCGCACGCCGCGCAGCAGCTGGTCCTCGCGCGCCAGGAAGCCCTTGTTCACGAAATAGTGGCACTCGATGCGAGCCACGGCGATTGCGAACTCGTCGCCGCTCCACTTCGCGATGTTGTCCTCGTTACCGTGCAGGAAGCTCGTGGCCGCCTCCCAGACGGCCCAGGCGCGCGCCGCCTTCAGCTGCGCCGTGCGGCTGCGCGAGGTGAGCCGCCGGTGGAAGGCGGCGACGAGGTCGCCGCGCTCGCGCTTCGGGATCGCGGCGACGTAGTGCTCCCAGCGGTCGGGAAAGATCGCACTCGCGCCCTGCTGGTAGAACCAGTCGATCTCGGCCCTGCGCAGCATGAAGATGCCGCGCAGCACCAGTTCGCTGACGCGCTTCGGGTGGGCCTGCGCATAGGCGAGGGCGAGCGTCGAGCCCCACGATCCGCCGAACACCAGCCAGCGCTCGATGCCGAGATGCCCGCGCAGCGCCTCCATGTCGGCGACGAGCTGCCAGGTGGTGTTGTCCACGAGGCTCGCGTAGGGGCGGCTGCGGCCGCAGCCGCGCTGGTCGAACACCACGATGCGGTAGCGCTTCGGATCGAAGAAGCCGCGCACCGCCGGGCTCGAGCCCGCGCCCGGGCCGCCATGCACGAACACCGCGGGCTTGCCGCGCGGGTTACCCGACTCTTCCCAGTAGATCTCGTGCAGCGGCGACACGCGCAGCCAGCCGCTGCGATGGGGCTCGCTCGGGGGATACAGGCCGCGGCGGGCGGAAGAATCCGTCATCTGGGCTGCCTCGGGGATCCGGACGGCGGCGAGCATAGCGCAAGGCTTGCGCCGCTGCCGACGAGTGGAACCCACCCGTTCGAGGCGGCATAATCGGTCGCCAATGCAGCGACCCACCCAGACCCGGCTCTGCTTTCCGACGCCCGCCTCGGGTCCGCCCGCGCAGTGAGAATCTCGCCGGAGGCCCTGCCGAGCGGCCTCGAGCGCGGACTGTCCCGCGCCTACCTGATCACCGGCACCGAACCCCTGCTGATCGTCGAGGCCTGCGACGCCGTGCGCGCCGCGGCGCGCGCCCGCGACTGCGCCGATCGCGAGGTGCACTTCGTCGAGCGCGGTTTCGACTGGGACGCGCTGCTCGCCGACGCCGCCAACCTGTCGCTGTTCGCGTCGCGACGGCTCATCGAGATCAGGTTCTCCTCGGCGCCCGACGCCGACGGCCAGAAGGCGCTCGCCGGCCTCGCCGTTCGGCCTCCCGAGGACGCCGTGCTGGTCGTCTCCGGGGAACTCGACTGGCGGCAGCAGAAGGCCGCGTGGGTGGGCGCCTTCGAGCAGCATGCCGTGCTGGTGCTCACGCAACCGGTGGAGCGCGGGGCGCTGCCGTCCTGGATCCGCGGGCGCCTGGCGCGGCGCGGGCTCACGATCGAGCCGCAGGCGGCGGAGCTGCTCGCCGACCGCGTCGAGGGCAACCTGCTCGCGGCACAGCAGGAGGTCGAGCGCATCGCGCTGCTGATGCCCGGGGCCTCGCTCGACGCCGAGCAGGTCGCCGAACTCGTGGCCGACAGCGCGCGCTACGACGTGTTCGAGCTGTCGGCCGCGGCATTCTCGGGCCAGCCCGCCCGGGCGCTGCGCATCCTGGCGGGACTGCGCGCCGAGGGCCGTGAGCCGCCACTGGTGCTGTGGGCGCTGCTCAACGACCTGCGCGGCCTGTCGCGCGTCGCCTGGCGGGCCGAGCGCGAACGCTCGCTCGACGCGATCTTCCGCGAGGAGAAGATCTGGGCGCGGCGCCAGGCGGCGATCAAGTCTGCGCTCGGCCGCTTCACGCGCGACGACATCGAGTCGCTGCTCGCCGGTGCCGCCGCCACGGACCGCATCGCCAAGGGCAGCCTCGTCGGCGACCCGTGGGTCGCGCTCGAGTCGCTGGTCGCCCGCATCGCCGGTATCCGGCTGGCCGCATGACACCGCTCGGGATCCTCGGCGGCACCTTCGACCCGATCCACTTCGGACACCTGCGGATCGCGCTCGAGCTGCTGCACGCACTGCGTCTCGCAGAGGTGCGCTTCGTGCCTGCCGGGCGGCCGCCGCATCGCGACGTGCCGCTCGCCGCCGCGACGCACCGCGTGGCGATGGTTCGGGCGGCGACCGCGGACCAACCGGGTTTCGCGGTGGACGACCGCGAGCTTCGCCGCGACGAGCCGTCCTGGACGGTCACGACGCTGCGCGAGCTGCGGGCGGAGCAGCCCGCGCGCCCGCTGTGCCTGATCCTCGGCATGGACGCGTTCCTCGGCCTGGCACAGTGGCGCGAGTGGCTCGAGCTGCCGCGGCTCGCGCACCTCGTCGTGGCGCACCGCCCGGGCGCGAGGGCGCCCCGCGAGGGCGCACTCGGCGAACTGCTGGCGGAGCGCGGCACCGCGCGCGTTGAGGACCTGCACGAGGCGCCGGCCGGCCGCATCCTCGTGCACGCCGTCACGCCGCTCGAGATCTCCTCCACCGCGCTGCGCGAACTGATCCTGCGCGGCGAGGATCCCCGTTACTTGTTGCCCGATGCGGTGCGCGCCTACGTCCGCGACACCGGTTGCTACGTCCCACGACCCACGAGGTGAGCATGACAGCCAAGCGCCCCACGACCCGTCGACGCAAGACGAGCAGTGCGACGGCGGCGACCCCCGCCAGGCCGGCGCCGACCAAGAGGGCCCGCGCCAAGGCCGCCCCGGTCGCGGGTGCGACTCGGGCGCGGCCAGCCACTGCGGCGGCAAAGAAGGCCGTCAGGGCGCGACCGACGCTGCGCGACGTCGTGCTCGGCGCACTCGCGGAGTTGAAGGCCGTGGACGTCAAGGCGCTCGACGTGCGCGGACTCACCGACATCACCGACACCATGGTCGTCGCCAGCGGGACCTCCGACCGCCACGTGAAGTCGATCGCGGACCGCGTGACGCAGCGCTGCAAGGAGGCGGGCTTCCGGCCCTACGGCATCGAGGGCGAGCGCGACGGCGAGTGGGTGCTGCTCGACCTGCAGGATGTGGTGCTGCACGTGATGCTGCCGCGGGTTCGCGAGTTCTACGCGCTCGAGAAGCTCTGGGACGGCGCGGCCGCGGCCTGACACCGCGGACCCTGCCCGGCGGACCTTCCGTCCATGCGCATGAGGGTCATCGCGGCCGGCACCCGCATGCCGGGCTGGGTCAACGCCGGATTCGAAGACTACGCCGCGCGGCTGCGTGGCGACTACCGGCTCGAACTCACCGAGGTGGAACTCGGCCGCCGCGGCGAGGGCGATCCAGCCCGGGCCGTCGCCACCGAGGGCGAGCGCATGCTCGCGGCGGCCGGGCCGCGGGCGGCGCTGGTGGCGCTGCAGGTCGAGGGACGCCGCCTCAGCACCGGGCAGCTCGTGGACTGGCTCGGGGAGCGGGCCCGGCTCGGCGAGCCGCTCGCCTTCTGCATCGGCGGCCCCGACGGCCTCGCGCCGGCCGTGGATGGGCGCGCCTGCCTGCGCTGGTCGCTGTCGCCGCTCACGCTGCCGCACGGTCTGGCGCGCGTGGTGCTTGCCGAGGCGCTGTACCGCGCCGTTTCGGTGATCCGGGGGCAGCCCTACCACCGTCCCTGACCGGGCTCCGGGCGGTGGACAGCGCCCCGGCCGGCGGGATCAAATGCTGGATTGACCCACGCCGGGAGTCGAGGATGCACCCCTATCCCCATCACTACGTCGTGAGCGCTACGGCCGGACCGGAAGGCGACGTGCCGGTGAGCGCCGCGGGCCTGCCGGCGCTCACGACCGCGCCGCCGGCCGAGTTCGACGGTCCCGGTGACCGCTGGTCGCCGGAGACGCTGCTGGTCGCCGCGGTGGCAGACTGCTTCCTGCTCTCGTTCCGCGGCGTGGCACGCGCCAACAAGTTCGCCTGGAACTCGCTGAGCTGCGACGTCGAGGGCACGCTCGAGCGGCCCGACGGCAAGACGCGCTTCACGCAGATCGTCGTGCGCGCCGTGCTGCGCGTGCCGGCGGGCACCGACGAGACGAAGGCGGTGCAGCTCGTGCAGCGTGCCGAGCACGTCTGCCTGATCAGCAACTCGCTGGTGGCCGAGCGGCGCGTCGAGGCGACGGTCGTCGTGGAGTGAGCCGCACGTGTCGCCGCCGCTGATCCTGCTCGCTTCGGCGTCGCCCCGGCGCAGCGAGTTGCTGCGCCAGATTGGAGTGGCGCATGAGGTCCGGCCGGTGGACGTCGACGAGTCGGCACGCCCCGGCGAGGCGCCGTCGGCCTACGTGCTGCGCCTCGCGGAGGCCAAGGCCGCCGCGCTCTGGTCGCGCCTGGACACGGGCGCGCGCCTGCCGGTGCTGGCCGCCGACACGACGGTGACGCTCGAGGGCGAGATCTTCGGCAAGCCCGCGGACGCTGCCGACGCCCGCGCGATGCTCGGGCGGCTCTCCGGCCGCACCCACGAGGTGCACACCGCGGTCGCGCTGCGCCACGCCGGTGGCGCGGCCGCGCGCGTCTCGAGCAGCAGCGTCAGCCTGCGCGAACTCACGCCCGCCGAGATCGACGGGTACTGGCGCACCGGCGAGCCCGCGGACAAGGCCGGCGGCTATGCGGTGCAGGGCCGCGCCGCGGTGTTCATCCGCCATATCGCGGGCAGCTACTCCGGCATCATGGGCCTGCCGCTGTACGAAACCTGGGAACTGCTCGCGCCGCTGCTCGGTCACACCGGGAGCACCCCCGCATGAGCACGGAAATGGTCGTCAACGTGAGTCCACGCGAGACGCGCGCGGCACTGCTCGAGAACGGCGTCCTGCAGGAGCTGTTCGTCGAGCGCGCCAGCCGCCGTGGCCTCGCGGGCAACCTCTTCAAGGGCCGCGTGTCGCGCGTGCTGCCGGGCATGCAGGCGGCGTTCATCGACATCGGGCTCGAGCGCACCGCGTTCCTGCACGTCTCCGACATCGTGCAGCCCGCCGACGCCGAAGGCGCCACCGACGCGCCCCGTACCGACAGCATCCGCGAGCTGGTGGGCGAGGGCGCCGACATCCTCGTGCAGGTGCTGAAGGACCCGCTCGGTACCAAGGGCGCGCGCCTCACCACGTTCGTGACCATCCCTTCGCGCTATCTCGTCTACATGCCCTACGGCCACGGCGTCGGCGTGTCGGCGCGCATCGAGAACGAGGCCGAGCGGCTGCGGCTGCGCGAGGCGATGCAGGCCTGGGCGCCGCCGGGCTCCACCGGCGGCTACATCGTGCGTACGGCCGCGGAGGGCGCCACCGGCGAGGCACTGCGCGCCGACATGCTGTTCCTGCTCAAGCTCTGGGGCCTGCTCACCGAGAGGGCGCGCGGCGCGCCGCAGGGCACGCTGGTGCACGAGGACCTGGCGCTGCCGCTGCGGCTGATGCGCGACCTCGTCGGCGAGGGCGTGGACCGCGTGCTCGTCGACCACGAGGGAACCTGCGAGCGGATGCGCGAGTTCGCCGGCACGTTCATGCCCGCGCTGCAGACCCGCGTCGAGCGCTACACCGGCAGCCGCCCGATCTTCGACCTGCACGGCGTCGAGGAGGAAATCCAGCGTTCGCTGGACCGCAAGGTACCGCTCAAGTCGGGCGGTTACCTGATCATCGACCAGACCGAGGCGCTCACCACCGTCGACGTCAACACCGGCGCCTACGTCGGCCACCGCAACCTCGAGGAGACCATTTACCGCACCAACCTGGAGGCGGCGGTCGCGATCGCGCGGCAGCTGCGCCTGCGCAACCTCGGCGGCATCATCATCATCGACTTCATCGACATGGAGGAGGAGGAGCACCGCAGGCTCGTGCTGCAGGCGCTCGAGAAGGTGCTTGCGAAGGACCATGCCAGGACGCAAGTCTCGGCCGTCTCGCCGCTCGGCCTCGTCGAGATGACGCGCAAGCGCACCCGCGAGAGCCTCGCCCACCAGCTGTGCATGCCGTGCCCCTCCTGCGAGGGACGCGGATTCCTCAAGACGCCCGAGACGGTCTGCTACGAGATCTTCCGCGAGGTCCTGCGCCAGGCCGGCCAGTTCGACCTGCAGCAGCTGCTGGTGCTCGCGCACCAGGACGTCATCGAGCGCCTGCTCGACGAGGAGTCCGCCGCGCTCGGCGAGCTCGAGGTGCTGCTGGGCAAGCCGATCCGGCTGCAGACCGAGTCGCTGTACGAGCCCGACCAGTACGACGTGGTGCTGATGTGAGTCCGGCCGCCGGGCGCGGGACATCCGCCCGCGCCTGGCGTGTGCTCGGCGGGATGCTCGCCGGCGTCCTGGTCGGCGCGGTGCTGATGATCGGGGCGCTGCGGTTCGTCCTCACCCAGCTGCCGGAGCACTCCGCCCGTATCCAGTCGTGGATCGAGCGCCAGACGCACCTGCAGCTCGAGATCGCGACCATGGACGCGCGCCTGCGCTGGTGGGGACCCGAGGTCGTGCTGCGCGACGTGCGCGTGCTCGACCGCGACGCGACCCAGGCGCTGTTCGAAACGCGCGAGGCGATCGTCTCGCTCGACGCGTGGAGCCTGTTCCGATCGGGCGAGCTGGTGGCGGGACGCGTGAGCTTCGTGGGCCCGGAGGTGACCGTGGTGCGGCTGCCCGACGGGCGCATCCGCCTGCTCGGTCAGCGCGAGCGTCCGGCGGACCATCCGCTGTTCGACCTCGAGCGCCTGCCTGCCGGCAGGCTCGAGATCGTGGACGCGCGGGTGCACTACGTGGACCGCCTCGCAGGACTCGGGCCGCTGGTGCTGGACCGCGTGCGGCTCTCGCTCGTCCGTCGCCACGGCGCGGTGGACGTGACTGGCAGCGCGCGGCTGCCTGCGGCGCTCGGCACGGACGTCGAGTTCGACGGCCGCCTGCGCGGGCCGCTCGACCGCCTCGCCGACCTCGACGCACGGCTCGAGGTGCGCGCGCGGCGGCTCGCGCTGGCCGGATTCGCGGAGTTCCTGCCGGCGGCGAGGGGCCGGCCGACGGGCGGCGCCGGACCGGTGAGTGTCGTCGTGAACGCGACCGAGGGACGCCTGCAGCAGCTGCGCGTTGACATGGATCTCGCCGGCGTGGCGATCGAGCTGCCGGCGCGTACGCTGCCGCCGATCGAGGTCGTGCAGTTCTCGGCGCCCTACCGGCCGCCGGGCGCCTCCCCGCTCAGCATGCCGCACGCGGACAAGGCGTTCGTCGAGCGACCCGCTGCGGCGCTGCCGCGACAGGCGACCTATGCGCGGCTCGCGGGCAGCCTGCGCCTGCGCCGCGAGGGCGATGACTGGGCGTTTCGCGCCGCCGATCTCATTGCCCAGCGTACCGAGGACGCGCCGGTGCCGTCCAACGTCGCGGGCCGCTGGCGCGGTCACCCCTTGAGTGCCTTCGCGCTCGCCCTGCAGGGCAGCGCACTGGAGGTCGCAGATCTGTGGCCGCTGGTGCTTGCCGCCGCACCGGCCTCGCTCGACCGCTGGGCCGGCCTCGACCCGTCGGGCGAGCTGCGCACGCTGAACGCGGAGCTCGTGCGCGAGCGCGCCGGCTCCGAGCCGCGCTTCGCGGCGGCCGCCGAGGTGGTGGGTCTGTCGTCGCGACCGGTCGGCCGCTGGCCCGGGCTCGCGGGGCTCACGGCGAGCCTCTCGGGCACCGAGCAGCGCGGACGCATCGCGCTGCGCGCGACGTCCCCTGCATTCGAGTGGCCGCGCATGTTCCGCGCGCCGATCGTGCTCGAGCGCGCCGACGCCGAGTTCGACTGGCACCGCGATGGCGCAGCGTGGGTGTTCTCGTCCCCCTCGGTGTCGGTGACACACGCCGCCGGCACCGCGCAGGGCGCGCTCGAGCTGCGTTTCGGTCGCGGACGCGACTATCCGTATCTGGTGGCCGACGCACGGGTGAGCGGTGGCGACGTGCGGGCCGTGGGCCGGTTCCTGCCGGTCGGCCGCATGCAGCCGCCCACGGTGGCGTGGCTGGAGCGCGCGTTCGGGCAGGGGCGGCTGAGCGAGGGGCGCCTGCGCTACCGCGGGCCGGTGCGTCGCTTTCCGTTCGACGGCGGAGAGGGTGAGTTCAATGCGAGTGCCGCGGTCGGCGGCGTCACGCTCGACTACTTCGAGGGCTTCGCCCCGCTAGAGGATGCCTCGGGCACGGTCGAGTTCCACAATGCCACGACCCGCGCCCGGCTGGTCGGGGGCAACGTCGGCGGACTGCGCCTCGCCGGTGGCGAATTCACGCTGGCCGATTATCGCGATCCGCTGCTCGAGATCGACGCCACGGGCTCCGGTGACGTGGGCCGCGCGCTCACGCTCCTGCAGCGCAGCCCGCTCGGCGCGGAGCTCGGCGAGCAGTTCATGGAGCTGTCGGGCGAAGGACGCGCGGATTTCAGGCTCGCCCTGCGCCTGCCGACGCAGCGGCCGCAGGACTACCAGTACACCGTCCAGACGCAGCTGCGTTCCGCGACGGTTCGCTGGCCGGTGCTGCGGGCGCCGGTCACGCAGCTCACCGGGGACCTGGAGATCCGCGAGCGTGCGGTGCGCGCGAACTCGCTGCGTGGCTCGTTCCTCGACGGGCCGTTCGCGGTGCGCGCGCGCCCGGGACCTGTGGGTCCGGGGCTGGCGATGACGGTGCTGCTCGACGGCGAGGGTCGTGCCGGCGGCGCGCAGCTGCCCGGCGTGATCGGCCTGCCCGAGGGGATCCGCATGTCCGGCGCCACGTCGTGGAAGCTGCAGGGACGACTCGATCGCCCTGCGGTGCCGGGGCGGCCGTGGCCGGCGAGATTCGAGGTGGCCAGCGACCTCGTCGGCCTCGGGATCGAGGCCCCGCGGCCGTTCGCCAAGCGCCCGGCCGACGCGCGGCCCACCCGCGTGCTGCTCGCACTGCCGCAGCCGGGTCGCAACGACCTGCGCATCGAATCGGGCGCGGCGCGCGCGGCGCTCGAGTTCGCGCGCCGCGACGACCGGCGCTGGGTCCTCGAGCGCGGCGCGGCACGCTTCGACGGCAAGCCGCTGGCGAGCCCGTCGCGGCCGGGCCTGCACGTCGCCGGCGACTGGCCCGAGTTCGACCTCGGCGAATGGCTGGCGCTGCGTGCGATCGCGCCCGGCGGCCCGACGCTTTCCGACTGGCTCGGCCCGGTGGACGTGCACCTCGACCGCGCGCGCGTGATCGGCTTCGAGTTCCGCGACGTCACTGCCCGCATGCAGCCGCTCGACGGAGCGTGGCGCATCCAGGTCACCGGGCCGATGGCAGAAGGCCTGGTGACGGTGCCCGAGGATCTTGCGTCGGGCGCGCCCGTCGATCTGCAGATGCAGCTCCTCCAGCTGCAGTCGCGGGGATCGACCGGTGCCGGTGCCACCGCGGAGCCGGTCGATCCCCGCGAGCTCCCGGCCATCGTGGTCCGCGCGCAGGACTTCGCCTGGGACGGCCGCCGCTTCGGCCGGCTCCAGGCCGAGGTGCGCAGGGAGCCCCAGGGCCTGCGGCTGACGAGCCTCGCGACGGAGTCCGCGGAGTTCACGCTCGCCGGCACCGGAAGCTGGTTCGTCGAGGATGGCGGGCCGCGTACCCGCCTCGATCTCGACTTCACGAGCGGCGACCTCGCG
Organism: uncultured Gammaproteobacteria bacterium; assembly: GCA_963707145.1. Taxonomy (GTDB): domain Bacteria; phylum Pseudomonadota; class Gammaproteobacteria; order Steroidobacterales; family Steroidobacteraceae; genus RPQJ01. The sequence goes on from CAVPOQ010000004.1 coordinate 154,955, forward strand.
GCGGCCTCGCGCGCGCTCGGCTACCGCGACGCCGTGGCGGCCGAGCGCGCCCACCTCGAGGCGGACCTCGAGTGGAGCGGCGGCCCCGATGCCGAGGCGATCGCGCGGATGGACGGCACGCTGCGGCTCGAGCTCGAGCGCGGCCAGTTGCGTGGCGTGAAGCCCGGCGCCGGCCGCATCCTCGGGCTCATGAGCGTGGTCGAGCTGCCGCGGCGCCTCGCGCTCGACTTCCGCGACGTGACCGACGAGGGCCTTTCCTTCGACACGGTGCGCGGCGACTTCGAGGTCCGCGGCGGCAGCGCCTACACTCGCAACCTGCTGCTCAAGGGCGCGACGGTGGATGTCGGCGTCGTCGGTCGCACCGGCCTCGCCGCGCAGGACTACGACCAGACGGTGGTGGTGAGCGGCAATCCGAGCGGCCCGATCACGCTCGCCGGTGCGCTGGCCGCCGGGCCGGTGGGTGCGGCGGGTGCGCTGCTGTTCTCGCAGCTCTTCAAGGGGCAGCTGCAGGGACTGGCGCGCGTGTATTACCGTGTGACCGGGTCCTGGTCGGATCCCGTGGTCGAGCGGATTTCCGCCAGCTCCGGCAGCGTCGCGGCCGGCAAACCAGAGGAGGAATCACCGCCATGACCTGCGTCGCCGCGATCCAGATGGTGTCCTGCGCCGACGTGGCGCGGAACCTCGAGGCCGCCGGGCTCCTGCTGCGCGAGGCCCGCGAGCGCGGTGCCGTGCTTGCGGCGCTGCCCGAGAACTTCGCGTTCATGGGACTCGCGGAGGCCGACAAGCTCGCCGTCGCCGAGGACGATGCAGGCGGGCCGATCCAGGCGGCGCTTGCCGGGCTCGCTCGCTCGCTCGGACTGTGGATCGTTGCCGGCACCCTGCCGCTGCGCGTGCCTGGGGAGCCGCGCGTCGCGGCCGCCTGCCTGGTGTTCGACGCCGAGGGCCGGCGGGTCGCGCGCTACGACAAGATCCACCTGTTCGACGTGGCCATCCCCGGCCGCGACGAGCGCTACCAGGAATCCGCCTCGGTGCGCCCGGGGCGCGAGGCGGTGTGCGTGGCGACGCCCGCCGGCAGTCTCGGCCTCGCCGTGTGCTACGACCTGCGCTTCCCCGAGCACTTCCGGCGCCTGCTCGACCTCGGCGCGGAGTGGTTCTGCCTGCCATCGGCGTTCACCGCGCCGACCGGCCGCGCCCACTGGGAGACGCTGCTGCGAGCCCGGGCGATCGAGAACCTGAGCCACGTGGTCGCGCCCGCGCAGTCGGGATTCCACGAGAACGGCCGCGAGACCCACGGCGATTCCATGATCGTGGACTGCTGGGGGCGGGTGCTGGCGCGCCTGCCGCGGGGCAGCGGGGTGGTGCTGGCCGACATCGACCTCGTCCGCCAGCGCGAGCTCAGGCAGAATTTCCCGAGTCTCGACCACCGGCGACCAACCACGTGAACTCCATGCACACAGCCATTCCGCCCGCCCTGTTCGCCCCGCAGCCCCGCAGCGGCGAGGTCGCGCCGGCCGCCGATCCGCTCGATCTCGCGCGCAGCGGGCTGCTCGCACCCGCCGGCCTCGACGAGGACCGCGTCGCGCGCATCCTCGGCGACGTGATGGGGCACGCCGTGGACTATGCGGACGTGTACTTCCAGCTCGTGCGCGAGGAGTCCTGGTCGCTCGAGGACAGCATCGTCAAGGACGGCACGCACAGCATCGACCACGGCGTCGGCGTGCGGGCGCTCGACGGCGAGAAGGCCGGCTTCGCCTATTCCGACGAGGTGGTGCTGCCGGCGCTGCTCGAAGCCGCGCACGCGGCGCGCGCCATCGCGCGCTCGGGTGGGTCGGGTGCGCTGCAGGCGTGGCGGTCGCCGGGTCGCCGCGGGCTCTACCTGCCGCTCGACCCCGTCGAGAGCCTCGGCGACGCGGACAAGGTGCGCCTGCTCGAGGAGATCGACCGCGAGGCGCGCGCGCTCGATTCGCGCATCACGCAGGTGATGGCGAGCCTCGCCGCCTCGCACGACACGATCCTCGTGCTCGCGAGCGACGGTACGCTCGCGGCGGACGTGCGCCCGCTGGTGCGACTCAATGTGTCGGTCATCATCGAGCACGAGGGCCGTCGCGAGCAGGGCTACGCCGGCGGCGGCGGGCGGTTCGGCTATGGCGAGTTCCTCGACTCGGGTCGCTGGCGCGCGCTGGTGGGCGAGGCCGTGCGCACCGCGCGCGTGAACCTCGAGGCGGTGCCGGCGCCCGCGGGCACGATGACGGTGGTGCTCGGTTCCGGCTGGCCCGGGGTGCTGCTGCACGAGGCCGTGGGTCACGGACTCGAGGGCGACTTCAACCGCAAGGGTACCTCCGCGTTCAGCAACCGTATCGGCCAGCGCGTCGCGGCGCCGGGCGTCACCATCGTGGACGATGGCACGCTGGCCTCGCGCCGCGGCTCGCTGAACGTCGACGACGAGGGCACGCCGACCCAGTGCACTACGCTGATCGAGGACGGCGTGCTGCGCGGCTACCTGCAGGACAAGCTCAATGCGCGGCTGATGGGCGTGGCGCCCACCGGCAACGGCCGGCGCGAGTCCTTCGCGCACCTGACCATGCCGCGCATGACCAACACCTACATGCTGCCAGGCGCGCACGACCCCGAGGAGATCATCCGCTCCGTGACCAAGGGCCTCTACTGCCGCAACTTCGGCGGCGGCCAGGTGGACATCACCTCGGGCAAGTTCGTGTTCTCGGCGAGCGAGGCCTACCTGATCGAAAACGGCAGACTCGGTGCGCCGGTCAAGGGCGCGACGCTGATCGGCAACGGCCCCGAGGTGATGACGCGCGTGTCGATGGTGGGCCGCGATCTGCGGCTCGACGACGGCGTCGGCACCTGCGGCAAGGAAGGGCAGGACGTGCCGGTGGGCGTCGGTCAGCCGACGCTGCGCGTGGACGGCCTGACGGTCGGCGGCACGGCCTGAGGCGCGGCCCTTCGCACATGGCGATCTGGATTCCCCGTCCGCTCTATGAGGCGCTGCCCTACGTGTACATCGCCGCCGGGACGGCCTTACTCGTCGCGGCGTACGTCCTGCCCCCGGGCCCGCGCGGATGGCTGGTCGTGGCGGGCCTGGCGGTCGTGGTCGCCGGTCTGGTGCTGTGGATGCACCGGCGCGACTACCGCGCCACGCAATCGGAGTACGACGGCCGCCAGCTCGACGAGTGAGCGCTGAGCCGGCCGCTCAATCCTCGCGCTCCTCCCCGGCCTCGGCGCGCTCCTCCGCGTCGGACTCCCCCGGCACTTCGTCCATCACCATCGTGCCGGTGCCGCCGGCGTCGGCGCGGTGGTAGGTGAGCGTGTGCTGGCCGATCTGTACCACGTCGCCCTCGACGAGGCGGTGGCGGCGGACGCGCTTGCCGCGCGCGTAGATGCCGTTGGTGCTGTTGAGGTCCTCGATGACGCTGCCCGACAGGCCGGTGACCACCTGCGCGTGGTGGCGGCTCACGAAGCGGCTGTCCACCTGCAGATCGTTGTCGGAGGTGCGGCCGATGATGAACCGGCCCGGGACGAGGTAGGTTTCCTCGACGGTCTGGCCCTTGTGCGAGAGCACCAGCTTGCCGACCGGCGGGAGTTCCTGCGGCGCCGTGTCGTCGATGCCCGGGCGCAGCTGCGTCGAGGTGCGCGCCGCGTATTCGACCCAGTTGAGTTCGGTGACCGCGGCCCGGAGGTCCTCGAGCGAAACCGTCGTGCGATCCTGCGCGAAGGCCGCGAGCAGTGCCGTGTCGCACAGCGTGTTGGTGAGCCGGGGGATGCCGCCGGTGTAGCGGTAGATCACCGGGAAGGTGTCGGGTTCGAACAGCTCGCGGTCGCCCGCGCCCGCCACGCGCAGCCGGTGGCGGACGTACTCCGCGGCATCGGACTCGCCGAGCGCCGTGAGGTGGAAGCGCAGCCGCACGCGCTGGCGCAGCTGGATCAGATCCTCCGAGTCGAGCTTGTCGCTCAGCTCGGGCTGTCCCGCCAGGATGATGCGCAGCACCTTTTCCTTGGTCGTCTCGACGCCGGAGAGCAGGCGCACTTCCTCGAGCACCTTGTTGCTCAGGTTCTGCGCCTCGTCGAGGATCAGCAGCACCTTGCGCCCGTTCGCGTACTGCTCGATCAGGAACTGGTTGAGCGTCGCGAGCAGCTCCGCCTTGCGCATCTTGAAGGGGCTGAAGCCGAACTGCGCAAGCAGGGTCTGCAGGAACTCCGTCGGCGAGATCTGTGTCTGGTTGATCTGGGCGACGACGACGTCCTGCCGGATCTCCTTCAGGAAGGTCTCGATCAGCGTGGTCTTGCCTGCGCCGATCTCCCCGGTGATCACGACGAAGCCGTCCGTGAACCAGATCGTCGACTCCATGTACGCCTTGGCGCGCGAGTGGATCTGGCTCAGGTAGATGAAGCCCGGGTCCGGGCTCAGCCGGAACGGCAGTTCCTTGAGCTGGAAGTGTTCGAGGTACATGCGCGAGATGCTCCGGCCGCTACTATAAGGGGCGCTGCCCGGGGGACAACAACGCGGTCCGTCACACTCCGGGCGGCCGGCGGCCCGACGGCCGGGCTGCTCAGCGCGGTACGAGGCGCAGCAGCCGGCGCAGCACGGCGTCGCGCTCGGCCGCCGTGCGGGCCACGACCGTGCCGTGGCCGAGCTTGCGGCCAGGGCGCGGCGCCTTGCCGTAGTCGTGGAGGTGCACGCCCGGGATCGCGAGCACGCGGCCGCGCTCCGGCATCGTGCCGATGAAGTTCACCATCGCGGAGTGACCGATCGGGCTCGTGTCGCCGAGCGGCAGGCCGAGGATGGCGCGCAGGTGGTTCTCGAACTGCGAGGTGACCGCGCCCTCGATGCTCCAGTGCCCGGAGTTGTGCACGCGCGGCGCCATCTCGTTGGCGACCAGCCGGCCGCGCTCGACGAAGAACTCGAGCGTGAGCACGCCGACGTAGCCGAAGTGGTCCATCACGCGGCGCAGGTGATCCTCGGCCGCGCGCTGCAGCCGGGCGTCGCGCGTCGGTGCCACGGTCACGCGCAGGATGCCCGCCCGATGCGTGTTGGTGACGATGGGATAGGCGCGCGTCTCGCCCGTCGTGCTGCGCGCGCCGACGATGGACACCTCGCGGTCGAAGGCGACGAAGCCCTCGAGGATCAGCGGCGCCGCGCCGAGCGCCTCCCAGGCCGCCGCCACGTCCGCGCGCCGGCGCAGCACGCGCTGGCCGCGACCGTCGTAGCCGAGCCGCCGGGTCTTGAGCACGCATGGCAGGCCGATCGCGGCAACCGCGGCCTCGAGCTCCGCGCGCGAGTCGACCGTGCGGAACGGCGGCGTCGGGATGCCGAGCCGGCCGAACAGCTCCTTCTCGAGCACGCGGTCCTGCGACACGCGCAGCGCCTCGACCGGCGGGAAGCAGGGCCGCGTCGCGGCCATCTCCTGCAGCGCCGACACCGGCACGTTCTCGAACTCGTAGGTGACGAGGTCGACCTCGGCGGCGAGCGCGCGCAGGCTCGCCAAGTCGTCGAAGGCACCCGTGACGATCGGTGCCACGCGCGCGCCGGGCGCATCCGGGCTCGAGTCGAGGAAACGGAAGCCAAGCGCAAGGGGAAAGCCCGCCAGCGCCAGCATCTGCCCGAGCTGGCCCGCACCGATGATGCCGATCCTCATGGGGCGGGCGGGGGCACTCGTGGATCGGGCTGCGCGAGCACCTTGTCGGTCTGCGCCGTTCGGAACGCCTCGAGCGCCCGGCGGACCTCAGGCCTCGCGACGCCGAGGATCGCCGCTGCGAGCAGCGCGGCATTGGTCGCGCCCGACGCGCCGATCGCCAGCGTGGCGACCGGGATCCCGGCGGGCATCTGCACGATCGACAGCAGCGAGTCGAGTCCGTTCAATGCCTTCGACTGCACCGGCACGCCGAGCACGGGCAGGCTGGTCTTCGCGGCCGTCATGCCGGGGAGGTGTGCAGCGCCCCCGGCACCGGCGATCAGCACCTCGAGGCCGCGCTCGCGCGCCGTAGCCGCGTACTCGAACAGCAGGTCCGGCGTGCGGTGCGCCGACACGACGCGCACCTCGTGCGGCACGCCGAGCTTCTCGAGCGTCTCGGAGGCGGGCTTCAGCGTCTCCCAGTCGGAGGTCGAGCCCATGATGATGCCGACGAGCGGGTTCACGATTTCATTGTAGCACCGGCGGTCGCGCGCTCAGTCCGCCGCGGCCGCGAGCAGCTCGCGCAGGCGACGGAACAGTCGCCGCGCCGATGCCGGCGGGCGGCCGCCGTGGTCTTCGGCGCGCGCCTGGCGGGCGAGCGAGCGCAGCTCGGTGAGGTCCGTGGCGGCGATCATGCCTCCGAGCTCGGTCCACGCCGCAGCCTCGTCCGCGAGCAGCCGCCCGCGCCACTGCTCGATGACGTGCTCCTGTCGCACGCGCTGGCGGTCCAGATCGGCACGGCCGGCGAGGGCCCGCCGGATCGGCTCGACGTCGGTGTTCCTGAGCAGCTTGCCGATGTAGAGCCGCTGGCGGACGCGTGCGCCGTGGCTGGTGATGCGCTGCCCGGCTTCCACCGCCTCGCGCAGCTCGTCGGGCATCTCGATCGCGGCAAGTGCCGACGGCGGCAGCTCGACGAGTTCCTGGCCGAGGTCCTGCAGGTCCCGGCTCTGGCGCTTGAGCTCGCTCTTGCTCGGGGGCTCGAGTTCGTCGTCCGGCCGGTCGCTCATCGGCGCGGATGCTAGCACGCGCGGCCGGACCGCCCGCCGCTGCTAGAATGCCGGCCTTTCGCTTCCCGGGCACCGACATGGCCACCGATCCTTCCAACGCCGTCGCCGCCGATGGCGCCGACCTGCTCGCGCTCGTCGAACTGGCGCTCGGGGAGGCCCGCACGCTCGGCGCCTCGCAGGCCGAGGCCGCGGTCAGCATGGACGTCGGGCTGTCGGTCTCGGTGCGCCTCGGCGAGGTCGAGACGATCGAGTACCAGCGCGACCGAGGCATGGCGGTCACGGTCTATTTCGGCACGCGCAAGGGCACGGCGAGCACCGCGGACCTCGGCCCGAAGGCGCTGCGCGAGACCGTGGCAAAAGCCTGCAGCATCGCGCGCTTCACCGCGGAGGATCCCTGTGCGGGGCTCGCCGACCCCGACACGCTCGCGAGCGCGTTCCCCGACCTCGACCTCGCGCATCCCTGGGACGTCACGCCGGAGCGCGCCTGCGAGCTCGCGCTGGAGTGCGAGGCCGCGGCCACGCAGGTGGACTCGCGCGTCACGAACTCCGAGGGCGCCGCGCTCAGCACGCACCGCGGGCTGCGCGCCTATGGCAACTCGCTCGGCTTCCTCGGGACGTATCCGGGCACGGTGCACAGCCTGAGCTGCGCCGTGATCGGCAGCTCGGGCGAGGAGATGGAGCGTGACTACTGGTACTCGACGGCGCGCGACTGGCGCGCGCTCGAGTCGGCGGCCGAGGTCGGCCGGCACAGCGGCGAGCGGGCCGTGCAGCGCCTCGGCGCGAGGCAGCTCGGGACGATGCGGGTGCCGGTGCTGTTCGCGCCGGAAGTCGCGCGCGGCCTCATCGGCCACTTCGTCGGCGCGGTGCGCGGCGGCAGCCAGTACCGGCGGGCGTCGTTCCTGCTCGGCGCGGCCGGGCAGTCCGTGTTCCCCGACTGGTTCGCGATCTCCGAGCGGCCGCACCTGCCGAAGGCGCTCGCGAGCGCGCCGTTCGACCACGAGGGCGTGGCGACGCAGGACCGGGAACTCGTTTCGGGCGGCGTCCTGCTCGGTTACGTTCTCGGCACCTACTCGGCGCGTAAGCTCGGCCTGCGCACCACCGGCAACGCGGGCGGCACGCACAACCTGCTGGTGCATGGCCGTGGCCGCGACTTCGACGCGATGCTCGCGCTGATGGACCGCGGCCTGCTCGTCACCGAGCTGATGGGGCAGGGCGTAAACGGCGTGACCGGCGATTACTCGCGCGGTGCCGCCGGCTTCTGGGTGGAGGGCGGTCGCATCGCCTACCCGGTGCACGAGATCACCGTCGCCGGAAATCTCTGCGAGATGTATCGCAGCATCGTCGAGGTGGGCTCCGACGTGGACGTGCGCGGCGGGATCCGCTGCGGCTCGATCCTGCTCGGGCAGATGACGGTCGCCGGCGCCTGAAGCGGCGACCGAGGCCGCGGGATCGCCGGGCCTTCAGCCCGGCGGCCGGATCAGGTCGCGCAGGCTGCGTCCCGCGAGGCTCGCTCGCAGCGCGCTGTCCCCGAGGAGCGCGGCTTCGTCGGCCGCCGCCACCGCGCGCGGCACCGGCCGGCGCGGGTCCGGCATTTCGTGGCGCACGGCATCCATGATCTCGTCGAGCCGGATCGAGGCGAGCTCGCGCGCCGGGACCACCGTGTCGTCCTCGGCGTCGAGCACGAGGCCGTGGGCCTGCAGCGCCGAGACGATCTCGTCGAGCACCGTGCCTGGCACGTCGAGTCGCTCGGCGAGGCTGCTGATGGTCCAGCGCTGGCCGCCGTCGAGGAAGCGCTCGCCCACGAGGTGCATCACGGAGAGCGCCAGCCGCTCGGTCAGCGCGCCGGTCATCGGGATCTCGGCGTGGCCGGCGCGCAGGTACTCGGGGTGCTGCACGTAGAACGAGATCTGCGCGCCGAGCAGCAGGATCAGCCAGCTCAGGTACAGCCAGACGAGGAACAGCGGCACGACCGCGAAGCCCGCGTAGATGGTCGCCGTCTGCGCCGAGTAGACCACGATGCGCGCGAACAGCGCGCCCATGGCCGCCCACAGCGCGCCGGCGCACAGTGCGCCCACGAAGGCCGGGCCGAGGCGTACGCGGATGTTCGGCATGTACACGTACACGAACAGGAACAGGCCGATCACCAACAGGTAGGGAGCGAGGTGCACGCGGCCGGCGTCCTCGGCCGCGAGGCCCGAGAGCCTCGCCATCACGTCGCTCGCCTCGATTCTCGCGAGCAGCACCATCGCCGCCACGGCGACCACCGGCCCCACCAGCGCCACGACCAGGTACTCGCTCGCGCGCCGCGCGAGGCTGCGCGGCCGCTCCACGTGCCAGACGAAGTTGAGCGCCTGCTCGACCTTCTGGATCATCGTGAACACCGTGTAGAGCAGGAACACGAACCCCACGGTGCCGAGGATCGAGCCCCTCGCGTTCTCGACGAAGCTCATGATGCTCGCGGCGAGCGACTGGCCCTGCGCGCCGAGCGGACGCAGGAACTCGTAGAGCACGGGCTCGAGCTCGCGCTGGAAGCCGAAGGCCTGCAGGACCGCGAACGCGACCGCGATCAGCGGCACGATCGCGAACAGCGTCAGGTAGACGAGGCTCATCGCGTGCAGTCCGAGCTCGCCGCGGCCGAGGTCGCGCAGCAGCGCGTAGGCGAGGCGCAGGGGTGCGAACGCCCAGCGCAGCGGCCGCCCTCCGAGGGCCTCGGGAAGGTCGAACAGCCAGTGCTCGAACTGGCTGCGCAACGAGGGCAGGAACTCGCTCGAGGAAGTCACGCGCGGCAAGACTTGCACGGCACCCGGTGAGGGGCAAGTGCTAGATTCCCGGCATGACCGGTCCGCCGCGCGATTTCCCGAGCCGCATCGTCTGCCTCACCGAGGAGACCACCGAGGCGCTGTACCTGCTCGGCGAGGACTGGCGGATCGTCGGGATCTCGGGCTTCACGGTGCGTCCGCCGCGGGCCCGCCGGGAGAAGCCGCGCGTGTCGGCTTTCACCAGCGCGAAGCTCGAGCGGATCGTCGCGCTCGAGCCCGACCTCGTGCTCGGATTCTCGGACCTGCAGGCCGACATCGCCGCGGACCTCGTGCGCCGCGGCCTCGAGGTGCACGTCTTCAACCAGCGCAGCGTCGCCGACATCCTGCGCATGCTGCGCACGCTCGGGGGCATGGTCGGCTGCGAGGCGAAGACCGCTGCGCTGGTCGCCGGGCTCGAGGCCGGCCTCGAGGAAATCCGCACCTCGGCCACGGCGCTGCCGCGACGCCCGCGCGTCTACTTCGAGGAATGGGACGATCCGCAGATCTCCGCGATCCGATGGGTGTCGGAGCTGATCGGCATCGCAGGCGGTGACGACGTGTTCCCGGAGCTTGCATGCCAGCCGCTCGGCCGCGATCGCATCGTCGCCGATCCGCTCGAAGCCGTGCGCCGCGCGCCCGACATCGTGTTCGGTTCCTGGTGCGGAAAGAAATTCAATCCGCGAGCGTTGGCTGCGCGCCCCGGCTGGCAGGACGTGCCGGCGGTGCGCGACGGCGAACTGCACGAGGTGAAGTCTTCGATCATCCTGCAGCCGGGGCCGGCGGCGCTGACCGACGGCGTCCGCGAGCTGCACCGGGTGATCGCGCGGTGGGCGCGGACGCCGGGTCGGGCGTGACACGGCCGTCGACGTCGCCGGTCCGCAGCCGGGAATTCGTGTCGCGAGGGCGCCGTGAAGCCGTCCCTGGCGGCTCGCGCGCCGCGTCCCTGCGGCGCGACGCCTCGCGACACGAATTCCCGGCTGCGGACCGGGAAGTCCCTCGCCGAGGGTGTCAGCGCGAATCCGTCAGGCCGTGAGTCGCCGCAGCGCCTCGCGGTACTTCTCCGAGGTCTTTGCGATCACCTCGGCCGGCAGGTGCGGCGCCGGCGGCGTCTTGTCCCAGTCGAGCGTCTCGAGGTAGTCGCGCACGAACTGCTTGTCGAAGGACGGCGGGCTCGAGCCCGGGGCGTAGGTGTCCACCGGCCAGAAGCGCGACGAGTCGGGCGTCAGCGCCTCGTCGATCAGCACCAGGCGCCCCGATTCATCCACGCCGAACTCGAACTTGGTGTCGGCGATGATGATGCCGCGCGCGAGCGCGTAGGCGGCCGCGAACTCGTAGAGTGCGATCGCCGTGTCGCGCACCTGCGCAGCGAGCGACGCGCCGATCGCCGACTCGATCACTTCGTAGGCGACGTTCTCGTCGTGCTGGCCCCGCTCGGCCTTGGTGGCGGGCGTGAACAGCGGCCGGGGCAGTCGGTCCGCCACCCGCAGCCCGGCGGGCAGCTCGATGCCGCAGACGCGCCCCGTCGCCTGGTAGTCCTTCCAGCCCGACCCGATGAGGTACCCGCGGACCACCGCCTCGACGGGCAGTGCCTTGAGGCGCCGCACGACCATCGCGCGGTCTGCGACCAGCGCGCGCTCGGCAGGGTCGGGCACGGCCCGCTCGAGCGGGACGTCGCTCAGGTGGTTCGGCACGATGTGGCGCGTCTTCCCGAACCAGAAGTTCGAGATGCGCGTAAGCACCTGGCCCTTGCCCGGGATCGGGTCGGGAAGCACCACGTCGAACGCACTCAGGCGGTCGGTCGTCACGATCAGCATGTGCCGGTCGTCCACGGCGTAGATGTCGCGCACCTTGCCCTGGTGCAGCCGGTCGAGGCCGGTGAGATGCGATTCGTGCATCGGCGGAGACGGCGGATTCGTTGCGCTGTCGGACATGCCTTGAGTCCCGGGAGGCGAGGGAACGCCGGCTGCTAAAATGAGCGGCCGCCGCTGCGAGCGAGTGTTGCAGGCGCATTCCCCGGCGGTCAAGGAAGCGATGGACTGGTACGGCAAGCTGATCGGCATGGCGCTCGGCGCGATCATCGGGCGCGGGCTGCTCGGCGCGATCGTGGGCTTCGTGATCGGGCACCTCTACGATTCGCGCGCCGGCGCCGGGCGGCGGCAGCGCCGCGATCCGGCTGCGGCGGGCAGCCCCGCTCCGCCCGCTGCGGACCTGCAGGCGACGTTCTTCCGCGCCACGTTCCAGCTGATGGGGCACGTGGCCAAGGCCGACGGCCGCGTGACGCCGCAGGAGATCGATGCGGCTCGCGACGCGATGCGGCGCTTCTCGCTGCGCGAGGGCGAGGTTCAGCGCGCCATCGACCTCTACACCGAGGGCAAGGCCGCCGGGTTTCCCATCGACGAGGTGCTCGATGGGCTGCGGGCGCGAACCGCCGGCCGGGACGACCTGCGCCGGCTGTTCGTGCAGATCCAGCTCGAGGCCGCGCTGCGCGGCGGGGGCCTGAGTCCGCCGGCACGCGCCGTGTTCGCTCGCATCTGCAGCGCGCTCGAGATCACGGCGATCGAGTTCGCGGCGCTCGAGGCGATGCTGCGCATGCGCGGATTCGCGGCCGCGGCCGGCGCCACACGGACCGATGCGGACCGCGTTGCCGACGCCTGCCAGGTGCTCGGCGTGGGCCCCGGCACGAGCGATGCCGACGTGACGCTCGCCTACCGGCGGCTGATGAGCCAGAACCACCCCGACAAGCTCGTCGCCAACGGCCTGCCGCAGTCGATGGTCGAGGCGGCACACGAGCGCACCCGCCGCATCCTCGAAGCCTACGAAATCATCCGGAAACACCGGGGGATGAAGTAGATCGCGCGCCTGCTACAGTCGAGGTCTCTGTCGCGGAGCCGCGCCATGCAGACCCCCTGGATCGCCCCCTCGATACTCTCGGCCGATTTCGCCCGCCTCGGCGAGGAGGTGCGCGCGGTGCTCGACGCCGGTGCGGACGTCGTGCACTTCGACGTCATGGACAATCACTACGTGCCGAACCTCACGATCGGCCCGCTGATCTGCGAGGCGCTGCGCAAGGCCGGCATCGAGGCGCCGATCGACGTGCACCTGATGGTGAAGCCCGTGGACCGCATCGTGCCCGATTTCGCGAAGGCCGGCGCCACGTGGATCACTTTTCACCCGGAGGCGAGTGAGCACGTCGACCGCACCATCGGGTTGATCCGCGAGTCGGGCTGCCGCCCCGGCCTGGTGCTCAATCCCGCGAGCCCGGTGAGCTGGCTCGACCACGTGCTCGACAAGATCGACATGGTGCTGCTGATGTCGGTGAACCCGGGCTTCGGCGGCCAGTCGTTCATCCCCTCGGCGCTGCCGAAGATCGCGATGGTGCGCGAGCTGATCGACCGCAGCGGCCGCGAGATCCGCCTCGAGGTGGACGGCGGCGTGAAGGTGGACAACATCGAGGCCGTTGCGGCCGCGGGCGCGGACACGTTCGTCGCCGGGTCCGCGATCTTCGGAGCGAAGGACTATCGCGCGACGATCGCCTCAATGCGCGATCGCATCGCGCGCGCGCGCGGCCGGGGCTGAGCCGCCGGCGCCTGCTACTCCTCCTCGTCGTCCTCGTCGTCTTCGTCGGCCGTCGTGGCCTTGCGCGAGCGCAGGGCGAGCGGCGAGGGTGCGCTCGGCTGCGCGGACATCTGCGCCGCCTTGCCTTTGAGGCGCGGGCGCACGCCGTAGACCACCATCGTCTTGCCGCGCGCGGTGAGGAGCCCCTGCTCTTCGAGCACCTTGAGCACGCGGCCGGCCATCTCGCGCGAGCAGCCGACGAGGCGCGACAGTTCCTGGCGGCTCACCTTGATCTGCGTGCCCTCCGGATGCGACATGGCATCGGGCTCGTTGCACAGATCCATGATGGCGTGGGCCACGCGCCCGGTGACGTCGACGAAGGCGAGGTCGCCGAGCTTGCGGTTGGTGCGGTCGAGCCGGCTGGCGAGCTGCGTGGCGAGCTCGAACAGCAGCGTGGGGCTCTCCGCGGCGATCTGCCGGAAGCGCGGGTAGGTCATCTCGGCCAGTTCGCACTGCGAGCGCGTGCGCACCCACGCGCTGCGCGCGGGCTGGTCGTTGAACAGGCCCATCTCGCCGAAGAACTGGCCCTTGTTGAGGTAGGCCAGCACCATTTCGTTGCCTTCCTCGTCCTCGATCAGGACCTCGACCGAACCCTTGATGACGTAGTACAGAACGTCGGGCACGTCGCCGGCATGGATCAGCACGGTCTTCGAGGGCACCGTGCGGATGCGGCAGTAGCTCAGGAAGCGGTTGATCGCCGGGATGTCGCTCAAGGGTCGTCCGCCGGTCTCCATGCGCCCCGTCCTTCGGTTTATGTAAAAGACGCGGCGATTTAATAGCACCGCGGCCACAGCCGCAAGCATCAGACCCGGTAAGCTGTGAACGTCATCACACGAGCGATGCGCCGCATGAGCTCGCGGACCGGCCGGGGCAGGTCGCGACCGCCCGCTTCGCGGGCCTCCGATCCGTGGCGCGCCTCGTCCGCCTGCATCTGCGCGACGATGCGGCGGGAGCGCTCGTCGTCCGCAGGCAGTTCGTGCAGGTGCGATTCGAGGTGTTCGATGACCTGCTTCTCGGTCTCGGCGACGAACCCGAGGCTGGTGCGGTCGCCGGCGAGTCCCGCCAGCGCGCCAATGGCGAAGGAGCCCGCGTACCACGCCGGCGCGAGCAGGCTGGTGCGACTGCCGAGTTCGCGCACGCGCTGCTCGCACCACGCGAGGTGGTCGGTCTCGTCGCGGGCGGCCTCCAGCAGCGAGGCCCGCACCCGGTCATTGCGGGCGGTGAGCGCCTGGCCGTGATAGAGCGCCTGGGCGGCAATCTCCCCGGCGTGGTTGACCCGCATCAGCCCCGCCGCGCGGCCCCGCGCGGCGGGATCGGTCACGGATTCCGGACTGGCGCCCGCGGGGCTGGGGCGGGACGGCACGTTGGCGCCGGCGACGGTACGCAGGCCACGGTCGAACTCGCGGATCAGCCGGTCGAGGGGCCCCAGGCGGGGCTCGGCGGGAGGCATGTCCGTGATTCTATATATATGAGACGGGCCGCGGGCCGTGGCCCGCCGGGCCCTCCATCGGCAGTCGATCGGCCTTTGCAATGACGCGCCTGCTGCAGTAAGATTCGCGGCTCTCTGACCGTTTGACAGGTTCCTGGGAGCCTCCGATGACCACCGTTTTCGCTCGCTCCGAGCAGGTGCGGCGCGACTGGTACGTGGTGGATGCGAGCGGCAAGACGCTCGGCCGCCTCGCCACCCAGCTCGCCATGCGTCTGCGCGGCAAGCACAAGCCCGAGTACACGCCGCACGTGGACACGGGCGATCACATCGTCGTTCTCAACGCCGGCAAGATCCGTGTCACGGGCGACAAGCTCAAGGACAAGATCTACTACTGGCACACCGGCGCCATCGGTGGCATCAGGAGCAAGTCGCTCGAGAAGATGCTGGCCGAGCACCCGGAGCGCGTCATCGAGTTCGCGGTCAAGGGCATGCTGCCCAAGAACCCGCTCGGCCGCGCCATGTTCAAGAAGCTGCACGTGTTCGAGGGCGAGAAGCACCCGCACGCCGCGCAGCAGCCCAAGCCGCTCGACCTCTGAGCCTCGAGGTTCCGACGATGCCCGCGAATACCAACTACGGCACCGGCCGCCGCAAGTCCTCCACCGCGCGTGTGCACCTGCGCCCCGGCACCGGCAAGATCCGCATCAACGACCGGACGATCGAGGAATTCTTCGGTCGCGAGACGGCGCGCATGATCGTGCGCCAGCCGCTGGAGCTCGTGCAGATGGCCGATCGATTCGACGTCGAAGCGAACGTCGACGGCGGCGGCATCACCGGGCAGGCGGGCGCCATCCGTCACGGCCTCACCCGCGCCCTGATGGACTACGACGAGTCGCTGCGCCCGCCGCTGCGCGCCGCGGGCTTCGTGACGCGCGACGCCCGCGAGGTCGAGCGCAAGAAGGTCGGCTTCCGCAAGGCCCGCCGCGGCACGCAGTTCTCGAAGCGCTAACCCTGATTTTGGGGGATCGTCTAGCGGTAGGACTACGGACTCTGACTCCGTCAACCTAGGTTCGAATCCTAGTCCCCCAGCCAAACGGCACGAGGCCCGCCCATCGGCGGGCCTCGTCGTTTTCTAAGGATGGACCTGCGCGTTGGCCGGCGCCGCGTCGGTGGCGAGCCGCGAGTAGACGCGCAGATCGATGTGCTGGCCGTCCTTCAGTTCGCAGCCTCGTCGCACGCCTTCGAACTGGAAGCCGAGGCGCTCGAGGAGCGCGATGCTCCGCAGGTTGTCGACATCCACGTCGGCGGCCACGCGATGTAGCTTCATCACGCCGTAGCCGTAGTCGAGCACCGCCGCGACGCACTCACCAGCGACCCCGCGGCCCCAGTGATCCGGGAGCAACCAGTAACCGAGTTCGCCCCTCAGGTGCTTCGTGCAGACGTCATTCAACCCGGCTGCACCGACCAGGGTCGCAGGGTTCGACGGCTCGCACACCGCCCACCAGATGCCCGTGCCCTGCGCGAGCAGGTCCTCGAACCAGCGCATCTGCACCTCGGCTTCCTCGCGAGTCCGGTAGCTCACGCCGTAATGCCGGATGACTCTTGGATCCGACAAGCCGACGAAGACTGCCTCGGCATCGGCGGGAACGATCCGACGCAAAAGGAAGCGCGCGGTTCGCAGCTCGGGAAAGCGCACTTGCGACATGTCAGTCCGGAAGCTCGTAGCGAGCTTCGCCGTTGCTCGAGACACCGACGCGCCGCCAGCCCAGGCGCTCGTAGAACACCGTCGCCCGGGTGTGCTGGCCCGTCGTGAGCCAGAGCGTCGGTGCACCCTGCTCGTGCAGCCAGGCGACCATGACCTCGTGAAGTCGATGTCCGTAGCCCCGGCCCTGTGCGTCGGGGTGCACGAAGAGTGCCCAGACGTTGCCCGTTCGCGCGTTGCCGATGGCGAAGCCCTGGATCGAGCCCGACTCCTCGACGACCCATCCTCGACCCGTGTCCTCGATCTCGCGTCTGAGGTCCTCGTCGGAGAGCCGACCTGGCGTCAGGGTGTTCTCCCGGACTGCGTAGCGGACCGCCCAGATCGGCGCGGCGTCGGACATGCTCGCCTGGCGTATCACGGTGGGCATGGACTGTACGCGCCGAGTCCGGGGCCGGCTATCCGATGCCCGGCTGTTCGAGCGCGTCGGCGACGATCTCGATCCAGTGGCGGACGGGCAGCGGACTCGCCGCGCGCAGGTGCTCGAGGCAACCGATGTTCGCGGTCGCGATCATCTGCGGGTCTGCTTCGAGCAGCGCCGCGAGCTTCCGGCGGCGAAGCTCATGCGAGAGCTCCGGCTGCAGCAGGGAGTAGGTGCCCGCCGAGCCGCAACAGAGCTTCGGCTCGCGGGTCGGCGTGAGCGTGCAGCCTGCGGCTTCGAGCAGCGCCTCGACCCGGCCGCCGATGCGTTGCCCGTGCTGCAGCGTGCACGGGGCCTGCCATGCGACGCGCGGACCGCTGCTGCGTGTCACGGCGGTGCGCCGGAGTTCGGCGGGCTCGATGATCTCCGCGAGGTCGCGCGTCGCCTCGCTCACGCGCTGCGCGCGCTCAGCATAGGCAGGATCGTCCGACAGCAGTCGCCCGTAATCCTTCACCATCAGGCCACAGGCACTCGCGGTACTCACGATCCCCTCGGCGCCCGCATCGAGTGCCGCGCAGCAGGCCTCGACGTTGCGGCGGGCCTGCTCGAGCGCCTGCTGCGCATGACCGAGGTGGTGACCCAGCGCACCGCAGCACTGTTCGCCTGCCACGCGTTCGACGCCAATGCCGAGCCGGTCGAGCACGCGCGCCGCGGCGCCGTTGATGCCGGGCCGGAGGCCGGGCTGCACGCAGCCCTCGAGCAGCACCACGCGACGTGCGCGGCGCGTCGTCGAGGCGCTACGGCGGGCAGCCTGTCGCGCCGGAATGCGCGACTGCAGCGGACGCCGGCAGCCAGGGACGGACCGCCTGGCCCGCGCGCAGCAGCGCGCCGAACAGTCGGGGCCGGGAAAGGATCTCGGTGAGACCGCGCCGCAGGGCTCGCTGGGTCGGCGGCCGCGGCACGCGTTCCTCGACGAGTTCGCGACCGAGGTCGATCAGCCGCCCGTACTCGACACCGGACGGGCACGCGCTCTCGCAGGCGCGGCAGGTGAGGCAGCGGTCGAGGTGGTGACGCGTCGTCGCCGTGGCCTCGGCGCCCTCGACCAGCTGCTTGATGAGGTAGATCCGGCCGCGCGGACTGTCGAGTTCGCTGCCAGTGATACGGTAGGTGGGGCAGGCCGGCAGGCAGAACCCACAGTGCACGCAGTTGCGCAGCAGCGACTGCGCCTCCGCGCCGCGCGGCGTGCCTTCGAGTCCCGCGGAGGGCTGCGCGTACATGCCGCTACAGCTCCGCGTACATCCGGCCCGGGTTCAGCACGCCGGCCGGGTCGAACACCCGCTTCAGCCCCTGGTGCAGGCGCAACAGCGGCGGCGCGAGCGGTGCGAACACCTCGGCGCCCTGGGGAGCGTGACGGAACAGCGTCGCATGGCCGCCCGCTGCGATGGCGGCCTCGAACACCGGTTCGCCAGGCGCGCAGCGGTGCCAGCGCTGCTGACCGTTGCACTCGATGAGCGGCGCGCTGCCGAGCGCGAGCGAGAGCGGCGGCGCGAGCGGCGGCAGCGTGCAGCGCCACAGCGGCGCGTCGCCGGCGAAGAACGGGTGCGTCTGCTCGCGCAGGCTTGCCCAGAACGACCGCGAGTCCGCGAGCGGCTCGCCGCCGACGCGCTGTTGAACGTCGTCGAGCGTCGCGGGCGAGCCCTCGAAGCGCAGGTACAGTCGTCCATCCGTCCAAGCGCCCGCGGTCAGCGGCAGCGCACCGCCGCGCGAGCCCGGCGAGTCGTGCGAGCGCCGCCGGCTCGTCGAGTTCCTGCGCAAGCGTGCGCTCGCCGCGCGGCGCCGGCAGCACCTTGAGCGACACCTCGAGCAGCACACCGAGCATCCCGAAGGAGCCGGCCATGAGCCGCGCGACGTCGTAGCCGGCGACGTTCTTCATCACCTCGCCGCCGAATCGCAGCACGCGGCCGTCGCCAGTGAGCACGCGCACGCCGAGCACATGGTCGCGCAGCGGTCCGTACGCGGCGCGCGCGGGACCGGCAAGACCGCAGGCGACCGTGCCGCCGAGGGTTGCCCGAGTGCCGAAGTGCGGCGGCTCGAACGGCAGGCGCTGCCGGTGTGCCGCAAGGATCGCCTCGACCTCGGCGAGCGGCGTGCCCGCACGCGCAGTCAGCACGAGTTCGGCGGGGTCGTGCCTCAGGATGCCGCGGTGGAATGCGACCTCGAGGCTCGCAGCGCGGACCTCGCGACCGAGGAAGCACTTGGTGTCGCCGCCCACGATCCGCAGCGGGGTCCGCGCCGCGGTCGCGTCGCGCACCCTGCGCGGCGAGTTCGTCCGTGCAGTCGCGGTCCATCGCGCGCCTCAGAACCGCGGCAGGTGCGGGAACGGCAGCTTGCCGCCGTGCACGCGCATCGCGCCGTAGTCCGCGCAGCGCGCCAGCGTCGGCACGGCCTTGCCGGGGTTGAGCAGCCCGTCGGGGTCGAACACGCGTTTGAGGGCGTGGAAGGCCTCGAGCTCGCCGGCGCCGAACTGCGAGCACATCGGTCCCAGTTTCTCGACGCCGACGCCGTGCTCGCCGGTGACCGTGCCGCCCACGGCGACGCAGAGTTCGAGGATCTCCGCGCCGAGGCGCTCGGCGCGCTCGACCTCGCCGGGGCGTCCGGCGTCGAACAGGATCAGCGGATGGAGGTTGCCGTCGCCCGCGTGGAACACGTTCGCACCGGCAGACCGAACTCGTGCGACAGCGAAGCGATGCCCTCGAGCACGTCGGCGAGGCGCCGCCTCGGAATCGTGCCGTCCATGCAGAAGTAGTCCGGCGCGAGCCGGCCCACCGCCGGGAACGCCGACTTGCGGCCCGACCACATGCGCTGGCGTTCCGCTGCGTCGCTCGCGACCCGCAGGCCGGTTGCGCCGCACTCGCGCAGCAGCGCGGAGGTCGCGTCGAGATCGGCCTCGACGTCGTGCGCGAGGCCGTCGAGCTCGCACAGCAGCAGCGCCGCGGCGTCCTGTGGATAGCCGCAATGCGCGAAGGCCTCCGCTGCGCGCAGCGCCGGCGCGTCCATCATCTCGAGGCCCGCCGGCACGATGCCCGCTGAGATGACGCCCCCCACCGCATCGGCGCAGCGCCGCACGTCGTCGAAGGAGGCCATCAGCAGCTCGACCCGCTCGGGCACCGGCTTGAGCCGCACGGCGACCTCGGTCACGACGCCGAGCATGCCCTCGGAGCCGGTGAACAGCTCGAGCAGCGACAGGCCGGGCGCATCGCCTGCCATCGAGCCGAGCGTCAGCCACTCGCCCTCGATGGTCGCGACCCTGACCTCGAGCAGGTTGTGCACGGTGAGCCCGTGCTTGAGGCAGTGCACGCCGCCGGAGTTCTCGGCGACGTTGCCGCCGATCGTGCAGGCGACCTGCGAGGAGGGATCGGGCGCGTAGTACAGGCCGTGGGGTGCGGCCGCGATCGAGATCTCGAGGTTGGTGACGCCGGGCTCGACGCGCGCGACGCGACGCGATGGATCGACCTCGAGAATGCGGTCGAGCCGCGCCAGCACCAGCAGCACGCCGCCCTCGACCGGCAGCGCGCCGCCCGAGAGGCCGGTGCCTGCGCCGCGCGCAACGACCGGTGTCGAGTGCCGCCGGCAGGCGCGCAGCACGTCCATGACCTGCTCGGCGGAGCGGGGCAGCACCACGATGCCCGGCCGGTGGCGGTGGGCGGTGAGCGCGTCGCACTCGTAGGGCGCACAGGCCTCGGCGGACACCAGCAGGGCGTCGACGCCGACGGCGGCACGCAGGTCGCTCAGGAGCGCGGGGTCAGTCCTCACGGGCCAACGTTACGACGCCGGTGGAGGTGCCGACCAGTAGTAGATCCGCGGGTCGCTGTGCAAAGAGTCCCACCGTGACCACGCCGGCGATCTGGTTGATCTCGCCTTCCAGCGCGACCGGGTCGGCGATCGTCGAGGCCGTGCACGTCGAGGATGTGGTTGCCGTTGTCGGTGACGAAGCCCTCGCGCCATACCGGCTCCCCGCCGAGGAGCGCGAGCTGGCGGCCGACGTGGCGGCGCGCCATCGGGATGACCTCGACGGGCAGGGGGAAGCGGCCCAGCCGCTCGACGAGCTTCTGCTCGTCCACGATACAGACGAAGCGGCGCGAGGCTGCCGCGAGGATCTTCTCGCGGGTGAGGGCGCCGCCGCCGCCCTTGATGAGGTGGAACTGCCGGGTCGCCTCGTCGGCACCGTCCACGTACACCTCGAGCTCGCCCGCCTCGTTGAGGTCGAGCACCGGGATGCCGTGGCCGGCGAGCCGGCGGGTGCTCGCCTCCGAGCTCGACACCGCGCCGGCGATCCGCCCGCGCAGGGTCGCGAGGCCGTCGATGAAGTAGTTGACCGTGGAGCCGGTGCCGACGCCGACGATGCTGCCCTCGCCGAGGTGTCCGAGCGCCGCGGCGGCGGCGAGCTGCTTCTTGCGATCCTGGTCCATGGCGTTTCCGTCCCCCGGAAACAACTGTGCCCGCTTTCGCGGGCACAGTCGTCAAGCTCTGGTCAGAAGACTACTTCTTCGCAGCAGCCTTCTTCTTGGCGCCGCCCTTCTTCTTGGGCGCAGCCTTCTTCTTCGCAACAGCCTTCTTCTTAGCAGCCATGTTCAATCTCCATGTCGGGTTAGTCCGGGCGCAGTATTTACAGAAATCAAAACTTGATTGCAAGAGGTACGTCATAAATTTCTGAAACGCGTTCGGCACTCGCGCGTCGTGAGTCGAGCGCCGCTCGCGACGACGAAGCGGCGCCGGTACTGCGATTACCGATGTTCGCTCACGCGAGCGAGAGCACGAAGCGCCACTCCCCGGCGCTCACCGGCGTCACCGAGAGACGATTGCCACGACGGAGCACCAGCATGTTCTCGAGCGCGCCATGCGCATGTTTGCGCAAGGTTTCGAGCGTGATCGGCGGATCGATCCTGCGCTCGAGGCGCACGTCCACCGAGTACCAGCGCGGGTTCGCGGGATCGCTGTCGGCGTCGTAGTAGCGGTGCTTCGGGTCGAGCGCGGCGCGCTCGGGATAGCCCGCACGGACCACTCTCACGACGCCGACGATGCCCGGTGCCTCGCAGCTCGAGTGGTAGAAGAACCCGCGATCGCCGGCGCGCATCTGGTCACGGATCATGTTGCGCACCTGGTAGTTGCGCACGCCGTCCCACGCCGTCGTGGCGTCGCGCGAACGCGCAAGGTCGTCGATGCTGAAGCCGTCGGGCTCGGACTTGAAGAGCCAGTAGTTCATCGGTCGCTGCTCCGCGTCGCGTGGCGCTCGGGCACCAGCACGCCGCGCTCTGTGACGATCAGGTCGAGGGGCACGTCCCAGGGTGCGACCGCGATGGCGGCCAGCTCCTGGCATGCGAAGGCGATGCCGACCAGTCGCGGGCGCCGCCAGCGGCGCTCGGCGTCGAGTCGCCTGCGCAGCGCACGATCGTAGTAGCCGGCGCCCATGCCGAGGCGGTTGCCGCGACGGTCGAAGCCGACGATCGGCAGCACGACCACGTCGAGCCTGAGGGCGGGCACTCGGCCGGTGCCGCCGGCGGGTTCCTCGATGCCGTAGGCGTTGCGCCGCCACGGGCCGTCGGGCGTCCACGGCACGAAGATCATCCGCGCACGCCGGCGGCTCACGATGCGGGGCACGAACACCTGCACGCCGCGCCGGCGCGCCGCTTCGAGGCCCGGCCGCACGTCCACCTCGCCGCGCATCGGCAGGTAGAGCGCGACGCGGGCGCCGCGACGGATGAAGCGCAGCCGGTCGAGCGTCGCGAGGATGGCGCGCTCCGCGGCCGCGCGTCGCACCCCCTGCAGCGAAGCGCGCAGGCGTCTCAGGCGCCGGCGCGCGTCTCGGACTTCGGCGGTGGACTGCGCCATGGGTGTGCGAGGTGGTGGGAAGAGGGGATGGCGCCGCCCGCATGTGCCGTCACGAGCCATTGCTCTCGACATAGAGCAATAGGCGGGGAAAGCCGCAGCACCTGAAGGCTTCCCGCTCGGGGCGGACTTGCACAATGGTGCCGACGTGCCGACTCCCCTGGGTGTTGGACTTAAGGTCGAGAGGTAACCCGGACCGTGTCGAACACCGCAGGCGGCGCCAAATCGTCGAGCCGGCGGCCGCGGCCGCCGGCTCATCTAAATCACAACTCCAGCTGCTGGCCCTTCTCGAGGGCGGACTCCACCCGCTCGCGCAGGGTCCGGAGCTTCGCGCCGAGGTCGACGTCCACCCCCGACCCGGTGCGACGCAGCTTGATGAGCTCATTCGCAAGGTTGAGTGCCGAGATCACCGCGATCCGGTCGAGGCCCACGACCTTGCCTGAGTCCCGCACCTCGCGCATCTTGGCGTCGAGGTACTCGGCGGAATCGAGCAGGTCCGAGCGTTCCTCCGCCGAACAGGCGACCTGGTACTCGCGATCGAGCAGCCGGACGCTCACCCGCGCGATGCGTTCCTCGCTCAAGACCCGTGCTCCATGGACTTGAGCCGCCCGATCATCGCCTCGACCCGCGCCCGCACCTGCTCGTTCTTCTGCAACAGGCTCGCGCGCTCAGTCATCAACGAGTCCTGGCGGTGACGCAGCGCGCGGTTCTCCTCCTTGAGGTGGCCGACCGTCGCCACGAGCTCGTCGATGCGCCGCTCGAGGCGCTTCAGCTCGGCATCGACGGCGGATCGGGCGCTGGGCTCGCTCATGCGCGGAACTATAGAGGGGCCCCTGTGGGGAATCAATTGAGCCGTCGGCGACCGCGCGGCGCGATGCTACGATATGTGTGATGCGTTCCACGGTGGACTACGATGATGTCGCGCAGGCGCTCGGCGCCCGCTCGTCGACCGTCCATCCCGCGGAGGCGCACGGTTGCCTGTGCGGCGGGCTCTGCATGCGCCCGGACTACTCGCGCGCCGAGTGGCTCGAGGAGATCCTCCCCGACGATGCCGCTGCCGGCGCGGACGACAGCGCGCTCGCCGGGCTGTTCACCGCCAGCGCCGAGGCACTCGCGAGCCCGGACCTCGAGTTCCAGCCGCTGCTGCCCGGCGACGACGCGGCGTTCGAGCAGCGCGTCGAGGCGCTTGCCGCATGGTGCCAGGGCTTCCTCTATGGCTTCGGCGCCGCCGGGACTGCGGGCCGGGCCCGTCCGCTGCCAGGGGACGTGGCCGAGGTGCTGGCCGATCTCGCGCGGATTTCCCAGGCGGGTGCGCCCGGGTCCGATTCGGTCGGCGACGACGACGAAGCTGCCTACGCCGAGCTCGTCGAGTTCCTGCGCGCCGCCGTGCAGCTTGCCTACGAGGATCTCGAGGCGCTGCGCGCCAGCCAGTTCGTTTCCGATTCCGCCCACTGACCCGGGACGCCCATGATCCTGCGCAAGGACGAGTTCGCACGCCGCCGCCGCCAGTTGATGCGCATGATGGGCAAGGGTGCGATCGCCATCCTGCCCACCGCGACCGAGAAGCAGCGCAATGGCGACGTGCACTACCGCTTCCGGCCGGACAGCGACTTCCACTACCTGACCGGCTTCGAGGAGCCCGAGGCGGTCGCGGTGCTGGTGCCCGGCCGCGAGCAGGCTGAGTACATCCTGTTCGTGCGCGACCGCGACCCGACGCGCGAGGTCTGGGACGGCAGGCGCGCCGGACCCGACGGTGCCACGGCCGAGTTCGGCGCGGACGACGCGTTCCCGATCGGGGACATCGACGACATCCTGCCGGGCCTCATGGAACAGTGCGCCCGCGTCTACTACACGATGGGCGTGCATCCGGAGTTCGACCTGCACGTCATCGGCTGGGTCAACGGGCTGAAGGGCAAGGCCAGGCTGGGCGTCCACGCGCCGCAGGAATTCGTGGCGCTCGACCACCTCCTGCACGACATGCGCCTCTACAAGGGCCGCGCGGAGCTCGCCACCATGCGTCGCTCGGCGCAGATCGCGGTGGCCGCTCACCTGCGGGCCATGCGCGCGACGCGGCCGGGGATGCGCGAGTACGCGGTGATGGCCGAACTGCTCCACGAGTTCCACCGCCACGGCGCCGACATTTCCTACCACCCGATCGTCGGCGGCGGCGCGAACGCCTGCACGCTGCACTACCACGCTAACGACGCCGAGCTGCACGACGGCGACCTGCTGCTGATCGATGCCGGCTGCGAATACCGCTACTACGCCTCCGACATCACGCGCACCTTCCCGGTCAATGGCCGTTTCACGCCCGAGCAGCGCGCCGTGTACGAGGTGGTGCTCGACGCGCAGGAGGCAGCGTTCGCCCGCATCCGGCCCGGCAACCACTGGAACGACCCGCACGACGCGGCGGTGCGCGCCGTGACGCAGGGGCTCGTGAAGCTCGGGCTGCTCAAGGGCCGCCTGCCCGCGCTGATCAGGGACGAGGCCTACAAGAAGTTCTTCATGCACCGCACCGGGCACTGGCTCGGCATGGACGTGCACGACGTCGGCGACTACAAGGTCGGCGACGCGTGGCGCGTGCTCGAGCCCGGCATGTGCCTGACCGTCGAGCCCGGCGTCTACATCCCCGCCGGAACGCCGGGCGTGCCGCGGCGCTGGTGGAACATCGGCGTGCGCATCGAGGACGACGTGGCCGTCACGCCCGACGGCTGCGAGATTCTCACCGACGGGCTGCCGCGCACGCCCGCCGAGGTCGAGCGCGCGATGGTGGGCTGAGCGCCAAAGATGGGGCTGTCCACCGCCGACGGTTGCCATGACGTCGCGATCGCGGGTGGTGGCCTCGTGGGCGCCTCGCTCGCGCTCGCGCTGGCGCCGCTCGGCCTGCGCATCGCCCTGGTCGAGGCCGCGGCCCCGGGCACGGCTGACCACCCGAGCTTCGACGAGCGCACGACCGCGCTCGCCAACGGCAGCGTGCGCGTATTCAGGAGCCTCGGCGTGTGGCGGCACATGGAGCGCGAGGCGACGCCGATCCGCCGCATCCACGTCTCCGACCAGGGGCGTTTCGGCACCGCCCGCATCGATGCGACCGAGCAGGGACTCGAGTCGCTGGGCTGCGTCGTGCCGAACCGCGTGATCGGCGCCGCCCTGCAGCAGGGGCTGCGCGACTGCGCGTCGCTCGAGGTGTTCGCGCCGGCGCGCGTGCTCGGCAGCGAGCTCGAGGACGGCTGGCGGCGGCTGCGCTTCGAGATCGACGGTGCCCAGCGGCAGATTGCGGCGCGTCTCGTGGTCGCGGCGGACGGTGCGCGCTCGCTGGTGCGCGAGCAGGCGGGCATCGCCGCCGAGCACTGGGAGTACGGGCAGACCGCGATCATCGCCACGCTGGTGTCGCAGCGCTTCCACGACCACGTCGCCTACGAGCGGTTCACGCCCGAGGGGCCGATCGCGGTGCTGCCGCTCGCCGACGGGCGCTGCGGGCTGGTGTGGACGCGCCACCCGGAGCAGGCCGCGCGACTGCTGGCGCTGCCCGACGACGCGTTCCTCGCCGAACTGCAGCAGGCCTTCGGTTTCCGCCTCGGCCGGCTGCTCTCGGTGGGCCGTCGTCAGTCCTACGAGCTCGGGCTGTGGCGCGCCGAGCGCCACGTGGGCGAGCGGCTCGCCGTGGTGGGCAATGCCGCGCAGGCGCTGCACCCGATTGCGGGCCAGGGCTTCAACCTCGGGCTGCGCGACGCCGCGAGCCTCGCCGAGGTGCTGGCCGATGCGATCGTCGCAGGCGCGACCGACGCCGGCGCACCCGGGCCGCTCGCGGCCTACTCGGCGTGGCGCGACCAGGACCAGCGCCGCATCGTCGCCTTCACCGACGGACTGGTGCGCCTGTTCGCCACGCCGTTCGGACCGCTGCGCATGCTGCGCAGCGCCGGCCTGCTGGCCTTCGATGCGCTGCCGCCGGCGAAGAGCGCGCTCGCGCGGCTGAGCGTCGGCGCGTCCGGGCGCATTCCGCGGCTCGCTCGCGGCGTGCCGCTCACGGCGGAACGCTGAACGTGGCCACGCGCCGTCACGATTTCGACGTGGTGATCGTGGGCGGCGGCATGGTGGGCGCCTGCCTCGCGGCGCTGATGGGCGCGGAGTCGCGGCTCGCGGGCTGGCGCATCGCCGTCGTCGACCCCGCCACGCCGCGACCGCCGGTGGACGGTGCGACCGATCTGCGGGTCTCGGCGCTGTCGCGCGCCTCCCAGCGCATCCTCGTGCACGCGGGCGCGTGGCCCGCGATCGAGCGGCACGCCTGCCCGTACTCCGAGATGGTCGTGTGGGACGCGGCCGGTCGGCCCGATGCGCGCGACGCGCTGCGCTTCTCGGCGTCCGAGGCCGGCGAGCCCGACCTCGGCTGCATCGCGGAGAACCTGCGCGTGCAGTGGGCGCTCACCGAGTCGCGGCACGCGCGGGGCGTGACGCAGCTGCGCGCCGGGCTCGAGGCGCTGGAATTCGACGACGACTCGGCGCGGCTCACGCTCTCGGACGGGCGCCGGGTCGCCTGCGCGCTGGTCGTGGGCGCCGACGGCGGGCAGTCGCGCACCCGCGAGCTCTGCGGCATCGGTCGCGCGGGATGGTCCTATGGCCAGAGCGCCGTGATCGCCCACCTTCGCCCGCAGCGGCCGCACCGGCACACCGCGTGGCAGCGCTTCCTGCCCGACGGCCCGCTCGCGCTGCTGCCGCTGCGCGACGGGCGCGTGTCGCTGGTCTGGAGCACGAATCCCGCCGAGGCCGAGGCGCTGCTCGCGCTGGAGGCAGCCGATTTCGGCAATCGTGTGACGGCAGCCAGCGGCCTGGTGCTGGGCCGGCTCGAGCTCGACGGTGCCCGCGGCGCGCACCCGCTCGCGCTGTGGCACGCGCGCGAGTACGTGCGGCCGCGCCTCGCGCTGGTGGGCGACGCCGCGCACACGATCCACCCGCTCGCGGGCCAGGGCGTGAACCTCGGATTCCTCGACTGCGCAGCGCTGGTCGAGGTGCTCGCCGACGCCGTCGCGGCCGGCGCCGATCCCCACGGCCTGCGCACGCTGCGCCGCTACGAACGCTGGCGACGCAGCGAGAACGCGCTGATGCTCGGCGCCACCGACACGCTGAACGGCCTGTTCCGCCAGAAGAGTGTCGCAGCCGCGACCGTGCGCCGCCTCGGCCTGTCGGTCGTCGCCGGCCAGTCGCTGCTGCGGCGCGCTCTGGTGCAGCGCGCGCTCGGTCTCACCGGCGACCTGCCGGCCCTCGTCAACGCACCGGTACACACCCCATGAACGATTCGCGCTGGCAGCAGGCGCTGTTCACCCAGTCCCCGCCGGAACTCGGCAACCAGTTTCGCGACGACCCGCTGCTCGGCGGCTGGCTCGCGCGCACGTTGCCGCCCGAGGTGCTGCGCGAGCTGGAGCCGGAGCTCGAGGAACTGGGCGCGACGGCCGGCGGGGCACTCTACCGGCTGCAGCTCGCGGACCGCCTGAACGAACCGCGGCTGGTGCAGTGGGACGCGTGGGGCAACCGCGCGGACACCGTCGAGGTGACGGCCGTCTGGCGCGAGGCCGAGCGCCTCACGCTGCGTCACGGCCTCGTCGCCACCGCCTACGAGGGCCGCTACGGGCGCCATGCGCGCATCGCGCAGTTCGCCAAGGTGTACCTGTTCCACCCGTCCTCGGACGTCTACACCTGCCCGCTCGCGATGACCGACGGCGCGGCGCGCACGCTGCTCGAGTCCGGCAACCAGGCGCTGATCGCGCGCGCACTGCCGCACCTCACCTCGCGCGACCCGGCGAGCGTCTGGACCAGCGGCCAGTGGATGACGGAGACCACCGGCGGCTCCGACGTGGGCCGCTCGCAGACGCGCGCCGTGCGCGAGTGCTGACGGCTGGCGGCTCTACGGCCGCAAGTGGTTCACCTCGGCCGTCACCGCGCAGATGGCGCTCACGCTCGCGCGTCCCGAGGGCAACGCCGCGGGCGGCAAGGGTCTCGCGATGTTCTACCTCGAGCTGCGCGAGGCCGACGGACGCCTGAACGGCCTGCGCGTGGACCGCCTCAAGGACAAGCTCGGCACCCGCAAGGTGCCGACCGCGGAGCTGATGCTCGAGGGCACGCGCGCCGAGCTGGTGGGGGAGCCCGTCAACGGCACGCGCGCCATCGAGCCCATGCTCGGCGTGACGCGCATGTGGAACAGCGTCTGCGCGATCGCGTTCATGCGCCGCGGGCTGGCGCTCGCGCGCTCCTACGCCGCGCGGCGCGAGGCCTTCGGGCAGCCGCTGGCGCAGCAGCCGCTGCACGCCGACACGCTCGCGGCGCTGGAGGCGGAGGCCTGGGGCGCGTTCCTGATGACCTTCCTGCTCGTCGAGCTGCACGGACGGCTCGAGGCGGGCGAGATCGACGACGGCCAGCGCGCGCTGCTGCGGCTGCTCACGCCGCTCACCAAGCTCATGACCGGCAAGCAGGCGGTCGCCGTCACCAGCGAGGTGATCGAGGGCTTCGGCGGCGCCGGCTACGTGGAGGACACCGGCCTGCCGCAACTGCTGCGCGACGCGCAGGTGCTGCCGATCTGGGAGGGCACCACCAACGTGCTGTCGCTCGACGCCCTGCTGCGCAGCGACCTGCACGCGGGGCTCGCCTCGCTGATGGGCCGGGTGTCGGCCTGCGTGCGGCCGCTCACGGACCCGCGCCTCGCCGCGGCCGGCCGCCAGGCGGTGGGCGCGGTGGAACGCGCCGCGCTGTGGCTGCAGTCGGGTCAGGAGCGCGAGATGCTGCAGGCCAACGCGCGGCGCCTGGCGATGACGCTCGGCCGGGCGCTGCAGCTCGCGCTGCTCTGCGAGCACGCGCAGTGGCTGCTCGAGCGCGACGGCGACCGCCGCGGGCTCGCCGCGGCGCTGCGCTACTCGCGGCTGCCGGTCGACCTCATGCACGAGGCGGATCCGGAACTCGACCGCGTGCTGCTCGGGTCCGGCTAGATGTCGGCCGTGGGCGTATGCGACGGTTGACGAGCCGCTCGGCACGTCGATGGTGACGGCCGGATCGCCGTAGGCCCCAGGGCCGGGCAGAAGCTCTTCACGCTGCAGACCATCCCACCCCGGCTGCCGGGGCTGGAGGACGATGCGAACGGCGCGGCCCGCGCGGGCGGGTTCTCGCTGCACGCCGGGGTGGACATCGCAGCGAGCGAGCGCGAGAAGCTCGAGCGGCTGTGCCGCTACATCAGTCGCCCGGCCAGTCGCCACGGAGCGTCTGGCGCTGACGGCTTCAGGGCCAGGTGCGCTACACGCTGAAGACCCCGTACCGGGACGGCACGACGCATCTCGTGCTGGAGCCGTTGGACTTCATCGCACGGCTGGCGGCGCTGGTGCCGCCGCCGCGGATGCACCTGACGCGCTATCCACGGCGTGTTCGCGCCGCACAGCCGGCTGCGCGCCATGGTGACGCCGGCAGCGGCGGGGGATGGGACAGCGAAGCGGTCACAAGCACTGGCGGCTGAGCCGGCAAAGCCGCCACCGCGGCACGTGGCGATGCACTGGCCAAAACGGTTGAAGCGCGTGTTCGGCATCGAGATCGACACCTGCCAGCGCTGCGGCGGCACGCTCAGGATCATCGCCAGCGTCGAGCAGCCCGAGGTCATCGCGAGGATCCTCGCGCACCTCGAGCGCACGGCGCCGCAGCCGCATCCGCCGGAGCGGCCGCTCGGGGCGCGGGCGCCGCCGGTGCAGTCCACGCTGCTGTGACCTCGACGGGAAGGGGCGATGGCGCTGGCCGCTCGCGCGGCGGGCTGGGGTCGGTGCGTGCCGGGATGCAGGGCCGGGGCTTTGGCAGGGCGGATGTGGGGTGAGGCCCGGGGCCCGCGCGGGATTCAGCGGCCGCGCGACGCGCTGATCGGGTCTCCTGGCGGCCAGAGTTGGCGGGCGAGGGCCGCCGGCAGCAGGGTCCGGCTCGACACATGGCCAGTCACGCGCATAGCCTTGGCACGGACAAGCCGTTTGAAATTCCTATCCGCCCAACCACGATAACGGGTCTATATTTCCGAGTCAGCGAGACGCGCGGTCGACGCGGCTGTCAGATCCTTTGTGCTGATGACGAGGATGCCGGCATTACAGTGCCCTAGTCGATTCCAGGCGGCTGCGTAGCCTAGTCATGGGGAGAGTTCGTCGTGCCTCGACCAAGGAAGAAGATCTGCCTCGTGCTCGCGCCTGAGGATCAATCCGCGTTTCATGCGGCCCTCTTCGAGCGGATGGCACAGGCGATGAAGTTCGAACTGGTCTATCTGAAGGGCGGCCGCGATCGCGCGCAGCGCATTCTGCAGGTCGGCTTTGTGTTGGCGGACGTGAGCGGCAACGATCCTGAGGTGCTCTATTACCTCGGCGTTGCCCACACCTTCGGCAAGAAAGTGTTTCTGGTCACCGACACCCTCGACAAGCTTCCCTACGACCTCGCCAGCAGCCGCGCCTGGGTCGTCGATCCTGCGTCCGACAATCGAGACATTCTTGAGGCGATGGCGCAGTTCCTGAGCGTGCCCTACACGATCGGGCCGTGCGCGAGTTTCTCGCAAGTTCGCGTTCATCGGCAAGAGCCTGATCGCGTGGCGATTCGTTGCCTTCCTGATCGATGCCGTGTGGATGCTTTTGCTGCTGGGCCTCGTGCTGCACTTGGTCATCCCTGGGAATCAGGCGACCATCCTGGAAAGAGTCGAGTTTCTGTACCTGCAGCTTGGAGGCGGTCCCGACGGCGAAGTCAGTGAGTTGGCTCAGAACGTGGCAGTCTCTGCCTTCTATGTCGTGTTCGCCTACTCCGCGCTGTCTACCTGGCTGTTGCGCGCCACGTTCGGGCAATTCGTCACGGGCCTTCGCGTCGTGCAGACCGACTACCGACGGGCCACGTTCGGGCAGTGTGTGGGTCGGGCTGTGCTCTTGACCCTGGTGATGATGACGTACGGCGCCGCGTTTCTGTCAGCGATGCGGCGACCTGGGTACCAAGCCGTCCACGACGTGCTGTCAGGAACGATCGTCGTGCGCAGCCATGCCTACTGATACCTCGCGAGTGATTCGCATACGCTCGTGAGCAAGCCTCTGTGCACCGTGCTCATCCCGTTCGATGCGGCCGGTCAGGCGCGCTTCGCGGCGCTGGCGGAGATCGCCAAGAACTAGGCTTCCAGACCATGCGCGTCGCACAGTACTACTCGTCGGGCATGATTCTCGAAGAGATCGTCCGGAGCATCCGCGACGCGCATCTGATCATCGCTGACCTTACACGGGCCAATCCGAACGTCCTTGACGAACTTGGAATCGCGCACGCGCTGGGCAAGCGAGTGTTCCTGGTTGCCGAAGACCCGGAAGCAAATCGCATCGACTTCGGCGCACTTCAGGTCTGTAGGTTCGACCCGACGCATGCCGGGCGCGAGCTCTTGAGCGTCGAGCTACGCAGCTTTGCGGGCACACCGGGTACTCTCTCCCCGATCGACCTCTTCTCGGGCGACTTGGCGGTGCTGGGCCAACCCCTGCTGGCCAGACGCACAGGCGGCTTCGTACTGGACTCGCTGTTCGCGGCCGTTGCCGTCGGTCTTCTATTGGTACCGGCCGCGTGGGTGTCGCCCGAGTCTTCTAGGGTGTACCTGGACAGCGCGATCGTTCCGATGGTGCTCGTCTACTTCGTTCTTGCGGGTGTCGTGCTCGGGACGCCCCCAGGACAACGTATCGTTGGCCTGAAGGTCACCCAGCTGAATCGGGCTGAGCCTTCGTTCTGGCAGAGATTCTTTCGGCCCATCGCCGGTGTCGTCACCGTCCTGTCGCTGGGTATGGGCTTTCTCTGGGCGGCGAGGTCTCCAAGACATCAGGCGGTGCACGACATGATCACACGCACACTGGTGCTACGGCGGGGCAGTGTTTGATCCTATTGGCGCCTATCCGTTTGGGCGTACCTGAGGATAGATTTCTTTCCGTGAGCTCCACCTTTTCATTACCGGGGTAGCCACGCGCGCCGACGGGAAGCCAGCGGTAGCCAGGCCGGCCTCACGCGCACCCGCGCCGCGACCGGGGCCGTGACGTTGATTCAGCGCTTCGGCTCGGCGCTGAACCTGAACATCCACTTTCATATGCTGTTTCTGGACGGGGTGTATCTGTTCAAGGGCGCCCACCCGCCGCTGTTCCGCCCCGTGGCAGGGCCCAGCGCGAACGAGCTGCAGCGGTTGGTCGAGCAGGTCGGCGCACAAGTGGGCCGGGTGCTGGAGCGTCGTGGCCTGATCGAGCGCGACATCGAGAACGCGTGGCTCGCTACTGATTTCGAGGCCGGCCCGCTCGACGACCTGATCGGCCATTCGATCACCTATCGGATTGCGGTGGGGCCGAGGGCGGGGCAGAAGTTGTTCACGCTGCAGACGGTTCCGCCGCGGCTGCAGGGGCTGGAACTGGATCCGAACGGTGCGGCCCGCGCGGGCGGGTTCTCGTGCATGCCGGCGTGGACATCGCGCCGCAGCAGCGCGAGCAAGCTCGAGCGGCTGTGCCGTTACATGAGTCGCCCGCCCGTGGCCAGCGAGCGCCTGGCACTGAGCGCCTCGGGCCAGGTCCGCTATACGCTCAAGACTCCGTACCGCGACGGCACGACGCACGTCGTGCTCGAGCCGCTGGAGCTGATGGCGCGCCTGGCGGCGCTGGTGCAGCCGCCGCGGATGCACCTGACGCGCTACCACGGCGTGTTCGCGCCGCACAGCGAGCTGCGCGCGTGGGCGACACCGGCGCAGCGGGGCATGGGGGCAGCGAAGAGTCCGCCCGCGGATCCGACCCCGCCGCCGCCACCGCGGCACGTGGCGATGAGCTGGGCGCAGCGGCTCAAGCGCGTGTTTGGCATCGAGATCGACAAGTGCCAGCGCTGCGGCGGCACGCTCAGGATCATCGCCAGCATCGAGCAGCCCGCGGTCATCGCGAGGATCCTCGCGCACCTCGAGCGCACGGCGCCGCAGCCACATCCGCCGGAGCTGCCGCTCGGGGCGCGGGCGTCGCCGGTGCAGTCCCGGCTGCTGTGAACTCGAAGGGGAGGGGTGACGGCGCTCGGCGCTGGCGCATCGGGTGCGGGTCGGTGCGTGCCGGGACTGAGGTCCGCGGCTTTGGCAGGGCGGAGGCGGGGTGAGGCACGGTGCCCGCGAGCGTCCGTCCGACCTCTCCCGCTCCGAACCGCGACGCGCCTACGGCACCAACGCGATCTCGCGCTGGTGCCGGATCGCGAGCACCCGCACCTCGTCCCGGGGGACGACGAAGCGGTACGACGCGACGTAGCCGGTCTGGCCGTACGAGATCACGAGCGCACTGATGTCGCCGTGCACGCGCCGCCCGATCAACGGGTGCGCGGCCAGGTGCTCGACGGCCGACCGGATCGCCCCGGCCGCTGCCAGCGCCGCATCCGGATTCTCTCGAATCAGGAATTCGAAGGCGCGCTCGAGGTGCGACAGTGGCCGGCATCGTCACGCGCCCCCGTCTGCAACACGCCGTCGGCGGATCGGCGACCGAACCTTCAGCCGCAGGCCACCGGTACATCCCTGGGAGGGGCAGCCACGATGCTGCGAGATCTCATCGCTGAAGTAGCGGTCGAACGACGCCGGGCAACTGCACGTCGTCCCCTCCCGTCACGCGTTCCCGACCATTGTTCGCGGGGCGAGGCGCCTCCAGGACTGGAATACCGTTCAAACGCGACGGGTTGCCTCTGGGTCGATTCCAAGCGCATCCTTTCGCGCAGGCACCCGACGGTCTGTTCATCCGAAGGAGTCCATCACCGTGGCCATCGATACCCATATCAAGTTCGACGGCGTCGAAGGCGAGTCCACCCAGGTCGACCACAAGGGCGAGGTCAAGATCCTGTCCTGGACCTGGGGCGTGTCCAACGCATCGCAGGTGGGCGCGGCCGGCAGCGGCAAGGGCAAGGCAGTGCCCGGCGACTTTCAATTCACGCACGTTTACGACAAGGCCTCGCCGCTCTTGGCAAAGAAGTGCGCGCAGGGCGTGCACTTCCCGACCGTCGTGGTCACCGAGCGGAAGTCCGGCGAAGGCCAGAAGGACTTCCTGAAGATCACGATGAAGGAG
Organism: uncultured Gammaproteobacteria bacterium; assembly: GCA_963707145.1. Classification (GTDB taxonomy): domain Bacteria; phylum Pseudomonadota; class Gammaproteobacteria; order Steroidobacterales; family Steroidobacteraceae; genus RPQJ01. The sequence goes on from CAVPOQ010000004.1 coordinate 189,565, forward strand.
GTCTTCATCACTGCGGTGCAGTCGAGCGGCGGCGACCTCGGCGAGTCGGTGTCGATGAGCTACGGTGCGATCGACTTCTCCTACAGGCCGCAGGATGCCAAGGGTGGGTTGGGCGGCGAGGTGAAATTCGGCTGGGACGTCAAGACCAGGAAGATCACCTGAGATCACGCGGCCGCGGCACTGATGCCCATGGCCACGTCTCGCGTGCCTTCCTCGAGCGCACGCTCGAGGGCTGGCCGATCGGCGGCGTGCATGTCGGCGTGCTTCCTGGGCACTTCGGCGACCGCCGCAACGCCACCGCGACGGGAATCGCGGCATGACGCTTGAACTCCGCACGCTGCCGGCGGCGGTCACCGAGACGACGGCGCCCGCAGCCTCGCTCGGCGGCGCGCTCGACGACGCGATTTCGTTGCTGCGTGCCGAGCGCATCGACGAGGCCGAGACGGCCTTGCTGGCGATCCTGGGGCGCTGGCCTGAGCAGCCCGACGCGCTGCACTTCCTGGGCGTGCTGCGGCACACACAGGGCCGCGTCGATGAGGCGGTGGCACTGATCCAGCGCGCGCTGGCGACCATCCCGGACCACGCCACGGCCTGGAACAATCTCGGCAACGTGCAGCTGCTGGCCGGCCGCGCCACGGAAGCCCAGGCTGCCTATGAGAACGCAGTGCGCCACGGCACCGATGGCGGCCGGGGCCATGACGCCGCGATGGCCCTGAACAACCTGTGCGTGCTGCACCGGCACCAGGGCCGCCTGGACCAGAGCGAAGTGACCGCGCGCAGCGCGCTCGAGCGCGAACCCGATTTCGCCGACGCCTGGTACAACCTGTCGCTCACACTGCTCAAGCAAGGCCGCGTGCACGAGGGCCTGCTGGCCGGCAGTCGCGCCGTTGCGCTGTGGCCAGAGCACCTGCAGTCGCGCCAGGAGTTGATCCGCGCGCTGCTGCTCCTTGGCGAACGCGACCGTGCCGCGCTGCTGTTGCGCGATTGGCTGGCCCAGGACCCGTTCAACCCGGTAGCCGAACACATGCTCGCCGCCTGCGAGGGTGCGGCGGCGCCCGAGCGCGCCAGCGACGCCTATGTCGAGCAGATCTTCGACGCCTACGCAGCCTCGTTCGACGCTCAGCTCGAGGCCCTGGCCTACCGCGCGCCGGGGCTGGTGATGCAAGCGCTGGCCGCCGCCGCCGGCGCGCCCTCGGGCGCGCTGGACATCGTGGACGCAGGCTGCGGCACGGGCCTGTGCGGCCCCGCACTCAGACCCTATGCACGGCGACTCGTCGGCTGCGATCTCTCCGAGGGCATGCTGCGGCGGGCGTGGTCGCGGCAGGTCTACGATGTCCTGCACAAGGCTGAGCTGACCTATTACCTTGCGACCCAGCCCGCGGCCTTCGATGCGGTCATCTCGGCCGACACGCTGTGCTACTTCGGTGCGCTTGAAGGGGCGCTCGCCGCGGCGCAGCGCTGCCTGCGGCCAGGTGGTTGGCTCATCTTCACCGTCGAGGCGCTGCCGGAAGGTCACCCCCAGGCGCACGTGCTGCAAACCAACGGGCGGTATGCCCATGCGCGGAGCTACCTCGAGCAGGCCATGCGCGCGACCACGCTCGAACCCGTTGCCATCGTCGGCGACACGCTGCGCCAGGAAGCAGGGGCGGCCGTCGTCGGCTGGCTGGTCACGGCACGGCGAGCATCGTCACCAGCGGCGAGCGCGCCGTCCACTCCCTCCTGACTGGCGGGACGTTAGAGTCTAACCCCGCCTGCGCGTGTCATCGGTAGGCACCGTGGTGAAGCAGATTCCATGTCCGCCCGAGCCCGATTCCTTCGCCGCCAACCACCGCGGTCGATCGTCTGGAACGTTACGTGCCCTCCGCGAGGCTCACGGTGAGCCGGAAGCGTTCCGTCACAGCACCGAGGGTGCTGCGACCCGGCGAACGCCAGCACACTGACGTGCTGGCCGTCCGCGGCGCAGCACGAAAGCATAGCGTCGCGGAGCCGAGTGACTGCCGCAGGCAGCGTCTGCCCGGAACCTCGCACCCGACCGCCATCCAACCCGATCACCTCTCCGACTTGCGGGAGGAGTCCATAGACGAAGGGTTAGGCGTCATGTTCGGATGCAGTCGGTAGTAGCCGTCTTGGGACAGCAAGACCTGAGACGGCGCCGGCGACGGCTGCCAGGGAAAACATCATTCCGTCCGTGACCAGGTGCAACCCTGGCGGTGAACCTTCGCGCAGAATGAGTAGCGATGTAGCGAAGACGACTGCAAACGCCGTGATGCCAGCCACTGCTACTTGCCACCGACGCAACCGGTGCCCGCGCCATATCGTGAGTGCCAGCACGAGAAGCGAGAAAAGAATCGAGGCGAGAACGATCGACGGACCAAATTCCCGGTAGATCCCCGGCAGTTCACTGAGGCGAAGGAATGACGGTGCTCTGCTCGCCACGGATGTGACCACGCCAAACCCAAGGAGCCCGGCGACCGGCGCCACCAGCGCAGCAAACGCCGAGAGTCCGAGCGTCAAGAGGAAACGGCTGGGATGGCTAAATGACAATTCGGCCGTCTCTTCCAGCAGGTCGTTGCCTGGCTTCAACTAGCTGGCACCAATCAGCCGCCGCCCCGCGGCGATGACCCTTGGTCGTGGAGCGATTTTGTGCATCATAAGCGTACCCCGTTCCTGGCACCGTGTTGATCCGACGAAATCACCGCCACATAAGGTGGTCAAGTGTGATCCGGCAGACGTCGTACGCCCCACGGAGCCCGCGACCCCCGCACATACTCGTGCATCCACGACCCTTCGCCCGGATCCGCAACGATGAGTTCGGTGCGCGCCTCGCTGGTTGCAAACGTCAGCATCGGCAGGCCGGTTGACCCCGGTTCCCCGTCGGCTCCGTCGAGAATGCTGGTGACCGAGCACACGAAGTCGTTCGTGATCTCGCCGAGATCCGGCGGAATCCGTCCTTCGAGGCGCAGCCGCAGGTCCGGTTACCGTGCGCGCGTCTTTCTCCTGACGGCACGCTTCGTCTTTGCCTTGCGCGCCACGCGCTTCGCGACCTTCCGCCGCCGTGCCCGTCGCACCGGCGCCGGCGTTTCGCCCGCCGGTCGGACCGTCTCCTCGTAGGCGTCCTGTGCCACCGTCTGGAGGCCTCGGCCGGTCCGCGCCAGGATCTCGATCACCCGTTCGAGGTCCGCCGCGATCCGATCCCGCGCCGCCCGCAACTCCTGGGCCTGGCCACTGACCGCACCACGCAAGCTGCGCGAGCGCGACACCCGCTCCAGCTGCGCCGCGGCACTCGTGATGACGGACGAGAGGACTTCGAGCTGCAGCTCGAGCAGACTCTCGAGCGTGTGCTGCGACAACGACGTCAGACGCACGCCGGCGCGCGTCGCCACGCGCGCCGGATTCTCCAGCGCCTTCACCGTGCGGGCGGTCTTCGCGGCCGCCCGGCGCACGAGCGTCCCCGGGGCATCGCGCAGCACCTGCGCCTGCTCTTCCGCAAACTCGCGCTGCTCCTTGATCAGTCGTCGGACCCGGCTCGCCATGACCCACCTCCGCTTGGGTGCCGCGGAGCAGCACCGTACGGGGACAGACTATCGCGCGCCGAACACCCGCCGCATCGCGGATTGACGCTACGCCACGAACTCAGCCGACCGCGCCCGACCGCGCCCGACCGCGGCTGGCATGTCGTGAAGCGCCCCGCGGCCCGCCGGTTTCCTCACTGATCGGGCGGCAACACCAGCGCCAGGTTCGCCATCAGTGCCTGCGCCTGCGCCGCGTCCACCGGGCGCAACTCGATCGGGAACCAGTGCTGGCCCTTCCCCTGGAAAGTCGCGTCGATCGCGAGGTAGACGGATTCCCCGGCGCGGCACTGAACGGTCGCCGTTCTCGGCTGGCGATCGGCTTCTTCCGGCGACGTGGTCGGGGTCAGGAACACCCACAGCCACCACTCGGTCGTGAAGTCCTTGGGTGGGGTCGCCTGGTCCGACATGCGTGCATCCCAGATGGGATCGCGCACGGAGAGGACATGCTCGCCGGCGGACAGCACGATTCGCGCATACGCGCCCACGGGCAACCACCGGTAGTTCGACCACTCCGATGCGCCCTCGATGCTGACGGCCACGCCGTCGGGTGGCGGGATACTGCTGTGTGATTGCCTCCACCCTTCACCCGGCCAGATCACCAGCTGACATTCGCCCGCCGCAGGTTCCGGCGAGCGGACGCGCGCCTGCGCTGCGCCCCTGACGGTCACCGCACTGAATGAGTCTTCAAATCGGACCCCCGCGTCGGCATCAATGCCGTGCTCGACGCAGGTTCCGCCCACGGTGCAATAGCGGGCGTTGGGCAGATACCCATCCAGTCCGCGCTGAGTCGGTTTGACCGCAAGGGCGAGCTGTTTATTCGAGAGCCTCCCGTCCGCATCGAACTCGAGTACCAGCAGGGACCGGCTTGGATACGGCACCGGGTCTTCCCAGGCGTAGATCCAGAGGCGGGCGTCTTCTCTGCGCAGATCCGGCGGCCCGAGCTCCGCATAGATGCCGTCGGCGTTGGTCAGCTCGCTCCCGACGCGTTCGAGCTGTTCTGGCGAATAGCGCCCGGGCAAGGCAGCGCATCCTGCCGCCAGCGCCGCCAGCAGCGTCACCGCCGCGACTGCATCTGTGTGTCGTCTCTTCATGGCGCGGTCCCTGGTCGGGATGACATCGATTCGGAGTCAGGGCCGAGGGCGAGGTCGCGCCCGGCCTCCCCGAACATCCGCCATCCCCTCTGTGCGCCTGTCCATCGGTGCCTCTGGAAGCCAGACCCGACGGTCCAGGCGTGGCGGAATATGGACCTCCGCAGAGCTCTCCTACTTCGGCACCAGACCCATGCGGCGCAGGTTGCTGCGCAACGCGTCGCGCCCTGCCGCCGCAAAGGTCTGTTTGAATGCGCTCGCATCGCCGGCAAACAGCGCTTTCGCGTCGGCCGTCTCCGGATCGACCATCCTGCGTGCCTTACTGACCACCTTGCCGGTTGCAGGATCCACCAGCTTGGTGCTCACCAGCACGTACAGCACTCGCCCGGGCCCGAGCTCAAAGTTGCTGAGCGCGACCTCGAGCACACGCTCGCCGGGATTCACCTCCGGTGCGGCGTAACTGAACGGCGTCTTGCTCATTCCGTACCAGGTCGCGATCGGCTGGTACCAGTTATGCATCGTGATGGTCCGTTCGCGCTTCTCGATCCCCGGCACCGGACGCACCTGGTCCGACCGCCGGACGCTCCAATCGCCAGCCTGCTGCAGGAGAGCCTGCGCCTCCTCCGCCAGCGCCACGGTCGGCACCCAGACATCCGCGGCATTCAGAATGGCCTCCGCCGACGTCGCCTGCTTGTCCGCCTGACGGGTTCTCTCCGGCAGGCTCGCCAGAATGACGATGCCCGAAATCGCGAACAGCGTGCGCCCAGCCTCTGCTACCGCCTCGCTGGCTGCCCAGCTGAGCCCCGCGCCCGTGTTGGCGGCCAGCGCCTGCTCCGCATCGATGCCAGGTCCGAAGGTCAGCGGCGGCGACTCCAGCGGCACAATGACGATCCCGCGCTCCCTTGCCTGCTCGGCCATGCCAGCGGCTGCGTCGGCAGCGGGCAGCACGGCCAGCGTCATCACTGCCAGCAGGCACCAGCGAACTCCGGCCGTAGCTGCGAACTTCATGGCGCTCTCTCCGACCTCCATCGCCCGCTGTGCATCGATGACGCTAGCACTCGGCTGCGCTGACGCCATTCGGGGTCTTGGAGACCCGGGCAGGTATTTCTGGCAGGGGAGTTCGCCCAGTCGGGCCAAGCCTCCACGCGGGCAACCAGGCAGCGCATGGATGCGCCGGTAGCCGAAGCGCCGACGCTGAGCGGCGAGGTTCACGTCGCGCCTGCGGGCTCACCGCTTTCCCCGCGCCACGACCTTGAGCGACTCGAATCGAGCATCGCCTCCGCCAGCAGCTTCTTGAGCTTGGTGTTCTCCGACTCGAGCTCGCGCAGGTGGCGTGCCTCCGACACGTCCAGGCCGCCCAGCCGGCTGCGCCACTTGTAGAACGTCGCGTCACTGAGACCGTGCTTGCGGCAGAGATCCTTGACCGGAACGCCGCCTTCGACCTGCCTCAGGAACCCGATGATCTGCTCGTCCGTAAAACTCAACTTCTTCATGTCCGCTTCCTCTCCGGAAAGCGGACTCTACTTACCCTCGACTGGCACTGACATCGGGGAACAGGTCAAGGCCTCGTCAACGACCGCTCGCCGGCCGGCATCAGCAGTCCGGCTGCTCCGGCCAGGCGGACGCGTCGATCGTCTCCCGGTAGGCGTGCCACGTGGCGTGCCCGATCAGGGGCAGCGTGATGCCGAGGGCGACCATGATCCAGGCGAGGCCCGCACCGCGGTCACGGCCGATGAACAGGAGTGCGAACCCCGGCGCCACGGCGAGCACGATGCAGGCGGCCCACACCGCCATCGCGACAGCGGTTGCGCAGCACGGCGTTGATGCTGGTGACGACGCAGGTGACCGCGTCCACGCGCCGGTCCACCAGCATCGGCAGGGAGAAGGCGGCGGCCGAGAACACGATCAGTGCAAAGATCGAGCCGACGGCGCTGCCGATGCCGAAGAAGGTGAGGTACTCGCGCCAGCCTGGCTCCGAGCCGACGGGGAAGAACACGTGGATCGCCGAGCCGGCCCGCGCCCACACCAGGAACACGACCATCAGCATCAGCGCGAACACCATCAGGTTGCCGAAGACGCGCTGTTCCTCGCGCAGGCACCGGCGCAGCGACGGCACCTTGCCGCGCTCGAGCTGGCGGCTGATCGCATAGGTGCCCACGGCGAGCACCGGCGCGATCAGGATGAAGCCCGACACCAGCGACAGCAGTTCCCAGTAGCCGCCCAGCTCGACCGCGACGACGCGCGAGCGCGAGGCTCAGCAGCACCACGACCGCGCCGAAGGTCAGGCTCTGGCGCGGCGCCGACCACATGGTCGCGCCAGCCGGCGCGCAGCCATCCGAGCGGCGCGGCGGGCGCCAGCGTGCGGCACGGCGCCACGAACGGCAGCGCCTCCTCGGGCGGGCTCGTCTCCGTGGTCATGGCAGTCTCCCCCTGCCGACCTCCCGGCCGGCGTATCCTACAGAGCGTCCACTTTCGCGGCGCAGATGAAGTCGTTCTCCGACAGCCCGCCGACCGAGTGCGTCGAGAACGTCATCCGGCAGTAGTTGTAACCCACCTCGAGGTCGGGGTGGTGGTCCTCGGCGTTGGCGATCCACGCGACCGCGTTGACGAAGGCCATCGTCTCGTAGAAATCGTCGAAGCCGAATGCGCGGCGGATCGAGCGGCCGTCCTCGGCGATGCGCCAGCCCGGCGCGAGCCGGGCGAACAGCTCCGCCGCCTGCGCGGCATCGAGGGGCGGCGTGCCGGGCGGGATGGCCCGGCAGCTGAGATCGCGCAGTCCGGTCATGGCGTGGGCTCCCGGCGGTAGGTTCGCTCGACGTAATCCTCGACGAGCTGCTGGAACTCCTCGGCGATGCGCTCGCCCTTGAGAGTCGGGCCCTTCTCGCCGTCGATGTAGACGGGTGCCACCGGCCGCTCGCCGGTGCCGGGCAGGCTGATGCCGATGCTGGCGTGCTTGCTCTCGCCCGGTCCGTTCACGACGCAGCCCATCACCGCCACGGTCATCTGCTCGACGCCGGGATGGTGCCGGCGCCAGTGCGGCATGCGGTGTCGCAGGTGCGACTGGATCTTCTGCGCCAGTTCCTGGAAGTAGGTGGAGGTGGTGCGGCCGCAGCCGGGGCAGGCGATCACCATCGGCGTGAACGAGCGCAGGCCCATGGTCTGCAGGATCTCCTGCGCCACGATCACCTCCTGCGTGCGGTCGCCGCCGGGCTCGGGCGTGAGCGAGACGCGGATCGTGTCGCCGATCCCCTCCTGCAGCAGCACCGCCATCGCGGCCGTGGAGGCCACGATGCCCTTCGAGCCCATGCCCGCCTCGGTGAGCCCGAGGTGCAGCGGGTAGTCGCAGCGGGCGGCGATGCTGCGATACACGGCGATGAGGTCCTGCACGCCGCTCACCTTGCAGGAGATCACGATGCGATCGTGCGGCAGGCCGAGCTCCTCGGCGCGGCGCGCGCTCTCGAGCGCCGAGACCACGATCGCCTCGCGCATCACGTCGTTGGCCTCGAGCGGCTGCGCCTGCCGCGAGTTCTCGTCCATCAGGCGCGTCAGCAGGTCCTGGTCGAGGCTGCCCCAGTTGACGCCGATGCGCACCGGCTTGTCGTCCAGCGGCAGGCGATCTCGATCATCTCGGCGAACTGCGGGTCGCGCTTGCTGCCGCGGCCCACGTTGCCCGGGTTGATGCGGTACTTGGCGAGCGCCTCGGCGCAGGCCGGGTGGCCGCGCAGCAGCTTGTGGCCGTTGAAGTGGAAGTCGCCCACGATCGGCACGCCGACGCCGAGCTGCGCCAGCCGCTCGACGATCGCCGGCACCGCGGCGGCGGCTTCCTCCGTGTTCACCGTCACGCGGACGATCTCCGAGCCCGCCAGCGCGAGCGCACGGACCTGCAGCACCGTCGCCTCGACGTCGGCGGTGTCGGTGTTGGTCATCGACTGCACGACCACGGGATGACCGCCGCCCACGGTCACCGGGCCGACCCGCACCGCCGTGGCGCGCCGGCGCTGCAGCGCGCTCACGGAGCCCCATCCGGCGGACGCGCCGCGCGTGCGCACCCAGCGCTCCACGTTCTGCTGCAGGACGTCGAGCGGCACCGCACCGCTGCCGAGCACGACGTCGTGGAACTCGCGCAGGTCGAAGCCGGGCCCGAGCGCCGCGGCGGCACTCGCGCGCAGCTCCTTGATGCGCAGCTCGCCGATCTTGTAGGCGAGCGCCTGCCCCGGCCAGGAGATGTAGCGGTCGATCTCGTTGACGATGTCGAGTTCGCTCTTCGGCGCGTTGGCGCGGAAATACTCGATCGCCTGCGCGCGGCTCCAGCGCTTGTGGTGGATGCCGGTGTCGACCACGAGGCGCACCGCGCGCCACATCTCGTAGGTGAGTTGGCCGAACTTGTCGTAGGGATCGTCGTAGAAGCCCATCTCCTCGCCGAGGCTCTCGCTGTAGAGCGCCCAGCCCTCGACGAAGGCCGTGGCCTCGAAGTCGCGCCGGAACTGCGGTAGCCCGCCGAGTTCCTGCGCCAGGGCGATCTGCAGGTGGTGGCCCGGCACCGCCTCGTGGATGGTGAGCACCGGGATCTCGTAGGTCGGGCGCTCCTCGGGCTTGTAGAGGTTCACGTAGTAGAACCCCGCGCGGCGCCCGTCGAGGGACGGCGGCTGGTAGTACGCGGTCGTGGTGTCCGGAGCCGACTCGGCGGGAATCGGGCGTACGCCGTAGGGCATGCGCGGCAGACGGCCGAAGTACTGCGGCAGCAGCGGGTCGACGCGCTTCGACATCGCGAGGTAGGCCTCGAGCAGCCGCTGCGGGTCGCGTGTAGCGGAAGCGCGGGTCGGTGCGAAGGAAGACCAGGAACTCCTCGAAGCTGCCCTCGAAGCCGACCCGCTCGATGATCGTCTGCATCTCGCTGCGGATGCGCGCGACCTCGCGCAGTCCGATCTCGTGGATCTCGTCGGGCGTGAGCTCGGTCGTGGTGAACCAGCGCACGCGCTCCCGGTACCACTGCGCGCCGCCCGGCGTGTCCCAGATGCCGACGCTGGTGCGGGTGGCGGGCAGGTACTCCTGCTCGAAGAACGCCTGCAGGCGACGGAACGCAGGCACCACTTCGCGCTCGATCGAGGCGAGTCCGGCGCTCCTCAGCCGCTGCTGTTCGATCTCGGGCAGCGATGCCGGCATGCGCCTGAAAGGTGCGTAGAACGGACTCGCCGCGGGGTCGCTCACCACCTGCCGGGCAATCTGCGCGGGCACCCGCTCCATGATGACGCGCGGCTGCGTCAGGCCGCGGCGCATGCCCTCGCGCATCAGCGCGATGGTCTGGTCCACGTACTCGCCGACGCCGTCGAGGCGGGCGATCCAGTTCTCGTAGTCCTTCGCCGTCGCGAACGGCAGCAGTTCGGCCACCTCGTGCGCCGACTGCACGCCGCGCCGCTGCGTGACCGGCAGGTACTGCAGGCCCCAGCCGTAGGCCGCCACCGAGTCGCGGTAGATGCGGCCGAACAGGTCGCGGTTGAGCCGGTCGGCGGCGTCGAGGTCCTCGGCCGGAATCGCCGCGAGCGTCGCGAGCACCGTCTGGTCCGCGGCGTTGCTGCGCGCGAGCGCCGCGGACGACAGGTCTGGCCAGCGGTCGTCGTAGCGGTGGTCGCCGATGTAGGACGCCTGCAGCGGGTTTTCGCGCAGGCCGCGCTCCCATTCGGAGTCGAACAGGGAGTGCAGGCGGCCGGCGACCGTGTCCGCGGTGGTGCCGGCCGGGGCGGCGCCCGCGACGGTTGCGGCCAGGAGGAGGCTCAGGGCAAGGCCATGCATCGGAGGTTCCCGCTCGCGGATCAGGGCCAGGGATGTTCCGGCTCGAGCCGCCAAATGACAAGCTGTCCGCGGCCGCTGGCGCTGGCCGGCCGGGCAGGGCTCGGGTAACATGCCGGCACCCATCGCAAGGCCCGTCCGGAGAGAGGCTGCAGGACCGGGTACATTCCTTTTCTTCTGGCCTGCCCGACGGCGGGCCGGGCAAGAGAGTCAGGCGAATGTCCCAGGTCTTCCGCCCGCCGAAGGCGCAACCCGCCCGGAAACGCTCAGGCAAAAGAACGGCGTCGCCTGATGGGCTCTGGAGAGCGATCCCGCGGGGGGTCCACCGAAGGGGTGAGGTGCCGTTCGACCGGCGCCCGATCTCTCAGGTCACAGGACAGAGGGGCGGCAGGCCGGCAGGCGCTGCCGCCCTTTTTTTTGTACGGATTCCGGGACGGTCACCATGGGACTGAAAACGCCACTCCACGACCTCCATGTCGCCGCAGGTGCGCGCATGGTCGACTTCGGCGGCTGGGACATGCCAGTCAACTACGGCTCGCAGATCGAGGAGCACCACATGGTGCGCCGCGACGCGGGCATGTTCGACGTGTCCCACATGTGCGTCGTGGACCTGCGCGGCGAACGCGTGCGCGACTACCTGCGCCGGCTGCTCGCCAACGACGTCGCGAAACTCAAGGAGCCGGGCAAGGCGCTCTACTCCTGCATGCTGCGCGAGCACGGCGGCGTCATCGACGACCTGATCGTGTACTACCTGGACGAGCGCTGGTACCGCATGGTCGTCAACGCCGGCACGCGCGAGAAGGACCTCGGGTGGCTGCGCGAGCATGCCGCCCAGTTCGGCGTGTCGGTCGAGCCGCGCTTCGACCTCGCCATGATCGCCGTGCAGGGCCCCAATGCGCGGGCCAGGGCTGCGACGCTGCTCGACCCGTCCTCCGCCGAGCAAGCGCTCGCGCTCGGGTACTTCTACGGCGCGGCGTCCGGGGGCGAGCGCTTCATCGCGCGCACCGGCTACACCGGTGAGGACGGCTGGGAAATCATGCTGCCCGCCACCGAGGCCGGCGAGTTCTGGACGCGGCTGCGCGAGGCGGGAGTGACGCCGTGCGGCCTCGGTGCGCGCGACACGCTGCGCCTCGAGGCCGGCATGAACCTCTACGGCAGCGACATGGACGAGACCACCTCGCCGCTCGAGTCCGGCCTCGGCTGGACCATCGCCTGGGAACCGCGCGACCGCGACTTCATCGGCCGTGCGGCGCTCGCCGAGCAGAAGGCGCGCGGCGTGCCGCGCAAGCTCGTGGGCCTGGTGCTCGCCGACCGCGGCGTGCTGCGCTCGCACCAGAAGGTGATCGTGCCGGCGGTGGGCGAGGGCGAGGTCACGAGCGGCACCTTCTCGCCGACGCTCGAGCGCGCCATCGCGCTCGCGCGCGTGCCTTCGCAGACGACCGACCGCTGCGAGGTCGAGATCCGCGGCCGGCTGCTGAGCGCGGCGGTGGTGCGCCCGCCGTTCGTGCGGCACGGCAAGATCGCGATCGCAGTCTGACCCTCTCTTCACGGACGACCCCTTTCCACGGAGCAGACCATGAGCAACGTTCCTGCCGACCTGCGCTTTCTCAAGTCCCACGAATGGGCCCGGCTCGAGGCCGACGGCACCGTGACCGTGGGGATCTCCGACCACGCCCAGCAGGCGCTCGGCGACCTCGTGTTCGTCGAGGCGCCGGAGGCCGGACGCCGCGTCTCCGCCGGCGAGGCCTGCGCGGTGGTCGAATCCGTCAAGGCCGCCTCCGACGTCTATAGCCCGGTCAGCGGCGAGGTGGTGGCGGGCAACGCCGACCTCGGCGGGCAGCCGGAACTGATCAACCAGGATCCCTACGGCGCGGGCTGGATCATGCGGGTCCGCCCCGACGACAAGACGCAGTTCGCCGCGATGCTCGACGCGAAGGCTTACGAGGCGGCGCTGGCCGCGGAAACCCACTAAGCAGAGGACGGGCCTGCCATGCCCTTCATTCCCCACACTGCCGAGGACGTCCGGGAGATGCTCGCGGCGATCGGCGCGCCGGACACGGAGGCGCTGTTCGACGAGATCCCGGCCGCACTGCGCGCGCAGGCGCTCGAGGAGATCCCGCCCGCGCTCTCCGAGATGGAGGTCGGCCGGCTGATGTCGGTGCGGGCCGCCGCCGACGGCCGCCCGCTCAATTTCATCGGCGCCGGAGCCTACGAGCACCACGTGCCGGCGGCGGTGTGGGCGATCGTGACGCGTGGCGAGTTCTACAGCGCCTACACGCCGTACCAGGCCGAGGCGAGCCAGGGCACGCTGCAACTGCTCTACGAGTACCAGTCGATGATGGCGAGCCTGACCGGCATGGCCGTCTCCAATGCCTCGCTCTACGACGGCGCCACCGCGCTCGCGGAGGCCTGCCTGATGGCCGTCCGTGCACACCGCCGGTCGAAGTCGCAGCGCATCCTCGTGCCGGCTGCCGTGAATCCGACCTACCGGCAGGTGCTGCAGTCGGTCGCGGGCAACCAGAACCTCGCCTTCGACCTGCTGCCCTACGACCAGGGCGGCGGCCACACGACGGTCGCGAGCCTCGAGAAGTACCGCGGCGCCGACATCACGGCGCTGGTGATCCAGCAGCCGAACTTCTTCGGCACGCTCGAGGACGTCGACGCGCTCACCGACTGGGCCCACGAGGCCGGCATGCTGGTGATCGCGGTGGTGAACCCGGTGTCGCTCGCGGTGCTCAAGCCGCCGGGCGAGTGGGGGGCCAGGGGCGTCGACATCGTCTGCGGCGAGGGCCAGCCGCTCGGCGTGCCGCTGTCCTCCGGTGGCCCGTACTTCGGGTTCATGACCACCCGCATGGAGCACGTGCGCCAGATGCCGGGCCGCATCGTCGGCCGCACCGTGGACCTCGACGGCAAGCCGGGCTTCACGCTCACGCTGCAGGCGCGCGAGCAGCACATCCGACGCAGCAAGGCGACCTCCAACATCTGTACCAACCAGGGACTGCTGGTGACGGCGGCGACGATCCACATGTCGCTGCTCGGACCGCATGGTCTCGCGCAGGTCGCCTCCACCTGCATGGAGCGCACGGCCGAGCTGGTCGAGGCTCTGGTCGCGTTGCGCGGCGTGCGACTGGCCTTCGACCGGCCGCGCTTCCACGAGGCGGTGCTGCTGCTCGAGCGGCCGGTGAAGGGCGTGCTCGAGTCGCTCGCGGCCCGCGGCATCGTCGGTGGCTGCGACATCTCGGCGCAGTACCCGTCGCTCGGCAACGCGCTGCTGGTGTGCGCAACCGAGACGCGCACCGCGGAGGACATCGCCACCTATGCCGGAGCGCTCGCCGAGGTGCTGCAAGACGCGGCCGCGGCCTGAGCCTGCACGAGGACACCCCGATGCAAGAGAAGCTGATCTTCGAGCATTCCCGTCCCGGCCGCAGCGCCGCGGCCCAGTATCCGCTCGCGCCGGCCTCCGCCCGCGTGCCGGAGGCGCTGCGCCGCAGGGCGCCGCCGCAGCTTCCGGAGGTCTCGGAGCTGCAGGCGGTGCGTCATTTCACGCGGCTGTCGCGGCTCAACTTCGCCATCGACACGCACTTCTATCCGCTCGGGTCGTGCACGATGAAGTACAACCCGCGGGCCTGTAACCAGTTCGCCATGCTGCCGGAGTTCCTCGCCCGCCACCCGCTGGCGCCGGAGGCCACCGGGCAGGGCATCCTGCAGTGCCTGCACGAGCTGCAGGAGATGCTGAAGGCGGTCACGGGCATGCGCGGCGTGTCATTGACGCCGATGGCGGGGGCGCAGGGCGAGTTTGCCGGCGTGGCGATGATCCGCGCGTACCACAAGGCACGCGGCGACTTCGCGCGCACCGAGATCATCGTGCCCGACGCCGCCCACGGCACGAATCCGGCCACCGCCACCATGTGCGGCTGCACCGTGAAGGAGATTCCTTCGCTTGCGAGCGGCGACATCGACCTCGACGCGCTCAGGGCCGCGGTCGGCCCGCAGACGGCGGGCATCATGCTCACCAATCCCTCGACGCTCGGCGTGTTCGAGCGTCGCATCGACGAGGTCGCCGAGATCGTGCACCAGGCCGGCGGCCTGCTGTACTACGACGGCGCGAACCTCAATGCGATCCTCGGCAAGGTCCGGCCCGGGGACATGGGATTCGACGTCATCCACATGAACCTGCACAAGACCTTCTCGACGCCGCACGGCGGCGGCGGGCCCGGGTCGGGCGCAGTCGGCGTGGGCGAGCGGCTGCTGCCGTTCCTGCCGCTGCCGCTGGTCGGGTTCGACGGGCAGCGCTACCGCTGGCTCGGCGAGAAGGACCTGCCGCAGTCGATCGGGCGACTCTCGGCATTCATGGGCAACACCGGTGTGCTGCTGCGCGCGTACGTGTACATGCGCATGCTCGGCCGCGAGGGCATGCACCGCGTCTCGGAGTTCGCCACGCTGAACGCGAACTACCTCATGACGGGCCTCGCCGCCGCGGGCTTCGAGCTCGCCTACCCGGGCCGACGTGCCGGCCACGAGTTCATCGTGACGCTGCGCCGCGAGGCACGCGACTACGGGACGACGGCGATGGACTTCGCCAAGCGCCTGCTCGACTTCGGGTTCCACGCGCCAACGACCTACTTCCCGCTGCTCGTCCCCGAGTGCCTGCTCATCGAGCCCACCGAGACGGAGTCGAAGGAGGAGCTCGACGCCTTCCTCGCGGCCATGATCGCGATCCGCGAGGAAGCGCAGACGGACCCGGCGAAACTCAAAGGAGCGCCCTACACGCTGCCCGTGCGGCGCCTCGACGACGTGCGCGCGGCCAGGCAGCTCGACATCGCCTGGACCCCGGCCTGATGCGCGAGGGGCGTCGGCCGCAGGGGTTCACGCGCCTGCGGCTCGCGACGCTCAACTCGATGCGCGGGTTGCGCCACTGCTACCGCAGCGAGGCCGCCTTCCGCCAGGAGGTGTGGCTCGCCGTCGTGCTGGTGCCGGCCGGGCTCTGGCTCGGCGGAAACGGCGCCGAACGTGCGCTGCTCGTGGGCAGCATGCTGCTGGTGCTGATCGTCGAGCTGCTCAATACCGGCATCGAGGTGGTCGTGGACCGCATCGGTACCGAGCGCAATCACCTTTCGGGCTTCGCCAAGGATCTCGGTTCCACGGCGGTCTTCGTCTCGCTCGCGCTGCTCGGCATCACGTGGGGGCTCGTGCTCCTCACCTGAGCGCAACGCGCCGCCCACCCCACCCCCAGGACCACGGTTCCATCCATGACTGCACTCATCTGCGGCTCGATCGCCTTCGACACGGTGATGGTGTTCCAGGGCCGCTTTCGCGACCACATCCTTCCGGACCGCATCCACCTGCTGAACGTGTCGTTCCTGGTGCCGAGCCTGCGGCGCAACTACGGCGGCTGCGCAGGCAACATCGCCTACAACCTCGCGCTGCTCGGCGGCGACGGCGCGCCGATGGCCACGGTGGGGCACGACTTCGCTCCCTATGCGCAGTGGCTGCGCGAGCGCTCCGTCGACCTCGCGCAGGTGCGCGAGATCGCGGGCGAGTACACCGCCCAGGCCTTCATCACCACCGACCTCGACGACAACCAGATCACCGCCTTCCATCCGGGCGCAATGAGTCACTCGCACCTGAACCGCGTCCCGGAGGACGCCGGCGTCAGGATCGGCGTGGTGGCCCCGGACGGTCGCGACGGCATGGTGCAGCACGCGGAGCAGTTCGCGGCGGCGGGCATTCCCGTGCTGTTCGACCCCGGCCAGGGCCTGCCGATGTTCGACGGGCCCGAGCTGCTCGCGTTCGTCGAACGCGCCACCTGGATCGCCGTGAACGACTACGAGGCGCAGCTGCTCGCCGAGCGCACCGGCCTGGGTCCCGCCGAGCTCGCCCGCCGGGTGCGCGCGCTGATCATCACGCGCGGCGCCGACGGCAGCGTGATCCACGCCGACGGGCGCGAGATCGGGATCCCGGCGGTCAAGTCCGAGGCCGTGGTAGACCCGACCGGCTGCGGCGACGCCTATCGCGCGGGCCTGATTTTCGGCCTGCAGAACGGGCTCGACTGGGAGACCACCGGGCGCGTGGCCTCGCTGATGGGCTCGATCAAGGTCGCGCATGCCGGCACGCAGCACCATGCCTTCACGCGCGCGGAGTTCGCCGGGCACTTCCGCACCGCCTTCGGTCGGGACCTGTGAGGTACCCGGTGGCGGCCCGCCTGCCCGCGCTGCTCGCGTTCGCAGTGGCGCTCGTCCCCGCCGTCGCGGGTGCCGACACGGCGGCCTGGGAACAGACGCTGGCGCGCATCGCGCCGTCGGTCGTCACCATCGAGGTGGATCAGGCGCGCGCCTTCGACACGGAGTGGAACCAGTCGAGCCAGGCGACGGGCTTCGTCGTGGACGCGGAGCGCGGGCTGATCCTCACCAACCGGCACGTCGTCACGCCGGGCCCGGTCGTGGCGACCGCCGTGTTCCAGAACCGCGAGGAGGTCGAACTGCGTGCCGTGTACCGCGATCCGGTGCACGATTTCGGCTTCTACCGCTACGACCCGGCGAAGCTGCGCTACGTGAAGCCCGTCGCGCTGCCTCTCTACCCAGAGGGGGCGCGCATCGGGACCGAGGTGCGCGTCGTCGGCAACGACGCGGGCGAGCAACTCTCGATCCTCGCCGGCACGCTCGCACGCCTCGACCGCGCGGCGCCGGAGTACGGTGTCGGCAAGTACAACGACTTCAACACCTTCTACATCCAGGCCGCCTCGGGCACCTCGGGCGGATCCTCGGGCTCGCCGGTCATCGACATCGCCGGGCGGGTCGTGGCGCTGAACGCCGGCGGCAGCAGCGGCGCGGCCTCGAGCTTCTACCTGCCGCTCGGCCGGGTGCAGCGCGCGCTCGAGAGCCTGCAGGCCGCCCGTCCGATCACCCGCGGCACGCTCGAGGTGGTGTTCAACTACGTGCCTTACGACGAACTCGTGCGGCTCGGGCTGCGACCGGAAACCGAGGCGGAGGCGCGCCGGGCGGCGCCGGAGCTGACCGGCATGCTGGTGGTGCAGGACGTGCAGCCAGGCTCCCCGACGGAGGGCGCGCTGGTGCCCGGCGACATCCTGGTGCGCATCGACGGTCGGCTGGTCACGACCTTCGATCCGCTCGCATCGATCCTCGACGGCGCGGTCGGGGGCACGGTCGAGGTCGAAGTGGAGCGGGGCGGTGAGCGGATCACGCGACGGATCGAGGTGCAGGACCTGCACTCGATCACCCCGGCCGAGTACCTCGAGTTCGGCGACGCCGTGGTGAACCAGCTCTCCTATCAGATGGCGCGGCACCTCAACCTGCCGGTGCGCGGCGTATTCGTGGCGAACCCGGGATACTCGCTGGGCTCGGCCGGCATTCCCCGCGGTGCCGTCATCGAGTCGGTCGACGGCCGGCCCGTCGCGACGCTGGCCGAGTTCGAGTCGGTGATCGCGAGCCTGCCCGACGGCGGGCGCGCCGCGTTGCGCTACAAGACGCTCGACGACCCCCAGGGCACCCAGACGAAGGTCATGCGCATGGACCGACGCTGGTTTCCCGCCGATCACTGCCGGCGCGACGACGCGACCGGCTACTGGCAGTGCAAGGAACTTGCGCCGCCGCCGCCGCCCGTGCCCGCGCAGCCGGCCCGAACGAGTTTCGCCCCCACGGGCGACCCGATCGCCGACCGGCTCGCCCCCTCGCTGGTGCTCGTGAACTTCGACATGCCGTTCTCGGTGGCCGGCGTCACGGAACGCAACTACCACGGCACGGGCGTGATCGTCGATGCCGCGCGCGGGCTCGTGGCGGTCGACCGCAACACCGTCCCGATCGCGGTGGGCGACGTGCGCATCACGGTGGCGGGCTCGGTCGAGGTGCCGGGGCGGGTCGAGTACGTGCACCCGCTGCACAACCTCGCGCTGGTGTCCTTCGACCCGCGGCTGCTCGACGGCACGCCGCTGCGCGCGGCGAAGCTCGACACCCGCGAGCTCACGCCGGGCGAGGCCGTGACCGTGGTCGGGTTGGGGGGCGACTCGCGCGTGCGCTCCATTGCCACGACCGTGGCATCGATCGACGAACTGAACCTGCCGCTGTCGCGCACGCTGCGCTTCCGCGAGGCCAACCTCGAGGTGGCGACCCTCGTGAACGCTCCCGGCGAGTTCGACGGCGTGATCGCCGGCCGCGACGGCCGCGTGCGCGCGCTCTGGTCGAGCTTCGCCACCGAGACGGGCCGCGACCAGGTGCAGATCAACCGCGGCGTGCCGGTGGACCTCGTCGTCGAAATGCTGGAGGCGGCGACGACGGGCGCGCCACTCTATTCGCTCGAGGTCGAGTTCGAGGCGGTGCCGATCTCGGCGGCGCGCAAGCTGGGACTGAGCGACGCGTGGGTGTCCCGGCTCGAGGCGATCGACGGGACCCAGCGCCAGGCCCTCAGCGTGGCGCGCGTGGTCGCAGGCTCACCGGCCGCGGCCGTGCTGCGGGAAGGCGACCTGCTGCTGGCGGTGGACGGCCAGCCAGTGAGCCGTCCACGCGCCGTGGAGCGCCTGACCCGCGCCCCGAATGTGACGCTCACCGTGCTGCGCGACGGCCGCGAGGCCAGCTTCGGGGTCGCCACGGCCCCGCTCGGCGGCCGCGACATCGACCGCGTGCTGCTGTGGGCCGGCGCGGTGCTGCACGCGCCGCACCGCGCGATGGCGTGGCAGCGCGGCATCCCCCCCGACGGCGTGTTCGTCGCGTACTTCTCCTACGGCTCGCCCGCCACGCGCTACGGCCTGTTCGCGGGCCGCCGCATCGTCGAGGTGGACGGCCGCCCCGTGCCCGACCTCGACGCCTTCATCGCCACGGTGCGCGGGCGGGAGGATCGCTCCTCGGTGCGCCTGAAGACCGTGACCTGGAACGGTGCGACCGAGGTCATCACGCTCAAGCTCGACCGCCAGTACTGGCCGGCCAGCGAGATCGTGCGTTCTGCCGACGGCTGGGAGCGTCGCCCCCTGGAGTGAGCCGGCGCGCGCCGCGTCGCGCAATGCGCGCTGGATCCTCGCGCAATACGCGTTGGATACTGGCGACGCCTTCGGTAGTATCGGCCCGGTGATCAGGCGTTGAGGGGGCGTTGATCGCAGCGCGGTGGCCGGAACCAGCATTCCCGCACCGTCGCGCGCAGGCGACGCACGCGTAGCTACAAGCAGAAACCGGTGAGGTCATTGAACATGTCGCGATATTCCAGATCCGCGCTGCTCGCGGCGGCGGTGGCGGCCGCGCTCGGCCAGCTTCCGTCGGTGGTCTCGGCCCAGGAACTCGAGGAAATCATCGTCACGGCCCGCAAGACCGAGGAGACGCTGCAGAATGCCCCGGTCGCCGTGTCGGCGTTCACGGCACAGACCATCCAGGACAAGGGCATCGTCGACGTCAACGACCTCGCCCAGTTCACGACCGGCCTGTCCTTCGCGCAGGCCTTCGGGCGCACCACCGACCGGCCGGTGATCCGCGGCCAGTCGAACGTCCTCGCCGGCGTGCAGTTCGGCGTCGAGTCGGGTACCGCCTACTTCATCGACGGCGTCTACTTCCCCGGCGACGTCCAGTCCCTCGACCTCGGCGCCTTCGAGCGTATCGAGGTCATCAAGGGTCCGCAGAGCGCGCTCTACGGACGCAACACCTACGCCGGCGCGATCAACTTCATCACCCCTGCGCCGAGCGACGACATCGAGGCGACGGTGAGGGCCACGTTCGCGCAGTACGGCGAGCAGGACTACTCCTTCGCGGTCGGTGACAGCTTCTTCGACAAGCGTTTCGGCGCGCGGGTCTTTGCGCGCAGCTACAGCTACGACGGCGAGTACACGAACACGCTCACGCGCCAGCTCGTGGGCAGCGAGTCCACCGAGTCCGTCGGTCTCACGCTGCAATGGCAGCCGATCGACGACCTCAAGTTCATCGCCAACGGCCTCTACCGCGAGGACGACGACGGCCCGCTCGCGTTGTTCCTGCAGGGGGCGAGCGCGAACAACTGCAAGCCCGGCTACCGCTCCCAGCGCTACCGCGACACGAACCCGAGCCCGACGGTCACGACGCCCGGCTTCAATGCCAACCAGTATTACTGCGGCGTGATTCCGCCCGGCATCGTGGCGCTCAACACCGATCCGATCCCCGCCACGGGCGGGCGCGACGGCACGGCCTTCGACGGCGTGGAGAGCGAGGACTACTTCGCCACGCTGCGCGCCGACTGGGACGTGATGGGCTCGGGCTGGGTCGTGACCTCGCTGTCGGGCTACCGCGACTTCACGAACCGCTTCGGCACCGACAGCGACCACTCCAACGCGTTCGTGCTCACGCCGAACTACAACCCGGCGACCGGCGGCTTCGCGATCCCGGCGATCGGCGCGCCCAACGAGAAGGAGCCGCTGTTCGCCAACACCAACCGCAACGACACGCGCAGCACCTCCACCGAGCTGCGGCTCGCGAGTCCGCAGGACAAGCGCCTGCGGGGCCTGGTCGGCTACTACTACTACGACTTCGAGGACGACGGCAGCGACCTGACCTTCGCGCACCCGAAGGGCGGCGGCTCCGCGGACTACACCGAGACCATCCGCGACGACGCATACTTCGGCATGCTGTCCTTCGACATCACCGACGCGCTGACCCTGTCGGCCGAGGTCCGCTATTCGGAGGAGACCAAGACCCGCAAGGAGTACTGCTCCACGTCCTCGGGGGATTACAACCCGTGGGCCAACGGCTGCACCAACGCTGGCCCGACGGTGCCACCGACGAACCCCGCGTACTACAACCGCCCGCTCGGATACCAGACGCTCAGCCAGGACGTCGATTTCGACGCCACGACGCCGCGGATCACGCTCGACTGGCGGCTCAGCGACCAGACGATGCTCTACGCCGTGTACGCCGAGGGCGCCAAGCCGGGCGGCCTCAACGGCAGTGCCGGCGCCTCGATCGGCCAGCCTGACTACGCGCAGGAGGAGTCCGAAAATTACGAGATTGGCGCCAAGTTCGACCTGTTCGACAACCGCATGCGCCTCAACACGGCCGCCTACTACACCGACGCGACCAACGTGCAGTTCACCCAGTCGATTCCCTCGCCGACCGGTCAGGGCGCGGTGACCTCGATCGCCACCAACCAGGGCGCGGGCGAGATCTACGGCCTCGAGTTCGACCTTGCCGCGGCGATCACCGAGGCGCTCACGATGACGGCGGGATACTCGTACGTCCACACCGAGGTGACCAAGGGCTGCGACGACTTCCAGTACACCCTCAACACCGGCGGCCTGATCTACGACCCGGCGCTCGGCAACGTCAAGGAGTGCAGCGTCGTCGGCAAGCGCTACCCGCTCGGCTCCGAGGAGCAGGCGTTCCTCGCGTTCAACTACGACTCGCCGATGGCCATGGGCAATGGCCTCAACCTGATCGGCAACTTCGCCACGTCCTACGAGTCGAGCAAGTACGTGCAGCTGCACAACCTCGCCGAGACCGGCGACACCACGCTGGTGAACCTGCGCGTCGGCGTCCGCAGCGACAACGGCTGGTCGGTCGTGGCCTTCGGCCGCAACCTGACGGACTCAGACACGATTCCGCTGGCCACCCGCTGGTTCGACCTGCGCACCGGCAGCGCGAACGCGGGTCCGCCGTGCGGCGCGACGTCGCTGGTGCCCTGCGCACCGCCTGCCACGTCGCCGGCCGGATACCCGGTGACCGGCGCGCCGGGTCGTGCCGGCGGCGCCGACACGGGATCGCCGCGGGCTTTCTTCGGCTCGCTGCGCAAGGGCCGCACGTTCGGTATCGAGTTCCGCTACGACTTCAGTCTGTAGCCTGAGTCGCAAGTGGAGTGACGGGGCCGCGAGAGCGGCCCCGTTGCTTTGGGCTATCATGAGCGGATGGTCACGGCGCGCCTGCCACAGGACGAAATCGACCGCGCGGTGGAAGCCCTGCGCGAGGGGGAAGTCGTGGCCTTTCCCACCGAGACCGTCTACGGCCTCGGTGCCGACGCGCAGGATCCGGAGGCGATCCGCAAGGTCTTCGCGCTCAAGGGCCGACCGCCCACCCACCCGCTGATCGTCCACGTCGACCACGCACGGCTGCTCGAACGCTGGGCGCTCGAGGTACCGCCGGCGGCCCAGGCGCTCGCAGAACGCTTCTGGCCCGGTCCGTTGACGCTGGTGCTGCGTCGCGCGCCGGCGGTGGATCTCGCCATCACCGGCGGGCAGGACACGGTGGCGGTGCGCGTGCCGGCGCATCCGGTCGCGCAGCAGCTGCTGCGCGCCTTCGGCGGCGGCATCGCGGCGCCCTCGGCCAACCGCTACGGTCACGTGAGCCCGACGCGTGCCGAGCACGTGCGCGAGGAGTTCGGCGACGCGCTCAAGGTGGTGCTCGATGGCGGCGACTGCAAGCTCGGCCTCGAGTCCACGATCGTCTCCTGCGTGGATGCCGTGCCGCGCGTGCTGCGTCCCGGCTCCATCACGCTGTCGCAGCTGCGCGCCGTGGTGCCGCAGGTCGCGGAGGGCATCGCCGGCGCCGCGCCGCGCGTCCCGGGAACGGACGCGAAGCACTACGCGCCGGCCACGCCGCTCAGCATCGTCAACAGCGGCGCACTCGAGGAGGTCGTCGCGCAGCTCACCGCGGAGCACGAGAAGGTCGCGGTGCTGGCGGCGCGGCCCCCGCGTGTCGCGAACCGCTACATGACCTGGATCAACGCCGGGCGGCGCGCCGACGTCTACGCCCGCGATCTCTACGTGAACCTGCGCGCGCTGGACAAGTCCGGAGCCCGGGAGATCCTGGTCGAGGAACTCCCGTCCGGCGAAGCCTGGGACGCGGCGCGCGATCGCCTGCGACGCGCCGCTTCCGCCGAGAATGTCGTCAACGTGGACCCCGACATCGCCGCGCTGCGCGCCGATTTCGGCGAGGACCCGGCCGCACCATGAGCCTGCGGGCGAGGCCGCCCCGGCGTCGCGCCACGCGCGGGCCGTCGCCCGCGCAGCTTGCCGGGCTCGCCGCGCAGCACGGCACGCCGCTGCTCGTGCTCGACCGTGCCACGCTGCGCAGCCAGTACCGGGCGCTCGCGGCCGCGCTGCCCGGCGTCGAGTTCTTCTACGCGCTCAAGCCGATGCCGCACGCGGCGGTGGTCGCGACGCTGCGTGACCTCGGCTGCGGCTTCGACGTGGCCACCGCCGGCGAGATCGCGCTGGTGCGCTCGCAGGGGGTGGATGCCGCGCGCTGCATCCACACGCACCCGATCAAGCGCGATGCGGAAATCCGTGCCGCGCTGCGCTTCGGCATCCGGACGTTCGTGGTCGACAACCCCGACGAGATCCGCAAGTTCGTGCCGTACCGCCGCCGCGCCGGGCTGCTGCTGCGGCTCTCCTTCCGCAACCCCGCAGCGGTCGTGGACCTGTCGCGCAAGTTCGGCTGCGAGCCCGCGGCCGCCGCGCAGCTCGTGGAGTTCGCCCGCGGCCTCGGCGTGCGCGTGAAGGGGCTCAGCTTCCACGTGGGCTCGCAGGTTGCCGATCCCTCGAAGTACGTCGAAGCGATCGACGCCTGCCGCGAGCTCGCCGGCCAGCTCGCGCAGCGCGGTCTGGGCCGCCTCGAAGTGCTCGACATCGGCGGCGGTTTCCCGGTCGCCTACGGTGGGCGCGCGGAGCCGATCAGCCACTTCTGCAGGCCGATCCGCCGTGCGCTCGCCAGCCTGCCGCCGGATCTACGCGTGATCGCGGAGCCCGGGCGCTTCATCGCCGGGCCCGCCGGCACCTGCGTGGCCGCGGTGGTGGGACGCGCGCAGCGCGAGGGCCGCTGGTGGTATTACCTCGACGACGGGCTGTACGGATCGTTCAGCGGCCAGCTGTTCGACCATGCCCTCTATCCCATCGAGTGCCTCGGCGGGCGGGGCGCGCGGCATCCGAGCGTGCTCGCCGGGCCCACCTGCGACAGCATCGACGTCATCCGCGAGGACATCCCGCTGCCGGAGCTCGAGGTGGGCGACCTGATCGCGGGGCGGATGATGGGCGCCTACACGGCGGCATCGGCCACGGACTTCAACTTCATCCCGCGGGCGAGGATCGTCGCCGTCGATGCGGGACAGCCAGGAGCCTGACATGAGCATGAAAATCGAGACGCTCGATCACGTGGCCGGAGCGCGCGAGGCGCGCGGCACGGCCGTGGTCATCGACGTCTTCCGCGCCTTCTCGGTGGCGGCCTACGCCTTCGACGCGGGCGCGGCGCGCGTGCTGCCGGCCGGCGAGATCGACGAGGCGCTCGAGCTCGGGCGCCGCTACCCGGGCGCGCTGCTCGCGGGCGAGCGTCACGCGCGCAGGCTGCCGGGCTTCGACGCCGGCAACTCGCCCACCGAGATCCGCGCCCTCGACCTGCGCGGCCGGGTGCTGGTGCACACGACGCACGCCGGCACGCAGGGGCTGGTGAACGCCGCGGGCGCCGACGAGGTGCTGACCGGCGCATTCGTGAACATCTCGGCCGTCTGCCGCTACCTGCGCGCGCGTGCGCCGGCGCAGGTGTCGCTGGTGCGCATGGGCCACGAGGCGCGCGAGCGCTGTGCGGAGGACGACCTGTACGCCGAGTGCCTGCGCCTGATGTTGCTCGACCGCCCGGCGCCCCTCGGCGAAGTACGCGAGCGGCTGCGCGAGGCGCCGGCCGCGGTGAAGTTCTTCGATCCGGACTGCGACTGGGCGCCGCGCGACGACTTCGACTACTGCACCGACGTGGACCGCTTCGATTTCGTGCTGCGCGTGCGCCGCACGCCGGGCGAGCCGGTCGAACTCGAGCGCGTTGCTTCGCCGTGAACCTCGGGGCGGTCCCGGTCGAGTTCGTGCTGTTCGCGCTCACGCTGCTCGGCGTGGCGATGCTCCATCGCCACGCGCTCGCGGTGGCGGCGGGCGGACTCGTCGTGATCGCGCTCTACAAGCTCGCCACCACCGGCTTCCACGAGGGCCAGGGACTGCCGGGACTGCTCGCGCACGTGGGCGCCGAGGGATCTGGGCTCGCGAACCTCTTCATGCTGCTCACCGGCTTCGCACTGCTGTCGCGACACTTCGAGGAGAGCCACCTGCCGAAACGGCTGCCCGACCTGCTGCCCGACGACTGGCGCGGCGGCTTCCTGCTGCTGGTGCTGGTGTTCGTGCTGTCGGGCATTCTCGACAACATCGCCGCGGCGCTGATCGGCGGCACCGTGGCCGCCTCGGTGTTCCGTGGCCGCGTGCACGTGGGCTACGTCGCTGCGCTGGTCGCGGCGTCGAACGCGGGCGGCGCCGGCAGCGTGATCGGCGACACGACCACCACGATGATGTGGATCGACGGCGTCAGTCCGCTCGCCGTGCTGCACGCCTACGTGGCGTCCGGCGCGGCGCTGCTCGTCTTCGGCATCCCCGCTGCCATCCAGCAGCAGCGCTACGCGCCGATCGCAGTGGCGGACGCGGCGCACACGGCGGTGGACTGGCCGCGCATGGCGATCGTCGCGACCGTCCTGGTCTGCGCAATCGTCGCCAACGTCGTCGCCAACCTGCATTTCACCGAGTACACGCATCACGTGCCGTTCCTCGGGCTGGCGGTGTGGGGCGCGCTGCTCGCCACCGCGGCGTGGCGCCGGCCCGACTGGTCGGCGCTGCCCGGCGCCGTGCAGGGCGCGATCTTCCTGCTGTGCCTCGTGACCGCGGCGACCATGATGCCGGTCGAGCGGCTGCCGGCTGCGTCGTGGCAGTCGGCCTTCGGTCTCGGGTTCGTCTCGTCCGTGTTCGACAACATCCCGCTCACCAAGCTCGCGCTGGAGCAGGGCGGTTACGACTGGGGAGTGCTCGCCTATGCGGTCGGCTTCGGCGGCTCGATGATCTGGTTCGGCTCCTCGGCGGGTGTGGCGATCACCGGCCTGTTCCCCGAGGCACGCTCGGTGTGGGCATGGATCAGGGCGGGTTGGCACGTGGCGCTCGCCTACGTGGTCGGCTTCGCGGTGCTGCTCGCGACGCTCGGCTGGCACCCGAGCTGACGCGGCCGCAACATGATCCGCAACGTAGTGTTCGACGTCGGCGGCGTGCTGGTGCGGCCTTCGCTACCAGCCGTTCATCGACTACCTCGCGGCGGCGGGCATCGACATGACCGACCTGCCTGCGTGGCTCGAGCGCGTGGACCTCGCCGCCCACGAGCGCGGCGAGATCACGGGCGAGGAACTGCTCGGCCGCGTGGCCGCGATGGCCGAGCGGCCGCTCGATCCGCGCGAACTGCAGGAGCGCTGGCTCGACATGTTCGATCGCGCCGACGAGATGTTCGAACTCGCCACCGGACTGATGGACGACTACCGCGTCTACCTGCTGTCGAACGTTGGCGACCTGCACTGGCGGCACCTCGACGCGCGCTACGGGCTCGAGGCCCTCACCCACGGCGTGATCGCCTCGTTCCGCGTCGGTGCGGTGAAGCCCTCGGCCGCGATCTACCGCGAGGCGGAGCGGCGGCTCGGGCTCGACCCGACGGCCACCGTGTTCGTGGACGACCTGCCGCCCAACGTCAGAGGCGCCGAGGCCTGCGGCTGGCGCGCGATCCACCACGTGAGCGCGGCGCAGACCTGCCGCCGGCTGCACGAGCTCGGGGTAAGGCTGCCCGCGCCGCTCGCTCCGGAGTGAACGGTGCAGGCGATCCCATTCAGCATCCTGCTGCTCGCGCTGTCGAACGTCTTCATGACCTTCGCGTGGTATGCGCATCTGAAGAACCTGAGCGGCAGCCCGTGGTACGTGGCCGCGCTCGTGAGCTGGGGCATTGCGTTGTTCGAGTACCTGCTGCAGGTGCCGGCGAACCGCATCGGCTACACGGCCATGACCCTGCCGCAGCTGAAGATCCTGCAGGAAGTGATCACGCTCACGGTGTTCGTGCCGTTCGTCGTCTTCTACATGCGCCAGCCGCTCAGGCTCGACTACCTGTGGGCGGCGCTGTGCATGCTGGGCGCGGTGTACTTCATGTTCCGCGACGGCGCCGGCGCGTGACGGTCACGGCGATTCATCGGCGCGTCGAGGCCTGCCGCAGCGGCACGGATCCCACGCTGATCGTGCGTCTGCCCTCGGGCTGGGCCGTCATGGGCGACCCGCAGGTGCTGGCGGGCTACTGCCTGCTGCTGCCGGATCCCGTGGTGCCGCACCTCAACGCGCTGGGCAGCGACGGGCAGCTCGGGTTCCTCGCCGACATGGCGCGGCTCGGCCAGGCCGTGCACGAGCTCACCGGCGCACTGCGCATCAACTACGCGCTGTTCGGAAACCTCGAGCCCGCGCTGCACGCCCACGTCTTTCCGCGCTATGCGGACGAGCCTGCTTCGCTGCGCGCCGCGCACCCGTGGGCCTACGACTGGACCGAGGCGCGGCGCTTCGACGCCGCACGCGACGGCGTGCTGCTGCGGGCGCTGCGCGAGCGGCTGGTGGCTGGTTTTTCGTGAGCTGCCGCTCGTAATCGGCATGCCGCGGCCGCTGGCCGTCGTGTGAATGGCGGGGCGGAGGTTACGCTCACGGCCCATGAACGATCGTCTCAGGCGCGTTGCGGCCGTCGTCGCAGTTGCCGCGCTCGCGATCCCCGCCGCCGCGCAGCAGGTGTACCGCTACAGGGACGAGCACGGCCAGTGGGTCTACACGGACCGCCGGCCGGCGTTGTCTGCGCCCGCCGAGGCCGTGGCACTGGCCGGCCGCGTCGCCTCGCCGCGCATCGTCGTGGAGGCACGGCCGAGCGGCGACGGCATCGCGCTGGTGGCCGTGAACGAGTGCCGCTGCCCGGTCGAGTTTGGCGTGCGTGCGGCCGGGCAGGGCGGGAGTGAGCGCGCCGCGCGCGGCGTGGTGGCGCCGCGCTCGGAGCAGGTGCTGCTGTCGCTCGAGTCGCCGCGCGGCAATGCCCCCGTGCCCTTCGACTACGGCTACGTGCTGGGCGATCCGGCGTCGACGCACGCACCGCCGGCCCCGTACCGGGCGCCATTCGCGCTCGCCCGGTCGTACGCCGTGACCCAGGCGCCTCCGGATGCCATCACGCACCGCGACCCCGGCAGCCGCCATGCCATCGACTTCGCGATGCCGGAGGGCAGCGCGGTGCATGCGGCGCGCGACGGAATCGTGATCGACGTCGCCCATCGCTTCTTCCGCAGCGGCACCACCCAGGAACTGCGCGACGAGGCCAACTACGTGCAGGTCCTGCACGACGACGGCACGACCGCGCTCTACGCCCACCTGCAGATGGACACGGTGCGCGTTCGCCCGGGCCAGCGCGTCGCACGCGGCGAGTACATCGCGAACTCCGGCAGCACCGGCTTCTCGACCGGGCCGCATCTGCACTTCGTGGTGCTGCGCAACGCCGGGCTGCGCACCGAGTCGGTGGCGGTGAGCTTCGCGGGACCGCGCGGCGAGGCAGTCACGCCGCGCAGCGGGCGCGAGCTGACGGCCTACTGAGCCGGCCCCGGGCCACGCGCGTCGCGGAACACCACGCCGTCCTTCATCACGAAGGACACGCGCTTGAGCACCGTCACGTCGCGCAGCGGGTCGCCCGTCACCGCGATCAGGTCGGCGCGCTTGCCGGGCTCGAGCGTGCCAGCCTCCGCGGAGAGTCCGAGCAGCTCGGCGGCGCTCACGGTCGCCGCCACCAGCGCCTGCGACGGCGTCATCCCGTACTTCACCATCAGCTCGAACTCGTCGGCGTTGCGGCCATGCTTGCTGACGCCAGCGTCCGTGCCGAAGGCGACTTTCACGCCGCGCGGCACGACCTTGGCGAGCGACTCGCCGGTCACCTTGATGCGCCAGTCCACCTTGGCGCGCACGGCGGGGGAGTAGGCGTTGGGGTCGGCCGCGATGCGCTCTAGGTAGCCGTTCACGGTCGAGAGCGTCGGCACGTACCAGGCGCCGGACTTCACGAACAGCGCGATGCATTCGTCGTCGAGCACCGTGCCGTGCTCGATGGAGTCCACGCCCGCGAGCAGCGCGAGCTTCACGCCGTCGGCGCCGTGGGCGTGCACGGCGACCTTCTTGCCATACAGTCGCGCCGTCTCGACGATGGCGCGCGCCTCGTCCTCGAACATCTGCCGGCCGAGCCCGGCGCCGATGCGGCTGTTGACGCCGCCGGTCGTGGCGATCTTGATCAGGTCCACGCCGCGCGCCACCTGCAGGCGCACCGCGCGCCGGCAGGCGTCGGGGCCGTCGCAGAGGTTGTCGTGACGGTCGAGCGCCTCGCGCAGGTCGTCGCGGAAGCCGAGCGCCGCGTCCATGTGACCGGCCGTCGTCGAAATCGAGGTGCCCGCGTCCACGATGTTGGGTCCGACGACCTTGCCGGCCCGAACCGCATCGCGCAGCGCGAGCGTGACGCCGTCGCGGTCGCCGAGGTTGCGCACCGAGGTGAAGCCGGCCGCGAGCGTCTTGTGCGCGTTGACCAGCGCGTTGTAGGCCTTCGCCGGCGGCTCGAGCTGCACCTCCTCGAGCTGCGAGGCGACGCCGCCGGTGTCGGACGTCAGGTGCACGTGGCTGTCGATCAGGCCCGGCAGCACGTAATGGTCGCGCAGGTCCACGACCTCCGCCTCTGGGAAGCCCGCGGCAGCGGCCGCGAGGTGCCCGTCGCGCACCTCCAGAACCTTGCCGTCGCGGATCACGATCGTGCTCGCACCGCGCGCGGGACGGCCGGGCCGGTCGAGCAGCTGGCCGGCCTGCACCACCACGATGCGGGGCGCGGGCGACTGGGCGATGGCCGCAACCGGGATGGACAGGGCGACGAGCGCGATGAGGAGGGCGTTGCGGCGCATGCGGGGAGTTCTCCACGGTGCGGGGTGGGTGGGACAGCAAGCCATTGCAGGTCGGACGCGCGGACGGGAGCGTGCGGACTCAGTCGTGCACGACTCTGAGCGCGCGCCGCAGTTCGCCGAGCGACGCGAGCGGCGGCGAGCAGGTCGTGCCGCGGCAGAGGTAGGCGACGACGCCAGCGGCGGGCCGCTTGTCGGCGAGCGCCGGCGGCAGCGACGCAGCGGACGCGGGAATCGCCAACACCGCTCGGCGCGGGTCGAACAGCCTGTCGAGCTCGGCGCGCCAGGCGGCGATGTCGGCCTCCGCGCCGCGGACCACGACCACCGGCGGCGGCGCGGTGAACTCGTCGAGCGCCATCAGCAGGCTGGTGTGGGCGTGCGGGTAGCGTTCCAGCATCGGCCACGCGGCCCGCAGCGTGCGCTCCGCGGCGTCGAGGTAGCGTGGCTCCGCGAGCAGCCAGCCGAGGCGCAGCAGCACGCGCGCGGCGACCCCGTTGCC
Source organism: uncultured Gammaproteobacteria bacterium (assembly GCA_963707145.1). Taxonomy (GTDB): domain Bacteria; phylum Pseudomonadota; class Gammaproteobacteria; order Steroidobacterales; family Steroidobacteraceae; genus RPQJ01. Next base: position 220,242 of record CAVPOQ010000004.1, read on the forward strand.
GGCGGGCGTGGCGTCGTCGCCGAACGTCTTCGGCCGCAGGATCAGCGACTCGTGATCATCGGCGGTGAAGTAGAAGCCGCCGGCCTCGCGGTCCTCGAAGCGCGCGAGCAGCGCGTCGGCGAGTTCGACCGCCCATTCGAGCCACGGCCCATGCCAGCGCGCCTGCAGCAGTTCGAGCAGGCCCCAGGCGAGGAACGCGTGGTCGTCGAGGTAGGCCGGGAAGCGCGAGCGACCATCCTTGTGCACGGCGAGCAGGCGCCCGCCGGACCAGCAGTGGCGGCGCAGGAACTCCACGGCCCGCGCGGCGGAGTCCACGCAGTCCTCGCGCTCGAGCGCGCGGGCCGCGGCGGCGAGGCCCGCGATCGCGAGCCCGTTCCAGGCCGTGAGGATCTTCTCGTCGCGGCCCGGCCAGACGCGACGGTTGCGCACCTCGAGCAGCTTCGCGCGCGCCGAGTCGAGGGCCGCCTCGGCCTCGGTCTCGCTCACGCCGGCCTGCTCCGCGACTGCCGCGAGCGGCTCGAAGGCGTGCAGGTGCCAGCGTCCCTCGAAGTTCGCCTCGCGATCGAGCCCGAAGCGACGCGCGAATACGGCGTACTCGCGCTCGTCGAGCAGGCCGCGGACCTCGGCGGGCGTCCAGACGTAGAACTCGCCCTCGTGGCCCTCGGAGTCGGCGTCGAGCGTCGAGTAGTAGCCACCTCCGGGATGTTCCATGTCGCGGCGGATCCAGTCGGCGGTCTCCGCGGTGACGCGGCGAAACAGCGCCTCGCCAGTGGCCACTGCCGCCTGCGCGCTCACCGCCAGCAGCTGGCCGTTGTCGTACAGCATCTTCTCGAAGTGCGGGATCATCCAGTACGGGTCGACCGAGTAGCGACAGAAGCCGCCGCCCAGCTGGTCGTAGAGACCGCCCTCGGCCATGCGCGTCAGCGTGAGCGTGGCGATGTAGAGCGCCTGCAGGTCGGGCGGGTCTGCATCGGCGGATGCGTGCCAGGTGCGCAGCAGGAACTCGAGGTTCATCGGGTGCGGGAATTTCGGCGCGCCGCCGAAGCCTCCGAACCGTCCGTCGAAGTCGCGCGCGAGCGCCTCGCGCGCGGCGGCCAGCGGGGCGCGCGACAGCTCGGCGCCGCCAGCTGCGGGCGCCGGCAGCAGTTGCCCGAACACCTCCACGAGCGCGTCGCCCTGGCGGCGGATGTCCTCGCCGTGCTCGCGGTAGTACTGCGCGGCGCGCGACAGCAGCTCGCGGAAGGCAGGCATGCCGTACTTCGGCTCGGGCGGGAAATACGTGCCGCCGAAGAACGGGCGGTGGTCGAGCGGCGAGAGGAACATGGTGAGCGGCCAGCCGCCGCCGCGCTGCGTGAGCATCTGGTGCGCGGTCTGGTAGATGCGGTCGAGGTCGGGGCGCTCCTCGCGGTCCACCTTCACGTTCACGAACAGCTCGTTCATCAGCGCCGCCGTGGTCGAGTCCTCGAACGACTCGTGCGCCATGACGTGGCACCAGTGGCAGGCGGAGTAGCCGACCGAAAGCAGGATCGGCTTGTCCTCGGCGCGCGCCCGCTCGAGCGCCTCCGGACCCCACGGATACCAGTCCACCGGGTTGTCGGCATGCTGCAGCAGGTAGGGGCTCGTTTCGCCGGCGAGACGGTTGCGCGGCACGCGTTGCGGGTGTGTGTGCATGGGTCGGAGGCGGGCGCTCGGATAGAATGGGGAACTATAGCGGAACGAGGTTTCCCACGATGACGCACGCCCACGAGGCGCCCGCGGCCGGGCTCGCCCTGCCCGAATTGCGCCTGAAGCCCCACGAAGGGCGGCGCCTGGGCGCGGGACACCTCTGGGTGTTCAGCAACGAGGTGGACACGGCCCGCACGCCACTGCCGGAGTTTCAACCCGGCGCGCTCTGCCGCGTGATCGGCGACCGCGACCATTTCCACGGCTACGCGTACGTCAACCCGCACGCGCTGATCTGCGCGCGCATCCTCGGCCGCGACGCGCGCTATCCGCCGGGCAAGTCGCTGCTGGTGCACCGCCTGCAGGTGGCGCTCGCGCTGCGCGAGCGGCTGCACGCGACGCCGTACTACCGCCTTGCTTACGGCGAGTCCGACGGGTTGCCCGGCCTCGTGCTCGATCGCTACGGCGACGTGATCGTGGGGCAGATCGGCACGGTCGGCATGGAGGCGCTCAAGGCCGAGATCGTGGCCGCGCTCGAGCAGGTGATCGCCCCGCGCGCCGTGGTGTGGAAGAACGACTCGGGTGCGCGCGAACTCGAGGGCCTGCCATCGTATGTCGAGACCGCGCTCGGCGAGGCGCCGGAGCAGGCGGTCGTTGAGGAGAACGGGGTGCGCTTCCGCGTGCCGCTCGGCGCCGGCCAGAAGACCGGCTGGTTCTACGACCAGGCCGCCAATCGCGCCGCGTTCCTCAAGTATGTCGAGGGCGCGCGGGTGCTCGACGTGTTCAGCTACCTCGGCGCCTGGGGTCTCGCCGCCGCGCGCGCAGGGGCGTCCGGAGTGCTGTGCGTGGATTCCTCGGCGCCCGCCCTCGATCTGCTGCAGACCTCGGCGCAGGACAACGGCCTCGACGTCGAGGTCCGCCGCGACGACGCCTTCGACGCGCTCGCCGCGCTGCGCGAGGCCGGCGAGCGCTTCGACGTCGTGGTGGTGGACCCGCCCGCGTTCATCAAACGCCGCCGCGACATTGCCAAGGGACTGGCGGCCTACCGCAAGCTCAACCAGCTCGCCATGCAGCTGCTGCATCGCGACGGCATCCTCGTGTCGTGCTCGTGCTCGCACCACCTTGCGCAGGACGACCTGATCGCGGCGATCCAGCAGGCCGCGCGCCACCTCGGGCGCTTCGTGCAGATCATCGAGGTGGGCGGCCAGGCACCGGACCATCCGCTGCACCCGGCCATGCCCGAGACGCGCTACCTCAAGGCGCTCACCTGCCGCGTCGTGCACGACTGACCGGGCCACCGCCGCAACTGGGAGCGACCATGCCCGAAGCCGCCGTCATCAAGTTCTACAGCCCGGTCAATGAGGCGAGCATCGGCTCGCTGATGCGCACCGTGGACCAGAAGCTGGCCGCGGGCACGACCGCGTTCACGCTGCTGATCTCGACTTCAGGCGGCTCCGTCTACCACGGGCTCACGGCCTACAACTACCTGCGCGGCATCCCGGCTGAAGTCACGACCCACAACTTCGGCAGCGTCGACTCGATCGGCGTGGCGCTCTACTGCGCCGGCCAGAAGCGCCTGTGCGTGCCGCAGGCCCGCTTCCTGATGCATCCCGTGAGCATGAACTTCCGCGAGGGCGCGAGCTACGAGGAGCCGAAGCTGCTCGAACTGGTGAAGAGCCTGCGCGTGGACATGGAGAACTGCGCGAGCGTGGTGGGAGCGAACACGCGCAAGACCAAGCGGCAGGTGTTCCGCGCGATGCTTGCACGCACGGCGCTCGACCCGGACGACGCGGTGGAGTGGGGGCTGGTGCAGGAGATCCGCCAGCAGCTCTTCGAGCCGGGTGCGGAGGTCATCCCGATCCAGCCGGGCGGGTGACGCGGCGGGACGCGCGACACGCCGGGGTTGGCAAGGCCCGGCGTGCCGCGCCAGCGGCTTCGCACGCGCCCGGTCCGTGCATCCCTGCGCAAGCGACCGGGACTTGTGTCACGAGCACATCGCGTAAGCCACCGCCGCACCGACGGCTGCGCCGAGGACGGCGCACACGACGCCGAGCAGGACGTTGTTCGGTGCCATCGCGGCACTTCCCTTTGGCGGACGGATGATGATCATCGGGTCGAGCCTGTCGACGTTGGGCTCATTGTCGGCTTCGACTTCGTACTTGATCTGCGACGGCGCGCTTGCGCGCAACGTCTTCGTCACGCTCGACGACCTGACGCGCAGGTATGGGGCGTTGTCGGGGCCGGTGGTTCCGTCATCGACGCCTTCGAACGGCCAGATCCACGTCTGCAAGTCCAAGTCGAAGAATGTCACCAGGTACTCCGTGGTTCCACCCGTTCCCTGCCACGTGACTGTGCCGGACGGTGCCAGCAGCGCGTTCCCGTCCTTGCCCTTCCCGGTCACCTTCGCTTCGACCGTCCTGTTCTTCGTGTTCTTGATCTTGAGCTTGATCGTCGTCATGTCTTCCATCTCCCCTTCATTTGTTTGGGTCCTTCGTTGACTCAGTGCCCGCTGCCGCGACTAAGGCGGCGACGTCCCGGTTCTCGAGCATCTCCGGGAACTCTGGATCCGCGACGAGCAGGCGGGCAGGATAGCCTGCCTCCAGAGCCTTGCGGGTCTCCTCGACCGCGCCGGCCAGGTTGCCGATCTGCTTGTAGACCATCGCGGCGTAGTAGTGCGCGTACACGTCCCCGGACGAGCCGGTTCGGGCAGACTCGAGTTCGATCGCTGCCTGCCTCGCCTGGCCCTGGCGAACCAGGTAGTACGCGAGCAGGGTGCGCGTCAGCGCGGATTCCGGGTTCACGGTGAGGTTCGCGCGCGCGAGTTCGGTCGCCTTCGCGTAGGCGGCCGGCGCCAGGCCGGTCTTGCCCGAAGTGCGCCGATAGGCATCGCCGAGGTTGCCCCACAGCTGGTGATCCTCAGGCGCCAGCCGGGTCGCCTGTTCGAACATGGCGACCGAGTCGTCGTAGCGTCCGGCGAAGTAGTAGGTCGTCCCGGTGTTGGAGTAGCCCCCACTGGTTGGCTCGATCTCCACCGACCGACGGAACGCGTCCGCGGCTTCCTCGAAGTCGCCGCCGAGGAACAGGACCCCGCCGAGGTTGCTCAGCAACAAGGCGTTGCGCGGCGCGAGTTCGAGGCCGCGCCGGTACTGCGCGATCGCCTCGGGCAGGCGTCCCTGCTGCCAGAGGAATCTCCCGTAGGCTTCGTAGCCGAGCCAGTAGCGTGGCCGCAGTCGAATCGCCTCCCGGAAGGCGCTATCGGCCGCCGCAAGGTTGCCTTGCGCCGCGAGCGTCGTGCCGATGCTGACCTGCGCCTCGACCCGGTTTGGATCCAGTGCAAGGGCCCTGCGGTACTCCCGCTCGGCCGGCGCATGCTGTCCGGTCGCTTCGTACAGTTTCCCGAGCGCCTCGTGTACGTCTGGCAGCGCGCTGTCGAGGCGCACCGCCTGTGCGCAGGCCCGCTCGGCATCGGCGACGGCCGGTGCGGCGTTCAGACTCGTGTACCGCAGCACATGCGTCTGGCAGAGGCCGGCATGGGCCTCGGCGAACGTCGGGTCGATGGCCAGCGCCTCGTTGAACCGCTGCAGCGCCCGGTCGAGCGACGCAGCAGCGTCGCCGGGCTGCCGCAGCTCGCTGATTCCCTGCAGGTAGGCCTCGTAGGCTCCGCGCTGCGCGGTTGGGCGTTGCCGCAGGCGCTCGCGCGTCTCGGGTGCGAGCACGATCCGCAGCGCCTCGATCACCGAGCCGGAGATGTTGTCCTCCACGCTCGGCAGCTCCGTAACCGGACGCCGGTAGGTCTTCGACCAGACATGGAAGCCGCTCTGCCCGTCGATGAGCTGGGCTGTGACAAGCAGTGTGTCGGCATTGCGCCGGATGCTGCCCTCGAGCACGTATTGGACGCCGAGCGAGGACGCGATCTCGCCGATGGCGAGTTGCTTGCCCTTGAAGCTGAATGCGGACGTCCGGGATGCGACCTCGAGATCCGGCACGCGGGTCAGCTGGTTCGCGAGTTCTTCCGCGAGCCCGTCGCCGAGGAACTCGTTGGCGGGATCGCCGCTCAGGTTGTCGAAGGGCAGCACGGCGATCGAGCGGTCCTCGACGGCGGGCGCCGCCCGCTCCCCGAGCCATTGCGAAAGTCCGTAGGCGAGGCTGCCGAGGATGCCGAGCCCGACGAGGCCGATGGCCAGCGGACGCAGCACCGTCCGGCGCCAGGACGGCGCGACCACCGGCGAGGCCGGCCTGTAGAACCACGCCAGTGCGAGGACCACCGGCAGGCCCAGCAGGCCCAGCAGGATCACAAACCTGACCGCCGATTCCGGCAGTCCTAGTTTCGGCAGGATCACGTCCGCGCTCTGGATCAGCGTCGGCGCCGCACCGAGGTACAGCGCGCCGAGCTTGATCACGCGCTGCTCCGGGCTGCCTGAGAGCAGCGCGGTCGTCACGCGCGTCCACCACGACGGCTCGCTCGTGGACGCAGCGGTGTGCGCCGCGGTGGCGAGGCGCTGCCGGTCGGTCTCCGTGAGCGGCTGCGGGTCGACGACCAGCCGGTAGCCGTGGCCCGCAACCGTCTCCACGTAGCGGTGCTGCCGCGGGTCGTCGCCGAGCGCGCGGCGCAGTTCTCCGACGCATCGTACGAGCGCGTCGTCGGAGCCGGTGCCGCCGGGCCACGCCCGCTCGATGAGTTCGCGGCGCGCGACCGTCTGGCCGGGCTGCCCGGCGAGCGCAATCAGCGTGGCTGCCATCCGCGGCGTGAGGCGCTGCAGACCGTCCGGCCGCAGCACGACACCCGCGGCCGGGTCCACGATCAGCTCACCGAGACGGAATCCTTCTCGCATCGGAGGGTGCGTGCTCGCGACAGTCGTCGGGCAACATAGCACAGCGGGGCGTCGCCCCGGCTGCAGTCGCGGCGCGACCGGGTCGCGGCCGTGCCTCGGCAACCGGCCGGCAGTTTCCCTAGAATACGCGTCTGATGTTCGTCTACCCGCACCCCGATCCGATCGCCTTCTCGCTGGGGCCGCTGCACGTCCACTGGTACGGACTCATGTACCTGGTTGGTTTCGCCGGGGCGTGGTGGCTCGCGCGGCGTCGCGCAGCCGGCCCGGGCTCCACCTGGACGCCGACCGAGGTGGACGACCTGATCTTCTACTGTGCGCTCGGCGTGATCCTGGGCGGACGGATCGGCTGGATGCTGTTCTACGGCACCGAGGGCATCCTCGAGGATCCGCTGAGCGCCGTGCGCGTGTGGGAGGGCGGCATGTCCTTCCACGGCGGCCTGATCGGCGTGCTGGTCGCGCTCGCGCTGTTCGCGACCCGCCGCGGCAAGCGCATCGCCGACGTGTTCGACTTCACGGCACCGCTGCCGGCGATCGGCTTCGGCGCCGGACGCATCGGCAACTTCATCAACGGCGAGCTGTGGGGCAAGCCCACCGAGGTGCCCTGGGCCGTCGTGGTGGACGGCGTGGCGCTGCACGCCTCCCAGCTCTACGAGGCGTTCCTCGAGGGTCTGGTGCTGTTCGTCATCCTGTGGTGGTTCACGGCGAGGCCCAGGCCGCGCCTCGCGCCGTCGGGACTCTTCCTGCTGTGTTACGGCGTGTTCCGCTTCGCCGTCGAGTTCGTCCGCGTGCCGGACGCGAATCGCGGCTACCTGCTGTTCGACTGGATGACGATGGGGCAGATCCTGTCGCTGCCGATGATCATCGCCGGGGTCTGGCTGCTCGTCGTGGCCTACCGTCGCCGCGAGCCTTCCGGCAACTACGCCTGAGACATGCGCCAATACCTCGACCTGATGCGCCACGTGCTCGAGCACGGCGCGCGCAAGACCGACCGCACCGGGACCGGCACGCTCGCCACCTTCGGCTGGCAGATGCGCTTCGACCTCGGCGCCGGTTTCCCGCTCGTCACCACGAAGAAGCTCCATGTGAAGTCGATCGTGCACGAGCTGCTCTGGTTCCTGCGCGGCGAGACCAACGTGCGGTATCTCCGCGAGCACGGCGTCACCATCTGGGACGAGTGGGCGGACGAGCAGGGCGAACTCGGCCCGGTCTACGGCGTGCAGTGGCGCGCCTGGCGCGCGGCCGACGGGCGCACGATCGACCAGATCGCGGCGGCCGTGGAGCTGATCCGGCGCGATCCGCATTCGCGCCGCATCCTCGTCAATGCCTGGAACGTCGGCGAGCTCGAACAGATGGCGCTCACGCCCTGCCACGCGCTGTTCCAGTTCTACGTCGCCGACGGGCGGCTTTCGTGCCAGCTCTACCAGCGCAGCGCCGACGTCTTCCTCGGCGTGCCCTTCAACATCGCGTCCTACGCGCTGCTCACCCACATGATGGCGCAGCAATGCGGTCTCGGCGTGGGCGAGTTCGTCTGGACCGGCGGCGATTGCCACCTCTACCTCAACCACCTCGAGCAGGCGCGCCTGCAGCTCGCGCGCGAGCCGCTGCCCCTGCCCACGCTACTGATCAAGCGCCGTCCCGACTCGATCTTCGACTACCGCTACGAGGATTTCGAGGTCGCCGGCTACCAGTCACATCCCGCCATCAAGGCCCCGATCGCCGTATGAAGAAAGCCAAGCAGACCCGCAAGACCCCGGTCCACCACGCCCACATGCGCCACGCCGTACGAACGGTGGCGGGCGCCGAGCCAATGTTCGCGGTGCGCCGCTCGCGCATCCACGGCAGCGGCGTGTACGCCACGCGTCGCATCCGCAAGGGGACGCGCATCGTCGAGTACCTCGGCGATCGCATCAGCCACGCCGACGCGGACGATCGTTATGCGGCCAAGGGCCAGGATAACGGCCACACCTTCCTGTTCGTGGTGGACGACGACGTCGTGATCGACGCGGGTGTCGACGGCAACGACGCGCGCTTCATCAATCACTCCTGCGACCCGAACTGCGACACCGTGATCGAGGGTGGCCGGGTGTTCATCGAGGCGGCGCGTACCGTCCAGCCCGGCGAGGAACTTGGCTACGAGTACGGCCTCACCTGGGAGAGCACGGACGACCCGGACGAACTCCTGAACTACGCCTGCCGCTGCGGAGCTGCCAAATGCCGCGGCACGATGCTCGCCGAGGAGCCGCTGGACAAGCCCCTCGCGAGGAAGCGCCCCAAGAAGCGCGCGAAGACGAAGGCGCGCCGAACGGCGGCGAAGCGGCCCGGGAAGTCCGCCGCCGGCGGGACTGCGCGGTCCGGCGGCAAGACGGCCGGCAAGCGCGCCCGCCGTTGAGGATCGTCTCGCTGGTGGTCGCGGCCGACGAGCAGGGCGGCATCGGTCGGGACGGCGGCCTGCCCTGGCACCTGCCCGAGGATCTGAAGCGCTTCAAGGCGCTGACGATGGGCAAGCCTATCGTGATGGGCCGCCGCACCTGGGACTCGATCGGCCGTCCGCTGCCCGGTCGGCGCAGTCTCGTCGTCTCGCGCCAGCGCGGCCTCGCGATCGAAGGCGCCGAAGTGATCGACTCGCTCGAGGCAGCGTTGCGCGCGGCGCGCGACGCGCCCGAGGTCTGCGTGATCGGCGGCGCCGAGCTCTACCGGGCGGCGTTGCCGCTCGCCGACCGCATCTACCTCACCCGTGTGCACGCGACCGTGGACGCCGACACGTACCTGCCGCCGCTCGACCTCGCCGCGTGGGAGCAGGTGTCCTGCGAGCGCCATCCGGCCGACTCGCGCCACGCCCACGCCTTCAGCTTCCTCGAACTGCGCCGTGGTCTTCAGGCAGCGGCCAGTTCCGCGTCCAGCGCGTCCACGAACCGCCAGGCGTCCTCGTAGCGGTTGTAGAAGGGCACGGGGGCGGCGCGGATCACGCCCGGCTCGCGCCAGTCCGGTACGAAACCGCGCGCGCGCAGGCCGTCGAAGGCCGCGCGTGCGCGGTCCCGGCCGCACTCCAGGCGCAACGACAGCTGTGCGCCCCGCGCCCGTGGCTCGCGCGGCGTGAGGATCGTGACCCGGCCACCGAGCCGTGCGTCGATCAGGGCCTCGAGGAAGCCCGTGAGCGCGACGGACTTGGCGCGCAGCGCCGCGAGACCGACCGCTTCGAAGTGCTCGAGCGAGGCTGCGACCGGCGCGAGCGCGAGGATCGGCGGGTTGCCGAGTTGCCAGCCCTCGGCGCCCGGGATCGGGTGGAACTCCGGCCCCATCTGGAATCGCGTCGCCCGGTCGTGGCCCCACCAGCCGGCGAGGCGCGGCAGGTCGTCGCGCTGCGCATGGCGCGCGTGCACGAAGGCGCCGGCGACCGCTCCGGGCCCGCCGTTGACGTACTTGTAGTGGCACCACACCGCGAAGTCGGCGCCCGCATCGTGCAGGCCCACGGGCACGTTGCCGATCGCGTGCGCGAGATCCCAGCCCACGGTGCAGCCCGCGCGGCGGCCGGCCGTCGTGATCGCCGCGACGTCGAGCGCCTGGCCGGTGAGGTACTGCACGCCCGGCAGCAGCAGCGTCGCGAGCCGCGCACCCTCCCGCTCGATCGCCTCGATCACGTCGTCCGTGCGCAGGCAGTCCTCGCCCTCGCGCGGCGCGATCTCGATCAGGTCGCGCGCCGGGTCGAGCCCGTGGAAGCGCACCTGCGACTCCGCGGCATGGCGGTCGGAGGGAAACGCGTGTCGCTCGATCATGAGCGCCGTGCGCTGACCTGCGGGCCGGTAGAAACTCGCCAGCATCAGGTGCAGGTTGGTCGTGAGCGTGTTCATCGCCACGACCTCGATCGGCTCCGCGCCCACGAGCCCCGCGAGGCCCGGCGCGAGCCGCTGGTGGTAGGTGATCCAGGGACGGTGAGCCGCGAAGTGCCCGTCCACCGCGAGCGATCGCCAGTCGCGCATCACCTCCTCGACGTACTCCGCGGCGAGCGCGGGCTGCGCACCGAGGGAATGGCCGCAGAGGTAGACGAGCTCGCGGCCCTCGGCGTCCTGGGGCAGCACGAAGCGGTCGCGCCAGTGGCGCAGCGGGTCGGCGGCGTCGCGTTCGCGGGCGTTGTCGAGGTCGAGTCTCATGGTGGCACCCGGGGCGTCATCTCCGCCGTGGGATAGAGCACGGGCCGGCTGGGCGCCGCGTCGGCAGCGAACGCGGGCACGTGCAGGTCGAGCAGGTACAGGCCATCGTGCGCGGTGTCCGGGACGTAGGCGAGTTCGGTGACGAGCGCGCGTCCGCGTCGCGCCTGGCGCGCGTCGCGAACCCCCGGTGGCAGCCCCCAGAACGTGCGATGCGCGAGCAGCGCTCCGCCGTCGTCCGCGCGGTCGAGGCTCGGCAGGTCGACGACCAGTGAGGTCACGGCGCGCTCCACCACCCAGCTCATGGCGTCCGCGGTGAAGTAGGGTGCCGGGCAGGCGCCGGCGTAGACCTGCTGCCGCTTGCCCGGATCGTTCGGCAGCGTGCGCACCACCAGCGCCGCCCACGGGTCGTCCGCCCAGCGCGACGCCGCGGCGCCGAGCAGCGCACCGGTGATGACGGGATCGTCCGGGGCGTGCCGTCCCGCGGGCTCCACACCCGCGGCGGCGAGCGGCTGCGGCCGCACCGTGACGAGCAACGCGAGCATCGGTGCCGCGGGCGTCAGCGTGGCGAGCGCAATCGCGTCGTCGGTCAAGTGGCCGACGCACTCGGTGTGCGTGCCGTGGCAGTGGGGCGCGAACGTGTACACGCCGCAGTTGCAGCTCGCCCCGCTGGACACCGCACCGCTGAAGTGCCCGGCGCGAAGCGGCTCGGCCCGCGCCGGCGCCTCGGCGAAGAAGCGCGGCTGCGGGCCCGGGAACTCGAGGGTGATCGCGAGGTCGACTGGCAGGGCGAGATCGGCGCGCCACCGCCGACCGTGGGTGATGAACTCCAGTTCGAGCATGTCGGTCGGCGCGGGGGGCCCTGCGGGACGTGTGGCAGTATAGGCGCGGGCCCCGGCTCCGGGGCAGGAGGTCGGTGCGATGAGACGCTCTGCAATGAGTCGCGGCGGAGGAGCCCGGATCGCCGGCGCGCTGCTCGCGTTCGCCTCCGTCGCCCACGCGCAGGAGACGTCTCCCGCCGACGGGCAACCCGACGTCGTCAATGCGGTGCGGGTCGAGCGTCAGGTCGACCTCGTGTACATGGGGTTCACCACCTACTACTCCTGCGACGGCCTGCGCAGCAAGGTGCGGCGCGTGCTCGAGGACCTCGGACTGGGCGACGGTCTCAAGGTCACGGTCCGAAACTGCATCCGTCTCACGGGTCCCGAGTTGATGCCGATGGCGCGCATCGTCGCCCGGGTGCCCGTGGAGGCCACGCCCGAAGTGCTGGCGCAGCTCGCGAGCGACGCCTCGAAGCGCGAACTCGCGGCGCGGGTCAAGGGCGAGGCCCCCGTCGAGGCCACCGCTCAGTTCCCCGCCCGGCGCAAGCGCGTGCAGTTCGAGTCCAGCCCGCTGGGCGATCTCCAGTTCGGCGACTGCGAACTGATGGAGCAGATGCGCGACCGCGTGTTCCCCGCGCTCGGCGTCACGGTGGTCGAGGACCGCACGCACTGCGTGCCGCGCCAGGTGACGCTCTACCCGATCCACATGGTGGTCGAGGTGCTGGAGGCAGTGCCTCCGGCGGCGCCATGAGCGAGCCACGGTCGATCTTCATCACGGGCGCCGGCGCCGGCATCGGCGCCGAGACCGCGCGCCTGTTCGCGTCGCGCGGCTGGCGGGTGGGCGCCTCCGACGTCGATGCAGCCGCGCTCGAGGCACTCGCGCGCGAGACCGGGAGCGCTGCGCTCAGCACCCACCTCGCCGACGTACGCGACTTCGCCGCCGTGCAGGCCGCGCTGCAGGAGTTCACGGCGCCCGCCGGCGGCCGGCTCGACGTCGTGTTCGCCAACGCGGGCGTCCTGTTCATGGGCCCGGACGAGACCATCACCCGCGGCCAGAAGGACCTGCTGGTCGACGTCAACGTACGCGGCGTCATGCACACGATCGATGCGGCCTTCCCGTGCCTCGCGCGGACGCCGGGGTCGCGCGTGATCGCGATGAGCTCGACCTCGGCCGAGTACGGCTCGCCGCAGCACGCGGTGTACGGCGCGACGAAATTCTTCGTGCGCGGGCTCACGGAAGCGCTGGACATCGAGTACCGCGCGCACGGCATCCGCGTCTCGGCCATCTACGTCCCCTACGTGCAGACCGGGATGGTCTTCGACGCCAAGGTCAAGCCGGCCTCGATCGGGCGGCTGGGGGTGAAGATCCCGCCGCGGCGCGTCGCCGAGACGGTGTGGCGCGCGGCGCACGGCCACCGCGTGCACTGGCGCGTCGGGCTCGACGCCAGGCTGATCAATTTCGCGGCGCGCCTGCTCGGGGGCGGCGTGGCGCCGATCTACGCGCGGCTGATGCGGGAGTGAGCGGCGCCGCCGCCGCCCGCAACGTCGCTCAGAATGCGGCGGGCAGCGTGCTCGCCACCGCCACGCGCACGCCGGGCGCATCGAGCCGCTGCGCCGTGAGCGTATCGCCCCAGACGCAGCCGGTGTCGAGGCACAGCACGCCGGCCTCCTCCACGTAGCCGAGCGCGGACCAGTGCCCGCAGACGATCCGGGCGCCGGCCGAGCGGCGACCGCGGCGCCCGGAACCACGGCACCGATCCGGCCGGCATGTCCTCGAGCGCGACCCTTGAACTTCAGCAGCAGGCGGCCCGACGCGTCGCAGACGCGCATCCGGGTGAGCGCGTTGGTGATGTAGCGCAGGCGGTCGTCACCCTCGAGGTCATCGCGCCAGGTGTCGGGTCGGTTGCCGTACATCGTGGCGAACAGGCGGCCGCTGCGTTCGCCGCGCAGCGCGCTCTCGAGCTCCGCCGCGCAGCGGCGCGCGAGATCGATGTCCCATTGCGGCGGGAGCCCGGCGTGGACCATGGTCGCGCCGAGCCGCGAGTCGTGGTGCAGCAGCGGGCGCGACTGCAGCCAGTCGAGCAGTCGGCCGCGGTCCGGAGCGTCGAGAACGGGTCGCAGCGATTCGTCTGCCGCTCGCGGCGTTTCGCCACCGCGCGCAAGGGCGAGCAGGTGCAGGTCGTGGTTGCCGAGCACGACGACCGCGGCGTCGCCGAGACGCTCGACGAGCCGCAGCGCGTCGAGCGAGCGCGGGCCGCGGTTGACGAGATCGCCCACGAACCAGAGCCGGTCCCGCGCCGGCGAGAAGTCGATCCGCTCGAGCAGGGTCTCGAGCTCGGTGCAGCAGCCCTGCACGTCGCCGACGGCCCACACCGCCATCGGCGGTCAGTGCAGCAGGCCGGGCACGGCGAGCGTGAAGGGCGCGATCGGCGCGTCGAAATGCTCGCCGTCGTCGGCCACCATGCGGTACCTGCCGTGCATCGAGCCCACCGGCGTCTCCAGGATCGCGCCGCTCGAGTAGCGGAAGCCCTCGCCGGGCTCGAGGTGGGGCTGCTCGCCCACCACGCCGTCGCCGACGACTTCTTCCACCTTGCCGTTGGCGTCGGTGATGATCCAGTGCCGCGACAGCAGCCGCGCGGGCACCGAGCCCTCGTTGCGGATGGTGATGGTGTAGGCGAACACGAAGCGGCCGTCGCCGGGGTTCGACTGCTCCTCGACGAAGTGGGTGATCACCTCGACCCGGATGCTGTGACTGGTGGTATTCATGTGCATCCCGGTGGCAAGTTCATTCCCGCGGCAGGCGTACCGCGAGGACGTCGCAGGGCGCCGCGTGCAGCACCGTGTCCTCGGTGAAGTTGAACAGGATCGAGACGCCGTGGCGCTCGCGGCTGCCGATCATGATCAGGTCGATGCCGCGTGCCTGGGCGACGCGGACCACTTCGGTCTTGATGTTGCCGGTGTTCACCAGGCGCTCGCAGTGCCCGATGCCGAGACTCGCGGCGAGCTCGGCGATGCGCACCCGGGCACGCTCGACGAGCTCACCCTCGATCTGCACGGCGGGCAGCAACGCCTCGCCCATCGGCTCCACGGGAACGTACTCGACCACGTGCAGCAGCGTGAGCTCGGCGCCGCACTTCGCGGCCAGCGACCGCGCGCGTTCGGCGATCTTCTCGCTGTCGTCCGTCAGGTCGAGGCAGAGCAGGATCTTCCGGTAGTCGCCCATGACAGTGCTCCAGCGGGGTGGGCCCCGGATGCTACGGGATTATAGGTCGCCGGCGGGGAGCGACCAATTGCGGCCGTCCGGCCCGCCGGACGCCGCGAGCTGCGCCGCGAGGGCGGCGAACAGTTCAGGGGCCAGCGTCTCGGGGCGGGCCCGTGGGTCCACGCCGGCGGCGGCGATGCGTTCCACGTCGAGCAGTTCGGCCAGTGAGTTGCGCAGCGTCTTGCGGCGCTGCGAGAACGCCGCAGCCACGACGCGCGCATAGGCCCGCGGGTCGGCGAGCGGAAACGGCGGTGCGGCGTGCGGATGCAGTGCGAAGAAGGTCGAGACCACCTTCGGCGGCGGCGCGAAGGCACCGGTGCCGATGTCGAACAGCGGTTCGACCCGTACCCAGGGTGCGAGCATGACCGTGAGCCGTCCGTACTCCTTGCCGCCGGGACTGGCTGCCATGCGCGCGACGACTTCCTTCTGCAGCATGAAGTGCATGTCCGACACCGCGTCGAGCTGCTCGAGGAAGCGGAACAGCAGCGGCGTGGAGATGTTGTAGGGGAGGTTGCCCACCAGCCGCAGCGGCGCGCCGTCGCCACGCAGCGCGCGCAGGTCGAACTCGAGCGCGTCGTGGACGTGCACGCGCAACTCACCGAGGCCGCGGCAGCGCGCCTCGAGCGCCGGCAGCACGTCGCGGTCGAACTCGACGACGTCGAGCGCGCCGGCGGCCTCTAGCAGCGGCGCGGTGATGGCGCCGCGCCCCGGGCCGATCTCGACCAGCCGGTCGCCGTGGCGCGGCGCGACCGCGCGCACGATGCGCCCGATCGTCCCCGGGTCGTGCAGGAAGTGCTGTCCGAGCCGCTTCTTGGCGCGGCTCACCGGCGGCGCGCGGCGCACATCTCGGCCGCGAGGCGCAGCGCGGCGCGCAGGCTGCCGGGGTCGGCGCGACCCGTGCCCGCGAGGTCGAGAGCCGTCCCGTGGTCCACCGAGGTGCGCAGGATCGGCAGGCCGAGCGTGACGTTCACGGCGTGGCCGAAGCTGGCGTGCTTGAGCACCGGCAGGCCCTGGTCGTGGAACATCGCGAGCACGGCGTCGTGACCGGCGACGCGCGCGGGCAGGAACGCGGTGTCGGCCGGGACCGGCCCGGTCAGGTGCAGTCCCTGCGCGCGGAGCCGCTCGAGCGCCGGCTCGATCACCTCGATCTCCTCGCGGCCGAGATGGCCGCCTTCGCCCGCGTGCGGGTTCAGTCCGCAGACGAGGATGCGAGGTACGGCGATGCCGAACTTCGCGCGCAGGTCGGCGTCGAGGACGCGCAGCACGCCCTCGAGCCGGTGCGCCGTGATCGCGGCGCTCACCCGGGCGAGCGGCAGGTGGGTGGTGGCGAGCGCGACCCGCAGCCCGCCACCCGCGAGCAGCATCACCGGCAACGGTGCACCGCAGCGCTCCGCGAGGTACTCGGTGTGGCCGGTGAAGCGCACGCCCGCCTCGTTGATCACGCCCTTGTGGACCGGGGCCGTCACCATCGCGTCGAAGCGCCCCGCGAGGCAGCCGTCGGTGGCCGCATCCAGCACGGCGAGGACGTAGGAGGCATTGGCGGGATCGAGCCGCCCTGGCGTGCTCGGCGCGGCGAGCGGGACGTGCAGTACGGACTCCGCGGGCAGCGGCCGGCCGGCGGCGCGCTCGAGCAGCGCGTGGTCGCCGACGAGCACCAGGCGGATCGCAGGGTCATGGTCGAGCAGCGAGGCGCAGAGTTCCGGCCCGATGCCGGCGGGCTCGCCGCTGGTGACGGCGATGGTCGGCATTGCGCCGCCGCGGCTCACAGCCGGTATTCGACGAAGGCCTCGTCGCGCAGGCGGCGCATCCAGATCTCGGTCTCCTCCTCGGCGCGCGACTCCCGCAGCTGCGCCACGCAGCGATTGCGGAGCACGTCCTCGGTGGCGTCGTAGTCGCGCCGGCCCAGCAGCTGCACGATGTGCCAGCCATACTGCGTCTTGAAGGGCTGGCTGATCTCGTCGATCTTCAGCGACTCGAGCTGCTGCTCGAAGACCGGGACGAAAGTGCCGGGACCCACCCAGCCGAGGTCGCCACCGTTCGCCGCGGAGCCCTTGTCGTCGGAGTTCACCGAGGCGATCGCCTCGAAGCTCTCGCCCTTGAGGATGCGCTCGCGGAACTGCACGAGCTTCTGCCGGACCGTGTCGTCGTCCTCGACGGCATTGGTCTCGAGCAGGATGTGCCGCGCGTGCACCTGGGAGACCATCGCGTTGGAGGTGGCGCTGCGCCTGTCGCGCACCTTGAAGATGTGCAGCCCGCTCGGCGTGCGGATCGGCTCGGTGATCTCGCCCGGCTGCATGCGGACGATGATCTCCGCCGCGAAGGAGGGCAGCTGGTTCGCACGGCGCCAGCCGAGCGAACCGCCCTCGAGCGCCGTGCCGGAATCGGAGTACGCGGCCGCGAGTTGCGCGAAGTCCTCGCCGCGGCGCGCGCGGTCGTAGATGCCCTGGGCGCGCACCGCGCGCTCCTCGGCCTGCTCGGGCGTGGCGGAGGCCGGCACCGATACGAGGATGTGGGCGAGCTCGAATTCGACGTCCTGCTCGGGGGCGCTCTTGCGCCGCTGCATGCACTGGTCGATCTCGCGCGGCGAAACGTAGATGCGCGAGTACACGTCGCGCTGGCGCAGCAGGTTGAGCGTCATCTCCTGGCGCACCTCTTCGCGGTAGCGCGCGTAGTCGACGCCCTGCGCCTCGAGTGCCGACGGCAGGTCGGCGAACTGGATGGCGTTGCGCCTGGCGATGTCCGCCAGTGCCTCGTTCAGCGCCTCGTCCGGCACCTTGATGCCGAGGCGCTCGGCACGCTGCATCTGGATTTCCTGAATCACCAGCCGCTCGAGCACCTGCTGGCGCAGCAGGTTGCGCGGCGGCAGCGCCTGTCCCTGCTGCTCGAAACGCTGGGTGACCGTGGCGACCTGCTGGTCGAGCGCGCTGGTGAGCACGATCCCGTCGTTCACCACGGCCGCGACCCCGTCGAGCAGCACGCCACGGCTGCTCAGTTCGCGTGCCTCCACACCGCTCGCGAGCCCGGTCAGCAACAGGCAGGCCAGCAGCAATCCATTGAAAAACAAGGGCATTTCAGGACCGGGGCTCGGGCGGGAGGGCGGAGTATCCACGAATCGCATCGCGCAGGAAAGCTTCGGTGTCCGTTCCGACATTCGACAGGCCTTTCAGTTCCAGCTGCAGCCCGATCGAGGTATCGATGTCGCCCGTGCGGCTGCTCAGGAAGCGGCGTGTCACCAGCCGCAGCGCCCAGCAGCACGAGCCGTACTCGAAGCCGACGAACTGGTCGAGGGTCTTGTCCTCCTGCAGGGAATAGACCCAGCGCCCGAAGCCGCGCCAGTGCTCGCCGATCGGCCAGGCCGCGGACACGTCGAACTGGTCCACCGTGTCGCGGCGATAGCGATAGGCCGCGTTCAAGACGCGGTCGGACGCGGGCCGGTACTGCACGCGGAGGTCGGAGTATTCGGTCACGGACTCGTCGGGGTTCCACTGGTAGGCCGCCCGCGCGCTCCAGTTCTTGAAGGCCGTGAGCTCGAGCTCGGCGATCACGTCGGAGGTGGCGCGCTCGCGCGGCACCTCGTCGGGCAGGAAGACGCGGGGATCCTCGAAGTAGAAGGCCTGGCCGAGCGTCGCGCTCAGGTACTGCCGTCCGCCGGCGGCATTGAGCAGCCGGCTCGTCACGCCGACGTTGAGCTGGTTCGCGTCGCCGACCCGGTCGGCGCCGACGTAGCGGTTGGTGCGGAACAGCTCGACGATGTTGAGGTCGGGCAGCCCGGTGTCGAACACCGGCAGGTCGTCCTGGTCGCGGTAGGGCACGTACAGGTACATCATCCGGGGCTCGAGTGTCTGCAGGCGCTGGCCCTTCGAGCCCGCCGTCCGCTCGAGCGCGAAGCCGGTTTCCGCCGTCAACACTGGCAGCGAGCGCACCGGGGAGTCGTCCGTGCCCGGCGGCGCCTCCGACAGCGAGTAGGCCGTGGTGCGCCACGCGGCGTCGGCCTGGACGTGGGCGCCGAAGGCCTCGCTGCGCCAGCCGATCGCGGGCTCGACGTCGAAGCGCGCGCCGTCCTCGTTCACGTCGCTCTGGAAGCTCACTGCCTCCGAGCGCAGCCACGCGCGGAACCCGCCCCCGAGGTCGTCCCAGCGGCCGGCTACCAGCACCTGCGGCAGCCGCGAGTAGGGGTACTCATCCTCGGGCAGGCCGGAGTCGAGCACCTGGTAGTTCTGCACCCGGCCGATGAACGACCAGTGCCGCGTGTCCCTGCGCGCCTCCGCGAGCTGGTCCAGGAACGTGATGCTGGTGCCTTCGAAGCCGATGCCGTAGTCCTCGAAGTAGCTCTTGTCGGTGGCGTAGGCCGCGTCGACCAGCAGGCGGGTGAGCGGTGCGAGCCGCGTCACGTGCTCGAGGTCCGCGGTGCCGCGCGCCGCGCCGTAGTCGTCGTCGTGGTAGAGGTACTCGGCGGTGAAGATGCCGCGGCTGCGCTCGGTGAGGTAGCGGAACTCGGGGTCGAGGCGCAGGCCGCGCGACCAGAAGTAGCGCGAGGTGATGGTGGCGTCGTAGTTCGGCGCGATGTTCCAGTACCACGGCACCGCGATCTGGGTGCCGGTCTTGTTGCTGCTGCCGATCGAGGGAAACAGCAGTCCCGACTTGCGCTGATCGCCGACCGGGAAGGTGAGCCACGGCGCGTAGAGGATGGGCACGCCCTTGAAGTCGAGCCGCACGCCGCGGCCGGTGCCGGTGCGCGTCTCCTGGTCGATCGAGATGCGTTGCGCGCTGAGCATCCAGTCCTCGTTGCCGGCCGGACAGGCCGTGTAGCGGACGCCCTGGAGGTCGATCACCGTCTGGTCGCGCAGCTGCACGTCCTCGGCGGCGCCGCGCACCATGCGCTCCGGGATCTCGAATTCGGCGCCCTGGAAGCTGCCGGAGCCTTCGCTGAACTCGCCGCCGCGGCCACGCACATGCAGCGTGGGGTCGAGGAACTCGACGTTGCCGGAGAGCCTGACGCTGCGCGCCTCGGCGTCGATCTCGGCGGCGTCCGCCGTCAGCAGCCGCTGACCCATGCGGATGCGCACGTTGCCCGTCAGCGTCGCGTCGCCCGCGCGACCGAGTTCGCCCTGGTCGCTGCTGATGTCGATGCGGGGATCTTCGGGATCGGCCTTCAGCAGTTCCTCGAGGCGCGGGTCGGGCACCTGCACCGGGCAGGCCGAATCCTGCGCGAGCGCGGGTGCCGACGACGCCAGCCCGAGCAGCGTCAGCCTCAGCAGCAGGGCGAGCCGTCGCGGGGCCGGCGAAGTTCGAGGCGGCGAAGTCGGCGGACGGCATCATGGCCGCGATTATAATTCCCGCCCCCTCCCCCGATCCGATCTTCCGAGGCACTCCTTGCCCGACGCCCGCCGCGACGATCCCCGGCTCGACCTGCTGCGCCACTGGCTCGAAGCCGACCTGGGCTGGCGCGACTTCGGTCTCGCCCCGGCCTCCGCGGACGCGAGTTTCCGCCGCTATTTCCGCGTCACCCGCCCCGAGGGGACGGTGATCGCAATGGACGCGCCGCCGGAGAAGGAGGACGTGCGAGCCCTACCTGCGCGTCGCCGGCATGCTCGAGGCCACGGGCGTGTGCGCGCCGCGCGTCGTCGCCCGCAATGCCGCGGACGGATTCCTGCTGCTCACGGACCTGGGCTCGACCACCTACCTCGAGGCGCTCGCGGACCCCGCGCGCGCGGCGGCGCTGTACGCCGACGCAATCGTCGCGCTGGTGCGCGATGCAGGCGCGCGGGGCGGGCTTCTGCAGGTCGCTCCCGCGCTACGACGAGCGCCTGCTGCGCACCGAGATGCGCCTGTTCCCGGACTGGCTGCTGGCGCGGCACCTGGGTCTCGAGCTCGACGGCGCAGTTGCGGCGACGCTCGAGTCCGCCGCGCGACCTGCTGGTCGCCAACGCGCTCGGGCAGCCGCAGGTATTCGTGCACCGCGACTACCACTCGCGCAACCTCATGGTCTCCGCCGGCGCCAACCCCGGCATCCTCGACTTCCAGGACGCGGTGCACGGGGCGCTCACCTACGACCTCGTCTCGCTGCTGCGCGACTGCTACGTGGCCTGGCCGCAGCAGCAGGTGCTCGGCTGGGCGCGCGACTACCGACGCCTCGCGGCCGCGGCCGGTCTCGACACTGGCGCCGACGAGGCGCAGTTCCTGCGCTGGCTCGACCTGATGGGCGTGCAGCGC
This sequence comes from uncultured Gammaproteobacteria bacterium, assembly GCA_963707145.1. Classification (GTDB taxonomy): domain Bacteria; phylum Pseudomonadota; class Gammaproteobacteria; order Steroidobacterales; family Steroidobacteraceae; genus RPQJ01. Next base: position 241,177 of record CAVPOQ010000004.1, read on the forward strand.
CACCTCAAGGCGGCCGGCATCTTCGCGCGGCTCTGGCATCGCGACGGCAAGCCCGGTTACCTGCCCGACGTGCCGCGCACGCTCGGCTACGTCGTCGAGGCCTGTGCGCGCCACGAAGATCTCGCCCCGCTCGGCGAACTGGTGCGCGAGCGCGTCCTGCCGGCGATGGTGGCGAGCACCGGGGCGGCGCGCGCGTGAGGGCGATGATCCTCGCGGCCGGGCGCGGTGAGCGCATGCGGCCGCTAACGCTCGAACGCCCCAAGCCGCTGCTCGAGGCGGGCGGCGCGCCGCTGATCGTCCACCACCTGCGTGCGCTTGCCGCGGCCGGGTTCGAAGACGTCGTCGTGAACCTGTCGTGGCTGGGCGGGCAGATCCGCTCGGCGCTCGGCGATGGCAGCCGCCACGGCCTGCGACTGCACTACAGCGAGGAGGGGCCCGAGCCGCTCGAGACCGGCGGCGGCATCTTCCGCGCGCTGCCGCTGCTCGGGCCGGGACCGTTCCTGGTGCTCAACGGCGACGTCTGGACCGGGTTCGACTGGGCCGCGCTGCGCGAGCGTCCCGCGCCGTCCGATCTCGCGCACCTCGTGCTGGTGCCGAACCCGGTGCACAACCCGTCCGGCGACTTCGTGCTCGAGCACGGCCGCATCGTCGAGCATGCGGGCGAGCGACTCACGTTCTCCGGGGTCGGTGTGTACCGCGCGGCGCTCTTCGATGGATGCAGCGACGGCGTCTTCAAGCTCGCCCCCCTGCTGCGCTCGGCGGCGCGCGCGGGGCGGTTGAGCGGCGAACTGCACGAAGGCGCGTGGATCGATATCGGGACGCCGGCGCGGCTCGCGGAACTCGATGCGCAACTGCGGCGCGCCGGACGCTGAATCCGCTGGCTGCATCGAACGAAGGGTCCGCACGCACGGCGGGCTCCGGTGGTGTCCGGCCTCCGGGAGCCACTTTCCCGGGCGTCGCGCGACATGGACGTCGCGCGCGAGCCCCCAGGGACGGGTTCACGGCGTCCCGGGAAAGTGGCTCCCGGAGACCGGGCATCGCGGGCGGCCTCCAGTGGCAGCCCAGTCGGTACAATCCGGGCAGGACAGTGAACCAGCGATGACAGACTTCAAGGGTATCCCCGTCGTCCCCGACGCCGCGCGCAGCGGGCAGAAATACGTGACGCCGCAGGGCATCACGGCGATCAAGGACGGCATCAAGTCCGCGGCTGCGGCCGCACCGCTGCCGCCGGGGCGCAAGCCCGCCTGGCTGCGCGCGCCGATGCCCGCGGGGCCGCGCTTCGACGCCGTGCGCCAGACGGTGCGCGAGCACCGCCTCGCCACGGTCTGCGAGGAAGCGAAGTGCCCGAACATCGGCGAGTGCTGGAACGCGGGCACCGCCACGCTGATGCTGATGGGCGAGGTCTGCACCCGCGCCTGCCGCTTCTGCGCGGTCGATACCGGCAACCCGCGCGGCTGGCTCGACGCGGAGGAGCCCGCCAACGCCGCGCGCACGGTGCGAGCTGATGCGCCTGCGCTACGTCGTGCTCACCTCGGTGAACCGCGACGACCTCGATGACGGCGGCGCGGCGCACTTCGCGGCCTGCGTGCGGGCGATCAAGCAGCGCTGCCCCGCGACCGCGGTCGAGGCGCTGACGCCGGATTTCCAGGGCGTCCTCGCGCGACGTGGAGACGGTGGTGGACAGCGGGCTCGAGGTGTTCGCCCAGAACGTCGAGACCGTGCACCGCCTCACGCACCCGGTGCGCGACGCGCGCGCGTCCTACGCGCAGACGCTCGCGGTGCTCGCGCACGCGAAGCGTCACCGCCCTGAGGTGCTCACCAAGACCAGCCTGATGCTCGGCCTCGGCGAGAGCGACGCGGAGATCCTCGCCACCCTGGACGACCTGCGTGCGGTGGGCGTCGACATCCTGACGCTGGGCCAGTACCTGCGCCCGACCGTCAACCACCTCGCCGTCGAGCGCTTCGTCACGCCCGATGAGTTCGAGCGCTATCGCAGCGAGGCGCTGCAGCGCGGGTTCCTCGAGTGCGTCGCGGGTCCGCTGGTCCGCTCGAGCTACCGCGCCGAGCAGGCGCTCGAGCGCAACAACGCGGGCCTCGGCGCGGGCGGCGTCGCCACCCGCTGAGCGCGTTCGCCGACCATGGCCGTGCCCGTCCTCCGCTGGCTCGGCCGCGTCGCCTACGAGCCGACCTGGCGGGCGATGCAGCGCTTCGTGGACGGTCGCGGGCCGGATACCGCCGACGAGCTGTGGTTCCTCGAGCACCCGCCGGTGTTCACGCTCGGCATGAACTCGCGCCCGGAGCACCTGCTCGCGCCGGGCGGGATCCCCGTGGTGCAGATCGACCGCGGCGGGCAGGTGACCTACCACGGCCCGGGGCAGCTCGTGGTTTACCCGCTGCTCGATCTCGAGCGCGCCGGGCTCGGCGTGCGCGCGCTCGTGGAGGGCATCGAGCGCGCGATCGTCGCGACCGTCGCGCAATGGGGCATCGTGGCTGCCGGCCGCCGCGACGCGCCGGGCGTGTATGTCGGTGCGCGCAAGCTCGCGAGCGTGGGGCTGCGGATCCGTCGCGGCTGCTCGTATCACGGCCTGGCACTCAACGTCGCGATGGACCTCGAGCCGTTCCGACGCATCAATCCGTGCGGGTATGCGGGCCTGGAAATGACCCAGCTGAGCGAGCTCGGCGGCCCGGCCGACCTGGGCGCGGTGGCCGACGCGCTTGCGCCGCGCCTGCTCGCCGAGCTGGGACTCGACGCCGGCGCTCAGAGTGCGACCAGCACCTGGCGGCAGGACGTGAGCTCGGTGTAGGCCGCGTCGAGCTGCGCCTTGCTCACGGCGCGCACGGTAATCGTGAGGCCGAGGTACTTGCCGCCGCTGCTCGGGCGCTCCTCGATGCTGCCCGCGGCGAGCGGCCCGAAGTGGCGCGCGACGATGCCGATGGCGAGGCTGCGGAACTCGTCGGTGGCCGCCCCCATGATCTTGATCGGGAAGTCGGTGGGGAACTCGAGCAGGGTGTCGTCGGCCATGGCTCAGAGCGCCGCCGTGGCGGCGATGTCGTCGAGGTGCCGCTGCAGCCGGCCGTGCATCTCCCGCCACAGCGGGCCCGGTCGGCCCGTACCGACCGGCCGGCCGTCCACGCGACGTGACGGGCAGTACGCCGCGTCCGGCGGAGGCGATCCACAGTTCGTCGCAGGTGCCGAGCTCGCGCACCTCGATCGGCCGCGTCGCGACCGGAAGCCAGCCCCGCGCGAGTTCGAGCACGGCGTCGCGCGAGGTGCCGGGCAGGATGCGGTGATCGTCGGGCGGCGTCGACAGCGTCCCGCCAGCGCACAGGAACACGCTGCTCGAGGAGCCCTCGAGCAGCAGCCCGTCGCGCACCAGCAGCGCCTCGTCGGCGCCGCGGTCGGCGGCCTGCTGGCGCAGCAGCACGTTGGCGAGCAGCGCCACCGACTTGACGTCGCAGCGGGCCCAGCGGATGTCCTCGAGTGTGACCGCGGCGAGTCCCGACTCGAGTACGCGCGCGGCGGGCACGGGAAACGGGCTCGCGAAGGCGAACACGGTCGGCACGACATCGGCGGGGAACAGGTGGTTGCGGCCGTGCTCGGCGCCGCGCGTCACCTGCAGGTAGAGCAGCATCTCGGTGCCGCCTGCAGCCGCGGCGACCCGTGCGAGGATGCCGGCCCACTCGGCGGTCGTGTGCGGGTTCGGCAGGCGGATGGCCGCGAGGCTGCGCGCGAGTCGCTCGAGGTGCTCGCGCAGGCGGAACGGGCGGCCGCGATGCACGGGCACCACCTCGTACACGCCGTCGGCGAACAGGAAGCCGCGGTCCAGCGGCGAGATCCTCGCCTCGGCGAGCGGCACCAGCCCGCCGTCGAGGTAGCAGGCCGGATACGGCTCCGCCACGTCAGTTGAACCAGAGCCGCACGGTATCGGCCATGCGGCGCAGCCAGCCGCCGAGCGGCACGTTCTGCGCCGGATACAGGTCATGGGTGGCGATGGTCGCGCCGTCCACCACGATGCTCGCCTTGCCGATGGGCGTGCCGACGTCGAGCGGGGCCACGATGCGGCCCGGCACCTCGAACTCCGCCTTGACGCTGCCGACCTGGCCGCGCTGGCCGGTGACGAACAGGTCGCGCTTCAGCGCGAGCCCGACCTGGTCGGTTGCGCCCTTCCAGACCCGCGCCGTCGTGAGCGGCTCGCCCGCCGCGTACAGGCGCTTGGTCTCGAAGAAGTTGAAGCCGTAGTTGAGCAGCGCTGCGTTGGCGTCCTCGCGCGAGCGCATCGAGTCGGTGCCGAGCACCACGGAAACGAGCCGCATGCCGTCGCGCTTCGCGGAGGCGACCAGGCAGTAGCCGGCGGTCTCCGTGTGGCCGGTCTTCACGCCGTCGACGGTCGGGTCGCGCCACAGCAGGCCGTTGCGGTTCTGCTGGGTGATGCCGTTCCAGGTGAACTCGCGCTGCGCATACCAGCGGTAGTAGTCGGGGAATTCGTGGATCAGGGCGCTCGAGAGGACGGCGATGTCGCGCGCGGTCACGAAGTGCTCGGGGTCGGGCATGCCCGCGGAGTTCATGAAGTGCGAACCCGACATCCCGAGTTCCTTGGCGTAGGTGTTCATCATCTGCACGAAGGTGGGCTCGGTGCCGGCCACGTGCTCGGCAAGCGCCACGGTGGCGTCGTTGCCGGACTGCACGATCATCCCCAGGATGAGGTTCTCGACCGACACCTGCTTGCCCACCTCGACGAACATCCGCGAGCCTTCCTGCGTCCAGGCGTGCTCACTGATCGTGACCATGTCGGTGGTCTTGATGCGGCCTTCCTTCAGCGCTCGAAACACGCCGTAGGCCGTCATGAGCTTGGTGAGGCTGGCGGGCTCCTGGCGCGAATCGGGGTCGAGTGCGGCGAGCACGCGCCCGCTGTCGTGGTCGATGACGATGTAGCTGCGCGCCTTGAGCGCCGGGGGCGGCGGTACGGGCGTGGCAGGCGCAACGGCGGCGGGCGCGGCGGGGGCCGCCGGCTGGGCGTCGGCCGGCGCCGGCGGTTCCTTCGAGCAGCCCGCGAGCGCGAGCGCGAGCGTGGCGAGGAGGGGGGCGAGTGGGGCGGTCGGTCGTGTCATGTCGTCTTGTGTCTTCGCTGGCGAGAAGGGTTCGGAGGGCCGTCCGGGGCCGCGCAAAGGCGCCCCGGTCCGGGGATTCAAGGTGCCGATGGCGCCGGTGTGGCGGCGGGTTCGGGTGCAGGCGGGCGGGCGGCACCGGCGATCGCGTCGGCGAGGTCCGAGACCGCGCTGGCATACATCTGGCTGCGGTTGTAGCGCGTGATGGCGTAGAAGTTGGTGAAGCCGACGCGGTACTCCGGGCCGGCGGGGCCCGCGAGCTGCAGCAGTACGGCCGGGGCGTCGGCCGGCAGCGTGGTGTCGAAGCGCACCCCGCGCGCGCGCAGCGAGCCGGCCGTCGCGGAGAGATCGAGCTTGCCGAAGACGAGGCCCGCGAGGTCGGCGCCCGCAACGTCGGCCGGTACCATCACCGGCTCGCCGCTGCGCCAGCCGTGCACCTGCAGGTAGTTGGCGACGCTCGCGAACACGTCGCCCCAGCTCGACCACAGGTTCCGCCGGCCGTCGCCGTCGCCGTCGACGGCGTAGGCGCGGAAGCTCGACGGCATGAACTGCGGGATGCCCATCGCGCCGGCGTAGGAGCCCATCGACGACAATGGATCGAGCGACTCCTCGCGCGACATCAGCAGGAACTGCTCGAGCTCACCGCGGAAGAACGGGCTGCGCGGCGGGTAGTCGAAGGCCAGCGTCGCGAGCGCGTCGATGACGCGGTGCCGGCCGGTGTTCTCGCCGTAGAAAGTCTCGACGCCGGTGATCGCGAGCAGCACCTCGGCCGGCACGCCGCGCGCGGCAGCGCGCGCCAGCGCGTCGGCCTCGAGTCGCGCCATTTCGGCGCCTCGAGCGACGCGACGCTCGGTGAGAAATATGGCGCGGTACTCGTGCCAGGGCTTGGCTTTCTCGGCGGGCTTCGAGATTGCCGCGATGATGGAAGGTCGCGACTGCGCCTGCGCGAGCACGAGTGCGACCTCGCCGGCGGCCATGCCGTGCTTCGCGGCCATCTCGCCGACGAACGCCTGCACGTCCGCGCGCTGTTCGTCGAGCGCGCGAGCCGGTGCGGCCGCAGCGAGGGCGGCCCACAGGGCCAGCAGCAGGCGTCTCGGCATGCGGTGCATCCGTTGCGGGAGGTGGGTCACGTCGCGACCAGCTTGCGACGCGAGTGGATGGACATGAGGATACCGAAGCCCGCCATGAGGGTCACCATGGACGTGCCGCCGTAGCTCACCAGCGGCAGCGGCACGCCGACCACCGGCAGCAGCCCGGCCACCATGCCGGCGTTGACGAACACGTACACGCCGAAGATCAGCGTCAGCGCGCCCGCGACCAGCCGCGAGAACGTGTCCTGCGCCTGCACGGCGATGTACAGGCCGCGCGCGAGCACGAGCAGGTAGAGGAAGATCAGCACGGCGAGGCCCACGAGGCCCCATTCCTCGCCGATCACGGCGAAGATGAAATCGGTCGATCGCTCCGGCAGGAACTCGAGTTGCGCCTGGCTGCCGTTCATGTAGCCCTTGCCGAACACGCCGCCGGAGCCGATCGCGATCTGCGACTGGATGGTGTGGTAGCCGGCGCCGAGCGGGTCCTCCTGCGGGTTCAGGAAGGTGAGCACGCGCTGGCGCTGGTAGTCGTGCATGAAGTGCCACGCCACGGGCACCGCGCCCGCGAGCAGCGCGCCGATGCCGACGATGTAGCGCAGCTGCAGGCCCGCGAGCAGCACGACGAGGCCGCCGCCGGCGGCCACGAGCAGCGCGGTGCCGAGGTCGGGTTGCTCGGCGATCAGCAGCACCGGCACCAGGATCGCGCCCGCGAGCACGAGGAGCGTGACGAGGTTCGGCGGCAGCGGCCGGTCGTGCAGGAACCACGCGCAGGCGAGCGGCACCGCGATCTTCATGATCTCCGACGGCTGGAAGCGGATGAATCCGAGGTCGAGCCAGCGCTGCGCGCCCATGGCGATGGTGCCGGCGACGGCGACCGCCACGAGCAGCAGCACACCGGCGGCGTACAGCCACGGCGCCACGGCCCGCAGCACGCGCGGCGGGACCTGGGCCATCGCGAGCAGCACGGCGAGCCCGAGCCCGACGCGCGCCGCCTGCCGCAGGAACACGCTCACGTCCTCGCCCGCCGCACTGAACAGCACCACCAGCCCCGCGGTGCACACCGCCAGCACGGCGAGCAGCAGCGGCCCATCGAGGTGCAGCGCGCCGAGCAGTCGCCCGCTCAGCGTCAGCGTGCGCTGGGCGCGGCTCGAGTACCCGGACCTCGCGATTTCCGCCCTCATTCCTCGTTGCCTCCGGCCGGCGGGGCTTCCCCGGCCGGCGTGATCGCGTCGGTCGCCGCAGCCTGCTCCGGCGGCAGCAGATACGCGTCGAAGATCTTGCGCGCGATCGGCGCCGCCGTGCCGCTGCCGCTGCGGCCGTTCTCCACCAGCACGGCCACTGCGATCGTGGGGTCGTCGGCCGGCGCGAAGGCGACGAACAGCGCGTGGTCGCGCAGTCGCTCGGCGACGTCCTTCTCGTTGTAGCGTTCCTTCTGGCCGATGCTGAACACCTGCGCGGTGCCGGTCTTGCCGGCGATCTTGTAGGGAGCACCCTGCTGGCTGCGCCGTGCCGTCCCCCAGGGATCGTTCGTCACCCCGACCATGCCACCGATGATCACGTCCCAGAAGGTTGGATCGGCGACCTCGACGGGCGGCAGGGCCACGGGCGGGAGTTCCCGCATTGCGCCTGTTTCGCCGTCGCGGATGCCGCGTACCAGCCGCGGCGTGAAGCGCTGACCGCGCATCGCGACGGTGGCGATGGCGTGGGCGAGCTGCAGCGGGGTGGCGAGCATGTAGCCCTGCCCGATTCCGGAGATGACCGTTTCGCCCGGGTACCACACCTGCGCCTCGGGCTTCTTGAAGGCCTTGCGCTTCCACGCCGTGGAGGGCAGCAGGCCGCTGCGCTCTCCGGCGATGTCGATCCCGGTCTTCGCCCCGAGGCCGAACTGCGCGAGGGAGTCGTGCATGCGGTCGATGCCCAGCTCGGCGGAGGCGGCGTAGAAATAGACGTCGCAGGAAACGGCGATCGCCATGTGCATGTCCACGCTGCCGTGGCCGGACTTCTTCCAGTCGCGATAGCGGTGGCTCGAGCCCGGCAGCTGGAAGGCGCCGCGGCACAGCCGCCGTTCTTCGGGCGTCGTGACCCCATGCTGCAGGGCGGCGAGCGCTACCAGCGGCTTGATCGTCGAGCCCGGCGGGTACACGCCGCGCAGGGCGCGGTCGTAGAGCGGCACGTCGATGTCGTTGGCGAGCGCGTCGTACTCGGCGTAGGTGAGGCCGCGCGCGAAGCCGTTGGGGTCGAACGTGGGCGTGCTCACGAAGGCGAGCACGTCGCCGTTGCGCGGATCGATTGCCACCAGCGCGGCGCGGTGCCCCGCGAGCGCCTCCTCCGCCACCTGCTGCAGGCGCGCGTCCACCGCGAGGTAGAGGTCGCTGCCGGCCACCGGCTCCTTGCGTTGCAGCTGCGGCGTGGCGATCCCGACGCGTTCGACGCGCCGTCCCTGCGCGTTCACCAGCAGCTGCTGGTACCCGGTGCGGCCGTGCAGCTGATCCTCAAAGGCGCGCTCGACGCCGAGCTTGCCCATCAGCGTCGTGCCCGCGTAGTTCGCGACGTCGATGCGCTCCTGGTCCTGCTCGCTGATCGCGGCCACGTAGCCGATGGCGTGCACGCCGGTGCCGCCCTTGGGGTAGAAGCGGGTGAGTCGCGGCCGAACCTCGACCCCGGGAAAGTCCGGCCGGTTGACCGCGAAGCGCGCCAGTTCCTCCTCGCTCAACTGCAGGCGGATCGGCACCGCATCGAAGCTGCGCCGTGCCTTGATCGCGCGGCGGGTGCGCTCGAGGTCCTCCTCGGCGAGCAGCCCGAGCTGCACCAGCCGCGCGAGCGTGTTCTCGACGTCGGGCGTCTGCTCGCGGATCAGCTCGAGCTGGTAGGCGGGCCGGTTGAGCGCGAGCGGCTCGCCGTTGCGGTCGAGGATCAGCCCGCGGCTCGGCGGCAGCGGATCGATGCGGATGCGGTTGCCCTGCGACAGGTCGCTGAAGTACTCGTGCTTCACCACCTGCAGGTAGTAGAGACGCGCCGCGAGCGCCGCCACCAGCAGCAGGATCACGACGATCGCGGCGGCGATGCGGCCGGCGAACAGTCGCTGCTCCGCCCAGTGGTCCTTGAGCCGGTCGGATCGCGCCATGGCTGCCGTCCGTACCGGCCGTCAGCGGGCGCGGCGGGCGAGCGTATCGCCGGCCGCGACGATCAGGGGCCACAGCAGGCCGCCCGAGAGCACCGGCAGCCAGCGGTCCCACCCGGTGTAGCCGTGGCCGGTGAGCCCGTCCGTCCAGAAGATCACGAAGTGGTAGACGGCGAGCAGCCCCATCACCGTCCCGGCCTGGTGGAGGATCGGGAACATGCGCATGCGCAGCTGCAGACGGTGCGCGAGGAAGGCGACGAGCACGAAGCTGAGCGCGTGCTGCCCGAGCGTCATGCCGCGCAGCACGTCGAGGAACAGGCCCGCGAGCCACGCGTAGCCGAGGCCGGCGATGCGCGGGCTGGTGAGGATCCAGTAGATCACCGCGAGCAGCGCGAGGTCCGGGCGCAGCGGCGCCAGCCAGTCCGGCAGCGGCACGATCGCGAACACGAGGCCCGCCGCGACGCTGAGCCAGTAGAGCAGCCGGCGGCTGAAGTCGCCGCGCCTCACGGGACGGGCTCCCCGGGCGGCGCAGCGGGATCATCGGCGGGAGGAGCCGTCGCTGCCGGCGGCTCGGGAGTGGTCCCGGGCGAGCCTGCCGGCTCGGGCTCCCGGGGCTCGGCGGCGGGCTCGGCTGCTGCGGCCGGCGGCGCAGCCGCCGCAGTCTCGCCAGCCGTACCCGCTCCGGCCGGGCGCGACGTGTCGTTGGTCCCGCCGGCGGGACGGGCCGCCGTGGCGCCGGCCGGCGCGGGACTTGTCTCGGCGCCGCCCGCTGCGTCGGTCGCCGGACATCCGTCACCGGCTCATCTTCGGTGACCGCAGTCGGCGCCGGGGGCGGCTCGAACCACACCAGCAGCACCTCGCGGTCCCGGTCGAGCCGGGCGGTCGGGCGCGCGTCCACGACGGCGAAGGTCGCCGCCGGGTTGCGTTCCACGCGCGTCACCTCGGCGACCGGGTAGCCGCTCGGGAACACGCCGCCCATGCCGGTGGAGATCAGCAGGTCGCCGGCCTTGAGGTCGGACTCGACCGTGACGAAGGGCAGGGACAGCCGCCCGGAGTCGCCGGTGCCCACGGCGATGCTGCGCAGGCCGCTGCGGTTCGACTGCACCGGGATGGCGTGCTCCGCATCGCTGATCAGGATCACCTCGGCGCTGCGCGGGCGGACCTGCGCGACCTGTCCGAAGATGCCCTCCGCGTCGAGCACCGCCTGGCCCTTGAAGACGCCGTCGACCGCGCCCTTGTCCACCAGCACGCGGTGGCGGAACGGGTCGAGCTCGACGTTGAGGATCGAGGCCACCAGCACGCGCTCGGCGATGCCCGCGGAGTTCTCACGCATGTCGCGCAGGCGTCGGTTCTCGTCCTCCAGCGCCGCGAAGCGCTGCAGTTGCAGGTTCGCCAGCCGCAGGCGGGCGGTCAGTTCGAGGTTCTCCTGGCGCAGGCGGCTGCGGTCGGCGAAGGAGCTGGTGAGTCGGTCCCAGGCGCGGAACGGGAAGTCAACGGCCCGCTGCAGGGGGTGTGCGACCGAGGCGAGCGCAGCGCGTACGCGCTCGAGCTGGTCGTAGCGCTGGTCGGCGACCATGAGCGCAATGGAGATCACCGCCAGGGCGAGGAACGCCGCGCCGAGCGGCCGGTCGCGGCCGATGATCGGGCGCGAGTCGTGGCTCAGTTCGACCACGGCGGCGGGGCGGGAAGGGCGCCCGCGCTCAGTCGAGCCCGAACAGGCCCGGGCCGTGCTCGTCGATCAGCTCCAGCATCTTGCCGCCGCCGCGCGCGACGCAGGTGAGCGGATCCTCCGCCACCACCACCGGCAGGCCGGTTTCCTCCATCAGGAGCTTGTCGATGTCGCGCAGCAGCGCGCCGCCGCCCGTGAGCACGATGCCACGCTCGGCGACGTCCGAGCCGAGTTCCGGCGGGGTCTGCTCGAGCGCCGCCTTCACGGCGCCCACGATGCCCTGCAGCGGCTCCGCAAGCGACTCGAGGATCTCGTTCGAATTCAGCGTGAAGCTGCGTGGCACACCCTCGGAGAGGTTGCGGCCCTTCACCGAGATCTCGCGCACCTGCTGGCCGGGGTAGGCCGAGCCGATCTCGATCTTGATGCGCTCGGCCGTGGCCTCGCCGATCAGGATGCCGTAGTTGCGGCGCACGTAGTTGATGATCGCCTCGTCGAAGCGGTCGCCGCCGATGCGCACCGAGGCGGCGTAGACGATGCCGTTCAGCGAGATCACCGCCACTTCCGAGGTGCCGCCGCCGACGTCGAGCACCATCGAGCCGCGCGCCTCGTGCACCGGCATGCCGGCACCGACCGCGGCGGCCATGGGTTCCTCGATCAGCCGCACCCAGCGGGCGCCGGCGCCCTCGGCGGATTCCTGGATGGCGCGCCGCTCGACCTGGGTCGAGCCGTAGGGCACGCACACCAGCACGCGCGGGCTGGGGCGGATCAGGCGGTTGCCGTGCACCTTCTCGATGAAGTGCTGCAGCATCTTCTCGGTGACGGTGAAGTCCGCGATCACGCCGTCCTTCAGCGGGCGGATGGCCGTGATGTTGCCCGGCGTGCGGCCGAGCATGTTCTTGGCGTCGGTACCGACCGCCTCGATCTTCTTGCCGCCGCGCGACGGTTCCTCGCGGATCGCGACGACGGAGGGCTCGTTGAGCACGATGCCCTTGCCGCGCACGTAGATCAGCGTGTTGGCGGTGCCAAGATCGATCGACAGGTCGTTCGAGAAATAGCCCCGGAGTTTCTTGAGCATCTGGTGCGCAGGCGAAGGAGTGAGGGGAGGGATGCGCAGGCGCGCACGACAGCCCTGCAATTTAACCATTGCCGCGACTTTCGGCAAGCCGAGGTGTATGATTTGTCCCGCATTTTTCCGTCCCGACGAGCCTCTCCCCATGACCCTGACGCGCGCCCAGGTCGAGGGCATCGCGCATCTTGCACGCCTCGAGATCACCGAAGCGCAGATGCCGGTGTACGTCGACAGCCTCTCCCGCATCATCGACTTCGTCGAGCAGCTCTCGGCCGCCGACACCGGCGGCGTGGAGCCCATGGCCCACCCGCTGGACGACCAGGTCCAGCGGCTGCGGCCCGACGTGGTCACCGAGACCGACCGCCGCGAGAAGTTCCAGCACAACGCCCCGAGCGTCGCAGCCGGACTGTATCTCGTGCCCAAGGTCATCGAGTAAGGCGCCCGCCCCATGTCGCTGCACACCCTGACTGTCGCCGAGCTGGCGGCCGGCCTCGCGGCCCGGCGTTTTTCCAGCCTCGAGCTGGCCCTGCACTTCCTTGGCCGCATCGAGCGCCTCGGACCGCAGCTCAACACGTTCGTCACCGTCACCGCCGACCGCGCCCTCGAGGACGCGCGCCGCGCCGACCAGCGGCGGGCGGACGGCGAGGCGGGCCCGCTCACCGGCGTGCCGATCGCCCACAAGGACATCTTCTGCACCGACGGGATCCTCACGACCTGTTCGTCGCGGATGCTGTCGAACTTCGTCGCGCCCTACGACGCCACGGTCGTCGAGCGCTGGCGCGCCGCGGGCACCGTGCTGCTGGGCAAGACCAACATGGACGAGTTCGCCATGGGATCGTCCAACGAGACGAGCTTCTATGGCCCGGTGAAGAACCCCTGGGACCCCACGCGCGTGCCGGGCGGCTCCTCGGGCGGTTCGGCTGCGGCCGTCGCGGCCTGCCTGGCGCCGGCGGCGAGCGGCACCGACACCGGCGGCTCGATTCGCCAGCCCGCCGCGCTGACCAACCTCACCGGTCTGAAGCCGACCTATGGCCGCGTCTCCCGCTACGGAATGATCGCCTTCGCCTCGAGCCTCGACCAGGCCGGGATGCTGACGCGCTCGGCCGAGGATGCAGCGCTGCTGCTCGCGGCCATGGCGGGCTTCGACCCCCGCGACTCGACCTGCGTGGACGCCCCGGTGCCCGACTACGCCGCCGAGCTCGTCACGCCGCTCAAGGGTCTGCGCGTCGGCGTGATCCGCGAGTTCTTCGACCAGGGGCTCGACCCGGCCGTGGGCCGGCTGGTGCAGGAGGCGATCGAGCTGCTGCGGACGAACGGCGCCGTCGTGAGCGAGGTGAGCCTGCCGGCGCTGCCGCTGTCGGTGCCCACCTACTACGTGGTCGCGCCCGCCGAGTGCTCCTCGAACCTGTCGCGCTTCGATGGCGTGCGCTTCGGCCACCGCTGCGACGCGCCGCGCGACCTGCGCGACCTCTACCAGCGCTCGCGCGGCGAGGGCTTCGGCGACGAGGTCAAGCGCCGCATCATGACCGGCACCTACGTGCTGTCGGCGGGCTACTACGACGCCTACTATCTCAAGGCGCAGAAAGTCCGCCAGCTGATCGCCGCGGACTTCGCCCGCGCCTTCGCCGAGGTGGACGTGGTGGTGGGGCCGACCTCGCCGACGCCCGCCTTCGGGCTCGGCGCCAAGACCAGCGACCCGATCACGATGTACCTCAACGACATCTACACCATCGGCGCGAACCTCGCGGGGCTGCCGGCGATCTCGATCCCGTGCGGCTTCGTACAGGAAGGGGGCCGCGACCTGCCCGTGGGGCTGCAGCTCGTGGGTCCGCATTTCTCCGAGTCGCGGCTGCTGTCGGCGTCGCACCAGTACCAGCAGCTCACGGACTGGCACCGCCGCGTGCCGCCCGGTTACGAATAAGGCCTGCGAGTCACGATCATGGAATGGGAAACCGTCATCGGCCTCGAGATCCACGCGCAGCTCGCCACGCGCAGCAAGATCTTCTCGGGCTCCGCCACCGCCTACGGCGCCGCGCCCAACACCCAGGCGAACCTCGTCGACCTCGGCTACCCGGGCGTGCTGCCGGTGCTGAACGGCGAGGCCGTCAAGATGGCGATCCGCTTCGGACTGGCCACCGGCGCGAAGATCGCGCAGCGTTCCGTGTTCGCGCGCAAGAACTACTTCTACCCGGACCTGCCGAAGGGCTACCAGATCAGCCAGTACGAGCGGCCCGTGGTCGAGGACGGCTCCCTCGAGATCGTGCTCGACGACGGCACCCGCAAGACCATCGGCATCACGCGCGCCCACCTCGAGGAGGACGCGGGCAAGTCGCTGCACGAGGATTTCCACGGCCTCTCGGGCATCGACTTCAATCGCGCCGGCACGCCGCTGCTCGAGATCGTCTCCGAGCCGGAGCTCCGCTCCGCGAAGGAGGCCGTGGCGTACATGAAGAAGATCCACACGCTGGTGCGCTACCTCGGCATCTGTGACGGCAACATGCAGGAAGGCTCGTTCCGCTGCGACGCGAACGTGTCCGTGCGCCCGAAAGGCCAGGCGGAGTTCGGTACCCGCGCGGAGATCAAGAACCTGAACTCCTTCCGCTTCGTCGAGCGCGCGATCAACCACGAGATCGAGCGCCAGATCGACCTCATCGAAGGCGGCGGCAAGGTGGTGCAGGAGACGCGCCTGTACGATCCCGATCGCGGCGAGACGCGCCCGATGCGCTCGAAGGAAGAGGCGAACGACTACCGCTACTTCCCCGACCCCGACCTGCTGCCGCTCGCGATCGACGTCGCGACGATCGAGTCGCTGCGCGCCACCCTGCCCGAGCTGCCCGACGAGAAGGCCGCGCGCTTGGTGCGCGACTTCGGCCTCTCCGATTACGATGCCGGCGTGCTCACCGCGAGCCGCGAGATGGCCGACTACTACGAGACGGTGGTCGCGCGCCTCGGTGGCCAGCCGAAGCTCGCCGCCAACTGGGTGATGGGCGAGCTCTCCGGCGCACTCAACCGCGAGAACCTCGACGTGGCCGCGAGCCGCGTGGGCGCCCCGGCGCTCGCCGGGCTGCTCGCACGGATCGCCGACGACACGATTTCCGGCAAGATCGCCAAGGACGTCTTCGAGGCCATGTGGGCCGAAGGGCGCGACGCGGACGCGATCATCGACGCGCGCGGCTTGAGGCAGATCACCGACAGCTCGGCGATCGAGCAGGCCATCGACGCGGTGATCGCCGGGAACCCGCAGCAGCTCGCCGACTACCGCGCTGGCAAGGACAAGCTGTTCGGGTTCTTCGTCGGGCAGGTGATGAAAGCCACCCAGGGCAAGGCGAATCCCGCGCAGCTCAACGAGTTGCTGAAGCGCAAGCTCGCCGGCTGAGCGTCCGCGGCCCACCGATTTCAGAGTCAGCGAGGTGCCTCCATGCGCCCCATTCGCGAATCCGACTTCGTCCAGAGCGTCGCCGACGCGCTGCAGTTCATTTCCTACTACCACCCGGTGGACTACCTCGAGCACCTCGGGCGGGCCTGGGAGCGCGAGCAGTCGCCTGCGGCGAAGGACGCGATCGCGCAGATCCTGACGAACTCGCGCATGTGCGCCGAGGGGCACCGCCCGATCTGCCAGGACACCGGCATCGTCAACCTGTTCCTCAAGGTCGGGATGGACGTGCGCTGGGAGACGACGCACAGCCTCGCCGAGATGGTGAACGAGGGCGTCCGCCGCGCCTACGACCACCCCGACAACCGGCTGCGCGCCTCGGTCGTGGACGACCCGATCTTCGCGAGGAAGAACACGAAGGACAACTCGCCAGCGGTGTTCCACGTCGAGCTCGTGCCGGGTGACACGGTCGAGGTGACGGTGGCCGCCAAGGGCGGCGGCTCCGAGAACAAGTCGAAGTTCGTGATGCTGAACCCGAGCGACTCGCTCGAGGACTGGGTGCTGAAGACCGTGCCC
The DNA here is from genome assembly GCA_963707145.1 of uncultured Gammaproteobacteria bacterium. Lineage (GTDB taxonomy): Bacteria > Pseudomonadota > Gammaproteobacteria > Steroidobacterales > Steroidobacteraceae > RPQJ01. The sequence continues at coordinate 257,182 of CAVPOQ010000004.1, forward strand.
ACGATGGGCGCCGGCTGGTGCCCGCCGGGCATGCTCGGGATCGGCGTCGGCGGCACGGCCGAGAAGGCCATGCTGCTCGCCAAGGAAGCGCTGATGGACCCGATCGACATGCACGAGCTGATCGCGCGCGGTCCGGCCGACAAGCTCGAGGAACTGCGCATCTCGCTGTACGAGAAAATCAACGCGCTCGGCATCGGCGCGCAGGGCCTGGGCGGTCTCACCACGGTGCTCGACGTCAAGATCCGCACCTATCCCACCCACGCCGCGTCCAAGCCGGTGGCGATGATCCCGAACTGCGCGGCCACGCGGCATGCGCATTTCGTGCTCGACGGCTCGGGTCCCGCGGTGCTCGAGCCGCCGTCGCTCGAGCACTGGCCGAAGGTGACCTGGGCCGCAGGCCCCGGCTCGCGCCGCGTGAACCTCGACACGCTCACCCGCGAGGAGGTGCAGACCTGGCAGCCCGGCGAGACGCTGCTCTTGAACGGCCGCATGCTCACCGGCCGCGATGCCGCGCACAAGCGCATCGCCGACCTCTACGCGAGCGGCGCGGGGCTGCCCGAGGGGGTCGACTTCACCAACCGCGTCATCTACTACGTCGGTCCGGTCGACCCGGTGCGCGACGAGGTCGTGGGACCGGCGGGCCCGACCACGGCCACGCGCATGGACAAGTTCACGGACATGATGCTCGAGAAGACCGGCCTGATCGCGATGATCGGCAAGTCCGAGCGCGGCCCGGTGGCGATCGAGGCGATCCGCAAGCACAAGGCGGCGTATCTGATGGCCGTGGGCGGCGCGGCCTACCTCGTCTCGAAGGCGATCCGCTCGGCGCGCGTCGTGGCCTTCGCCGAGCTCGGCATGGAGGCGATCTACGAGTTCGACGTGAAAGACATGCCGGTGACGGTCGCCGTGGACGCGCTCGGCAATTCCGTGCACGCGACGGCGCCGGCCGTCTGGGCCGAGAAGATCCGCCGGCTCAACATCCCCGTGCGGGTCGCCTGAGGCGCATGGCGCAGTCCGACACGCTGCGGCGTTTCGTGTTCGAGCGCTACCCGTTCCGCGGGCAGCTGGTGCATCTCGGGCCCGCCTGGGCCGCGATGATGGAGCATCACGATTACCCGCCGCAGGTGCGGGACACGCTCGGCGAGGCGGTCGCGGCGGCGGCACTGCTGTCCTCGACGCTCAAGTACGACGGCCTGCTCTCGCTGCAGCTGCGCGGTGCCGGACCGATGCACCTGATGCTGGTCGAGTGCACCGACGGCCTGTCGATGCGGGCCGTGGCCCGCTTCCGGGACCCGCCCGCGACCTCCGACCTGCGCGTACTCTCGGGCGACGGCACGCTCACGGTGACGATCGAGAGCGGCGAGGCGGCAAACCGCTACCAGGGCATCGTCCCGCTGACGGGCGCGAGCATGGGCGACTGCCTGCGCGCGTACTTCGAACACTCCGAGCAGCTGCCCACGCGCCTGTGGCTGCGCGCCGACGCCGACAGTGCGAGCGGCCTGCTGCTGCAGCGGCTGCCGGTGACCTCGCGCCCGGTCGGGGTCACGGAGTCCGGCGCCGGCGGCGTGGCGGAGGACGAGATCGAGGATGCGTGGCGGCGGGTGCAGCTGGTCGCCGGCACGGTCACTCCCGGGGAACTCGCCCAGCTCGACGACCGCGACCTGCTGAGGCGGCTGTTCGCCGAGGACGACGTGCGGATGTTCCAGTCGGCGCCGGTGTTCTTCCGTTGCCGTTGCTCCCGCGAGCGGGTCGGCAACATGCTGCGAGCGCTCGGGAGGGAGGAGGTGGACTCCGTGCTCGAGGAGTTCGGGCAGGTCGAGGTACGCTGCGAGTTCTGCAGCCGCAGCTACCGCTACGACGCGGTGGACGCCACCGCGCTGTTCGCCGCCAGCGGCGAGGGGCCCCGCGGCGGCGTGCACTGAGCCAGCAGCAGCGCGCAGCGCCCGTTCAGGCGCCGAGCCCGTAGCGCGCCCAGGCCCACGCGGCGACCCAGAAGGCGAGCGTCGCGACGAGGTTCGTCGTGCCGTGGTTGCGCTTCAGCAGCTTCCAGTCCCAGAACGAGAGGCGGCTGCCAGGCTTCGGGGCGCCGGGCAGGAACCGGTTCACGGTGCGCAGGTACTCCTCGTAGGGCGCCCCGAGCGGCCCGCGCAGGTACTCTTCCTCGCGCTTCACGCGGTTCACCATGTAGAAGTAGTAGACCACGGTGAACGCCAGCAGCAGCCACCAGTTCCCGAGCAGCATCAGTCCGCCGAGCAGGATGAAGTAGCGCCCGAGGTACATCGGATTGCGCACCAGCGCGTAGGGCCCGTTGAAGGCGAGCGTGCGCCCCTTGTCGAGCGAGGCGAAGCACCACAGCTGGATCGCCTCGCCGAACATCGAGACGAGGAATCCGGGCAGCAGCCAGCGCGGGTCCAGTTTCCAGATGAGGAGCGCGACGACGACGGCGCCGAGCAGCACCCGGCTCTTCACCAGGACCTTGCGCAGCGTGGGGTTGTTGAACAGACCGTGGATGGCGTCGAACAAGGGAGTCCTCCGGGCCCGCGATCAGCAGGACGGTTCAGGGTTCGCGCTTGCGGCGGGGCGGCCGCGGCGCGCCAATATACCCGCGCAGGGCCCACAGCGGGCGGATGCGGTTCATGCGCGCGAGTGCCTCCGTGCGATCGGCACCCATGGTCTCGGGGCTGCGCTTCCTCCAGTGCTTGTAGATCGCCGCGAGGTCCACGCGCTCGGCGAAGCGGCGCAGCGGACCCGGCATCCAGCCGGTGCCGACCGCCGACTGGAAGTCGAGCAGCAGCGGCTCGCCGGTGTCGGTCATCAGGATGTTCTTCGCGTTGCGCAGGTCGAAGTGCGCGACGTGGGCGCGGGCGTGCATCTCGCGCAGGCCGCGCTCGAGCGCCGGGAAGAAATCCGCACCGAACACCACGTGGCGGGTGCCGCGCAGGCTGCGGCCCGGTACGAAGCGGTAGGCGAGCGCGTACTGGTCGATGCGGAAGACGCCCTGCGGCGTCGCGGGGATGCCCGCGACCCGGCTCAGCGCGGCGAACTCGCGGCCGACGAGGAAGCGGCCGATCAGGTTGCGCGCCAGCAATCCGCGCGGCCGGAAGTCCTTGACGACCCAGCTGCTGCCGCCGTGCTCGAAGCGATAGAGCACGGCGTTGGCCCAGCGGCCCTGGCTCAGGATCTCCCGGGGCCCGCGCTCGAGGTCGGCGCGCGAGAACGTCGCGCCGCCTTGCCTGGTCGCGGGTGGCTCGCTGCCTGGGTGGGCGGACGCGGAACTCATGGGCGGGAAATCGGGGCGCTCGGGCAGCCCGTTCGGGCGGCGGGGATGATACCAGCGCGCGAACGATGCGACCGGCGGCGGTGCGCCGACGCGGCCGGCAACCCGCCGGTGCGCTGAAGTCGCCGTCACCGCTTCACGAACTCGGTGGCAGTGGGCCCGAAACCAGATTCCTGGTAGACGGCGTCGCCGTCCTTCGCCCAGACGTAATGGGGAACGCCCGCTGGCGCCACGTACACGCCACCGGTGGGAATGACGACGACTTTTCGCTCATCGAAGACGTCCCCGAAGCCGACATGGATGCTGCCCGACAGCACCACGCTGAATCGATCGTCCGGGTGAGTGTGGGGAGGGATCCTGGCACCAGAGGGGAGCTTTACGCGCTGCGCGTAGATGCCCGGCCTGTCGGGCGCCCCGACGAACCAGGCGCTCTCCAGGCCTGGAACGGCCGGAAGAGGCGTCCACCTGACCGTGCTCGAGAGAATCGCAGTCGGTGAACTGTCTTGCGCGAACGCGCTGCCGATCACAAGTGCGCAGCTCACTGCAAGAACCGACCGTCTCATGATTCCACCCTTCACCCTTCCGATGCGATCACGGCGGGCAATGCCGTCTAGACTTGGCCCAACGCCGCCGCTGTGCCGCGAGCAACGGCGCTTCGCCGTTGCGAGTCGGAACCAGCGGCTTGTTAGGCAGTTCCACCACTCTAGAGCCACCTAGTTCGCATCCGCGCGCCGAGCTTACCGACAGCGAGATCTCGAACATGCTCGAATTCGCGGCTGATTCCGCGCGTTCCGTTATTGAAGAAGGTCACGGGCTTAGCAATATGAGGCGAGAAAAGCACAACTGCCGGTAACAGCTTTTTGTGTATGCCGGAGGAGAACTCTTCCCAATGAATCAGCTGCGGTTCCTTCCCCGTTTCCACAACTCGCACTCCGGTGTCTCCGACAAGATAGGTTGTTCTGTACGCGTGGCGGCCCCGAATCCATTCTCGTAGCCCGTAGCACATGTAGATACCGATCAGCAGCACGATCACGCCCTGGGTTCTGTGCCAATAGCCGCCGCCGCTCAAGATGCCCCGGACCGCTGCGAATAGGATCACCACGACGACCAACGGGACGATCAAGAATCCGAACGTCACGAGGAGGCGGCTCGGATGGCCATAGGATAGTTCTGCTGTCTCTCCCTGCATGTCTTTGCCTAACGATCGAGCTGAGCGCGCCGCGCACCAGCGCATGAATCGGGTAGCTTATGGGTCACGGCTGCGATCCAGCGACGAGTTAGGTAGCATCGACGACCGCCGCCTCTCTCGGGCGAACCTCCACCCGAAGTACGACGCCGGCAGGATGCCGACGCCACCAAGTACTCCGCGGATGTCACGCTGCGTGATTCCGATATAGATAAGCAGTAGGCCTCCCAGGAAAAAGATGGCCGCTCCTCCGATCATCGCTGCGGAAGAGAGAAGCGGCCGCCCGACGCGCGACTGGCCGCGTAGCAATTTGAGACCGATGCGAATCAGGCCTAATGCCACCAGCGCGAGTGCGCCGGCGATGACCACTGCACCGGGACTTCGATAGCCTCGTGCAGCGACGAGCACCGCACCGACACCGATCAGAAGCGAGAAGGCCGATAGGCATATACCGCAGACGATCTCAAGGTATCTCCAGGCGTCCTGCTGATAGTAGTTACGCAAGTTCACCGGTGCTACCTAACGTTTGAGCTCAGGCGCGTGCGAAGGCCGCAGGCCGTAGCACGTCGGCTGGAGCGAACGGTTAGACCGCACCATCGCCTCTGAGGTATTGACTGAGAAGGGCAACACCCACCGCGCAGAAGCTGATGAGCGCGACGAGGAGGAGTACCCGCGCCCAACCTGGCATGCGATGCCAGAACGGCAGACCAAGGCTCCACGTGCCAAAGAACTCAAGAGCGGCATAAACGACCAGGCCGAAGGGAATTGCAAGTAGCCACCAGCCAAACGACGACGCAAAGCTCTTGCCTTCACGAGGAAACACCGCGGCGACAGTGGCAACCAGCAACGCATATACGACGCAGACCGCGAGGGCGACGCGAAAACGCTGCTTCGTTCGATGGGCGATGAACACAGTGCGGTCTAACGTGAAAGTTCAGCGGCGCGGGGTGCTTTTCCGCGCGTCCGCTGCAACGCAGGGTTGGGCGTCATGACTCCCACGTGACGTTCCGCGAACCAGGAATAGCAGGCACGAGGACCTGGACGTGCGCCCATAGCTCCCTAACAGCGGCAGAGGTATCAGGCCGACTGCAAACCCTTTGCGTTAGCGACAACTCTGCCTGAGGAAAGATGCTCCACTCGGTGGTCGAGCCGTCGGTGTTGCCGCAGCCGAGCCAGAGGAGGAAGGGTTTACGCGAAACCATGACGACCCAGCCAAAGTCCTCCGGAATGATCTCCTCAACTGAGACACCGCGGCTCACGAGTTGATCCTTCAGCCAATGGGCGAGCGATCGTCCGTAGCGCCCAGGATTCGTCTTCTCATCCTCACCCGGCTCGGGCTTGAAGAACTCAGTCTCGAATGTCACCTGCGCGCTCATGACGCCCAACGGGTGAGCTGAGCGCGCCGCGCACCGGCGCTATGACGGGGCACTTTATCGTTCACGGCTGCGCTCGAGCGACTTGTTAGAGCGCAAGGGCGCGTTGTATGCAGCAGCGATCTCTGGATGCTTGCGTCGCAGCTTGTACGGCATGGCTACCTTAAGCGCGTTAGCAAGTAGCCAGCGCATATCCAGATCCGTTCCCAACTGCAACTCGAGGAGCAGTGCCTCCCACACCATAGCGCCACCGTCCCTCACTGTGAGCGCTCGGATGATTCCTTCGCGCACTCGTGGATGGTGCCTCGCGCGCAAATGGCGAACGAGTATGGGATAGGCCCGTTCGTAGGGACCACTGTATGGGAAGTCAATGACCGGGTGAGGATTGTTGTTCACGAAATCCCATACCGATCGGATGCGATAGCCGGCGGCCGCGACTTCTCCAGAGATCAGCGCCTCCTCGTCGGCAAACGCTGCCAGGATCGCTGCGCGATCGGCCTCGAGCGCCGCGCGCCTCGCAACGTAGTCGGGATCGTTAGAGAGCGCGGCCATTAGATCGCTGGCCGAAATGGGTCCGCGACGTTTCACTTGCGCTCTAACGCCAGCGATCACCGGCGCGCCGCAGGCTGGCGCGACCTTTGCCCTGCAAAGGGCGTGACAGGCCAGGCACGTCACGGTGGATCGCGTTGTTAGGGATCATGTGCATTCAGCTTGGCGATGCCGCCGAGGTTAGCAAATGACTCGGTCGCCTTCTGCGCCGCGAGAAGTGCCTCTCCATCACCCGAGATGAAGTCGGCGCAAAAGGCTCGCAGGTCGTCGGCCAAGTGTCGAAAGCCATCGAGCGGGTCCGATGAGAAGCCTGGGTATTTCGCCTCGGAACGATGACCAGTGTGACGCATGTAGTCTTCGTGCGAAATTGATACCGGCCCGAGGTGATACCTAACCAAACCGAGACTGTGCCGGAAAGCAAGCTCCACTTTCCGGTCGCCCCGAACAAATTCTCCGCTGTCTGAGTTGCCGCCACTGCTTCGGCCGGCCCACCCGGGCCGGTACTCAAATCCATGCGGCTCGAGCACCGCGCCGACTATGTTCCGGCCGGCCTTCATGCAAGCGGCCACCTCGGCTGGAGTCATGATCCCTAACGCCCGCGCTGACAGGCGCGCCGTCGGCCGGCGCGGCCTTTGCGCCTGCAAAGGGCGTGACGGGTAGGCGCGTCCGGGTCGAGCGCGTTGTTAGCTGTCATCGCCTCCACCAACTGAGCGCCCCCTTCTCATGGTTCCAGTAAATGCGGATGGCATCGCAATCTCCGTCTTCGATCACGAGCTCGGAAGCAGGCGGCTGTTGCTTGCAGCCGGGCAGCGACACCCCGTCAGGTTCGCAGTCCAGAGGTTCGGCGGTGATACGGACCGGAAGTCGACAGACGGCGTCCTGTCTCGCAGAATCGACCCCGAACTCCACCGCAGCCACCGACTGCGGCGCGGCCGAAAGCTTAAGACTCAGCCGCAGCCGCTCGGCCGTCTGGGTAAGGAGAGCGGAATCCGGCTGTCCGTCGCCATCCAGGTCAGCGGCAATACGTTGGTCTGCGGCGAGAGGCGCCGACGATGCCAAGAGTAGGGTGACCGTAGCAGCGTGCCTGAACATGACAGCTAACGTAGAGTTAAGCGGGCACCGACGGCAGGGCGCCAGGCCCGGACTGCCGAAAATGTACCGCGTACCGCCAGACCGGGCCTGGTGGCCTGTCGTTGGTGCTCCGCTTGAACGCCGGGTTAGGCCGCGCTACTCGCGGGAAGGGCGTCATGATGACGCCTTGCTAGTCTTGACAGAAGAAGCGCTTCTTTCGTCGTCTTGTCCACCATCCTTCTGGTTGTGGTCCCATACCTGTTGGTGACCAGTTCTTGTGCGCAGTAGTACTCCAGGCAAAACCAGCCGCCCCGAGAAGTTCGCGGTAATCCTCTTTTGCGAAGTCAATCGCCTGCTTGAGCACATCAACGTCACCGTTAGAGACTTTCAATGCGGCGAAGCGCAGACGTTCGAATGAAAACTCGTCCGCGTCGGATCGAGATGGGGGAATGTTGTGTCCACATTCCTCCACAAGAAGGCGAGATACCTCTTCTCTTTTGTCCGCGGGATACATTGCGTCAACACGTCTTTGAGTCTCAGGGCTCAACTTCGGAGACATAGTCTTCCCCACCCTTTCCGTGTTCAGAGCAGCAAAGCGCAATAGAAGGCGCTTGAAAGCGGGGCCATCGGCGAGCGTCTTCGATCCGTCATCAGAGTCGCCGGCGTGTGGATCAACTCGGGTGGTGCATGCGCGGCCTAACGCCCGCGCTCAGGCGCGTGCGTCCTCGCACGTAGCCTGCAGCGCGTTGTTAGGCGCGCCCGAACCAAAGATGAAGCTCAAGATGAACACAGCCGCGGGCAGCGCAAACAACTGCTGAACCCAGCCGAACATAAAGGAAGGCCAGAACTGCGCGAGCTCAGAAGTGCCCAGCACGTGGAGGTTGAGCCAGATGAACGAAGGCACAACAGCAGCCACGAGGAAAAGCAGCGGCTTGGCTGGGCGGAGCCGCACAATCACGAACGCCGCCGGCAGTGAGAGCACTACGTTGGTGAGGAAATCGATCGGGTACACCACCGCTCGTAACGACGCCCCACGCAGCCCCATGCCCAGAACCCATTCAAGCAAGGGACTGTTCACGGCCAGATAGCCCCAGACGACCATGAGCAGATACGTCTGGGCTATACCCAGCGCGAACGAGATCAGAACACAGATGGCAAGCGAACACGGCTTCATGTCTCGCGCTCCCACCTAACGATTGCGCTCACCGGCGCATAGCGGCTGGCGCGCGGGTTGCGGATGCAAGGCGCGTGACAGACGCGTCATGCGTCCGGTGGAGCGCTTGGTTAGGCTCATCCGGGCCCGCTGCCCATAAGGATAATGAAGCTGACACCCAAGAGCAGAGGGTAAACAGCAGCTACGTACAACGCTCCCAAGGTTGCACGGACCCACAATCGAGCATTGAACACAGCGAGCAATCCCCTCAACCCAGACCAGAGCCCTAGGACAACCAGCGCTATCCAGACTACCAGGGCGAAGGTTGCGTCCGAGCCCTCCAGTAGCGACGGTGCCCCCAGATAAGTGGCCATTGCTATGCAGAGGGGCACTCCCACTATCGCCCACAGCACTAACATCATTGCTCTCGTTCTGGCGATCATGGGCCTAACAATAATTAGGCGGGAAGAGTTGGCTGCAGTTCTGCCGCATATGCAGCCGGAGAATTGACGCGTTTCCGCCGCATAACCGCCTCGTCCTGTCGGCAACCCATTGTCTTTACTACAGCACGGCGATCTTAAGCGTCAATTGGCACAGGAGGGCGATCCGGCATGGATGCCAGGCCCCGACTGCTCGACGAGGTGCGCAACCACCTGCGCACCCTGCACTACAGTTACCGCACCGAACAGCAGTACCTGTTCTGGGTGCGCCGCTACATCCTGTTCCACGGCAAGCGCCATCCGACCGACATGGCGGCCGCGGAGGTCGAGGCGTTTCTCACGCACCTGGCCGTGGACCGCCAGGTGTCGGCGTCCACGCAGAACCAGGCGTTGGCGGCTCTGCTGTTTCTCTACCAGAAGGTCCTGCAGGTCGAGTTGCCCTGGCTCGACGGCATCGTTCGCGCGAAGCAGTCCCGCCGTCTGCCGGTTGTGCTCACGCCCGGTGAGGCGAAAGACATCCTGTCCCACCTCCAGGGCGAGTACTGGCTGATCGGCAGCCTGCTCTACGGAGCGGGTCTCCGACTGCGCGAGGCGCTCACGTTACGCGTCAAGGACGTGCAGTTCGAGTACCGCCAGCTCATCGTGCGCAGCGGCAAGGGCGGCAAGGACCGCTCCGCGATCCTCCCCGAGGCGCTGACTGCGCCGTTGCAGCAGCACCTGGTCACGGTGCAGGCGCGTCACGAGTTCGCGATCCGCGGCGGTTTTGCCGGCGTCGAGCTGCCCCACGCGCTCGAGCGCAAGTATCCGAATGCGCCCCTCGAGTGGGGCTGGCAGTACGTGTTCCCGGCGAGGCGTCCGTCGCGCGACCCGCGCTCGGGCGCCTGGCGCCGGCATCACGTGTACCCCGAGAGCGTGCAGCGCCACGTGAGGGATGCGGTGCAGGCGGCGGGCATCGCCAAGCCGGCCTCGTGCCACACCTTCCGGCACAGTTTCGCCACGCACCTGCTCGAGCGCGGCTACGACATCCGCACGGTGCAGGAGCTGCTGGGGCACAAGGACGTCAGGACCACGCAGATCTACACCCACGTCATGCGCAAGGGCGCGAACGCCGTGCAGAGCCCGCTGGATCGATGAGCCGCACACCCATGGTGAAGCCAAGACTGGACGAAAGATAAAGACATCTTTATATTTGCGATCCATGACCGAGTCCTTCGACACGCTGCTGCCGCGCCTGCGCGCCATCGCGGAGCCCTCTCGGCTGCGCCTGCTGGCCATCCTCGCGCGCGGCGAGTTCTCGGTCTCGGAACTCACCGAGATACTCGGCCAGAGCCAGCCGCGGGTTTCCCGTCATCTCAAGCTGCTCGACGACTGCGGCCTGCTGGAGCGTTTCCGCGAGCAACACTGGATCTTTTACCGCGTCGCGGGCGACACCGAGGGAGGCCGGCTGGCCCGCCTGCTGCTCGGGCAACTCGACGCGGACGACCCGGCGCTCGCCGGCGACCTCGAGCGCGTGCACCGCGTGCTCGCGGTGCGCAGCGGGACCGATGCGGCGCACGCGGGCCCTGCCGTCGCAGTGCCCGCCGACGAGCTCGCGCCGCTGCTGGCAGACGAACTCGGCGAGCGTGGCATCGAGGCATTGCTCTACTTCGGCCGTGCGCCGGATGAAGTCCTGCCGGGCATCGGTTCGCGCGCGCGCCGGGTGGTCGGCATGAATTCGTCGCGGCACCTGGTGCAGCGGGCCCGGGCGGTGCTGCACTCCGCAGGGCTCAATCACTGCGTGCTGCATCAGGGCGAACTGGCCGCCTTGCCGCAGCGGTCGCGCAGCTTCGATGTCGTGCTGGTCGATCGTGTGCTGGCCACCGCCGGGCGGCCCGGCGAGACCCTGCGCGAAGCGGCCCGCGTCCTGCGTCCGGGCGGGCGGCTGATCCTCGTCGAGGAATTCGAGGCGCTGGAGCGGCACACGCCTTCTGCCAATCCGCTGGCGTTGTTGCGAGCCTGGCTCGCCGATGCCGGCCTCGCCTGCGATCGCCTGCGCCCGTTCGACGTCAGCGGCGCGCACCTGTTGCTCGCCGCAGCCGTTCTGCAACCCGAGGCGGCGGCCGCCTGAGCGGCGCTCCCGGTCGCACACTCAAGAAATTCAGAGCTAGAGAGCCCTTCCATGCAGCCCGTCACCGTCTCCTTCGAGTTCTTTCCGCCCAACGACGCGGCGATGGAGCAGACGCTCTGGTCGTCGATCCAGCGACTCGCGCCGCTCGCGCCGCGCTTCGTCTCCGTCACCTACGGTGCGGACGGCTCGACCCGCGAGCGCACGCACAACGTCGTGACGCGCATCCTGCGCGAGACGCCGCTCACCCCGGCGCCGCATCTGACCTGCGTGGGCGCCCCGCGCGGCGAGATCCTCGACGTCGCGCGCAGCTACTGGGACGCGGGCGTGCGCCACATCGTGGCGCTGCGCGGCGATGCACCCGCAGGGCAGGCGCGTTACACGCCCCATCCCGACGGCTTCGCCTATGCCACCGACCTCGTGAAGGGCCTGAGGGACGTCGGCGATTTCGACATCTCGGTGGCGGCCTATCCCGAAGTGCATCCGGAAGCGCCGGGCGCAAAGTTCGACCTCGACAACCTGCGCGCCAAGCTCGATGCGGGCGCCAGCCGCGCCATCACCCAGTTCTTCTTCGATACCGACAAGTACCTGCACTTTCGCGACCAGTGCGCCGCGGCGGGAATCACGGCCCAGATCGTGCCGGGCATCCTGCCGATCACGCGCTTCCCGCAGATGCTGCGCTTCGCGCAGCGCTGCGGCGCGAGCGTCCCCGACTGGCTCGCGCACCGCTTCGACGGCCTCGACGACGACCCCGAGACGCGCCGCATGATCGCCGCGAGCGTCGCCATCGAGCAGGTGCGCCGCCTGCAGCAGCACGGCGTGCAGGACTTCCACTTCTACACGCTGAACCGCGCCGAACTCACCTACGCGATCTGCCACGCACTCGGCGTGCGCGCGCCAACCGCCCGCGCCGCCGCGGAGGCCTGACCATGCTGCGACCCGAACGCGTCCGCGAATTCCGTCGCCTGCTGGGTGAGCGCGTGCTGGTGCTCGACGGCGCGATGGGCACCGTCATCCAGTCGTACCAGCTCGGCGAGGCCGACTACCGCGGCGAGCGCTTCCGCGACTGGCCGAAGGACCTGAAGGGCAACAACGACCTGCTGGTGCTCACGCGGCCCGACGTGATCGGCGAGATCCACCGCCGCTACCTCGAGGCCGGCGCCGACATCGTCGAGACCAACACCTTCAACTCGAACGCCACCTCGCAGGCCGACTACGGCGCCGAGGCGCTGGTGCGCGAACTGAACCTCGCCGCCGCGCAGATCGCGCGCCGCGCTGCCGACGACGTCGCCGCGAAGACCGGCCGGCCGCGCTTCGTCGCGGGTGCGCTCGGTCCCACCAACCGCACCGCGTCGCTGTCGCCGGACGTCAACGACCCGGGCTTCCGCAACGTCAGCTTCGACGGGCTCGTCGCCACCTATGACGAGGCCACGCGCGCGCTGGTGGAGGGCGGCGTGGACCTGATCCTGGTCGAGACCATCTTCGACACGCTCAATGCCAAGGCGGCGCTGTTCGCAGTGCGCCGGGTGCTCGACGAGCTCGCGCTCGACCTGCCGGTGATGATCTCCGGCACCATCACCGACGCGTCGGGACGGACGCTGTCGGGGCAGACCGTCGAGGCGTTCTGGAACTCCGTGCGCCACGCTCGGCCCGAGGTCATCGGGCTGAACTGCGCGCTCGGCGCGAAGCAGCTGCGGCCCTACGTCGAGGAACTCTCGCGGATCGCCGACGCGTACGTCTGCGCGTACCCGAATGCGGGACTGCCGAACGCCTTCGGCGAGTACGACGAGGCGGCCTGCGACACGGCGGCGCTGATCCGCGACTACGCCGCGAGCGGCTTCGTCAATATCGTGGGCGGCTGCTGCGGCACCACGCCGGAGCACATTTCGCACGTGGCGAAGTCGGTGGCGGGCCTGCCGCCGCGGCGGCCGCCGGTGCTCGAGCCGCGCTGCCGGCTCGCCGGTCTCGAGCCGCTCAACATCGGCCCCGAGAGCCTGTTCGTGAACGTCGGCGAGCGCACCAACGTGACGGGCTCCGCGAAGTTCCGCCGGCTGATCGAGGCGGAGGACTACGCGGGGGCTCTCGACGTCGCGCGCCAGCAGGTCACGAGCGGCGCGCAGGTCATCGACATCAACATGGACGAGGGGATGCTCGATTCCGAGGCCGCGATGGTGCGGTTCCTCAACCTCGTCGCGGCCGAGCCCGACGTGGCGCGGGTGCCGGTGATGATCGACTCCTCGAAGTGGTCGGTGATCGAGGCCGGGCTCAAGTGCCTGCAGGGCAAGGGCGTCGTGAACTCGATCAGCCTCAAGGAAGGCGAGCGTGCCTTCCTCGATCAGGCGCGGCTGGTGCGGGCCTACGGCGCGGCGGTGGTCGTGATGGCCTTCGACGAGCAGGGCCAGGCCGACACCGTCGAGCGCAAGGTGGCGATCTGCGAGCGCTCCTACCGCCTGCTCACCGAGACGGTGGGTTTCCCGGCCGAGGACATCATCTTCGACCCGAACATCTTCGCGGTCGCGACCGGCATCGAGGCCCACGACCGCTACGCGCTCGACTTCATCGAGGCCGTCGCGAAGATCCGTGCAGCCTGCCCGCATGCGCTGGTGAGCGGCGGTGTGAGCAACGTGTCGTTCTCGTTCCGCGGCAACGACCCGGTGCGCGAGGCGATGCACTCGGTGTTCCTCTATCACGCGATCCGCGCCGGCATGAGCATGGGTATCGTCAACGCCGGGCAGCTCGCGATCTACGCGGACATCGCGCCGGAGCTGCGCGAATGCGTCGAGGACGTGATCCTGGCGCGGCGCGCCGACGCCACCGAGCGGCTGCTCGAGGTCGCCAGCCGCTTCAAGGGCGAGGCCGGGCAGAAGCGCGTCGAGGACCTTGCCTGGCGCTCCTGGCCGGTGGCCAAGCGCCTCGAGCACGCGCTGGTCAAGGGCATCGACGAGTTCGTGGTCGAGGACACCGAGGCTGCGCGCCTCGAGACCGGCAAGCCGCTGTCGGTGATCGAGGGCCCGCTGATGGACGGCATGAACGTCGTGGGCGACCTGTTCGGCGCCGGGAAGATGTTCCTGCCGCAGGTCGTGAAGTCGGCACGGGTCATGAAGAAGGCTGTCGCACACCTCGTGCCGTACCTGGAGAAGGCGCAGGACGGCTCGAGCCGCTCCAACGGCAAGGTCGTGATGGCCACGGTCAAGGGCGACGTGCACGACATCGGCAAGAACATCGTCGGCGTCGTGCTCCAGTGCAACAACTTCGAGGTGATCGACCTCGGCGTGATGGTGCCCGCCGCGCGCATTCTCGAGACGGCGCAGCGCGAGGGCGCCGACATGATCGGGCTGTCGGGCCTGATCACGCCCTCGCTCGACGAGATGGTGCACGTGGCGCGCGAGATGAAGCGACTGGGCTTCGTGGTGCCGCTGCTGATCGGGGGGGCGACCACCTCGCCGGCGCACACCGCGGTCAAGATCGACCCCGAGTACGACGGCGCGGTGGCCTACGTCAAGGATGCCTCGCGCGCCGTGGGAGTGTGCCAGTCGCTGGTCACGCCCGAGCATCGGGCGGAGACCACGCGGCGGCTCAAGGCCGAGCACGCCGAGAAGCGCGAGCAGCACAAGGGTCGCAAGGCCAAGGCCCCGGCGTTCACGCTCGCCGAGGCGCGCGCGAACCGCTTCCGCGGCGACTGGTCGGCGTACCGTCCGCCGGTGCCGCGCATGGCGGGCGTGCGGCGCTTCGAGGACGTCCCGCTCGAGGAACTGGTCCGCTACATCGACTGGATGCCGTTCTTCAACGCCTGGGAATTCGCGGGGCGCTTCCCCGACATCCTCACCGACCCGGTGGTCGGCGAGGCGGCGAGCAACCTCTACACCGACGCCCGCCGCATGCTGAAAGACATGATCGCCGGTCGCTGGACGCGCGCGAGCGCGGTGATCGGCTTCTTCCCGGCGAACTCGGTGGACGAAGACATCGAGGTCTACGCCGACGAGTCGCGCACGCAGGTGATCCACCGCCTGCACCACCTGCGCCAGCAGAAGCCCAAGCCCGCCGGGCAGCCGCACTACGCGCTTGCCGACTTCGTGGCGCCGCGCGAGTCCGGCGTGAAGGACTGGATCGGCGCCTTCGCCGTGACTGCCGGCCTCGGCCTCGACGAGAAGGTCCGCGAGTTCGAGGCGCGCCACGACGACTACGGCAGCATCATGCTGAAGGCCCTTGCCGACCGCCTGGCGGAGGCGCTTGCGGAGCGGATGCACGAGCGCGTGCGGCGCGAGTTCTGGGGCTACGCGCCCGATGAACGTTTCACAGGTGACCAGCTCGTGCGCGAGGAATACCGGGGCATCCGCCCGGCGCCGGGCTACCCGGCCTGCCCCGACCACAGCGAGAAGGCCACGCTGTGGCGCATGCTCGACGTCGAGGCCAACGCCGGCATCCGTCTCACCGAGAGCTACGCGATGTACCCGACGGCGGCGGTGAGCGGTTGGTACTTCTCGCACCCGGAGGCCAAGTACTTCCAGGTCGGACGCATCGACGCGGACCAGGTCGCCGACTACGCCCGTCGCAAAGGTGTTGCGGTCGCCGAGGCGGAGCGCTGGCTCGCATCCCTGCTCGGCTACGAGACCGCGGAGCGGGCGGCGTAGGCTCCGCGCGCGGGTGGGGGCGACGCGCGACACCGACGGGCCGGCGACCCGCCACACAGCGCCCGGCTTGACGCGTGCGTGCGCGCGTCGTACTTAGACGCGTTCGAGAATCACGAACCCCGGGGGAAGTGCAATGGACCAGTCCGTGGCCAGCGAGGCCCTGGCGCTCGAGCGCCTCTATTACTGGGAGCGCACGGCCCCCGATCGCGTCGTGCTCACCCAGCCCGTCGGCGGCGGCGTCGTGCAGGACTACACCTGGCGGCAGGTCATGGACCAGACGCGTCGGATGGCGGCGCACCTGAAGGGACTCGGCCTGGAGCCGGGCTCGCGCGTCGGCATCCTCGCCAAGAATTCCGCACACTGGCTGATGGCGGACTTCGCCATCTGGATGGCGGGCCACGTGTCCGTTCCCCTCTATCCGACGCTGGCGGCCGGCACGGTGCGTCAGATCCTCGAGCACAGCGAGGCGAGGCTGCTGTTCGTCGGCAAGCTCGATGGCTGGGAGGAGATGAAGCCCGGCGTGCCGCAGGGGCTGCCCATCGTCCGCCTGCCGCTCTCGCCCGCGACCGAGGGCGAGGCGTGGGACGACATCGTCGGGCGTACCGCGCCGCTCGCGGGCAACCCGGTGCGCGACGGCGGGGAACTCGCCACCATCATGTACACCTCTGGCACGACCGGCGTGCCGAAGGGCGTGATGCACAGCTTCGCGACCTTCGCCTGGTCGGTGCAGGCCGTGCGCAGACGGCTTCCGACCGACGAGCACACACGGGTCCTGAGCTACCTGCCGCTCTCGCACGTGGCCGAGCGTACGCTCGTCGAGCACGGTCTCCTCGCGAGCGGCGGGCACGTGTACTTCGCCGACAGCCTCGAGACCTTCGCGGCCGACCTGCAGCGGGCGCGACCGACCCTGTTCTTCTCGGTGCCGAGGCTGTGGGTCAAGTTCCAGCAGGGCGTGCTCGCGAAGATGCCGCCTGAGAAACTCGACCGGCTGCTGGGGATCCCGGTGGTGAGCCATTTCGTGCGTAAAAAAGTGCTGGGCGCACTCGGTCTCGATCAGTGCAAGGTGGCAGCGGGTGGCGCCGCGCCGATGCCGCCGGACCTGCTGCGCTGGTACGCGCGGCTGGGCCTCGAGGTGATCGAGGTCTACGGCATGACCGAGAACTGCGGCGTGTCGCACTGCACCCTGCAGGGCAAGCCGCGTCCCGGCACGGTCGGCTACCCGTACGACGGCGTCGAGAGCCGGCTCGACCCCGAGACCGGCGAGATCCAGGTCCGGAGCCCGGGCACGATGCTCGGTTACTACAAGGAACCCGACCAGACGCGCAGCACCTTCGCGCCCGACGGCTGGCTGCGCACCGGCGACAAGGGCGCGCTCGACGCGGAGGGCGGCCTGCGCATCACCGGCCGCGTGAAGGACATCTTCAAGACCGGCAAGGGCAAGTACGTCGCTCCGGCTCCGATCGAGGACAAGCTCGTGATGCACGCCGCGGTCGAGGCCTGCTGCGTCACCGGCGCCAACCTCGGCCAGCCGCTCGCGCTGGTGATGCTCAACATGGAGGCTGCGCAGCGCGCGGCCGACGCCGCCGGGCGGGGCGCGCTCGAGGCGTCGCTCGCCTCGCACCTCAAGTCCATCAATGCCATGCTCGACCCGCACGAGCGGCTCGACTGCCTGGTCGTCGTCAGCCAGCCCTGGACCGTCGAGAGCGGGCTGATCACGCCCACCTTCAAGGTGCGGCGCAACCGCGTCGAAGACGTGTACTCGCCGTGCTACGAGCGCTGGGTGGTCGAGCGGCGCACGGTGATCTGGCACGAGGGCTGAGGCCGGGTCGATCGCCCGTCCGCGGAGTCTGCAGCGATGTCACGCAATGGCAAGCGCAGACTTGTGTCGTACGGCGCCGGTCGAGGTCGATCATGCCGCGACGTTGGGGCCTTGGCGGAGTCAGGGGAGCGGACCGGCGTCAGTGACGTTATGTCTCATCCGGCTTGAACCTGTGCACAGTTCTGGTATCCGTTGGCGCAAGTTCGCCTGCCGCAGCGGGCGCATAAGAACGCAAATAGAGGTCGAGACAGGGAGCCAACATGAGAACGAGGATTCTGGGATTGCTGGCCGCGGCACTGCTGGCGGGGCCAGTTGCAGCCGACCCCATCACCGGAACGTGGTACTTCTCCGCCACCGGTGCAAGCACGACGTACGCCGGGCAGTTCTCGTTTGCCGACCTCGACCCCTTCGGCAGCTACGTGAACTCGCAGGCGGCCGGCTTCGCGTTTGCGGCCAACTTCCCGATCGACGGCATCGGCGGCGTGGGATTCAGCTACGACGCGAGCGGATTCCTCGAGATCGGCGGCCTGGATGACGGCGTCAACGGCTACGGCCCGGGCGACTTCTATCTGGCGATGTTCTTCCCGGACCCGATCGAGTTTCCGAACTTCTCCAAAGACGACGACGACCTGTACGGGGACGATGTGATCGTCTCCACCAGCCCCATCGCCGCGCCCGAGCCCGGCACGCTCGCGCTGCTCGGCCTCGGCCTGGCCGGTCTGGGCCTCAGCCGACGCCGAGCAGCGCAACCGGCTCGCGGGTTCGTGTCGAACCGCTGAACGGAAGCCTGGCTGGCTTCAGGTGCCTGCGGTGTCGTAGGCGCCGAGGTCCGCCTCGCGCAGCAGCCGCCGGTAGCGGATCGTGCTGTGCGGCCAGTTGTTGGTGATGGTGCCGTCGGCGAGCTTGTACCAGCTCTGCTTGTCGCTGGCCCACACCGACTTCGCGAGACCGCGCTTCAGCCACACGTTGTATTCGTCCATCACCGTGCGCTTGACGTCCAGGCGCTTGAGGCCGCGCGCGTCGAGCCGGCGGATCGCGTCGATGACGTAGCCCACCTGCGCCTCGATCATCACCAGGATGCTGTTGTGGCCGAGGTTGGTGTTCGGGCCGTAGAGCATGAACAGGTTCGGGAAGCCGCTCACCGTCACGCCGAGGTAGGCGCGCGCGCCGCCCTTCCACTCCTCGCGCAGGTCGCGCCCGCCCGCGCCCGTGATCGCGAGCGGCGCGAGGAAGTCGGTGGCGTGGAAGCCGGTCGCGTAGACGATCACGTCGGCCTCGACGAGCTCGCCGGACTTGGTGCGCACGCCGTCGCGCTCGATGCGCTCGACGCCGCCGGTGACGAGCCGGACGTTCTCGCGGTTCAAGGCCGGGTAGTAGTCGTCGTTGAACAGCACGCGCTTGGCGCCGATCGGGAAGTCGGGCACGAGCTGCGCGCGCAGCGCCGGGTCGCGCACCTGTCGCCGCAGGTGCGCGAGCGCCTTGCGCGTGGCGAACCACTGCACGAAGCGCACCTGCTTCATCAGCGGCGTGAGCTGCAGCTCGCCGAAGAAGAACCACTGAAAGTCGTGGCGCAGCTTCGCGAGCCACGGCCAGCGGGTCATGCGCCGCTGCAGGCGCGGCGAGTACAGCCGGTCCTTGCGCGGCAGCAGCCAGTTTGCGGAGCGCTGGAAGATCGTGAGCTGCGAGGCGAGCGGGGCGATCTGCGGCACGAACTGCACGGCGCTCGCGGCGTTGCCGATCACGGCGACGCGTTTCGCCGCGAGGTCCACGGAATGATCCCAGCGCGCAGAGTGGAACTGCGCGCCGCGGAAGTCCTCGCGGCCGGGGATCGCAGGGCGTGGCCGGGTGATGGAGCTGTCCCATCGCCGTCACGAGGAACTGCGCCTCGATCACGTCGCCGCCGGCGAGCTCGACCCGCCACAGGTTGCGCGCCTCGTCGAAGCGCGCGGCCGTCACCTCGCGTGTCGAAGCGGAAATGCGGCAGCAGGCCGTGCTTCACCGCGCACTCCACCGAATAGCCCAGCAGCTCCGGCTGCCACGCGAAGCGCCGGCTCCAGTCGGTCTTCTGCGCGAAGGAGAAGCTGTAGAGGAACGAGGGCGCGTCGCAGGAGGCGCCCGGGTAGGTGTTGTCGCGCCAGGTGCCGCCGAGCGTCGAGGCCTTCTCGAGGACCACGAAGTCGTGGATCCCCGCAAGCTTCAGCTGCATGCCCATGCAGAGCCCGGAGTGAGCGCCGCCGACGATGGCAATGCGAGTGGTGGTGGTCGTCATGTCGGGCCTGTGGATGGCAGGAGGGGAGTCAACGCAAGTCTGCCAGATATGCCGGACCGCCGAGTGCGACCATCTGTCGCTCGATCCATGCCTGGCGCTTGCGCACGTAGGGGCCGGGCGCGTCGACGCGGTAGCGCGTGGGCGCCGGCAACACGGCCGCGAGCCGCGCGGCCTCGGCACGCGTGAGCCGCGCGGCATCCTTGCCGAAGTAGCGGCGGCTTGCGGCCTGCACGCCCCAGGTGCCACGGCCGAATTCCGCCACGTTCAGGTACACCTCGAGGATGCGCCGCTTGGGCCAGGCGAATTCAATCAGCACCGTGATGCCGGCCTCGAGTCCCTTGCGGAACCAGCTCTGACCGGGCCACAGGAACAGGTTCTTCGCGACCTGCTGGCTGATCGTGCTCGCGCCACGCACGCGGCGGCCGCGCTCGCGGTCCGCCAGTGCCTTGTCGATCTGCTTGAAGTCGAAACCCCGGTGCTGCAGGAAGCGCTGGTCCTCGGCGGCGACCACCGCCAGCGGAGCGTATTTCGAGATCTGCTCCCAGTCGCGCCACTGGTGGCGGAACTCGTAGCCGTCTTCGGCTCGCAGCAGCGCGCCGACGCGATCGCGCAGCATGAACGCCGTGGTCGGCGGGTCCAGCCAGCGCAGCGCGGCGACCGTCGCCACGGTGAGCGCCGCCCAGGCCGCCAGCGCGAGCATGAGGGCGCGCCCGAGTCGCGCCAGACGACCCCTGCGTCGTGTCGCCACGGACCGGCCGACGGCGGGGGGAAGGGTTCCCTGGCCTCAGGCGGCCGGGGTCACCCGGCGCGCACTCGTGACCTCGATCGGGGTGACCGGCACGTCCTGGTGGCCGGCCTTGTTGCCGGTCGTCACGGCCGCCATCTTGTCGACCACGTCCATGCCCTCGACCACCGTGCCGAACACCGCGTAGCCCGCGCCGCCGCGGCCCGGGTCGAGAAACGCGTTGTCCACGAGGTTGATGAAGAACTGCGAGGTGGCGCTGTGCGGGTCGTTGGTGCGGGCCATCGAGAGCGTGCCGCGGCGGTTCTTGAGGCCGTTGTCGGCCTCGTTGCGGATCGGTGCGCGCGTCGGCTTCTGCTTCATGTCGGCGGTGAGGCCGCCGCCCTGCACGACGAAGCCCGGGATGACCCGGTGGAACACCGTTCCGTCGAAGTGACCCGCTTCCGCGTACTCCAGGAAGTTCTTCGCCGAGAGCGGCGCGTCCTGCTCGAACAGTTCGATGGTGAAGCTGCCGAGCGTGGTCTCGAATCGGATCATGGTGCGGGTCCGTCGGTGGCCGGGAAAGGGCCGGAATAGTGAACGGGCGGCGCATCGATGTCACGCCCAGGCGTGGACGCTCGCCGCGGCGGGCCGCAGGGGCCCGGCCCGATCCTGACTTGACGCACGGGGCGTCCCAGCCGGTAACGTGGCGGGTTATCGCGGGCCCGAGGGCGCCCGCACGAGGGAGCGGGTCGGGCCGGTGCGTCGGAATCTCGGGAAATTCCTGGTACGGGACATAGTCGCCGGTCCGCATGGCCGGCGGGCGGTGCGCCCGTGAGCGGCCCGACGCTGCGGCTGCGCTCGGAGCTGTGCGAGCCGCTCGATCCGCTGCAGGTCTTCGCGGCGGCCGGTGCCGCACCGCGCTATTACTGGGAGCAGCCCTCCGCGCAGCGTTTTCGCGTCGGCATCGGCTGCGCTGCGCGGCTCCCGGTGGCCGGCGACGGGCGCTTTGGCGACGCGTCGGCGGCCGCTGCCGCATGCTTCGAGAGCCTGCAGTGGGTGGGCGACGGCCCGCGCGTCGGGCACCTCGTCGGGGGCTTCGCATTCGCGCCCGCGCAGGGCGGCAGCACGCTCTGGCAGGGATTTCCAGACGGGGAGTTGCGGCTGCCCGAACTCACCTACTGGCGCGAGGGCGGACGCTACGTGCGCGACTTCTGCGCCGGCAGCCGCTGGGCGGCGCTCGAGCCTCGCCCGCTGTCGCTGGGTCACCCGGTGCGCGGCGCGGCCGAGATCGGCAACGGCGGGCCGGAGGCCTACGCCGCGCAGGTCGAGCAGGCGCTGGCCGCGATCCGCGCGGGCGCGCTGCAGAAGGTGGTGCTGGTGCGCGCGGTCCACGTCACGGCGCGCTCGGCCATCGACCCGGTCGCATGGCTCGTGGCGCTGCGCGAGCGCTACCCAGGCTGCACGCTGTTCGCGGTCGGCGAGGGTGACGCCGTATTCCTCGGCGCGAGCCCCGAGCGGCTGGTGCGGGTCGAGGGCGAGAGGGTCGAGACCGCGGCGCTGGCCGGCACGGCGCCGCGCGGCGCCTCGCAGTCCGCGGATCGCGCGCTCGGCGAGGCGCTCTGCGACAGCCGCAAGAACGGCGACGAGCACGCGATCGTGGTGCGTCACCTGCAGTCGGCGCTCGAGGCGTGCTGCGACGACGTGCGGGTCGCGGCCGAGCCGCGGCTCCTCAAGACGCGTACCGTGCAGCATCTCTGCACGGAACTGAGCGCGCGACGCCGCCCCGGATCTCCGGCAGCGCTGCTCGAGCTGGTCGCGCGCCTGCATCCGACGCCGGCCGTCGGCGGCGCGCCACGCGAGGCCGCGCTCGAGTGGCTCGCGCGACACGAAGACGTGGAGCGCGGCTGGTTTGCGGGTCCGGTGGGTTTCCTGCAGTCGAACGGCGACGGGGAGTTTGTTGTAGCCTTGCGCTCGGCGCTGGTCCGCGGACGCGGCGCCACGGCCTGGGCGGGCGCGGGCATCGTCGCCCGCTCCGACCCCCGCGCCGAGTTCACCGAGACGGAGCTCAAGCTGCGCACCGTACTGGGGCCGCTGCTCTGGGGAGCGCCCTGATGAACCCTGCTACGGACACACGCGACACCGGTGCCGCCAATCTCGCGTTCGCGCGCGCATTGATCGCGGAGCTGCACGCCGCCGGCGTCGTGGCCGCAGTGGTCTGCCCGGGGTCGCGTTCGACGCCGCTCGCGCTCAGCATCGCCGATCAGCCTGGCCTCGCGTACTCGGTGCACCTCGACGAGCGCAACGCGGCCTTCCACGCGCTGGGCTACGCCAAGGCCTGCGGCCGGCCGGTGGCGCTCGTCTGCACGTCGGGCACGGCCGGCGCGAATTTCCTGCCCGCCGTCGCCGAGGCCAGCCACGCGCGCGTGCCGCTGGTGGTGCTCACCGCGGACCGTCCGCCCGAGCTGCGCGCCTGGGGTGCGGCGCAGACGATGGAACAGCGCTCGCTCTACGCTGGATTCACGCGCTGGAGCGAGGAGGCGCCGTGTCCGTCGGAAGGTGGCGGCGGCGAGCCCTACGCGCGGGCGCTCGCGCGCCGCGCGGTCGCGGAGACGACCGGGCCCGCTCCCGGGCCGGTGCACCTGAACCTGCCGTTCCGCGAGCCGCTCGTGCCCGCAACGCTCGACGCTGCACCGCCGGTCGAGGCCGCGCGCGGGGCTGCGGCGTTGTGGCGCTCCACGGCGCCGGTCATGGCACTGGCGGACCCGTCGGGCGAACTGCTGCGCGAGCTGCGCGCCGTGTCGCGCGGCGTGCTGGTGTTCGGCCCGGACGCATGGGATCCCGGCCTCGCGCCTGCGGCGGCACGGCTCGCGGCCACGCTCGGCTGGCCGGTACTGGCCGATCCCGCCTCGGGGCTGCGCGCCGGCCCGGCGCTCGCGCACGCGCTGGTGTCGGCCGCGGACCTGCTGCTGCGCGAGCCCGCGACCGCGGCCGCGCTGCAGCCGCAGCTGGTGCTGCGCTTCGGAGGACTGCCGACCAGCAAGGCGATCTCGACGTGGCTCGCCGCCCATCCCGCCGCGGCACTCTGGCTGGTGGACCCGGCGGCTGCGCACCGCGATCCCGGGCATCGCGCGAGCCGCGTGCTGCGCGCGGATGCCGCACAGCTCGCCGCGCTGCTCGCGGGCGTCGGCGCGCCGACCAGCGCGGCGCTCGCCTGGCGCGAGCGCTGGCTGCACGCCGACCGCGTGGCACGCGCCGCGCTCGACGACTCGCTGCGCCCCGATGGTCGCTTGCTCGCACCGCAGCTCGCGCGCGCGCTGTGGAACGCGCTCCCCGCCGATGCCGCGCTCTACCTCGCCAACAGCATGCCGATCCGCGACATCGACGCGTTCGCCGGCCCGCGGGCGGCGCCGCTGCGCGTGCTCGCGAACCGCGGCGTGAACGGCATCGACGGACAGGTGTCGGCGGCGCTCGGCGCGGCCGCGGCGCTGCGCGTGCCCACGGTGCTGTGGTGCGGCGACCTCGCGTTGCTGCACGACCTGTCGGGCCTGCTCGCGGGCCGGCTGCACGCGGCGGACCTCACGATCGTCGTGAGCAACGACGACGGCGGCGGCATCTTCGAGTACCTGCCGGTCGCGCAGTCGCTGCCGAGGGCGGTGTTCGAGCCGCTGTTCGCGGTGCCGCACGGCCTCGACCTGAGCGAACTCGCGCGCGGGCTCGGCTGGGACGCGCTGCGGGTGGATTCCGCCGAGGCCTTCGCCGGTGCGTTGCGGCGCGGACTTGGCGGCGGACGCCATCTCATCGAGGTGCCGATGGACCGCGCGGCGAACACCGCCCTGCACGGTGCGCTGCACGAGGCCGTGCGGGCACGGCTGCGGCGGGAGGGACCCGCGTGAGTGCGCCGGCGACTGCGCCACCGAACGAGGCGGCGCTGCCGTTCGAGCGGCGCGGCCGCGGTGGCGCGCTGCTGCTGCTGCACGGCTTCACCGGCGGTGCCGGCAGCATGGCCGGCGTCGCGCGTGCGTTCGAGGACGACTTCGAGACGATCGCACCGGACCTTCCCGGACACGGCCGGTCCGCCGCCCAGCCACCGGCGCTCGTCACCGGCTTCGACGACACGGTGGCACGCCTCGTCGCGACGCTCGAAGCTGCCGGCCATCGGCGCGCCCACTGGCTCGGCTACTCGATGGGTGCGCGCCTCGCACTCGCGGTCGCGGTGCGCCATCCGGTGCGCGTGGCCTCGCTCGTGCTGCTGGCCGGTCGCGCCGGCATCGAGGACCCGCTCGAACGCGCGGCGCGGCGCGAGGCCGACGAGGCGCTTGCCGGCCGCATCGAGTCGATCGGCATCGAGGCATTCGTGGACGAGTGGCTGGCGCAGCCGCTGTTCGCGACGCTCGCGCGGCTCGGGCCCGCGGTCCTCGCTGCGGAGCGTCAGGCGCGCCTCGGGAACGATGCCCACGGTCTTGCAGCGAGCCTGCGTGCGCTCGGTCCCGGCGCGCAGCCGCCGCTGTTCGACGCGCTGGCGGACCTGCGCGTGCCGGTGCTGCTGGTCGCGGGCGCGCTCGATGCGCGCTTCGTCGCGATCGCGCGCGAGCTCGCGCGGCGCCTGCCGAACGCGGAACTGTCCGTGATCGCGGAGGCGGGCCACGCGGCGCATCTCGAGCAGCCCGCGGCATTCCGCCGTGTGGTCGTCGACTTTCTGCGACGGGCCGCGGGCCCGTCGCACCCCGTTCCCATGCATCCGGTCCAGGAGACCGCCAAATGACCGACACCTGCACGACGGCCTCCGCCCGCCCGGACTGGCAGACGGTGCGCGCCTACGAGGACATCCGCTACGAGCGGGATGGCGCGCTCGCGAAGATCACCATCTGCCGCCCCGAGGTGCGCAATGCCTTCCGCCCGAAGACGCTGTTCGAGCTGATCGACGCGTTCTCGCGCGCCCGCGAGGACAACACGATCGGGGTGATCATCTTCACCGGCGAGGGCGATCTCGCGTTCTGCTCCGGCGGCGACCAGCGCATCCGCGGCAACGAGGGCTACGTGGGCGACGACGGGGTGCCGCGGTTGAACGTGCTCGACCTGCAGCGACTGATCCGCTCGCTGCCGAAGGTGGTGATCGCCGCGGTCGCGGGCTATGCGATCGGCGGCGGCCACGTGCTGCACGTGGTCTGCGACCTGACGATCGCCGCGGACAACGCCCGCTTCGGCCAGACCGGCCCGAAGGTCGGCTCCTTCGACGGCGGCTTCGGCTCGTCATACCTCGCGCGCATCGTCGGCCAGAAGAAGGCGCGCGAGATCTGGTACCTCTGCGAGCAGTACGACGCGCAGGAGGCGCTCGCGATGGGGCTCGTCAACAAGGTCGTGCCGCTCGCCGAGCTCGAGGCGACCGCGGTCGCCTGGGGACGTCGCATCCTCACGCACAGCCCGCTCGCGATCCGCTGCCTCAAGGCCGCCTTCAACGCCGAGCTCGACGGGCAGGCCGGCATCCAGGAACTCGCCGGCCACGCCACGCAGCTGTTCTACATGACCGAGGAGGCGCAGGAGGGCCGCGACGCCTACAACGAGAAGCGCCCGCCCGACTTCTCGCGCTTTCCATGGCGACCGTAAGCGCGCGCTCGGCGTGGTGGCTGGCGATTCGCCCGGCCACGCTCACCGCATCGGCGGCGCCGGTGCTGGTAGGCTCGGGCGCGGCCTGGGCGGACGGGAAGTTCGCGCTCTGGCCCGCGCTCGCTGCGCTGGTGGGCGCCTCGCTGCTGCAGGTGGGCGCGAACTTCGCCAACGACGTGTTCGACTTCGAGCGCGGCGCCGACAACGCCGATCGGCTCGGCCCGCAGCGCGCCACGCAGCAGGGCTGGATCACCGCCGGGCAGATGAAGCGCGCCATGTGGCTCGCTTTCGCGGGCGCGACCGCCGTGGGCCTGTACCTGACCTACGTCGCCGGCTGGCCGGTGCTGGCGCTCGGGCTGCTGTCGATCGCGGCCGCGTACCTCTATACGGGCGGGCCGAAGCCCTACGGCTACCTCGGCCTCGGCGACCTCGCGGTGTTCGTGTTCTTCGGCTTCGGCGCGGTCGCCGGCACCTACTACGTGCAGGCGCACTCGGTCTCGCCGCTCGCCTGGCTCGCCGCGATCCCGATCGGCGCGCTCGCCACGGCGATCCTGGTGGTGAACAACCTGCGCGACATCGAGACCGACGCCCGCGCCGGCAAGTACACGCTCGCGGTGCGTCTTGGCGACGGCCCGACACGCAGCTACTACCTGCTGCTGCTCGCCATCGCCTACCTCGTACCGGCGTTCCTGTGGTGGCGCGGGCTCGCCGATGCGTGGGTGATGCTGGCGTGGCTGTCGCTGCCGCTCGCGCTGCAGCTCGCGAGCCGCATGCGCCGCGAGCGCGGCCTCGCGCTGAACGGCTGCCTGGTGCAGACCGCGCGGCTCGAGGTGGTCTTCGGAGTGCTGCTGGCGATCGGTCTCGCGCTGTGAAGGCCCGTGACGGGCGGCCGGATCCGGGCATCGCGCCGTGAGAATCGCGACGATGCAGGTGCGGCCGATGCGCCTGCGCTTCGCGCAGCCGGTCCGCACGTCACGGGGTGAGTTCCGCGATCGTGAGGTCGTGCTGGTGGAGCTGCGCGATGCCGACGGGGTGGTGGGATTCGGCGAGGCCGCGCCGTGGCCGGGGTTCCGGACGGAGACCGCGGAGCAGGCGCGCTCGGCGCTGAGCGCCGCCGCCGCACGGCTCGCGGGAGCGGAGGTCGAGCCGCAGCAGGAGGGTGGCGATGCACTGCCGCGGCATGCGCACGCCGCCCGTGCGGCCCTGCAGGGCGCGCTCTGGGACCTCGAGGCGCGGCGCGCCGGCCGGCCGCTGGCGGTTGAGCTCGCGGCCCAGGTGACTGCGACGCCGGGCGCGCCGCTGCGTCAGGTGGCCGCGAGCGCGCTGCTCGTGGCCCACGAGCCCGCGGCTGTTCGCGAGGAAGCGATCCGGGCGCGCACCGACGGCCATCGCGCGGCGAAACTCAAGCTCGGTGCGCTGCCGCTGGCGCTCGACGTGGTGCGGGTGCGCGCGGCGCGCGAGGGGGTCGGGCCGCAGGTCCGCCTGCGCGCCGACGCCAACGGCGTCTGGAGTCTCGACGAGGCGCGGGCTGCCCTCGAGGCACTGGCGGAGTTCGACCTCGAGTACCTCGAGCAGCCGGTGGCGGCGGAGGATTTCGCGGGCCTCGCGCAACTGCGCGGTCTCGGGCTCGGGCGCATCGCCGCCGACGAGTCAGTGGCGGCCGAGGACAGCGCGCTGCGCCTGATCGAGTCCGGTGCGGTGGATGTCGTGGTGCTCAAGCCGGCGATGCTCGGCGGGCCGCGGCGCGCGCTCGAGATCGCCGCGACGGCGCGCCGCTGCGGCATCTCGGTCGTGTTCTCGCACGCGTTCGAAACCGCAGTCGGCGCGCGTCACGTGCTGCACTGCGCGGCGGCGTGGGGCGACACGGCAGCGGCGCACGGGCTCGTCACGTCGGGCCTGTTCGAGAACGACGTGGCCGCAGCGGTGGCGAGCCATCAGGGACGGGTCGAACTCGACGACGCGCCCGGCCTCGGGATCACGCCGTGACCGCGTGCGACTGGCTGCTGCAGCGCGCCGCGGCGACGCCGGACGCGCCGGCGCTCGAGACGCCCGCGCTCGACTGGAGCTTCGCGGAGCTCGCCGATCGCGCATCCCGCGGCGCGAGTTTCGTGCAGGCGAACGCACCGCCGGGCGACGCGCCCATCGCGTTGCTGCTCGAAGGCCACGCGACGTTCGCCGCATGGTTTCACGCCATCACACTCGCGGGGCGCGCGGTGCTGCCGCTCAACCTGCGGCTCACGGCCGGCGAGCTCGCACGCCAGATCGAGGACGCGCGCGTCGACTGGCTGCTCGGCGAGGCCGACGACCCGCGGCTCGCAGCGCTCGCCGGGCACGTGCCCGGGCTGCGCGCCGATGCGGTGCCCGCACTCGAGCAGCTGCCCGCGCCGTCGGCCGCGTTGCCGGGCGCGGTGAGCGAGCCCGACGCGCTGCTCGCGGTGCTCTTCACGTCCGGCACGACGGGGCGCGCGAAAGGTGCCTGCCTGAGCCGCGGCAACTTCGAGGCCAGTGCCCGCGCCGCGCGCGAGAGCCTCGGTCCCGCCGTGGGCGGCCGCTGGCTCGCGTGCATGCCGCTGTTCCACGTCGGCGGGCTGTCGATCCTCGTGCGCAGCCTGTTGTTCGGCGGAGCGGTGCGCCTGCTGCCCCGCTTCGGCGCCGCCGAGGTCAGCGCCGCGCTCGATGCGGGGGACGTCGAGGGCGTGTCGCTCGTGCCGACCATGCTGTCGCGGCTGCTGGATCATCGCGGCAACCGCGCGGCACCGGCCGGGCTGCGCATCGTGCTGCTCGGCGGTGCGGCTGCGCCGCCCGGACTCGTGGCGCGTGCGCTCGCCGCCGGCTATCCCGTGTGCCCGACCTACGGTCTCACCGAAGCGACCTCGCAGGTCGCGAGCGCGCCGCCGCCTGCGACGGGTGCGCTGCGAACGCTGCCGATGCGGCCGCTGCCCGGCACGGAACTGCGCATCCTCGCCGATGATCGGGAGGCAGCGACGGGCGAGGCGGGCGAGATCGTGGTGCGCGGCCCGACCGTGATGCAGGGCTACCTGCACCGGCCCGAAGAGACGGCCCGCGCGTTGCGCGACGGCTGGCTGCACACCGGCGACATCGGCTGCCTCGACGACGAGGGAGGGCTGCAGGTGCTCGACCGCCGCGAGGATCTGATCGTCTCCGGCGGCGAGAACGTCTACCCGGCCGAGATCGAGGCGGTTCTGCAGGAGCATCGCTGCGTCGCGGAGGCCGCCGTCGCGGGCGCGCCGGATCCGGACCTCGGCGCACGCGTCGTCGCCTGGATCGTCCTGCGGCCCGATGCCGCCATGGACGTGGCGTCGCTGCATCGGCATTGCCGCGAGCATCTCGCGGGGTTCAAGCAGCCGCGGGAGTTTCGCCGCGTGGATTCGCTGCCGCGCAACGCGGCAGGCAAGCTGCAGCGCAGGCTCCTGCCGGGGAGCGGCACACCGAGCTGAGCCCGATCGTCGCTGCGCCGAAGCGCCGTGCCGACGGCCGCACCGGCGCCTGCGGTGCGTGGCGAGCTTGGTGAGCGGCGATCGCTCAGGCATCCTCGGCGCACATTCCAGCGCCAGAGACGGTCATGACGGTCAGGGACAGCAACGGCAACGAGCTTCACGACGGCGATACCGTGCTGGTCATCAAGGACCTGAAGGTGAAGGGTTCCGCCGAGACGCTGAAGCGCGGCGCCGTGTTCAAGAACATCCGCCTCATCGAGGACGACGAGGACGCGATCGAGTGCGGTCAGGGCCGCAACACCGTCGTCCTGAAGACGTGCTTCCTCAAGAAGGCGTGACCGACCCGGCTCGCGTCGACGACAGCGCAGCGAGGATGCCGGCCAGGATCCGCGTCGGGGACGGCGGACAGCCGGGCACCACCACGTCGACGGGGATGACGTTCGAGACTGCCCCGAGACTTGCATACCCGGAACCGAAGACGCCCCCGCAGGCGCCGCAGTCGCCCACGGCCACCACCAGCTTGGGGTCCGGTGTCGCATCGTAGGTGCGACGCAGTGCGACCTCCATGTGGCGCGACACCGGGCCGGTGACCAGCAGCATGTCGGCGTGCCGCGGGCTCGCGACGAAGCGGATTCCCAGCGATTCGACGTTGTAGATCGGGTTCCCGAGCGCATGGATCTCGAGCTCGCAGCCGTTGCAGGACCCCGCATCCACCTCGCGGATGCACAGCGCCCGACCGAGCACCTTGCGAATGCCCGCCTCGAGCGCCTCGCGCACACGCAGTTCGTCGGCCGGCAGCGGCGGCGGCTCGGTGACGATGCCGGTCCGCAGGATCTGGTGGAGGGTCTTCAGCATCGGAGGGCTCTAGAGATCGTGCCCGCTGTAGGACAGGTTGAACGACTTGTTGATGAGCGGAAAGTCCGGAACGATGTTGCCGATGACGGCGTATTCGAGAGCGGGCCAGTTGTGCCACGACGGGTCCTGGGGGTGGCAGCGCAGGATGCTCCCGTCCGGGCCTGCCTCCAGTCCGACCACGACGGGTCCGCGCCAGCCCTCGATGAGTCCGACCGCGGTCGCCCCGGCGGGCGGGACGGCCACCGCGACCCCATGGCCGTCCGCCGGCAGCGAGCGCAGCAGCTGCCGTATCAGGCGCAGCGATTCGGCGAGCTCGTCGAACCGGACGGTCACCCGCGCCAGCACGTCGCCGTCCTCGCGCGTGCAGCGCTGCACGCCGAGCTCCGCGTACGGAGTGACCGGCGCATCGAGCCGCAGGTCGAGCGGCTGTGCGCTGGCGCGCCCCGCCAGCCCGACGAGGCCGAGCCATTTCGCCAGCTCCGGCGCCACCGTGCCCGCCCCGGCAAAGCGGTCGCGCAGGCCGGTGTGCTCGTCATAGATGTCGCGCAACCTCGACACCTCCGCGGCGAGTTCGTCGATGCCCCGCTCGATCGTGGCGGCGCCCGCCGCAGAGAGATCGCTGCGCGTGCCACCGGGCACCACGAAGTCGAGCAGGTAGCGCTGCCCGAGTGCCTGCTCCGTCACCCGCAGCAGGCGTTCCTTGAGGCGCAGGAACTGCGAGAGTCCGAACGCAAACCCCGCGTCGTTGCCGAGCGCACCGAGGTCGCCGAGATGATTGGCGACGCGCTCCAGCTCGAGCGCCAGCGCACGCAGCCAGGCCGCACGCCGCGGCAGGCGGGTCCCGGTCATGCACTCGAGCGCCTGGCAGTAGGCCCACGAGAACGCCACGCCGGAGTCGCCGGAGACGCGCGCGGCGAGTCGATGTCCTTCGAGGATGGGCAGTTCGGTGAAGCGTCGCTCGATACCCTTGTGAACGTAGCCAAGGCGCTCCTCGAGTCGCAGGACCTTCTCGCCGACCACGGAGAACCGGAAATGCCCGGGCTCGATGATGCCGGCGTGCACCGGACCGACCGGGATCTCGTGGACGCCGTCACCCTCGACCCGCACGAATGCGTAGTCGTCGACGGGTCGCTCCTGCGGCGGTGGCATCGGCCCTACGCCCAGCGGGAAGGCGTCGGCCGGCCACGCCGTGTGCCTCAGCCACGGGCGCGTGTCGGGAGCCGTGGAGCGCAGCCCGGTGAGGTCGAAGATCGCACGCTGCATCCGGCCGGCCGCGGGAAACACGTCCTCGATGCCGGCGAAACCGGTCATTCCGCCGGGCAGTTGCACGGTGGCGACGAGCACGCGCGGCGGCACCATCGCCACGGCCTGCAGGGTGTCACCATGATCTGCACGCCTCGTCCCCCACAGCGCGAGCAGGCGACCGCCGGCCGCCGCGATGTCCAGTGCCAGGTCGCGCCATTCGCTCGAGTCGATGGCGAGCGTCGCGTAGCCGCACCCGGTGTCCGCGGGCGTCGCCCGTTGCATCCAGCGGGTGAGGCTCACGTCAATTTCCCACGATCATGCGCGCCGCGGCGCGATACCAGTCGGCCAGGTACGGAGGGATGTAGAGTCCGAGCAGCAGCACCAGCGCCAGGTGCGTGAACACCGGCAGCAGGGCCGGCTGGTGCGGCAGGCGGCGGCCGGTCGGTTGCCCGAGCACCATGGACTGCACGCGGCCGAAGATCGCCGCGAAGGCGATGCCGAGCGCCCCGAGCAGGATCGGCGTCGCCCAGGGTTCCTGCTTCATCGCGGTGGTCAGGATCAGGAACTCGCTCGCGAACACGCCGAACGGCGGAAACCCGAGGATCGCGAGCGAGCCGAGCATCAGGCCCCAGCCGATCGTTGGATTGAGCGCGAGCAGGCCGCGGATGTCCTCGATGCGCTGCGAACCCGCTTTCTGCGCGGCATGGCCCACCGCGAAGAAGATGGCCGACTTCGTGAGCGAGTGGACCGTCATGTGCAGCAGCGCCGCGAACGTGGCCACCGCTCCCCCCATGCCGAAGGCGAACGCGATGATGCCCATGTGCTCGATCGACGAATAGGCGAACAGTCGCTTGATGTCGCGCTGACGCCAGAGGAACAGTGCCGCCAGGACCACGGACAGCAGCCCGAAGATCATGAGGATCTGCGACGGCAGCGACGACTGCAGTGCTCCCTCCACCAGCACCTTGCAGCGGACGACGGCGTAGATCGCAACGTTGAGCAGCAGTCCCGACAGCACTGCGGAGACCGGCGTGGGGCCCTCCGCGTGCGCGTCCGGCAGCCAGTTGTGCAGTGGTGCGAGGCCGACCTTGGTCCCGTAGCCCACGAGCAGGAAGGCGAAGGCGATCCCGAGCACGGTAGGTTCGAGTTCGCCCTTGACTGCGGACAGGTGCGTCCAGAGCAGCGCGCTGACGCCCTGCGCGCCGAGCACCTTCTCCGCGGCGACATACAGCAGGATCGTGCCGAACAGGGCCTGGGCGATGCCGACGCCGCACAGGATGAAGTACTTCCAGCCGGCCTCGAGGCTCGCCGGCGTCCGATACAGCGTCACGAGCAGCACCGTGGACAGGGTCGCCGCCTCGAGCGACACCCACAGCAGGCCCATGTTGTTCGTGGTCAGGGCGACCAGCATCATCGCCATGAAGAGCTGGTACATGGAGTGATAGAGGCGCAGGCGGGCCGGGTTCAGCCGCCCGTGCTCCATCTCCACCCGCATGTACGGCCGCGAGAAGATCGAGGTCGTGAGGCCCACGAAGGCGGTCAGCGTCACCAGGAACACGTTGAACGGATCGAGGAAGAACTGCTCACGCACCGCGATGAGATTGCCCTCGCTGATCACCCGGGCGGTGAGCGCGATCGCGGCGAGCAGGGTGCCGGCGCTGAACGCGATGTTGAGTTCCGCAGCACGCGGTCGCGCGCCCCAGACGGCGAGCACGACGGCCCCGGTCAGCGGCATCAGCAGCAGAACGACGAACTCCACCTACTGGTCCTCCTTGAGCGACTCGAGGTGGTGGAGGTCGAGGCTGTCGAACTGCTCGCGGATCTGGAAGAAGAACACGCCCAGCACCAGCATGGCCACCAGCACGTCGAGCGCCACGCCCAGCTCGACGATCATGGGCATGCCGTAGGTCGCGCTCATGGCGCCGAAGAACAGCCCGTTCTCCATGGAGAGGAAGCCCACGACCTGCGACATCGCCTTGCGACGCGTGATCATGGTGATGAACGCCAGCAGGATCACCGCCACCGCGATCCCGAGCGAGTTGCGCGTCGCGGTGTTCGCCAGCTCCGCGATCGGCTGGGCGAGGCCGAAAGCGAACACGACGGTCAGGAGGCCGACCAGCATCGTGCCGGGCACGTTGAGCAGCGGTTCGGTGTCCCAGTAGACGTCCAGGCGGCGGATCAGGACGTGCAGCAGCCAGGGAAGCGCGATGACTTTCAGCACGAGCGTGAGGGCGGCGGAGACGTAGAGGTGGTCCTGACCCGTGCGCCAGGCCAGCAGCAGCGTCGCCACGAACAGCATTCCGCCCTGCAGCGCGAGCAGGTTGACCAGTGCGACGATTCGTCGCTGCGCGAGCATGGCGAACGACAGCAACAGCAGAATCGCGGCGCAGGCGTTGAGGAGCTGGAGGTCGAACGGCGTGCCCTGCATGACTCACGCCCCCAGCAGCAGGTGCACGAGCAGGCCGAGCACCGCGAACATGAAGGCGGTGGCCATGAACTCCGGGGCGCGGAACACGCGCAGCTTCGCGGAGACCGTCTCCAGCAGGGCGAGCCAGACGCCCGCGACGGCGAGCTTGGCGGCGAGCACCGGGATCGACACGGCGAGCGAGGCGAGCCCGGCATCGCCGAGCGACGCCCCCCAGGGCACGAACAGCGCGAAGCCGATGCAGGCGTAGTTGAAGAGCTTCAGGGCCGCGGCCCACTCCATCAGCGCCAGGTGCCGCGCCGAGTACTCGAGCAGCATGGCCTCGTGGATCATCGTGAGTTCCAGGTGGGTCGCCGGGTTGTCGACGGGAATCCGGGCGTTCTCGGCGAGCAGCACCATGGTGAAGGCGACCGCCGTGAATGCCAGGCTCGGGAAGATCGCTGGCGCCTGCACGGCCAGCCGCTCGGCGATCAGCGGCAACGCGGTGGTCGCGGAGATGAGCGAGGCGACGAAGATGATCATCAGGAGTGCGGGCTCGGCGAGAAAGCCGACCATCATCTCGCGGCGCGCGCCGAGCGTGCCGAAGGCGGTGCCGATGTCCATCGCGGCCAGCGACATGAACACGCGCGCGATCGCGAGCAGGCCGACCAGCGCGATGGCGTCGGCCGCCGAGCGGAACGGCAGTCCCGTGCCCATCGACGGAATCACCGCAGCCGCCGCGACCATCGCGCCGAAGACCACGTACGGCGCCATGCGGAACAGCGCCGAGGCGTCCGTCGCGATCACCGCGTCCTTGTGAAACAGCTTGCGGATGCCGTGGTAGGGCAGCAGCAGGCCTGGCGCGCTCCGGTTCTGCAGCCAGGCGCGACAGGCATTGACCCAGCCGAGGAACAGCGGCGCGAGCGCCAGCGCGGCGAGCACTTCGAGGAACTGCGTGAGCCAGGCGACCGCGCTCACAGCATCACCGCCAGCAGCACGACCAGGGTGATGAAGCTGTAGGTCAGGTAGACGGAGATGCGCCCCTGCTGCAGCCAGGCCACGGCGTTCGTCAGCGCGCTGGACCACGCCGCCGATCGGCAGGTAGAGGTCGCGCCAGATCCGGTCCGTCACGCTCACCCGATAACGCGGCGCGACGTCGCGCGGCGACGGGAGCTCCCGCTCGATCGCGAAGAAGGACTGGAAGATGTGCCGGATCGGCTGGCCGAACCCCTCGGCCGTGTCCTGCATCCGCGGGTCGAGCCGGGCGAAGCCGCAGTCCCAGGGCGCGGCGCGGCGCACCGGCCGCCGGTAGACGGCGCGCACGATCAGGAAGGCGACCGCGATCACCCCGACGATCACTGCCAGCAGGATCAGGGGCGAGTACGAGACCGCCCGCTCGGGCAGTGGCGCGAGCATCCACCACGACTGGGAGGCGGTATCCGGTGCGCTGCCGACGAGCTGCGTCGTGGCCGACCCCAGCACGCCGATCACCTGGTTCGGCAGCAGGCCGAGCAGTGCGCAGCCGGCGGCCAGCCAGAGGAGTCCCGCCTTCTCGAGTGCCAGCGACGTCGTGCGCCCTGGCGAGCGACGCCTCGCGAGGCTGTCCCAGGAAGATGATGCCGAAGAACTTGACCATCACGTAGCCGGCCAGTGCGGCTGCAAGTGCCAGGACGGCGGCCCCGAGCGGCAGCAGCATGTTGACGAACGGCCGCGGCACTTCGTGCGAGAAGAGGAACGTCTGCAGCAGCAGCCACTCCGACACGAATCCGTTGAGTGGCGGCAGGCCGGCGATCGCCAGCACGCCCACCAGCGTCAGCCAGCCGGCCCACGGCATGCGGTGGATGAGGCCTCCCAGCCGCCCGAGGTTGCGCTCGCCCGTGGCGTGCAGCACCGCGCCGGTGCCGAGGAACAGCAGGCTCTTCATGAACGCATGGTTGAGCGAGTGGTAGAGCACGGCGATCAGCGCGAGCGCCGCGAGCGCCTCCATACCCACGCCGTGGAACACGATCGCGAGCCCGATCCCGGTGAACAGCACGCCGATGTTCTCCACCGATGAGTACGCGAGCAGCCGCTTCATGTCGGTCTGCACCGCCGCGAACACCACGCCGAAGATCGCAGTCGCGAGCCCGAGCGCAAGCGGGACCAGGCCCCACCACCACTGCGGGTCGCCGATCAGGTCGAAGGTCACCCGGAGCACGCCATAGATGGCGGTCTTCAGCATCACGCCGCTCATCAGTGCCGACACCGGCGAGGGTGCCGCGGGATGCGCCTCCGGCAGCCACACGTGCAGCGGCAGCAGTCCGGCCTTGGCACCGAAGCCGAACAGCGCGAGCAGGAAGGCGGCGGTGGCCCACGGGATCGGCAGGGTGCTGGCACGCATGGCGTCGAACGAGAACAGCCAGGTGCCGCCCTGCAGGATGCCGAAGCTCAGCAGGATCGCGATCGCGCCGACGTGCGCCATCAGCAGGTAGAGGAATCCGGCGCTGCGGATCTCGGGGATGGCGTGCTGTGAGGTGACCAGGAAGTACGACGTCAGGGCCATCGTCTCCCACGCGACCATGAACGCGTAGGCGTCGTCGGCCAGCAGCACGAATCCCATGCTCGCGAGGAACAGGTGGTACTGGAGTCCGAGCACCCCCGGTGCGGTGCCCTGGCCCTTGCGGAAATACCCGGACGCGAACAGCGACACGCCGGCGGACGCGCTCCCGAGCAACGCGAGGAACACGCGCGACAACGCATCGAGGCGCAGGTGCATCGGCAGGTCCGGCAATCCGATGACCAGCGTCGCGCGCTCGACCGGGGCGCCCACGCCCAGGACCGCCACCAGCGCGACGCCCAGCCCGACGATCGCACCGAGCGGAAACAGCGTCCGGCCGACGAACACGACGCTCCCGGGACGCATGAGGCCCGCGACGCCGATGAGTCCCCATGCGGCGAGCAGCGCGAGGCAGGCAGCGAGTGGCGAGTCGAGCGGGCTCACGGTGCGAAATGTTACTCCAATGTAAATGTGATTATAATCTCGATCACGCAGCCGGCCGCCGCCAGGAGACCCCGTTGATTCTCGAGGATCGCACCGCCCGCCTCACGGTCCTGATCGACCCGCGCAAGAAGGCGCTCTTCGAGCGCCTGTGCGCCGAGCGGGATACCACTCCATCGCAGGTGGTGCGGCAGTTGATCCGGGGCTACATCGAAGAGCAGACCGGCAGGCCGTGGTCCCCGGAGGAGCCGTCCGCAGTGCCGGGTCGCGTGTCCGGGGACTGAACAGTCGCTGATTCCACCGGCAGGCTCGAGGCGGGGCGGACTGTGGCAGCAGTTGCTTTACGGCACCCGTCAGACGCCGATCCCGGTCGAGTGCCCCTCTGTGCAGCGGTCCCGACCCGCGAGGTCCTGCAGCGTCTGCACGTCCTCGAACCCGGCTGACGCGAACAGCTCCCGCACGGGCGCGCCCTGCGCATCGCCGTGTTCGACGACCAGCCAGCCGCCGGTCACGAGATGGCCGCTCGCGCCGGCGACGATCGTCGCCAGTGCCTCGAGTCCGGTCGGTCCCGCGAACAGTGCCTGCGGCGGCTCGAATCGGCGCACGGCGGATTCCACCCGCGGGTCCTCGTTCGCGATGTACGGCGGGTTGCTGACGATGAGGTCGAAACGCTGTCCCGGCACCGGCTCGAACCAGCGGCCCTCGAGCGCTTCGACGCGACTGCCCAGGCCGTGGCGCAGCGCGTTGGCGCGCGTCGTTTCGACCGCGACCGGCGCAAGGTCCGTGGCCACGACACGGCACGCTGGCCGTTCGGACGCGATCGCGAGCGCGATGGCGCCGCTGCCGCAGGCGAGATCGAGGACCACGCCGACGCCATCCGCCGGCAGATGCGCCAGCGCGCGTTCCACCAGCAGCTCGGTTTCGGGTCGGGGGATCAGCACCCCCGGTCCCACCGCGAGCGGCAGCGACCAGAACTCCTTCTCGCCGAGCAGATAGGCGACCGGCTCGCCGTGCGCGCGCCGCGTGACGAAGGCTTCGTAGCGATCGGTGGCCTCGCAGTCGAGCACGCGCTGCTCTCCGTGCGCGAGCAGCCACGCGCGCGGGCGTCCCAGCGCGGCGCCGAGCAGCAGCTCGGCCTCGCGGCGCGGGTCGTCGACGACGCGTGCGAGGCGCGCGGCGCCTTCGTCGAGCAGTGCGCGGACCTCGGTGGCCATGCGGGCCGCCGCGACCTCAGTCGAGCGCCGCGAGCTGCTCGGCCTGCCACTCCTGCTGCAGCGGGCCGATCACCTCGTCGAGCGCGCCGTCGACGATCGAGGGCAGCTGGTAGAGCGTGAGATTGATGCGGTGGTCGGTCACGCGGCCCTGCGGGTAGTTGTAGGTGCGGATGCGCTCGGAGCGGTCGCCCGAGCCGACCTGCAGCTTGCGGTCCTGCGCCTGCTGCGCGGTCTGCTTCTGGCGCTCCGACTCGAGCAGCCTGGCGCGCAGCAGCTTCATCGCCTGCGAGCGGTTCTTGTGCTGCGAGCGCTCGTCCTGGCACTCCACGACGATGCCGCTCGGCAGGTGGGTGATGCGGATCGCCGAGTCGGTCTTGTTGACGTGCTGGCCGCCGGCGCCCGAGGAGCGGTAGGTGTCGATGCGCAGGTCGGCCGGGTTGAGCGGCACGTCCTCGACGTCGTCGAGCTCGGGCAGGATGGCCACGGTGCACGCCGAGGTGTGGATGCGCCCCTGCGCCTCGGTCGCCGGCACGCGCTGCACGCGGTGCGTGCCCGACTCGAACTTCAGTCGCGAGTAGGCGCCGCGGCCCACGACGCGGCAGATGATCTCCTTGTAGCCGCCGTGCTCGCCGGGGCTCTCGCGCATCACCTCGACTTTCCAGCCCTGGCGCTCGGCGTAGCGCGCGTACATGCGGAACAGGTCGCCGGCGAAGATCGCCGCCTCGTCGCCGCCGGTGCCGGCGCGGACCTCGAGGAAGATGTTGCTGTCGTCATGGGAGTCCTTCGGCACCAGCAGCCTCGTGAGCTCGAGCGCCTCGGCCTCCAGGCGCGCGTCGAGCGCCTGCAGTTCCTCTTCGGCCAGCGCGCGCATCTCGGCGTCGCCACCGCGCGTCATCTCGAGCGCGGCGGCGCGCTCGGCCTCGAGGTCGCGGAAGCCACGGAAACGCGTGGCGACGGGATCGAGGCGCGCGTACTCGACGGAGAGGTCGCGGAAGCGCTCGGGTCGCCCGATCACCTCCGCGTCGGCGAGCATCCGGCCCACCTCTTCGAAGCGATCGACCGCCTGCTCCAGCCGGCGCCGGACCGAGTCCTTCATGCGTCGCGGTCGAGGTGGTAGATGTCGGCGATGGCGCCGAGGACCCGCTCGTCGCCGCTCTCGGCAGCCTCGCGCAGCCGCTGGCTCGGCGCGTGGATCAGCCGGTTGGTGAGCGTCGAGGACAGGAACTCCATCACGTCCTCCGGGCTGCGGCCCGCGGCCAGCATGCGCCGCGCCTGCTCGAGCGTGTGCTGGCGCACGTGCTCGGCCTCCTCGCGCAGGCGGCGGATGGTCGGCGCCGCGCTGAGCGTGCGCAGCTGCAGGTCGAAGCGATCCACCTCCGAGGCGATCATCTTGTCCGCCTCGCGCGCCGCCTGGCGGCGGTTCTCCATGTTCTCGTTCACGACCGACTGCAGGTCGTCCACCGTGAAGAGGTAGACGTCCTCGAGCTCGGCGACCGCGGGCTCGATGTCGCGCGGCACCGCGATGTCCACCATGAAGATCGGGCGGCGCTTGCGGGCGCGCAGCGCCTGCTTCGCCATCTCGCGCGTGATGATCACCGTCGGGCTCGCCGTGGAGGCGACCACGATGTCGGCCTCGCGCAGGTGGGCGCCGATGTCGTCGAGCCCGATCGCGAAGCCCTGGAACTCGTCGGCGAGCTCGCGCGCCCGGTCGATGCTGCGGTTGGCGACGATCATGCGGCGCAGCCCGTCGGCGTGCAGGTGCCGCGCCGCCAGCGCGATCGTCTCGCCCGCGCCCACCATCAGGGCGGTGCGGTTCTCGAAGCTCGCGAACACGGTCTTCGCCATGGACACGGCGGCGGAGGCCACCGAGACCGCGTTCGCGCCGATCTCCGTCTCGGTGCGCACGCGCTTGGCGACCGAGAACGCGGCCTGGAACAGGCGGTTCAGCATCGGCCCGGTGGTGCCTGCCTCCTGCGCGTAGCGGTAGGCGTCCTTGAGCTGGCCGAGGATCTGCGGCTCGCCGAGCACCATGGAGTCGAGGCCCGAGGCCACGCCGAAGACGTGCGAGACGGCACGCAGCTCGTCGTGGTGGTAGAGGCAGTGGCGGATGCTCGACCCGAGTCCGTGGTAGCGCTGCAGCCAGTCGGCGAGCGCGCCGTCGCCGGAGCGCGTGACGCAGTAGACCTCGGTGCGGTTGCAGGTCGAGACGATGACGGCTTCCGCGACCGAGTCGAGGGCGGCGAGGTCGCGCAGCGCGTCGGGCACCCGGGACGGCTCGAACACCACGCGCTCGCGCACTTCGACGGGCGCGGTGCGGTGATTGATGCCGACGACGACGAGGGTCATCCGGTTTCCGGGCGCATAAATCGCGAAATTCTGGGTGATGACCCGGTGCAACACAAGCACGGGCGGGCTTCCGCTATAGTGCGCGGCCATGCTCAACA
This sequence comes from uncultured Gammaproteobacteria bacterium, assembly GCA_963707145.1. GTDB lineage: Bacteria > Pseudomonadota > Gammaproteobacteria > Steroidobacterales > Steroidobacteraceae > RPQJ01. The sequence continues at coordinate 297,979 of CAVPOQ010000004.1, forward strand.
CCCGGCTCATCGCCCCTCGCGCCGCAGTGTCGGCGGCACTGCTGCTGCTCGTGGCCTGTGCCGCGTCGCCTCGTCCCGACGCCGTCACTTCCGGTCAGCCGGCAACTGCGGAGGCGCTGCTCGCGGAGGGCGACGCCGCGCTCGGGCGCAACGAACTGCCGCAGGCGGCGCGCGCCTATCGGCGTGCCGCGGAGGCCTCGGACGACGAGGCCGTCGCGGAGCAGGCCGTCGGGGTTGCCTTCGACCACTCCCAGTACCGGGAAGCGCTGCTCGCGGCCTCGCGCTGGCTGGCGCTCAACCCGAGCAGCGAGGACGCCCGGCGCTACGCGGGCGTCGCGGCGCTCGAGTTGCACCGGCTCGACGAGGCGGAGGCGCAGTTCGCGTCCTTGCTCGAGACGGCGTTCCTGAGTCCGGCCGCGGGATTCCTCGCGCTGCTGCCGGTGCTGTCCGACCACGGCACGGCGCCCGACGTCATGGAGCTGTTCCGCCGTCTCGTCGTGCGGCATCCGGACGTCGCCGAGGGGCACTACGCGCTTGCCGCTGCGGCCCTGCGCTCGGAGAACTTCGCGGTCGCGGTCGAGCACGCGAACCGCGCGACGCAGATCGCGCCGTACTGGATGCCGGCGAAGCTGCTGTCGGCCCGGGCGCTCGTGGCCTCCGGGCAGGAGGAGGCCGGCCTCGCCGCGGCGCGCGACCTCGCGCTGGCGGCCGATAGCGAGGTCTCGACGCACCTCGAGTACGCGCTGATGCTCGCGAGCGTCGGGCGCGACGAGGAAGCGCGCGCGATCCTGACGCCGTACGCCGCCGGCGAGCAGGTCGTGCCGGCCGCGGTGCGCGCGCTCGGCGTGCTCGACCTCCAGCAGGGCAACCTCGACGCCGCGACCAGGCGCTTCGACGACCTGCTGTCCACGGGCGCGATGTCCTACGACGCCCTGTACTTCCTCGGCACCATCGCCGACCGGCGCAATGATGACGAGCGCGCACTGCGCTACTACTCGCGGGTCGCCGGCGGCGAGTACGCGCTGGCGGCGCAGGGCCGCGTGGCGCGCATCAAGGCCGAGCAGTCCGGGCTCGACGCCGGGCTGGCGCAGCTCGAGGAATTCGCCCGCGGCCAGCCGCAGCGCGGTCCCGACATCGTCGCGACCCGCGCCGGGCTCGCCTCCGCGCTCGACGACCCGCGCCGCGCGCTCGAGATCCTCGATGCCGGCATCGCGCAGTACCCCGACGTGGCGGAGCTCGGCATGGCCCGCGTGTTCGCCTACGAGCGCGCCGGCAAGGGCGACGCCGCGATCCGCGAGCTGCGGCGCCTGCTGGCGGAGCGCCCCGGCGACGCCGTCGTGCAGAACGCGCTCGGTTACACCCTCGCGGACCAGGACCGGCAGCTCGAGGAGGCCGCGACGCTGGTGCGCGCCGCGCTGACGCAGATGCCCGACAGCGCCGCCGTGCTCGACAGCATGGGCTGGGTGCTGTTCCGGCAGGGCCGCCTGCCCGAAGCCCTCGACTACCTGAAGCGCGCGAGCGCGCTCGGCGAGGAGTCCGAGATCGACCTGCACCTCGGGGAGGTGCAGTGGGCCATGGGCGATCGCGCCGCCGCGCGCAAGACCTGGCAGCAAGCGCTCGAGCGCCGCCCCGACGATCCGCGGCTCAAGGAGCGCCTGCAGCAGGCCGGCCCGTGAGGCGTGGCGTCCTCGCGCTGCTGCCGATGATGGCGCTGGCGGGCTGCGCGACGGCGCCACCGGTGACGGCGCCCGCGTTGCCGCCCGACCCGGCCGAACTGCAGCAGTGGACCGCCCGCGGCCGCCTCGCGCTGTCGGCGGGCGAGCAGGGCGGCAGCGGCGGCTTCGTCTGGGAGCAGGACGGGCGCACCAGCCGCCTCGACCTGCGCGGGCCGCTCGGTGCCGGCGCGCTGCAGGTCGTCGCCTCCCCGGACGGGCTCACGCTCACCGACGGCGCCGGTCGCAGCGTCGACGCCGACGCTGCGCGCGCCGAACTGCGTGCCCGGCTGGGCGCCGACCTTCCCTGGGACAGCCTGCCGGTACTGGATGCTGGGCGTGCCCGCGCCGGAGGCGCCGGCCACGGTGACCGACGCGGAAACCGTGCCGCGGCGGGTCATCGAGCAGGTCGGCTGGCGCATCGGCTATGAGGCCTACACGACGACCGCGGGTGCGTCGCTGCCGCAGCGCTTCACGGCTACGCGCGAGAACGTGAGGGTGAAGGTGATCGTGGATGCGTGGACCCTGCGGCCCGCGCAACGTCGGCCGTGAACGCGCCGGGCGGACGGCTCGGTGGTCCCGAGCCGTGGCCGGCGCCGGCCAAGCTCAACCTGTTCCTGCACGTCGTGGGACGACGGCCGGACGGCTACCACCTGCTGCAGACCGCCTTCCAGTTCGTGAACCTGTGCGACGAGCTGCGGTTCTTCGGCCGTCCGCCGGGCACCGTCGAGCGGCTCGGCGAGCTCCCGGGCGTGCCGGCGGAGGCCGACCTCGCGGTCCGGGCCGCACGGCTGCTCGCGGCCCGGCACCCCGGGGTGGGCGGGGTGGCGATCGAGATCCGCAAGCGAATTCCGCTGCAGGGCGGACTCGGTGGCGGCAGCTCCGACGCCGCGACGGTGCTGGTGGCGCTCAACGAGCTCTGGGGCCTGGGCCTCGCGCCGGAGGCGCTCGCGGAGCTGGGGCTCGGCCTGGGCGCGGACGTCCCTGTGTTCGTGCACGGCCGCGCGGCCTGGGCGGAGGGGGTGGGCGAGCGACTGACCCCCCTCGACCTGCCGGAGCCCGTCTTCCTGCTGGTGCGGCCCGACGCGGCCGTCAGCACGGCGGCGGTGTTCCAGGACCCTGAATTGACAAGGGATACCCCCGCCATCAAAATTCCTGGTTTCCTGACGACGGGCGGACGCAACGACTGCGAGGCAGTCGTCCGGCGGCGCGTTCCCGCGGTGGCCGAGGCGCTCGACTGGCTCGGGCGGTTCGCGCCGGCCCGGCTCACCGGCACCGGCAGCTGCGTCTACGCGGCGATGCCCGACGAGGGTGCCGCGCGGACCGCACTCGCGGAGCTGCCGGGTCGCTGGACGGGTTACGTGGTGCGCGGCCTGAACCGCTCGCCGCTGGCCGAGAGGAGCCGGCTCGAGCGGGACCGATCGGGGCAGGGCCGCTGACGAATTCGCTGGGGTGTCGCCAAGCGGTAAGGCAGCGGGTTTTGATCCCGCCATTCGGAGGTTCGAATCCTTCCACCCCAGCCATTGAGGCTGCCGGACGCGTGAAGAGGGGCCCGCCCTGTTCCGCCCGGAAACGGAGAGTGTCCCTCGATGGACAGCCCGACGATCGCGGTGTTCAGCGGCAGCGCCAACCCACAGCTCGCGCTCGACATCGCGCGCTATCTGCAGGTGCCGCTCGGCCGGGCCCACGTCGGACGCTTCAGCGACGGCGAAGTGACCGTCGAGATCATGGAGAACGTGCGCGGCCGCGACGTGTTCGTCCTGCAGCCCACGAGCCCGCCTGCGAACGACCACATCATGGAGCTGCTGGTGATGGTGGACGCCTGCCGGCGCGCCTCGGCCGGGCGCATCACGGCGGTGGTTCCGTACTTCGGCTACGCGCGGCAGGACCGCCGACCGCGGGCGACGCGCGTCGCGATCACCGCCAAGCTGGTGGCCAACATGCTGGCCGGCGCCGGGGTGCACCGCATGCTGACCGTGGACGTGCACGCCGACCAGATCCAGGGCTTCTTCGACATCCCGGTGGACAACGTCTACGCCTCGCCGGTGCTGCTCGGCGACGTGTGGCGGCAGAAGTACGACGACCTCGTGGTGGTGTCGCCGGACGTGGGCGGCGTGGTGCGCGCCCGCGCGATCGCCAAGCGCCTCGACGACGCGGACCTCGCGATCATCGACAAGCGCCGGCCGCGCGCCAACGAGTCCGAGGTGATGAACATCATCGGCGAAGTCGAGGGCAAGAGCTGCGTGCTGGTGGACGACCTGGTGGATACCGCGGGCACGCTGTGCCACGCGGCCAGGGCGCTCAAGGACGTGGGCGCGAAGCGCGTGGTGGCCTATATCACCCACCCGGTGTTGTCGGGCCCCGCGATCGAGCGCATCGAGGCCTCCGCACTCGACGAACTGGTGGTGACCGACACGATCCCGCTGCGCGACAACGCGCGCGCGTGCCGCAAGATCCGCCAGCTGACCGTGGCGGGCCTGCTGGCGGAGACCATGCGCCGTATCCGCGACGAGGAGAGCGTGAGCTCGCTGTACATCGATTGACCTGGCGCTGCCGGAGTCTGGTCGCGGACCCCGGCGGCATTTCCGACGACAACTGGAGACGAACATGAAGACCTCTTTCGAACTCGACGCCGAGTTCCGTGACGCCGAGGGCAAAGGTGCGAGCCGCCGCCTGCGTCGCGCGAACAAGGTGCCGGCCATCCTCTACGGCGGCCATCGCGAGCCGCGCGCGCTCGCGCTCGACCACACCAGGCTGCTGCTGATGCTCGACAACGAGCGCTTCTACTCGACGATCATCAATCTCAAGGTCGGCGACGTGTCGCAGGCCGCAGTGCTGAAGGACGTGCAGCGCCATCCGGCGAAGCACGCCGTGCTGCACGTCGACCTGCAGCGCGTGCTGGAGAACGAGAAGATCCGCATCTCGATCCCGCTGCACTTCAGGGGCGAGGCCGCCTCGCCCGGCATCAAGAAGGGCGGTCAGGTCTCGCACCTGCGCAACGAGGTCGAGATCGTCTGCCTGCCGAAGGACCTGCCGGAGTTCGTGGACGTGGACCTCTCGGGCCTCGACATGAACCAGATGCTGCACCTCTCGGACCTCAAGATGCCGGACGGCGTCGAGATTCCGGAGCTCACCCACGGCCGCGACGCTCCGGTGGTCTCGCTGCACCACGCACGTGCCGAGGAGGTCGAGGCGCCGGGGGCCGAGGTCGCGGCGACTGCGGCCGTGGCAGCACCGGCCGCTGCCGCACCTGCGGCGGCAGCCAAGCCGGCCGCGGGCGCCAAGCCGGCGCCCGAGGCCAAGGCCAAGGACGCGAAGAAGTAACCGCCTTCGGGCCGGGACAGGGGCCGCCCTCGCGGGCGGCCCCGTCTTTTCCGGGACTCCACCATGGCTGGCACACCGCTCGCGATCATCGCCGGCCTGGGCAATCCGGGCCCCGAGCACCGGCTTACGCGCCACAACGCGGGCTTCTGGTTCGTCGACGCGCTGGCGCGCTCGCTCGGCGCGGAGTTCCGCTCGCACGCGCGCTACCACGGCGAGGTGTGCCGCGTGCCGCTCGACGGCCGCGACGTGGTGCTGCTGAAGCCGAACACCTACATGAACCGCAGCGGCCTCGCGGTGCGCGCACTGCTCGACTACCTGAAGGCCCCGCCGGGCGAACTGCTCGTGGTGCACGACGAGCTCGACCTGCCGCCAGGCACGGCGCGCTTCAAGCTCGCCGGCGGCCACGGCGGGCACAACGGCCTGCGCGACACCATCGTGCACTGCGGGGCGGACTTCTGGCGGCTGCGGCTCGGCATCGGTCACCCGGGCGACCGCTCGCAGGTGATCGACTACGTGCTGCAGCGCGCCGCACCCGCCGACGAGCAGGCGTTGCTCGCGGCCATCGACGCGGCGCTGCAGGCGCTGCCCGTGTTCGTGCGCGAGGGCGCCGAGAAAGCCATGCACGCGCTGCACAGCGCGAAGCCGGCGGCATAGCCGTCGCGTGATCGTTCAACCGGCCGCCCGCGGCGCGGACGGCAGCGGCCTGCGGGCCAGGTGAGGGAAAGTGGGCATCAAGTGCGGCATCGTCGGGCTTCCGAACGTCGGCAAGTCGACGCTCTTCAACGCGGTCACGCAGGCGCAGAACGCCGCGGCCGCCAACTACCCGTTCTGCACCATCGACCCGAACGTGGGCGTGGTGCCGGTCCCGGACCTGCGGCTGCAGGCCATCGCGGCGATCGCGAAGCCCGAGAAGGTGCTGCCGACCACGGTCGAGTTCGTGGACATCGCCGGGCTCGTGGCCGGCGCCTCGAAGGGCGAGGGACTCGGCAACAAGTTCCTCGCGCACATCCGCGAGACCGACGCAGTCGCGCAGGTGGTGCGCTGCTTCGAGAACGACGACATCGTGCACGTCGCCGGCCGGATCGACCCGCTCGGTGACATCGAGGTGATCAACACCGAGCTCGCGCTCGCCGACCTCGACACCGTGGAGCGCGGCCTGCAGCGCGCCGAGAAGGCCTCCAAGGCCGGCGACAAGGACGCGATCCGCCAGCGCGACCTGCTGAAGCGCGTGCGCGAGCACCTCGACTCAGGCCGACCGGTGCGCACGCTCGAGATGGACGCCGGCGAGCGGCCGCTGCTGCACGAACTGCACCTGATCACGGCGAAACCGCTGATGTACGTGGCGAACGTCGCGGAGGACGGCTTCAAGGACAATCCGTACCTCGACGCCGTGCAGAAGCGTGCCGACGCCGAGGGCGCCGACGTCGTGCCGGTGTGCGCGGCGATCGAGTCGGAGATCGCCCAGCTCGACGCGGCCGACCGCCAGGCCTTCCTCGAGGAACTCGGCCTGCACGAGCCCGGCCTCGACCGGGTGATCCGCGCCGCCTACCACCTGCTCGGGCTGCTGACGTTCTTCACCGCCGGTCCCAAGGAAGTGCGCGCGTGGACGACGCACAAAGGGGCGCTGGCGCCGCAGGCCGCCGGCGAGATCCACACCGACTTCGAGAAAGGCTTCATCCGCGCCGAGGTGATCGGCTACGACGACTTCATCGCCTGCAAGGGCGAGCAGGGCGCGAAGGAGGCCGGAAAGATGCGGCTCGAGGGCAAGGAATACGTCGTCCGCGAGGGCGACCTCATGCACTTCCGGTTCAACGTGTGACTGCCGCGGCGCGCGCCGCCGGACGCGGCTCCCGCCGCGACGGACCCGGGTTGACGTGCCGGCGCCGCCCCCGGAGAATTCGCGCCCCCCGGCGACCCCGGTAGAATCGGGAACGGCCTGCAGGCCAGCCTCGTGCCTCGTGGTGAGGTAGCTCAGACGGTTAGAGCGAGGGATTCATAACCCCTAGGTCGGGAGTTCGATTCTCCCCCTCACCACCAATTTCCCACCCATCCCGCGGCCGGCGGCGTTTCGACCCGTCGACCTCGAGCCGTCCGGGCAGCGCACCGGCACGACCGCTGAGGACCGCCGCGAACGCTCGCCGTCGCCAGAAGCAAGAACCCCGCCGAAGCGGGGTTCCTGAGTGCTACGCGAGGTCGCAGGACGGGCGATGACTTCAGCCAGGGGCAGCGTGTGCCAGCGGTCGCAGGGCGGGCAGTACGCGGTGAGCGTGTGACCGTGACGGTGCAGGACGGCGAGCGATGCCAAGTCAATTCTCGGGCGACGATGGCTCCGGCGTGGGCTCACGCGCTGAGGCGAAATCACCCGTTCGGGTGAGTCGGAATTGTTTACACGACAGCGGCATAGAGCCCCACATACATTTCGCTCCAACGCTCCCGAGATCGGGAGCGAACAACAAACATGGGGAGCGACATGAAGTCGAGAATCCTGGGATTGCTGGCGGTGGGACTGCTGGCGGGGCCGATGGCGGCCTCGGCGGTAATGGTGACTTGGGAGGCGACGGGAACCATTACCAATGTCAACGAGAGCATTCCGGCGCTCGGGCCCGTCAGCGTTGGGGACCAGTATGTCGTGACTTGGTCGTTCGACTCGGATGCTCCGCTGCTCGTTGTCCGGGAGGGCGGCTCCTTTGCGCCGGGCAAGCGATATGACTACGACCCGTCCTCGCTGGAAATATGGCTGAAAATCGGAGTCAACCCTGCGCTCCACTTGACCTATGCAATGAGTCCATTGGGCCGTCTTTGGCTGCGTGACAATTCTGGGGACCAGCGTGTTGATGGTCAGCCGGCAGATGGCATCACTTTCAGTTTGTTCATGCTGGGGATCGGAGACGTCAGTCTGATCTTCCGTGGAACGGACTTGGATATGGTGACCGGGCCCGGCCTGCCGACGGACCCGTATCCAGGACTTGCGAGCCTGCCTGTCTCGAACTTTCAGATATCTCCTGCCTTGGCCGGATCGGAGATGATCTCGGTACGCAGAGTTTTCGTGCCCGAACCCTTCACGCTGGCGCTGCTCGGTCTCGGCCTCGCGAGTCTTGGCCTGAGCCGACGACGCAAAGCGTAAGCGACTCACTCAACGCGACAATTAGTCCGGCCCAGTGCCGGGCTCTTTGTTTGGTGGCGTTCCATCCACCCGCCGACCGGCGAGCGCGTCGGCACCGGCGGGCGAACCTGTAGCCGTCCGACCTCGCCGCAGTCCTGGCACCGCACGAGTTGTTCGAAAAACGGACCAACGTCACATCTTCACCTTCCCCAAACCGCTCCGCTACTCAAAAGCGGGGGGACGTCGCCCCCGCTACCATCGAATCGAAGCGAACGGCCCCTCTCCGGCCGTCTGATCTCTCGTAAGGCAGGCCATCCGCCTGGTTGCGCGGGGCACGGGAGACGGCACATGCTGCGTTGGCCAATAAAGGCCGGAAGACGAGTATTCAAGTGAAACGACCAGATCAGGTCTGCGAGAGTTGCTGGCGCGTGAGCAGGGCATCGCCGGTCCCGGTGTCCGAGATCGCCTGCCACCACAACAAGGTGCTCGCGACGTGGCATGCAGATACGGATGAGTGGACATACCAGCACCGCGTCGCACGTAAGCGGCCGACGCAGAAGCAGAGCGAGCAGCTGGCGCAGCTGTTTGACCAGGCAAGCTCCGCGACCCGACGACGGGATGAGCCGTGACTGTCAACGAGCATCGCACGGCAGTTCGACTTCGCCGCAGTCCTTGCACCGCAGCGTGAGCGGCAGCCGGCGCGATCCCTGACCCGCTGCGACCATCTCGGCGAGCGGCAGCACGCGCCATCGGTCGCAGCGCGGGCGGTACGCGGCGATCTGGTGTCGGTGCTCGTGCAGGCCGTCGAGCACGCCGAGGCCGAACTGCGGCGGCTGTGGCGCCGACACGCGGACCTCGGGCAACTCGTGGCTTGAGGCGCGCGGGACGGCGCAGGCGAGGCGCAGGGCGAGCCTGCTACCGACGGCCTCACCCGAAAGTGAGCGCAGCGCGCCGAGCGTCGGGTAAAGCGCGAGCGGCACCAGAAACAGAAACCCCGCCGAAGCGGGGTTCCTGAGTGCTACGCGAGGCTGGCGTTACGCCGCCTTGCGTCGCCGTCCGATGAAGCCCAGTCCGCCGAGGCCGGAGAGCAGCAGCCACGCCGCCGCCGGAAGGGGGACTGCGGGAGTGTCGACATAGGAAATGCCGGGCGAGAACTGATTCTGCTCAGGCGCTCCGAAGATCGGCAGCAGTCCGCTCAGTACGGTGTCGATGGGATCGCCCTTGCCGTCACATGGATCTCCATCGCACGACACCACGGCCGAATCAAGCAGGAATGACAGAAACATCTCGTCAAACTCAAGGCCTGCAGTCAGGTTGATGGTGTTCGTCCCGACATGTATGAACTGGTTGACCGCGTCAGTTTCCGTTACGGAGAACACCGAGGAACCGCCACGGAGCAGCGACAGCGTGAAGTCTCCCGTGCGGGCGCCACCGGGCAGCGTAAAGAAGGCCATTAACGGGAAGTATCCCGCGGTCGAGTCCACACGCCAGAATTCCGATCCCTCGGCCTTGATGCGCCAGTCGAACGAGTCGCCAGGCAGGAGATTGACACCGTTAGGGTCGGCAGAGCCCGGAGCGAGTGCTGCGACACCCGAGCCGCTATAGAGAACGTCGAAATTGTAGAAAGCCGCTTCAGCCGTCGGGCCAGTCATGAGTCCCGCGGCGAGCAACGCAATGGCCATTGGCGACGTGCGCATCGTTATCCACTCCCTGCGAACCGTATTGTTTATTGCCGCATCCACGTCTACCGACGTTGGCACGTAGATTCAAGAGTAAGCGCGAGATTGCTTGCGCGAAACCGCCTTCGCTTCGTATGACACTCGTCATCCGTGCGGCTCTATCCACCCGCCGACCTTGCGCGTCGGCACCGGCGGCCGCACCTGGAGCCGTCCGACCTCGCCGCAGTTCTGACAGCGCACAGCAATCGGCAGCCGGCGCGATCCGTGACCATCGCGGCGAGCGGCAGCACATGCCATCGGTCGCAGCGCGGGCAGTAGGCCGCCAGTTGATGCTGGTGACGGTGGAGGCCGGCGAGGGTGCCGAGTTCGACCATCCGGCGCCCGCAGCACCGCGCCGGGCTCGCGTGGTGAGCCTGCCGCGGCCCCTGGTCTATCAGCCTCGGAAATGAGTCCAAGCGTAGTACATGACGGCGATCACACCGAAAAAGACGGCAACCCGCATCCACTCGGCAAGCCACCACGGCCGGCCGGACTTGCGGTCCTTGTCCGCAAGCAACCGAGCGAACTCAGACTTTGGCGTAGCGGCGCCGGTGGATTGGCCGGTCATGCTCTTGATCTCTTTCTGATACCAGTCGCGATCCTGCAGTCCCATTGTGTAATCCTGTGGCGGGTTGATTGTTCAGCAAATTGGGGCACGAATTCGAGCACTTGCGGGGCAAACTCGACGTGACCGCCCTCCCGCGTCGCGACCCCGTGGCCGGCACTGACGACCTCGAGCGACTGACGCGGGATTACTGGCGAGCCGTGCAGCGAGTCCGGCGGATGCCGGTGCCGGAGCTGGACACGCTGGCGGTCCTGGTCGACCTCGAGGTGATCTACCGGCGGGATAGGGCGGTGAGCCGGCCGCATCCATTTGGGTGCGTCGGGGTTATTTACATATTGTGGGCCTATCGGAGCACAGCTGGTCCAGCAGGACGACTAACCCACTGATCTAACGAGAATCGGTCGCATTGGCATGAGTCTTGCTGGCCGAAAACAGGGCCTGCGGGTCCTTCGAATTAGCAATTTAGCAATCAACGCCGGACTCGATGGTGACTCGGTGAGGAGTGGCTGACGAGCGGCATCAGGATAAAGTCGGGGAGAGACAGACATGAAGGCATCGAACGGCGGGCGGTGGTTCGAGGTGATCTTCGCACGGCGTCGCCGTGCACCCTGTTCACGAGGTACGCCCGTGTTAGCCACTCTGGCGTTAATGGGCGGGGGCCTCTGGGCTTTGGATGCGGGCGCGGATCTGTCAGGCGCAACGGTGTTTGGACACCTGACTTATCCCGTCACGGAGGGCATCTATTTCGAGGGAAACCTCTTCGATCCTTTGTATTCGCTGATTCCGCCGGGTTACGGCAACTCCAATGGTCCAACGATCAACCTGTCGGCGATCGGCTACGGCAACTTCGCTTGGTTGCAGGGCGGTGGAACTATCGAAAACCCGGGCACCGACAGTTGGTACGCTGAGTTTAGCGGCTCACAACTCTCGGTCACATTCAGGAATCCGAACTTTCCGGGCGCGCTGACAGGAGCAAGATTGAGGTTCCAGAGCGATGCCTTCGTCGGCCTGATCCTCGCCCAGGTCGGTGGCGATGACTTTCTCAAGTCGGGAAATGGGAGCATGGCCGCAACTCTCGTGGGCGACACGATCACCCTTGAAGTCGGGCCGCAATGCACACAGTCCGCCCCGTGCTCGTGGCCGGCGGACACGTATACGAACACTTACTCGCTTACGCCGGGCGTTCAACTCGCGGCCTTTTCGCTTAATAGTTCAGTGGTCGCCGGCTGCAAGAGCGTCAGCGGTAAGGTCACGTTATCCGCACCTGCCCCTGCGGCCGGCACTGTCGTGACGATCTCGGACATGCTGGTTTCTGTCACACCGCCGGTGTCGGTGACTGTGCCGGCAGGGGCGACCACCAAGACGTTCTCGAGCAAGACGACTCCAGTGGTGGCTGACGAGAATGGCACGGTCAGCGCGACGCTCGGCGCAATTACGCTCAGCCAGAACCTCAAAGTGCGGCCAATCGGATTGTCCTCGGTATCGCTGACGCCAACTTCGACCGCAGGTGGCAATCAGGTCACGGGCAAGGCCACGCTCGAGTGCAATGCGGGTCCTGGGCCGATCACGGTGGACCTGTCGAGCAACAACGCTGGGGTCGCCTATCCGGTGGCGGCTAGCGTGGCGGTGCCGCAGGGATTGAAGTCGGCGAACTTCGACGTTGCCACCAACGCGGTGCTGGCGAAGAGTTCGGCCACGATCTCGGGCACGGCCAACGGCATCACCAAGTCCAGGAAGCTGACGGTGAACGTCGCGGCGTCGGTGAGCCCGACGAGCCTCAAGTTCGGCAGCGTGCCAGTCGGCACGACGAGCGGACCACTGAACGCGACCCTCACCAACAATGGCGTCGTCCCGTTCGCGGTGAACGGCATCAGCCTCACGGGCACCGGCGCGTCGTGGTACGCGCAGACGAATAACTGCCCGGCGAGCCTGGCCGCGGGGGCCTCTTGCACGATCTCAGTGACGTTCACGCCTCAGGCGGCGGCGACGAAGTCCGCAAAGCTCATGATCGCCACCAGCGCGACGGCGACGCCGCTCAGCGTGTCGCTGTCGGGAACGGGAATCTAGCTGACGGACCGAGCTGCCATCGCTCGGCATCGAGGAGCCCCGGCCAGTCCGGGGCTCTTCGTTAATGGCGATCGGATGGGGCGATCCGGTGCATCCGTGGATCCAAGGACGTTAACCTGATGCCCAGGTCGCGGGGTCTCGCGATCGCGTCCGTGGATCGCCCGACTTGGCCGAACGGAGAGGGATAGGCGTCAGCGGCGGCTCCATCCATCCGCCGGCCTCAATCAGGCGCAGCTCGATGCCGAGCTCGTGTCCGCACTGATCGAGGTCGGACTCGTCCGTGTAGACGAGAGAGCAGCGCGAGCAACGAGGGGGTATCTTTGGGGGTATCCAGCCCGAGGTCCAAGCAGCGCGGCTCTCTGCATCAATCGGTTGGACGAACTTTGCGGGAGTCCCCCTCACCAGCAAATTCCTCCCGTGGCGCGACCGGCTATTTCGTCCCATCAGCTTTCCCACGCGGGTCCATGGCGGGCAGCAGGCCGCGCGCCGGTGATCGTGGGCGAACGAGCCGGCGGGGGTGACCCCCACCTCGCCGGGCGATGGCAACAACGCTACGACTCGTAGTCGCTGTCGCGCCTTCCGGGCCGCTTGCGCCGCTCCATGCCCTTGCGGGCGAAGACCACCCGCGCGTGCTCGTCCTGGCGTCGCGGGCCCTGGCGCCGGTCCGCGAAGTGCCGGTAGACGCAGGTGCAGTCCGCAGGGCGGTCGCAGGTCTTGAGCGGCAGCAACGGCGCCTCGGCCGACAGCAGGCGCAGGTTCTTGAGCAGCCGCGCCGCCTCGCACGCGCCGGCGCCTGCGATGACCTCCACGCAGTGGTACTTCAGCCTTGGCTTCCCTGGGGTCATGGACAGATGCCTCGTCGCCTGTCCTCGCGCGCGCAGTGCCCGTACGGCGTCCTGCGGCCCCACGCAAGGCAGCGGCACGCGGAGTGGAGTGCTGGTCGTGCTGGTGACGACGCACGGCCTCGCGGCCCTGCTGCAGGCCACGGCCAGCCTGAGGGTGACCGCGGCGGTGCACGAGACGAGCGCCAAGGCGCGATTCTGGCCTGCATGAAGACTCCCTTCTCCTGCCCGTTACGACCGATGTTCGGCCTCGGTCGCGTGAGCCAAGCTGCCCGGCGTCCGCCGGAGCTTTCACAGATATCGTCTACTCCGGCGCGTGACGGCGGGCAGTCGGGCTTGCCGAGATGCCCGCGCAGTGCCGCACATGGCGGACTTGGCGACAGCACCGCGCTATGCCGACCCCGATCGCCACGCGACTTCGTGCCGGGGCGCACTGCTGGGACTTGCGCATCGCAGCGGCACCTGCGAAGTTGATGTTCGCGCGGAAGTGGTCGGCAAAGACATCCCGGAAAGTCATCGAAGTCATGCAAGGAGCGGGACGCTGAAAATTAGTTCAGTTGCTCCCGTGCCTGGCACGGACTTGCGGCTCGGTGACCCGATGCCGAAGGGCGAGCGTCGTCGCGCCCGTGAGGACGGAGGGCATGGTCGACATGCAGACTAAATTGCTGGATGGCTGGTCCGGCGACTGCTGCCGTACCCGACCGCGCTCGGGCCGCGTATCTCGTCGACACCGGCTTCCTGCGCTAGAGGCCCTGGCATGACCGAAGTGTAGGCTGGCGTCGCTCGGTCGAAGTTTCGATACCGCATCTCGGCGCGAGGTGCAACGTGCCGCTCGAGGAGGCCACGAGCCTCGCAGTGACGAAGACATGGATCACGGCTCATGGCAGACCTGCGCTTCGAACTGCGCCGGGCGCTCGACACCGAACGGCGTCAGCTGCTGAATTCACATCGTGTGTTGGTCGTCGCGATCCGGGCCAAAGCGGCTGGTCTCGTCCCCGACGGGGCTGATCGACATGGGACGTGCAACGGCCGGCGAATACACGCTGGCGGTCATCGCACAGCCGGGCTTCTCGGGCGGGATGGCGACCGCGCCGCCCAACCCGCTGGGCACCGAGTGGTTTACCAGACCCGCTTGCGCCGAACTGGACGGCGACGAACTTCAACATGGGGTGGCGCGTCGGGGCCATCGACGCGACGGTGCCGGAGCCCGGGACGCTGGCGCTGCTCGGTCTCGGCCTCGCCGGTCTCGGCCTGGGTCGGCGGCGAACGGCGTAACGGGCACTGATCGCAGCGGGGAGCCCGCTCGTGGCAGATGTCATACAAAGCGGTGCGATTTTACGGACGGTAACTTGGGCCGGTGACTTGTACCACCGGCCCGGATTATGTAAATAAAGTCCAGCCGGTGCGTGCCGAGTCGGTAATCGGTTGATTGATCAGGACGTGTCGAGGATGACGACATGAAGTCAGCGTTCCAGGCAGTCATGGCGGCGACCGCGCTGCTGGTCGCCAGTCCGGCCGACGCCGCGCTCGTCTACAGCGCAGCGGCGCCCGCCGGCGCACCGCAGGGACCGCTGGCGTTCACGACGGCGAACGCGTTCGTCACCACACCGGCGACGGGCACCGTGGCGAGCGTCAAGCGGGCGCCGCTCGGCTTCTCGTCGACGGATCCTTACTCGCTCATCACGAAGGGCGGCATCGCCACGATCAGCTTCGCGACCGGAGTGTCGAGCTTCTCGTTCCTGTGGGGCTCGCCCGACAAGTACAACTTCGTCGACATCGCCACGAACAACCTGGCGACAACCACCTTCGGTGGGGCCGACCTCGGCACGCTGGCCGGCTTCTCCAATTTCGGCAGCAACGCGAACACCAAACTGTTCACGATCAGCGCAACCAACGGGACGCTGATCAACGCGCTCACCTTCCGCTCGACAGGCGTGGCGTTCGAGCTCGGTGCGGCGCAGACGGTCGTGCCACTGCCGGCGGCGGCGTGGCTGCTGCTCTCGGGCCTGGCGGGGCTTGGCCTGCTCGGTCGACGGCGAATCGCCGCGGCCTGAATCGCCAGGGGCCGCCGACATCCGCATCGAAACCCCGCTTCGGCGGGGTTTCTGCTTCGTGGAGGATCGTCGCGCTTGCGGCCGGAGCGCCGCTTGGCCAAAGTGCGCGCTGCATCCGCCGTCCAGGAACCGCAATGGCCGAATCCCTCGACAACCGACTGGCCAACCGGATCCTGGTGGGGCTCGCCGTCGGCGCCGCGGCCGGCGCGCTCGTGCAGCTCGCGGCGCCGGCGGCACCGGCGCTGCTCACGGGCGCGCAGTGGTTCGCCACCCACGTCTGCGACCCGCTCGGGCAGGTCTTCCTGCGCATGCTGTTCTTCGTGGTGATCCCGCTGGTGTTCGCCTCGCTCGCCAACGGCGTGCTGCAGCTCGGCGAACTCTCCTACCTCGGGCCGCTCGCCGGCCGCACGTTCCTGCTGTTCTTCCTCAACATGGCGATCGCGGCCACGCTCGGCCTGTTGATGATGAACGTGCTGCAGCCGGGCAACCGGCTCGACGAAGAGACCTCGGCGCGGCTCATCCAGGAGTACAGCGGACAGGCGGCGAAGCACGTCGAGACCAGCGAGACGCGGCCCCAGATGACGCCGTCGGGGGTCGTGGACATGTTCATGCCGCGCAACCTGTTCGGTGCCTTCGTCGGCAACCAGCGCAACATGCTCGGCGATGTGCTGCCGCTGATCGTGTTCGCGATCCTGGTGGGTGCGGCGGGCCTGAGCCTGCCGCGCGAACGGCGACAGCGGCTGCAGGACGGCCTCGAGACCGTCAACGATCTCATGACCGGCATCGTGCAC
Organism: uncultured Gammaproteobacteria bacterium; assembly: GCA_963707145.1. Taxonomy (GTDB): domain Bacteria; phylum Pseudomonadota; class Gammaproteobacteria; order Steroidobacterales; family Steroidobacteraceae; genus RPQJ01. Next base: position 314,155 of record CAVPOQ010000004.1, read on the forward strand.
TTCGCGCTGCGGCTGGCGCCCTACGCGGTGCCGGCGATGATCTTCAGCGTAGTCGTGAAGGTCGGCCTCGACATCCTGCTCGCGCTCGGGCTGTTCGTGCTCGGCTGCGTGGCGATGCTGCTGCTGCACCTGTTCGGCACGATGTCGCTGTGGCTCAGGTTCCTCGCCAGGCGCAACCCGGTGGAGTTCTTCCGCCAGATCAAGGACGTGCTCGTCACGGCGTTCTCCACGAGCTCGAGCAGCGCGACGCTGCCGGCGGCGATGGCGGCCGCGCGCGAGCGCCTCGGCGTCGCGCCCTCCACGGCCGGGTTCGTGCTGCCGCTCGGCACGACGATGAACATGAGCGGCACGGCGCTCTACGAAGGCTGCGTCGTGCTGTTCGTCGCGCAGGTGTTCGGCGTGCACCTCGACATGGTCGAGCAGATCACGCTGGTGCTGCTCTCGGTGCTGAGCGCGGTCGCGGTGGCCGCGATCCCGGGCGGTTCGCTGCCGCTGATCGCGGGACTGCTGGTGACCTTCGGCATTCCGCCGGAGGGCATCGGCATCATCCTCGGGGTGGACCGCATCCTCGACATGACCCGCACCATGACCAACGTCGGCTCCGACGTGGTGACGACGGTGGTGGTGGACGCAGGCCAGAAGGCCCGCGGCATGGCCTGAGGCGGGCGTCCGCACACCCGTCCGGTAGGTAGAACCCGCCTGCGGGCGCCGGCCGGCGCAAGGGGTCCACGGCGTATCCTTGCTCCGTCAGACACAGCGCAACGCTTTGCGAGGAGGTCCCATGGACGCCCTGCGCAACATCCTTGTCCTGATGGAGCCCGGCAGCGAGACGCAGCCCGCGTTCGCCGCTGCGCTCACGCTCGCGGTCCGCTTCGGCGCACGGCTCGAGCTGCTGATGGTCGACTACCAGGACCTGCATCCGGCGTATTTCTCGACGCCCTCGGCCAGCGCGCAGGAGTTCCAGAACTCGGTGCTCTCCGCGCACCGCCAGGTCCTCGAGCGACTGTCGCGGCGCGCGGCGGAGCAGGGGGTGACGGCGCTCGGCGAGGCGCTCTGGGGCACGCCGTTCCACGAGGTCGTGCTCGCGCGCGTCGCCGCCACGCGCCCCGACCTGGTCGTGAAGCACAGCGTGCACCACAACCGCATCGAGCGGACGCTGTTCACGGGCTCCGACTGGCACCTGATCCGCGAGTGCCCGGCGCCGCTGCTGATGGTGAAGGACCCGGCGCGGCTCGAGGGCGTGCCGCTGCTGGTGTGCGTCGACCCGATGCACGCCCACGACAAGCCGGCGGCGCTCGACCACCGCCTGCTCGGCACCGCCGCGTTGCTCGCCGGGCCGCTCGGCGACGAGATCCACGCCCTGCACGTGTACTCGGTGCCGGCGCCGGTGACCGTGATCGGCGACGCGTACATCGCCGCGGCCGCCGTGGCGCCGACCGACGCCACGGTCGAGCACGCCACAACCGCGCTGCGCGCACTCGTCGCGTCGCACGCGCTGCCGGCGGGACGTGCCCGCGTCCGCGTCGGCCCGCCGGCACGCGAGATCCTCGACGAGGCGCGACGCCTCGAGGCGGGCATCGTGGTGATGGGTGCCGTGTCGCGCGGTCGCCTCGACCGCTGGTTCATCGGCAACACGGCCGAGGCCGTGCTCGACCGGCTGTCGTGCAACGTCTGGGTGGAGAAGCTGCCGCAGGCCTGAGCGCCGGTCAGGACGCGAGTCGCGCGCGGACTGCCTCGAGCAGCGTGTCCGCGACCTCGGGCCGGGCGGTGTCTGCCGGCAGCACGAACGCCCGCTCGCGATCGTCGAAGTCCTCCCACCAGCCCGGCTGGCGCGCCAGCACCTCGAGGCCCGCTTCCGAGGCGTCGTCGCGCGCCGCGCTGCGCCCGGCGACCCGTCGCCGCAGCAGTTCCTCCGGCGCGTGGCAGTGCACGATCAGCGCGTGCGCGCCGCCGACTGCGAGCGAGGTCGAGGAAGCTCGCGCGCTCGTCGCGGCGCAGGAACGCGGCGTCCACCACGAGGCTCTCGCCAGCCTCGAGCGCGGCGTCGGCACACTGGCGCAGCCGCTCGTAGGTGCGTTCGTTGAACTGCAGCGTGTAGATGCCGCCGTCGGGCGGCGAGCGGGAATCCGCCAGCGGGGCGAATCCGGCGAGGCGCTTGCGCTCGACGTCGGAGCGCAGGTGCAGGGCGCCGAGCGCCGGCGCGAGGCGGCGCGCGAGCCAGGTCTTCCCGGATCCCGACAGCCCGCTCGTGAGCAGCAGTACCGGGCGCCGCGGAGCGAGGCGTGCCGCGGCCCAGTCGAGGTAGCGCAGGCAGTTCGTCACGGAGGATTCGCGCCGTGCCGAGGCGGGCGGCGCCTGCAGCGCCTCGAGCGCCGCGACCTTGGCGCGCACCAGTGCGCGGTAACACTCGTAGCAGGGCAGCATCGGCAGTCCCGCGAAGTCGCCGAGCGTCTCGCACCAGGCCTGCAGGGCCGCGCGCCTGAGGTCGGCGCGGCCGCGCTCGGCGAGGTCCATCGTGAGAAAGGCGATGTCGTTCACGACGTCGATCCAGCGCAACTCGGGATCGAACTCGATGCCGTCGAACGGCGTGAGCACGCCCTGCCAGCGCACGACGTTGCCGCAGTGGAGGTCGCCGTGGCACTCGCGGATCCAGCCCTGCGACTGGCGTTCGAGCATCGGTTCGCGCCGCCCGTCGAGCACTCCCTCGAGCCGCTGCTCGAGTGCGGCGAGCTGCGCCGCGCGCGGGGCGCATTCCGGCAGGGCGCGCAGCTCCTCGAAGTTCGCGAGCATCACGCGCCGCACCGTGGCGGGACTGCCATGCGCCCCGTGGTTCGCGGCCGCGGCCTGCGCGTGCAGGCGGGCGACGGCGGCGCCGAGGCCGGCGATCGCCGCCGCGGTCCACCGCGCCCGCGGCGAGCAGCGCAGGGAGTTCCTCGCGCGCGTCGAACTGCCGCATCCGCACCGCGTACTCGAGGGCGCGCCCTGCGGCGTCGACGCGCGGTGCCTCGGCGCTGCCGCCGATGGCGCTCACGCCGAGATACAGCCCGGGTGCGTGCCGCCGGTTGAGGCGCACTTCCTCCTCGCACAGCACGCGCCGCCGCTCGAGCGTGGAGTAGTCGAGGAACTTCAGGCGCAGCGGCTTCTTGATCTTGTAGGCATAGTCCCCGTGAGCAGCACCCACGAGACGTGCGTCTCGGCGAGGCCGATCGGAGTCGCGACCGGATGCGGATAGGCCCCGGCGCGCAGCAGTCCGGCGATCGGCGGCGGTGGCGTGGGGGTGATCGCGGACGCCATGTGCGTTTCGGGGCGTGCGCGCCCGATTGGTGTCTCGTCCGGGCTCTTCCGGGCAGTGTACGCTTGCGGCACGGCTCCCGAATCCCTGCGGCTAATGCCTATTCTCGGGGTCGGGCGCCGTTCGACAATGAACCCGTAACCCCAGGGGCAGACAGCGGAGGAACTCGTACCGTGACCATCCCCGTCCAGATCACCTTCCGCCACATGGAATCCTCGACCGCGGTGGAAACCCGCGTCCGGGAACTCGCCAATCACTTGGGCGTCTTCAGCGACCGCATCCAGTCGTGCCGTGTCGTCGTCGACTCGCCACACCGTCACCACCACCAGGGCAAGGTGTTCAACGTGAAGGTGCAGCTCGCGTTGCCGGGGGAGGACGTGGTCGTGGACATGGAGCGTCCGCAGCGCGACGGCCACGAGGACGTGTACGTCGTGATTCGCGACGCCTTCGACGCCGCCAAGCGGCAGCTGCAGGCGCGCATGTCGAGCCTGCGCGGCGACGAGAAGCGCCGCGAAAGCCCGGAGTGAATGCGCGCCGGATCCGCGCGCAGCGCCGCGGAGCACCGCCGTGTCGTCGAGGCGGAGGGTGCGTTGCGGATCTGCGCCGCGCCGCGCGGTTCGGCGCGCCCGTGCGCGTGAAGGCCTGACTGCATGAATCAACCGTTGATCTTCGCGCCGTGCGCGAGCGGCGAGTTCGGCCGGCGTGTCGCCGTGGCCGCGGGCACGGCGCTCTCCCCGATGGAGGAGCGCGAGTTCGAGGGCGGCGAGCACAAGACGCGACCGCTCGTGAGCGTGCGGGGTCGTGAGGTCTACGTCGTCCAGTCGCTGTCCGGCGACGCGGCCGGCAGCGCCAACGACCGGCTGTGCCGGCTGCTGTTCTTCGTCGCGGGGCTCAAGGACTGCGGCGCCGCGCGCGTCACGGCCTGCGTGCCGTTTCTCGCCTACGGACGCAAGGACCGCCGCACGAAGGAGCGCGACCCGGTCACGCTGCGCTACGTCGCGCAGCTGTTCGAAGCGGTCGGCACCGACCACGTGCTCGCGCTCGACGCGCACAACCTGGCCGCGTTCGAAAACGCGTTCCGCTGCCCGGTGGACCACCTCGAGGCCGCGCCGCTGATGGCGGATCACCTCGCGGCGACCGTGGGCGTCGCTCCGGTGTCCATCGTCTCGCCCGACATCGGCGGCGCCAAGCGTGCGCAACGCCTGCAGGACCTGCTTGCCGCGAGGCTCGGCCGCGAGGTGGGCTTCGCGATCATCGACAAGCGCCGCAGCAGTGGCGTGGTCTCGGGCGGCGAGCTCGTCGTGGGTCCGGTCGAGGGGTGCCACGCGGTGCTCGTCGACGACCTCGTGAGCGCCGGCACGACGCTGATGCGCGCCGTCCAGGCCTGCCGCAAGGCGGGCGCGACGAGCGTGTCGGCGCTGGCGACCCACGGCGTGTTCGAGCCCGAGGCGCAGCAGCTGCTCGGCCCCGGCGGGCCAGACTGCCTCGTGGTGACCGACTCCATCCTGCCCACGCGCCTGGCCGGCGACGGCAGCGGGCGCCTCGTGGTGCTCGGGGCCTCGGCGCTGTTCGGCGAGGCGATCCGCCGCATCGGCGCCGGCGAGTCGGTGGTGGCGCTGCGCGAGATGGAGGTCAGGCGGCGCTGAGGCGGACCGCGTCGCGCGAGGCGTCGAGTGCCGTGGCGAGGTAGCTGCGCGCGATCGCCTGCCAGTGCGGCGGCGGACCGCCGTCCGGCTCCGACGCCCGCCACACGCAGAGCTTGGCGCGGGTCGCGGCGCGATGGCCGCGATAGAAGCAGGCGAGCGCGTCCGGCACGTGGTCGCCAAGCCGGGCGAGGCACTCGCGCGCGATCAGCCGGCCGGCCTGCGGAGCGCCGAGGCGGTCGCATTCGAGCTCGAGGAACGCGAGTTCCTCGGCACGATCCATGACGCGCAGGTTGCGGTCGAACTCGAGGCAGTCGATCACGGCGGGCGGATCGTCGAGCAGCACGTGCTCCGGTCGCAGGTCGCCGTGCGCCTCGATCACGCAGCCGCCCGCGGCGCGCGCACCGAGCAACTCGCGCCGCGCGTCGAGGAACGCGAACTGTGCGTCGCGAACCGCGGTCGCGGTCGCGGCCTCCGGCATCGCGAGCACGCGGTGATTGGCTTCGACCTGGGTTCGCAGGCGCGCCTGCAGCGCCCCGCCATCGGTGACGGCCGCCGGCTCGGCGGCGTAGAACCGCGCGAGCAGGATCGCCACGCGTCGCAGGTCATCGGCGCGGGCCGCACCGCGGGCCAGCATCGCGTCGAGCATGCGCGAGCGATCGAGGCGGCGCATCTCCACGAGCCAGTCCACGACCTCGCCGGAACCGCCGATCGCGAGACGACCATGCCCGTCGCGGGTGAGCGCTCGCGTGCCCAGGTACGCGTGCGGGGCGAGCCGGCGATTGAGGCGCACCTCCGCTTCGGAGTCGAGGCGCCGCGCCTCGATCGTGCCGTAGTCCATGGTGTCGCGACGCACCGGCTTCCTGAGCTTCCAGGCGCGGTCGCCAGCGAGGAACACCCACGCGAAGTGTGTCTCGATCGCCTCGTCGCCGGTGCCGAGCAGGCCGCGCAGCCATGCCACCTTGTCTGCAAGGCTGCACTCGCGCCCGGCGTCGGTGGGAGGTTGGGGCGATCGCGCCTGATCGCTCATGGTGTGCGTTCCTCGATCCGAGCATAGCACTTAGGTACTTGCTCGCATGACGCCGCCGTGGCGCCTCGCGAACATCGAAAACGAGGCCAGGAGACGAGTGATGCGGCGCGTGTACCAGGATCGTGCCGATGCGGGGCGCACGCTCGCCGCGGCGCTCGCGGCCTGGCGCGGTGCGGCGAACGCGGTGGTGCTCGGACTGCCGCGCGGTGGCGTACCCGTGGCCTATGAGATCGCCGCGGCGCTCGGCCTGCCGCTCGACGTGCTGCTGGTGCGCAAGCTCGGGCTGCCGTGGCAACCGGAGCTCGCGATGGGCGCCATCGCGAGCGGTGGCGCGCTGGTCGTCAACGACGAGGTCGTGCGCCACCTGACGCCCGGCGATGGCGCCTTCGAGGCCGTGCGCGCGCGCGAGCAGCGCGAGCTCGAGCGGCGCGAGCGCGAGTATCGGGGCGACCGTCCGCCGCTCGACATGCGCGGCCGTACCGGCATACTCGTCGACGACGGCCTCGCCACCGGCGCCACCATGGAGGCTGCGGTGCGCTCCCTGCGCGCGCTCGGTGCCGGGCGGGTGGTGGTGGCGGTGCCGGTGGCCTCGATCGAAGCGCGCGAGCGCATCGCGGCACTCGCCGACGAGATCGTCTGCCTCGCGACGCCGGAGTGGTTCAGCGCCGTCGGGCAGTGGTACCACGACTTCGGGCAGACCTCCGACACGGAAGTGCGCGAACTGCTGGCGCGATCCGCTGCCGGCATGACTGGGGAGATGGGCGATGCATGAACCGGGTCCCGCAGTGATCAGGATCGACGACTTCGGTGGCAGCGAGGACGCACTGGAACTCGACCCGGCGCGGCTCGCGCCGGGCAGTCCGGTGCCCGCGCAGTTCGTGCGCAACCTCTACACCGATGACACCGGCCGCTTCTTCGGCGGCATCTGGCGCTCGAGCCAGGGGGCGTGGCACGTCTCGTACACCGAGAACGAGCTGTGCGTGCTGACCGAGGGTCGCGTGCGCATCTCCGACGAACACGGACGCAGCTGGACCTTCGGGCCCGGCGACTGCTTCGTCATGCCGGCGGGCTTCCGCGGCCTCTGGGAAGTGCTGGAGCCCGCGCGCAAGTTCTACGCGATCTACGAGCCGCAGCCGGCCGTCTGAGCCGGCCGTTCCATCACGGTGCACGGGCGGGCCACGCCTGCCCTGCTGCGGTGCAGGAACGGCCGTGCGGCGGCCGGATCCGGCCATCGCCGGGCTGGCACGAATCCTGCAATTGCTTTCGGTCAGGTCGCGAGGGGTCGCGACCGTCCCACGGGCGATGTGTCCCGTCTGATACGATTTCTTCCTTGGCAGCAGTATTTCTGTCTCTTTTTTGCAACGTAAGAGGTGCAGCATGAAATCGACTCAAGGCCTGGCGGCGCTGGTGCTGCTGGCGACCACGACGGCGGCGCACGCCGAGTTCTCGGGCACCGTGACCGCGACCACCGACTACGACTGGCGCGGCGTCACCCAGACCGCCCAGGACCCGGCGCTGCAGGGCAGCCTCGATTACGCCACCGACTTCGGACTCTACGCGGGGGCCTGGGCCAGCAACGTCGACTTCGGCAGCGGCGACCCGAACGTCGAGATCGACTTCTACGTCGGCTGGGGCGGCGGCGAGACGCTGCTCTGGGACGTGGGCGCCATCTACTACGTCTATCCCGGTGAGAGCGACTTCAACTTCCCCGAGATCTACGGCAGCCTCGGCTGGGAGTTCATCGAGGGGAAGATCTCGTACTCCTGGGACTTCGCGGGGACCAGCGAGACGGCGTTCTACTACGAGGCCAACGTCGACTACGGCCTGCCGGCGAACTTCGGCGTGATCGGCCACATCGGCTACAGCGACGGTGACGGCATCACTGCCGCGTATTCCAACTACGACGTCAACGGCAACATCGTGGAGTCAGTGGACAACTACATGGACTGGGCCGTCGGCATCACCTACACGTGGGGACACTTCGACCTCGCGCTCAAGTGGGTGGACGGCGAGGACCTGGAGACGAAGCGCGACACGGTCGACGACATCTCGAGCTCGGAAGCGCGCGCCATCTTCTCCGTCTCCACGACGTTCCCCTGGAGCAAGGACGAGTAATCGGACGGGTCTGACGTGGTACCCGGGCGTCCGGCCGGGACCGTGTGAACGAAAACGCCCGGCTTCCTTGCGGAGGCCGGGCGTTTTTCGTGCCGGGGCAGTGCGTCGGCTTCGCGCCCCTCAGGCGCCCTCGGCGAGCACCTCGCCGAGCTTCCCGAACAGCTCGTCCACGTGCGCCCGCTCGATGATCAGCGGCGGCGACAGCGCGATGATGTCGCCGGTCACGCGCACGAGGATGCCCTTCTCGAAGGCCCGCACGAAGGTGTCGAAGCCGCGTGCGCCGGGCTTGCCGGGAATCGGCTCGAGCTCCACGGCGCCGATCAGCCCGAGGTTGCGCAGGTCGATCACGTGCGGGCGGCCCTTGAGCGAGTGCACGCCGTCGGCCCAGTACCCGGCGATCTCGCGGGCGCGGGTCAGGAGTCCGTCGCGGCGATAGATCTGCTGCGTGGCGAGGCCGGCGGCGCAGGCCACCGGGTGCGCCGAGTAGGTGTAGCCGTGGAACAGCTCGATCGCGCCCTCGGGCCCGTGCATGAACGCGCCGTAGATGTCCCTGCTGGCCGCGACGGCGCCCATCGGCACGGCGCCGTTGGTGAGCCCCTTGGCCATGGTGATCATGTCGGGGAGGACACCGAAGAACTCCGCGCCGAACGGCGCACCGAGGCGCCCGAAGCCGGTGATCACCTCGTCGAAGATCAGCAGGATGCCGTGCTTCGTGCAGATCTCGCGCAGGCGCTTGAGGTAGCCCTGCGGCGGCATCAGCACGCCCGTGGAGCCGGCCACCGGCTCGACGATCACCGCGGCGACGTTGCTCGCGTCGTGCAGCGCGACGATGCGCTCGAGCTCGTCGGCAAGATGTGCGCCCCACGCCGGCTCGCCGCGCGTGTACGCGTTGTGCGCGAGGTCGTGCGTGTGGGGCAGGTGGTCCACGCCCGGCAGCTGCGTGCCGAAGAACTTGCGGTTGTTGACCATGCCGCCCACGGAGATGCCGCCGAAGCCGACGCCGTGGTAGCCGCGCTCGCGGCCGATGAAGCGGGTGCGCGTGCCCTCGCCGCGGACCCGGTGGTAGGCGAGCGCGATCTTGAGCGCGGTGTCCACCGACTCGGAGCCCGAGTTGGTGAAGAACACGTGGTCGAGACCCTCGGGCAGCCAGCGCACCACCTCGTTGGCGAGTTCGAATGCGGCCGGATGGCCCATCTGGAAGGGCGGCGCGTAGTCCATCTCGGCAATCTGGCGACTCACCGCCTCGGTGATCTCACGGCGCCCGTGGCCGGCGTTGACGCACCACAGGCCGGCGACGCCGTCGAGGATCTGGCGGCCTTCCGGGGTCCAGTAGTGCATGCCGGAGGCCTTCGCGAGCAGCCGCGGGTTCGCCTTGAACTGGCGGTTCGCGGTAAACGGCATCCAGAAGGCTTCGAGCTGGGAGCGGTCGAGCTGGGACGGTGCTGACATGGGGGAGGGTTCCCGGTGGATTGGCGAACGGATGATAAGAAAAATTGACACCTCCCTCAAACGACGCCGAAAATTCGGCTTCTTTCGCGCCTCGTGTGCAGGATATTGAACACCTCGTGCCGGAACTGACTCTCGACGTCGGCGCCCACCTGCGCGCCGTTCGCACCCTCTACGGCCTTTCCCAGCGCGAGCTCGCCAAGCGCGCCGGGGTCACCAACGGCCTCATCTCGCTGATCGAGCAGAACCGGGTCAGCCCCTCGGTGAGCTCGCTCAAGAAAGTGCTCGACGGCATCCCGATGTCGCTCGCCGAGTTCTTCACGCTCGACCTGTCGGCAATCCCGCAGGTGTTCTTCGCGAGCGAGGAGCTGACCGACCTCGGCGACCGCTCGGCGTCGCTGCGGCTGGTGGCGGCACGACGCCCCAAGCGCGCCATGTCCATCATGCACGAGCGCTATGCCCCCGGTGCCGACACCGGCGCCGACATGCTGCGCCACGAGGGCGAGGAGGGCGGCGTGGTCGTGCGCGGCCGCATCGAACTCACCATCGGTGGGGAGACCCGCGTGCTCGGCCCCGGCGACGCCTACTATTTCACCAGCGCGATCCCGCACCGCTTCCGCAACAGCGGCTCCGAGCCCTGCGAGATCGTCTCCGCCAGTACGCCGCCGACCTTCTGAGGGCTCGCCCATGGCCGATACGCTCCCCGACTGGCACGCCCGTGCCCGCGCCCTCGACATCAATGCCAAGGCCTTCATCGACGGCCGCTACGTCGCGGCGGCCTCCGGCGCCACCTTCGACTGCGTGAGCCCGATCGACGGGCGCGTGCTGGCGCGGGTCGCCTCGACCGACCAGCCCGACGTGGAGTGCGCCGTCGCGGCCGCGCGCCGCTCGTTCGACGCGGGCACCTGGGCGCGCCAGCCGCCGCGCGAGCGCAAGCGCGTGCTGCTGCGCTTCGCGTCGCTGATCGAGCGCCACGCCGAGGAACTCGCACTGCTCGAGACCCTCGACGTGGGCAAGCCCATCTCCGACAGCCTCGCGGTGGACATCCCCGCGACGGTCCGCTGCATCGCGTGGTACGCCGAGGCGGTCGACAAGCTCTACGACGAGATTGCGCCCACCGGCCCCGACGCGCTGGCACTGATTACCCGCGAGCCCGTGGGCGTGGTGGGTGCGATCGTGCCGTGGAATTTCCCGCTGATCATGGCGGCGTGGAAGATCGGCCCGGCGCTCGCTGCGGGCAACTCGTTCATCCTCAAGCCCTCCGAGAAGTCGCCGCTGACCGCGATCCGCATCGCCGCACTCGCCGCCGAGGCGGGCATCCCCGACGGCGTGTTCAACGTGCTGCCGGGCTACGGCCACACGGCCGGGCAGTCGCTCGCGCTGCACATGGACGTCGACTGCATCGGCTTCACCGGCTCTACGCGCACCGGCAAGAAGATGCTCGAGTATGCGGGCCAGTCGAACATGAAGCGCGTGTGGCTCGAGTGCGGCGGCAAGTCGCCAAACATCATCCTCGCCGACTGCCCGGACCTCGAGCGCGCGGCCGCGGCCGCGGCAGCGGCCATCTTCTTCAACCAGGGCGAGATGTGCTCGGCGGGCTCGCGGCTGATCGTCGAGGAGCCCGTGCGGGACGCGGTGCTCGAGAAGGTCGTGGCGGCGGGCCGCAGGATGCCACCCGGCGACCCGCTCGATCCGGCGACGCAGCTCGGCGCCCTGGTCGACGAGGTGCAGACGAAGACCGTGCTCGGCTACATCGACTCCGGTCGCAGCGAGGGCGCGCGGCTGCTTGAGCGGCGGCCGCCGCGTGCGCGAGGAGACCGGCGGCTGCTACGTCGAGCCCACCGTGTTCGACGGCGTGCAGCCCGCGATGGCCATCGCGCGCGAGGAGATCTTCGGTCCCGTGCTCGCTGCGATCACCGTGCGGGACGCCGAGGAGGCCGTGCGCGTCGGCAACCTCGGTGTCTACGGCCTCGCCGCCGCCGTCTGGACGCGCGACGTGACCCGCGCCCACCGCATCGCCCGCGCGCTGCGCGCCGGCGTGGTCTACGTCAATTGCTACGATGCCGACGACATCACCACGCCGTTCGGCGGCTTCAAGCAGTCCGGCACCGGCCGCGACAAGTCGCTGCACGCCTTCGACAAGTACACGGAGCTCAAGACCACATGGGTGGACCTGTCGTGAGCGGCTACCGCAACGTCACCTTCGACGAGCTCGAGGTCGGTGCCTCGGCGAGCGCACGTCGTCCGCTCACCCAGACGGAGATCGAGGCCCTGGTACTTGTCTCGGGCGACGTCGAGCCCTTTCACATCGAAGACGGCGGCGACACCCCGGCGCAGCTGCTCTCCGTCGACGCCGTCGGCGTGAGCGCGGTGATCTCCGGGCTGCTCGAGCGCCGGCTTCCGGGCCCGGGTACGCGCATCGTGTCGACGCGGCTCGAGTACTCGGGCCAGGTCTGGGTCGGCGAAGAACTCGCGGCCTCGGTGACCGTGCGCGAGAAGCACCCCGACACCGGGCACGTCGTGTTCGACTGCGATGCCCGCGTGGGCGAGCGGCGCGTGGTCTCGGGCTCGGTCGTGGTCGAGGCGCCGCGTGCGCGCATCGCCTACTCCGAAATCGCCACGCCCGAGATCATCCTGCGCCGCAACGACGTGTTCGCGCGGCTGCTGAGGCAGTGCGAGCCGCTCGAGCCGGTGAGCTGCGCGATCGCGCATCCCTGCGACCGCGACTCGCTGCTCGGTGCGCTCGAGGCCACGCGCCGGCGGCTGATCGTGCCGGTGCTGGTCGGACCGCCGGCCCGCATCCGCGCGGTGGCCGACGCGCACGGCGTCGACCTCTCGGGCCTGCGCATCGTGCCCACCGAGCACAGCCACGCCTCGGCCGCGGTGGCAGTCGCGCTCGCTCGCGCCGGCGAGGTCGAGATGCTCATGAAGGGCAGCCTGCACACCGACGAGATCCTCGGCGAGGTCGTCTCCTCGCTGACGGGCCTGCGCACCGAGCGGCGCCTGAGCCACGTGTTCGTGATGGACGTGCCGGCCTACGACCGCGTGCTGCTGGTCACCGACGCGGCGATCAACATCCAGCCGACGCTGGCGGAAAAGGCCGACATCGTACGCAACGCCATCGACCTGGCGCACGTGCTCGGCATCGTCATGCCGAAGGTGGCGATCCTCTCCGCGGTCGAGACGGTGAACCCGAACATCGCCTCGACGCTCGACGCCGCGGCGCTGTGCAAGATGGCCGATCGAGGCCAGATCGAGGGCGGCATCCTCGACGGACCGCTCGCCTTCGACAACGCCATCAGCGAGCACGCCGCACGCACCAAGGGAATCCGCTCGCCGGTCGCCGGCCGCGCGGACGTGCTCATGGTCCCGAACATCGAGTCGGGCAACATGCTCGCGAAGCAGCTGCAGTACTTCGCCGGCGCCGACAGCGCGGGCGTGGTACTCGGCGCACGCGTGCCGATCGTGCTCACCAGCCGCGCCGACAACGTGCGCATGCGCATCGGCTCGGCTGCGGTCGCGAAGCTGCTCGCGCACGCGCGGCGGACGGTGGCGCCGAAGGCGGTCGCGTGAGCGCCGGCGGGGACGCGATCGTCGTCCTGAACGCCGGCTCCTCGAGCGTCAAGTTCTGCACCTTCCGCCGCGACGGCGCCGCGCTCGCGCGCGAGTTGCAGGGGCAGGTGGCCGGGCTCGGCAGCGCGCCGCGGCTGGTGGCGAAGCGCGGGGCGGCCATGGTCGCCGAGCGCGAGCTGTCCGCCGGCCCGATGGCTCATGCCGAGGCGCTCGGCATCCTGCTCGACTTCCTGCGCACGGAACTCCACGGCGAGCGGATCGCGGGCGTCGGCCATCGCGTGGTGCACGGCGGACTCGAATTCATGGCGCCCACGATCGTGGACGATGCGATCCTCGGGCGCCTCGAGCGCTACGTGCCGCTCGCGCCGCTGCACCAGCCGCACAATCTCGCCGCCATCCGCCTCATGCTCGAGCGACTGCCTGGCGTGCCCGAGATCGCCTGCTTCGACACGGCGTTCCACCGCACCATTCCCGAAGTCGCGCAGCTGTTCGCGCTGCCGCCGCGCTTCGCCGCTGCTGGCGTGCGCCGCTACGGCTTCCACGGACTCTCCTACGAATACATCGCCTCGGTGCTGCCGTCGATCGATGCGCGCGCGGCGGGCGGCCGCACGGTGGTCTTCCACCTCGGCAACGGTGCCAGCATGTGTGCGCTCGACGGCGGGCGCAGCGTCGCGACCACGATGGGCTTCACGGCCGTCGAGGGGCTGCCGATGGGCACGCGCAGCGGGACGCTCGACCCCGGCGCGCTGCTGTTCATGCTCGACGAGCTGGGGATGGGCGTGCGCGACGTCGAGCGGCTGCTCTACCACGAGTCGGGCCTGCTCGGGATGTCGGGGCTCTCGAGCGACATGCGCGACCTGCTCGCGAGCGGTGAACCTGCGGCGGGGCTCGCCGTGGACGTGTTCGTCTACCGCGCGCGGCGCGAACTCGGCTCGCTGGCCGCGGCGCTCGGCGGCCTCGACGCGATCGTGTTCACGGCCGGCATCGGCGAGAACCAGCCGGAAATCCGTCGCCGCATCTGCGCCGACGCGGGGTGGCTCGGAGTGGAGATCGACGAGGCCGCCAACCTTCGCGGCGAGCGACGCATCAGCGTGCCCGACAGCCGGGTCGCGGCCTACGTGCTGCCAACCGACGAGGAACTCATGATCGCGCGCCACGTGACGACGCTGCTCGGCTGAGCCGCGACGTCACGCGTCGCGCCGGCGCACCGGGCAACCCCCGAAAAAGCACGGGGCCCGCGAGGGGCCCCGTGCAGTTCGACCCGGAGGTCCCGGGGTCAGCGACGGATCGCGACCTCGACACGACGCGCTTCGGCCATGTCGCCGGAGCCGGTCGTCACGATGGGCTTCACCATGTCGATCTGCGACTCGGGCACGCCGGCCGCCATCATGGCGTCCTTCACGGCCTGGGCGCGCTTCTTGGCGAGCTCCTCGTTGTGGGCGGCGTCGCCCGTCGGATCGTGGTAGCCGGAAACGCTGGCCACGGCCGTCGGGTTGGCCTGCAGGTAGGCGATCACCGCCTCGAGCGAACCCTCGCGGGCCACCGGCAGCGCGAACTGGTCCACCTCGAAGTAGTAGTTCGCGAGCGGCATGTCCGCGGCCGGGGCAGCCTCGACGACCGGAGCCGGCAGCGGCTCGGGGGCCGGGGCGGGCTCGACCACAGGAGCCGGCGTCGGCTCGACCACCACTTCCTCGACGACCTTGTCACGGCCCATGCAGCGCGACAGCAGCCACAGCAGGGCGAGCGCGATCAGCAGCGGCAGCAGCCAGCGCCAGATCGACGACTTCGGCTCCGGCGGCGGCGGCGGGGCGACATGACGCTCGACCACAGGGGCCGCGAAGTAGCTCTCGAGGCGCGACAGCGGGCCCGGCAGCGCGGCCGCGTAGGTCGACTTCTGGCCGGTGAGCAGGCCGATCAGCGACGAGAGGTTCAGGTTGCCGCTCTTGACGGCCTTGCCGAGCATCGCCAGCACCAGCGGCGCGGCGAAGCTGAGCATGGACGAGGCGGAGGAGGGCTTCACGCCGGCGTAGCCGGCGAGTGAAGTCCCGAGGTTGCCGAGGTTGTTGCCGAACAGCGAGTTCAGCAGCTTGCCGCCGAGCAGGCCCATCGGCGAGGACGCGGCGCCGGGCGAGAGCAGGCCCGCGACGTTGCCGAGCAGGTTGCCGTCGTTCGCCGGGTCGCGCACGAGGTTGAAGAGTGTCGAGGCAAAGCCCGGGTCGGCCGAGCGATTCGCGAGGCTCCCGAGCAGCACCGGGAAGACGGCGCTCATGCCCTTGGAAACCGCCGGCTCGGAGTCGCCGAGCACTGATGCGGCCTTGCCCAGCAGGTCCGGTGTGAGCAGCCCATTCAGGCTGGCCAGAAGGTCGTTCGACATGAATCCGTCTCCTCAGTTTGGTTGCTTGATGTTCATTCCGTGACGACCGTCGCCCTCCCGTACCCCGTACCCGGCGAGGCCATACCCACTCGGCATTTTCAACTTATTCCGGGCCGAGCGCCAGTTGTCGTGGGCCGCGTGGCCGGTACACTGCTGCGGCCCGCGCCGGACCCGCCCAGGACATGCCATGCAAGTGACGCTCGCCGCGACCCAGTTCGCCTGCTCGCCGGACGCCGGCGCAAACCTCGAGAAGGCCGAGCGCGCGGTCCGCGAGGCCGCCCGCCGGGGCGCCCAAGTGATTCTCCTGCAAGAACTTTTCGAGACACCGTACTTCTGTAAGGACCACCTCGCGAGTCATTTCGCGCTGGCGCGGCCGGTGGCAGGGAACGAGGTGCTCAAGCGCTTCCAGGCGCTGGCACGGGAACTCGGCGTGGTGCTGCCCTTCAGTTTCTTCGAATCCGCCAACAACGCCTATTTCAATTCCCTGGCGATGATCGACGCCGACGGCGGACTGCTCGGCGTGTACCGCAAGTCGCACATTCCGGAGGGGCCGGGCTACCACGAGAAGTATTACTTCTCGCCGGGCGACACCGGCTTCCGCGTCTGGTGCACGAGCTTCGGCACCCTTGGTGTGGGCATCTGCTGGGACCAGTGGTTCCCCGAGGCGGCGCGCTGCATGGCGCTCATGGGTGCGGAGGTGCTGCTCTACCCGACGGCGATCGGCTCGGAGCCGCACGACGCGAGCATCGACTCGCGCGATCACTGGCAGCGCTGCATGCAGGGGCATGCGGCGGCGAATGTCATGCCCCTCGTGGCCTCCAATCGCGTCGGCGTCGAGCGCGGTCAGCAGCACGAGATGACGTTCTACGGCTCGTCGTTCATCACCGACGCGACCGGCGCGAAGCTGGCCGAGGCCGACCGCTCGAGCGAGGCGGTGATCATTGCCACCGTCGACCTCGACGCCGCCCGTGCCCAGCGCCACGCCTGGGGCGTATTCCGCGACCGCCGGCCGGAGCTCTACGCGCCGCTGCTCACGCTCGACGGCAAGGGCGAACTCTGAACCCGTGACGGTGAACGCACATTCGCCCGCACTGGGCGCGCCGGCGCTGCGCGGCCGCGTCGCCTGCGTGGACCTCGAGACCACCGGCGGCACGGCCGTCCACCACCGCATCATCGAGGTCGGCATCGTGTTGCTCGAGGACGGCGCGGTGGTCGAGGAATGGAGCAGCCTCGTGAACCCGGGCGTGCGCATCCCGTCCTCGATCGAGGCGTTCACCGGCATCACCAGCGACATGGTCGCCGACGCGCCGTCTTTCGATGAGCTGCGCGCCGAGGTACGCAGCCGTCTCGAGGGGCGGCTGTTCGTGGCGCACAACGCCCGCTTCGACTACGGCTTCGTGCGCAACGAATTCCGCCGGGCAGGCGAGAAGTTCGCGGCGCCCGTGCTCTGCACGGTGCGGCTGTCGCGGGCGCTGTTCCGCGAGCACGCGCGTCACAGCCTCGACGCGCTCATCGAGCGCTATGACCTGCAGTGCGCTCAGCGCCACCGGGCGCTCGGCGACGCCGCCGTGCTGCCGCCGCTGCTCGCCGCGTTCGAGCGTGCGGCGGGCCTCGAGCGGCTGGACGAGGCCGCGGCTGAGGTGCTCGGCGAGTCGCGCCTGCCGCCGCACCTGCCGCCCGGACTCGACGAGGACCTGCCGGAGGGGCCGGGCGTGTACCTGTTCCGCGGCGAGGGCGGCACGCTGCTCTACGTGGGCAAGAGCCGTAACCTCAGGAGCCGCGTGCTCGGCCATTTCGCGAGCGCGCATCGCGACAGCAAGGAATCGAAACTGGCCCGGCAGGTACGCGACGTCGAGTGGATCGAAACCGGCGGCGAGCTGGGGTCGCTGCTGCTCGAGTCGAGGCTGGTGAAGGAACTCGCGCCGAGCGCCAACCGGCGGCTGCGCAAGGCCCCGGCACTGCAGTGCGTGCGGCTGATCGCCACCGACCGCGGGCTCGTGGCGCGCGTCGGGCCGCTCAGCGCGCAGCCAGAGGCCGACGACGCGCCGGTGTACGGACCGTTTCGCACCGAGCGCGACGCGAAGCGCGCGCTCGAGGGCAAGGCCCGCGACGCCGGACTGTGCCTGAAGACCCTGGGACTCGAGCGCGGCGAGGGTTCCTGCTTCGCGCTGCAGCTCGGCCGCTGCCGTGGTGCCTGCGTCGGACGCGAGCCGCGCCCGCTGCACGACGCGCGGCTGCAGATCGCGCTCGCCTCGCTGCGCCTGAAGCCTTGGCCGTTCTCCGGCCCGGTCGGCATCCGCGAGCCCGGCGTCGCGGGCGAGGGCAGCGTGCTGCACGTCGTGGACCGCTGGCGGCACCTTGGCACGGCGGTGAACGACGGCGAGGTCGCCGCGCTGCTCGAGCGCGCCAACGAGCAGCCCTTCGACACCGACGGCTACCGCATCATCGCCCGCTGTCTCGAGCGCCTCGCGCCGCGCGACCTCGTGTTGCTCGGCGCCGTGCGGGCCTGAGACATGGCGGCGGAGTTCACCGCCAGGCACGAGTTCTTCGCTGCCTGCCCGCGCCACGTGCCGGACCTGCTGGCGACCGAATTGCGTGGCCTCGGCCTCGAGGTGACGCGCGAGTACCCGGCGGGCGTGGGCTTCGCGGGCCCGCTGCGCGACGGTTATCACGCGTGCCTCGCCTCGCGCTGCGCGAGCCGGGTGCTGCTCACGCTCGGCAGCGTGCCGCTCGACTCGCCCGAGGCGATGTACGAGGCGATCCGGGCGCTGCCGTGGGAGGAACACCTCGCGCCCGAGGGCACGCTCGCGATCGACGTCGTGGGGCAGGGTCCGTCGTGGCTCCGGCACAGCCAGTTCGCTGCGCAGAAGGCCAAGGACGCGATCGTGGACCGGATGCGCGAGTGCCACGGGGTGCGGCCGTCCGTGGACCTCGCCTCGCCGGACCTGCGGCTCAACCTGAGCCTGATGCGCGAGCGCGGCTCGATCGCGATCGACCTCTCGGGCGAGCCGCTGCACCGCCGCGGCTACCGGCAGTCCGGCGTCGAGGCACCGCTCAAGGAGAACCTCGCCGCGGCGCTGCTGCTGCGTTGCGGCTGGCCGGCGATCGCCGAGTCCGGCGGCGCGTTCGTGGATCCCATGTGCGGCTCCGGGACGCTGGTGATCGAGGCCGCACTCATGGCGGCCGACGTGGCGCCCGGGCTGCTGCGCCGCCGCTTCGGCTTCGAACGCTGGCTGGGGCACGACGCCGCCGCCTGGGACGATTTGCGCACGGCCGCGCTCGCGCGCCGTCGGCCTGAAGCGCTCGCGCCGGGCCGCTGCCGCGGCTACGACCGCGACCAGACGGCGATCCGCGCGGCGCTCGCCAACAGCGGCCGCAGCGGGGTCGGCGACCACCTCGGGTTCGAGCGCCGCGAGCTCGCGCAGCTGCCGCGGGCGACGCAGGCGCATGGACTGGTGCTCGTCAATCCGCCCTACGGTGCGCGCCTCGAGGAGGCGGCCACGCTCGAGCCGCTCTACGGCCAGCTCGGCTCACAGCTCATGGCGTGCTTCCCCGGCTGGGAGGCGGGCGTTTTCACCGGCAATCCGCCGCTCGGGCGCGCACTGCGGCTGCGGGCCTACCGCGCGCACACGTTCTTCAACGGGCCGATCGAGTGCCGGCTGCTGCGCTTCGAGCTCACACCCGAGACCGTGGAGCCCGATCCCGAGACCGCGCGCCGCGCGCGGCTCGAGGCGGCCCGCGAGCGTCCCGGCGCCGTGATGTTCGGCAACCGGCTGCGCAAGAACTTCGCGCGGCTGGAGGCCTGGGCGAAGCGCGAGGACGTGAGCTGCTTCCGCGCCTACGACGCGGACATGCCCGAGTACGCGTTCGCCATCGACCTCTACGCCAACGACGCGCGCTGGGCCTGCGTGCAGGAGTACGCGGCGCCGGCGACCATCGCCCACGACGCGGCGCGCGCGCGCCGCGATGAGGCGCTCGCGGTGCTGCCCGGGGTGCTCGGCCTGCCGCCCGAGCGAGTCGTGCTGCGTGTCCGTCGCCGCCAGCGCGGCGGCGAGCAGTACGAGAAAGTGGGCGAGGCGGCGGAGTTCCACACCGTGCGCGAGGGCCGCTACCGCTTTCTCGTGAACTTCACGGACTACCTCGACACGGGTCTGTTCCTCGACCACCGTCTCACGCGGCGACGCATCGGCGAACTCGCGGCCGGTCGCTCGTTCCTGAACCTGTTCGCCTACACCGGCACCGCGACCGTGTACGCCGCTGGCGGTGGCGCCACCACCTCGACCACCGTCGACATGTCGCGCACCTACCTCGACTGGGCGAAGCGCAACCTCGCGCTCAACGGGCTGGCCGGCGCGCAGCAGGACTTCGTGCAGGCGGACTGCCTCGCGTGGCTCGAGGAACAGGGCCGCGATCCGCGCCGGCGCTACGGCCTGATCTTCGTGGACCCGCCCACGCTGTCGCGCTCCAAGCGCATGGAACGCGAGTTCGACGTGCAGCGCGACCACGTGCAGCTGCTCGAGATGTGCGGCCGGATGCTCGAGCCCGGCGGGACCATCGTGTTCTCGAACAACTTCCAGAAGTTCCGGCTCGACCCGGCAGTGGCGGAGCGCTTCGACGTGGAGGACCTGAGCCGTGCGACGCTGCCGCTGGATTTCGCGCGCAACCCCCGCATCCACGTCTGCTTTCTGCTGCGTCCGCGGACGGCGACGGGTAAAGTGCCGGCCCCGGGCCGCTAGGAGACGTGCTTGGAGATCTTCAAGTCCTTCACGCTCGAGAGCGCGCACCGGCTGCCGAACGTGCCGGAGGGACACAAGTGCGCGCGCGTGCACGGCCACTCGTTCCGTGTCGAACTCCATGTGCGCGGCGCGGTGGACGAGCGGCTCGGCTGGGTGATGGATTTCGCCGACCTGAAGGCCGCCTTCGAGCCGCTGTTCCGCCAGCTCGACCACCACTACCTCAACGACATTCCCGGTCTCGAGAACCCGACCAGCGAGAACCTCGCGCGCTGGATCTGGCAGCGCCTGTGGCCCGTCCTGCCGCAGCTATCCGCGGTCGTCGTGCACGAGACCTGCACCAGCGGCGCGCGCTACACGGGCGATTAGCCGTCGAACGCTGTCATCCGCCGATGGTCGGGTGCGGCAGGCCCAGGAAGACGCGCATTCGCTCGAGCTCGGCCGCGAGGCCCTCGCGAAACGCGGGGTCGCCGGGTTCGATCCCCTCGCGGTAGCCGAACGAGCCGGTCAGCGAACCGCTGACGATCGACAGATTGCCCCAGCCGACGACCCGGTCGCGCCACAGCAGTGGCAGCGCGTAGTAGCCCAGTTTCCGCTTCGGCGCCGGCGTATAGGCCTCGAAACGGTAGGTCCATCCCCAGAAGATCTCGAATCGACGGCGGTCGTACACGATCGGATCGAACGGCGTGAGCAGTCGCACGGCGTCGTCCGGACGCCAGCGGCGCGAGGCGGCATTCTCGGTTGCCGGCCAGTACCAGTCCTCGGAACCCACGCGCGCGTGAGCGAGCCGGCCCTTCGCGCGCGCCAATGTCGCGGCGCGCCGCGCGCGCCACTGGGGGACGCCGCCGCACAGCAGGCTCAGCAGGTGGCCGAGGCCGCCCGCGAGCAGGGGAGCGTATTTGTTCGCCAGGATGTCGACCAGTGCGTCCATTCGCTGGTCGATGGCGGCATCGTCCTGCGGCGATGCATCCGAAGCCTCCCGCGCGGCGTACACACGGGTGCCGCCGTCGCGTCGCACGACGCGCAGCAGCCCGCGGTAGTGCATCTCGTCGAGCAGTCGCGTGGTTGCGTTCGATGAACCACCGAACCAGTTGGTCACCTTGCCATACGCAAACCGGGCATCGACCTCGCGCGGATGCACCGCACCGCGCTCGCGGACGAACGCCAGCACCGCGTCGGCTTGCCGGCACCGCCGTGCCGTCCAGACCTGCCGCGCCGTCCGGGGATGCATCAACTCGCTGTGCGCACGCGGCAGAATCCCGTAGTTGACGAGGAAGTCCTCCTCCAGCATCAGCCGCGGATACCGGCGCTCGAGATCGCCGGCACGATAGCCCGTCACGCGGTGACGGAGCGTCAGGTCCTGGGCGCGCGCCGGCGCCCGAATCGGATCGGCCTGAACGAAGCCGAGCCGGTCGATGGCCCGGCCGAGCGTCGTCGGGCGGAACAGCGATCGTGCGACCGCGTAGCGGCGCAGGTGTTCGATGGTGATCGGCATGCTTCGGCCCGGCCCGTGATCATTGTACAAACGCATGACCTCGCTGGTCGCGACCCGGACCGGGCCCGCGACGGCCGTGGTTCTTGCGAGCGTCGGCCGCGGAGTGTAAACGGAGCAATTGCGGCGTCGGTGGAGGGGTCCGCGATGTACATCCCGCCCGGCTTCGGCACGGTCACGCCGTATTTCTTCGCGACGGACGCCGAGCGCTTCGTCGCCTTCCTGGTGCACGGTCTCGGCGGCGAGGAGATCCTCCGCACGCTGCGCCCCGACGGGCGGATCGCCAACGCGCAGGTGAGGATCGGCACGTCGACCGTCATGGCCAGCGAAGCGTCCGCGGCGTATCCGGCGATGGCGTCGTCGTGCTACCTGTACGTCGAAGATGCCCATGCCGCGATGCGACGCGCGTTGGAGCACGGCGCCACACTCGAGATGGACGTGGCCGACATGCCCTACGGCGACCGCCAGGGTGGCGTCCGCGATCCGCACGGCAACCTCTGGTGGATCTCGCAGCGGCTGGTCGAGGCGCCGTACGAACCCTAACGGCCCGGACTCCGCCTGATCGTTTCCCCGCAACCCAAGGAGCGAGCACCATGCCTGAATCCCGATCGCTGCGCGGCCGGCTCGGCGAGCAGGCCGGCCACTGGACCGGTCACAATCGCCTCTGGTTCGAGCCCGGCACGCCGGTGCACGAGTGCTCGACCAGCGCATCGGTTGCGCTCGAGGCGCGCGGCGCCTGCGTGTCGCTCCGCTACACGTGGGAGGAGGCCGGCGCTCCGCAGGAAGGCCTGCTGCTGGTGCGTAACGCGCCGGAAGTCGGCCCCGAGGACATGGTCTGGGTGGACTCGTTCCACACCGGCGGCCAGTTCATGCGTCTACGCGGTGAGGCGGACGACGCCGGACGCATCTCGGCGCTCGGCAGCTACAGCGTCCCGCCGGGTCCGGAGTGGGGCTGGCGCATCGTGCTCGGTTCGGACGCGGCGGACGAGCTGCACGTGCTCATGTACAACATCGCGCCCGACGGCACGGTCTACCCGGCAGTCGAGGCGCGGTACGCGCGCCGCACCGGCTGAGACCGGGACCCACGCCGTGACCGCGCCGGTGCACGTTCGCCGTGCCACTTCCGGCGACGCCGAGCGCGTCGCGCCGTTGTTCGACGCGTACCGCCAGTTCTATGGGCTCGCCCCCGACCTCGCGCTCTCCCGCCGCTTCATTGCCGAGCGCATCGAGCGCGATGAGTCGATCGTGCTGCTCGCGCAGACCGCGGACGGCACCTCGCTCGGCTTCGTGCAGATGTACCCGACCTTCGCGTCGCTGCGGGCGGCGCGGGTGTTCGTGCTCTACGACCTGTTCGTGGCGCCGGCGGCGCGCCGCCACGGCGTCGCACGCCGGCTGATGGAGGCCGCGGTGGGCGAAGCGCGTGCCGCGGGAGCGGTCGCGATCAGCCTGCAGACCGCGCGGACCAACCGCGCCGCGCAGCGACTCTACGAGTCGCTCGGCTGGAAGCGTGACGAGGAGTTCCTCGAGTACGGACTGGCGCTCTGAGCGGGCCTCGCCCGCCGTGCGGGGCGCACTACAGCAGGTCCTTCAGCCGGAACCACAGCATCGCCAGCACCAGCGCCGGCGTTCGCAGCGCGCGGCCGCCGGGGAAGTCGCGGTGCTCGAGCTTCGTGAAGAGATCGAAGCGCTCGGCCTGCCCCGCGATCGCCTCGGCCACGAGCTTGCCGGCCATGCCGGTGAGCGCGATGCCGTGTCCCGAGAAGCCCTGCAGGTAGTACACGTTGGGCGTGAGCCGGCCGAAGTCGGGCGCGCGGCTCATGGTGATGTCCACATAGCCGCCCCAGGCGTACTCGATCTTCGCGTCGGCGAGCTGCGGGAACACCTTGACCATGCGGGCCCGGGTGGCGCGCTCGGTGTCGAGCGGGTCGAGGCCCGAGTAGCTCACCCGTCCGCCGAACAGCAGCCGGTGGTCGGAGGAGCGGCGGAAGTAGTCGAGCACCCAGTTCACGTCGGTGACACCGATGTTCTCGCGCATCAGCGCCTCGATGCGTGCCTGGCCGAGCGTCTCGGTGGCGACGATGTAGGTGCCGACCGGCATGATGCGGGCGCGCAGCCGCGGCGAGAGCTGGTCCATGTAGGCGTTGCAGCACAGCGCCACGTGGCTGGCGCGGACCCGGCCCTGCGCCGTGTGCACCACCGCCGTCCCGCCCTGCTCGAGCCGCGTGACCTCGCTGCCCTCGAAGATGCGCACGCCCGCGGCCTCCGCGGCTGCGGCGAGGCCGAGCGTGTAGTTGAGCGGGTGCAGGTGGCCGCTGCGCGGGTCGTGCAGGCCGCCCGTGTAGCGTTCGGTGGCGAGCAGCGAACGCACTTCCTCGCGCCCGAGCCAGCGCAGCGAGGTGTAGCCGTAGTCGCGTGCGAGTTCGTCCTGCCAGGCCTTCAGTTCCGTCTCGTGCCGCGGCTTGATCGCGACGTGCATCTGGCCCCACTGCAGGTCGCAGTCGATGCCGTGGCGCGCGACGCGGTCCTTGAGGAGATCGAGCGCCTCCACCGAGACGTCGAACATGGCACGCGCCGCCTCGCGGCCCACCTGCGCCACGAGCGTGTCCTGTCCGGCGGCGAACCCGAACAGCGCCTGCCCGCCGCTGCGACCAGAGGCGCCCCAGGCGATGCGTTTCCCTTCGAGCAGCACCACACGGTAGCCGCGCTCGGCGAGATGGAGCGCGGTCGAGCACCCGGCGATGCCGCCGCCCACGACGCAGACGTCGGCGCTCGCCTCGCCGCGCAGCGGCTCGCGCAGTGGCGCGGGATTGGCCGAGGCGGCGTACCAGGAGCGGATGTGTTCCACGGCTCAGACCGTCGTCAGGTACCAGGAATACTCGAGCGGCGACACATAGGAACCGAAGTCCTGCATCTCGCCGCGACGCGTCTGCGCGTACAGGCGCGCGAAGCGCTCGCCGAGCAGGTCGCGCGCGAACTCGCTGCGCTCGAAGGCCGCAAGCGCCTCGGACCAGCTCAGGGGAATCGTCGGCGTCGCGTCGCGGTACGCGTTGCCCGCCAGCACCGGACCCGGCTCGAGCTCGCGCTCCAGCCCGCGCAGCATGCCGCCGAGCACCATCGCCGCCAGCAGGTAGGGGTTCGCGTCGGCGCCCGCGACACGGTGTTCCACGCGCCGTCCCTCCGGTGGACCCGCAGGCACGCGAAACGCCACGCCCCGGTTATTCACCGACCAGCTCGGGTTCAGCGGCACGTAGGCCTCGGGCTGGAAGCGGCGGTAGGAGTTCGCAGTCGGCGCGCACACCGCCATCGTGTCGTTCAGGGTCGCCACCAGGCCGCCGATCGCGTGGCGCAGCGCGGGCGCGCCCGCGGGATCCTCCGCGGCGAAGACGTTGCGCCCGTCGCGGTCCACGAGGCTCACGTGCAGGTGCGTGCCGCTGCCGGCGTGGTCGCGGTAGGGCTTGGGCATGAACGTCGCGTCCAGCCCGTGGGCGAGCGCGACGCCCTTGACGAGGCGCTTGAGGCGGATCGCGTGATCGCAGGCGAGCAGCGCGTCGTCGACGTGGTGCAGGTTCACCTCGAACTGTCCCGGGCCGTACTCCGCGAGCACCGTGCCGGCCGGCAGGTCCTGTGCACGCGCCGCGTCGTCGATCGCGACCAGCACGGCGGAGTACTCGTCGAGCTCCGCCATCGAGTTGATCTGCGTCTTGTCCTCACGCCGGCCGGAGAGCGGCTGGCGCGGCGGCTGCGCGCAACCGGCTTCGGTGCGCTCGCGGTCGACGAAGTAGAACTCGAGTTCCACCGCCATCACGGGCGTGAGTCCGCGTGCCGCGAAGCGGCAGAGCACCTGCTCGAGCACGTGGCGCGGGTCGCCGAAGAACGGGCTGCGGTCGTACTCGTACATCGCCACCTGCATCTGCGCGACGTGCTCGCCGAGCCACGGCACGGGCGCGAGCGAGCCCGGCAGCGGCAGGCAGATTCGGTCGGCGTCGCCCTCGTCGAAGCCGAGTCCGGTGGCCTGCACCGTGCCGCCGAGCACGTCGAGCGCGAACATCGAGGCGGGCAGCAGCAGTCCGTGGCGGTGGACGCCCTCGAGTTCCGCCACCGTGATGCGCTTGCCGCGCGGGATGCCCATCTGGTCGGGCAGCAGCAGGTCGACGTAGCGCACCTGCGGATGCTGGCCGAGCCAGGCGCGCGCCTGCTCGAAGTCCGCGAACTGCGGCATGAGAACCCCGAATGTTTAGGATTTAGTGACGACGCTGGGCGCGCCGTCGCCCGAGCATAGCCGTTCCCGCGAGCCGCCGGCAAGCAAGGACAGCGGCCCCGACGCTACGATAAGCATTTGTTCTGGTTAGGCTTTGTGCCACTTCTTGCGCTGCTTGGCGACGCCCAAGGGGGTGCTGTGCTTTAATTCCACGCACCCTCCGCCGTCGGACACCCGTCGGCTGTCTAGGATCTTAAACGTGGCTCGCTCCAAACCGCTGATCGGCATTCCAGCGGATCGTCGCATCCTCGGCCCGCATCCGTTCCACTGCGTCGGCGAGAAGTACATCGCCGCCGTGGCGCAGGCCGCCGACGCCGTGCCCGTGCTGATCCCGTCGCTCGGCGCCGACGCCGACCTCGAGGCGATCCTCGGCAGCGTCGACGGCATCCTGCTCACCGGCAGTCCCTCGAACGTCGAGCCGCATCGGTACTTCGGGCCGCCGAGCGACCCCGACACGCTGCACGATCCGCACCGCGACGCCACCACGCTGCCGCTGATCCCGCGCGTCGTCGCCTCCGGCCTGCCGCTGTTCGCCGTCTGCCGCGGGTTCCAGGAAATGAACGTCGCCTACGGCGGCACGCTCTGGCAGAAGGTGCAGGACGTGCCGGGGCTCGCGGACCACCGCGAAAACAAGGAGGACCCGCTCGAGGTGCAGTACGCGCCCGCGCACGAGGTCGCGCTCGTCGCCGGCGGCGAGCTTGAGCGCCTCGCGGGGGCCACCCGGGTGACGGTCAACTCGCTGCACTCCCAGGGCGTGCAGCGGCTCGGCGACGGGCTCGAGGTCGAGGCGCGCGCTCCGGACGGCCTGATCGAAGGCTTCCGCGTCCGCGGTGCGCCCGGCTTCGCCCTCGCGGTGCAGTGGCACCCCGAGTGGCAGGTGATGTTGAATCCGTTTTCGCGCGCCATGTTCGCCGCCTTCGGCGATGCGGCGCGGACGCACGCCAGAGGACGAAGATCATGAACACGCCCATCCGCCAATTCTTCAAGGAACACGGCATCTCCGAGGTCGAGGCCGTGCTGCCCGACATGGCGGGCATCGCCCGCGGCAAGGTGATGCCGGCGATGAAGTTCGCGGAGGAGGAGGGCATGCGCATGCCCGAGAGCATCTTCCTGCAGACGGTCACCGGCGACTACCCGGAGGACGACCGCGCCATCAGCCCCTCGGAGATCGACATCGTGCTGCGTGCCGACCCGAGCACGACGCGCGTGGTGCCGTGGGCGGCCGAGCCCACTGCGCAGGTGATCCACGACAGCTTCTATGCCGACGGCCGCCCGGTGACGATGGCGCCGCGCTATGTGCTGCGGCGGATTCTCGACCTCTACGCCCAGCAGGGCTGGCAGCCGATCGTCGCACCGGAGCTCGAGTTCTACCTCGTCGAGCCGAACATCGACGCCGACTATCCGCTGAAGCCCCCGATCGGCCGGTCGGGACGGCCGGAGGTCGGGCGCCAGTCCTACAGCATCGCGGCAGTCAACGAGTTCGACCCGCTGTTCGACGACATCTACGCCTTCTGCGAGGCGCAGGAGATCGAGATCGATACGCTGATCCACGAGGACGGCGCGGCGCAGATGGAGATCAACCTGATCCACGGCGACGCCATGTCGCTCGCCGACCAGGTGTTCATGTTCAAGCGCACGGCGCGCGAGGCCGCGTTCCGCCACAAGATGTACGCGACGTTCATGTCGAAGCCGATGGCCCGCGAGCCCGGCAGCGCCATGCACATTCACCAGAGCGTGGTGGACAAGACGACCGGCAAGAACGTCTTCAGCGACGCGGACGGCAACCCGAGCGCGCTGTTCTTCTCCCACATCGCCGGGCTGCAGAAGTACCTGCCGGCGGCGATGTCGCTGTTCGCGCCGAACGTCAACTCGTTCCGCCGGATCATCCTGAGGCACCTCGCGCCGATCAATACGCAGTGGGGCTACGACAACCGCACGGCCGGGCTGCGCGTGCCGCAGTCGAACCCCGAGAACCGGCGCGTCGAGAACCGCCTCGGCGGCGCCGACGCGAATCCCTACCTCGCCATTGCCGCCTCGCTGGTCTGCGGCTACCTCGGCATGCGCGAGGGGCTGAAGCCCTCCGAGCCGATCGCCGGCAGCGCCTACGACATGCCGTTCGGCCTGCCGCGCAACCTCGAGGAAGCGGTGCGGCTGCTGCGCGACTGCCGGCCGCTGATCGAGATTCTCGGCGAGCGCTTCGTGCTCGCCTACACGGCCGTCAAGGAGAGCGAGTACGACACGTTCCTGCAGGTCATCAGCTCGTGGGAGCGCGAGCACCTGCTGCTGAACGTCTGAGGACGCCCGCCACCATGGTCGCAGCCACTCCGTATGTCGCCGACCGGACCACCGAGGCCTGGCAGGCGCTCGACCGGCAGCACTACCTGCACCCGTTCACGGACTTCAAGTCCCTGCACGCCAAGGGCACGCGCGTCATCGTCAGGGCCGATGGCGTCTATCTCTACGACTCCGACGGTCAGCGCATGCTCGACGGAATGGCGGGCCTGTGGTGCGTGGCGCTGGGCTACGGCCGGCGCGAGCTCGCGGAAGCTGCCTACCGGCAGATGCTCGAGCTGCCGTACTACAACAGCTTCTTCCAGACTGCCCACCCGCCCGCGATCGAACTCGCCAAGCAGCTCGTGGACCTCACGCCGCCGCAGTTCAACCGCGTGTTCTTCACGGGCTCGGGCTCCGAGGGCAACGACACCGTGGTGCGCCTGGTGCGCCGCTACTGGGACCTGCTGGGCCAGCCCGGTCGCAAGGTCATCATCTCGCGGGTGAACGCGTACCACGGCAGCACCATGGCCGGCGCGAGCCTCGGCGGCATGGCCTTCATGCACGAGCAGGGCGGGTTGCCGATCCCCGACATCGTGCACATCGCGCAGCCCTACTGGTACGGCGAGGGAGGCGACCTCACGCCGGAGGAGTTCGGGCTCGCGGCGGCCCGGGCGCTCGAGCAGAAGATCCTCGAACTCGGCGCCGACCGGGTGGCTGCCTTCATCGGCGAGCCGATCCAGGGCGCCGGCGGCGTGATCATCCCGCCGGACACCTACTGGCCCGAGATCCAGCGCATCTGCGACCGCCACGGCATCCTGCTGGTCGCGGACGAGGTGATCTGCGGTTTCGGGCGCACCGGGCACTGGTTCGGCAGCGACCTCTACGGGATTCGCCCGGACCTGATGACCATGGCCAAGGGCCTTTCGTCGGGCTATCTGCCGATCGGCGGCGTGATGGTGGCCGACCGCGTCGCCGACGTGCTGATCGACAAGGGCGGCGAGTTCGCACACGGATACACCTACTCTGGCCACCCGGTGGCCTGCGCCGTGGCGAGCGTCAACCTGGCGCTGATCCAGCAGGAGGACCTCGTGCGTCGGACGCGCGAGGAGACCGGCCCCTACCTCGCCTCGAAGTGGCGGCAGCTCGCCGAGCACCCGCTGGTGGGCGAGGCGCGCTCGGTGGGCCTGATCGGCGCGCTCGAACTGGTGCGCGACAAGCGGTCGCGCCGGTTCTTCGACAGGCGCGGCGAGGTGGGCACCATCTGCCGCGACTTCTGCTTCCGCAACGGCCTGATCATGCGCGCCGTGCGCGACACGATGATCATCTCCCCGCCGCTCGTGATCACCCGCGAGCAGCTCGACGAGCTGGCCGAGAAGGCCTGGCGCTGCCTCGACCTGACGCTCGAGCGCTGCCGGGAGGACGGGCGGATCTAGGCGCGCCGCGACGTCGGCGGCCCTGCGGCGGACACCGTCCTTGGATTCGGCCCGGCCTTGCGCTATACAGTCGCCGATTCGCGGCGTGGCCCGAAACCCGCCTCCTCAAAGTCCCAATGATCGATGGAGTACCGAGACGATGACTAGCACCATTCGCGCCGGGCTGGCGGGCCTCATGGTCGTGGCGGCACTCGCCGGCTGCGGCAAGAAGCAGGAGTCGGCGCCGCCGGCCGGGGCCGACGCCGCCAAGGCGCCGCCTGCCGCTGCTGCGGAGGAGAAGGTCGTCAACGTCTACAACTGGTCGGACTACATCGACCCCAAGATGCTCGAGGACTTCACCAGGGAGACCGGCATCAAGGTCAACTACGACGTCTTCGACAGCAACGAGGTGCTGCAGACGAAGCTCCTCGCCGGCAACACCGGCTACGACGTCGTGGTACCGTCGGCCTCGTTCCTCGAGGTGCAGATCAAGGCGGGCGTGTTCCAGAAGCTCGATCGCACCAAGCTCCCGAACTGGTCGAACCTCGACGCCGGCATCCTGCAGCGCCTGGGGCGCCACGATCCGGGCAACGAGTACGCCGTGAACCACCTGTGGGGCACCGACGCGATCGGCTTCAACGTCAAGAAGCTGCAGGCGATCGACCCCGCGGCGCCGGTCGGCAGCTGGAGCCTGATCCTCGATCCGAAGTGGGCGGCCAAGTTCAAGGACTGTGGCATCTCCGTCCTCGACGCGCCGGACGAGGTGGTGGGCGTGGTGCTGGCCTACCTCGGCAAGGACCCCAACAGCGAGAACCTCGACGACCTGAAGGCGGCCGAGAACCTGCTGATGAGCATCCGCCCCTACATCCGCATGATCCACAGCTCCCAGTACATCGACTCCCTCGCCAACGGCGACATCTGCGTGTCACTGGGCTGGAGCGGCGACATCCTGCAGGCGAAGAGTCGTGCCGCGGAGGCGGGCCAGGGCGTGGAGATCGCCATGACGGTGCCGAAGGAAGGGACCATCATCTGGTTCGACATGTATGCCATCCCGGCCGACGCGCCGCACCCGAACAACGCGCACGCGTTCATCAACTTCATGATGAGGCCCGAGGTGGCGGCGGCGAACTCGAACTTCGTGCAGTACGCCAGCGGCAACGCCGCGGCGGTGCCGCTGCTCGATCCGGCGGTCCGCGACGATCCGGGCGTGTACCCGCCGAAGGACGTCATGGACAAGCTGTTCCCCAACCTGGCCCGTTCGCCGGAGTTCACCCGCGCGCTGAACCGGACCTGGACCCGGTTCACGACCGGCAACTGACCGGCGTCGCGCACGAGCGAGCCGCGGGGCGGCCGGAGATCGTTGCTCCGGCCGCCCCGCTTCGTTTCCGACCGGACCCGGCCTACCCAACGCGGGGCCGCTGAGCTATAACCCCGACCGTCGATGGCGCCGGATGCCGAACGGCATCGGCGGGAACCAACAGGGAGCACCATGAGAAGCACGACCCGGATGGCCTCGGTGGCCGCGCTCGCGGCGCTGGCCGGATTCGGCTGCGGCAAGAAGCCCGAGGCCCCGCCCGCCGGCGCCGCCTCCGCGCCGTCCGCGTCGGCCCCGGCGGTGGAGGAGAAGGTCCTCAACGTCTTCAACTGGTCGGACTACATCGACCCGCAGGTCATCGAGGAGTTCACCAAGGAGACAGGCATCGTCGTTCACTACGACGTCTTCGATTCGAACGAGGTGCTCGAGACCAAGCTGCTGACCGGCAACTCCGGCTACGACGTGGTCGTCCCGAGCGCCTACTTCCTCGAGCGGCAGATCAAGGCGGGCGTGTTCCGCAAGCTCGACAAGTCGCAGCTCCCGAACTTGGCCAACCTCGACCCGGAACTGCTGCAGCGCGCCGCCGGGCACGACCCTGGCAACGAGCACGGCGTCGTCTACATGTGGGGCACGACGGGCATCGGCTACGACGCGACGAAAGTCAGGGCCATCATGCCCGACGCGCCGGTGGACAGCTGGAGCCTGCTGTTCGATCCGGCGGTGGCGGCGAAATTCAAGGACTGCGGCATCTCCGTGCTGGAGGACCCGACCGACATGGTCGGCACGGTGCTGCTCTACCTCGGCAAGGACCCGAACAGCCAGTCCGAGGCGGATCTGAAACTCGCCGAGGAGAAGCTGCTCGCGGTCCGCCCGTTCATCCGCATGATCACCAGCGCGCAGTACATCGATGCGCTCGCCAATGGCGAGATCTGCATCGCGGTGGGCTACAGCGGCGACATCCTGCAGGCGCGCGACCGCGCGGCGGAGGCGGGCAAGCCCGTCGACATCAGGTTCTCGATCCCGAAGGAAGGCGCGCTGATGTGGTTCGACACGCTGGCGATCCCGGCCGACGCGAAGCACCCCCGCAACGCCCATCTCTTCATCGACTTCCTGCTGCGGCCGGAGGTCGCCGCGCGGAACTCGGACTTCGTCAACTACGCGAACGCCAATGCCAAGGCCACCGCGCTCGTCAACGAAGAGCTTCGCAACGACCCCGGCATCTACCCGTCGGCCGAGACCAAGGCGCGCCTGCAGCCGAACCTCTCGAAGTCGGCGGATTTCACCCGCATGCTCAACCGGACGTGGACCCGCTTCACGACCGGCCGCTGACCCGCCCGACGCCCCGTCATCCAACGCCCGAGACCCCATGGCCACCTCACCGCGCGCGACCCAGCAGAAGTTCGAGCCCTGGACCGACCCGGACGCGAAGCCCTACGTCCGCATCGAGAAGGTCACGAAGAAGTTCGGTGATTTCATCGCCGTCGACGACGTGACCCTCGACATCTACAAGAAGGAAATCTTCTGCCTGCTCGGCGCCTCGGGCTGCGGCAAGACCACCCTGCTGCGGATGCTCGCCGGGTTCGAGCGCCCGACCTCGGGCCGCATCTTCATCGACGGCGTCGACATGACCGCGATCCCGCCCTACGAGCGGCCGGTCAACATGATGTTCCAGTCCTACGCGGTGTTCCCGCACATGACCGTGGAGCAGAACGTCGCCTTCGGCCTCAAGCAGGAGCGGCTCGCCAAGGCCGAGATCGCCACGCGCGTCGGCGACATGCTCGACCTCGTCAGGCTCGGGCAGTTCGCCAAGCGCAAGCCACACCAGCTGTCTGGCGGCCAGCGCCAGCGCGTCGCGCTCGCCCGCGCGCTGGTGAAGAAGCCGAAGCTGCTGCTGCTCGACGAGCCGCTCGCCGCGCTCGACAAGAAGCTTCGCGAACACACGCAATTCGAGCTCATCAACATCCAGGAGACCCTCGGCGTCACGTTCGTGGTGGTGACGCACGACCAGGAGGAGGCGATGACGCTCTCCACCCGCGTCGGGCTGATGAACCACGGCGAGATCATCCAGGTCGGCACGCCGAGCGAGATCTACGAGTACCCGAACTCGCGCTTCGTCGCGGAATTCATCGGCTCGGTGAACACCTTCGAGGGCAAGCTGATCGAGGACGAGCCGTCCTTCGTGCGCATCGAGAGCGCTGAACTCGAGAGTACGATCTTCGTCGATCACGGCGTGAGTTCCGCGCCCGGCGCCACGGTGTGGGCCGCGGTCCGGCCGGAGAAGATCCAGATCAGCCGCGAGAAGCCGGCCGCCGCGGACAACTGGGGCAGCGGCATCGTGCGCGACATCGCCTACATGGGCGACGTGTCGATCTACCTGATCAAGCTCGACTCCGGGAAAGTCGTGCGCGTGACGCAGCCCAACGTCTACCGGCACGCCGACGACCGCGTCACCTGGGACGAGCGGGTGTACGTGTACTGGCACGCGTCGAGTCCGATCGTGGTGACCAAGTGACGGGCTGGCTCAGGCGCTGGGTGCCGAGCGGGCGGACGCTGGTGACGTCCGTGCCCTACCTCTGGCTGCTGCTGTTCTTCCTGATCCCGTTCGTGATCGTGCTGAAGATCAGCTTCTCGCAGTCGGCGATCGCGATGCCGCCCTACGAGCCCCTGTTCCACTGGGCCTCGGACAAGCTGTTGCAGATCAGGCTCAACCTCGGCAACTTCGCGTTCCTGGTCGAGGACAACCTCTACTGGAGGTCCTACCTCAACTCGATCCTCGTGGCCGGCATCTCGACGCTGCTGTGCCTGCTGATCGGCTACCCGATGGCCTACGCGATGGCCCGCTCGAGCCCGTCGAACCGCAACATCCTGCTGCTGCTCGCGGTGCTGCCGTTCTTCACGTCGTTCCTGCTGCGCGTCTACGCGTGGATCGGGCTGCTGAAGAACAACGGCCTGGTGAACAACGCGCTGATCGCGATGGGCGTGATCGACACGCCGATCCAGATGCTGCAGACCGACTTCGCGGTCTACGTGGGCATGGTCTATTCGTACCTGCCGTTCATGATCCTGCCGCTGTACGCCAATCTCGAGAAGATGGACCTGACGCTGCTCGAGGCGGCGGGCGACCTGGGCTGCAAGCCCTGGGAATCGTTCCTGAAGATCACCCTGCCGCTGTCCATGCCCGGCGTCATCGCCGGGTGTCTGCTGGTGTTCATCCCGGCGGTCGGGGAGTTCGTGATCCCGTCCCTGCTCGGCGATCCGGGCATGCTGATGATCGGCAAGGTGCTGTGGACGGAGTTCTTCAACAACCGTGACTGGCCGGTGGCCAGCGCGGTGGCCATCGCGCTGCTGCTGTTCCTGGTGCTGCCGATCATGTATCTCGACCGTGCGCAGAACAGGGCGGCCGAGGACGGGGAGCGCAACTGATGCAGGGCCGCTCCTGGTTCCGGAACGTCTCCCTGATCGTGGGGTTCGCGTTTCTCTACATCCCGATCGTGTCGCTGATCGTCTACTCGTTCAATGCCTCGAAGCTCGTGACCGTATGGGGCGGGTTCTCCACCAAGTGGTACGGCGCGCTGCTGCAGAACGAGCAGATCCTCAACGCCGTCTGGCTCAGCCTGCGCGTGGCGGCCATCTCGGCCACGCTGGCAGTGATCCTCGGCACGCTCGCGGGAATGGTGCTGGCGCGGTTCGGGCCGTTCAAGGGGCGCACGCTGTTCTCCGGACTCACCACCGCGCCGCTGGTGATGCCCGAGGTGATCACGGGCCTGTCGCTGCTGCTGCTGTTCGTCACAATGGAACAGCTGATCGGCTGGCCGGCGGGTCGCGGCATGACGACGATCATCATCGCCCACGTGACGCTCACGATGGCGTTCGTCACGGTGATCGTGCAGTCCCGGCTCGCACAGATGGACGAGTCGCTCGAGGAGGCGGCCATGGATCTCGGTGCGCGACCCTGGAAGGTCTTCTTCCTCGTCACGCTGCCGATCATCTTCCCGGCGCTGCTCTCGGGCTGGCTGCTCGCGTTCACGCTCTCGCTCGACGACCTCGTCATCACGAGTTTCGTCGCGGGACCCGGCTCGAGCACGCTTCCCATGGTGATCTTCTCGAAGGTGCGCCTCGGCGTCAGCCCGGACATCAACGCGCTCGCCACCATCCTCGTGACGATCGTCGCGATCGGCGTCGCGATCGCAGGCGTCATGATGACTCGGCAGCAGAAGGCACGGGACCGCGATGCGCAGATGGCGCTGGCGGCCAACCAGCAGATGATCGAGAGCCTGAAGAAGGGCTGAAGCATGCCGGGCCCAACGCTGCTGGCCTTCGATGTCGGTGGATCGTTCGTCAAGGCCGGGCTGGTGGACGTGGCCGCGGGCCACGTCGTGGGCGAGGTGCTGCGGCGGCCGACCCCGGCGGACGCCGCGCCGGAGGCGGTGATGGACCTGCTCGCGTCGACCGCGAGCGAACTGGCCGCCGTAGGCCCGGTGGGCCTCGCGTTTCCAACGGTGGCGAAGAAGGGCGTGGCGTGGACCGCGGCCAACGTCGACAAGCGATGGATCGGGACCAACGCCCAGGCACTGCTCGAGGCCCGTATCCGCCGGCCGGTCGCATTCCTCAACGACGCCGATGCCGCCGGGGTGGCCGAGATGACGCTCGGCGCCGGCCGCGGCCGTGCCGGCACGGTGATGCTGCTCACGCTCGGGACCGGCATCGGCTCGGCGATCTTCGTCGACGGCCACCTGCTGCCCAACACCGAACTGGGCCACCTGGAGGTGCGCGGCATGGAGGCCGAGCATCGCGCGTCCGCCAAGGTTCGGACCGACCGCAATCTCGGCTGGCAGCAGTGGGCCGACGCGGTCAACGAGGTGCTGGCCGCCTATCACGCGCTGCTGTGGCCGGACCTGTTCATCGTCGGCGGCGGCGTCACCGAGAACTGGCAGCATTTCGGTCCGCTGCTCAGGAGCCGCGCCGAGATCGTGCCGGCACTGTTCGGCAACGACGCGGGGATGATCGGCGCGGCGATGGCGGCCGCCGCGCTCGGGGAGCGGGCCGCGGGGTCATGATCCGCGGGCGGAACGATTGCGGTGGCGCGAGTCGGGAGCAGGCCCGGGAGACACGCCGTGAATCCTTCCCTGGAGGCTCGCGCGCCGCATCCCTGCGGCGCGACGGTCTCCCGGGCCTGCTCCCGACCCGCGCCGATTCACCGTCCGCTGGCGCCTCGTGCTGACGATTCCGCCCTCGAAGCTGCCGCGGGTCGGCACCACGATCTTCACGGTCATGTCGCGGCTCGCGGCGGAATGCGGCGCGATCAACCTCTCGCAGGGATTCCCGGACTTCGACCCGCCGCGGCGGCTCGTCGACCTCGTCGCGGAGCAGATGCGCGCCGGCGTCAACCAGTACGCACCCATGGCGGGCGCGCCCGCGCTGCTCGAGGCGATCGCGGCGAAGGTGTTGACGCTGTACGGACGTCCGCTCGACGCGGCTGCCGAGGTAACCGTGACCTCGGGCGCGACCGAGGCGTTGTTCGCGGCGATCCACGCCGTCGTGCGGCCGGGCGACGAGGTGATCCTGCTCGAGCCCGCCTACGACTCCTACGAGCCGGCCGTCGAACTCGCCGGCGGACGCGCCGTGCGCGTGCCGCTGCTCAGGCCGGACTTCCGCGTGGACTGGGACCGCGTGCGCGATGCGATGTCGCCGCGCACCCGGCTGCTCGTGGTGAACTCCCCGCACAACCCCACCGGTGCGGCGTTCGACGCGTCGGACCTCGACGCGCTCGCCGGCGTGCTGCGCGACGGGCAGGCGCTGGTGCTGGCCGACGAGGTCTACGAGCACATGGTGTTCGACGGTCGCGCGCACGCGAGCCTGCTCGCGCGGCCGGAGCTGGCTGCGCGCAGCTTCGTCGTCTCCTCCTTCGGCAAGACGTACCACTGCACGGGCTGGAAGGTGGGCTACTGCGTGGCGCCGGCCGCGCTCACGGCCGAGTTCCGCAAGGTGCACCAGTTCGTGCAGTTCGCGGTTGCCGCACCCATGCAGGCCGCGCTCGCGCAGTTCATGGCCGAGGATCCCGCGCACGCCCGGGAGCTCGCGGGCTTCTACCAGCGCAAGCGCGACCGCTTCTGCCGGCTGCTCGAGGCCACGCCGCTGCGGTTCGTTCCCTCGCCCGGAACCTATTTCCAGCTCGCGGACTACTCGGCCGTGAGCGACTTGCCCGACGTCGAGTTCGCGCGCTGGATGACCCGCGAGCTCGGCGTCGCCACGATCCCGGTCTCGGTGTTCTCCGCGGCCGCCGCCGACGAGCGCCTGGTGCGCTTCTGCTTCGCCAAGAACGACTCGACCCTCGACGCCGCCGGAGAGCGCCTCGCGCGGCTCGGAGCCAACGGAGGACCCTCGTGAATTCCCACCTGCGTGTCACGCTCGTCCAGACCGAACTCGCCTGGCAGGACCCGGCCGCCAATCGCCGCGGCCTTGCCGCGCACCTGCGCGGGCTCGCCGGGCACACCGACCTCGTCGTGCTTCCCGAGATGTTCTCGACGGGCTTCAGCATGGCGGCGGAATCGCTCGCCGAGCCCATGGACGGCCCGACCGTGGGCTGGCTGCGCGAGGAGGCGGCGGCGACCGGCTGCGTCATCACTGGCAGCCTGATCGTCCGCGCGGGCGGGCACTGCTACAACCGGCTCGTCTGGGCGCGGCCCGACGGCAGCCTCGAGCACTACGACAAGCGACACCTGTTCCGCATGGCGAACGAGCAGCGGCACTACGCGGCCGGCGAGCGGCGACTGGTGGTGGAGGTCAAGGGCTGGCGGGTCTGCCCGATGGTCTGCTACGACCTGCGGTTCCCGGTGTGGAGTCGGTGCCGCGACGACTACGACGTGCTGCTGTACGTCGCGAACTGGCCGCAGCGGCGGGCGCACGCGTGGGCGACGCTGCTGCGCGCACGCGCGATCGAGAACCTGTGCTACGTGGTGGGCGTCAACCGCGTCGGCAGGGACGGCAACGGCGCGTCCTACGCCGGCGACAGCGTGGCGGTGGACTTCCTCGGGCAGTTGCTCAGCAGCGAGGGCGGCGGCGACCGCGTGGAGACCGCCGTGCTCGATCTCGAGTCGCTGCGCGCCTATCGTCGCGACTTCCCGGCCCAGCTCGACGCCGACCGCTTCGAACTCGTTTCCTGAGCGCTGCCGCATGAAGCCCCGTACTCGCGTTACCCACCTTCCCGACGTCTCCCTCCCGCCGGACAACCGTCCGCTGGTCGCGCCGATCTACCAGTCGGTGAAGTTCACCTTCGACGACGTGGGGGAGACCCGTCGCCAGTGGGCCGGGCAGCGCGCGGGCTTCTACTACTCACGCGTCTCGAACCCGACGCTGCGCCAGCTCGAGCTCGTGCTCGCCGAGCTGCAGGGCCGCGACGCCTGCCTGCTGACGGGTTCCGGCGTGGCGGCGATGTCGGTGGCGCTGCTCGCGCTGCTGAAGGCCGGCGACCACGTGATCGTCTTCGCCGAGCTGTACGGGCCGACGCGCGCGCTGGTGCAGCGGCTGCTCGGGCGCTACGGGGTGTCGAGCACGATGCTCGCGCTCGACGACCTTGCGGGCATCGAGCGCGCGCTCGAGGCGACGCCCACCCGACTCGTGGTGTTCGAGTCGCCCACCAATCCGGTCCTCAAGGTCGCCGACCTCGAGCGGATCACCGCGCTGGCGCACGCCCGCGGCGCCCTCACGTTGCTCGACAACACGCTGGCCGGGCTGCACAACCACGGCCGGTTCGACGTGGACGTGTACGTGCACAGCCTCACGAAGTTCGCCTCGGGCCACGGCGACGTGATGGGCGGCGCGGTGATCGCGCGCCGCGAGCTGATCGAGGGGATGCGCGGGGATGCCGAGAACCTCGGCCCCACGCTCGACCCGCATGCGGCGTTCCTGATCCTGCGCGGCCTGAAGACCTACTTCCTGCGCTGGGACGCGCAGTGCGCGAACGCGCAGCGAGTCGCGGAGTTCCTTGGCGGGCGCCCCGAGGTGAGCCGCGTGCGCTACCCGGGGCTTCCCGGCGATCCCGGCCAGGCACTGGCCGCCCGGCAGATGGAAGGATTCGGCGCCATCGTCACGTTCGATCTCGCCGCCGGGCTGGAGGCCGGCACGCGCTTCGCCGAGGCGCTCGAGCTCTTCAGCATCACCGCCAGCCTCGGATCCACCGAATCGCTGGTAGTGGCCCCGGCCATGCAGCAGCCGCGCGGCCTCACGACCGAGCAGGCCGCGTGGACCGGCATCGGCCCGGGCACGGTGCGGCTCTCGCTGGGTATCGAGGACACCGACGACCTGATCGCGGATCTGCGCCAGGCGCTCGAGCGTTCCGGGGGCTGATCGCCGCCTGGCCGATCCGCCGTGCGGGCGCTCCGCACGGGACCGCTCTGCTATCCTGACCGCACATTTGGGAGGGGAAGGTCGACCGGGTAATGGACGCCATCGACCTGCAGGGCGGGTTCCGGATCGCGCAGTGGCTCGTCGAGCCGCACGAGTCGCGGATCACGGGCCCCGCCGGCCGGCACACGCTGACGCAGGACCAGCTCACGCTGCTGCTCGCGCTCGCCGAGCGGCACGGAGAGGTCGTCAGTCGTCGCGACCTGCGCGAGCGCCTCTGGCCCGGCGAGACCGCCACCGACTCACGGCTGCGCGACACGGTACGCTCGCTGCGCGAGCTGCTCGGCGGCTCGGCGCTGGACCAGCGTCTGATCGAGAGCGTCGCGCGCAGCGGATTCATGCTCGTGGCGCCGTTGCAGCTCGCATCGCAGTCGCCGGCAGCCCCGGCCGGCGTGCCGCATGCCCTGCCGGTCCCGCCGGTCCCGCCGCAGACGAACATCGGCTTCCTGCAGGCGCTGTATGCCGAACTGCGGCGGCGACACGTATTCCGGGTCGCCGGTGCCTACCTCGTCGGCATGTGGCTGGTGCTGCAGGTCGCAGAGACCACCTTCGAGCCACTGCGTCTGCCTGAGTGGTGGCTGACGGCGCTCACCATCCTCGTGATCGTGGGACTGCCGATCGTGCTCGTTCTGGCGTGGTCCTACGAGATCACGCCGCAGGGCGTCGTGATGGAGGACGGCGGGCGTCGTGGCCTGCGGTTGCCGCGCGCGCGCCGCGCCGTCGCACCGGCGATCGTGGCCGGCGTGACACTGATGGCAGTGGTGACCGGCTACGCGTGGTGGCGCAACATCGATCGCACCGTTGAGGCGGACCGGGCGCCCTTCGCACCGAGCGCGCAATCCATCGCGGTGCTCCCGTTCCAGGACATGAGTCCGTCCGGCGAGTCGGCCTACCTCGGGGACGGACTGAGCGAGGAACTCTCGAGCGACCTGGCCAAGCTGCCCGGGCTGCGCGTCGCGGCGCGCACCTCCGCCTTCGCCTACCGCGGCCAGGAAGTCGACGTGCGCACGATCGGCGAGCAGCTCGGCGTGCGCTACGTGCTCGAGGGCAGCGTCCGCCGCGAGGACGACCGGGTCCGCGTGACCGCGCAGCTCATCGACGCCACGACCGGATACCACGCCTGGACCGAGAGCTACGACCGCCCGTGGCAGGACCTGATCGCGATCCAGCAGGACATCTCCGGTGCGATCGCGCGCGAACTGCGGACCGTGCTCACGCCCGAAGCGGCGCAGCAGATCAAGGCTGCCTCGACCACGAATCCCCGCGCCTACGACTTCTATCTGGCGGGCGTCTCCCAGCTCCGCAAGGGCGGCGCGCTCTCGAACATCGACGCGGCCGAGCAGCTGTTCCGGCGGGCGCTCGAGGAAGACCCGGGCTTCGCCCGCGCGCAGGCCGGGATGTGCGAGATTGCGATCCAGCGGTTCGAGTCGACGAGCGCGACCGAGCTGGTGGACGTGGCCGAGGCCGCGTGCCGCCAGGCGCTGGAGACGGATCCGGCGCTCAAGGAAACCGAGATCGCGCTCGGCAAGCTGTATCTCGCGAGCGGGCGGCATGAGCAGGCGGAGGCCGTCTTCCGCTCGCTGCTGCGGCGGGCGCCGCGCGACGCCGAGGCGCACATCGGGCTCGCCAGGGCGCAGGCGAAGTCGAATCGCCCCGACGAGGCGGAACGGAGCTTCCGCGAGGCCATCGCCGTCGAGCCCGGCTTCTGGCAGACCTACAACAGCCTCGGCGGGTTCCTGTTCGAGCTCGGCCGCAGTCGCGAGGCTGCCGAGGCCTTCCGGCGCGGCACCGAGCTCGCGCCCGGCAACCCCACGGCCTACAACAACCTCGGCGCCGCGCTGCTCTCCGCGGGCGACCTGCAGCAGTCGGCCAGGGCGTTCGAGCAGTCGATCCAGATCGAACCCTCGCGGGCGGCGTACTCGAACCTCGGGACGCTCTACTACTACCTCGGCCGCTTCGAGGAGGCCGTCGCCGTCTACACCAAGGCCATCGCGCTCGCGCCCGAGGATCACCGGCTCTGGGGTGCGCGCGCCGACTCCAGGTGGTACCTGCCCCAGGGGCGACCGGGTGCGCGGGCGGACTACCAGCGCGCAGTGCTGCTTGCGGAGAAGGCCCTCGCAGTGGATGCGACCGACGCGGATGCCTGGGCGCTGCTCGGCTATTTCTACGGCCGCCTCGACGACCAGGACCGGTCGCGCCGCTATCTCGCGCGCGCCCTGGAACTCGGTCCCGACCTCCCGTTCGTCGTCTACGCCGCGGCGATGGCCGCGGCGGACCGGGGCGACCGGCCGGAGGCGCAGCGCCTCATCAAGCACGCGATCGACAGCGGATTCTCCCGCGTGCTCGCCAGGCCCGACCCGGCGCTGAAGGGCATCCCGATCCCATGAACGCGGCACGGCGCACCGGGCGATGCTGACCGATCACGCCGGATTGAGCCCCTTCGAGCGCCTGCTCACGCTGTTCACGCGCGTCAGGCCGGGGGAGGGTCGCAGCGCGTTCCTGTTCTTCCTGCACGGCTTCCTGCTGCTGTTCTCCTACCAGGTCGTCAAGGCGCTGCGCGAGGCCTTCATGCTCGTGAAGTTCTCCGCCGAGGTCCGCGCCTATGCGGTGGCCGTGATCGCGCTCGTGCTCATGGTGCTGGTGCCGGTCTATGGCCGCGTGCGCCGCCGGCTCGACGGCGAGCGGCTGCTGCAGGCCGTCACGGCGTTCTTCGCGATCAACCTGCTCGGGTTCGCCGCGGCGGCCGCCGCCGGCGTCTCCCTCGCGTTCGCGTTCTTCGTCTGGGTGAGCGTGTTCGGCGTGGTGGTGGTCGCGCAGCTCTGGGCTTTCGCCGCGGACTCGTTCAATCTCAAGAGCGGGCAGCGACTGTTCCCGGTGATCATGGTCGGCGCGAACCTCGGGGCGCTCGTCGGCGCGAAGTCCGCGCAGCTGTTCGTCGAGGCGCTCACGCCGATCGGCCTGATGCTGGTCGCGACCGTGACGCTGCTTGCGACCATGGCGCTCGCCTTCCCCGAGCGCCGCGCCGTTCCGGAGGGTTCCCGGCCGTCGATCGCA
Source organism: uncultured Gammaproteobacteria bacterium (assembly GCA_963707145.1). Taxonomy (GTDB): domain Bacteria; phylum Pseudomonadota; class Gammaproteobacteria; order Steroidobacterales; family Steroidobacteraceae; genus RPQJ01. The sequence continues at coordinate 356,569 of CAVPOQ010000004.1, forward strand.
GTGGCCGTGCCGCGCGCACCGAGCCTGCTCGGCGGCATCGGCCTCGTGCTGCGCGATCGCTACCTGCTGCTCATCGCGCTGCTGGTCGTGCTGCTCAACTGGATCAACACCACCGGCGAGTTCATCCTCGCCGACTTCGTGCAGCGCGATGCCGCGACGCGCGTCGCGGCGAGCGGCGGAGTGCTCGACAAGGGCACGCTGATCACCGCGTTCTACGGCAATTTCCAGTTCTGGGTGACGCTGACGGGTCTGGCCATCCAGCTGCTGCTGGTGGCGCGCATCTACCGGACGGTCGGCGTGCGCGGCGCCCTGCTCATTCACCCGGCGATCGTCGCGCTGGGCTACGGACTGATCGCGCTCGCGCCGCTGCTCGGCGGCTTCGTGCCGGTGTTCACGCTGATCCGGCTGGTCAAGATCGTCGAGAACAGCGTCGACTACTCGCTGATGAACACGACCCGGCAGGCGCTGTTCCTGCCGGTGGACCGCGATGCGAAGTACGAGGGCAAGACCGCGATCGACTCGTTCTTCTGGCGCTTCGGTGACCTGATCCAGGCCGGCGTGGTGTTCGCCGGTCTCAACTGGTTCGGCTGGGGCGCCCCGCAGTTCGCGCTGCTCAACCTGCTGCTCGCCGCCGTGTGGATCGGACTCGCGGTGGCCATCGGCCGGCAGTTCGCCGCCAAGGCCCGCGAGAACGTCATCAACGTCGCGCCCGAGACCGGTGCGCGCATACCCGACCTGGGTTTCATCCCGGGCCGGGCGTTCGAGCATCGGGTGCCGAGCGACGCGTTCCGAGACGCCGACCCCGGCGACGTGCTGCACCTCGCGGCGCGGTGCGAGGACGGGCGGCCGCTGCCCGCATGGCTGCGCTTCGACGCGAAGTCGCGCTGCTTCACGGGCCGCCCGCCCGAGGGAATGGACGTGGAACTGACCGTCGTGGTGACCGCGAGCGACGTGGACGGCCTCGAGGCGTCGAGCTGCTTCACCCTGCGCGCGACGGCGGAACGCGGCGGCTGAGCGCGGGCCCGGTCACTTCGCGCCGCCGGACGCGATCTCCAGAATGCGATCGCGCCGCTGCAGCAGCGGCTTCACCGCACGCGTTCCGGCGAGTTCTCCGATCGCCGCCTCGACCGCGCCCGCATCGAGACGCCGCAGGCGCTCCTGCATCTCGGGGCCCGTCCTGGCGAGTTCGGCCTCCAGCGGCTTGGGGAGTCGCGTCTCTGTCCCGAAAGCGGCGTCGTGTCCGCTCAGCAGCAGCGTCCCCGCGTCGGCGTCGTAGAGATACCGGTCGAGACTGCGGCCCTGGTTGCCGATCAGCGCGTCGAACGCGTAGGCGAGCTGGTGCTGCGCAGCGACGTCGCACCAGCCGCCCGCCGGGAGCCTGGGCGCCTTGCCGTCGGGCGGCCGGGGCCGCCGCGCCGGCTCGGCCTGCGGCGCCGACGTGATGGACTGGCAGGCGAGTCCGGCCGGAGTGCCGCCACGCGCATTCTCTCGGTCCTGCGCGCTCGCCCAGTTCGCCGGCCGGCCCTGCAGGACGCCTTCCTGGCCGGCATGGCTGCGCGCCACCGTCGCCGGCACGAGGCCGAGCCCGAGCAGGCGGTCGAGGCGGTACGCGGCGAGTTCGCGCCGCACGGTCTCCGTGCCGGCCGCCTCGAACACTGCGTTCACGCTGCGGCCCTCGAGCGTCACCTTCGTTTCGAGGACGCCGGGTGCGCAGACCGACGTGGCCTCGATGGTGCCGCGCGCCAGCACGTCGGCGACCGTCGCTTCGTCGAGCGTCTGGGAACTCAGGTACAGCGGCTCGGCGGGGACTGCGGCAGGCGGCACCGTCGGCAGCGCGTAGGCCACGCGCGATCCAGCTGCATCCGAGACGAGGGCCGCCGGACGGCCCTGGTACACGGCGCCGTTCATGCCCGCGTCGAGTTTCACCACTGCGCCGTCGAAGCGCGAGACGACCGTGGCGTTGCGCGCCACGGTGTGCCCGACCACGACGCGCCGCGCGCCGGTCGTGCGCAGGAACGGCTTCAGGACGTCGGCCTCGGCGCACTCGTTGCAGAGCGCCGCTCCACGGTACCAGTTGGGACCGGTGGGTCCGAGCTGCGGGTCGTCGTCGGCACGCTGGAAGCGCTCGACGGCCGCCGCCAGCGCCGAGCGGGACTCCCCAGGCGGAAGCGCCTCGAGCCGCTGGCGGGCGAGGGCGGCGCGCTGGTCGTAGCGGTCCTCGAAGTGCAGCAGCCCCGCCTCGACCAGCGTCGGTTCGGCGCCGACGTAGGCGGCCAGTGCGGCGGCGTAGTCGCGATTGAGCTGCTCGATCTTCAGGCCGCGGAGCAGCGACGAGGGACCGCCGTGCATGTAGACGGTGTCGTTGACGCGGACCGCGGCCGGCAACCCGAGCAGCCAGCGGCCGTAGGCACCCTGCGGCCCGAGCAGCCGTCGGTGGCCGAAGTACCCCGGCGGAAACAACCGCTCGAAGTCGGCCGGCGTCGCGCCGCTGTGGCGCGCGAGGTACTCCGTGCGGCGCCGGTCGCGCTCGGCGGCGTCCTCGTCCGTCGCGAAGGCGGCGTACTCGCCGGGTGCGACGTAGCGCAGGTCGCCCAGCACGTTCATGGCCTCGTGGTTGCCGAGCACCACGTGCAGCCGTCCGCCTGCCGACTCGGCCTCGTGCTGCAGGCGCATCAGCAGGTCCATCACCTTGCGCGAGTCGGCGCCACGGTCGAGCAGGTCGCCGAGGCTCACGACGTGGGCCGCGCCGGCGCTCCAGCGCAGGCTCGCGTCCACGACGCCCACCGACTGCAGCAGGGCGGTGAGTTCCGTGTAGGCGCCGTGCACGTCGGCGAAGGCGACCACCCGTTCGACGCCGCTCCAGCCCGACGCAGGCGTTGCGGTCGCCTGCGTGGGCGCGCCGGCCGCGACCGATCCGGTCAGCGAGGCGAGGACTGCGACGGCCGCGAGGATCGTCCGGCGCGCGTCGGGGGTCGGTTCCAGTGGCAGATGCGGCATGGGCTCGCTCCGCTCAGAACGTGCGGACCTTGCCGCGGTCGAGGTCCTCGAGCAGGCGCTGCAGTCGCCGCCAGAGCTGCGTGATCTCCGAGCGCGTGAGTCCGAGCTGCACCGTGGCGTCCGCGGTGCGCACCCCGCGCGACGGCCCCGCATTCGCCCCCGGCGGCTCGGCGACCCAGCGGCCCTCCGCCAGGCGCCACTGCGCGAGCACGCCCAGGCGGCGCTGCAGCTCGTCCTCGGTGACGGTGCGCAGTCGCGCGACCGTGTCCGCCGGCAGGCGGTCGACGCGCAGGTCGCGCCACAGGTGGGCCCGGTCGCTCTCGTTGAAGGCGAAGGCCACGCCGTTGTCGATCGAGAACACGCGGGCACCCGCGTCGGCCTTCGAGATCAGGAAATTGCCGACGTTCGAGTCGCCGTGCTCGATGAGGCAGGTGAGCACGTTGAGCTGGCCGATGTGGCGTGCGTACACGGGGTCGCTCGCGAAGCGCGTGGCGTCGTAGACGTCGGCGATCACCTTCACGTCCTGCAGCCAGTACTGCAGCACGACGAGCACCTCGTCGGAACCCCTGAAGGTGGGGCGTGCCTCGGGCGACCACGGACGCAGCTCGGCGAGCGGCACCATGCGCAGCGCGGTCGGCGGGACGACGAATTCCGCGGGATCGAGGAACAGCTTCTGCAGCTCGTAGGCGGCGAGGTCGTAACGCGGACGGTTGTTGAAGTCCTCGGCGCCAGGCTCGGCGCGCCGCAGCTTGACGCGGTATGGCGGCTGCCCGTCGAACGACAGTTCGGCCTTCAGCGTGATGTCGCCCCTGGCCTTGGGCCGGCTGATCTCGGCCGACACGATGGCGAACGGCTCTGCCGCGAGTTCGCGCTCGATGTCGCCGGCCGGGCGCGGGATGTTGGCATCCTGCGCCACGGCCGCCGCGGCGAGTCCGAGCAGCAGGGCGGCTGCGGAGAACTGCCCGTGCATTCGCTTCATGCGGTTCGCTCCTGTGCAGCTCCCGGCGCAACGTCCCCGTCGGCGACCGTCCGACGCGACACGACGCGGTTGCGACCCTGGTGCTTGGCCCGGTACAGGCACACGTCGGCGTGCTGCAGCAGCGCGAGCGCCGTGGTTTCCTGGTGACGCGTCGCGAGCCCGATGCTGAGGGTCACCTGCAGGCCGGGCGCGAACCGCGACCAGCGCTCGCGCTCGACCGCGCGGCGCAGTTCCTCGCAGAAGCCGACCGCCTCCTGCTCGCCCATCCCGACGAGGCAGAACAGGAACTCCTCGCCGCCGTAGCGCGCGACGAGATCGGAGTCGCGCATGCGCTGCGCGAGGATCTCTCCGGCGCGCTCGAGCACGCGGTCGCCGACCCCGTGGGAGTGCGCATCGTTGATCTGCTTGAAGCGGTCCACGTCCGCGAGGGCGACGCTGAACGGATGCCCGAGCCGCACCGCGTGTTCGAGCTCGCGCGCCAGGAACGCGTCGGCGTGACGGCGGTTGTAGAGCCCGGTGAGCGTGTCCTGCGCTGCGAGGCGCTCGAGCTGCAGCGTCTTCTCCTGCAGCGCCGCCGTGCGTTCCTCGACCAGTCGCTCGAGCCGCAGCCGCATCTCGGCGAAGCGCTTCAGCGCGAGCATGCCAGCCGCCAGCACCGCGAGCAGCAGCAGGAACACCTCGACGTCCATGCGCGTCCAGACAATGGCGACGAGCACCCCGATCAGGCTGGCGGTGAGTTCCGTGAGCGTGTCGAACAGGCTGAGCGAGGTGCGCGCGGACTGCCCGCGGATCCGCACCAGCGCCATCATCCCGATCTCGTTGATGGCCTGCATCGCGAGCAGCATCGCCAGCACCGCGGCGAACGCGACCAGCGACAGGTGCGCCAGCGGCAACGGGCCACCGAGCGCCAGGTACAGGAACCCGCCCACCAGGACCATGAGGGTCATCAGGCCCGAGTTCGTGAGGGACGCATTGATCACCGTGCGCAGCGGCACGCCGTTGCGGAGTCGGTGCCAGGGGTAGAGCAGCGACGCCAGCCCGCTGATCCACGCCGCGTCCACGGGCCCGAGCACGAGGATGCTCGCGACCTGCGCCACGCGGTCGAAGGATACGTAGCCGAAGGAGGGGTGCGAGTAGCCGATCGAGATCGTGAACAGGCTCAACAGCAGGAAGAACCCGACGCGATGCCAGTCGGACGGGTCGACGCCGCTCGACGGCCACGTGAAGGCGAGCGCCGCGACGGCGCAGCCGAACACCAGGGCGCCGTAGAGGAACTCCCCGGAGCGCAGCCAGGATCCGGTGTCGGTTGCTCCGGCGCCTTTCACGGCGCGAACACTAGCAGGCACGGGTCGCGCCCGCGAGACTGCTTCGAGCCGTGCCGGGACTCAGGGCGCCCGAGCCGCGCCGGGCTGACCGGGGCGGACCATGTACAGCGCGAGTTCGTTGTCGTCGGCCTCGAAGCCGCCGACCTCCAGGGTCGCAAGACCGCCGCAGCGCGCGACGGCCGCCAGAAACGGCCCGGACCTGGCGCGTTTCACGACGAACAGGTCCCGCTCCCGTGCCGCGAGCTCGTCGCAGAGGGTCTCCTCCGACAGGAACTTCGAGTACTCGAGACCGTCCCCCTCGAGGTGCACGTTCTCGATGTCGATGTCGCTGTCGAGGTACAGACCGAGCCCGTAGAACGGCCGCATGCCGACGAACACGATGTCCTCGACACCGGTCCGCTGCACGACCTCGCCAATCTCGCCCGCCATGACGCGTGCGTCGCGGTTCGCCGGCCAGTAGGCCACCGCGCCCTTCGCCGCGAGCAGCACCGCGGCCGTGGCGACGGCGATCCGGACGGCGCGGCGGGAATCGAACCAGGCCCAGCGCGACAGCGCCCGCGCCAGCAGCAGCGCCAGCGGCACGAACAGCGGCAGCACGTACAGCTGCAGCCGCGAGCGGGCGAGGAAGAACACGGCGAGCGGCAGCAGGAACCAGTAGAGGAGCAGCAGCAGCTCGCGGTCCCGCGCGCGCACCCGCTCGCGGAGCCCCCGCCACGCGGCCAGCGGCCCGCCCGACGCGGCGAGCGCGAACGCCCACCAGGGCAGCGCGCCCACCAGCAGCACGGGCAGGTAGATCTCGAAGGCGCCGTACCACTCCGCGTTGCGCCGGTGCGCGCCCGTGAAGACGCGGTCGTACACCTCGTAGCCGAGGAAGTAGCCGAGCCGGTCCGGCTGCTGCCAGACGATGATCCCGAACCACGTGAATGCGACCAACGCGAATGCGACGAGACCGGCCGGAGGGAACAGTCCGCGCAGCCGGGCGCGGTCGTGAACCGCGAGGAAGGCGAGCATCCCGCCGAGCGGCAGCAGCCCGGGAGGACCCTTGGTCATGAACGCGAGTCCCCACGCCACCCACATGGCGATCGCCCAGCGGCGCCGGTCGTCGCCATCGCGGGCCCACCATTCGACGAAGGCGAACATCGCCGCGGTCTCGAACAGCATGAGCAGCACGTCGGTGGAAACGATGTTCGCCGCGATCACCGGTGCGAGCGACAGCGACCAGACGACTGCTGGCAGCCAGGGCTTCGCCGCACAGAGGCGCCGGCCGATACCGAACACGAGCAGGCCCGTTCCGACGAAGGCCAGTGCGCCCGGCAGCCGCGCTGCCCACTCGTCGTAGCCCAGCAGCCCGACGCTCGCGGCGATCGCCCAGTACGTGATCGGCGGCTTCGTCAGGTGCGGGTGCTCGCCGTCGAGCGTGGGCACCAGCCAGTCGCCGCTCTCGAGCATGTTGAGCCCGGCAACGGTGTAGCGCCCCTCGTCGGGTTCCCAGATGCCGCGGGTGCCCTGGAAGGCGAACGCCATCGACACCAGCAGGGCGAGCAGCCACCAGGGCGGGCGACGCATGCTCAGAGGCTGCTGAACACCCGGACGCGGTGCCGGTGGTAGGGGAGGACCTCGAGCACGTCGCCCTCGCGCAGGCGTTCCTGGATGCCGCGCCACCAGTCCGCGGTGAGGATCTCGGCGTGGGCGGCGAGGAACACTTCCTTCAGGTGTGGATCGAAGCCGAGGAAGTTGATGAAGGTCTCGGGGAACACGTCGCTGTCGCCGACGTAGTACCAGGTCTCGGCGAGCATCTCGTCCTCCTCGTAGCGCGACTCCGGAACCTCGCGGAAGCGGCAGTCGGTCACGAGGCACAGCTCGTCGTAGTCGTAGAAGATCACGCGGCCGTGGCGGGTGACGCCGAAGTTCTTGAGCAGCAGGTCGCCGGGGAAGATGTTGGTCCCGGCGAGGTCGCGGATCGCCTGCCCGTAGTCGAGCACCGCCTTCCCGGCCTGCTCGGGGCTCGCCGTCCGCACGTACAGGTTGAGCGGGGTCATGCGCCGCTCGATGTACATGTGCTCGATGACGAGGAATTCGCCTTCCTCGTGCACCGTGGCCGCCGTCTCGGTGAGCAACTCGTGCAGCAGGTCGGGTGCGAAGCGGGCCTTTGGAAATTTGAGCCGGCGGAATTCCTGCGCGTCCACCAGCCGCCCGGCGCGGTCGTGGCGAAACACCAGCTCGTACTTCTGCAGCACGTCCTGGCGCAGGATGTTCTTCTGGTAGGGGAACTTGTCGCGGATCAGCTTGAAGACGACGTCGAAAGACGGCAGCGTGAAGCAGACCATCACCAGTCCCTTCTCGCCGGGGGCCAGCACGAACTGGTCGTCGGAGAGCTGCAGGTGCCGGAACAGCTCGCGGTAACGCTCCGTCTTACCCTGCTTGGCGCGGCCGAGCACGGTGTAGAGCTCGCTCACCGGCTTCAGCGGCAGGATCGACTTCAGGAACTTCACCACCTCGCCCACGTGCGCGAGGTCGACGTGGAAGTAGGAGCGCGTGAAGCTGAACAGCACGCTCACCGTGCCCTCCTCGAGCATGATCGCGTCGACCAGCACGCCGCTTTCCTGGTTGCGGAGCGCCACGACGAACGGCAGCGACCAGCCGCGGCCCGAGATGCGGCCCACGAGGTAGGCACGCGTCACCTGGTAGAAGACTTCCTTGATGACCTCGAGCTTCTCGATGGTGCGCCGCTCCCCGCCGTTGCCGAGCGAGGCCTTCAGCTCGTCGGCCACCATCTTCACGCTGCGCTCGAAGTCGCGGTACGGCGTGCGGAAGCGGAAGTCCGCGAGCAGTTCCTCGACCAGCAGTTCCACCGAGCCGCGGTTGACGTAGACCTTGGTCTCGACCTGCGTGGTGACGTTGCCGAGCGGGTCGAGGTCGAGCGCCACGAACTCGACCGCCGCGTCCACGCCCGCGGTGTCGAAGGTCTTGCGGGTGACCGAGCTGAAAAAGGTCTTCGGGAAGTCGTTGTCCGGCAGTGGATCGATGATCTCGGTGAACCGGCGCATGATGCTCGACCACAGCGAGCGCTCCTGCACCTCGTCGCCGAGACGCTTCTGCATGGTCGCGACCGTGTTGGTCACGTACTTGCCGTACAACTCGATGCGCTCGACGGCATCGCGCTGGCTGCCGCGCCAGTCGCGGTCTTCGAAGCGCTGGCGGGCGCGTCGCGTGATGGCGCGGAATTCCGCGTTGTAGTCCGCGAAGATGTCGACCAGCGTCTGCGCGCAGTCCTGCACGAGCTCGTCGCGCGAGCCCGCCCGAGCCTCTGTCTGGGTCACGGCCTCACCCGTCCCGGCAGCCGGCCACCCGTGCCCGTCACAGGTTGCGGATCAGCGCGTCGCCAAACTCGCTGCACTTGACCTCGGTGGCGCCCTCCATCTGGCGGGCGAAGTCGTAGGTCACGGTCTTCTGTCCGATGGTGCGGTCCATCGCGCCGATGATCGCGTCGGCGGCCTCGAGCCAGCCCAGGTAGCGCAGCATCATCTCGCCGGAGAGGATCACGGAGCCGGGGTTCACGCGGTCGAGGTTGGCGTACTTGGGCGCCGTCCCGTGCGTGGCCTCGAACACCGCGTGGCCGGTCATGTAGTTGATGTTGCCGCCCGGCGCGATGCCGATGCCGCCCACCTGCGCGGCGAGCGCGTCGGAGAGGTAGTCGCCGTTCAAGTTCATCGTGGCGATCACGTCGAACTCCTCGGGACGGGTCAGCACCTGCTGCAGCGTGATGTCGGCGATCGCGTCCTTGATGATCACCTTGCCCGCGGCCTTCGCGGCGTCCTGCTCGGCGCTGGCAACCTTCGGGCCCTTGTCGGCGAGCGTGCGCTCCCACTGGTCCCAGGTGTAGGTGCGGTCCGCGAACTCGCGCTCGGCGAGCGCATAGCTCCAGTTCCGGAAGGCGCCTTCCGTGAACTTCATGATGTTGCCCTTGTGCACGATCGTCACGCTCTTGCGCTTGTTGTCGATCGCGTACTGGATGGCGGCGCGCACCAGCCGCTCGGTGCCTTCCCGGGAGACGGCCTTGATGCCGATGCCGGACGTCTCCGGGAAACGGATCTTGCCGTAGAGCTTCGGGAACGCCTCCTTGAACAGCGCCTGGAACTTCGCGTTGTCGGCGCTGCCCGCCTCGAACTCGATGCCGGCGTAGATGTCCTCGGTGTTCTCGCGGAAGATCACCATGTCCACCTTGCCGGGCGCCTTCACCGGAGAGGGCACGCCCTTGAACCAGCGCACCGGGCGCAGGCAGACGTAGAGGTCGAGCATCTGGCGCAGGGCGACGTTGAGTGAGCGGATGCCGCCGCCGATCGGCGTGGTGAGCGGTCCCTTGATCGACACGAGGTAGTCGCGACACGCCTGAACGGTCTCGTCGGGCAGCCACGTGTTGTACAGGTCGTTGGACTTCTGGCCGGCGTAGACCTCCATCCAGTGGATCTGGCGCTTGCCGCCGTAGGCCTTCGCGACCGCCGCGTCGAGCACGCGCACCGAGGCGCGCCAGATGTCCGGCCCGGTGCCGTCGCCCTCGATGAAGGGGATGATCGGCTGATCGGGCACCTTCAGGCGGCCGTTCTCGATGGTGATCTGCTGGCCCGCGGCGGGCACGCTGAGCTTGACCGAGCTGGACATGTCGGGCTCCGGTAGATGCGTCTGGACGGGGGGGAATTGCCGCGAAATCCTAGCACAGCGGGGCCGGCTCCGGGCCGGTGCGTCGGGGTCTAGCGCAACGGCGCGTAAACCGTCCGCAACCGAGGCGGATCGCCGGATCCGGTCCATGCGAACAGCAGGCCGTCGCCGGCGCGGACCATCTGCGGGAATCCGGACGAGCGCTGCACCGCGGTCGCCGCCACGACCACCGGGTCGCCGGCGGCACCGGCATTCGTGTAGGGCCGGGCGATGATCTCCGCGCCGTCCTGCGAGCGCTGCATCCAGCTCACCACGGCGCGGCCATCCTCGAGCAGCACCACGTCCACGCGGCCGATGACGTCGCCGCTTGCAACCTCGAGCGGCGGCGCGAAGCTGCGCCCCGCGTCATCCGAGAACGCGAGCCGGATCCGCGGCTGATCGGGCGCAGTGAACCACGCGACGACGATCCTGCGTCCGCGGGCGTCCACGGCTGGCCCGTTGACCGGGCAGGCGTCGATCCGCCAGCCGTCGGCGTGCACGCGGACCGGTGCGGACCAGCGGCCGTCCTGGCGCCGCACCAGGGCGATGTCGCGCAGTTCCGCTTCGCTGCGGTCGCGATACACGGCCACCGGCCCCTCGGCGCTCAGCGCGACGTCGGTCTGGCAGCAGTCGCAGACGCGCCCGTCGATCTCGAGGTCCGTTCCGTCGCGACGCCCGTCGACGCCGATCGCGGCTGTGCGCAGGGTCATCGCGCCCGGCGCGACGTCGCCGTGGCCGGCGCCATGATCGTGGCCGCCGGCGGTGTGCCGACCGTCGAGCCAGACGGCCTGCGCCATGCCGTCGGCGCCGAACAGCGACACGAAGCCGTGCTCGGTCGGCGTGCCGTCCTGGTGTGGAGACATCGGCGCGGTCCAGTTCGCGCCCGAATCACCGCTCACGGCGATGCGCACGTCGTAGGCGTAGGTGCCGCCCGGACGCTGCTCCAGCCAGTGCGCAGCCCAGGTGTTCCCGCCGACCGGCACCACCGACGGAAAGTCGGCCCAGTTCACGAACCAGTTCGCGCCGCTGGCCACCGTGCCGGTCGGACCCCAGGCGCCATCGCGCCAGGTCGAGTGCTGCAGAGCGAACCCGCCACCGTCGAGCGGCTGCAGCCAGCTCATGACGACCGCCCCGCCTTCCAGTCCTGCCAGATGCGGGTAGCGACTTCCCGCAGCGCCGGGCGCGACCACGACCTCGATGTCGCCGAGCCAGCGTGCGGTCGGGCCCGCGTTGCGGCAGGCCGGAGGCGAGAGGAGTACCAGCAGGGCAGCGGAGAGTGCGAGCAGCGGCTTCATCGCGTCATTGTGCCAAGACGTCGGTGTCTTGCCGCAATCTGAGGCGCCACCGGGGAGCTTTGCTTGCGGGCGCCGCTGCATCGGGGTAGCGTTCAGCGTCTCCCGCGGAGCACGAACGGCTTGGACCTCGGCCTGCACTGGATCAGACGTCGACAACGCTCCCTGACACGGGCGGCGCTGGCGATCTTCTTCGCCGCGTGGCTGCAGGCGGCCATCGTGCCGTGCGTCGCCGCCCATGGCTCGGTCGAGGCGCAGTCCCCGCACGACTCGTCGTCGGTGCACGGTCACGCCGCGGGCACGGCTCATGCCGGACACGGCGCCGACGGTGCCGCGCAGCACTGCATCTACTGCCCGCCCGGCGATCACTCGGCAGACTCCGGTTCCGGCTCCTGCGACGCACACGGCGGTTGCGCCTACCTGCATGACCCGCAGGTGGACGGACGCGCTTCCGGCGCGCTGTTCGCCGCGCTCCCGGCGTCGTACGTGGTCCCGTCGCCGGGTGCCCAGGTCGACGCGCGTTGCGTGATTCCTCCGTCACGCCACCACACTGGCGGCGTCCGCCTCTCCGTCAGCTACTGCCGCTTCATCGAGTAGCGCCACCGCCCGGTCGGCGCGCGCCTGCAGGCGCGCATCCGTTCAGTCACCGGAGGTGGATCATGTCCCGTATTCGTCCGGCGCCCACGCGGCGCCGGTCACAGACCGTTCCCAGGGCCCGCCACAGCGTGCTGCCATCGCTGCTGTGGCTCGTCGTCGCCGCGACGGAGCCGGCGTCGGCGCTCGACCTCGCCGAGGCCGAGCGCATCGCCATCGAGCGTGATGCCGTGCTGCGGCAGCTCGCGTCGGAATCCGAGGGAATGCGCCAGCGCGGCGTCGCCGAAGGCCAGCTCATGGACCCGAAGCTGCGCTTCGGCGCCGTCAACGTCCCGGTCGACACGTTCAGCCTCGACCAGGACGACATGACCATGCTCGAGCTGGGCGTGAGCCAGGAGTTTCCGGCCGGGCGCACCCGGCAGCTGGCGCGCCAGCGCATGGAGCAGTCCGCGTCCGCCGCCGACGCCATGGCGGGCGACCGCCGCCTGCTGGTGCAGCGTGAGGTGCGCCGCGCCTGGACCGAACTCGCCTATGTCTCCGGCGCAAGGCGGCTCGTGAACGGGCAGGTGGAGTGGGTCGAGCAGATGCGCGCCTCGGCGCGCGCCCGCTACGCATCGGGGGAGGGCCGCCAGCTCGACCTGCTGCAGGCCGGGCTCGACGTGGCGATGCTGCGCGAGCAGTTGCTCGACCTCGACCGCGACGAGGCGATGCGGCGCGCACAGCTCGGGCGCTGGATCGGGGAGGAGGAGGCGCGACGTGCGCAGCCCGATGCGCTGCCGGCACGTGCGAAGCTCGAGCCGCTCGCGGTCCTCGAGGAGCGCGTGCTGCACCACCCGGCGCAGCTGGACTTCGAGCGGCGCATCGCCGCGGCGCAGACTGCCGTGGACCTCGCCGAGCAGAGCCGGCGCCCCGCCTGGATGCTCGACGTGAGCTACGGCTTGCGCGAAGGGACGATGGACGATGGCGAACCGCGCTCCGACATGCTGAGCGCGATGGTGAGCGTCGACCTGCCGCTGTTCCGCGGCAACCGGCAGGACCGCGAGGTGGCGGCGGCGCGTGCCGAGGCGCGCGGCCTGCACGACATGCACGAGGACCACCAGCGCGAGATGCGCGCCATGCTCGCGGAGGCCTGGTCCGTGGCCGGGCGCACGGCCGATCTCGAGCGGTACTACGAGGCGGACCTGCTGCCGCTCGCAGAGCAGTCGGTACAGGCCGCGCTGCTCGCTTACCGCTCGAGCCGCGTCATGATCGACGAGGTCGTCGCGGCGCGACGCACGGCGCTCGAAACCAGGCTCAAGCACCTGCGGCTGGTCGCCGACCGCGCGCAGGCCCAGTACGACGTGGACTACCTCGCTGGAGGCGCCGGCCATGAACAGTAGCAATCCCGACACCCGGCGCCGTGCCATGGCGCTGGTCGCGCTGGCCGCGGCCGCGGCGATCCTGCTCGGTGGCTGCAATCGCGAGCCGGCCGCGGGGCCCGCCGCGGCGGCGCGTGGCGACACGCCCGCCGACCACGCGCTGAAGCACGCGCACCCGCAGTATCGGTGCCCGATGCATCCGGATGTCGTGCGCGACGCGCCGGGGGACTGCCCGATCTGCGGCATGGACCTGGTCAAGGTCGAGCCGAGCGACGACCGCCAGCGGGCAGCCGCTCTACTACCGCCATCCGCACGACCCGAACCGCACCTCGCCTGTGCCGAAGCAGGACGAGATGGGGATGGACTACGTCCCGGTGTTCGGCGACGCGACGGGATCGGAGGTCCGCATCTCGCCCGCGGTGATCAACAACCTCGGCGTGCGGACCGCGCCGGCCACGACCGCGGCGCTCGAGCGCCGCGCGACGACGGTGGGTTACGTGACGTTCGACGAGCGCCGCGTCCGGCAGGTGCAGCCACGCGCGGAGGGCTGGATCGAGGGCCTCGCGGTGCGCGCGCCGGGCGAGACCGTCGCGGCGGGACAGCTGCTGTTCACGCTCTATTCGCCGATGCTCGAGAGCGCCCAGCAGGAATACCTGGACGCGCAGCGCATCGGCAACCGCGACCTGATCGAGGCTTCCCGCGAGCGGTTGCGCGCGCTGGGACTCGAGCCCGGTGGCGCGCAGCGCGCGGTGCGTGCGGGGCGCGCCTCCGGCCGCGTGCCGTTCCATGCGCCGATCGCCGGCGTCGTGACCGAGCTCGCCGTGCGCGAGGGCGCGATGGTCACGCCCGACACGATGGTCATGACCATCACCGGACTGGGCAGCCTGTGGGTGATGGCCGAGGTGCCGGAGTCGCAGTCCGCATGGGTGCAGCAGGGCACCGTCGCGGAGCTGCGCCTGCCCTCGCTGCCGGGGGAGACGCTCGCCGGTCGCGTCGACTACGTGTACCCGGAGCTGGACATGGAGACGCGCACGCTGCGGGCACGCATCGTGCTCGACCGGCCGGTTGCCGCGATCCGCCCGAACATGCTCGCCAACGTCACGCTGATCGGTGCGGCGGGGGCGCCGGCGCTCACGATCCCGCGCAGCGCATTGATCCGCAGCGGCCGCGAGGAGCGGGTCGTGGTCGCGCTGGGCGAGGGGCGCTTCGCGGCGCGGCGCGTGGTCGCCGGTGCCGAGAGCGGCGACCGCGTGGTGATCCGCGAGGGGCTCGCCGACGGCGAGCAGGTGGTCGTCGCCGGCCAGTTCCTGCTCGACTCCGAGGCCAACCTGCGCTCCGGACTGGAGCGCTTCGGCGCGGGCGGCGGCGAGTCCCCGGCCCCGGCGCAGCACCCATGATCAACGCGATCATCCGTGCCTCGCTGGAGAACCGCGCAGTGGTGCTGCTGCTCGCGGCGATGCTCGCCGCGGTCGGCCTGTACTCGTACCTGCGCACGCCGGTGGACGCGCTGCCGGATCTCTCCGACGTGCAGGTGATCGTGCGTACCCCGTACCCCGGGCAGGCGCCGCGGCTGGTGGAAGACCAGGTCACCTATCCGCTGACCACGGCGCTGCTGTCGGTGCCGGGCGCGACCACGGTGCGCGGCTACTCGTTCTATGGCGATTCGTTCGTCAACGTGCTGTTCGAGGACGGCACCGATCCCTACTGGGCCCGCTCGCGCGTGCTCGAGTACCTGAGCCAGGCCGCGGCCCGACTGCCCGAGGGGGTGCGCCCCGCGCTCGGCCCCGACGCGACCGGCGTCGGCTGGATCTACCAGTACGCGCTCGCCGACCGCACCGGCCGCCACGACCTCGCCCAGCTGCGCTCGATCCAGGACTGGTTCCTCAAGTACGAGCTGCAGTCGCTCGACGGCGTCGCGGAGGTCGCCACCGTCGGCGGCATGGTCAGGCAGTACCAGGTCGTGGTCGACCCGCTGCGCCTGCGCGGCTACGGGCTCACGCTGATGATGGTCGAGCAGGCGATCCGCGACGGCAACCAGGAGACGGGCGGCTCGGTGGTCGAGATGGCCGAGGCCGAGTACATGGTGCGCGCCACGGGATACGTCAAGGGCATCGAGGACCTCGAGCGCATCCCGGTGATGGCGACCAGGGGCGGCACGCCGGTGCTGCTGCGCGACGTGGCCGAGGTGCGCATCGGACCGGAGATGCGCCGCGGCATCGGCGAGCTCGACGGCGAGGGCGAGGCCGTGGGCGGCGTGATCGTGATGCGCAGCGGCGAGAACGCCCGCGAGACGATCGCGCGGGTCAAGGCCAGGCTCGGTGAGCTGCGTGCCGGCCTGCCCGAGGGCGTCGAGATCGTCGAGACCTACGACCGTTCCACGCTGATCCAGCGCGCCGTGGACAACCTCACGGGCAAGCTCCTCGACGAGTTCATCGTCGTGGTCCTGGTGTGCCTCGTGTTCCTCTACCACGTGCGCTCGGGGCTGATCGTCGTGATCGTCACGCCGATCGCGGTGCTCGCCGCATTCATCGTCATGCGCGCGCAGGGCATCAACGCCAACATCATGTCGCTGGGCGGCATCGCCATCGCCATCGGCACGCTGGTGGACGCGGCGATCGTCATGACCGAGAACGTGCACCGCAAGCTCGAGCACGGCGTCGCCGACGAGCGCGCGCGGCTCGAGGCCATCTACGAGGGCTGCCGCGAAGTCGGTCCGCCGCTGTTCTTCTCGCTGATGATCGTGGCGCTGTCGTTCCTGCCGGTGTTCACCCTCGAGGCCCAGGAGGGACGGCTGTTCGCGCCGCTCGCCTACACGAAGACCTACGCGATGGTCTGGGCCGCGCTGCTGTCGATCACGCTGGTGCCGGTGCTGATCTACTGGCTGGTGCGGGGCCGCATCCGACCGGAGACCGACAACCCGGTCAATCGCGCGGCGATGGCGATCTATCGCCCGTTCCTCGAGCTCGCGCTGCGGGCGCCGTGGGCCGTGACGGCCGGCGCCGTGCTGCTGGTGGCGGCGACGCTGTGGCCGGCGTCGCGGCTCGGCACCGAGTTCATGCCCGAGCTCGACGAGGGCGACTTCCTCTACATGCCGACCACGCTGCCCGGGCTGTCGACGGACGCGGCGCGCGCGCTGCTGCAGCAGACCGACAAGCTGATCCGCACGGTGCCGGAGGTCGAGCGCGTGTTCGGCAAGGCGGGGCGTGCCGAGACGGCGACCGACCCGGCCCCCATCGAGATGTTCGAGACCACGATCATGCTCAAGCCGCGCGAGCAGTGGCGACCCGGCATGACGCCCGAGAAGCTCAAGGCGGAACTCGATTCGCTGGTGAAATTCCCGGGGCTCTCCAACGCCTGGGGCTATCCGATCAAGACGCGCATCGACATGCTCGCCACCGGCATCCGCACGCCGGTCGGCATCAAGATCATGGGCCCCGACCTCGAGGTCATCCAGCGGCTCGGCCAGCGCATCGAGGAGATCCTGCGCGGCGTCCCGGGCACGACCTCGGTGTATGCCGAGCGCACGGCCACCGGCCGCTACATCGACGTGGACATCGACCGCGTGGCCGCGGCGCGCTTCGGGCTGAACATCAAGGACGTGCAGGACGTCGTCGCGAGCGCCGTCGGCGGCATGACCGTCGGCTACACGGTGGAGGGCCTCGAGCGCTATCCGGTCAACCTGCGCTACCCGCAGGACTTCCGCGACTCCCTCGACGCGCTGCGCGCGCTGCCGGTGGTCGCGCCGACCGGTGCGAACATCGTGCTCTCCGACGTGGCCCGCGTGGAGGTAGCCGACGGCCCGGCGATGATCCGCAGCGAGAATTCGCGACCCTCGGGCTGGGTGTTCGTGGACCTGCAGGGCCGGGACCTCGGCGGCTACGTCCACGAGGCGAAGCAGCGCGTCGCCCGGGATCTCGAGCTGCCGCCGGGCTACAGCCTCGGCTGGTCGGGGCAGTACGAGTACCTCGAGCGGGCGGCCGAGCGGCTCAAGGTGGTGGTGCCGCTCACGCTCGCGATCATCGTGCTGCTGCTCTATCTGAATTTCCGCAACGCCCGCGACGTGCTGCTGATCCTCGGCACGCTGCCGTTCGCGCTGGTCGGCGGCGTCTGGCTGCTGTACCTGCTCGGCTACGATTTCTCGATCGCCGCGGCGGTGGGCTTCATCGCGCTCGCGGGCGTGGCCGCCGAGACCGGCGTGGTGATGGTCATGTACCTCGAGCACGCCTGGGAGGCGCGTCGGCGCCGGGCTGCCGGGGAAGGGCGCCTGCCCACGCGGCTCGAACTGCGCGAGGCGATCGTCGAGGGAGCCCTGCTGAGACTGCGTCCGAAGTTGATGACCGTGATTACCGTGATCGTGGGGCTGCTGCCGATCATGTGGGGTTCGGGCACGGGCTCGGAGGTCATGCGGCGCATCGCCGCGCCGATGGTCGGCGGCATGGTCACCGCCACGGTGCTGACGCTGCTGATCCTCCCGTCGCTGTATCTCATCGTGAACGGCCGCAGGCTCCCGGCGTCGTAGAATCGCGGCATGAAGGACCCGGACTCCCAGGCGCACGATTGCTGCCACGCGCCGGCAGCGGCCCCGGTGGCTCCCGCCGCGCACGACTGCTGCAGCGCCCCGGCCGCACCCGTCGCGGCGACACGGGCGCACGACTGCTGCCACGGCGATGCGCCGGCGGAGGCACCGCCCGCTAACCTGGTCGCTCCGGAGGCGGCGGCCTATGTCTGCCCGATGTGCCCGGGGGTCGGCAGCATGGTGCCGGCGAGCTGTCCGAAGTGCGGCATGGCGCTCGAGCCTGCCATGCCAGTCGTCGGCGGGAGCGAGGACCCGGAACTGCTCGACATGCGCCGGCGGTTCCGCATCGCGCTCGCCTTCACGCTGCCGCTGGTGGCCTGGGAGATGGCCGCCATGACCGGACGGTTGCCCGCCGGGCTCGGCGCGACGGCTGCCACCTGGGTGCAGCTGCTGCTCGCCACGCCGGTCGTGCTCTGGTGCGGCTGGCCGCTGCTCGAGCGCGCGTGGCGCTCGCTCGTCAATCGCAGTCTGAACATGTTCACGCTGATCGGCCTCGGCGTCGCGGTCGCGTACGGCTACAGCGTGGTAGCGACGCTGGCACCCGGGCTGATCCCGCAGGCCTTCCGCCACGGCGGGCACGTCGCGCTGTACTTCGAGTCGGCGGCCATGATCGTCACGCTGGTGCTGCTCGGGCAGGTGCTCGAGCTGCGCGCCCGCCAGCGCACCGGCGAGGCGCTGCGCACGTTGCTCGACCTCGCGCCGGCCGAGGCGGTGCGCCTCGGCGAGGATGGGGAAGAAGCGACCGTGCCGCTGACCGCGGTGCGCGCCGGCGATCGCCTGCGCGTGCGGCCGGGCTCGAAGGTGCCCGTCGACGGCGTGCTGCTCGAGGGCTCGGGCCCCGTCGATGAGTCGATGGTGACCGGCGAGTCGCTGCCGGTGCGCAAGCAGCCCGGGGATCCGCTGGTCGGCGCCACGGTCAACGGCAGTGCGTCGCTGGTGATGCGCGCCGAGCGCGTCGGGTCGCAGACGCTGCTCGCCGGCATCGTGCGCGCGGTCGCCGAGGCCCAGCGCAGCCGCGCGCCCGTGCAGGCGGTCGCGGACCGCGTCTCGGCATGGTTCGTGCCGACGGTGGTTGGGATCGCGCTG
This sequence comes from uncultured Gammaproteobacteria bacterium, assembly GCA_963707145.1. Lineage (GTDB taxonomy): Bacteria > Pseudomonadota > Gammaproteobacteria > Steroidobacterales > Steroidobacteraceae > RPQJ01. The sequence continues at coordinate 375,471 of CAVPOQ010000004.1, forward strand.
CTCGCGGCGCTGGCGTGGTTCGCGCTCGGCCCCGAGCCACGGCTCGCGCACGCCCTCGTGGTGGCCGTGAGCACGCTGGTGATCGCCTGCCCCTGCGCGCTCGGGCTCGCCACGCCGATGGCGATGACCGTCGCGATGGGGCGCGGGGCGCAGGCCGGCGTGCTGTTTCGCGACGCGGCCGCGCTCGAGCGCCTGCAGCAGGTGGACACGGTCGTGTTCGACAAGACCGGCACGCTCACCGCGGGCCGGCCCGAGGTGGTGTCGGTGATCCCGGTGGACGGCGTCGCCGAGAGCGAGCTGCTGCGCTTCGCCGCCAGCCTCGAGCAGGCCAGCGAGCACCCGCTGGCCGGCGCGGTGGTGGACGCGGCGAAGGCGCGGGGACTGCGGCTCGGGCGCAGCTACGGTTTCACGGCGCTTCCCGGAATGGGCGCATCCGGCGTGGTGCAGATGCGCAACGTCGCGGTCGGCAACGACGCGCTGATGGAGGAGGCCGGCGTCGACGTGCGCTCGCTCGCGCCCGAGGCGCAACGCCTGCGCGAGCAGGGGCAGACTGCGATCCATGTCGCGATCGACGGTGTTGCGGTCGGCCTGCTCGGCGTCGCCGATCCGCTCAAGCCGGAGGCGTGGGAAGTCGTGCAGCAACTCAAGGCCCAGGGGCTGCGGGTGGTGGTGCTCTCGGGCGACCACGCGGCGTCGGTGCGGGCCGTCGCCGCGCAGCTCGGCGTCGAGGAGGTGGCGGCCGGCGTGCTGCCCGGGGAGAAGGCGGCACGCGTCGACGCGCTGCGGGCCGAGGGTCGGGTCGTCGCCATGGTCGGCGACGGCATCAACGACGCGCCGGCGCTCGCCGGGGCCGACGTCGGCATCGCGATGGGCGCCGGCGCCGACGTCGCCAAGCAGACCGCCGGCGTCACACTCGTGAGCGGCGACCTGCACGGCCTGGTCCGCGCGCTGCGGCTGAGCGAGGCGACGCTGCGCAACGTGCGCCAGAACCTGCTGTTCGCGTTCGGCTACAACGCGCTCGGCGTGCCGCTCGCCGCGGGGCTGCTCTATCCGCTCACCGGCATGCTGCTGATGCCGGCGTTCGCTGCGGCCGCGATGTCGCTGAGCTCGGTCAGCGTGATCGCCAACGCGCTGCGCCTGCGCAGCACGCCGCTGTGATCGGGTAGGATCACGGCCGACCCGACGGCTGCCACGGCGTTCGACATGACACGCACCCTCGACAGCGACCCGCGTCGCGACGGCTACCGCATGCCAGGCGAGTTCGAGCCGCACTCCGGCTGCTGGATGCTGTGGCCGGAGCGTCCCGACAACTGGCGCCTCGGCGGCAAGCCCGCGCAGCAGGCCTTCGTCGCGGTGGCGACCGCAATTGCTGGCAGCGAGCCGGTGTCGGTGGGCGTGTCGGCCGGACAGTACGCCAATGCGCGCCGGCTGCTGCCGCCCGCGGTGCGGGTCATGGAACTGTCGAGCAACGATGCCTGGATGCGCGACGTCGGTCCCACCTTCGTCGTGAACGACCGCGGCGGAGTGCGCGGCGTGGACTGGATCTTCAACGCCTGGGGCGGCCTCGACGGCGGACTGTACTTCCCCTGGGACCGGGACGACGCAGTGGCGCAGAAGGTGCTCGAGATCGAGGGCCGCGACCGCTACCGCGCACCGTTCGTGCTCGAGGGTGGCGCGATCCACGTCGACGGGCAGGGTACGCTGGTCACCACCGAGCAGTGCCTGCTCAATCGCAACCGCAACCCGGGTCTCTCGCGCGAGGAGATCGAGGCGCTGCTGCGACGCTACCTGAACGTCGAGGCGATCGTCTGGCTCGGCCGCGGCGTGTACCTCGACGAGACCGACGGCCACGTCGACAACCTCTGCGCGTTCGTGAAGCCCGGCGAGTTGGTGCTCAGCTGGACCGACGAGCGCAGCGATCCGCAGTACGACATCTCGCGCGACGCGCTGGAGCGGCTGATGCAGGCACGCGACGCGCGCGGGCGTCGCTTCAAGGTACACAGGCTGGTGCAGCCCGGGCCACTGCACATCACGCGCGAGGAGGCCGAGGGCGTGGACGCCGCGGAAGGTTCGCAGCCGCGCGAGGCCGGCGGGCGGCTGGCCGGGTCCTACGTGAACTTCTACCTCGGCAGCAGGCGTGTCGTGGTGCCGCTGCTCGATGCGCGTCGCGACGCAGCGGCGCTGCGCAGGCTCCGGTCGCTGTTCCCGGGCCGCGAGGTCGTGGGCGTGCCGGGCCGCGAGATCCTGCTCGGCGGCGGCAACGTCCACTGCATCACGCAGCAGGTGCCGGCCGTGCGGACCCGGCGCGGCGTGGCCGCCGCGGCGCGCGGGCGTTCCTGACGTGCTCCACGAAGTCCTGAGCGGCCGACGGCTCACCAAGCTCGAGTACCAGCACGAGCTGCCGAAGCTGCAGGATCGGCTGCTCGATGCGCAGTTCGAGCTGCGCAAGTCCCGGGCACGGGCGGTGGCGGTGATCGTGACCGGGATTCCCGGGGCCGGCCGCAGCGAGGTCGTCAACGAGCTGCTCGGCTGGCTCGATCCGAAGTTCGTCACGGTGTACGGCTTCCGCGATCCGAACGAGGTCGAGCGCGAGCGACCGCAGCTGTGGCGCTACTGGCGCGTGATGCCGCCGAAAGGGCGCATCGTCATCCTGCACGCCGGCTGGTACGGGGATTTCCTGTCGGCCTCCGTGCGCGAGCCGGGGCGCGCGGCTGCCGTGGTGCGCCGCGACGTCGAGCGCATCAGGCGCCTCGAGCGCATGCTCGCCGCCGACGGCGTGGCGGTCGTGAAGCTGCACCTGCACGTCGGCCCGGACCTGCAGCGCAGGCGCATCCGCCGGCACCTCGCGGACCGGACCACGCGCTGGCGCGTCACGGCCGAGGACAACTGGTACGCACGGCACTTTGCACGCGTGGAGCGGGCGCTCGAGCACTGCCTCGAGGTGACCGGGCAGCCCTGCGCCCCGTGGCACGTGATCGACGGCACCGACCGCCAGCACCGCGCGCTCGAGGTCGGGCGCGTACTGCTGGCGGGGATCGAAGGACGCGTGGGCTCCTGCCAGGACAGGCCGTCGCGACCGGCGGCTGCGGTGCTGCGCAGGCGCGCGGCACGGACCCGGCTGCCGACGGCGCTGCGCGGGGAGCGCGTCGCCGAGGAGGACTACGACCGCCGGCTCGAGGACCTGCAGGGGCGGCTCGCGCTGCTGTCGCGGCGGCGGCGCTTTGCGAAGCACTCGGTCGTGGTCGGCTTCGAGGGGATGGATGCCTCGGGCAAGGGCGGTGCGATCCGCCGCATCGCTGCGGGGCTCGACGCCCGGCAGTACCGCGTGGTGCCGATCTCGGCGCCGACGCCCGAGGAACTGGCGCGGCCCTACCTGTGGCGCTTCTGGTTCCAGCTGCCGCCGCGCGGCAACTACACGATCTTCGACCGCACCTGGTACGGACGCGTGCTGGTCGAGCGGGTGCGCGGCCTCGCCGCGAACGCCGACTGGCGACGCGCGTACGAGGAGATCAACGAGTTCGAGCTCGAACTCGCCGAGCACGGCGTGATCCTCGCCAAGTTCTGGCTGTCCGTGAGCCTGGAGGAGCAGGCGGCGCGCTTCGAGGAGCGCAACCGAAACCCGCTCAAGCGCTTCAAGGTCGACCCCGAGGACCTGCAGAACCGCGGCCAGTGGGACGCCTACCAGGTCGCGGCGCGCGACATGATCGCACTCACGAACACCCGGCACGCGCCCTGGGCGGTGGTGCCCGCCGACGACAAGCGCAGCGCCCGGCTCGAGGTGATGCGCCGGCTGTGCGAGCGGATCGAGGCGGGGCTCGGCTGAGAGCCGCCCGCGCTTTCCGGGCCATGACGGGGCGCCGTGGCCGGTCTCAGAACCCGAAGGTCAGCCGTCCGTACAGGTAGCGACCGGAACGCCCGAACGGCGAGTAGTTCGAGAATGGCGCGTTGCCCGTGGTGTTGCGCGCGGGCGGGAACGCGTCCGGGTATGCGTCGAGCAGGTTCTCCGCGCCCAGCGCCAGGCGGATGCGGTCCGTGGCCTCGAAGCGAGCCTCGAGATCCACCAGCGTCTGTGCTCCGAGTTCGAAGTCGAGCGGCGCGCTGGTGCCCGGGTCGAGTACCTCGCCGTAGCGCGTGATCCGCGCCGTGGCGCCGAGGCGGGCGCGGTTCCAGAGCGCGATGGCGGCGAGCTTGTCGCGCGGCGTGCCCTCCTCGAAGGTGAGCACGTTGACGCGGCCGAACAGCGTCGGCGGCGGGTCCAGCGCCTCGAGTTCCGCCGTCTTCGGCACCTTCGTGACGTCGGTGTCGTTCCAGTTGGCGACCAGCGTGAACTCGAAGCGCCCGGCGGCGACGCTCTGCCACGGCCAGTTCACGACCACGTCGATGCCCTCGGTGGTCGTGTCGACGCCGTTGATGAAGAAGCGCCCGCCGCCGACGCCCGCGAAGCCCTGGCTCTCGAGATACTCGCGAACGTTCGCCTGCGTCAGGTTCTCCGACAGCACGATGCGGTCGTCGATCTCGATGCGGTACGCGTCGGCCGTGATCACGAGGTCGCCGAAGCGCAGCACCGCGCCGAGCGAGAAGTTCACCGAGGTCTCGGCATCGAGCGGCTCCGCGCCGAGGGCCTCGGCCACCGGGTCGGTCACCGGGAAGGTCGCGATGTCGAACGGCACGCCGTTGATGAAGTTGGTGGAGGTGGTCGCGAAGTACTGCTGCTGCAGCGACGGCGCGCGGAAGCCGTTCTGCACCGAGCCGCGCAGCGCGAACGAGGGCGTGAAGTCGTAGCGGCCGGCGAGCTTGCCAGAGAGGTTGCTGCCGAAGTCCGAGTAGTCCTCGAGGCGCAGCGCCGCCGAGCCGAGCAGGCGCTCGGTGAGGTTCGCCTCGAGGTCCGCGAACACGCCGACGGCGGTGCGGTCCTCGTTCACCGCGTTCTCGGGGCGGAAGCCCGGGAACACCTGTGCGCCGGAGGCCGCGGGCTGGCCGCTCGGCAGCAGCACGCCGCCGTTGACGTAGGAATCGGGCTCGCCGGCCGTGATCGAGTAGCCCTCGCGGCGCGCCTCGACGCCCACGGCGATGTTGAGCGGCGAGGCGAAGCGCGCAAACTCGACCTCGCGGATGCCGGTGAAGTCGAACACGAGCTGATCGTAGTCGAAGCCGCCCGAGTCGAAGCGCGTCGGGCTCGCCGCGCCGAGGGAGCGGTTGAGCGAGCGCTCCACGGTGAACTGCATCTCGTTGGAGCCGTAGACCAGCGACGAATCCATCTGCCAGTCGCCCCAGGCCCACTCGCCGCCGAAGGCCGCGCTCCAGTCGGTGACGTCGGGCGCGATCAGCGGCAGGAAGCCGTCCGGGTAGATCTCGATCACGTTGCGCTCGTCGAGCGCTCGGCGGAAGAACCCCGCCGAGCGCGCCTCGCGGTCCTGGTAACTCGCCCAGCCATACAGCCGCGCGCCGCTGTCGAACTCGTAGCCCGTGTTGGCGAACAGCGTGTATTGCGTGAGCTCGGGCTCGCCGTACCAGGCGTTGAATCGGTCGATGGTCTGCTCGCGCGGGTCGTAGGCGCCGTCGACGCGCGGGTACTGCTGGCGCGGGTCCCACCCGCCGCGCTCGGTGCGCGACTGGTCCTTGAACTCTCCGGTGAGCGTGAGGAAGCCGCCGTCGCCGTAGGAGAAGCCCTTCCAGCCGTAGACGCTCCAGGTCTCCCCGTCGGAGCCATCGCGGTCGAGGTGCGGCGGCGCCGACCAGGTCGCACCCGGCGGCGTCTGGCCGGTGGGTACGCGGTAGTTCGACTCGCGCGTGCCGTAGAGCGCGGTGAGGTCGCCGCCCGCATCGTCGTCGCGCAGGCGCACGTTGATCACGCCGGCGATGGCGTCCGAGCCGTACAGCGCGGAGGCGCCGTCGCGCAGCACCTCGATCGAGTTCACCGCGGCGGTGGGAATGGTGTTCAGGTCCACGGCGGCCGCGCCGCGCCCGATGGTGCCGTTCACGTTCACGAGCGAGGCGGCGTGGCGGCGCTTCGAGTTGAGCAGCACCAGCGTCTGGTCGGGCGCCAGGCCGCGCAGCGTGGCGGGACGGATGGTGTCGGTGCCGTCGGCGAGGCCTGGCCGCGGGAAGTTGTAGGACGGCAGCGCGATCGACAGTGCCTGGCTCAGTTCCGTGACGCCCACCTGCTCGAGGCTCGTCGCGGGCACGATGTCGACCGGCACGGCGGTCTCGGTGACGGAGCGGTCCGGTACCCGCGTGCCGGTGACCACGATGTTCTCGAGGTCCTCGACGTCGTCGGCCAGTGCCGACGCCGCGAGGGCGTGTGCGATCGCGGTGGCGATCGCGCAGGACAGCGACCGCATCCGCGCGCGGCTCGACCCGTGGCTCATCCGCATCTCCCTGGGTGGCTGCGCTCTCGGCATGAAGGTGCCAGCGTGGGCATTACGCAACAGGCGGTCGGGACCGTCAAGGCAGCGCACCGCGCGATCGGCTGGGCCGCCTGGCGTCGCGGCGGCTGCCCGGCGCCCTGCCATGGACTCGCCTTGGTCGGTGATGTCCCCACGACTAAGATGCGACGGCGGGCCCGCGCCCCCGCTGGATTCCTACCGGATGGAGTACCCCGCATGAAGTCGCTGCTGGTCGGCGTGTTCGCCCTCTACCTGCTGCTCGTCCTCGTGATGCTGGTCGCCGGGCCGCTGCTCATGCTGCGCGAGCGCCGGCGGCGGCGCGCGGGCGGCGCGGCCCCGGGCCCCGTCGCATGACCGAGGCCGGCCCGGACGTCGCCGCGCCGTTGCGCGCCGAGGCGCGCCGGGAACGGTTGCTGCTGGACCCGCAGACGCGTGTCACCTGTCCCCACTGCGAACGCGAGTTCGGCCTCGACGAGGCGTTTGCGAAGCGTGCGCTCGAGGCGCTCGTCGAGGCCGGCGAGCGGCTGCTGGCCGGCGAGCGTGACTCGGTGGAGGCCGCGATGGAGGTGCGCCTCGCCCGCGAGGCGGCCGAGCGCGAGCAGCACGCGCAGGGCGAGCTCGCGGCGCTGCGCAGGCTGATCGCCGAGCGCGACGTGCAGCACGCCGCGGCGATGACGGAGATGCGCTCGCTCGAGCAGGCCGCGGCAGGGGCCCGGCTGCAGGGGCTGCAGGAGATGCTGGCCGAGAAGGCGGGCCAGGTCGCGGCGCTGCAGGCGCAGGAACTCGCCCTGCGGCGCGAGCGTGCGCAGCTCGAGGAGGCGCGCGCGGCGCTCGAGATCGAGGCCCAGCGTCGTCTCGATGCGCAGCGACACGAGGTCGAGCAGCGCGCCCGGGCCGCGGAGGCCGAGCGGGGCCGGCTGCGCGAGGCCGAGCTGCAGAAGACCATCGACGACATGCGCGGCAAGCTCGAGGAGGCGCAGCGCAAGAGCGCGCAGGGCTCGCAGCAGCTGCAGGGCGAGGTGCTCGAGCTGCTGCTCGAGGAGCAGCTCGCGCAGGCCTTCCCGCTCGACGCGATCGTCGAGGTGAAGAAGGGCCAGCGCGGCGGCGACGCCGTCCACACGGTGATGAGCCGCTCGGGCCAGCCCGCCGGCGTGATCCTCTGGGAGGCGAAGCGGGCCCAGCGCTGGAGCCACGGTTGGCCCGCGAAACTGCGGGAGGACATGCGTGCGGCGGGCGCCGAGGCCGGCGTGATCGTCACCACCTCGTTCCCGCCGGAGTGGCCTGCGGGAGGCCCCTTCGGCCTGCACGAGGACGTGTGGGTGAGCGCGCCCGCCGCCGCGGTGCCGCTGGCCGCTGCCCTGCGCGAGGGTCTGCTCGAGGCCTACCGCGCCCGACTCGCGAGCGCGAACAAGGGCGAGAAGATGGAGGCGGTGTACGACTACCTGACCAGCCCGCAGTTCGCGCAGAAGCTGCGTGCGGTGTACGAGGCGTTCACGCGCATGCGCGCCGAGCTCGACAGCGAGCGGGCTGCGACCCAGCAGCGCTGGAACCGCCGCGAGAAGCAGATCCAGCTCGCCACGGCGCAGCTGCTCGGCATCGCGGGCGACCTGCAGGGGCTCGCGCAGCAGGACCTCCCGCAGCTCGAACTCGAGGCGCCGGCGCTGGCGGCGGGGCCGGCAACCGCGTCCGACGACGACGGTGCCGGTTCGTGAGGCGGCGCTTCTGCGACACGCGGCTCGGGCAGGTGCACGTCGTCGACGCCGGCGCGGGCGCGGCGACGCCGCTGCTGCTGCTGCACCAGACGCCGCGCTCGGTGGACGAATTCGCAGACGCGATGCCGATCCTCGCCGCGACGCGGCGCGTGGTCGCGCTCGACACCCCGGGCTACGGCTGCTCCGACCGCGTGACGGGGAACCCAGGGGTCGCGGACTACGCCGCCGCTGCCTTCGAGTCGCTCGACGCGCTCGGCATCGAACGCGCGATCGTCGTGGGGCACCACACCGGCGCCGTGATCGCGGTGGAGATGGCCGCTTCGGCACCGGAGCGCATCGAGCGTGTCGTGCTTTCCGGCCCCGTCTACACCGACGCCGCCGGCCGTGAGCGGCTTGCCCGGCACTTCCGCCAGTGGACGCCCGCTGCCGACGGCGCGCACCTCGGGGAGAAATGGCGCAAGTTCCACGAGTGGCTGCCGCGGCCGGAGCTGGTGCAGCGGCTGGTGGTGGACCTGTTCCGCGCGGGCGAGACGAGCGAGCAGGGGCACTTCGCCGTGGCCAGCTACCGCATGGAGGAGCGCTTGCCCCGGGTGCGCTGCCCGGCGCTGCTGCTCTACGCGACGCGCGACCCGTTCGCGTCGCCCGGGCAGGCCGAGCCGCTGCGCCGCGCCTTCAGTCCCTGCCGCGAAGCCACGATCGAGGCCGGCGTGTTCGCCGCGACCGAGGCGCCGGCGGCCTTCGCCCGGGCCGTGCTCGACTACGTGGACGGTCCGCCCTGAGCGCGCCTCAGAACCAGCCGGAGAAGAACACGCGCAGCACGTCCGCGTCGAAGCCGTAGAGCGGCTCCTCGCCGGGGGTGCCGCCCGCGAGCACGTCGCGGAAGTCGTCGTAGTCGAAGCGGAAGCGGTCGTAGAACAGGCTTACCGTCGAGCGCTTGATGAACGGCGCGCCGAAGGGCGGCAGCTCGTAGGTGGCCCCGAGCCCGACCATCTGGCTCGAGAACGTGGACAGCTCCTTGTCGCGCCCCATGAAGTTCTGTGCGTCGCGCCGCGGGAAGAGGTCCGAGTAGAAGTCCGCCGCCGACTGACCGTACCAGCGGTAGGTCAGCTCGACGATCCACTGCTTGCCCAAGGGGTGCGTGTAGCCGAGTTTCACGGTGTTGGCGTCCACGCCCCAGGTGTCGGTGAAGTAGCGATAGTGGCCGTACAGCGCCGCCCGGTAGGGCAGGAAGTAGCGCGCGTTCACGGCGAGCGCGTTGCTGACGCGCGTGTGCGGGTAGACCTCGGGCTGGTAGGCGAAGCCCGCGGCGCTGTCGGAGTCGAGATAGCGCACGGAGCGGTAGGGGTTGTTCAGGAAGCCCTCGTCGCTCACCAGTTCCCAGTTGAAGCCCAACATCAGCTCGGGCGTCAGGATCTGCGTGAGACCGATGCGGTAGCTCGAGCGGTCCACGGGCTCGGAGAACTCGGGGTCGCCGCGCTTGCGCACCTCGTCCCAGCCGCGGGTGTAGCCGAACGAGAGGTTCGTCAGGTCGCCGAACAGATCCTGGCTGACGTCGATGCCGGCGGTGTTGGCCGTGTAGTCGTTCTCGTCGCTGTTGGCGAAGGCAACCGTGTACTGCGTGCGGCCGTTGAGGACGTCGGCGCCGAGGCTCGCCTGGGTGCGCGTCTCCTTGTACGGACTCGCGGTCGCCAGCACGTCGATCGAGGCGCTCGACACCATGTCCACGTAGTAGTTGGCGCTCACGGAGTAGCGCTCGGCGAACTTCTTGCGCATCAGCAGCGACGGACCGTCGATGGTGACGCCGCCGCCGTCGTAGCGGTGATAGAGGACGTCGGCGCGGTCGTCCGGCAGGACGGCGGCACGGGCCGCCGGCGCGAGCACCAGCGCGGAGACGATCAGCAGCAGGGCCTTCAACCGCACGGTGATCGTCTCAGTTGCAGCCGCAGCCGCCGCCGTGGCTGCCGAGCGCACCGCGCGCGCCCTCGCGCGCCTCGAACACGTGGTTCAGGTAGGCGACGGCGACCGGGTCGCGGTCGCCCGCCATGACCGGGTCGGCGAAGTTCTGCCGTTCGTAGGGTTTCACCCAGGGCTCGACGCTGCTGCAGCCCGTCAGCGCTGCGAGCAGCGCAGCCAGCGTGATCGCACGCCTGCGGTTCATGGTCACTCCTTCACGAGGCTGCGGACGAGGTCCGCGTAGGTCGATTCGTCGCCCGGCTTGTAGCCGCGGTGCACGTGGCGGACCTTGCCCTCGCGGTCGATCAGCACCGAGCTCGGCATGGCCTCCACGCCGAACTGCGAGCTCACCTTGTTGTCGCGGTCGAAGAGGATCGGGAAGGTCACCGGCGTGCGCTTCAGCCACTCCTGCGCCGGTGCGCTGTCGGGCTCCACGTTCACCCCGAGCAGCGTGAAGCCGAGCGGCTCGTACTTCGAATACAGCTGCTCGAGCAGCGGCATCTCCTGGCGGCAGGGGCCGCACCAGGTCGCCCAGAAGTTGATCATCACCACCTGCCCGCGCAGTTCGGAGAGCTGCACGGTGCCGCCGTCGCGCGCGGGCAGCGCGAAGTCGCCGGCGGCGGCGGGGGCGGCCGCCCGGACCGCGGGTGCGGCGAGCAGGGTGGCCAGGGCCAGGGTCGCGAGTCCGTGCCGGAGCGGCATGTCGTGTCCTCCGTCAGAAGAAGGCCGTGAGGCCGAAGGTGAACTGCAGGTTCTGCGTGACCTTGCTGTCGCCGAGCAGGTCGCTGTCGAAGATCAGGTCGCGTGCGTCCAGGCGCACCGCGAGCCAGTCGTTGACCAGCAGGCGGTAGCCCGCGCCGAGCGCAACCGTGAAGAAGTCGTCGTCCGCGAAGCGCGTGCTGCCGGCGCCGAGCGTGAAATACAGCGCCGAGGGCATGGCGCGCTTGCCGCCGAAGAAGGCCTCGCCCGGCAGCGCGTTCCAGCCCAGCGAGAGGTCGTAGTGGGTGAACTGCCGCTCGTCGTCGGTGAGCAGGTCGACCGAGCCGCTCAGGTCCTCGTAGCTGGTGCGCCCGGCCGTCGCGGTGCCGATCGTCGCCTCTGCGAACAGGTCCTCTGTGAAGTGATAGGCGATGGTCGCTCCGTAGACGAAGCTCGCGCCGAAATCCTCGATCGAGAGCGTGCCCACGAAGACACCGGCCTCGAAGTTCTCGGAGTCGATCGCCGGGCGCGTGATCTCGCGGCGCTTGACCTGCGGCTCGACCACCTGCGGGTTCTCGGGCGCGGCCGTCGCGGCCTCCTGGGCCCTCGCGTCGGCGCCCGCGACTCCCGCCAGCGCGAGGCCGGTCAGAAGAAGTACGTGAAGGCGACGGTCCATTGATCGATCTCCTCGTTGTCGTCGCGATCCGTGAACACGACGTAGCTGCGGTACTCGGCCTGCAGCAGGAAGCGGTTGGTGAGGTAGCCGCGCAGGCCGGCACCCGCATAGGCGGTCTCGTCGGTGCGGTCCTCGGCCTTGACGAGCGTGGCTTTCGGTTCGATCCGCAGCACGCCGCCGCCGATGCCGATGAACGGCGACACGCGCCACTGCGGCATGAACACGTGGGCGATGCCGGCGGTGACCAGCCAGCCGTCGGAGTAGTCGCCGAGCAGCTGGGAGGCGTCGGCGCGCGCGAGCAGGGTTGGCGTCATCGCCCAGGCGGCCTGCGCGGCCACGACGTTGGCGCCGTCGAGGTCGCCGGTGGCGAGCCCTGCCTCCCAGCGGTGCGCGGTGCGGCTCTCCGGCGAGGGTCCCGGCACGGTGACCGGCTCCCCCTCGGGCGTCAGCGTGCGCTCGAGCTGGCTGCGGTTCACCCAGCCTTCCTCGCCGCCGTCGCCGCGGACTTTGATCCAGTCCGTGCGACGACGCAGCAGCTCCACCGACTGGCCGCGGTCCGCGACGTGGAAAACGGGGTAGCCGCGGCCGGGGCCGCTGCGGAACTCGAGGTAGGGATCCTGCACGACGACCCGCTCCGGCGACGCCGCCCCGGCCACGGTCGCCGTGAGCAGCACCGCCGTCAGCAGGACGGCTATCGGCAGGCGTCGGGTCATGTCGTCAGTCGAGCGGCGCGATGAAAGGGTCGTTGAAGTATTGCGCCCCGACGTCGAGCCATTCTGAGACGAGCTTCAACTCGGCGGGCATGAGCCGGCCCTGGTGGCTGCCTCCGGTCGCGAACAATGAGACGAAGCGCACGGATCCGCGGGCGCTGCCCGCGCTCATCGAGGGCGACACGGGCACGGGCACGAGCTGCGGCTGGCCGGTGACCGGGTCGATGCCGACCTGCACCAGCCGGTCCTGCAGGTTGGCGCCGACGAGTTCCTGCTCGTTGTCGCCGGCCAGCAGTTCGCGGTAGGCGTGCTTGTGCAGCGGCTCGTCGCTGGAGGGGCCGTCCGTGAGCTCGAGCTGTCCCGCCGGCACGCGCGCCGCGCCGGCCGCATCGCGGTCGGAGTGGCAGCTCGTGCAGGTGTCATCGGCGAGCACTGTGACGCCGTCGGCCGCGAGCGTGATCCGCGGCCGGCTCCACAGCGGATGGATGTGCGCCTCGTAGTGGATCGTGCCCCGGCAGCCGGCGCTCCACCCGGCCACGCAGTCGGCGCTGGTCGGCGCCGGCGTCTCGAGGTCGGCGTAGCGCCATGCAAAGGCAGCGTCCGGCGGGCGTCCCGCCGCGACCGGGTCGGTCCACACGTCCTCGTAGACGAGGTCGAGGGTGGGTTCGATCGACGCGCAGTCGGTCTGGCAACTGATGCGCGCGCGCGTCTGCGCCATGGTCTCGCCGAAATCGGCGAACAGGGCGGGCTGCGTGTTGGGGAAGGGCAGGCCGGTCGTGCGCGCGCCGGGCCAGATCGACGCGAACAGGTTCGAGCGGCCGTGGGACTGGCCACCGGCGCGATCGTGGCAGCCGTTGCAGCGCAGTTCCTCGCCAGCGCGCAACTGCAACCAGTTGTCGTGGCGCTGGCTGATCCGCCGGCCTTCGCCGTCGAGCACCGAGACCGCGAACGGCACGCCGGCCGGCACCTTGACGCGCACCGAGCCGTCGGGCTCGACGGGCGCGTAGCCCAGGATCTCGCGCATGCCGAAGGCGCGCGTGACGCCGAAGGCGCTGCCGTCGAAGTCGAGCACGTCGTCGTCGGGGAAGCTCACCGGCTTCTCGATGCGCAGGAAGCGCGCCGGGCGCTGCGCGGCCGTCGCGAGCCGGGGATCGGCGAGAGCCGCGATGCCGCCGGGCGCGCGATCCATGCCGTCGAAGTCGTAGACGCTGCGGATGTCGAGGATGCCGACGTTCTCCGACTCGAGGTCGGCGTCGTAGTCCACGCCCGCAACCGCATCGAGCAGCACGGGCGGCAGCGGCCGGGGCTGCAGCGCGACCACCGACGTGTACATCGTGCCCTCGACCGGCGTCACCACCGGCAGCTGGGTGCGCTGCGCCGGGTCGTACATCCACAGCCCGTAGAGCGGCGGTGCGGTCGCCGCAGCGCCGGCGGCGAGGCGATCGTCGGTGCAGGGCACGATGCGCTGGTTCTCGAGCAGCCGGCACTGCGTCCAGCTCACCAGCATCCGTGCGGTGCCGTCGCGCAGCGGGAAGACGGCGTTGTAGCGGCCGCCCGGCGAAGGACCCTCGACCGTCGAGACGAGGTTGGCGGTCGCCGGCACCTGGGCCGGTCCCGGCAGCACGCCGCGGTTCGGCAGCGTCGGCTGCGCGATCTCGACGTAGTTGCCGACGTCGATCACGAGCAACTGGCCGCCGGACTCCACGGCCCGAAACGGCTGCGCGCGCACCAGCAGCTGGCCGTCGCCGGTGGGTCGCGGGTCGAGGAAGTGCAGATCGCCGCCGGCGGTGCCGGTGGCGTGGCTCTGGGCGCCGTAGAGCAGCTCGAGCTTCGAGCCGTCGGGGCGCACCGTGTAGAGGTTGATCTCGTCGTTGGCGCCGGCGTTTTCCCAGCGGCTGAAGACGACGCGGCCGTCGTCGAGCACGGCGGGGTCGAGATCGTGGCTCTGGTTGAAGGAAATCTGCCGCAGCCCCGTGCCGTCGGCGTTCATCACGTGCAGCAGGAAGGCGGGCTCGGCGTCGCTCTCATCCTGCGCGGCGAACTGCGGCTTGCCCTCGTCGAGCAGCGTGGCGCGCGACTGTCGCTGGCGCGTGGAGGTGAACACGATGCGCCCGTCGGGCAGGTAGTGCGGTGCGACGTCGTGGCCTTCCTCGGCGACGATGTCGGAGCGGATCACGCGGCGCAGCTCCGCGGTGGCAACGTCGTACTCCCAGATGTTCCAGGTCGGCTGGTCCTCCTCGTCGGCGCCCTCGATCAGCGGCTCGCGCATCGAGAACAGCAGCTTGCGGCCGTCGAAGGAGGGCTCGAGGTCGCGCACGTCGCCGCGACCCTTGGAGATCCCGGTCGTGACGTTGCGTTCGGTCGCCGACGGCGAGGCGCGGTCGCGGACGTAGAGGTCGCCGCCGGGCTCGAACACGAGCAGCCGGCGGGCGTCCGCGGCGGGCACCGTGGCGAGCGGCACGGGCCGCTTCACGTAGGCGATCGGGAAGTCGAGCACCACGGGGTCGGGGCCCTGACCCTTGGCCGGAGAGAGATCGCCGCCGCCATCGCCGCTGGTACAGCCGGCCGTCGCCAGCAGTGCGGCCGCCAGCACCAGGCCCCACCACGCCGGGTCGTGCCGCGCGGTGTCGCGGATCTCGCGCTCGAGTCTGCACATGCGTCGTTCCTCGCTGAAGGTTGCGCCGCGCGCCCATCGGCGCACGGCATCCCGGGACGGCGCCTCGCATCGACTCTGCACCGAGCCACGCCGTTGCAACACTTTGTCTCACAGCGGCCGACGCGCTCCACGCGGGCGCACGCGATGTGTGAGCCGACTCTCACTCGAGCGGCTTCTGTGAGCGCCTCCGCAGATCTGCGCATTGCGCTTGGCGGCACCCTCTCGGCAATCCACATTGCGCCCCGCAAGGCCGCTATCGGACTTGCACGCAGCAGAGTCGCTGCGGCTGCAATCGGGCGAACCGGCGGTGGCTCGGACGCCGCGGGATCACGGGAGGTCGGCACATGCCAACGGGTCCGCGAATCGAAGATCGACGCCGCCCGGCGCCGCACGCGGCGCTGCGCCGTGGCGGCCGCCGCCCGGTGCGCGCGCTGCTCGCCTGCATCGGCGCGCTGCTCGCGCTGCTGCAGCCACTCGCGGCGGGAGCCGATGCGCGCACCCAGGCGAAGCGGCTGCACGATCGCCTCGCCGGCGTGCCGCCCACGCCCGCCGTGCTGAACACCATGGCGGCCGACATCGCGGCGGGCCGCGCCGTCGATGCCGCCTACACCGCGATGGAGCACCGCGCGTTCTACGACGTGACGCTCAAGAACTTCGCGACGCCGTGGACGAACCGCGACCAGACCGTGTTCGCACCGCTCAACGACTACGTCGCGACCGTGATCGGCATGGTGCGCGACGACGTGCCCTTCAACCTGCTGCTCTCGGAGGACATCCTCTACACGGGCGGCGGCACCGGCGGGCTGCCCGCCTACTCGCCGGCGAACAACGCGCACTACGAGGCGCTCGAGGCGAACGGCGCGAACCTCAAGACCGCGCTGACGCGCACCACGCAGTCCTCGATGAACGGCATTCCGCCGGACGCCACGGCGGGCGTCACGACGACGCGGGCCGCGGCACAGGCGTTCTTCGTCGCGGGCACCAACCGCGCCATGCTGCGCTTCACGCTGCTCAACCACCTGTGCGTGGACCTCGAGCAGGTGCAGGATCCGACGCGCCCGCCGGACCGCGTGCGCCAGGACGTGAGTCGCAGTCCCGGCGGAGACGCGCGACTGTTCCTCAACAACTGCGTCGCCTGCCACGCGGGCATGGACCCGCTCGTGCAGGCCTACGCCTACTACGACTACGACGAGGCCGCGGGCCGGCTCGTCTACACGCCGGGCCAGGTCCGCCCGAAGTACTTCAACAACGACCAGACCTTCCGCCCCGGTTTCGTCACGCCGGACGACCGCTGGGACAACTACTGGAGGGCGGGCCGCAACTCGCTGCTCGGCTGGGACGGCGGCCTGCCCGGCCACGGTCAGGGCGCGAAGTCCATGGGGCGCGAGCTCGCGGGCTCGGAGCGCTTTGCGCGCTGCCAGGTCGAGAAGGTGTTCCGCAACGTGTGTTTCAGGCCGCCGAGCGATGCCGCCGACCGCTCGCGCATCGACGCCATGGCCAGTTCGTTCCGGAACAACGGCTACCGGCTCAAGCGGGTGTTCGCCGAGGCGGCCACCTACTGCATGGGTGAGTAGGAGTACGCCATGGAAAGCAACGCCATTCGCTCGCCGTTGACCCGCCTGCGCGGCGCGCTCGCGCTGGTCGTCCTTGCGGCCGTGCTCGCCGGCTGCGGCGGCGGCGCCAAGACCGTGGAGAACCCCGTGACCGCGCCGGTGACGCCGGCGGCCTACGGCGGCCCGCCTCCCGCGACCGCCGACGTGCAGTCCTTCAAGATCAACCTGTGGGACAACCTGAAGGCCAGCAACCGCTGCGGCCAGTGTCACACGCAGGGCGGGCAGGCGCCGCAGTTCGTGCGCCAGGACGACGTCAACCTCGCCTATGCCGCGGCCAACGGCATCGTGACGCTCACCTCGCCGCGCGACTCGCGCATGGTCGCCAAGGTGGCGGGCGGCCACAACTGCTGGCTCGCGAGCCCCTCGGCCTGCGCCGACATCCTCACCACGTGGATCGCGGCGTGGGCCGGCGCCACGGCGGGCGGCGGCAGCGCCGGCGTCGACCTGAAGGCACCGCCAATCCGCGACCCGGGTGCGAGCAAGAGCTTTCCGACGGCACCGGACCTCTTCGCGGACACGGTCCACCCGCTGCTCGAGGAATACTGCGCGCGCTGCCACGCGCCCTCGGCCTCGAGCTCGCAGTCGCCGTTCTTCGGCTCCGCGGACGTCAACGAGGCCTATGCCGCCTCGAAGGTGAAGATCAACCTCGACCAGCCCGAGGCCTCGCGCCTCGTGCTGCGGCTGCGCTCGGAGTTCCACAACTGCTGGAGCGACTGCGCGGCGAACTCCGCCGAGATGGAAGCGGCGATCCGCGCCTTCGCGGGCTCGGTGCCGGTGACCCAGGTGGACTCCTCGCTGGTGCTGTCGAAGGCGCTGCGTCTCTACGACGGTACGGTCGCGAGCGGCGGCAGCCGCTACAACGGTGCGCTGGTCGGCCTGTGGGAATTCAAGACCGGCAGCGGCAGCGTCGCGTACGACACCAGCGGCATCGAGCCGGCGCTCAACCTCAACCTCTCCGGCGACGTGACCTGGGTCGGCGGGTGGGGGATCAACATCCGCAAGGGCAAGGCGCAAGGCTCCACCACCACGAGCCGCAAGCTCCACGACCGCATCAAGAGCACCGGCGAGTACTCGATCGAGGCCTGGGTGGCTCCGGGCAACGTGGCCCAGGAGGACGCGCGCATCGTGTCCTACTCGGGCGGCACGAACGCCCGCAACTTCATGCTCGGGCAGACGCTCTACAGCTACGACTTCTACAACCGCTCGAGCGCCACCGGCTCCGCCGGCAATCCGCAGCTCACCACTGCAGCGGCCGACGAGGACCTGCAGGCGACGCTGCAGCACGTGGTGGCGACCTACGACCCGGTGAACGGCCGGCGCCTCTACGTGAACGGCGAGTTCACCGGCGACGCCGACCCGGCGCGCGGCGGCACGATCGCGGACTGGGACGACACCTTCGCCTTCGTGCTCGGCAACGAAGTGTCCGGCGACCAGCCGTTCGACGGCATCTTCCGGCTGGTTGCGGTCCACGACCGCGTCCTCACGCCGCAGCAGATCCAGCAGAACTTCCAGGCCGGCGTGGGCGAGAAGTTCTACCTGCTGTTCTCGCTGAGCCACCTGGTGGACATGCCGCAGGCCTACCTGCTGTTCGAGGTGAGCCAGTTCGACAGCTTCTCGTACCTGTTCGACAAGCCCACCTTCATCAGCCTCGACGCTGCGGCGAAGCCCGGCAGCATCCCGCTCGCGGGCATGCGCATCGGCGTCAACGGCGGCGAGGCCGAGGTCGGCCAGGCTTATCGAAGGCTCGACACCGCGATCACCGACGCGTCCTACGGGACGAGGGGCCAGCTGCTGTCGAACATCGGCACGGTGATCGGACTCGAGAAGGGACCGGAGGCGGACGAGTTCTTCCTGACCTTCGACGTGCTCGGCAGCCGCAGCAATGTGCACACCGAGCCGGTGCCGCTCGCGCCGGCGCCACCGCCCGACCAGCCGCGCGGCGCGGACGTGGGCCTGCGCGTCTTCGACGAGATCAACGCGACCATGGCGGAGCTCACCGGCGTGAGTCCGACGCGCCCGGCGGTGAAGACGACCTACGACCAGGTTCGCCAGGCGCTGCCCACCATCGAGAGCATCGACACGTTCGTCTCGGCGCACCCGGTGGCGATCGCGCAGCTCTCGATCCAGTACTGCGACGGGCTGGTGGAGGACACGACGGCCCGCGCCGCGTACTTCCCGGGCTTCAACTTCGCGGCGGCGCCGCCGCAGGCGTTCGGTCCCGCCGGGCGCGCCATCGTGCTCGACGCGCTCGTGGGCCGGATGATGGCGCAGAACGTGGCGACCGAGCCCGAGGCCGCCGGCGTGCGCGGCGACCTCGATGCGCTCATCACGCGACTTTCGGCCTGCGGCGCGAGCTGCCCGGCCGGACGCACGGAGACCGTCGTCAAGGCAAGCTGTGCGGCGCTGCTCGGCAGCGCCGTGACCCTGGTGCACTGACGTGGCCACGCGCAACGACCGGAGGCAGTCGGCATGATCATTCGCAAGTCACCCCCTCGGCGTCTCACCCCCGACGAGCCCATCCGTCACGAGGGCGCCCACAAGCGCCCGGTCACGCGTCGCGACTTCCTCGCGCAGGGATTCGCGGCGGGCCTCGGTACCGTCGTCGCGCCCACCGTGTTCGGCCTGTTCGCGAGCCCGCGGCAGGCGATGGCGGCGCTGTCCTCGGACCTCGAGGCGCTGCGCGCGAGCTGCGGCATCGAGGTGCTCGGCGCCGGCAAGGTCCCCTTCATCTGCATCGATCTGGCCGGCGGCGCGAACATGGTCGGCTCGAACGTGCTGGTCGGCGGCGCGGGCGGGCAGCTCGATTTCCTCACCACCGCGGGCTACGGCAAGCTGGGCCTCCCCGGCGACATGGTGCCCGGTCTCACCAACCCCGCCACCGGCACGAGCTTCACCGACACGCGGCTCGGACTCGCGTTCCACTCCGACAGCGCGTTCCTGCGCGGCATCATGGAGCGCGTGTCTCCGGCCACGGCTGCGGCCGTCAACGGCGCGGTGATCGCCGCGCGCTCCGAGAACGACACCGGCAACAACCCGCACAACCCGATGTACGGGATCTACAGGGCCGGCGCGGATGGCTCGCTCGCGACGCTGATCGGCTCGCGCGCCTCGGACTCGGGCGGCAACTCGATGGCGCCCGCGGGCCTGATCGATCTTTCGGTGCGTCCGACCAAGGTGGACCGCGCGAGCGACGTCACGGGCCTCGTCGACACGGGCCAGCTCGCCAATCTGCTGAGCGTGGACGACACGGTGGCCGTCATGGAGGCCATCCAGCGCATCAGCCAGCGCAAGCTCGCGGTGGTCGATCCGGGGCAGCCGTGGGCCGATCCCAAGAAGACCACGGTCACCCGCAACGAGGTGGTGCGCGAACTCGTCAACTGCGGCTACGTGAAGGCCGCCGACGTCGTGGACCGCTTCGGCGACCCCACCAGCCTCAACCCGGATCTCGACCCCGACATCGTCGGCGGGTCGGGCATCTTTACGCGTGCCGAGTACGACGCCGACGCCGAGTTCCGCAAGACCGCGGCCGTGATGAAGATGGTGCTGTCGGGCTACGCCGGCGCCGGCACGATCGCGATGGGCGGCTACGACTACCACGGCCAGGGCCGCGCCACGGGCGAGCTGCGCGACCTGCGCGCCGGACGCTGCATGGGCGCCTGCCTCGAGTACGCGGCGCGGCGCGGCCTGCCGCTGATGCTGTACGTCTACTCCGACGGCTCGATCTCGGCGGGCGGGCAGGTCGACAACACGGTGGACGGGCGCGGCAAGTTCATGTGGACCAGCGACAACCAGTCCACCGCGGCCTCGTTCTTCCTGGTCTACAACCCGGGTGGGCGGCCAAGGCTCGTCGACACCGGCCCCGGCGGCGCGGCACGACACCAGCAGATCGGCTACTTCCGCGGCGACGCCTCGGTCGAGACCGCCTCGAGCCCGGCGGCCAACAACGTCAACCTGCTGGTCGAGACGGTCGCGCTCAACTACATGGCGCTGCACGGCGAGCAAGCGCAGTTCGGGCAGAAGTTCCCGCGCAATGGTCTGGGCACGGCGGCCGTGCAGGACAGCCTGATCGCGTTCAACCCGATCGTGAACGGCAAGATCGGCTGAGCGCAGCGCGGCGCCTCCGCCGCGCTGCCCGCGCCGGGGCCGCCGCCGCCGTGCGGTGGTGGCCTGCCGGCGCGCCGCCGCCGCCGTGCTAGTCTCGCCCGCGAATGGCGAACCACCGCTCGTTCCCGCCGCTCGACCTGCTGTGCTGTCCGCGCTGCGACGGTCCGCTGACGGACCGTCCGCAGCTGGCGTGCGCGGGCTGTGCGGTCGCCTACCCGGAAGTGGGTGGGCTGCCGTGGCTGTTCGCCGAGCCGGAGGCGACTCTCGGGGAGTGGCGGGCGCGCGTGCACGGATTCCTCGCCGGGCTCGAGGCACAAGCGGCGCACTATCGTTCGGCGCTCCGCGACGACGTCACGCGATCCGCGACCCGCAGCCGGCTGAAGCTGCTCGCTGCCGCCTGCAGCGATCACGCGCGGCGCATCCGCTCGATGATGGCACCGCTCGGCGCCGGCGCCGGCGCCGCCGCACCGGAGCTGTACGCGGCGCTCGGCACGACGCTGCCGTCTGGGCAGGGCCTCGCGAGCTACTACGCGAACCTGCATCGCGACTGGAGCTGGGGCGAGGCGGAGAACGAGGCGGCGTATCGACTCGTCGATGCGGCGCTCGGCGTCGAGCCGCCCGGGCGCACGCTGTTGCTCGGCGTTGGGGCGGGGCGCCTCGCCTACGACCTGCACCTGCGTCGCGGGCCGGCACCGCTGGTCGCCGCCGATCTCAATCCGCTGTTCCTGCTCGCCGCCCAACGGCTCTACGCCGGCGAGACGCTGGAGCTCTACGAGTTCCCGCTCGCACCGCGCGACGTCGCGAGCCAGGCGATCCTGCGACGACTCAAGGCGCCGGAGCCCGCACCGGCGGACCTGCATCTCGTCTTCGCCGACGTCACGCGCGCCCCGTTCGCGGCCGGTGCGTTCGACACGGTGGTGACGCCGTGGCTGATCGACGTGCTCGACGAGGATCTCGCGGTCTTCGCCCGTCGCGTCAACCGCTGGCTCCGGCCCGGCGGGCGCTGGGTCAACAGTGGCTCGCTGTCCTTCGCGAGCGACGACCCCGCGCGCCGCTACGCGCTGGAGGAGGTCCGCGAGATCGTCGTCGAGTCCGGCTTCGATGCCATCGAGCCCGACGAGTCGTCCGTGCCCTACCTCTGCTCGCCGGCGAGCCGCCACGGCCGGGTCGAGAGCGTGGTGAGCTTCGCGGCGTCGAAGCGCGCCGAGGTCTCGGCCCCGGCCGCCGCGCGACGCACGCCCGCGTGGCTCGAGCGCACCGACCTGCCGGTGCCGCTGCTGCCGCAGCTGCAGGCACGACAGCTCGAATTGCGCGTGCTCGCCTACGTGGCCTCGCTGGTGGACGGGCGCCGTTCGATCCGCGACGTGGCGCGCGTGCTCGTCGAGCAGCGCCTGATGGCCGACGCCGAGGCCGAGCCCACGGTCCGCGCGTTTCTCGCGCGGCTGCACGAGGAGACACGGGCGAGGGCCGCGACGTCCGCGCCGTGAGGAGCCCGTCATTGTGAGGAGGAGGGGCCGGCGCTAGGCTTGGCGCGCCTCGATCCGTCACCGCCCGATCCGAACCATTCCGATGCCAGCGAGACCCCACGTGCGATTCACGTTCAATGCCCTGCTCCTGTCGCTGCTCTATCTGCTGCCCGCGGCCGCCCGTGCCGAGTGGTTCCAGCGCGAGGAAGCGATCATGGGCACGCGCGTCGCGGTGGAACTCTGGAGCGAGGACGCCGCACTCGCCGAGCGCGCCATGGCTGCGGTGATCGACGAGATGCGCCGCACCGACGAGCTGATGAGCACCTATAAGCCCGAGAGCCAGTTGTCGCAGGTCAACGCGCACGCCTACGAGCGGCCGGTGAAGGTGGACCCCGCGATCATCGACGTGGTGACGCGCTCGTTCGAGTTCTCGCGGCTGAGCGGCGGCGCCTTCGACATCACCTACGCGAGCGTCGGCTACCTCTACGACTACCGGGCCCACCAGCACCCGAGCGGCGAGCAGATCGACGCTGCGCTGCCGGCCGTCGACTGGCGCCAGGTGCAGGTGGACCCGAACGCGAACACCATCCGTTTCCTGCGCAAGGGCATGCGCATCGATCTCGGCGGCATCGCCAAGGGCTACGCGGTGGATCGCAGCGTCGAGATCCTGCGCGGGCTCGGCATCCGCCACGCCATGGTGAACGCCGGCGGCGACACGCGGCTGCTCGGCGACCGCCTCGACAAGCCGTGGATCGTCGGCATCCGCGACCCGCGCAACGAGGGCCGCATGGTGACGCGCCTGCCACTCGAGGACGAGGCCCTCTCCACCTCCGGCGACTACGAGCGCTACTTCGAGGAGGACGGTGTGCGCTACCACCACATCCTCGTGCCGGGCACGGGCAAGTCGGCGAGGGAGGTGCGCAGCGCGACCATCATCGGTCCGAATGCGACGCAGACCGACGGCCTCTCGACCACGGTGTTCGTGCTCGGTGTCGAGCGCGGCATGGAGCTGGTGAGCCGCCTGCCGGGCATCGAGGCGGTGATCGTGGACAAGGACGGGCGCATCTACTACTCCAGCGGCCTCGTCCCGCCACGCTGACGATTTCCCGCCGTCCCCGCAGGCGATCTGTGACGCAGGTCCCGCCGGGGAAATCGCTGCGGCCCGCGCGTTGACAGCGGCGCCGCGCACAGACGACGATCGGTCTCGACTGACAAGGGCAAACCCGTCGAAAGACGGGGACGCAAAGCTTCCGGTCTTCGGGTCTCACCCATGACAGCGGGGTTGCCAGGATGCAACGCAGGAACCTGTATCTGCGCGCCCGTCGCAGGGCGCTCCTCGAGACGATCGCGCTGTTCGCCGCGGTCGCGGCGGGCGTGATCGCCTATCCGCTCGTCTCGCGGGCGAGCCCGGCGCCGGGCAGCGCCGCGCCGGACTTCGCGCTGAAGGGCCTCGACGGGCGCAACCTGCGCCTCTCCGAGTACCGTGGCGACCTCGTGGTGCTCACCTTCTGGGCGAGCTGGTGCGGCCCCTGCCGCGAGACCCTCGCCCAGCTCAACGATCTGACGACCGCGGCAGCCGGGGCGGCTCCCGTGGTGCTCGGCGTGAACGTCGAGGGCGACGCCGGGCGCGCGGCGGCGGTCGCGGCCGCGCTCGAACTCGATTACCCGACACTGGTGGACGGGCGACAGTCGGTCGGCCGTCTCTACGACGTGGAGCGCCTGCCGCTCACCCTGCTGCTCGACCGCGACGGCGTCGTGCAGGGGGCGTGGTCGTCCAAGGAACCGCCGGGCGAGGCGCTCGTCCGTCGCATCGAGGAGTTGAACCCGTGAGACATCCGATCGAGACCCGCGCCGGCGTGCGGCGGTGGCGCCTCTGCGCCTGCGCGCTGCTCGTGGCCGGCGGCCTGCTGGCCGCCGTGCGCGCGCCGGCGAACGAGCCCGCCGCGGCGCCGGCCGGTGAATTGAAGGGCGTGGACCAGGACGTGCAGGCCCTCAAGAAGCAGCTCGTGGACCTCAACCGCGACCTGTTCCGGCTCGAGGAGGAACTGCTCTATCCGGCGAGCACGCAGGTGGCGGTGTTCCTCTCCGTGGACGTGGGTACGTTCTTCGCGCTCGACTCGGTGACCCTGACGCTCGACGAGAAGGAGGTCACCAGCTACCTCTACACCGAGCGCGAGGTGCAGGCGTTGCACCGCGGCGGCGTGCAGAAGCTCTACCTCGGCAACCTCAAGGCGGGCGAGCACGAGATCGTCGCGACGTTCACCGGCAAGGGTCCGCACGAGCGCGACTACCGGCGCGGCACCACGATCAAGTTCGAGAAGGCCATCGGCGCCAAGTACCTCGAGCTGCGCATCAGCGACCGCGAAGCTGCCCTGCAGCCGCAGTTCGTCGTGCGCCAGTGGGAGTAGGGGCGGCGCAGCCGTGACGGTCGCAGCACCGCACTCCACTCAGCAGGGAACTCTCGCGCGATGGCCGCGATGAGTCTCGCGCGCCGCTGCGCGCGGCTGCTCGCCGCGCTGTCGCTCGCGGCCGCCGTGGCGTCTGCCGCGGCCGACGGTCGCGACCTGCCGCCGCCCGGCAAGATCCGCGACCTCGACTACGGCGACGTGCTGTTCCATTTCTTTCAGGACGACTACTTCGGCGCGCTCGTGCGTCTCGAGGTGTCGCGCGATCTGCAGCGCATGGACCACCATGCCGCGGAGGCAGAGCTGCTGTCCGGCGGCCTCTACCTCTCGCTCGGCCTGCACGAGGAGGCGTCGCGCATCTTCGACCGACTGCTCGCCGGGCCGGTGCCGCAGTCGGTCAGCGACCGCGCGCACTTCTACCTCGCGCGCATCGGCTACCAGCGCGGCTACTACGCCGAGGCCACGCGCAGTCTCGAGCGCATCCGTGCTCCGCTGCCGGGTCGCTGGAATCGGAGCGGCGGCTGCTCGCCTCGAACGTGCTGATGGCCCAGGGGCGTTTCGTGGAGGCCGCCGGCGCGCTGCAGGCCGCGGCCGGCGACGACTGGACGCCGTTCGCCCGCTTCAACCTCGGCGTGGCGCTGGTGCGCGCGGGCGACCTCGCCGAGGGCCGGCGCTGGCTCGAGTCGGTCGGCACCATGGCCGTAGGCAACGACGAGCAGCGCGCGCTGCGCGACCGCGCCAACCTCGCACTCGGCTACTCGCTGCTGCAGTCGCAGGCGGGAGACCAGGCGATCGCCGCACTCGGGCGCGTCCGGCTCGACGGCCCGTTCAGCAATCGCGCGCTGCTCGGCCTCGGCTGGGCCGAGGCGGACGTGCGGCGCCCGGAGCGTGCACTCGTCCCCTGGCTCGAACTGCGCGAGGGCCGGCTGCTCGACGCGGCCGTGCAGGAGTCGTTCCTTGCCGTGCCCTATGCGTATGCGACGCTCGCCTCCAACGGGCAGGCAGCTCGGCAGTACCGCCTCGCGGTGGACGCCTATGCCACGGAGGCCGTGCGCATCGACGAGTCGATTGCGGCGATCCGCCAGGGCGGCTTCCTCGACGCGATCCTCGCCGAGGCACCCGAGGACGAGCCGATCGGCTGGTTCTGGCAGCTCGAGCAGGCGCCCGACGCGCCGCAGACGCGCTACCTGTACCACCTGCTGGCCTCGCACGAGTTCCAGGAAGGACTCAAGAACTATCGCGACCTGCGCCTCATGCAGCGCAGCCTCGAGCGCTCGCGCGAGTCGCTGACGGCCTTCGGCGACATGGTCGAGGCGCGCGAACAGGCCGCCGAGGCGCGGGCGCCGCGCCGCGACGAGGTGCTCGCGAGCACGGACGTGGACGCGCTGGCGCAGCGCCAGGACGCGCTTGCCGGGCGCGTCGCCGCCATCGCCACCGCCCGCGACGTCGCGGGGCTCGCCACGGAGGCCGAGGCACGGCAATGGGCGACGCTCGCGAAGGTCGATGCCTCGCTCGCAGCGCTGCCCGCCGGCGCGCAGCGCGACGGGCTCGCCGAGCGCGCGCGCCTGCTGCGCGGCACGCTGCTGTGGCAGCTCGACGCTGCGTACCGGCAGCGCCTGAAGAACATCGAGTCCGAGCTGCGCGAGACCGGTGCCGGCATCGCTGAAGCCCGCGAGCAGCTCGCGCGCGTGGAGCAGGCGGGCGAGACCGCGCCGCGCGACACGCGCGGATTCGCCGGCCGCATCGACGGACTCGCACGGCGTGCCGACGAGCTCGGTCCGCGCGTCGACACCGTCGCCGCGGCGCAGGAAGCCCTGCTCGCGCGGCTCGCGGTGCAGGAACTCGAGGCGCAGAAGCGGCGGCTTGCGAACTACGCGATGCAGGCGCAGTTCGCGCTGGCCGCGCTGTACGACGGGGCGAGCGCGGGGGGCGCGCGGTGAACGTGCGGCTCGCTGTCGCCGTACTCGCCGTCGCCTCGCTGCAGCTGCCGGCGCCCGCGGAGGCCGCGCGCCGCTCCCGGGAGGCGGCGACGCTGGCGGAACTCGCCTCGCGCCCGGCGCCGGTGGACACCGGCGAGGCCGTCGACGCGGACGTGGCCCTCGCGGCGAGCAGCTACCAGCGCTTCCTCGAGATCCCCGATGCGGACCCGGCGCTGCGCGCCGCGGCACTGCGGCGCCTCGGCGACCTGCGACTCGCCGAGGCGGAGTCGCTGCGCGCCCAGGACGGTGCCCCGGACGAGCGTGCCGACGCCGCGACGCGCGAGGCCATCGCCGCCTACGAGCAGTTGCTCGCCGAGCAGCCCGCGGCCGCGGGCAACGACGTCGCCGTCTACCAGCTCGCGCGTGCGCACGAGGCGCTCGGCGAGCCCGAGCGCGCGATGGCGCGGCTCGACGAGCTGGTGGTCGCCCATCCGGGCAGCGAACGCTACGCCGAGGCGCAGTTCCGCCGCGGCGAGGCGCTGTTCGCGGTACCGCGCTACGCCGACGCCGAGGCGGCCTACGCGGCGGTGCTCGCCGCCGGTGCCGCCGGCGAGTTCGGGCAGCAGGCGCAGTACAAGCTCGCGTGGTCGCAGTTCAAGCAGTCGCGCGACGAGGACAGCAGTGCGTCGTTCCTGCGACTGCTCGACGGGTTGCTGGTGTCCGACGGCCGGCTGCGGCCCGCCGCGGACCTTTCGCGCCCGGAGCAGGAACTCGCCGCGGACGCGATGCGCGCACTGGCGATCACCTTCGCAGCCGGCGACGGTCCTGCCTCGCTGCGCTCGGCGCTCGAGCGGCACGGGCCCGCCGCGTACGAGTCGCGCCTGTATCGCGCGCTCGGCGAGCTGTACGTCGAGAAGGAGCGCTACCAGGACGGCGCGGAGGCCTACCGGGCCTTCGCGCGCCGACGTCCGCTCGACCCGCAGGCGCCGTTGCTGCTGGTCGGCGCCACCGAGGCCTACGCGAAGGGCGGCTTCCAGTCGCTGGTGCTCGACAGCAAGCGCCAGCTCGTGGAGGACTACGGCCCGCGCAGCGCCTTCTGGCAGGCGCAAGGCAAGGACCTCGATCCGACGGTGAGCGCGGCCGTGCGCTCGAGCCTGCTCGACCTGGCGCAGCATCACCACGCACTCGCCCAGCAGGGCGGTAGCGCTGCCGAGCGCGATGCGGCGGTGCGCTGGTACCGGGACTTCCTCGAAGGCTTCGACGACGCGCCGGAGGCGCCCGCCACACGGCTGCTGCTCGCCGACCTGCTGTTCGAGGGTTCGGACTTCGAGGCGGCCGCGGTGGAGTACCAGCGCGCCGCGTACTCGTACCCTGCCAATGCGCAGTCGGGCCGCGCGGGCTACGCGGCGCTGGTGGCCTGGGACCGCGCGGAGTCGCAGGCGCCCGAGGCGGCGCGTGCGGCGATCCGGGTGCAGGCCGTGGAGTCGTCGCTGCGCTTCGCCGACGCCTTCCCGGAGAACCCGGAGGTCCCCGGGGTGCTGACGCGCACGGCCGGCGCGCTGTTCGAAGCCGGCGAGCGCGAACGAGCGGCCGCCGTGGCCCAGCGCGTGCTTGCGCTTGGGTCCCGCGCCGACGCGGGCCAGCAGCTCGTGGCGTGGACGGTGATCGCGCACACCGAGTTCGAAGCCGGCCGCTACGCGGAGGCTGAACGCGCCTACGGCCAGCTGGTCGCGCGGCTGCCTGCCGGCGACCCGAAGCAGGCGGAGGCCGTGGAGCGCCTCGCCGCGTCCGTGTACCGGCAGGCCGAGGCCAGGCAGGCGGCAGGCGACGTCGCGGGTGCGGTGAGCGAGTTCCTGCGCGTGGCGAGCGTGGCGCCCGACTCGCCGGTGCGGGCGACGGCCGAGTTCGACGCGGCCACGCTGCTGGTGGTCGAAAAGCGCTGGGACCAGGCGGCCGTCGTGCTCGCGGACTTCCGACGCAACCATCCCGGGCACGCGCTCGAGGCCGAGGCGACGCGCAAGCTCGCCGTTGCGTACCTCGAGGGCGGGCGACCGCGCGAGGCTGCGGTCGAACTGGAGCGCGTCGCAGCCTCGGACGCGGAGGCGCCGGAGGTGCGCCAGGCCTCGCTGTGGCAGGCCGCGGAACTCCATGCGCAGGCCGGCGATGTCGCTGCGGCACGGCGCGTCTACGCCGACTACGTCGCGAGGTTCCCCGAGCCGTTCGGTCCGGCGATCGAGGCGCGTCACGAGCTCGAGCGGCTCGCCGCTGCGGCCGGCGACGAGGCCGACCGCCGTCGCTGGCTCGAGCAGATCGTCGCGGCGGATGCCGCCGCCGGCGGCGCGCGCACCGACCGCAGCCGCCTGCTCGCGGGACAGGCCTCGCTCGAGCTGGCCCGTCCGCTCGACGCCGCGGCACGCGCGCTCAAGCTCGACGTGCCGCTCGAGCGCTCGCTGCTCGCGAAGAAGAAGGCGTTCGAGACGGCGCTCGCGGCCTACGGGCGCGCCATGGACTACGCGATCGCGGGCGTGACGACCGAAGCCAGTTTCGCGACCGCCGACCTGTACCGGCATTTCGGGCGCGCACTGATGGAATCGGAGCGTCCGCGCGACCTGTCGGCCGAGGAACTCGAGCAGTACGACCTGCTGCTCGAAGAGCAGGCCTTTCCCTTCGAGGAGAAGTCGATCGGCCTGCACGAACGCAACGCCCGTCGCGCAGCCGAAGGCCTCTACGACCAGTGGGTGAAGCGCAGCTTTGCGGCGCTCGCCGAGCTGCTGCCGGCGCGCTACGCGCGCCTCGAGAGCGTGGAGGGACCGGACTCCTATCCGGCCACGACGCCCGAGGCTGCCGCCGAGTTCGTCATGGCGCGCGAGTCCCTCGCCGCCGGACGGGACGAGGAGGCGCGTGCGCTGCTCGAGTCCGCGCTGCAGCGCGATCCGGCCAACGCCGCGGGCTGGAGCCGTCTTGGCGTCGCCGAGCGCCGGCTCGGCCGCTTCGCGGCGGCGCGCGACGCCTACGGCCTCGCCATCGCCGCCGATCCGTCCTATGCCGCGGCGGAGCGCAACCTCGCCCTGCTGCTCGATCTCTACCAGGGCGACCCGGCCGCGGCGCTGCCGCACTACGAGCGTTACCAGCTGCTCGCGGGCGAGGTCGACACCGAGGCGGCAGCGTGGCTGATCGAGCTGCGCACGCGCCTCGGACAGGTTTCCCGCACCGCGGAGGCCCAGCAATGAGTCCGATCAGGCCGCTGCTGCTCGCAGCCGTGCTCCTCATGCCTGGCGCCGCGCTCGCCACGGATGCGCCCGCACCCGCTCGCACGGAGCGCGCGCTCGATCGCCTCGAACTCGATCCGACCGCGATCACCGGCAACCGCGAGCTGCCCAAGGTGATGAGCATCGTGCCCTGGAAGGCGGCCGAACCGCCGTCGGGACCCGACCGGCCCATGGGCAGCCTGATCGAAGAGGTGCTCGCGCCGGTGGATCGTGACGAATTCCGGCGCGAGATCACGTATTTCCGCGACCTGACGTCGCAAAGTTCCGACCGAACGTCCCCCGGAGCCAAAGACCAATGAACGCCGTCGACCTGATCGTCAACTTCTTCAAGCAGGGTGGAGCTTTCCTCTACCCGATTGCCGCGGTCTTCGCGGTCGGCCTCGGCGTCGCCGTCGAGCGCTTCATCTACCTGCACCGCGTGGCGAAGGGGAATCGCAGGCTGTGGGCGGAGCTGGCGCCGCTCATCCAGGCCGGCGACTACCGCAAGGCGATGGCGATCGCCGAGCAGAACGAGTCCGCGCTCTCCACCATCATGCGTTACGGCATGTCGCGCGTCGCGACCGCGCACCGCCGCGAGGACATCGAGAAGGCGATGGAGGAGAGCCTCATCGAGGTGATCCCGCGCCTCGAGAAGCGCACCCACTACCTCGCCACGCTCGCCAACGTCGGCATGCTGATGGGCCTGCTCGGCACGGTGATCGGCCTGATCAACGCCTTCGCCGCAGTGGCCGCCGTCAACCCGGCCGAGAAAGCGGCGATGCTCTCGGCGAGCATCTCGGTCGCGATGAACAACACCGCGCTCGGCCTCGGCCTCGCGATCACCCTGCTGCTGTGCCACATGTACCTCGAGACCAAGACCACCGAGCTGGTGGACAGCCTCGAGGTGGCCTCGATCAAGTTCCTCAACAGCATCGTCGAGCGCCGCCCGGCGACGCCGCAGCCGGCAAGCGCGGCCGCCGCCGCGAGGGTCGCGGACCAGGTCCTCGGGGCCGCGCGCGCATGAGGCATTCGAAGCTCGCCCGTCGGCAGTCGCGCAACCACGCGCGCTACCGCGGACGCAACGACCTCAACATCGTGCCGATGCTCGACGTGATGGTGATCCTCGCGTTCTTCCTGATCTTCACGGCCGTGTTCTCCAAGACCAGCGTCCTCGAGGTGCACCTGCCGGGACCGGGCGCAAAGGACGACACGGCGCTGCCGTCGCTCGAACTCGAGGTGATCGTGCGCAGGAGCGGGCTCGAGGTCGCCGACCGCAACCAGGGCGTGCTCGAGACGGTGCCGGCCACGGCGTCGGGCCAGGACGTCGTGCGGCTGTCGCAATACCTCGAGGGCGTGAAGGCGCGCTTCCCCGACAAGACCAGCGCCACGCTGCTGGTCGCGCAGGACGTGGACTACGACACCATCGTGCAGGTGATGGACGCGGTACGCGTGCGCCAGAGCACCGACGGCGGCAAGGTGGTGCGCCGCGAGCTGTTTCCGCAGATCGCGCTCGGGGACGCGCCGACATGATCCGCACCGGCCGGGAACGTCACGCGCGCCACGGCAGGTCGGGCGGCGGCGGGCACGGGCCGCTGACGCTCATTCCCATGATCGACATGCTGATGATCCTCGTCGTGTACCTGCTGGTGCACTCGGCGGACACCGAGATCCTGCCCAATACCCGCAACATCGCGATCCCGCAGTCGGTCTCCGAGCAGAAGCCGCGGCCGGCCACCGTCGTCACAGTGACGCGCGACATGCTGTACGTGAACGGCGAGGCGGTGGTGCCGGTCGCCGCGGTGGGGAGCTCCCAGGAGCCCGTCGTCGAGGCCCTGCGCGCGGCGCTCGAGCGGCAGGCCGTGCCCATGCTCGGCGGGGCGGAGCAGCCGCGCGAGGTCACCGTGATGGCGGAGAAGTCGCTGCCCTACGCGGTGCTGCGCAGGATCGTGGCGAGCTGCTCTGCGGCGGACTACACCAAGGTCTCGCTCGCCGTCGTCGAGCGCGAGCAGGCGCTCGCGGCGCGCGTGGGTGGATGAGGTCGAGCGCATGACTGCCGTTGCCTATCGCATCTACGACCTGCCCTGGACGCCGTCCGAGGCCGACCAGCGCCGGGTACGGCGCGTGCTCGGCGCAGCACTCGGGATCTTCATCGGGCTCGGCATCGTCATCCCGCTGCTGCCGGAGCGCCCGCGCACGATCGCGACGGCGCCGCCGGTGCCGGAGCGCGTGGTCGAGTTCCTGCTCGAGCGGCCGAAGCCGCCACCGCCGAAGCCGCCGCCGGTGGTCGAGGTGCCGCGCCCGCAGCCGCAGGAGGAGCCGGTGCCGCAGGTCGAACGCCGGCAGACGGTGCCCGCTCCGGTGGCCGAGGCGCCGCCGCAACCCGATGCGCGCCGCAAGGCGGCCGCGAGCGGACTGCTGGCGCTGTCAGACCAGCTCGCGGAGCTGCGCGAGCTCGACGTCCAGAATGACCGGGCCACGCAGTCGCTCGACAACGCCGCGGGCGAACGCGTGCAGGTCGATCGCGCGATCCTCACCGCGCGAACCGGCGAAGGCAGCGGCGGCATCGCAGTCGCCGAGTCGAGTCGCGGCTTCGGCGGCGGTGGCGCGGGCAAGCTCGCGGGGCACCAGACCGCCAAGGTCGAGTCGAGCGCCGCAGCGGCGCCGGCGGAGAAGCCAAGCGCACGGGCCGCAGCAGCCAGGCGTCGCGGACGCGCGAGGAAGTCGAGCTGGTCTTCGACCGCAACAAGTCTGCGATCTACTCGATCTACGCGCGCGCGCTGCGCGACAACCCGGCGCTCGCCGGCAAGGTGGTGCTCGAGGTGACGATCGCGCCGTCCGGCGACGTGACGGAGTGCCGCATCGTCTCGAGCGACCTCGGCGACGCCGAGCTGGAGCGCAAGCTGGTGGCGCGCGTGAAGATGTTCCGCTTCGAGGCCCGCGACGTGGCGCCGATGACCACGACCAAGCCGATCGAGTTCTTCCCGGCCTGAGCCTTCCCTGGGCCGGCGGCGATGCCTCGGAAGAGCCAAAAGAAAGAAACGCAACTGGCTGCATAGATTGGACTTTTAACCGGAGGAATTCTCCGGTATACGTGGTTTCCATGCCGCCCCGGCGTGGGCGGCCCCACGCGGGAGATCGGCATGGCTCACGGATCCGGCGCCTTGCTTCGCGGCGCGTGCCGCCTGCTCGGTGCGCTGCTCGCGACGCTGCTCGCCCTGCCGGCGGGTGCAGCGCCCGAGCCGTTCACGTCCTCGTCGAGTCCCACGACTGGCGCTTCGGCCAGCGGCGACGCGCTCGTGATCGCAGCGCGCGCGGCATGGGCCCGGCGCGACGCGGCCCGCCTCGCCTCCGCCCGCGCGCAGCTGCTGATCGAGGGGCACCCGCTCGCGCCCTGGGTGGACTACTGGGACTTGAGCCAGCGGCTGGCCACCGCGAACCCTGGCGACGTCGAGGCCTTCTATGCCCGCTGGAGCGGCAGCTACGTCGAGGACCGGCTGCGCAACGACTGGCTGCTCGAACTCGGCAAGCGACGTGACTGGGCGGCGTTCCGCCGCGACTTCCCGCGCTTCCGCATGAACGACGATCCGCAGGTCACCTGCTACGCGATCCTTGCGGAGCACGCCGAGGGCCAGGCCGTGCGCGAGCGCGCAGTGGAGGCCTGGCTCGCGCAGCGCGATGCGGACGATGGCTGTCAGCATCTCGCGCGCACGCTGCGGTCGGCCGGGGTGTTCACCGACACCGACCTGTGGCGAAAGGTCCGCTCGGCGACGGAACTCGGCCGGCAGACCGCTGCCCGCGATGCGCTGGCGCTGCTCGGTGCGGTGCCCGGGGCCTCGACGCCGTGGTGGAGCCAGCCCGCGCGCACGCTCGCACGAGCGCCGGCGGGCCGTCCCGCCGACGCGCTCGATGCACTCGCCGTGGCGCGGCTGGCGGCCGCGGACCCCGCGCTCGCGGCGCGACGGCTCGACGACGGTCTCGGACAGCGGCTGCCGCCCGAGTGGACCGCGTGGGCGTGGTCGCAGGTGGGCCGACAGTCAGCGATGCGTCTGCAGCCCGAGGCGGCGGCACATTTCCGCCGTGCCGAGGCCTCCGCACTGCGCGCCGGCGCTGCTGCGAAGTGGACCGACGAAACGCTCGAATGGCAGGTGCGCGCCGCGCTGCGCGCCGTGCCCACCGACTGGCGCGCGGTGCGCGTCGCCGTGGACGCGATGACGCCGGCCGCGCAGGCCGAGGCTGCCTGGGCCTACTGGGGCGCGCGCGCCGACGGCGCGCTCGCCGCGACGGGCAGCGACGGCGAGGTGCAGCGGGCCCGGGCCGAGCGCGCGCTCGCCTCGCTCTCCGGGCAGATGAGCTTCTACGGCAAGCTGGCCGCGGAGGACCTCGGCCGCGAGCTGCGCCTGCCCGGGAGGCCATCGCCGCTCACGCCAGTCGAGCGGGATGTGGCCACGGGCACGCCCGGCCTCGCCCGCGCGCTGCGCATGGTCGCGATCGGCCTGCGTGCCGAGGGCGTGCGCGAGTGGAACTTCACGCTGCGCGGCATGAACGACCGCCAGTTGCTCGCCGCCGCGCAGCTGGCCTGCGACGCCCAGGTCTGGGATCGCTGCATCAACACCAGCGACCGCACCCGTGGCGAGGTGGACGTCGCGCAGCGCTTCCCGACGCCGTACCGCGACGCGGTGATCGCGCAGGCCGGACGCGCCGCACTCGACCCGGCCTACGTGTATGGCCTGATCCGCCAGGAGTCACGCTTCGTCACGGACGCGCGCTCGCCAGCAGGCGCCTCGGGGCTCATGCAGATCATGCCGGCGACCGCCCGCTGGACGGCGAAGCGTCTCGAGGTGCCCTACGGCCCGGGCAGGATCAACGAACGCGACACCAACCTGCGCCTCGGGACCGGGTACCTCGGCCTGCTGCTCGAGGAGTTCGAGGGCTCGCAGGCGATGGCTGCGGCCGCCTACAACGCGGGGCCCGGGCGACCCCGCCGCTGGCGCGAGGGACCCGAGCTCGACCCTGCGATCTGGGCCGAGACGATTCCATTCAGCGAGACGCGCGATTACGTGCAGAAAGTGCTGTCGAACGCCGTCTACTACTCGGCCGTGCTCGGCGCGGAGCAGCCGCTCTCGCTGCGCGCGCGGCTCGGCGGAACCATCGGCCCGCGGCTCGCTGCGGCCGCCGCGGCGGACGCCGAACTGCCCTGAGCGAACCGCCTGGGCCACGGCGCGACGCGACCCGCTGACGCGCGACGCATGATGCGATGCGGGACGCATGCGACGCGCGGCGCATGAGCAGATAACGACCCGGCCTTTCCGCAACGCCGCCACCGGTCACTAGCATCGCCGCGTGCCTCAACGGCCGAGGGCGATGCCATGACTGCTCCGAATACCGCCGCGCTGCCCCTGGGTCCGCTCGATCCCGAGCGGGGCGAACTCCTGCGCCGCGTCGTGGAGGGGCTCGATCCGGCAGCGCTGCAGTGGCTGTCCGGCTTCGCCGCGGGCGTGGCCTACGCGCGCGTTCCGTCCGTCGCGGCGAACGACCCCGCCGCGATCGGCACACCTGCCGCGCTGGCGCGCAATGAACCCGCCGCGCGGCTGGCCGTGGTCTATGGTTCGCAAACCGGCAACGGCCGGCGCCTGGCCGAGCGCCTCGGGCGCACGGCCGAAGCGGCCGGGCTGGCGGTGCGCGTGTACGCCGCGCGCGACTACCCGCTCAAGGATCTCGCAAAGGAGCGCCTGCTCACGGTGGTGATCAGCACGCATGGCGACGGCGACCCGCCGGACGACGCACGCGGCTTCATCGAACACCTCGCCGGCAGACGCGCCCCGCAGTTGCCGTCACTGCGCTACGCGGTGCTCGCGCTGGGCGATTCGAGCTATCCGAAGTTCTGCGAGACCGGCCGCCAGGTGGACGAGCGCCTCGCGGCGCTGGGCGCGCAGCGCTTGCTGCCCATGGTCGAGTGCGACGTCGATTACGAGCGCCTCGCCACGCCCTGGCTCGACGAGGTCGTGACGGGCGTGCGCAACGCGCTCGGCGAGGCGGCGCCGGCCAACGTCACGCGCCTGCACCGCGTGCCGGTCGCACCACGCTACAGCCGCGAGCAGCCGTTCACCGCGCCCGTGCTGGCCAACGACCGCATCACCGGGCGCGGCGCCGCGCGCGAAGTGCGTCACCTCGAGCTCTCGCTGGCCGGCTCCGGCCTGCAGTACGAGCCCGGCGATGCGCTCGGCGTGTGGCACGAGAATCCGCAGCCCGTGGTCGAGGCCGTGCTCGCGGCGATCGGGGCGCAGGCGGGGCAGGTCGTGACCGTGGACGGGCAGACGCGCAGCCTGGGCGAATGGCTCGGCCGCGAGCGCGAGATCACCCGGCTGACGAAGCCGTTTCTCGTGCAGCACGCGGCGCGCTCGGGGAGCGCCGCGCTGGCCGAGGCGCTGGCGGCCGGGCAGGAGGCCCGCCTGCGCGAAGCTGCTCAGGGACCTGCAGCTCGTGGATCTGCTGCGCCGCGACCCGGCCGAGTGGGAACCCGGCGCGTTCGTGGCGGCGCTGCGGCCGCTCGCACCGCGCCTGTACTCGATCGCCTCGAGCATGTCGGCGGTGGGTGAGGAGGCGCACCTCACGGTCGCGGTCGTGGACTACGCGCGCGACGGCGAGCGCCGGCTGGGCGCTGCGTCCGCGCACCTCGCGGGACTCACGGGCGAGGAGGCCACGGTGCGGGTGTTCGTCGAAGCCAACGAGCGCTTCCGGCTGCCGGAGGATCCCTCGCGCGACGTGATCATGATCGGACCGGGCACCGGCGTCGCGCCGTACCGCGGCTTCCTGCAGCAGCGCGAGTCGCAGGGCGCCACCGGCCGCAACTGGCTGGTGTTCGGCAACCGGCACTTCGACAGCGAGTTCCTCTACCAGGTCGAGTGGCAGGACGCGGCGCGCAAGGGCCTGCTCGCGCGCGTGGACCTCGCGTTCTCGCGCGACCGGACCCCGCGCGCCTACGTCCAGGACCGCCTGCGCGAGGCGGGCGCGGAGTTGTGGTCGTGGCTGGAGGGCGGTGCCTGCCTCTACGTCTGCGGCGACGCCGAGCGCATGGCGCCCGACGTGCACGCGGCGCTCGCGGAAATCGCGATGACGCACGGCGGACTCGACCGCGAAGGCGCCGAGGCCTGCCTGCGCCGGCTCGCCGACGAGCGGCGCTACCTGCGGGACGTCTACTGAGGCCGGTGGCGGGCGCCACGCTGCAGCCGCGCGTCCAGCGAACGAATCGAGTTCACCAACGAGCAACCAGATGAGCGATCTTTCACCCGTCGAGCGCATCAAGCGCGACAGCCGCCTGCTGCGCGGCACCCTGGCCGAGAGCCTCGCGGATCCCCTCACCGGGGCGATCCGCGAGGACGACACGGTGCTGGTGAAGTTCCACGGCAGCTACCAGCAGGACGACCGCGACATCCGCGAGGAGCGCCGCCGCCAGAAGCTCGAGCCGGCCTACAGCTTCATGATCCGCACGCGGCTGCCGGGCGGCGTCTGCACGCCGGCGCAGTGGCTGGCGCTCGACGACATCGCGCGCCGCTACGCGAACGGCACGCTGCGGATCACCACGCGGCAGGCGTTCCAGTTCCACGGCGTGATCAAGACCGAGCTCAAGGCGACGATGGCCGCGATCAACGCGTCGCTGATCGACACCATCGCCGCCTGCGGCGACGTCAACCGCAACGTGCTCGCGAGCGCCGAACCCGGTCGAGTCGCGCGCCCACGCCGAGGTCTACGAGTGGGCGCAGCGGCTCTCCGAGCACCTGCTGCCGCGCACCCGCGCCTACCACGAGATCTGGCTCGACGGCGAGAAGGTCGCCGGCACGGAGGAGGTCGAGCCGATCTACGGTCCCACCTACCTGCCGCGCAAGTTCAAGGCCGCGATCGCCGTGCCACCGGTGAACGATGTCGATGTGTTCGCGCAGGACCTCGGCTTCATCGCCATCCACGAGGGCGGCAAACTGCAGGGCTTCAACCTGACCGTGGGCGGCGGCCTCGGCGCGTCCCACGGCGATCCGACCACCTACCCGAGACTCGCCGACGTGGTGGGGTTCCTGCGGCCCGAGCAGCTGCTCGAGGTGGCCGAGGCCGTGGTCACGACGCAGCGCGACTTCGGCAACCGCGCGGTGCGCAAGCACGCGCGGCTCAAGTACACGATCGACGCCCGCGGGCTCGAGTGGTTCGTGGCCGAGATCACGCGTCGGCTGGGCTTCGCGCTCGAGCCACCGCGGCCGTTCGAGTTCACCTCCACCGGCGATCGATTCGGGTGGGTCGAAGGGTACGACGGCCGCTGGCACCTGACGCTGCGCATCGAGTCCGGGCGCGTCGCCGACACCGACGAGGCGCGAAAGCTGACGGGCCTGCGCGAGATCGCGAAGGTGCACCGCGGCGATTTCCGCCTCACGCCCAACCAGAACCTGATCGTCGCCAACGTCGAGCCCGCGGAGCGCCGGTTCATCGACGCGCTGGTGGTCCGCCATGGGCTCGATGCGCACGCACGCACGGCCCCGGTGCGCCGCGACGCGCTCGCCTGCGTGGCGTTGCCGACCTGCCCGCTGGCGATGGCCGAGGCGGAGCGCTACCTGCCGGGCTTCGGGCGCAGCGTCGAGCGCCTGCTCGCAGCGCACGGCCTGCGCGAGGAACCGCTGGTGCTGCGGATCACCGGCTGCCCGAACGGCTGCGCGCGGCCTTACCTGGCCGAGGTGGCGCTGGTGGGCAAGGCGCCAGGGCGCTACAACCTGCACCTTGGCGGCGACGGGCGCGGCCAGCGCCTGAACGTGCTCCATCTCGAGAACGTGGACGAACCCGCGATCCTCGCGGCACTCGACGACGCCTTCGGGCGCTGGGCCGCCGAGCGCGTGCCGGGCGAGCGCTTCGGCGACTTCGCGTGGCGCGCCGGACTGGTGGGTGCAGCAGGGAAAGTCGGCGCATGAGGGCGCTCGCCTGGGATCCCGCGGTTGCACGCGAGGAGCGCGCGATGCTCGAGGAGGCGAACGCGGCGCTCGGCCGCATGGACGCGCGGCAGCGCGTCGACTGGACGCTTGCGAACCTGCCGGGCGTGCACGCCTTGAGTTCGAGCTTCGGCGCGCAGGCGGCCGTCTCGCTGCACCTCGTCACGCGCGCGGCGCCCGAGATCCCGGTGGTGCTGATCGACACCGGGTATCTGTTCCCCGAGACCTACCGCTTCGTCGACGAACTGGTGCTGCGGCTCGGGCTCAACCTGAAGGTCTATCAGCCGGTGGTATCGCCGGCGTGGCTCGAGGCACGCCACGGCCGGCTCTGGGAGCAGGGGATCGACGGCATCGAGCGCTACAACTCGCTGCGCAAGGGCGAGCCCATGCAGCGCGCGCTCGGGGAGCTCGGCGTCGGCACGTGGTTCGCCGGACTGCGCCGCGGCCAGTCGCGCTCGCGCCAGCGCATCCGGCCGCTCGAGCACCGCGGCGGCCGCTGGAAGGTGCATCCGGTGTTCGACTGGACCGACAGGCAGGTGTTCGACTACCTGCGCCGCCACGACCTCCCGTACCACCCGCTGTGGCACGAGGGCTACGTCTCGATCGGCGACTGGCACACCACGCGCTCGCTCGCCGAGGCGGGCGATCCCGAGGCGACGCGCTTCTTCGGGCTGAAGCGCGAGTGCGGCCTGCACGGCATCGAAGGCTAGGACGGGCCGTGCGCTACTTCCCGATGTTCGCGGACCTCCACGGCCGGCGCGTGCTGGTGGTGGGCGGCGGCGAGGTCGCCGAGCGCAAGGTGCGACTGTTGCTGGAGGCGGGCGCGCGCGTGGACCTCGTGGCGCGCGAGATCGTGGCGCCGGAACTGGCGGCGTGGACCGATCCGGCCGCCGCGGCGAGCGGCGCCGACGGCTCGGTGGCGAATCACGATCACGCGGCCGGCGCCGCAGTACGCTGGCTCGCGCGCGAATTCGAGGAGTCCCAGCTCGCGGGCGTCGTGCTGGCGGTCGCCGCGACCAGCGACGCGGCCGCCAACGAGCGCGTTGCGGTCGCCGCGCGAACCCGCGACCTGCTCTGCAACGTCGTGGACGACGCGGCGCGCTCGAGCTTCATCGTGCCGGCGATCGTGGACCGCTCGCCGCTCGTGATCGCGATCTCGAGCGGCGGCGCGGCCCCGGTGCTGGCGCGGCTCGCCCGCGAGCGCATCGAGTCGCTGTTCGACGAGTCGTTCGGCGCACTGGCGCGGCTGCTCGAGGACTGGCGCGGCCGCATCAAGCGCGCGCTGCCCGACGTGGCGCAGCGGCGCCGCTGCTACGAGACCGTGGTGCGCGGCCGCGTCGCGGCGCTGGTGCGGCGCCGGCGAGTCGGGGAGGCCGGCCGCGAGCTGGCGCGCCTGCTCGAGGCGCCGGCGCAGGCGGCGGGCTCGGTGGCGCTGGTCGGCGCCGGTCCCGGCGATCCCGGCCTGCTCACGCTCAACGCACTGCGTGCCCTGCAGGAGGCCGACGTGATTCTCCACGACCGCCTGGTCTCCGGGGAGGTGCTCGCGCTGGCCCGGCGCGACGCCACGCGCATTCCGGTCGGCAAGGCCGCGCGGGCGCATTCGGTGGCGCAGGAGCGCATCCACGAACTCATGCTCGAGCACGCGCGCGCGGGACGCAGGGTGGTGCGACTGAAGGGCGGCGATCCGTTCGTGTTCGGCCGTGGCGGCGAGGAACTCGAGGCGCTCGCGCGCCACGGTATCCCCTTCGAGGTCGTTCCCGGGATCACGGCGGCGCTCGCCTGCGGGGCGTACGCGGGCGTGCCGCTGACCCACCGCGAGCATGCGCAGTCGCTGCGGCTGGTGACCGCCCATTGCGGCGAGTCCTGCGAGGAACTCGACTGGGCCTCGCTCGCCCGGCCGCGCCAGACACTGGCGCTGTACATGGGCGTGGCGGCGCTCGCGACGGTGGGCGAGCGGCTGGTGCGGCACGGGCGCGAGCCGGCGACGCCGGTCGCCATCGTCGAGCGCGGTTCGCGCCCGGACCAGCGCGTCACGCTCGCGACGCTCGGTGCGCTCGAGGACGTCGCCCGCTGCTGGCGAGGTGCAGTCACCGGCGCTGCTGATCGTGGGGGAGGTGGCCGAACTCGCCGCCGCGCTGCACTGGTTCGGCGACCCGCCGCGGCGCTGGGAGGCGCTGCGGCGCGTCGCCTGAGCGCTCACTCGCGCGTCCAGGCGATCTCGGCGAACAGCGCGCGCCCGCGACCCGGGAAGTATCGGTAGTCGCCGAAGGCGTAGTCGGCGCGGTCGGCGTAGTAGCGGTCGAGCGCATTGTTGAGCCGCAGCGTGAACGCCCACTGCGGCGTCGCGCGCCAGCGGGCGCGCAGGTTGAGCAGCCCGTGGCCGGTGTAGCCGTGCTCGTTGGAGGCGTCGAGGAAGTACGGGCCCACCACCAGCCACTCGGCCTCGCCGCCGACGGTCGCCGTCGGCTGCCACTCGAGGGCCGCGCGGTAGATGCGCTCGGGCGCCGTGTCGATCTCGTTGCCATCCACGATGCGCTCGCCGCCCTCGATGTTGCGCGAGAATTCGTAGCGGTGCTGCGCGAAGGTGCCGGAGCCCACGAGCTCGACGCCGTCGAGCGCCCGCCAGCGCAGCAGGTACTCGATGCCGCGGTGCGACGTCGTGCCGCCACTCACGTTGTTGCCGTTCGACTCGCGCAGGATCACGTCGTACTTGCGCATGTCGAACAGCGCGAGCTCGAAGCCGAGCGCGGGCCACCCGCCCTTCATGCCGATCTCGAGCGCGTCGAGCCGCTCGGAGTCGAGTTCGGCCACGCGCTGCGCACGCTGCAGGCGGTAGAGCTCGGTGATCTCCGGCGGGCGGAAGCCGACCGAGCCGTTGACGTAGGCGACGAGTTCGTCGCGCAGGTTGACGGCGAGGCTGAGCTTCGGCGCGACGTTGAAGAAGCCGTCGCTGCGATCGGCCGGGCGGCTGTAGAGGCAGCCGGCGGGCGTGCAGGGCACGCCGTTGTCGTCGGTGTTGCCCGCGATCATCGCGTTGTCGTAGTCGTAGGTCACCCACTCGGCGCGCACTCCCGCGGTGGCGCGCCAGCGCCCGGCGAACCGCCGCTCGCCGTGGAGGTAGCCGGCCGCCACGTAGGAGCGCACGTCGTAGTCGTAGTGCCAGCCCGCCGGCCGGATCGCGTTGGCGGGCGGTGAACCGCCGGTCGTGGGACCGTCCTGGTACTGGCGCAGGAACGAGTCGGCGATCTCGAGGTCGAGGCCGGCGACCACGATGCGGTCGGGATCGGCGTCCCAGGTGATCGAGCTCATGAGCCCGCCGCTCTCCTGGCCGTTGCGCTCCAGCGGCTGGCCCAGCAGGAAGTGCTGCAGGAACTCCATGCGCGAGCTGCGCAGGTACGGGCGCAGCTCGAGGCGCGCACCCGACTCGAGCGGCGGCGCGAGGAGTCCCGTGAGGCGCACCGAACTCGCGTCGCGATATGCCTCGGGGTTCAGGTTCTCGACGCGCAGCGCCGGGATGCGATAGGCGCCCTGGCCGAGGATGAAGCCGGCGGTGTCCTGCTCGAGCCACGTCGCGGAGAGGTCCATGCGCAGCGGCGTGTCGCGCCAGCCGCCGGTTGCCGAGAGGTTCAGCTTCGCCTCGTCGTAACCGGAGTGGTCGCGCCAGCCGCCGTCGTGCGCATAGAGCGCTGCGGCGCCGTATTGCATGGCGCCGTGATCGAGGCGGCCCGCGAGCCGGAGGCGGCCGTAGTCCGCGGGCCCGGCGTCGACGCCGGCAAAGCGCGCCGGCCGCTGCGCGGGTGAGGCCTGGCGGACGTTGACGAGCCCGTGCAGCGCATTGGAGCCGTACAGTGCCGTGCCGGGCCCGCGCAGCACCTCGATCGCCTGCGCCTGCTCGGTGTTGACCTCCATCAGCTCGTTGACGTTGCAGAACCCGGTGGGCCGGATCGGGATGCCGTTCTCGAGGAACAGGAAGCCGCCGCAGGCGCCGGCGCCCGCCAGCACCGGCGAGCGGATCGCGGTGAGGCTCTCCTGCCCGCTGCCGCGCTGGATCATCACGCCAGCGATGCGGTTCATCGTCTCGGCGTGGTGCGTCGAGCCCACCAGCTCGATCGCGTCGCGCCCGACCACGCCGAGGCTGAGCGGCGTCTCGAGTGCCGGCACCGGCCGGCGCGTCGCGGTGACGACGATCTCCTCGATGGCCGCATCCGCGCCGGCGGCCGGAGGGGTCAGCGCGGCGGCCAGCAAAGCGCCGGCGAGCAGCGCGCGCCGGCGCGTGGCCACACTGCGCCGGACA
Source organism: uncultured Gammaproteobacteria bacterium (assembly GCA_963707145.1). GTDB lineage: Bacteria > Pseudomonadota > Gammaproteobacteria > Steroidobacterales > Steroidobacteraceae > RPQJ01. Next base: position 418,275 of record CAVPOQ010000004.1, read on the forward strand.
GGCGCGTCGAAAGCGGGTCTCATGCGGAGGCAGGCCTCGGTCGGGCAGCGATTATCCATCACGGCACGCGCGCGCGGCACGGTGTCGCACGCGGGCCCGCGCAGACCGTTTGCTACCATCCGCGCCACTCGATGGGAGCCGCGCCAATGACGATCCGACCTGTGCTGATGACCGTCCTTGCGCTGAGCTCGGTGCTGCCCGGTCCGGCGCCCGCCGCCGAGCTGCGACCGGCTTCCCTCGCGATCGACCAGACGGGTCCGGCCGCGTCGGTGATCGCATCCCCGGCCAGCGCGACGCCCGCGCCGGTGACGAGCGGACGCCCCCGCATCGGCCTCGTGCTGAGCGGCGGCGGCGCGCGCGGCGCCGCGCACGTCGGCGTGATCCGCGTCCTCGAGCAACTGCACATCCCGATCGACGCGGTTGCCGGCACGAGCATGGGTGCGGTCGTGGGCGGCCTCTACGCAGCGGGGCTGTCGGCGACCGAGATCGCCGACGTGTTCGGTGCGCTCGACTGGCAGGACCTGCTCACCGACCGACCGCCGCGCCGCGACCTCGTGTTCCGTCGCAAGCAGGACGACCGCGGCATCCTCGCGCGCGGCGCGCTCGGCGTGCGCGCCGAGGAGGGCGTCGTGCTGCCGCTCGGGCTGGTGCAGGGGCAGAAGATCACGCAGCTGTTGCGGGCCGCCACGCTGCCGGTCGCGGAGGTGCACGACTTCGACCGGCTGCCGATCCCGTTTCGCGCGCTGGCCACCGACCTCGAGACGGGCGACCCGGTGGTGCTGCGTTCGGGCGACCTCGCCACGGTGCTGCGCGCCAGCATGTCCGCACCCGGCGTGTTCGCGCCCGTGGAGATCGACGGCCGGCTGCTGGTCGACGGCGGTCTCGTCGACAACCTGCCCGTGGACCTCGCGCGCTCGATGGGCGTCGACGTGCTGATCGCCGTGGACGTGAGCTTTCCGCTCGCGCGGCGCGACGGGCTTGCCTCGCCGCTCGACGTCACGAACCAGATGATCGGCATCATGGTCCGGCGCGGCACGAAGGAATCGCGCGCCATGCTCACGCCGAAGGACGTCCTGGTCGAGCCGGAGCTCGGGCGGATGACGGCCGTGAACTTCAATCGCATGCCCCAGGTGATCGAAGCGGGCGAGACCGCTGCCCTGGCCGAGCAGGGCCGGCTCGCCGAGCTGTCGGTGTCGCCCGAGGCCTACGCCGCGCGACTGGCGGCCCGCGCACGCCCGCAGAGTCCGCCGGAACCGCTCGCCTTCGTCCGTGCGGGTCCGAAGTCGCAGGACGACGCGGCGCGCGTCGAGGCGGTGTTCGGCGTGCTCGCGGGCGAGCCGCTCGACGTCGACCGGCTGCAGCGCAAGCTCGGCCGTCAGTACGGACTCGACCGCTACGAATCGCTCGACTACCGACTGGTGCGCGAGGATGGCGACCTGGGCCTCGAGATCGACGCGCGGCGCAAGTCCTGGGGCCCGAACTTCCTGCGCCTCGGCGTGAGCGTCGTTCAGGACTTCGACGGCGGCGCCACCGCGAACGCCGGCATGCGCGTGCTGATGACGGACTTGAACCGCCTCGACGCCGAGTGGCTCACCGACCTGCGCCTCGGCGAGGACCCGCTGCTGTTCACCGAGTTCTTCCAGCCGCTCTCGCTCACCGGCGACCTGTTCGTAGCACCGGGGCTGCGCTACGAGCTCAACACGCTGCAGGTCGTCGAGGACGGCCGCCGCGTCGCTCGCTACCGCACGCGCGATTCCGAGGCCAGCTTCGCGCTGGGCGCGGAACTGTCGAACTGGGGCGAGGTGCGCGTCGGCCTCGCGCGCGGCGATGGCAGCACGCGCGTCATGATCGGCGATCCCGGGCTGCCGGGCGGGGACTTCGACCTCGGCGCCGTCTACGCGCAGTTCGCCTACGACCGGCTCGACAGCGCCTACTTCCCGCGCCACGGGCAGGCGCTGCGCATCGGCTGGCGCGGCGAGCGCACCGGGCTCGGGTCGAGCGCGGACGCGGACATGGTCGAGGCGGAGTGGCTGATGGCCCGCTCGCACGACCGCTGGAGCCTCGTGGTCGGGGTCGAGGGCGGCTCGGCGCTGGACGACCGGGTGGTCTCGCCGCAGCAGCTCTACACGCTGGGCGGGTTCCTCGAGCTCTCGGGCCTGCCCATCGACGGCCTCGTCGGCACGCAGTACGGACTGGCGCGCGCCATTGTCTACCGGCGCGTCAGCCGCGGCGGCACGGGCTTCCTCGAGTTCCCGGCGTATCTCGGCGTGTCGCTCGAGGCGGGCGACACCTGGGCCACGCGCGACGACGTCGAGTGGAGCGGCCTGCAGCCCGCCGGCAGTGTGTTCCTCGGCGCGGAGAGCCCGCTTGGCCCGGTGTACCTCGCCGCGGGGCTGTCCGAGGGCGGCCAGCGCGCGTTCTACCTGCTGCTGGGGCGCACGTTCTGATCGGCCGCAGGCGCTGTCCGCGGTAAAATGAGGCCCGCTACCCGAGCGAGACCGCCATGCCGACCTGCCACGAACACAACCTGCGCCAGCCACTGCCCGAGGAGCGCCCGTGGGGCATCCGCGTGCGCCTGCGCCGCGGCGACCCGTTCCGCAGCCTGGTCGGCGATGCGTGGACCCGGGAGCACTGGTTCGCCACGCGCCGCGAGCGCGACGAACGGCTTGTGGAGATGAGCGGCCGCTACCTCTACTTCCGCCCGGGCGACCAGCCGGCGCTCGAGTTCGACTCGGTCGATCCGTCCTGAGTCGCGCTCAGGCCGAGGACTCGCCGCGGTCCCCGGCGCCTTCGCTCGTCGTCCGTCAGTCGCAGCGAGTACCTGACGGGACATTCCTTAAATTCCCGTGCCCGACAGCCTCGCCAGGAGCGGAACGCTCGTGGCGCTCGTCGCGATCTCCACCTGGGCCACCTTGCGCCGGGTGCTGGAAGGCGTGAATGCCACTCCGATCGTGCACGTGGCGCCCGCTGACAGCACGGCCGGGCAGTTATTGGTCTGCATGAACTGCGCTGCGTCCTTGCCGGACACTCCGATGCTGACCACCGAGTACGGAACCGTGCCCGCGTTGGAGAGCACGAGGCTCATCGTTGCGCTGGGTACACCCACCTCTCGATCGCCGAACCTCAGGATTGACGGACTCACTGACGCGGCCGGAATCAATGAAAGTGTCACGGCCTTGCTGGTGCCATTGGCAGTGGCCGTGATCGTTGCGTCACTCTTGCTCTGGACGGCCGCCGTCGAGATCGGAAAACTCTGCGACTGCACGCCCGCAGGGATTGTGATGCTCGCCGCGGCCGGCCTCGCCAGGGAGGCATCGCCGCTCGAAAGAGCGACCGCGATCTGCCCCGGACCCGCCTTGCACTCGAGCGTCACCTTGCCGCTCGCAGGCTGACTGCCAACGACTGTCCTCGGCCTCACGCTCAGCGACAGCATGCCCATCGGGCGCACCGTGAGGAGTTCCCCCAGTGACTCACCACCGAACGAAGCGACCATCGTGCCCGTCTCCGGTACGGAGACCGACAGCGTGTCGAGCGTGAATCGGATCGACGTGCGCCCTGCCGGGATCGTCACCGTGGCCGGCGCAATCGCAGACGACAACGTGTCACTCAGCGTGACCACGCTTCCGGCAGCGGGAGCGGGGCCGGGAATCGTCACCGTGCCGATGACGGTCTGGCACCCGGCGATCGACGAAGCGTTCAGCGCAACATCAATCGGCGGCGCCCCCCAGTACCAGCCGGCTGTCTCCCAGCCGGTATCGTGGCCATAGCCGCGGTTCCCGTTCACCAGATAGCTGAAGAACCAGTCACCGTCGTAGGCGGCTCCCCAACCGACACCGGGATCACCGACTCCTGAGTTCAATGGCTCGGCGTCGCCGACGGTTATCCAGATTGCATGTGGGTTGTACAGATTGAACTCCTCCCACCTGAAGCCGTACTGAAAGTCCTCTGTGACAAACGTGTGCCCGAACATCTCCAGACGGGCGTCGATAATCGTGGCCAGCACCTCCAGTTCATACTCGGGCGTCGGAATGCCCATCGCTTCACATTCCGCCTCGCCATACTCCTTCCAGCACCAGTACAGTCGCCGCCAAGCCTCGCTCCATGCTTTGTGCGCAGCCCAAACCGGGCCAAAATCGATCTCGATGTTGCCCCGCCCGACGACTGTCTTGCCGGCGGTCGTCGTGCACTCGCAACAAGGCTGCTCCGGGCAGTAGTGATAGACGGTGATCGGCGTACCGCCGGCCGCCGACGCCAGCGTGGACGTCCCGAAAATCACCGCCGCGATTGCGGTTGTGATCGATAGCTGTCGCCGTACGACAGTGACCCAGGTGCGAGACTGCTTCATGGCATTCCGTTCCCTTGGCAGCTGCTGTAACAACAGCTACGCCTTCCAGGGCACGGACGCATCCGGGCTTGCCGAGAGGCTCCAGCCCAAGCCTGCTAAGCTTTCCGGCGTGGCAGATGCTGATCAGCCAATCTCGGCGGCGCCTCGCCGGCAGGCATCGGTGAGGGGCGCCGTCCAGTCGAGTCAGGCGGAGGAGCACACATGAAGTACGACCTGGTGTTCGAGGGCGGCGGGGCCAAAGGCATGGTGTTCGTCGGCGCTTGCGACGAACTGCTCAGGCGCAGGCATGAGTTCGACCGGCTGCTCGGAACGTCCGCGGGGGCGATTACCGCGACGCTGCTTGCAGCGGGGTACACGTCGGACGAACTGCTCACGGCACTGGCCGAGAAGGGTCCCGACGGCAAGTCGGTCTTCAACGGATTCATGGGAATGCCGCCGCCGTTCGCGGACGCGGAGATCCTTGCGGGCGCCACACGACGGCTGCTGGACGGGGTGGATTTCAAGCTGCTGTGGAACAAGTGGGAGAAGAAGCTCGACGACAAACTGGTGAAGATCCTGGCCGCGAACGAATCCTACCGTCACGTGATCGGGCTCATCGAGCGTGGCGGCTGGTTTTCGGCGGACCGCTTCGTCGACTGGTTGACCCGGAAGCTCAAGACCGGCACGTGGAATGGTCGGCCGCGGAACTTCAGCGACATGACGCTGGAACAGTTCTTCAATGCCACGCAGCGGGAATTGTCGATGGTTGCCTCGGATACCACCGACGGAAAGATGCTGGTCCTCAATCACCGCACGGCCCCGAAATGTCCACTGGTCCGCGCGGTGCGGATGTCGATGAGCATTCCGCTGGTCTGGGACGAGGTGACGTGGCAGGCGAGCTGGGGTCTCTACCGCGATCGGGACCTTACGAACCACGTGATCGTCGACGGTGGAGTGCTGTCGAATTTCCCGATCGAACTGTTCATTTCCGACGAACCGCAGGTCGTCGGCGTGATGGGCCGCAAACGCGATACCGCGGTGCTCGGCATGCTGATCGACGAGCGGCTGCCGGTGGGGCGCGCCCGGGGGATCCTGGTCGACGTGAACGTCAAGCCGGGTGAGCTCAGGACGGTGCAGCGCCTCCAGCGGCTGGTGGACACCGCCACCTGCGCTCACGACAAGATGGTCATCGACGAGTACAGCGGGCTCGTGGTCCGACTGCCGGCCATGGGGTACGGGACGACGGAATTCGACATGGACGACGGTCGTCGGACGGCGCTGGTCAATGCCGGTCGCGCGGCGATGGCGGCCTACTTCGATGCAGCCGAAGCCGCCGCCCCTCGAGGGAAACCGAGATCAGGCGCCGCTCGGACGAAGGCCGCAAATGGCACCGTTCGATCGAAGGCGAAGTCGCGCGCGGCGGGTCGAGTGCCGAGCACAGCCGATCGGATAGCGACGAGCCTGATCAGCTAGTCAATCGTCGGAGACGGCCATGAGATGGCGGGGCAGAGCGCATGCGCAGCAGCCCGAGTTCAGGGCGCTCGAGAGGCCCTATGCCGACGACCCGCCGCGGTCCCCGGCACCTTCGCGGTCCGACCAGCCGAGCAGCCCCCGCGTGACGAATCGGTAGACGGGCTTGCCCGTGTGCGCCCACAGCGCCGCGAGCGGCGAGCGGCGCGCGAGGACGGCACGCTCGCGCGCGGTGAGCGCGCCTGGGCAGTACGTGCGCTTGTGCTTCAGCAGGTGGCGCAGGTCGTCGTAGGCCAGCATGCGGAAGCGCCGGCCCCGTCGGCGCGGCCGCATCGCGAGCTGGAAGTCCACCAGCGCCGCTCGCCCGTCGTCGGTCACGAGCCAGTTCGGCTCCTTGGCGAGATCGTTGTGCACGATGCCGGCCGCGTGCATGCGCCGCAGCAGTCGCAGCGCGTCGCGGAAGTACTCGGGGCCGGCGCCGCCGGCACGGTGCAGCGGCACGCCGGGGAGCCACGTGCGTCGCAGCCGGTACCCGTCCCAGTGCAGCAGCCGCGGCACCTGCCCGGCCCGGCGCAGCGCCTCGAGCGCCCGGCTCTCGAGCACGCGGGCCTCGCGCGCGGCGAGGCGCCGCGCGAGCCATCGGCAACCCGACGCCGCGGCGGTGGTGTCGCGCTCCACGCATTCGGATTCGTGCTCACTCGCCGGGCGGCGCCACACCGCGCCGAACAGGTCGCGCTTGAGTGGTGTCGCGGCCTGTGGCTCGGTCACGGCAGGGTGAGCCACGTGGGCGTCACGCCGCCCGACTGCAGCGCGTCGGCCACGCGCAGCAGACCGTAGAAGCCCAGCAGCGAGCCCGCGTCGAGGAACGCCTTCCAGAGCACGCGCGGGCGGATCGTCAGCGTCTCGGGCGCCGCGAGCGCCGACCAGTGCGGCACGAAGGCGCGCACTTCGCGGCGGTAGCGCGCGAACTCCGTGCCGTGGTTGCGCTCGAGCCACGCGTCCTCGCCGCGGGCGGCGAGGAAGAAGAGCACGCCGCAGGCCGCGAGCAGCGCGAGCCGCGATCGCGACGCTGCCCGAGGCGAGGCCCGCGCCCAGCATGGCGAGCATCGACAGCGCGTAGAGCGGATGGCGCAGTGCGGCGTAGGGGCCTTGGCGAACGAGGCGCGCGTCCTTGTGGCCTGCGATGAACAGCGAGGTCCAGATGCGCCCGAGCGCGGCACAGGCGATGCAGGCGAGGCCCGCCAGCGCGAGTGCCTCGCCGGCGAGGCCGCGGGCGAGCGGCCGCTCCGAGACCGCCACGAGCGCCAGCACGCCGAGCAACAGTGCGACGGTGGCGCGCAATCGGGGCGTGCTGCGCGAGGCGGACATGCGCCGATTCTAGCCGCCGGTTAGAGTGCGCACATGGACTGGCTGCTCACCTATCTCGGCTATACCGCGGGAACCGTGCTCGCGATCCTGCCGATCGTGAACCCGCTGGGTGCAGTGCCACTGGTGATGTCGGTGGCCTCGCACCTGCCCGAGGCCGAGCGCCAGCGCCAGGTCCGCCGCGCCTGCATCTACACCTTCGTGCTCATGACCGCGTTCCTGGTCGCCGGCAGCCTGATCATGAGTTTTTTCGGCATCTCGATGCCGGGTATGCGCATCGCCGGCGGCATGATCGTCGCCTTCCTCGGCTTCGGCATGCTGTTCCCGAGCGCGCAGACCGAGGCGGCGAAGGCCGCGCAGCGCGGCGAGATCAAGTACGACATCGCCTTCACGCCGCTCGCGATGCCGGGACTGAGCGGGCCGGGCACGTTCGCCGTGGTGATGAGCCTCTCCTCGCAGGCGAGTGCCAAGGCAGGCTGGGACAGCGTCGCGGACTTCCTCGGCGTCGCGAGCGGCATCTTCATCGTGGCACTCGTCTCGTGGTTCGTGCTGCGCGGCGCCGAGCGATTCCACCGGGTGCTCGGCGCCACGGGCATGGTGGCGCTCACCCGGCTGATGGGGTTCCTGATGATCTGCATCGGCGTGCAGTTCATCATCAACGGGCTGATGGTGATCGTCGCGGATCCGACCATCTGGAGCGGCCTCGCCGAGGCCGTGCGCCAGCGCGCCGACTGACGGCTCGGCTTCCGCGAGCACCTCGAGGCGCGCGATGCCCGCCGAATCCGTGGCGGACGCGCTGCGGATCGCGCTTACTGCGGCGGCGGTGCGCCCGGGGCCGGGTCCTCGAGCGGGAAGGTCTGTGCGCCGTCAGCCGGTGGTGCCGCTGGCCGCGGGGCCGGGGCGGCGGGTGCCGCCGTTGGGGCGGGTGCCGCGGGCGCCCCGGGCACTGCCGAGGCGCCGCTGGTGGCCTTGGTCAGCGTCTCCCGGAAGGCGACGGCCGCCGGACTCGGCGTGCCCGCCGTGCCCTCGAGGATCTGCGAGGCGAGGATGTCGGGCGTGGCGTAGGAGGACGCATTCGCGGCGTCGTCGATCGAGATCACGCTGCCGTCGAGCGCGACCCCCGCGAACAGGCCCTCGTTGCGCGCGTAGGCGAGCACCTGCGCCTTGAACGTGGCATCGGTGGCCGCGGCTGCCGAGCGGCCGATCGGACCGGCCGCGATGCTCGCATCCGCGCCGAGCGTGACCTTGCCGCCGGCGATGCCCTCGACGCTCTTGCGCGACATCAGCACCAGCACGAGGTCGGTGGACTGCACGCCCCACTGGAAGCCGATATTGGCACCGGCCAGCCGCACGAACGACGGGTTGCTCCACGAGCCGTCCGGGTTGCGCACGGACATCACGCCCTTGCCGCCGCGGCCGCCGATGATGAGCGCCCCGCGGATCACGTCCGGGATCACGACCACGCCGTAGGCGCGCTCGAGCAGCCAGACAGGGATCGCCTGCTCGCTCATGTTCGAGAACGACTCGAAAACGCGGCGCGAGTCGTCGAGGCGCAGTTCGGTCTTGCCGTCGGCACGGGCCGCAAGGCTGCCGCACGAGAGGGCGAGGGTGGTCAGGAGCAGGACGAGGATTCTCGGCATTGAGTGGTGTTCTGGCGGCAGATGGGGGGCTGCATGGTAGCAGACGACGGCCGGGCCCCGGCCGCGCACGGCGGCCGGCCCGTTCATCCGGCCGCTCCGCTCGCCCTGAGGGCCGCGATCTCGGCGTCGCCGAGGCCCGCCTCGCGCAGCAGCTCGTCGGTGTGCGCACCGAGGGCCGGCGCGGGCCGCGAGGGCAGGCGCTCGCCGTCGAGCTTGATCGGATTGGCGAGTACGCGGAAGTCTGGCCGCGCGGGCTGGGGCAGGGCGCGCACCATGCCGACCGCCGCTGCGAACGGGTTGTCGAGCGCCTGCGGCAGGTCGTGGACGGGCGCCACCGGCAGCAGGCCCTGCAGGCGCGCGAGCCAGTGCGCGGTAGTCTCGCGTCGCAGTTGCGCATCGAGCACGGTCGTGAGCGTATCGCGGTTCGTACGGCGGGCATTCGCATCGGCGTAGCGGGGATCCGCGGCGAGATCCTCGCGGCCGAGCACGCCCAGCAGCGCCTGCCAGAACTTCTCGGTCATGCACATGATGAAGATCCAGCCGTCGCGGGTCTGGTAGAGCTGCACGGGCACTGCCGAGGGATGCGAGCTGCGCGGCAGGCGCTCGGTGCGGTGGCCCTCATTGAGGTACCAGCTGCCCGGGTAGGTGAGCTGGTGCAACGCGACGTCGAACAGCGACACGTCGATGTCGCGGCCGAGGCCGGTCTTCATCACGCCCACCAGTGCGGCGAGCACGGCCACCGCCGTCGTGAGGCCGGTCATGTAGTCGACGATCGACAGGCCCATGCGTGCCGGAGGCGTGCCGGGCTCGCCGGTGAGGTGCAGGTAGCCCGCCTCGGCCTGCATCAGGTAGTCGTAGCCCGGCCAGCCCCTGCGCTCGTTGTCGCGGCCGTAGGCCGAGAGGTGGGCGCACAGGATGCGCGGGTTCACCGCACCGAGCGTCGGATAGTCGAGGCCGAGCTTCCCGGGCTGGTCGCCGCGCAGGTTGTTCATCACCACGTCGGCACTGCGCGCGAGCCGGCGGAAAGCCTCGCGGCCGTCGGGGTGCTTGAGGTCGAGCACCACGCTCTTCTTGTTGAGGTTGAAGGTCTGGAAGAAGTGGCTGTCGTGGGGGCCCAGGAAATACGGCCCCATGCTGCGCGTGGCGTCGCCGCCCTGCGCGCGGCTCTCGATCTTCACGACCTCGGCGCCGAGGTCGGCGAGGTACATCGAGCCGAACGGCCCTGCGCCGAAATTCTCGAAGGTGAGTACGCGGACGCCCGCGAGCGGCAGGGCGGGGCTCACAGCGGGTGCGTGTTCATCGTGATCAGTGTGACTCAGGTGCGGTCGGTCTTCGCGACGGTGCGGCCGGGACGGGCGCCTGTATAGCACCGGCCCCGCGGCCGTACAATCGCGACAGACGGAGGTGTGTTCGATGCCGGGACCGCTGCAGGGCGTGCGCGTGGTGGAGCTCACGAGCGTGGTGCTTGGACCGTGGGCCTGCCAGATCCTCGCCGACATGGGCGCCGACGTGATCAAGGTCGAGCCGCCGGCAGGCGACAGCAACCGCCAGCTCGGCGCCGCCCGCCATCCCGGCATGGCGGCGCTCTACCTCACCTGCAATCGCAACAAGCGCAGCGTCGTGCTCGACGTGAAGCAGCCCGGTGCGCGCGAGGCCGTACTCGACCTCGTGCGCACGGCGGACGTGTTCGTGCACAACAACCGTCCGCAGGTGATGACGAAGCTCGGGCTCGACTACGCCGCGCTGCAAGCCGTGAATCCGATGCTGATCTACTGCGGGTCCTACGGCTACGCGCGCCGCGGACCGTACGGCGCCAAGGGCGCGCTCGACGACTCGATCCAGTCGGCGGCGGGCATCGCGATGCTCAACGAGCCCGTGCTCGGCGAGCCGCGCTATCTGCCGACGGTCGTGGCGGACAAGACCACCGCGATCACGGTGGTCTACGGCGTGCTCGCGGCGCTGTTCAACCGCGAGCGTACCGGCCACGGCCAGGAACTCGAGGTGCCGATGTTCGAGACGATGGTCTCGTTCGTGATGGCCGAGCATCTCTGGGGCATGGCCTTCGAGCCGCCGCTCGGTCCGCCGGGCTACGTGCGCCTGATGAGCGTCCACCGCCGGCCGTACCGCACGAAGGACGGCTACCTGGCGATCCTGCCGTACATGAACGCCCACTGGGACACGTTCTGCGAGGTGAGCGGGCACCCCGAACTCCGCAACGACCCGCGTTTCCGCACCATGGGCGACCGCACGCGCAACATCGACGACACCTACGCCGAGACCGCGCGCATCGTGGCCACCCGCAGCACCCAGGAGTGGCTCGATCTCTTCGCGCCGACCAGCGTGCCGGTGAACCGCGTCAACACGCTCGCCGACCTCGCCGACGACCCGCACCTGGTCGCGACGGGCTTCTGGAAGACCGTCGAGCACCCGACCGAGGGCCAACTGCGCACCACGGCCTTCCCGGTGAATTTCTCCGACACGCCGGCCGACGTGACGCGCCGCCACGCGCCGCGCCTGGGCGAGCACACGCGCGAGGTGCTCGTTGAACTCGGCTACACCGACGATCGAATCGAATCGCTGCTGGCCTCGGGCGCCGCGCGCGCGGCCGGCGACTGACCTCCGGGGGCACGCACATGGGACTCGCTGAAACGGACGTGAAGGCGATCGACGCCGTGGTCAACATCTGGACCCCGGAGGCGCTGTCGCACCGGCCGGACTGGAAGGACGGTTTCTTCGCCGGCAAGGTGAAGGCGCGGAGCCCGATGTCTGCGCTCGGCCTCGAGGAGATGCTCGATCGCATGGCCGAGGCGGGCATCGAGCGCGGCTTCCTCGTGGCCGCGCGCACGGGGCGCCTCGGGCTGCCCGGCTCCTACCACATGCCCTACGAGGTCGTGGCGCGCGCCTGCGAGAGGTTCCCGGGCCGCTTCTATGGGCTCGCGGGCGTCGATCCCACGCAGGGCATGGACGGCCTGCGCGCCTTCGAGGACGCGGTGCGCGGCATGGGATTCATCGGCGCGCACGCCTACCCGCACTGGTTCGAGACGCCGCCCGATCACGCGCGCTGGTATCCGTACTACGCCAAGTGCTGCGAGCTCGGCGTGCCGTTCATGACGCAGGTGGGCCAGTCGCTGATCTACTCGCCCGAGCAGCGCCTCAGGAGCGTCGGACGGCCGATCACGCTCGACGCAGTGGCCTGCGATTTCCCCGAGCTGAAGCTGCTCGGCATCCACGTCGGCATTCCCTGGCACGACGAGATGATCGCGATGGCATGGAAGCACGAGAACGTGTTCATCGTCGCCGACGCGCACAGCCCGAAGTACTGGCCCGACAGCTTCGTAAAGTACCTGGGGAGCTACGGGCGCACGAAGGTGCTGTTCGGCACCGATTTCCCGGTGCTGGACTTCGGGCGCACCGTGGAGGAGATCGCCTCCCTCGGCTTCAAGCCCGAGGTGCGCCGGCTGCTGCTGCGCGACAACGCGCTGCGGGTGTTCGGACTCGAAGACTGAGAGTCGGGCATGCCGCCGTCGGCCCGGTGACGGCAACGGTCGCAATGAAAAGGGCCCGGGCAACTCACGTGTCCCGGGCCCTTCTCCGTCAGCCGACCGTCGGGATCAGAAGCTGTAGCTCAACTCGAGCCCGTAGGTGCGGCCGGGTGCGTTGTGCACGAACGAGCCGCCGAACTCCGGCGCCGGGATGATCTCGGCGAGGTACTCCTCGTCGAGCAGATTCCGGCTCCACCCCGTCACGGCCCACCGGTCGGTCTGCAGCGACATGCGCAGGTTGAGCACGCTGTAGGCGTCGCGCTTCATCTTCGAGAACTCGCCCTGGCCGAACCCGAAGTAGGTGAACAGGTTCGGCAGCCGCTGCTCCTGCACCGGGTGGAACCAGGTCTCGCCCATGAAGTTCGCGTCGAGTCGCGTGACCCACTGCAGGCTGGTGCCGAGCGGCACCGTGAGCTCGGCGCCGAGCGCGGCGTTGTACTCCGGCGCGTAGGGGACGTTGCCACCCTCGGTGTACGGCCGGCCCTTGTACTGGTCGATCTCGCTGTCGAGGTAGGCGTAGCCGCCGAACACCGAGATCATGTCGTTCGCCCGCCAGCGGAAGTCGATCTCCGCGCCCTGCAACGTGACCGAGTCGATGTTTGTCACCGCGCGCAGCAGGCCGAAGGGGCCGGCGAAGAAGTTGAAGAACTGCATGTCCTCGAGGTCGGTGTAGAAGATGGCGCCGTTGACACTCAGCGTGCGCTCGAGCAGGAACGACTTGAAGCCGAGCTCCGCCGCCTTCGAGACCTCCTTGTCGAAGTCGTCACGCACGTCGGTGATGTTGTAGACGGAGCCGGGGCCGCACACCGGCGGCGCGAAGGAGTCGCCGAGGCACAGCGGCGTCGTGCCGCCGTTCTGGCCCTGGTAGTACTGCGCGATCGTGGCGGCGCTGCCCGAGGAGTTGAAGCCGCCGCTGCGGAAGCCATAGCCATAGGACGCGAAGGCCGAGAAGTCGTCGGTCACCTTCCAGGTCGCCGAGATCTTCGGCTGCAGCTGGTCGTAGGTCTTGCTGCGGTCGGGGATGCCGGAGGTCGCGTAGGACGGGTTGGCCGTGTAGGCCGGGTTGATGTAGGCGGGCACCGCCGGGTCGGTGCGCCACACCAGGCCGAACAGCGGCGTCTGCGCGCGGCACTTCGAGGGATCCGACGCGCTGCAGGTCGGAACGTTGTTCGACACCTCGCGGTCCTCTGAGTCGTAGCGCAGCGCAAGCGCCAGCTCGAGGTTGTCGAGCACGTCGTAGGCGAGCTGGCCGAAGGCGGCGTAGACGAAGCTCGTGAACGTGTCGTCGTAGAGCAGGTCGGTCGGGTTGCGTCCCGAGGTGGGCACGAACGCCTTGGACTGGAACCCGTCGCCGAGGTCCGAGCCCTGCGAGACCACCACGTCGCGCTCGATGTCGGCGAGGTAGACACCGCCGAGCCAGCGCAGGCGCTGGTCGCCCGGCGAGGTGAGCCGCATTTCGAAACTGAGGTCCTGCTGGTCGCGCTGCTGATACTGGTAGCCGCCGCAGGTGGAGGGCCCGTAGGGCGGCAGGAAGCCCGCGCCGTTGTTGCCGGCCGGCGTGAACCAGATGCTCGAGGGGATGCCGAAGAACGGCGCCTCGTAGCCCGGGTCGCTGAGGTTCGAGTCGTTGGTCTGCGCGCAGGTCGTCACCGCGGACGATGAATTCGGCGGCGGCAGGTTCGCCATGTAGAGAAGGAACGCGTCGCTGGTGCCGTCGGTGAGGAAGTAGTTGGTCTGGTCGTTGTAGGCCACGTAGCTCGTCAGGGTGGCGAACTCGAGGTCCCAGTCGCCCTTGATCGAGAGGTTGAGGTTGTCCTGCTCGTTCTCCGGCCGCACGTTGTTGATGTAACGGAAGTTGTGCTTGTTCGGGTCCTCGTAGAACGCCGGCCCGACGAAGGGCGCGACGTCCGCGAGCGCGATCGAGGCGTTGAAATTGATCGCGCCGGAGCTGACCTGCGAGTACTTCGCCTTGAAGTCCATCTCACCGCCGGCGAGATCGAACAGCAGCCTGCCGTTGATGCCCGTCTCGTCGAGGAAGTCCACGCAGTTGCCGCAGCTGAGCTTCAGGTTGTTCCAGAGGCCGTCCACGTTGCGCGTGTACACGGAGAGCGCGCCGCGCACGGTGTCGCCGAGCGGTCCGCCGGTCCAGAGGCCCCCGTTGTAGCTGCCGGCGCTGCCCCACCCGGCGTCGACGTCGGTCTGCCAGTCGTCACCGGGCTTGCGCGTGGACATGATCAGCGCACCGGCGAGCGCGTTGCGGCCGTACACCGCGCCCTGCGGGCCCTTGAGGATCTCGATCTGGGTGACGTTGGCCAGTTCCTGGTTGAGCGCGTTGGGGTTGGTCTGCAGCACCCCGTCGATGACGAGCGCGAAGTTGGTCTCGGCGTCGCGGCCCGTGTTGATGCCGCGGATCACGACCTGCATGTCGCCGACCTCGGCGGTCTGCACCTGCGCGACGCCCGGGGTGAGCGCGATGAAATCCTGCGGCCGGCTGATGCCCGCGCTGCGGATGTCGGCGGCCGTGAAGGCGGTGATCGTGACAGGCACGTCCTCGATCCGCTCCTCGCGCTGGCGGGCGGTGACGACGATTTCCTCGATCTGGCCCGTGGCGGCGGGCGCGGCCTGCAGCACCGCGGGAACCGCGAGCAGCGAGGCGGCGTGCGTCGCCGCGAGTGCAAACAGCCGAGACGACTTGGTATGCATCCGGATTCCCCCTGACTTGGTGTGAGCGCGTCGTCCGGTCCGATCCGGCGGCGCGTTGCAAAACTACCACCCGCCGGGAGTGGCCACAAACGCAGCTCTGGACCTGCGCCTGCTGCCTCGACCCGGACCGTCCGGTCGCCCGACCATCACCGTTGCGATATCGCAACACTGGGCGGACGGACCGTCCGCTATCATTCGGACCCTTAGTCCAACCTGATTCAGCCGCACCCCGCGGACGACCCGCAGCCAGGATTCCCCTCCACCGCGACCCGCGGCCATGGCCCGCAAAGGCATTTTCTTCCCGCTCAAGGACGCGGCACTGCGCGACGACGTGCACGTGCTCGGCGCCCTGGTGGGCGAGGTTCTCAAGGACCAGTGCGGGCCCGCGCTGTTCGAGACTGTCGAGGGCGACCGCCTCGCGGCGATCGGCCGCCGCCAGGGCGACCCGGACCAGGCGGTGGAACTCGTGGTGCGCACCCAGGGCCGCAGTCCGCAGGAAGCGCTCGACCTCGTCCACGCGTTCTCCACCTGGTTCCACGTCGTGAACCTCGCCGAGAAGGTGCACCGGGTGCGCCGGCGGCGGCAGTACATGAACGACAGCAGCACGCCCCAGCCCGGCGGGCTGGAGGAGTGCTTCGCCCGGCTCAAGGCGCGCGGCCTGACGCTCGAGCAGGTCGTCGAACTGCTCGGGCGGTTGCGCATCGAGCCGGTGTTCACCGCCCACCCCACCGAATCCACCCGCCGCACGCTGCTGCGCCAGCGCCAGCGGATCGCGCGGCTCCTCATCGAGCGCCTCGATCCGAGTCTCACGCCCGGCGAGCGCCGCTCGATCATCGAGCGCGTACGCACCGAGCTCACGACCGGCTGGCAGACCGCCGGCAATTCCCGCGAGCGACTCACGGTCGCCGACGAGCGCGAGCACGTGCTGTTCTTCCTCGTCGAGGTGATCTACGAGGTCGTCCCCGGGTTCTACGAGGAAGTCGAGGCGGCGCTGTGCGGCGCCTACGGGAAGGCCGCCGAGGGCATCCACGTGCCGGAGATGCTGCACTTCGGCTCGTGGGTCGGCGGCGACATGGACGGCCATCCCGACGTGCATGCCAAGACCATCCGCGAGAGCTGCCTGCGCCACCACCAGCTGATCGTGAACCGCTACTTCCTCGAGACGCAGACGCTCGCGGAGCGCCTGAGCCAGAGCAGCAGCCGTGTCGAGGTGTCGCCGGAAATCCTCGTCAGGATCGAGCAGTACCGGAGCCTTGCGCCGAGCGCGCGCACCGCCACCCCGGCGAGCCACGACCGGATGCCCTACCGGGTGTTCCTCGGGCAGATGGCCGAGCGGCTGCGCGCCACCTACGATCACCGCTCCGGGCATTACGAGCGCGTCGGGCAGCTCATCGGGGACCTCGAGCTGATCGCCGCCAGCCTCGAATCGCACCGCGGCGGGAACGCGGGCCTGTTCCACGTGCGCCGCATGCTGCGCCGCGTGCGCACGTTCGGTTTCCACCTCGCGACGCTCGACGTGCGGCAGAACGCGCAGGAGCACCGCGGGATTGTGGGGCGGGCGTTGGCGGAGGAGGGCTGGGCGGAGCGCACGCCGGAAGAGCGTCGGCTGCGCCTGGGCGGCGCGATCGAGCGCGACGAGTCTCCGGCGGGCGATCTCGACGCCGCCGCGAAGCGCGCGCTCTGGGTGTTCGAAGCCATGGAGTTCTGCGGCCATCGCTACGGCCGGGACGCGGTCGGATCCTACGTGGTCAGCATGGCCAGCGACGTGGACGACGTGCTGTCGGTGCTGCTGCTCGCGCAGTGGGCCGGCCTCGCCGACGGCCCGGAACGGGTGCTGCCGCTCGACGTCGCGCCGCTGTTCGAGTCGGTCGCCTCGCTCGAAGACGCGGGCGCGATCGTCTCGCGGTTGCTCGTCGACCCGGTCTATCGCGCCCACCTCGCCGCGCGCGGCAACCGGCAGGTGGTCATGATCGGCTACTCCGACAGCAACAAGTCGGTGGGCATCGTCGCCTCGCGCTGGCTGCTGCACCAGGCACAGGCGGCGATGGTCGAGGCCTGCGCTGCGGCGGGTGTCGAACTGCTGGTGTTCCACGGGCGGGGCGGCTCGATCAGCGTAGGCGGTGGCCGCACCGAGACGCTGGTGCGCAGCGCGCCGCCGGGTGCGATCTCCGGCCAGCTGCGAGTGACGGAGCAGGGCGAGAGCATCAACGAGCGCTACGGCCTGAGGCCGATCGCGCTGCGCAGCTTCGAGCAGAGCCTCAACGCGGTGGCGCTCGCCACGGCCGGCCAGCCCGGCGCGGCGCCGGTCGACCCGCGCTGGCACGAGGCCATGGGGGTGTTCGCCGACGTGAGCCGCCGGACCTACCGGAGTCTGGTGCACGAGCAGCCGGCGTTCCTCGAGTTCTTCCACAGCGTGACGCCGGTGGACGTCATCGAGCGCATGCAGATCGGCTCGCGTCCGGTGACGCGCGCCGCCGCGGGCGGCGTGGAGGCGCTGCGGGCCATTCCGTGGATGTTCGCGTGGTCGCAGAGCAGGCACATGCTGCCCGGCTGGTACGGTGCCGGCAGCGGGCTCGGCGCCGTGCTCGAGCGCTTCGGGCCGGAGCTGCTCGGCGAGATGTACGCCCACTGGCCGTTCCTCTCGGCGCTGCTCGACGACATCGAGGTCGTGATGGCCAAGGCGGACATGGGAATCGCCACCATCTACGGTCAGCTCGTACGGCCCGAACACGAGCGCTATGCCGCGGCCATCCAGCGCGAGTTCGAACTCGCCTGCGAGCACCTGCTGCCGGTGAAGGGTTGCGCCCGGCTGCTCGACTCCGAGCCCACGCTGCAGCGCTCGATCCGGCTGCGCAACCCGTACGTGGACCCGATCCACCTCATGCAGGTGGACCTGCTCCACCGCTGGCGGGAGAGCGGGCGGCAGGATCGCGAGCTGTTCGATGCGCTGGTCGCATCGGTCAACGGCATTGCGCAGGGCCTGCAGCGCTCGGGCTGACTGCACGTTTCCCTTGTTGACTCCACGTGGACGCTGCACTAGCGTCCAGAACGACCCGATTCACCCGCGGCCATCGCCGCGTCCCGCACAACCGAGGGAGTTCCCATGGCAGCTGCGAAGAAGAAGTCACGTCGCACGGTCGCCCGCACCAGCACGGGCAAGAAGATCTACGTCGTCCGCGATTCCAAGGGACGCATCAAGGACATCCAGTCGGTCGCGCGCTCGAAGGCAGCCGCAAAGGCGGCTCGCTCCAGAAAGACCGCGACCAAGGCCAAGGCCAAGGCGAAGGTGAAGACCAAGGCGAAGGTCGCGACCAAGGCCAAGACCCGGATGAAGGTCAAGGCAAAGGCTGGAGCGCGCCAGAGCAAGTCCGAGCTGGTGAAACTGCAGAAGACCGCCACGAGGATCCGCCGCGAGGTGCGCAAGGCCCCGGCCACCGCGAAGGCCCGCGCCAAGAAGCAGGTCAGAGTCATGCGCGCCGCGGTCAAGAAGGCGCCCGCCCAGGCCCGTGCGGCGGTGCGGCGCGCGGTGAAGAAGATGCCGGTGCCCGCTCAGCAGGCCGTCGCCTCCGCCGAAAAGGCGGTCGCCACTGCCGAGAAGCAGGTCGCCAAGACGGTCCGCACGATGAAGAGGAAGGCGACCGCGACCGCCAAGCAGGCCGAGGCCGCGGTGTCCAAGGCCCAGGACTCGGCCGAGAAGACGGCCACCAGCCTGATCGACCAGGCCAAGGACCTGTTCCAGAAGGCGAGCGATGCGGTCGAGTCGGCGGTCGACAGCGTCATCCCGGGCGACTCGAAGTAGACCGCCCGCGGACGGACCGCCCTTCCGGGCGGCACCGGCAGGGCCCCGGCGCGCGATGCCCCGGGGCCCTTGCTTTTCAGGCGTTCGGCGTGTCGCTCACCGGGCCTCGCGGGCGCGCGAGACCACGATGCGGGAGCGCCGCCGCCGCAGGTGCCCCGGATACTCGCCGGCCTCGCAGCCCTCGCCGGGGGTCGCGGCGTAGCCCGGGTCCCACGGCATGATCACGCGTATCTCGCCGGCGGCAGCCTCGATGCGCGGCATGATGGGCGGCGCCGGGCGGCCGCGCTCGGCAGCCAGCATCGCCTCGAGGCCGCCATGACGCGCGTGACTCTCGGCGAGGTCCTCGAGCGTGAGCAGGGTCGGCGGCACGACGCGGATGCGGCCGGTCGCGATCGCTTCCTGCACGCCCGCCGGCCGCACCCAGTCGTGATGCGTGAGTTCGCCGAGGTCCGCGCTCGCGCCCTGGTCCTCGGGTACCGGCACGGCAAAGAATCGGGTGTCGAAGCGCTTGGGCTCCACCGACGGCGTGATCCAGTGCGACCAGTACACCAGCGGCCCGACGTCGAGATAGAGATCTTCCGCCTCGAGCAGGGCGACGAACGCGGCTGCGTCGCCGGCGACCTCCGCCCGGCGCGACTGCAGGGCCGCGACGCGCGCGGGGGCGCACGGTTGCCCGTCGGTGTCCCGGGCCAGCAGCACGCCCGCTTCCTCGAAAGTCTCGCGGCATGCGGCAACCTGCAGCGCAAGCGCCGCGCCGGGTTCCAGCGCCCGGCCGTCCAGGGTGCGCAGCTCCTCGTGGCCGCGATCGGCCGTCGCCGGCAGCACGCGCGAGCGCAGGGCCGGCGCGGCGTCCGCAGGGTCCACCCGCCCGCCTGGAAAGACCCACATGCCCGCCATGAACGACAGCCCCGCACCGCGGCGCATCATCAGCACCTCGAGTTCGCCCGCGGCCTCACGCAGCAGGAGCACGGTCGCCGCGTCGTGCATCAGGTGAGCTTCACGAGCTGCTTGCCGAAGTTGCGACCCGCGAGCAGGCCGATGAAGGCCTCGGGCGCCGCCGCGAGGCCCTGCGCCACGGTCTCGCGGTAGCGGATCTTCCCGGTCGCGACGCCGCGGCCGAGCTCGGCAAGTGCTGCGGGCCAGACGTCCATGTGGTCGCTGACGATGAAACCCTGCACTTTGAGCCGCGAGACGAGCAGAGCGCGCACGTTCCGCAGCGCGATGTCCTCGCCGTTGTAGCCCGCGATCAGCCCGCACAGCGCGATGCGGCCGAAGGGATTCATGCAGGCGAGCGCCGCGTCGAGGCAGGCGCCGCCCACGTTCTCGAACAGTGCATCCACGCCGGCGGGTGCCGCCTCGCGCAGCGCCCGCACCAGCGAACCCACGTCGCCGTGCGCGCGGTGGTCGATGCAGGCATCGAAGCCGAGCTCGGAGACGACGTACGCGCACTTCTCGGGACCGCCGGCGATGCCGACCGCGCGGCAGCCCGCCTGCCTGGCGAGCTGACCGACCACGCTGCCCACGGCGCCGCTCGCCGCCGAGACCAGCACGGTCTGGCCCGGCCTGGGTTCGCAGATGCGGTTCAGCCCGTACCAGGCCGTGACGCCCGGCATGCCGACTGGTCCGAGGTAGGCCGACATCGGCACGACGCGCGGGTCCACCTTCATGAGCATCGAGCCGTCGGAGAGCCCGAACTCCTGCCAGCCGGCCAACCCGACGACCGTGTCGCCGACGGCGTAATCGGGGTGATTCGATGCGTCGACCACGCCCACCGTGCCGCCGATCATGGTCTCGCCGAGCCGCTGCGACTCGGCGTAGGACTTCGTCTCCTCCATGCGCCCGCGCATGTAGGGGTCCAGCGACAGATAGTGGACGCGCATGCGCAGCTGGCCGGCACCGGGCTCGGGCAGCGGCACGCGCTCCAGGCGGAAGTTCTCCGGCGTCACCCGTCCCTGCGGGCGGCTGGCGAGGACGATGCGCTGGCAGGTCTGCGTCATTTGCGGCTCCTCAGGTGCCCGGAGCCCACCGTAGCAGGCTGCCGGCGACGCGAGAACCCCGCGCCCGCGCGGGCCGGCCCGGCCGGGCAGCGGGGCGAATATCATGTGCGCCCGCGCTTGCGGCTACCGGGACGGACGATGGACCTCACCCTGATCCTGTTGCTCATCGCGCTCAATGCGGTCTTCGCGCTGTCGGAGATGGCCGTGGTGGCCTCCCGCAGTGCACGGCTGCAGCACCTCGAGGAGGACGGGCGCCCCGGGGCCGCCGCCGCGGCTGCGCTGCACCGCGACCCGGCGCGGTTCCTCTCCACTGTCCAGGTGGGCATCACTGCCGTGGGCGTGCTGGCGGGCGCGTTGGGCGAGCGTGCGATCGCGGAGCCGTTGGCTGCGCGGCTGGCGGAATGGCCGGCGCTCACGCCGCATGCCGCGGGTGTCGCCTTCGCGGTCACGGTCGTCCTGATCACCTTTCTCTCGGTCGTGCTCGGCGAACTGGTGCCGAAGCGCCTCGCGCTGCTGGCACCAGAGCGGGTGGCGCTGCTCGTCGCAGCGCCGATGCGCGTGTTCGCCCGGCTCGCCGCGCCCGTCGTGTGGCTGCTGTCGAAGTCGAGCGGTGCGGTACTGGCGCTGGTGCCACGGCGCGAAGGACACGAGCCTCCGGTCAGCGACGAGGAGATCGCCGTGCTGATGGAGCAGGGCGCCGCGGCCGGCGTGTTCCATCGGAGCGAGCAGGCATATGTCTCGAACGTGCTGCGCCTCGACGAGCGGCGCGTGACCAGCATCATGACCCCGCGGCAGCAGTTCCACGCCGTGGATCTCGACGACGATCCGGCGACCGTGCGCGCGCAGGTCGGCGCCGCGCGGCATACGCGCATCGTCGTGTGCCGCGGCGGCCCCGACAACGTGCTCGGCATCGTCGAGGTCGCCGAACTGCTCGCCGACATGCTCGCCGGCCTGCCGCTCGACGTGGCCGCCCGGGTGCGCGATCCGCTGCGCGTGCCCGAGACGGCCACCACGACGTCGCTGATCGAGACCTTCCGCGCCGCGGGCCGCCAGATCGCGCTGGTGACGGACGAATATGGCGAGGTGCAGGGACTCGTCACTGACTCCGACTTCCTCGGCGCAATCGTCGGCGACATCGGCACGTCCGGGACGCCGGTGCACCTCCGGCATCCAGCGGCGCGAGGACGGCTCGTGGCTGATCGAGGGCGCGCTGCCGATCGAGGACCTGCAGGACGCGCTCGAGCTGGGGCCGCTGCCGGGGCAGGAGGAGCATCAGTACACGACCGTCGCGGGCTTCGTGCTCCATCAGCTGGGACGCATTCCGCGCGCAGCCGATCACTTCGAGTGGGAGGACCTCAGGTTCGAGGTCGTCGACATGGACGGCCGGCGGGTGGACAAGGTGCTGGTCACCGGGGGAAGTGGTCGGGATGAGAGGATTTGAACCTCCGACTCCTACGTCCCGAACGTAGTGCTCTACCAGGCTGAGCTACATCCCGTCGCCATGTGCCGACCGGGCGGTCCCCGGCTCAGTGCGAGCGGTTGACCGCGAAGTCCGCGAGCGCCCGAAGTGCCTGCTTGTGTGCCGAATCGGGAAGATCGGCCAGGGCCTCGACCGCGAGATCTCGCTCGCGTTGCGCGAGCCGAGCAGTGTACTCAAGGCCCCCCGACGATTCAATCGTGCGGGTGATTGCCTCCAGATCGTCGAGGCCGCCGTGCTCGATGGCCGCACGCAGCCGCGCGGCGTCCTCAGGGGCGGCCCGCGACAGGGCATGGATCAGTGGCAGGGTGGGCTTGCCCTCGGCGAGATCGTCGCCCAGGTTCTTGCCGAGTTCCGCCCGGTCGGCCCGGTAGTCGAGCGCGTCGTCGACCAGCTGGAAGGCGGTGCCGAGGTGGCGCCCGTAGCGCTCCATCGCGCGTTCCGTGGTCGCGTCCGCCTTCGCGAGGATGGCCGCCGTCTGCGCGCCGGCCTCGAACAGCCTGGCGGTCTTGCGGTAGATGACCTCGAGGTAGCGCTGCTCGGAAGTGTCGGGATCGCGGGCGTTCATCAGCTGCAGCACCTCGCCCATGGCGATGGTGTTCGTGGCGTCCGCCATCACGCCCTGGATGCGCAGATCGCCGAGGTCCACCATCATCTGGAAGGCGCGCGAGTAGAGGTAGTCGCCCACCAGCACGCTCGCCTGGTTGCCGAACACCTGGTTCGCCGTGTGGCGGCCGCGACGCAGCCCCGAACCGTCCACCACGTCGTCGTGCAGCAGCGTGGCGGTGTGGATGAACTCGATGATCGCCGCGGCCTCGACGTGCCGCTCGCCGGCGTAACCGCAGGCTCGCGCGGCGAGCAGAACCGACAGCGGCCGCAGGCGCTTGCCGCCGGCGCCCACGATGTACTGGGACACCTGGTTCACCAGGGCGACGTCGCTGGCGAGCCGCTCGACGATGACCCGGTCGAGGCGGCTCAGCTCCACCGCCACCGGCTCCCTGATGTTCTCGAGTTGCATTCCCGCCACGGCCACCCCGATGCGACGCCGCATGGTACCCGGAGCCAAAGCCGGCTGGGAATGCCGGATTGCGCCTAAGCGCTTGATTCGGGCGGGTCGGGCCCGTAAACTTCCGCGTCTTTTCTGCCGGGGCAACGCCCTGGCCCCTCTGGAGTGATCAAGGACATGTACGCGGTCATTGCGACGGGCGGCAAGCAGTATCGCGTCGCCGAGGGCGACGTGTTGCGTCTCGAGAAGCTCGCGGGCGAGCCGGGCGCCGACGTGGAGTTCGACAAGGTGCTGGTCCTGGGCAAGGGCTCGGACATCAGGATCGGCAAGCCCTACGTCTCCGGCGGCAAGGTCACCGGCACCGTGCAGGCGCACGGCAAGGGCGACAAGGTCCGGATCGTCAAGTTCCGCCGTCGCAAGCACTACCTGCGGCAGGGCACGCACCGCCAGCAGTACACCGAAGTGAAGATCACGGGTATTTCGGGCTGAGCCCGGAGCGCCCCGAAGGAGACGAGCCATGGCACATAAAAAGGCAGGCGGCAGCACCAAGAACGGCCGCGAGTCCGAGAGCAAGCGGCTGGGCCTGAAGAAGTTCGGCGGCCAGCGCGTGGTCGCGGGCAACATCCTCGTCCGCCAGCGCGGCACGCAGTATCGCGCCGGCGACAACGTGGGCATCGGCACCGACCACACGCTGTTCGCGCTCAGCGACGGCACCGTGCAGTTCCGCCGCAAGGGCCCGGAGCAGCGCGTGCACGTGTTCGTGGATCCGGCCGCGAACTGAGCCACCACGGCACCCGTCCGACGCAAAGGCCCCGGCAGCCCCGGGGCCTTTGCATTTCCGGCCGTCCTGCCCTTCACTAGGCGCCGACCCGCCAGCAGCGTCCAACGGCCATGAAGTTCGTCGACGAAGCCACGATCAAGGTGCAGGCCGGCAACGGCGGGCGCGGCATGGTCAGCTTCCGCCGCGAGAAGTTCATTCCCTTCGGCGGCCCGAACGGCGGTGATGGCGGGGACGGCGGCAGCGTGCACGTGGTCGCGAAGCAGGGACTCAACACGCTCGCGGATTTCCGCTACCAGCGCAGTTTCAAGGCGGGCAACGGCGAGCCCGGCGGCAGTGCCGACTGCAGCGGCCGCGGCGGCGAGGGTCTCGACGTCGTGGTGCCGGTGGGTACGGTGATTTACGACACCGAGACCGAGGAGACCCTCGGCGACCTGACCCACGACGGCCAGCGCTTGCTCGTGGCGCGCGGCGGCAAGGGCGGGCTCGGCAACCAGCACTTCAAGAGCAGCACCAACCGTGCGCCACGCCGCGCGACGCCCGGCTACCCGGGCGAACGGCGCGAATTGCGCCTCGAGCTCAAGCTGCTGGCGGACGTGGGCCTGCTCGGGCTGCCGAACGCGGGGAAGTCCACGCTTATCAGTGCCGTCTCGGCCGCGCGCCCGCGCATCGCCGACTACCCGTTCACCACGCTGCACCCGAATCTCGGCGTGGTGTACGTGGGCGAGCACAAGAGCTTCGTCATGGCCGACATCCCGGGCGTGATCGAGGGCGCCGCGGAAGGCGCGGGGCTCGGCATCCGCTTCCTGAAGCACCTGCAGCGCACTCGCCTGCTGCTGCACCTCGTGGACATCGAGCCGCCGGACCCCGCGGCCGATCCCGTGAAGGACGCCCGCGTGATCGTCGCGGAACTAAAGCGCTTCAGCCCCGAACTGGCCGTGCGCGAGCGCTGGCTGGTGCTCAACAAGCTCGACCTGATGACGCCGGAGGCCGCCGAGCAGCGTTGCCGGGAGATCGTGCGCCGCCTGCGGTGGAAGGGGCCCGTGTTCCGCATCTCGGGCGCCACGCGCGCCGGGACGAAAGAGCTTTGCCAGGCGGTGATGCGGCGGCTTGACGAGGTCGCTGCCGAGGCGCCGCCCGCTGCGCCGCCCTGAGTCCGTGCCCGGCCTGCAACGCGGCGGCCCCTCGGAAACGAAAAAGCCGGCACTGGGCCGGCTTTTTCTCGAACTCGCCTGCGAACGCCGCTCAGCCGGCCGGCAGTGACTTGATCTTCGCGTTCAGCTCGCGCTTGTGCCGCGCGGCCTTGTTGCGGTGGATGATGCCCTTGGTGACCATCGTGTCGATGACCGGCTGGGCGGCCTTGAGCGCCTCTGTGGCCTCGGCCCGGTTGCCGGCGCCGACGGCAGCGAGCACCTTTTTGATGGAGGTGCGCAGGCGCGAGCGGGCAGCCATGTTGTGCGAGCGGCGCCGGATGGCCTGCTTGGCACGCTTTTCTGCGGACTTTATGTTCGCCACGAATCGGTCTCCGAAATGAGCCGCGCATTCTCTCTGAGGATGCACGGCCGGTCAACCCTCGCTATAGTGCCGCCGGCGCCGCTGCCCCCGGCCGGCCGCCCCGTGACCGTCCCCGAGGTAACCGCTTGAGCGGCGGCTTCTTCCGCAGCACCAGCATCGTCGGCGCCTTCACCCTGCTGTCGCGGGTGACCGGGCTGCTGCGCGACATGGTCTATTCGCGGATGTTCGGCGCCGGCGTCCTCATGGACGCCTTCCTCGTGGCGTTCAAGATCCCGAATTTCATGCGCCGGCTGTTCGCCGAGGGCGCCTTCTCGCAGGCCTTCGTGCCGGTGGTCTCCGAGTACAAGGTGCAGCGTCCGCACGACGAGGTCCGGGAACTGGTCGACGGCGCCGCGGGAACGCTCGCGTGGTTCCTGACCGTGGTCACGATCGTGGGCGTGGTGGCCGCGCCGCTGCTGGTGCTGCTCTTTGCGCCCGGGTTCCGCGCCGACGCGGGAAAGTTCGACCTGACCGTCGAGATGCTGCGCTGGACCTTCCCGTACCTGCTGTTCATCTCGCTCGCGGCGCTGGCCGCGGGCGTGCTCAACAGCTACGGCCGCTTCGCGGTCCCGGCGCTCACCTCGACGCTGATGAATCTCGTGATGATCGTCTTCGCGGCCTGGGTCGCGCCCTCGTTCGAGCGTCCCGGCATCGCGCTCGCGATCGGCGTGTTCGTCTCGGGCGTCGTCGCAGCTCGCCTTCCAGATCCCCTTCATGGTGAAGCTCGGGCTGCTCAGGCGCCCGCGCTGGCGCTGGGGCGACCAGGGCGTGCGCAAGATCGGGCGCCTGATGCTGCCGGCGGTGTTCGGCTCGTCGGTGTCGCAGGTCGCGCTGCTGCTCGACACGCTGATCGCGTCGTTCCTCGCCACCGGCAGCATCGCCTGGCTCTACTACGCCGACCGCCTGATGGAGTTCCCGCTCGGCGTGTTCAGCATCGCGCTCGCCACCGTGATCCTGCCGGGCCTCGCCGCGCACCACTCCGCGCAGGCGCCGGAGCGCTTCACTGCGACGCTCGACTGGGCGCTGCGGCTCGTCGTGGTCGTGGTGCTGCCGGCGACGGTCGCACTCGTGGTGCTGGCAGGCCCGCTCACCGTGACGGTGTTCCACTACGGCAAGTTCGACGAGCACGACGTGCGCATGTCGACGCTCGCGCTGACGGCCTATGCGTCGGGCCTGCTGGCGTTCAGCATGGTGAAGGTGCTCGCGCCCGGCTACTTCGCCCGGCAGGACACGCGCACGCCCGGTTCGCATCGGCATCCAGGCGCTGGGCGTGAACATGGGGCTCAACCTGCTCGTCGTGCTGCCGCTGGCGATTGCGTACCCGGGGCGCCCCGGACTGCACGCGCTGCTCGCGCTCAATACCGGCATCGGCGCCTGGTACAACTCGACCATGCTCTACCGCGGCCTGCGCCGCCAGGGCGTGCTGCACCATGCCCCGGGTTGGCGGCGCATGCTCTGGCAGGTGGCCGCCGCCAACGTGGTGATGGTGGCCTTCCTGTGGTGGGTCGCCGGCGACACGCAACGCTGGATCGAGATGGGCGCCTGGCAGCGCGCGCAGTGGATGAGCCTGCTCGTGGTCGGCGGCGCCGGGCTCTACTTCGGCACGCTCTACGTGCTCGGGTTGCGCCTGAGCGAACTGCGGGTGCGGCCGGCCGGCCCGCCGCGCGCGGGCGACTAGGCGCGGACCGCGGACGACGGTGACGGCGATGGAACTCGTGCGCGGCATCCACAATCTGCGGCCCCGGCACCGCGGCTGCGCCGCGACCATCGGCAACTTCGACGGCGTCCATCTCGGTCACCGGCACATGATTGCGACGCTGCGGGAGCGGGCCACGGCGCTCGGCGTGCCTGCGGTCGTGGTCACCTTCGAGCCGACGCCGCGCGAGCACTTCGAGGGCGCGGCGGCGCCGTCCCGGCTGTCGCGTCTGCGGGAGAAGCTCGCCGCGCTCGAGGCCTGCGGCGTCGAGCGCGTCGTCGTGCTGCGCTTCGACGAGCGCATGCGCGGCCTGGGCGCCACGGAATTCGTGGACCGCCTGCTCGTCGAGGGCCTCGGCGTGCGCCACCTCGTCGTCGGGCACGACTTCCACTTCGCGCGCCGCCGCGAGGGCACGGTTGCGACGCTGCGCGCGGCGGGCGCGGTGCACGGCTTCACGGTCGAGGAGGTTCGGCAGTTCCTCGTCGCGGGCGAGCGCGTCAGTAGCTCGCTGGTGCGCGAGGCGCTGAACCGCGGCGACCTCGCGCGCGCCACGCGGCTGCTCGGGCGGCCCTATCGCATGGCCGGCCGCGTGCGCCTCGGCCGGAAGCTCGGCCGCCAGCTCGGCTTCCCGACGGCCAACCTCGCGCTGCAGCGGAAGGTGGTGCCGCTGTGGGGGATCTTCGCGGTGCGGGCAAGTGGTGCGGGCCTCGTGGACCACCCTGCCGTGGCGAGCCTCGGCACGCGGCCCACCGTGAACGGCACCGACCCGCTGCTCGAGGTGCATCTGTTCGACTGGGATGGCAGCCTCTACGGCCGCTACCTCGACGTGGACTTCATCGAGCGCCTGCGCGACGAGCAGAAGTTCGAGTCCCTCGACGCGCTCGTGGCGCAGATGCACCGCGATGCCGCGGCCGCGCGGAGGGTCCTCGGCGTCTAGCGACGTCAGCCCATTTGATACACTGGTGAGCCCCGCGTCGCTCACCCCGCCCATGGCCGACTACAAGCACACCGTCAACCTGCCGGCGACGGCCTTCCCCATGAAGGCGGACCTCGCGCGCCGCGAGCCCGAGATGCTCGCGTGGTGGGAGGAGCGCGGCACCTACCGCAGGCTTCGTGAGCTCGCCAGAGGCCGGCCCCCGTTCGTGCTGCACGACGGACCGCCGTACGCCAACGGCGCGATCCACATCGGCCACGCGGTCAACAAGGTCCTGAAGGACATCATCGTCAAGGCGCGCACGCTGGACGGCTGCGACGCGCCCTACGTTCCGGGCTGGGACTGCCACGGACTGCCGATCGAGCACGCGGTCGAGAAATCCGGCGGCAAGGAAGCGAAGCTGCTCGACGCGCGCGCGTTCCGGCAGAAGTGCCGCGAGTTCGCGCTGGAGCAGGTGGAGGTGCAGCGCCGCGACTTCATCCGCCTCGGTGTGATGGGCGACTGGAACGACCCGTACCTCACGCTCGCGCCGCGCTACGAGGCCGAGCAGCTGCGCGCCTTCGCGCAGATCATCCGCAACGGGCACCTCTACAAGGGCTACAAGCCCGTGCACTGGTGCCTCGACTGCCGCTCGGCGCTGGCCGAGGCCGAGGTCGAGTACGAGGAGCGCACCTCGCCGTCGATCGACGTACGCTTCGAAGTCGCGGACCGTGCCGAACTCGCCCGGCGCCTGGGCGTCGCGGCCCTGCCCGACGGACGCGCGAGCGTCGCGATCTGGACCACCACGCCGTGGACGCTGCCCGCGAACCAGGCCGTGGCGCTGCACCCGGAGTTCGACTACTCGCTGCTCGCCGTCGAGTCCGCCGCCGGCAGCGAGCTGCTGCTGCTCGCCAGCGAGCTCGCGACCGCGGTGCTCCAGCGCGCCGGTGCCACCGGTTCGCGCGAGGTTGCCCGCGCGAAAGGTGCGGCGCTCGAGGGCCTGCGCCTGCGCCATCCGTTCTACGAGCGCGAGGTGCCGGTGATTCTCGGCGAGCACGTCACGCTCGACAGCGGCACCGGCGCGGTGCATACGGCGCCCGGCCACGGCCAGGAGGACTTCGTCGTCGGCCAGCGCTATGGCCTGCCGGTGGACAACCCGGTCGGCGGCGACGGCCGCTTCCTGCCATCCACGCCGCTGTTTGCCGGCGAGAAGGTGTTCGACGCGAACGCACACGTGGTCGAGGTGCTGGCCGGGCGCGGCACGCTGCTGCACCACGAGCCCTTCCGCCACAGCTATCCGCACTGCTGGCGCCACAAGTCGCCGGTGATCTTCCGCGCCACGCCGCAGTGGTTCATCGGCATGGAGCGGGCGGGCCTGCGCGCCGCGGCGCTCGCGGAGATCCGCAAGGTGCACTGGATGCCCGACTGGGGCGAGCACCGCATCACCGGCATGATCGCGGGCCGCCCCGACTGGTGCATCTCGCGGCAGCGCCGCTGGGGCGTGCCGCTGGCGCTGTTCACGCATCGCGAGACTGGCGAGGCGCATCCGCGCACGGCGGAGCTCGTCGAGCGCGTTGCGGACCTCGTCGAGCGCGGCGGCATCGACGCGTGGTTCGACCTCGATCCGCGCGAGCTGCTGGGCGACGAGGCCGGGCAGTACGAGAAGGTGCCCGACATCATGGACGTGTGGGTGGACTCCGGCGTCTCGCACCACTGCGTGACGGCGCTGCGCCCGGAGGTGCTGAACCCCGCCGACCTCTACCTCGAGGGTTCCGACCAGCACCGCGGGTGGTTCCAGAGCTCGCTGCTCACCGCCGTCGCCCAGAAGGGCCATGCGCCGTACAAGGCCGTGCTCACCCACGGCTTCACGGTGGACGAGAAGGGCCGCAAGATGTCGAAGTCGCTCGGCAACACCATCGCGCCGCAGAAGGTGGTGAGCACGCTCGGCGCCGACGTGCTGCGGCTGTGGGTCGCCTCGACCGACTATGCGAACGAGATCGCCGTATCGGACGAGATCCTGAAGCGGATGTCCGACTCCTATCGACGCATCCGCAACACCGCGCGCTTCCTGCTCGGCAATCTCGCGGGCTTCGATCCCGCGCGCGACTCCCTGCCGCCGGCGGACCTCCTCGAACTCGACCGCTGGGCGATCGCCCGCACGGCCGAACTGCAGGCGGAGCTGGTCGCCGCGTACCGCGACTACGACTTCCACCTGATCTACCAGAAGGTGCACAACTTCTGCGTGGTGGACCTGGGCGGCTTCTACCTCGACGTGATCAAGGACCGTCTCTACACCACGCCGGCCGGTGGCGTGCCGCGGCGCTCCGCGCAGACCGCCATGCAGCACATTCTCGAGGCCATGGTGCGCTGGCTCGCGCCGATCCTGTCGTTTACCGCGGAGGAGATCTGGCGCCACATGCAGGGCCCGCGGACTGAGTCGGTGTTCCACTCGACGTGGGCGGCGCTGCCGTCCGGGGAGCATGCGGCCTCGTCTGTCGACTGGGCGGCGGTGCTCGGGGTCCGCGCCGCCGTGCTGCCCGAGCTCGAGCGCCTGCGGGTGGCCGGCGAGATCGGTGCGCCGCTCGACGCGACGGTGGACCTCTACGCGACGCCCGCGGTGCGCGCCGCGCTTGCGCCGCTCGGCGAGGAACTGCGCTTCGTGCTGATCACGTCTGCCGCGCGCGTCCATCCGGCCGAGGAGCGGCCTGCCGATGCCGTCGCAGCGGGGACGCCGCTGGAGGCCTCGCTGTGGATCCTCGCCAGACCCACGACGGCGACCAAGTGCGTACGCTGCTGGCACCGGCGGGAGGATGTCGGGTCCGACCCGTCCCATCCCGAACTCTGCGCGCGCTGCGCGGTCAATGTGGACGGCGCCGGCGAGACCCGGCGATTTGCCTGAGATGAGCACCGAGCAGTCCCACCTCCCGCCGACGTCCCCCGCGGCGCAGATCGTGCAGCGTACGCATCCGGCGGCGTGGCTGTGGCTGTCGCTGGCGGTGATCGCCCTCGACCAGGCCACGAAGTTCCTCGCGACGCGCTTCCTCCAGCTCTACGAGCGCGTCGAGGTGCTGCCGGTGCTCGATTTCACGCTGCTGCACAACACCGGCGCGGCGTTCAGCATTCTGGCCGGCGCGGGCGGCTGGCAGCGCTGGTTCTTCATCGGCCTCGCCGCGGTCGTGAGCACCGTGCTGCTGGCGTGGATCTGGCGCACGCCGCGCGGCGAGAAGCTGCTGCCGCTGGCGCTCGCGCTGATCCTCGGCGGTGCGCTCGGCAACGTCGTGGATCGCGCCTGGCACGGCTACGTCGTGGACTTCATCCACGTCCACTGGGGCGCCTCCTATTTCCCGGCCTTCAACATCGCCGACAGCGCGATCACGATCGGCGCGGGTCTGCTGATCCTCGACGCGTTCCGAGAGCGTCGGTGAGGATCCTGCTCGCCAACCCGCGCGGCTTCTGCGCCGGCGTGGATCGCGCCATCGACATCGTCGAGCGTGCCATCGGTCTGTTCGGTGTGCCGATTTACGTCCGCCACGAGGTGGTTCACAACCGCTTCGTCGTGGACCGGCTGCGCGGCATGGGCGCCGTGTTCGTCGAGGAACTCGACGAGGTGCCGGCCGATGCCACGGTGATCTTCAGCGCGCACGGCGTTTCGCAGGCGGTGCAGGCCGAGGCGCGCCGCCGCGGCCTGCGCGTGTTCGACGCCACCTGTCCGCTGGTGACCAAGGTGCACATGGAAGTCGCGCGCTATGCCCGCGAGGGTCGCGACGTGATCCTCATCGGCCACCAGGGCCATCCCGAGGTCGAGGGCACGATGGGCCAGTTCGACGAGTCGCAGGGTGGCCGCATCCGTCTGGTCGAGGACGTCGGCGACGTCGGGCGGCTCGAGGTGCGCGACGCCTCGCGCGTCGGCGTGGTGACCCAGACCACGCTGTCGGTGGACGACACCGCCGAGGTGCTCGAGGCGCTGCAGCGGCGCTTCCCGACGCTCGCGACGCCGCGCCGTGAGGACATCTGCTACGCGACGCAGAATCGCCAGGACGCCGTGAAGTCGCTGGTCGAGTCCTGCGACGTCCTGGTCGTGGTGGGCTCGCGGAGCAGTTCGAATTCCAACCGCCTGCGCGAGATCGCGGACAAGGCCGGCAAGCCGGGCTACCTCGTGGACGGTCCCGAGGACCTCAGGGCCGAGTGGTTCGCCGGCATCGCGACGGTCGGCGTGACGGCGGGCGCCTCGGCGCCGGAGCTGCTGGTGCAGCGCGTCGTCGCGCGGCTGCGCGAGTGGGGCGGGCAGGGTGCCGAGGAAGTCTCCGGTCGCGAAGAGAGCGTGGTGTTCGCGCTGCCCCGCGAGCTGCGGGCGTCGCCCGGCGCCTGAAGGTCGCGCCGGGTCACCGGCTCCAGCAGCCGAGCGAGCTGTCCGCATTCGCAACGTCCTTGGCGGTCCGGTGCCCAGTGCTGTCGAGCCCGAGCGTCTGGCAGGGCGCGTCGGCATCCTGCGGCGGTCCGTCGGGGGTCGCGGTGGCGGACCAGCCGAGGGCATCGGCGGCGGTGACCTCGAGCTGGTAGCGGCCGCGCTCGCTGGCGGGCGCGAAGCGCAGGCGCTGGGTTTCGCAGTCGGGCGCCTGCGCCGGGTCGAGTTCCATCGCGTAGCGGTGGCACTCGAGGTAGAACTTCTCCTGCGCGACGGCGAGCGCCAGCAGCGCGGCACGGCCCTCGGTGCGATTCGTGCGCAGCAGTTGCGCGCGGTACGACGGGACCGCGATGCCGGCGAGGATGCCGATCGCGAGCAGCACCACGAGCAGCTCGATCAGGCTGACGCCCCGCGGGTCGCGCGACCGGTGCGCGTGCCGCGAGCGCCCGGTGCGCAGCGCGCTCACTCCGACCCCTGCTTGCGCCAGTAGGTCCGACGCGGCGCGACACCCGCGAGGCTGCCGCAGCTCTCGGCGCCGACGAGACACACCGGCGGGGGCCGCTCGGGAGCCGGTGGCGCCGCATCCCCCGCGGGCCCACCGTCCGCGGGTGCGGCCGGCGTGGCGGGGAACAGGAACACCGGTTCCGGCGCGATGCCCGCCTGCCCGAGACGGATCGCGAGCCCGCCGGCGACCACCTCGTGCCCGGACTGTCCGAGGTGCTGGCCCGGCCGCGCGTCGAGCACACTCACCTGGTACAGGTTGTTGTAGCCGATCGCCTGGGTGCATGCGGCGGCGTCTCCCTCCGGTTCGCGCTCGAGCGGCACGAACGTCGGGATGAACACGGTATGGTCGAAGGTCCGCGACGGGGAAATCGCCTTCTCGCCGGGGTCGCTGTCGAGGCGCAGCAGCCAGCCGGCGGATCCGCCCGGCACGGCCGCCTGCTCCCCGCCGGCGCCGACCGCGGGCGTCACGTCGACGAGGTCGGCCTCGGTGACCGGCCCGGCCTGCGGCGCCGACCAGTCCTTGGGTGCCAGCGGGGCATGGTCGCGCAGCGCATAGAACCGGTCGTCGGTCTCGAGGCAGGCATCGGCATCGCCGCCGTACTTCAGTGCGATGTTCAACGGCGTGCAGCCGTCGGACAGCGGCAGCTCGCGGTGGCCCGACCCGATCGCGACGGTGAGCCAGCTCGCGCCCTGGCGCGAGACCAGGGAAACGTCGGGCGAGGCGAAGAAGCGGCGCGCTCCGGCCACGCCGGCGCCGCCGAGGTCGGCGAACACGCCGCCGGTTGCCATCCCCGCCACGGATTTCGCCGCCTGGCTGAAGTCGATCCGCCACACGCGGCCGCGCAGGTCGCCGACGTAGGCGAGGTCCACGTAGCCGTCGCCCGTGAGGTCGAGGGCATTGAGGTCCGCCGGGATGGACGCCGTCATCCCCGCCAGCGTGAGGTCGGCGGCGCCGTCGGGCCCTGCGCGCCACAGCAGTCGGCCGGTGAACGCGTCCAGCACGTACAGACCGGTGCCGATCGCATCGTCGGCGTAGGGCCGCGGCTTGCCGTCGGGCGGGTCCTGCTGCGGGTCGTAGCCACCCGCGAACATCACCACCCAGTCGTCGCTGCCGGCGTGCTCGGGCACCTTCATCCGCGTCACCACCGGCCGCGACCACGTCTGGCCGACCAGCGGCAGGCGCCGGTCGGCCGGGATCGCGACGTCGTCGGTGGGGCCGGCGATCCACAGCAGCTTCGGTGCGTCGCCGGCGGGATCGCCGTCCGGGTTCACGGCGGTGACGTCGACGGCGTAGTAGCTGCGCCCGCCGCGGCGCATGCCGAAGTACAGCACCACCCGGTCGCCGGCGGCCGGCTCGACCACGCCGTCGCCGTCGTGATCGAGCTTGAACACGCGCAGCGCGCCGTCGAGGCCCAGCGACTTGCGCGGCTGCGCGCCCGCGTCGCGATACAGGGACAGCGTGCGCGCGAGCCGGTCCCATGGCACGAAGGCCCAGCGCTCGCGGCCCGTGTCCGCGTCGAGGGCGTGCAGCAGCCCGTCGTTGGTGAGCGCGTAGACGACCGCCCCGGGCGCGGCGGCATCGCCGCCGTGGATCACGACGGCCGGCTTTGCGTGCAGCGGGTCGCCGAGGTCGTAGCGCGGCTCGGTGACGTTGCCGTTGCCCGCCGGCGCGGGCAGTCGATCGGCGACGTCCGCACCGCGCAGCCACGAAACCAGCTGGCACACGGCAGGAGCGTGCGGATCGGCGATCTCGGCAGCGTCCGCCGGGCAGGCCGGCGGGGCGACGCCGGCGGCCACGTAGCCGAGCACGGTCGCCGCCTGCGCGTGGTTCACGAGTTGCCCGATCTCGTAGTTCGCGAGCGGCTGCGCGTTGGCGCCGTCGAGGTTCGTGTAGATGCGGCGTTCCGCCGGAAGCGGCAGACTGCGCGCCGCGCCGCCGGCGAGCACGTCGTCGCCGTCGACGAGCTTGGGCTGCACGGGCCACAGACTGCCGACGCCCGGCAGGAACCGGCCGGTGGCCGGATCCACGGCGGGCTGGCCGTTGCGGCCGAGCAGGCTGCCGTCCGTTCCGAGCCGGTACTTCTTGACGTTGCCGCGCCAGCGCTGGCTCGCCGACGGTCGGAATACCGACAGGTAGACGTCGCCGAGATTCTGCGTGCGGTTGAACGCGTTGACCGGCGTCGCCGGCGCCGTGAACGAGGCGTGCTGTACCGCGGCTTCTTCGATCACCGTGCGCAGCGCCGCGAACAGCCCGGCGCGGTCGTGCGTCGCGCGGTGCGTGCCGCCGCCGGCGCGCGCCAACAGCTCGAGCTGCGCGGTTGCCGCCGCTGCGGACTGGCCCGTGGCCTGCGTCGAGCTCGCGAGGTCGAAGTCGATGGTGTGCGTGATGATTCGCGCGTCGGCGTGCGTCGGGTGCCAGCCGCCGAGCCGCAGCGAGTGCGCGAGATCGTCCGCGCACTCGCCCGGCGCATCCGGTCCGACGGCGGCGATTGCGTTGTCGCTGCAGACGCCGGCACCGTCGGCTGCGTGCGAGGCCTGGACCTTGCCGCCGGCGGCAGCGGACTGCGGCGCCGGGTCCACGTAGTTGCGGAACCAGACACGGGTTGGATTGCCGGCGTCGAGCCCGATCAGTTCGTCCGTGCTCGTGTCGTCCGCCAGCACACCGTCTGAGATCAGCACGATGTGGTTGTCCTGGCAGGCGCCCTGGACCGGCGAGCGATATCGGCAGTCCGCGCCGTGGCAGCCGGGCTGCGTCATCACCGGCGGAAAGAACTCGAGCGACGCGTCGCTGCCGTCGCCGGCGAGGTCGCCCGGGTATGCGTAGCCCGGGCCGATCCGGGAGTCGCTGCCATGGTGCGGTGCGAGGCCCGCGTAGTAGCGGTAGGCCTCGAACAGGATCTCGGCCACGCGCTGCCGGCCCGCGCCTGTCGGCACGAACGCCGGGTGATCCGGCAGGCTGAGCAGTTCCACGTCGGGCAGTGCGCCTTGCGCCGGACCGACCAGGGCGCAGCCGGCGCGGCCCGGCGGGCAGATCACGTCCAGCGCCTGGTCGAGCGAGCGGCCGGGAAAGCCCGCCAACGCGCCGGAGTACACGTGGTCGATCGGCGTGGCCTCGAGCGCGACGAAGCCGCCGCGTGAATCACCGCCGTCGTTGCGCGCACGCATGAGCCCGACGTTTACGCCGACGCCCTCGGCCTGCAGCGACCCGAGCAGGTCCGCGAGCGCGAGCTTCACGGCGTCCATGCGCGAGCTGCCGGCTGCAGGCGGTGCGGCACACGGCTTTGCGTCGCCGACGGCGCAGCCCATCGACGCGCTGGTCGGCACGACGATGAGCACGTTCGGCCAGCTCGCGGCGCTGCCCGGGGCGAAGTAGAGCTCGGTGTCGTCTGCCATCGCCGACGCTGCTGCGATCGCGAGCGGCAGCGCCAGCCCGGCGCGAACCGCCGCGTTGAGTGGTCGTGCCCGCCGGCATCGCCCCGCGGCACGTGCCGCTGCAGCCATCGTCGTCTGACTCATCGGCTTTCTCCTGCGGCGAGTCGCCGCTCAGTCCTGGCCGGGTCCGAGCACCGCGAAGCCCTGCACGTGTTCGGAGCGCGCGCCGCGTCCCGACTCGCCCTCGCTCTCGACGACGAAGTGGTAGGTCTCCAGGCCGGTGCCGATCGAGTGCCCTCCGTCCGGAGCCGGCACGCCGTCAGCGCCGCCGTCGTGGTACAGGGAATAGTCGAAGGGGTCGTCCGTCACCGGTGTCCTGCACTCGCCATCGCAGTCGGGCTGTACCGGCTCGACAGGCGTGCTCGTGGTGTCGAGATCCGGGCTCGCCAGTGCGCGCTCGATGGCGTGCTCCGCCGCTTCGAACGCCCGCTCGTGGTACTGGGCGTTGCCTGCCGCCTGCAGCTCGAGCGTCGCCGTGGCGATGCCCGAGACGCCCAGCACCGTGATCGCGAGCAGCAGCACCAGCACGATCACGAGTGCCACGCCGGCGGTCCGGCATCGCGACGCTGCGCGCGAGCCCTTCACGGCGCGCTCACGTTGCGCAGTCGCAGGGTCCTGCCCACGACCACGCGGCGGAACGGCCGTTCGGCAGCGGGCAGTTGTTCGTCCTGGTTGGCGTAGGCGTAGTGCGTCCCGTCGCTCCACGCGGGATCGCGCTCGAGGGCACGCACCCGCAGCCACACGCGCGCCGCAACCACCGGGTCGCCCGCCGCGAATTCGCCGGCGTTCACCCACCGGTCGGCGTCGAGGTCGCCGTTGGAATCGATGCCGTACTGGACCTGCAGGTC
This sequence comes from uncultured Gammaproteobacteria bacterium, assembly GCA_963707145.1. GTDB lineage: Bacteria > Pseudomonadota > Gammaproteobacteria > Steroidobacterales > Steroidobacteraceae > RPQJ01. Next base: position 455,728 of record CAVPOQ010000004.1, read on the forward strand.
CTCGACGCCGGGGATGATTTCCTCGTCCTGCACGGCGGGTCCAGCCACCAGCCGCTTGCGGCGCAGCGAGGGGAACGCGGGCCCTTCCGAGGAACTGGCGCTGACGTAGTAGGCGTGCACCAGCAGCCGCCGCGTGTCGGCCAGCGGCGGCGCGCCCGGCGGATCCGACTGCGCGTAGCCGGCGGGAATCGTACCGGCGGCATCGCCGACGAACACGAGTCCCGAGGCATGGCTGGTGACGATCAGCAGGTGCTTGGCGTAGTCCTTGAGGCCCGCTGCGGTCTGGGCGATGCGATCCGCACTCGCCCGTCGCACGACCAGGCCGTCGGTGGACGGCCGCCACGCGCCGCTGGGCTTGCAGTCGGCGCCCAGCGGATAGGCGCCGGCGGACTGGTCCCAGCCGCCGAGGTGGGTGGACAGATCGGTCGCCCAGTTCGGTCCGCAGCCCTTCAGCACGACCGCCACGCCGCCTGGAGTCGCGAGTGGCCCCGCGAGGTTGGTCACGAGTCCGGCGCGGCTGGTGAGCCCGAGGTAGCCGCTCATGCGCACGTCGCTCTCGATCACGCCGAGCGCATAGCGGGCGGTTTCCTGCAGCCGGGCGGTCGATTCCATGCCCGTGTGCGCGTCGCGTCCCTTCACGAAGGTCGCCACCGCGCCCGCGGTGAGCAGCAGCGCGATGGTCATTGCGACCATCACTTCGATGAGCCCGGTGCCGGCTGCGTGGCGCGGGCGGGCGAGGGCCGGACGGCAGCGATGGAGTCCCGGGCGCTGGCTCACAGGTCCGCCACCAGCGTGAATGTGGTCGGGGCCGCGCCGCCCGACTGTGCCCACGCGAGCCTGATGGTGCAACGGTTCGCGGTGGGGGACAGCGGTGCGACGTCCACCGTGCCCACGCCCTGCGGCAGGGCCGCGGCCACCGCGTCCTGCCAGCGACGCAGATCGTGTGCGGCCATCGTGGCAGCGTCGCAGCCCGCGCCGGCCTGCTCGCAGGCGGGATCGAGCTGCGGGTCGGGCGTGCCGTCGGTCGTGTCGTAGGCGTTGCCGGCGGCGCGGTTGGCGCGGAGGCGCTCGGCCATGTCGCCGGCCAGGACCACGGCCCGGCTGCGCTCGAGCGCGATGCGGCTGCCCTGCAGCGACTCGAGCAGCATCGCAGCCGCCCCGAGCAGACCGACGGCGAGCACCACCAGCGCCACCAGCACCTCCACCAATGTGAACCCGCGCGCCATGGCCGGTGGCATCCGCAGGGCCGCTTCAGCCCTGGCCGCAGTCCAGCGGCTGGTTCGAAGGATCGAGCGACGACACCCGCGGCCGGCCGCTCTGGCTGATGATCACGGCGCGCGCGGCGGGTGGGCCGCGCTCGTCGCAGAACGTGAAGGTGGCCGTCACGCCGGACTGGCCGTACGGCCGGAAGGACAGCGTCGGCCGATTCGCGCTCAGCGTGCCGGTGTTCCACGGCGCGGACGCACGCAGCAGTTCCTCGCCCGGGTCACGCACGGCCGGCGAGTCCCGGTCCGTGTTCACGAAGACGATCCAGCCCTGCGCCCAGGGCGTGCCGCCTGCGGCGCAGTGGCTGCCGTCGGCGCTGGGGCAGAGGCTCACGACACCGTTGCGCTTGATGGCCTCGAGCCGGGCGAAGTGGATCCCGTGGACGAGCTGGTTCACTTCCCTCGTGCGCGCTGCGTTCAGTTGAAGGTCGCGCAGCCCCGGGGCGCCCCAGCCGAGCAGCCCGGCGACGATCGACATCGCGAATACGAGTTCGGTGAGGGTGTAACCCCGTTGCCGTTCCATGGCACGCTCCGCTGCAGGTCCTCTGGCGCGCAGGGTAGGGTCCGCGGTTGCGGCGTTGCAGTCCGCAAAACGGTCGCGTTCGCGCCAAAACTCTGGCCGTACGGCGGTGCGGACGTATAATTCCGGCCCATGTCCATGCAGTCACACGACACGACCGCCGCCACGGCGCGCGCGCGGGCCATCCTCGCGGACCGCGGCATCCGCCCGACGTCACAGCGACTGCGCGTGGCGCAGCTCCTGCTCACGGCGCCGCGGCACATGACGGCCGAGCAGATCCTCGCCACCCTGCGCGAGACCGACGGGCACGTGTCGAAGGCCACGGTCTACAACACGCTCAACCTGTTCGTCGCGCAGGGACTCGCGCGCGAGATCCACGCCGACCCCGAGCGCTGCGTCTACGACTCGACGATGGCGCCACACCATCACTTTCAGAACGTGGACACGGGCGAGATGATCGACATCCGCCCGGACGAACTGTCCTTTGCGCGCATGCCCGAGCTGCCGCAGGGCACGGAGATCGAGAGCGTGGACGTCGTGATCCGCGTGCGCCGCCGGGCCTGAGCTTCACGACCCGGGGCCGAGTCCGTATACTGCGCGCCCCTCCCGCCGGAGTAGCTCAGCTGGTAGAGCAGCGCATTCGTAATGCGCGGGTCGGGGGTTCGAGTCCCTCCTCCGGCACCACTATCGTCCGCTGTCCGCAGTCGCGGCGTTTCTCCCGCGGCGCGGCCGCACGTCGCGCACCGGGTGCGCGGGAGTTCGCGATGCGCCACGGACCGCTCCCGCGCTGAGCGCATGCTGCGCGTCCTGTCACTGCTGCCGCTGCCACTCCTCCAGGCGTTGCTCGCGCCGCTGGCGCGGCTGCTGTGGCTGGTCGGCTGGCGGCGCGGCTTCGTGGACGAAGGGCTCGCCCGCTGCCTGCCCGAGGTGGATGGATCGCAGCGTCGCCGCCTCGCGCGGGACTTCTACGGCTACCTCGGTGGGCTGGTCGCGGAGGTCGTGCACGGCGCACGCATCGAGGCTCCCGATCTCGAACGGCGGCTGCGCTTCGAGGACGACGAGCTGGTGCGGACCGCGCTGGCCGCCGGCAAGCGAGTGCTGCTGCTCGCTGGACACCACTGCAACTGGGAGTGGCTGCTGCTGCGCTGCTCGAGCGCCTTCGGCGAGCCGCTGACCGCCGCGTACAAGCCCGCGAGCCGTGAGGCGCCCGACCGTTGGCTGCGCGAGCTGCGCAGCCGCTACGGTGCGACCATGGTGCCCGCCAGGGACCTGGTCCAGCACCTCATCGAGCGGCGCGGTGCGGTGCGGCTGCTGGCGATGGTCGCCGACCAGTCGCCGTCGGCGAAAAACGAGCAGCAGGTGTGGCTGCCGTTCTTCGGCCAGGACACTGCCTTTTTCCAGGGCCCTGGCTGGATCGCCGCCAAGATGGGCTACCTGCCGGTGTTCGTGGCACTGCGACCCGATGGCCGCGGCCGCTACGTGGCGCGCTTCGTGCCGCTCGCCGCCGCCGGCGAGCGGCTTGCCCCGGAGCCGCTGCTGCGCGCGTACGTGGGCGCGCTGGAGGAGCAGGTGCGCGCCTTCCCTGCGCAGTACTTCTGGGCCTACAACCGCTGGAAGCGCGCCAAGCGGCTGTATGACTGAGCGACCCCATGGCTGAGCCGGGCGACCCGCTGCCACTGAGGCTGCTCTATGCGGCGACGGGCGCGGCGTCGTGGCTCGCGTTCCGGGTATTCGGCCTGCGACGCAGCGTGATCCGCGGCAATCTCGAGCGTTCGTTCCCGGGCTGGACCACCGCGCAGCGTCACGCAGTGGAGCGGGAGTTCGTGATGCGGCAGGGCGAGTTCCTCGCCGAGCTTGCCTGGACGCCGCGCGTGGACGCCGGTGCGATGCGCGCGCGGGTGGCACTCGCAAACCCGGAGCTGCTCGCGGGCGCCACGCCGTCCCGGCCGGTGATCCTGGTCGGGGCGCATCACTGCAACAGCGAATGGGGTATGCAGCGGATGTCCCTCGAGTTGGGCGAACGGCTGGTGGGGCTGTACAAGCCGATCCGAAACCAGCGCCTCGACGCCTGGTTCCGGCGCCTGCGCTCGCGCTTCGGCTCGCGGCTCATCCCGGCGAAGTCGGTGCTGATGGAACTGGCGCGCCGTCGCGACGCCGCGGCGATCGGCCTGATCGCCGACCAGGCGCCGACCACCAGCCCGGAGAAGCACTGGACCGAATTCCTCGGCCAGGACACGGCCTTCTACATGGGACCGGAGCTGCTCGCCCGGGCGCTGCGCGGGCAGGTGATCATGGGCCGCATGCGGCGGATCGCGCGCGGCCGCTACGAGGTCGCCCTCGAACCGCTGAACGCCCCGGGCGAGCGGTTGCCGCCGGGCGAGCTCACCGAGCGCTACGCCCGTGCGCTGGAGGCCTGGATCCGCGACGACCCCGCCGGCTGGTGGTGGTCGCACCGGCGCTGGAAGCTCACGCGCAAGGTCTACTGAGAGCGCGCAGTCGACGCGGCCGCGGACGCGCTCCCGGTTGCGCCGGCGGCGGGCCGCCCCGACGGCTCAACCCGCCGCGAGCTTCTGCTCGAGGTGCTTCGCGAGCTGGCTCACGGTGGGGAAGTCGAACAGCTCGGTGAGGTCGACCACGCCGGGATAGAGTTCGTCGATCTTCTCGTGGATCTGGATCAGCGAGAGCGAGCTCGCGCCGACGTCGAACAGGTTGTCGTCCACGTCCACGTGCTTGCCCGGCAGCGCGTCGTCCACGATCGCCTTGAGCTGGCGCTCGATCTGGCCGGCGGCCGCGCGCCCATGGCCGTGCGCCACGGACCACGCCGCGTCGAAGGCCGCGAGTTCGGCGGCGAATTCGCCGTCCTCGTAGGCCTGGGCGAGCGCCGTGCGCTGCAGCTTGCCGCTGGTGGTCTTGGGGATGCGGCTCACCGGCACGACGCGCGCCACCTCGACGCCGGCGTGCTCGTTGACGAGATGTATCGCCCGCGTGGCGAGCGGCACGAACTCCGCCATGTCGCCGCGGTGCAGGACGAACAGCACGAGGTCGTCGGTGGGGGCGCGAGGGTTGCGCACGCCGGCAGCCGCGACCTTGCCGAGCTCGAGTCCGTTCTCCCGCTGCAGCAGCGCCTCGAGGTCGTGCGGGTAGTAGTTCTGGCCGTTGACGAACAGGATCTCCTTGGAACGCCCGGTGACATGGAGTTCGCCCTCGTGCCAGAGCGCGAGGTCGCCGGTGCGCAGCCAGCCCTCGGCGTCGATCGCCGCGGCACTGGCCTCGGGGTTGCGGAAGTAGCCGCGCGTCACGTTGTCGCCGCGGATCAGCAGGTGGCCGACGTGGTCCGGCGCCACCTCGGCACCCGCGTCGTCCACGAGCTTCACGCTGGCGTAGGGGATCGGCTTGCCCTCGCACATCAGCTTGAGCGCGTTCGGATCGTCCGCCGCGACCGGCTGCGCCCGCGAGCCCACCCCGAGCGAACGGCGGTCCACGGTCAGGTAGCGGAACGCCGAGCCCGGCTGCGGGAAGGTCACGGCGAGGGAGGCCTCGGCGAGGCCGTAGACGGGGTACATCGCGGTGCGCCGCAGCCCGTAGGGCGCCAGGCGGTCGAGGAACTCGTCGGCGAGGTCCACCGAGATCGGCTCCGCGCCGTTGAAGATCATCCGGACCGACGCCAGGTCCACGCCCTCGAGCGTCTTGTCGCCGAGCGCGCGCAGGAAGTGGCGGTAGCCGAAATTGGGCGAGCAGGTGAGGGTGACGCGCTTCTCCGAGGCGACCTTGATCCACAGCAGCGCCCGGCGCACGAACAGGTCGGTGGGCATCAGGTACTGGCGCGCGCCCGCGTACATGATCATCAGGTGGAAGCCGATCAGGCCCATGTCGTGTGTGAGCGGCATCCAGCTGAGCGAGACGTCCTGCTCGCCGAAGTCCGCCGCGAGGCGCGCGCCTTCCATGTTGGCGAGCAGGTTGGCGTGCGTGAGCACGACGCCCTTGGGCTCGCTGGTGGAGCCCGAGGAGAACTGGATGAACGCCGTCTGCTCCGCGGCGATGCGCGCCGGCGTCCCTTCGCGCGAGATGTCGTCGAGCTGGTCGACGAGGAACGTGCGGCGCTCGAGGGCGGTCCACAGCGCCGTCTCGCCCTGCTCGGCGGCGAACGCGGCGAGGCGGTCGCGCAGCTTGCGGTCCGTGTAGAGCAGCGGTTCGCCGAGCTGCCGCGCGATGCGCAGCAGCTTGTGCTTGTGCTCGTCGCTGATGCCCACCGCGACCGGCACCGGCACGATGCCGCCGTAGATGCACGCCCAGTACGCGTCGAGAAACTGCTCGTTGCTCGCGACGTGCAGGATCAGCAGATCACCGGGCTGGGCGCCCATGCGCTGCAGGTGGTGCAGGATGCCGAGCGCGCGGCGACGCAGCTGCGAGAGCGGCAGGGCCTTCTCGGCATTCTCACCTTCGACGTAGCCGATCGCGAGCGCGCCGCGGCTGCGATGATCGAGCATCTCGGTCAGCGTCTGGTACTGGATCATGGGCATGCTTCGCGGGTTCGTGGTTGGGAGCGGCCGGGCCGGCGGGGCGCGGCCGGAAAATCGCCCGGCGATTGTCCCAGAAGGCCCGGTGCGGGTCACGCCGCCGGCTGGCGGGGCGCGCCCGTGACGGCGGAGAATCGCTGCCGATGAGCGACGTGCTGGTACTGCATGCGGCGCTGCCGGGACTCGAGGCGCTGCCGGCCGCGGCCGGATTGCTCGCGCGCCTGCCCTATGCGCGCCGGCTCGAGCTCGAGCGTCGCGACGCGACGCACCGGCTCGCGGGGCTCGCCGGCATGGCGCTGGCGCTCGACGGGGCGGGCCGGCTGCGCGGCCGCCCGGCCGACATCGCGCAGCTGCGCTTTCCGGCCGGTGGCAAGCCGCAACTCGAGGGCGGTCCGTGGTTCAGCATCTCGCATTCGACGACGCGCGTCGCGGTGGCGGTGTGCGAGCGCTGCGAGGTTGGCCTCGACATCGAGGATGCGGGCGGCGTCCGGGTGCGCGGGCTCGAGCGCTGGACTGCGACCGAGGCCGTGCTCAAGGCGGTCGGCGTGGGGTTGCGCGAGAGCGCCGCCGTGCGGCTCGACGACGACCTGCGCTCGGCCATGTTCGCGGACCGGCGCGTGCACCTGCTCCCGCTCGCGCTGTCACCGGGCTGTGTGGCCCGGCTCGCGGCATTCGACGAACTGACGTCGATTGCGGTCGAGGAGGTCGCACTGCCGTGGTGAGGAACGCGGCAGCAGGCCGCAGCGGGGGCGTGCCGCTTCAGCCCGGCGCATCGAGCGCCGCCCGCGCCGTGCCCTGCAGCGCCACGAGCCGCGCGGCCATGTCCTGCTGCAGGCGCTCGAGCGCGGTGGCGTCGATGCCGCGCGGCATCTTCACGGGCTCGCCGTAGGCAATCACCACACGGCTGAACGGCACCGGCAGCTCGAAGCGGTCCCAGGTGCGGAAGCGGATCGTGCGCGACGCCGCGACGCTGACCGGCAGGATCGGCTTGCCGGTGAGCTGGGCGAGCATCACGGCGCCGGGCTTGAACTCGTGCAGCGGACCCTTGGGCCCGTCGGGCGTGATGGCCGGAGAAATCTCCTGTCTGACGATCGTCTCGTAGTAGTCGCGCAGCGCGCGTGCCCCGGTATGGCTCGAGGAGCCGCGGACCACGTGGCCTCCGAGCTTGGCCACCAGCATCGCGGGCGCCGCGCCATCGACCGACGGGCTGATCAGAAAGCCGATCCTGAGCCCGTCGGGCTTCAGTTCGAGCAGCGCGCGCACGCCGAACAGCATGTGCTGGTGCCAGTAGACCGGGATCACCGCGCGCGACTCGGCCACGGCGGCGCGCGCCGCCTCGATGCCGGGCCGGGCGTGGATGCGGCAGGTCGCCCAGAAGAAGCGGCCGAGCCACCATGCCAGTTCGACCGCTACCCGGTAGACGAGCATGCGGCCTCGGGACAGGCGCCGCCGGCCGCGCGTCACCTTGCGGTACAGCGTGTTGCGCGGCGACTCGGGCGTGTCGCTCATCGGGCCTCGTCGAGCCCGGCCGCCGGGCGGTTCTTGGCGTTTGCGGCCGCCGACCGCGGACTGTCCCGCGCGGGCTCGCCGCAGCGCGCGGGTTCCGTCAGCAGAGCCCGCCCGGACTGCGCCAGCAACGCGGCGGCGCTGCGCAGGATCAGCAGCGCCACGAGCATCGAGAGCAGCGGGTCGATGGGCGTCCAGCCGGTGGCGAGAATCACCACGGCCGCCGCGCTCGCGGCGATCGAGCCGAGCAGGTCGCCGAGCACGTGCAGGCGCGCGGCGGCGACGTTCAGGTTCGAGTCGCGCCCGCCGCCCAGCACGCGCAGCACCACGAGGTTGGCGAGCAGGCCGAGCAGCGCGACGCCGAGCATCGCGCCGGCGGCGACTACGTGCGGCTCGCGCAGCCGCTGGACAGCCTCCCACAGGATCCACGCCACGACCCCGAGCAGCGCGAGCGCGTTGATCAGTGCCGCGCGCAGCTGCGCACGGTGTGCATGCGCGGCGTTCCCGGTGCGCAGCGTGAACCGCGCGGTGAACCAGGCGAGCGCCAGTGCCGCCGTGTCGGTCAGCATGTGGCCCGCGTCCGCCAGCAGCGCCAGCGAGCCCGACAACAGGCCGCCGGCGACCTCCAGCGCCATGAACGTCGCCGTGATGAGCAATGCCCAGCCGAGGCGCCGGGCGTCGGCGGCGTGAGCATGCGGGTGCGTGCGGGGATCGTCCAAGCGTCGTATCCGTCCGGTGGCGTGCGGTGGCGCATCTGAGGGACCTGCGCGCTGCCGCGCCGGTGTCCGGGCCAGCATCTATACTAACGTCCTCGCACCCGAGCCCTCACCTTGACAACCACAAGCAGTGGCGTGACCGGCGCCGACCTCGACGTCTCGGTGGTCGTTCCGGTCTGCAACGAACAGGACAATGTCGTTCCGCTGGCGCGCGAGATCCACGACGCGCTGGCGGGCCGCTACCGCCACGAAACGCTGTTCGTGGACGACGGCAGCACCGACGGGACGGCCGCCGCCGCCCGGGCGGCATGCGCGGCCGGCATGCCGGAGATCCGCCTGCTGCGACACGCCGTGCGCTCCGGGCAGAGCGCGGCGGTCGCCACCGGCGTGCGCGCCGCGCGCGCGCCGTGGATCGCCACGCTCGACGGCGACGGCCAGAACGACCCCGCCGACATCCCGAAGCTGCTCGAAGCGCTGCGGCACGCGCAGTCGCCGCACCTGAAACTCGTGATGGGCAACCGCACCACGCGCCGCGACACCTGGCTGCGACGCCTCTCCTCGCGCGTCGCCAATGGCGTGCGCGGCCGCCTGCTGCGCGACGGCACGCCCGATACCGGCTGCGGGATCAAGGTGTTCGACCGCGAGGTGTTCCTCGACCTGCCGCGCTTCGACCACATGCACCGCTTCATGCCCGCGCTGTTCCAGCGGCAGGGATTCGAGGTCGTGTCCGTCCCGGTCAACCACCGCGAGCGCACGCGCGGTACGTCGAAGTACGGCCTGCACAACCGGCTGTGGGTCGGCATCGTGGACCTCTTCGGCGTGATGTGGCTGATCCGCCGCGCCTCGCCCCGCATCCGCACCGACGAGGACGCCTGAGTGAGCGGCGCGGGCGGGCCGGCGCCGACCCTGCTCGACCGACTGCTGCGCCCCGGGCGGACCTCCTCGCGAGACACGCTGCTCGACCTGCTGCTGCTCGGCGCGCTCGCGCTGCTGCTGATGGCCACGGGCTCGGCCTGCGCGAGCCATGGGCGCCCGACGAGCCGCGCTTCGTGCTGGTGGCGACGGACATGCTGCGCAGCGGGGACTGGCTGTTCCCGCGCGTCGGCGGCGACCTCTACGCCGACAAGCCGCCGGTGTTCTTCTGGCTGCTCGCCGTCGCGATGAGCCTGACGGGTTCGCTGCGCACGGGCTTCCTGCTGCCCTCGCTGCTCGCGGGCATCGGCACGACGTGGCTCGTCTACGACCTGCTGCGCCGCTGCCGCGGGCGCGAGGTGGCGCTGGCCGGCGCGTTCGTGCTGCTGCTCACCTTCCAGTTCACCTGGCAGGCGCGGCAGGCGCAGATCGATGGCGTGCTGTGCTTGCTCACCACGCTGAGCCTCTACGGCCTGCTCCGGCACCTGATCCTGGGCCCGTCGCCGGGCTGGTTCCTGGCCGGCTGGGCGGCCGCCGGCATCGGCGTGATCACCAAGGGCGTGGGATTCCTGCCGCTGCTCGTGCTGCTGCCGTTCGCGGTCCTGGCGCGGCGCGGCTGGCCGGCGGCGGTGCAGCGAATCGGCCGACTGTCGCTCGCGGGTGCGGCCGTCGCGCTGCTGGCGATCGGCCTGTGGTTCGTGCCGATGATGGTCGCGACCGCGACAGGCGGCGACCTGCTCGGGTACCGCAACGAGATCCTGTTCCAGCAGACCGTGACGCGCTATGCGGACGCCTGGCATCACCACCAGCAGCCCTGGTACTACCTCGTCGAGGTCATCCCGCTCTACTGGTTGCCGCTGGTCGCGCTCGTGCCCTGGCTCTGGCCGCGCTGGCGCGCGGCGCTGCGCGACCGAGACACGCTGGTGGCGGTGCTGCTCGCGTGGGTCGTCATCGTGGTGGCGTTCTTCACGCTGAGCACCGGCAAGCGTACGGTGTACGTGCTGCCGGCCGTGCCCGCGCTCGTCATGGCGGCGGCGCCGTGGCTGCCGGAACTGCTGCGGGCGAGGGGGCCGCGCCGGCTGGCATTCGGTCTCGCGGCGCTGCTCGCGGCCATCGCAGCCGGTGGGGCACTGTACTTCGCCGTCGACGGACGCGCAGCGGCGCGCGTCGCCAGCCAGTTCGACCTGCAGCCGGTGCTGTCGCTGGCGCTCGTCGCCGCGGCGGCGGCGGCGCCGGTCCTGCTGCTGCGGGTGCGCGACGGCTGGCTTGCCTACGCCGGCACGCTCGTGGGCATCCTCCTCGTCGTCGGCTTGGTGATCTACCCGCGCATCGACGAGGTGCGCTCGGGCCGCGCCCTGATGGCGAAGCTCGAACGGGCGAGCGCGGGCGTCGCCGAACTCGGACTCGTGGGACCCAAGGAGCAGTACCTGCTGCAGCTGCGCCGCCCGGTCGTGAACTTCGGGCACGCGCGCTGGCGGGAGCGTGAGGCGGAGGCGGCCGATGCCGCCGTCTGGCTGGCGGCAGGTCCGCGGCGTGCGCTGTTCCTCGAACGCCGGGTGCGCGAGGCCTGTTTCGCCGGCGCCCATGCCCTGGACCTCGGGTTCGCCAACAACGGCCACTGGTACCTCGTCTCGGGCGCCGCCGATCCGGCCTGCGTTGCGCGCGGTGACTTGTCCCGGGCAATTTCCTACACACCGCCCGGTGCTCTTTTGAATACAGGGAGTTAGCTTGAATTTCTAATTTCCTGTGACAGAATGCGGCCCAAGCGCTTGGTCGGTAACCGTTACAGAAATGTGCGGCAGTTCCGTTGCGGGGTGCTGCGGACTGACACACTGAGCGAAACACGGCACGGGGCCCGAACGACGCGATGTCCAGTACCCAACCTGAGGGCGGCCGAGAGCCGGACGGCGCGGACCTCCTGTCCACGCTGGTCGTGTTCGGCAGCGGCCAGCGAGCGGGCGTCGGGCTCGACGTCCTCGCCACCAAGGTCTCGGTGGACTTCCAGGCGCTCACCAGTGAGGGCGCCGACAGCTGCATCAAGCGCAATCTCGACGCGTTGCGCGAGGCGGCTGGCGTCGACGCGATCTGCATCGCGCTGTTCGACCCGGCCCGCCAGACCATCGAGCGAGTGGCGAGTGCCACGGCCCTGTTCGCGCCCTTCGATCCGCAGGTTCTGAAGGGCGACTCCCTCGAGCGCCTGCCGGTGCTCGCCAATGGCCTCGACCACCTGCGCATCCTCGAGATCCGCGACACACGTTCGCCGCGGCGCGAACTCGCCGTCGATGCCGCACGCTTCGCCGAGCTCGGCGTGCACTCGCTGCTGGTCTGCGGACTCGCGCTGCGGGGGCGGGTCCACGGCTTCCTCGCGCTGTGCTCGTCGCAGCCCCGCGACGGCTGGGACGCGAACCTGCACCTGCTGCTGAAGCTGGTCGGCTCGAGCTTCGCCACCGGCCTCGAGCGGCTGCGCGTTCAGCGCCACCTCGGTCGACTCGAGGAACGCAACGACCTGTCGATGCCCGGTGCCAACGACGGCCTGTGGGACTTCGACGTCGAGAACAACACGGTCTGGTTCTCCCCGCGCTGGCGCAAGATGCTCGGCTACGACGAGCACGATCCGCACATCTCGCCGGACTGGCGGCGGCTCGTGCACCGCGACGATCTCGCCCGCGTGCAGGCTGCGATCCGCGACCACATCGCCGGCAAGACTCCGATGTTCGAGAGCGTGCACCGCATGCGCCACACCAACGGCGAGTGGCGCTGGGTCGTGAGCCGGGCGCGCGCTCGGGTGGACTCGAGCGGGCGACTGCGGCGCCTCGTCGGCGTCGAACTCGACATCACCGAGCGCAAGCTCTACGAGGATGCGCTCTTCAAGGAGAAAGAGAGCGCGCAGATCACCCTGCAGTCGATCGGCGACGGCGTAATCACCACCGACGCGCGGCTCATGATCGAGTACCTCAATCCCGTCGCCGAGGACCTCACCGGCTGGCGCTTCGAGGAGGCCCAGGGCAAGAACATCGACGACATCTTCCGCGGCTTCCACGAGGAAACCTGCGAGCCGCTCGAGAACCCCCTCTCGGTGGCGATCCGCCGCAGCCGGGCGATCAAGTCGGTGCGTCCGACGCTGCTGATCAAGCGCGACGGCAACGAGATGTACATCGAGAGCACGGCGTCCCCGATCCGCGACGGCTCGGGCGCCGTGTCGGGCGGCGTGCTGGTGTTCCACGACGTGAGCGAGAGCCGCGAACTGAACCGCAAGCTCTCCTACCACGCCAGCCACGACATCCTCACCGGACTCGTCAACCGACGGGAGTTCGAGAACCGGCTCGAGCGCTCGCTGCGCAGCGCGCGGGCGCGCGAGACGGCCTACGCCCTGTGCCACCTGGACGTGGACCAGTTCAAGATCATCAACGACACCTGCGGCCACAGTGCCGGCGACGCGCTGCTCGGGCAGATCGGTGCGATCCTGAAGACCAAGATCCGCTGGCGCGACACGCTGGCGCGCCTCGGTGGCGACGAGTTCGGCGTGCTGCTCGAGAGCTGCTCGCTGGATGAGGCCATGCGCATGGCCGACCAGCTGCGCGAGACCATCCGCAACTACAAGTTTGTCTGGGAGGAGCGCACGTTCCGCCTCGGGTGCAGCGTGGGCGTGGTGCCGATCACCGGCGACAGCGAGGACGTGGCGGCGCTGCTGTCGGCGGCCGACAGTGCCTGCGCGGCGGCCAAGGAGGCCGGGCGCAACCGCGTCTACAGCTTCCAGGAGAACGACATCGACCTGATGCGCCGCCGCCGCGAGATGCAGTGGGCCGCGCGCATCAACAACGCGCTCGAGGAGTCGCGCTTCGAGCTCTACCGCATGACGATCCAGCCGCTGCAGAAACCCGAACCGGGCGCGCACTTCGAACTGCTGCTGCGCATGCGCGACGAGGCCGGCAAGATCGTCGCGCCCGACAACTTCATCGCAGCGGCGGAGCGCTACGGCCTGACGCCCGCGATCGACCGGTGGGTGATCGAGAACGCGCTGCGCTGGCTGGTGTCGGAGGCCGACGAGCGCGAGCGGCTCGCGATGTGCTCGATCAACCTCTCCGGGCAGAGCCTCGGCGACGACAAGTTCCTGCCATTCGTCATCGACCAGTTCCACAGGAGCGGCATCGACGCCTCGAAGATCTGCTTCGAGATCACCGAGACCGCCGCGATCGCGAGCTTCGCCCAGGCCAACCGCTTCATCCAGGCCCTGAAGGAACTCGGCTGCCGCTTCGCGCTCGACGACTTCGGCACCGGCCTGTCGTCGTTCGGTTACCTCAAGCACTTCCCGGTGGACTTCCTCAAGATCGACGGCAGCTTCGTGAAGGAAATCCTCCACGACCCGATCGACCGCGAAATGGTTCGCTCGATCAACGAGATCGGGCACCTCACGGGCAAGCTCACCATCGCGGAGTTCGCGGAGAACGTCGAGATCATCAACATGCTGCGCAATCTCGGCGTGGACTACGCCCAGGGCTACGGCATCGCCTCGCCGCAACGCATCTCCAAGGTCGCCGTCAACGGCTGAGCGCCGCTGCGCGATGCGGGACGGGCCGGGCGCGCTACTGCAGAGCGTCGAACTCGAAGCGCATCGACAGGTCCACCGCCCGGACGTGCTTCGTCAACGAGCCGATCGACACGAAGTCGACGCCCGTCTCCGCGATCGGCCGCAGCGTCTCGAGCGTAACGCTGCCGGAGGCCTCGAGCTTCATCGGTCCGCGCGGATGGGCGCGGTTCATCGTCACCGCGGCGCGCAGGTCCGTGTGGCTGAACTCGTCGAGCAGGGCCATGTCGGCGCCGGCGTCGAGCGCCTGGCGGAACTCGTCGAGGGTCTCCACCTCGACTTCGACCGGCACCGTGGCACCGGCGAGGCGCGCGGCGGCCACCGCTGCCGCGATCGAGCCCGCCGCCATGATGTGGTTCTCCTTGACCAGGATCCCATCATAGAGGCCCATGCGATGGTTGCTGCCGCCACCGCAGCGCACGGCGTATTTCTGCGCGCGGCGCAGGCCTGGCAGGGTCTTGCGCGTGTCGAGGATCCGGCAGGGCAGGTCGGCGACGACCTGCACCCAGCGTCGCGTCGTGCTGGCGGTACCCGACAGCGTCTGGAGGAAATTCAGTGCCGTACGCTCGCCGGTGAGCAGCGAGCGCGCGGGTCCCATGAGCCGGCACAGCCGCTGCGCCGGCACAACGTCCGCGCCTTCCTCGGCATCCCAGGCGATGCGCACCGAGGGGTCGAGCTGGCGGAACACCTCGTCGAACCATGGGCGACCGCAGAGCACCGCGGCCTCGCGCGTGATCACCGTGGCGCGACCCTTGCGGCCGGCCGGCACGAGTGCCGCGGTGAGATCGCCTGCGCCCACGTCCTCCGCGAGCGCCCGGGCCACCTGCTCGGCGAGGTCGGGCGGGGGTGCGACGCCGGGCGAGTCGCCGGGCCTGGTGTTCACGGCCGCAGCTCCCGCGATACGGCGCACGACCGGCCCCCGGGTGTGGCCTGGTCTGCGCGGTCGCGGAAGCGGCAGGCCGCGAATCCAGGCGGGCCCGCATGGCGAACGAGCAACATTGGCTTCAGGCCGAACGACTCTGGCATCGGGGAGTGCGGCGCCGGGGCTGTGTCGCGCAGGCGGAACGGGTCGCTGCGCGCTGTTTGAAGATTAGGGGAGGCATCCCCATAATTCAACGCCTCTCGGGGCGGGTGGCGTCGGCGCATGGCAAGAACGGGTCCAGCTTCTCCCTGCATCAGCGTCTGCGTGCTCGACGCGCGCAACTGCTGCACGGGATGCCGCCGCACCGTGGCCGAGATCGCGCGCTGGGGCCGCATGGGACCCGATGAGCAGTGGGCCGTGATCGCACGGATCGAACAGTTGAGCGTCGTCGAGCGGCGCAATTCAGTGGCTGCGAGCGGCGCAGCCGGGAGTTAATGTCGTGGACGTCAACCAGCGGATCCAGGAACAGCTCAAGTCGAACCCGGTGGTGCTCTACATGAAGGGCACGCCGGACTTCCCGCAGTGCGGCTTCTCGGCCTCCGCCGTGCGTACGCTCGAGGCCTGCGGGGCGAGCTTCGCCCACGTCAACATCTTCGAGGATCCGGAGCTGCGCGAGGCGCTGAAGCGCTACTCGAACTGGCCGACCTATCCGCAGCTCTACGTCCGCGGCGAGCTGGTCGGAGGCTCCGACATCCTCACCGACATGTACCAGAAGGGCGAGCTGCAGCAGCTGCTCGTCGAAGCGGGCGCCGCGGCGCCGCGCTGACGGGGCGCGGCCGCGCTCGCGGCGCAGTCAATCTTCCTCGATGCGCTCCTCGTCCGCCGCGGCGAGGCCCGGCGCGCGTTCGATCGCTTCCTCGTACATGAAGCGGAAGCGGTTGCACACCGTGCAGAACAGCTCCGCCGTGCGTCCCGCGTCGTAGATCGCCGAATGCGCGCCGGCCGGGTCCCAGGCGAGGCCCGCGGCCGTCACGGCCCGCGACAGCACGGTCTGCCCGAGCGCCACGCCGCCGATCGTGGCGGTGTCGAAGCTCGAGAACGGGTGGAAAGGATTGCGCTTGATGTCCGCGCGCGCAACCGCAGCGTTGAGGAATCCGAGGTCGAACGAAGCGTTGTGGCCCACGAGGATCGCGCGCGTGCAGCCGGCATCGCGCACGGCCTTGCGCACCTCGCGGAACAGCTGCGTGAGTGCTTCCTTCTCCGGCATCGCCGGTCGCAGCGGGTGGTGCGGGTCGATGCCGTTGACCGCGAGCGAGGCGGGGTCGATGCGCGAGCCGTGGAACGGCTGCACGTGGTAGCGGAAGGTCGCGCCGGTGCGCAGGTCTCCGCCGGGCCCCATTTCGATCAGGACCGCCGCGAGTTCGAGCAGGGCATCGGTGGTTGCGCGGAAACCGCCGGTCTCGACGTCCACCGCCACCGGCAGGAAGCCACGGAAGCGTTCCGCGATCCGCGGCGGCGAGCCGAATGCGCTCACGGCGCCACCAGCCGCCAGCCGATCGTGGCGCCGGCGCGCAGCGGCACCAGTTCGTCGCCGCCGAACGGATAGCTCGCGGGCACCTCCCAGTCGCTGCGCTCGAGCGTGACCCGCCCGTCATTGCGGGGCAGGCCGTAGAAGTCCGCGCCGCGCTCCGAGGCGAACGCCTCGAGGCGATCGAGCCGGCCCGCCGCATCGAAGGCCTCCGCGTAGAGCTCGAGCCCCGCGTGCGCCGAGAAGATGCCGGCGCACCCGCACGCCGCTTCCTTGGTGTGGCGGGCGTGCGGCGCGCTGTCGGTGCCGAGGAAGAAGCGCGGGTCGTCGCCGGTCGCCGCGGCCACCAGCACCTCCCGGTCGCGCTCGCGCTTGAGGACCGGCAGGCAGTAGGCGTGCGGGCGCAGGCCGCCCTCGAACATGGCGTTGCGGTTCATCAGCAGGTGCTGCGGGGTCATCGTGGCAGCCACCCCCGGGCGGCTGCCGCGCACGAACTCGACGGCGGCCGCCGTCGTGACGTGCTCGAAGACCACCTTGAGCCCGGGCACGCGCCCCACGATCCGCGTCAGCACGCGGTCGATGAAGGCACGCTCGCGGTCGAACACGTCAACGTCGCCGCTCGTCACCTCGCCGTGCACCTGCAGCACGAGGCCCGTCTCGGCCATCGCCTCGAGCGTCGCCCAGGTGTTGTCGATCGAGGTCACCCCCGCGTCGGAGTGCGTGGTCGCACCCGCCGGGTACAGCTTGGCGCCGAGCACGAAGCCGCTCTCGCGCGCCCTGCGGATTTCAGCGGGCGGCGTGCTGTCGGTGAGGTACAGGGTCATCAGCGGCTCGAAATCCGCGCCGGCCGGCAGCGCACCAAGGATGCGCGCGCGGTACTCCGCGAGCGCTGCCGTCGTCGTCATCGGCGGCCTGAGGTTCGGCATCACCAGCGCTCGCGCGAAGCGTGCCGCCGTGAACGGCAGCACCGCCGCCATCTGGGCGCCGTCGCGCAGGTGCAGGTGCCAGTCGTCGGGGCGTCGCAGGCGCAGCGTGCTCACGCGGCGGGTTCCAGCAGGCCGTCGAACAGCCCGTCCGTGCCGAGCAGCTGCGTGGCGAGGCGCACGCCGAAGCCGGTGAACTCGGTGGGCACGTGCGCGAGCCCGCCCTTGCGCTCGCTGGAGGAGAGGTCCACGTGCGCCCAGGCGACGTCGCCCGGCACGAAGCGGCTCAGGAAGCGCGCCGCCAGGATATGGTCGCCCTTGGAATCGGCGGTGCACTGCATGAGGTCGGCGATGGGGCTCTCGAGCTCGGTGTCGAAGTCCTCGTCCATCGGGAAGGACCAGACGCGCTCGCCGCTGGCCCGCCCGGCCTCCTGCAGCGCAGCTGCGAGCCGCGGCCGGGTCGTGAACACGCCGCTGTAGCGCTCGGTGAGCGCGTTGACGCAGGCGCCCGTCAGGGTCGCGAAGTCGAGCAGCAGGGCGGGTTTCGCGCGCGCGGCCAGCGCGAGCGCGTCGGCGAGCACCATGCGGCCCTCGGCGTCGCTGTGCACCACCTGGATGGTCACGCCGTTCATTGCGCGCACCACGTCCTGCGGGCGGAAGGCGCGCGGGCCGATCTCGTTCTCGGTGAGCGCCAGCCAGCAGTCCACCTCGAGCGGCGCGCGTTGGCGCGACAGCGCGAGCAGCGTGCCCACCGCGACGGCGCTGCCCTGCATGTCGCCGTGCATCTGGTGCATGCCCTTGTGGGACTTGAGGTTGATGCCGCCGGTGTCGAAGCAGATGCCCTTGCCGACGAGCCCGATGCGACGGCGCGGGCGTGCACCGCGCGGGCGGTAGGCGAGACGCACGATGCCCGCGCCGCGATGGGCGTTGGCTCGGCTCACGGCGAGGAACGCGCCGGCGCCGAGCCGGGCGAGCGCGCGCTCGTCGTAGAAGCGGAAGGACCAGCCTTCGCGGCGCGCGAGCGTCGCGAGTGCGCGCCGGTAGGAGATGCAGTCGAGTTCGTTCGGCGGCAGCGTCGTGAGCCAGCGCGCGAGGTGGTTGCCGGCGGCGACCGCCACGGCGGACTCGAGGTCCGCGGCGCGCCCGCCGTGCACGTCGAGCGATCGCAGCTCGAGCGACGGCGCGGGTCGCGACTTGCGCTGCGGCATTGGCGCCGTTGCGGCGAGCGCGGCGCTCGCGAGCGCCTCGAGCACGGCGGCGGATTCCTCCGCTGCGAAGCCCGCCGCGTGGCACTGCATCGCAGTCACGCCGGGCTGTGCCAGTTCGCGCATCAGCCGGCCGGCCAGCTCGAGCCGCGCATAAGCGCTCGCGCCTGGCGGCAGGAAGCCGACTGCGGCGAGCGTGTGGCGTGCGTTCGGCAGCCGCGTGACGAGCCGCGGTGCCTTCGTCCCGCCGCGGCGCGCATTGCGGTACAGCGCCTTCCACAGCGACGCGTGCGGGAGTCCGCCGAGCACGCCGGCGGGATCGCGGTCGTCTAGGACGAACGCCGCGGCGTCGCTGCGGGCGAGGCCCGCTTCGCCGGTCGCGGCGGGCCGCCGGCGCACGGCGACCTCGATTTCAGGCGGCAGGATCTGCATGCGGCGTCGCCTTGACCCCCTCCGGGGCAGCGCGGATCATTGCGCGTCGGCATGCTAGCAGGGCGTGCCCGCCAATTCATTACGACACGCCGGGCCCGCACATGTTCGAAGCGTCGAAGATCGAGGATGCCGATCCGGACGAGACCCGCGAGTGGCTCGAGTCCATCGACTCGGTGCTGCGCGTGCACGGTGCGGAGCGCGCGCACTACCTGCTCGAGCGCCTGATCGACTACACGCGCCGTTCCGGGGCCTACCTGCCGTTCCGTCCCAACACTGCCTACGTCAACACGATCTCGACCAACCAGGAGCAGGAGTACCCGGGCGACCGCGCCCTCGAGAAGCGCATCAAGGCGTACATCCGCTGGAACGCGATGGCGATGGTGGTGCAGGCCAACCGCCAGAGCTCCGAGTACGGCGGCCACATCGCGAGCTATGCCTCCGCCGCGACGCTCTACGAGATCGGTTTCAACCACTTCTGGCGTGCGCCGAGCGACCAGCATCCCGGCGACATGGTGTTCATCCAGGGGCACTCATCGCCCGGTATCTATGCGCGCGCCTTCCTCGAGGGAAGGCTGACCGAGGAGCACCTGCGACGCTTCCGCGAGGAGGTGGGAGGCGGCGGGCTCTCGTCGTACCCGCATCCGTGGCTGATGCCCGACTTCTGGCAGTTTCCGACGGTGTCGATGGGCCTCGGCCCGATGATGGCGATCTACCAGGCGCGTTTCACGCGCTACCTCGAGCACCGCGGCATCGTGCCGCCGAGCGACCGCAAAGTGTGGTGCTTCCTCGGCGACGGCGAGATGGACGAGCCGGAATCGCTGGGTGCGATCACCATGCCGGTACGCGAGAAGCTCGACAACCTCGTGTTTGTCGTCAACTGCAACCTGCAGCGGCTCGACGGCCCGGTGCGCGGCAACGGCAAGATCATCCAGGAACTCGAGGCGGCATTCCTCGGTGCCGGGTGGAACGTCATCAAGCTGCTGTGGGGCTCGCGCTGGGATCCGCTGCTGGCGCGCGACTCCCGCGGCCTGCTGCGCAAGCTGATGATGGAGTGCGTCGACGGCGAGTACCAGAACTTCAAGGCCAAGGGCGGCGCTTACACGCGCGAGCACTTCTTCGGCAAGTACGCCGAGCTCAGGGAGATGGTCGCCAACATGTCGGACGACGACATCTGGCGCCTGAACCGCGGTGGCCACGACCCGCACAAGGTCTACAACGCCTACCGCGCGGCCGTGGAGCACCGGGGCCAGCCCACCGTGATCCTCGCCAAGACCGTCAAGGGCTACGGCATGGGCAAGGCCGGCGAAGGTCTCAACATCACGCACCAGCAGAAGAAGCTCGACGACGAGGCGCTCAAGGAGTTCCGCGACCGCTTCAACATCCCGGTATCGGACGCAGACATCGCCAGCGTGCCCTACTACCGGCCTGCCGAGGGCAGCGAGGAGCTCGAGTACCTGCGCGAACGTCGCCGGTCGCTGGGCGGCCATCTGCCGCAGCGCCGCCGACAGGCGCCCAGGCTCGAGGTGCCGGCCCTCGAGGCGTTCGCGCCGCTGCTCGAATCCACGGGCGAGCGCGAGATCTCGACCACCATGGCGCTGGTGCGGATCCTCTCGATCCTCGTCAAGGACAGGGCCATCGGTCCGCACGTGGTACCGATCGTGCCCGACGAGGCGCGCACCTTCGGCATGGAAGGCATGTTCCGCCAGATCGGCATCTACTCCTCGATGGGGCAGCTCTACACGCCGCAGGATGCCGACCAGCTGCTCTATTACCGCGAGGACAAGAAGGGCCAGATCCTCGAGGAGGGCATCAACGAGGGCGGGGCGCTGTGCAGCTGGATCGCCGCGGGCACCGCCTACTCGAACCACGGCGTGGCGATGGTGCCGTTCTACATCTACTACTCGATGTTCGGGTTCCAGCGCGTCGGCGATTTCATCTGGGCGGGCGGCGACATGCAGTCGCGCGGCTTCCTGATCGGTGGTACGGCGGGCCGCACCACGCTCGCGGGCGAGGGCCTGCAGCACCAGGACGGGCACAGCCAGCTCGTGGCCACCACCGTGCCGAACTGCATCGCCTACGACCCGGCCTGGGCCTACGAACTCGCGGTGATCGTGCAGGACGGCCTGCGGCGCATGTACGTGGAGCAGGAGGACGTCTTCTACTACGTCACCTGCATGAACGAGAACTACGTCCATCCCGCCATGCCGGCGGGCGCGGAGCAGGGGATCCTCAAGGGCATGTACCTGCTCAGCGAGGGCGGGCGCGGCAAGGTCCGGGTCAACCTGCTGGGCTCCGGCACGATCCTGCGCGAGGTGATCGCCGCAGCCGAGCTCCTCGAACGGGAGTTCGGCGTGCCGGCCGACGTGTTCAGCGTGACCAGCTTCTCGGAGCTGCGCCGCGAGGCGCTCGATGCCGAGCGCTGGAACCTGCTGCACCCGGACGCGCCGCGCCGCGCCCCCTATGTCGAGCAGTGCCTCTCCGGCCGCGTCGGTCCGTTCGTCGCGGCCACCGACTACATGCGCACGGTGCCCGACCAGGTCCGCCAGTGGGTGCCGGGGCGTTTCCATGTGCTCGGCACCGACGGCTACGGCCGCAGCGACTCGCGCGTCGCGCTGCGCGGCTTCTTCGAGGTCGATCGCCGCTGGATCGCGCTCGCGGCCCTCAAGACGCTCGCCGACGAGGGCATGCTCGACGTGGCCACGGTGGCGAGCGCGATCGCGCGCTTCGGCATCGACCCCGACAAGCCCAATCCCGTCACGGTCTGACCGCGGCGCCATGGCCAGCCTGATCGAAATCCGCGTCCCCGACATCGGCGACTTCAAGGACGTCGAGATCATCGAGGTCGCGGTGGCGCCAGGCGACACGGTCGCCGTGGACGCGACGCTGATCACGCTCGAGACCGAGAAGGCGACCATGGACGTGCCGTCGACCGTGGCCGGCGTGGTGCGCGAACTGCGGGTGAGCCGCGGCGGTCGCGTGTCGCAGGGGGATCTGATCGCGCTGGTCGAGGCGGCCGCGGCCGCTGGGGTGCCGTCGCAGGCCGCTGCGCCGTCGCGGCGCCGCCGGCCGCGCCCGCGCCCGCTGCAGCGCCAGCCGCGGCTGCGCCGGTTGCGCCGCAGGCGGTGCCCGCGCCGGCGCCGACGCCCGCAATGGCTGGTCCGGCGGTCCACCCGGAAGAGCCCGGGTTTTCGCGGTCCCACGCCAGTCCCTCCATCCGGCGCTTCGCGCGCGAGCTGGGCGTGGACCTCGCCGGGGTGGCGGGCAGCGGCGCGAAGGGACGCATCACCGAGCAGGACGTGAAGGCGCACGTCAAGCGCCTGCTCACCGCGCCCGCCGCTGCTGCCGCCGGCACGGCCCTGCCGCGGGTGCCGACCGTGGATTTCGCGGCCTTCGGGCCGGTCGAGCGCGTGCCGCTCACGCGCATCCAGAAGATCTCGGGGCCGCGCCTGCACGCGAGCTGGGTGAACATCCCGCACGTCACCCAGTTCGACGAGGCGGACATCACCGCGATGGAGGCGGCGCGCGTGCGCCTCAAGGACGAGGCGGCCGGGCGCGGCATCAAGCTCACGCCACTCGTCTTCGTGATGCGCGCCTGCGTGCAGGCGCTGCGGCCTTCCCGCACTTCGGCGCCTCGCTCGACACCGAGGCGGGCGAACTGGTGATGAAGAAGTACCTGCACGTGGGCTTCGCGGCGGACACGCCCGGCGGGCTGGTGGTGCCGGTCGTGCGCGACGCCGACCGCAAGGACGTGTTCGAACTCGCCCGCGAGCTCGCCGCGCTCAGCGAGAAGGCGCGTGCGGGCAAGCTCGCGGCTGCGGAGATGCAGGGCGGCTGCTTCACGATCTCGAGCCTCGGCGGCATCGGCGGCACGGCTTTCACGCCGATCATCAATGCGCCGGAGGTCGCAATCCTCGGGGTCTCGCGCGCCACGCAGCGGCCGGTGTACGAGAATGGCGCCTGGGTGCCGCGCCTGATGCTGCCCCTGTCGCTGTCCTACGATCACCGCGTGATCGACGGCGCCGACGCGGTGCGCTTCACGGGCTTCCTCGCGCGGGCGCTGGCCGACGTGCAGGGACTGCTGCAGGCGATCCCCTGAGGGGAACGCCGCGACACGGAGTGACGACGCTTGTCCGGACCGACTGAGCCCAACGCCGACGAGACCGTGCTGCGCATTCCCGATCTCGGCGGGACGCAGGACGTGACCGTGCTCGAGGTGCTGGTGAAACCCGGCGATCGGGTCGAGGCCGACACGCCGCTCGCCACGCTCGAGAGCGACAAGGCGACCATGGACGTGCCCTCCAGCGCGGCCGGCGTCATCGCGCGCGTGCTGCTGAAGCGTGGCGACAAGGTCGCCGCCGGCAGCGACATCGCGACGCTGGTCGGCGCGTTGGCCGGCGCGCCGGAAGCACCGTCCATGGAGGAGACGCAGCCGCGTGCTGCCCTGCGCGCCACGGAACCCTACGGCGGCGAGCCCTATCTCGACACGGTGCCGCTGCTGCCGATGTCGGCGACGGCCGCGGTCCCGCCGCGCGCGGCGCCTGCTGCCGCTGCCCCATCCGCCGCGTCCGGCCGCGGTGGCATCGGCGCCGCGCGATCGTCACGACTTCGACCTGGTCGTGCTCGGCGCCGGGCCCGGCGGATACACGGCCGCGTTCCGCGCGGCGGATCTCGGCCTCTCCGTCGCGCTCCTCGAGCGCGGCCCGACGCTCGGCGGCGTGTGCCTGAACGTGGGCTGCATTCCGTCCAAGGCATTGCTGCATGCGGCGCGCGTGATCGAGGACGCCCAGGCGATGGCGGAGCACGGCGTCCGCTTCGGCGCGCCGCAGGTGGACGCGAGCCGGCTGCGTGACTGGAAGGACTCGGTCGTCGCACGGCTCACCGGCGGGCTCGATTCGCTGGCCCGCCAGCGCAAGGTGACGGTGATCCACGGCGTGGCGCGCTTCGCCTCGCCGCACGAGTTCCAGGTCGAGGAGGGCAGTTCGACGCGCCGCGTGAGCTTCGCCCAGTGCGTCATCGCCGCGGGATCGGAGTCCGTGAGGCTGCCGGGCTTCCCCGACGACCCGCGCGTCATCGACTCCACCGGCGCGCTCGAACTCGACCTGCCCGCGAGCCTGCTGGTGGTGGGTGGCGGCATAATCGGCCTCGAGATGGCCACCGTGTACGCGGCGCTCGGCGTCAAGGTGAGCGTCGTCGAACTCACCTCCGGGCTCATGCCCGGCTGCGACCGCGACCTCGTGCGGCCGCTCGAGAAGCGCATCACCGCCCGCTACGAGCGCATCCTGCTCGGCACGCGCGTCAGCGGCGTGGAGCCGGTTGCAGACGGACTGCGGGTCAGCTTCGAGGGCGCGCGTGCGCCCGAGCCGCAGGTCTACGGCAAGGTGCTGCTCGCGGTCGGGCGCGCACCCAACGGCCGGCGCATCGCCGCCGAGGCCGCCGGCGTGCACGTTGACGAGCGCGGCTACATCCCGGTCGACCGGCAGATGCGCACCAACGTGCCGCACATCTACGCCATCGGCGACGTGGCCGGCCAGCCCATGCTGGCGCACAAGGCCACGCACGAGGGCAAGGTCGCTGCAGAGGCCGCCGCTGGTCTGAAGAGCTTTTTCGACGCCCGCGTGATCCCTTCGGTGGCCTACACAGATCCCGAGGTCGCCTGGGTCGGGCTCACCGAGACCGACGCCAAGGCGAGCGGGATGGCCTACGAGAAGGCCTCGTTCCCGTGGGCCGCCAGCGGTCGCTCGCTGGCGCTCGGCCGCGACGAGGGAATCACCAAGCTGCTGTTCGACCCGCAGTCGCATCGGGTGCTCGGCGGCGGCATCGTCGGCAGCAATGCCGGCGACCTGATCGCCGAGGTCGCACTTGCCATCGAGATGGGCGCGGACGCCGCGGATCTCGCGCTGACCATCCATCCGCACCCGACGCTGTCGGAGACTGTGGCCTTCGCGGCGGAAGCCTTCGAGGGCACGCTCACCGACCTGTACCTGCCGAAGCGCAAGGGGGCGGGGAGGAGCCCTTAGCCGTGGGCCCGGGCCTGACGCGCGCGCTGCGACTGCTCGGGCTGCTCGAGACGGGCCGGCGCGTCGAGCTCGGCCGCCGCATGCGCGAGCCGCGGGCGCTGCCCGACGCGGTGATCCTGGGCGCCCAGAAATGCGGCACGAGTTCCCTGCATCACTATCTCGTGCAGCACCCGCAGGTGATCGCGCCGCTGCGCAAGGAAGTGCACTACTTCGACCTGAACCATGGCCGTGGCGAGGCGTGGTACCGCGCGCACTTCGGACGGACCGGCGAGCCGGGGCTCAACCTCGACAGCAGTCCGTACTACCTGTTCCACCCCGCCGTGCCCGCGCGCCTGCATGCGCTGCTGCCACGGGCGCGGCTGATCGTGCTGCTGCGCGACCCGGTACGTCGCGCCTACTCCCACTACTGGCACGAGCGCGACAAGGGCCGCGAGACGCTCGGGTTCGAGCAGGCGATCGCGGCGGAACCCGACCGCCTCGGAACCTGCGACGCCGCGCTGGCGAACGGCACACTGGAGGCGAGCCCTGCGCACCAGCACTTCAGCTACCTCGCGCGCGGGCGCTACGCCGAGCAGCTCGAGCGCTGGTTTGCGGTGTTCCCTCGCGAACAGTTCCTCGTGCTGCGCTTCGAGGAACTCGCGCGTGAGCCGCTGTCCGTTCTGAACCGCACGCTGTCTTTTCTGGGCCTGCCGCCGGCCGGGTCGGTGAGCCTCGAGGCGCGCAACACGCGCCGCTATCCGCCGCTGCCGGAGGCCACCGGCGCGCGGCTGCGCGACTACTTCGAGCCGCACGAGCGCCGCCTCGAGGCACTGCTCGGCGGGCCGACGGGCTGGTGAAGATGCCCGGCACGACACCGTAGTCGTTTTCGGCGTCGGCGTACGAGCTGATTCGCGACCGCCAGGCCTTCGAGCCGCGTGTGCAGGCCTGCGTTGTCGGACAGTCCGCCATCGTCCGAATGCAGGTCGCGGTGCGCCACGCCATCCTGCAGCGGGGCCAGCGCGTTCGCGCAGACTTGGCGTCGCTATTCGGTCGCCTCCCGCCGACGCATGCGCACCGTCCACCACGCCGCCCCGCCGTAGAGCAGCAGCAAGGCCGTCATGTTCAGGAACTCCGGACGGATCTCGCTCCACGTCGCGCCCATCTGGTTCAGCTTGACGAACCCGAAGATGCCCGGCGTGGTCGGGACCAGCATGGCCAGCGCGTTGATCGGCACCGGCATGGCTTCGCGCGGAAACACGATCCCGCCGATGAACAGGAACGGCACGGACGTGGCCAGCAGCACCTGGAATGCGCGCTCGCGGTCCGCGAACCATGCGCCCAGTGCGATGCCGAGGCTGGCAACGGTCAGCGCCGTCAACGCCGCAAACGCGACCGCGCCGGAAAGGTTGCCACCGCGCGGGTAGTCCTGGAACCAGAACGCGAAGCCGATGAAGTAGAGCAGGGCCAGAAACACGAACAAGGCAAAGCCGGCGATGGTGCCGAGCAGCGCGCCCGGCCCAACCGCCTGCGAGCCGAACAGCGCGCCGCTCCGCCCTTCGAGCCAGGTGCCGACGAGTGCGGCGATGGCCATCAGCATCACCTGCTGGACGATCAGGATGCTCACCGCCGCGACCACGTAGCTGCCGTAGCCGCGAGCCAGGTTGTACAGCGGCTGGTCGATGAACGCCGGACCGGCGCGTGCCGATTGCAGCAGGGCGGCGGCCGGAGCGCCCTGGCGGGCCAGGCGCGCACCGGTGACTTCGCCCGCCACGCCCTGCACCACCGCGGCGACGCTGCCGAGGACGGCCTTGTCCTGAACCGGATAGGCGCCCGTGCCGAATACGGTGACGGCGGTCGGCGTGCCGCGCGTCGCGTCGCGGGAGAAGCCTGTGGGCACGACCACGATTCCGGCAATCCGCCCGCTGGCCAGCGCGCCACTCGCCTCGTCGATGGCCGATGCGCTGCCGCCGATGCGTACGGTGGCGACCGCGGACAACCGTGACACGATGTCGCGCGACATCGGGCTGGCGTCGAGGTCGACCACGACCAGCGGCACGTGGCGCGCCGACTGCGTCGCGTACGGCAGCGGATAGAAGAACGAGTAGATCGGGACGGCGGCCACGAACATGATCACGAGTCCGCGGTCGCGCAGCGCGGCGACGACCGTGGTCACCGCCGCCTGCCACGGCGTCATCGGGCGCCCCAGCGGGCCGGTTGGCGCACCGCACGGCCGAGCAGCGGCAGGCCGACCAGCAGCGGCACGGCAATGAATGCCAGCAGCGGTACCATGCCCTGCGCCCAAGCGCCGGCACTGGCGCCACCCAGCCATTGGCCCTGCTGCACGGGCAGGTAGTGGGTATAGGGCAGCAGGCCGCCCCACCACTGCGCGACCTCGCCCATCGCGGCGCGCGGATACGAGAAGCCGCTGAAGGCCAGGCCGGTCGCGACGTAGAAGCCGGTCAGGCTCAATGCCCGGCGCAGGTTGATCGTGAGGCCGACCAGCATGATCGCGATCGCAATCGAGACGATCATCAGCACCGTGATCGCCACCATCCACAGCACCAGGCTGCCGGCCGGCGGCCAGCCGCGCCAGCCGGCGAACGTACTCACGGTGGCGGCGGACAGCAGCAGGTAGGTCAGCCCCAACGGCGCGAGCTTGCCGAGCAGGGCGCGCGGCAGGCTGCCACCTGCGCTGGCCAGCCAGGCATCGACGGTGCGGTCACGGAACTCGCGGCCGAGCGCCGAGACGGCGGCGATGACGCAGAACAGGTGCAGCACTGCGGGCAGCAGCATGCCCGCGAAGTAGGCTTCGTAGGACAGGCTGGGGTTGAACAGCGTCCGCAGGTCGGCCTGGACGCCGTCGAGACGCACGGCAGCCTGCGCGAGGCCACCACCGAAGCGGGCCTCGCTGGCGATCAGACGCTCGACCGCCATCGAGGTCACGGCCGCGCGAACGTCGCCGCCAATGATGCCGGCGACGAGCGAGAACTGTGCGTTGTCATACAGCACGACCGGCTGCGGGGCGTTGCGCAGGCGGTCGCGCTCCCAGTGCGCCGGAATGTGCACGATGCCGTAGACGGTCCCGCTACGCACCACCGACCGTGCGGCCTCGAGGCTGGGTGGTTGCACCGTCACCGCGAGCCCGCGCATGGCAGCCATGCGGCGAGTCAGCTCGCGCGAGCCGCTGCTGTGGTCCTGGTCGACGACGGCGATCGGCAGGCCCGTCGGAATTCCGCTGGAGAACATCCACAGCAGCAGCGCCAGCGACGCGGCCGGGAACCACACCAGCAGCGCCAGGTCCCACGGTTGTCGGCCGAGGTAGTGAAGCTCGCGCGCCGTCGCTCCGCGCAGGCCGGCCGTAGCCATCGTCAGCGCGGTGCGACCAGCACCGACATGCCTGGTCGCAGGCCTTCGACGGACGCCTGCGGCCGGGCCCGAACCTCAAAGGTGCGCACGTCGTAGCCGCTCGACTGGCGGGTGGCGCGCCACGTGGCGTAGTCACCACGCGGGCTGATGGTGTCGATCAGGAAGCGAACCTGCCTGTTGCCCAGCGCGGGCACCGTGCCGTCGAGCGGGGCGCCGATCCTGATGCCGGCGAAATCGTCCTCGCGGATGTTGAAGACGACCCAGATGTCGGTCAGGTCAACCAGGGTCAGGATCGGAAAGCCCGCGCTGGCCAGCTCGCCCGGATGCAGCACGACCCTGTCGACCTCGGCCGCGAGCGGCGATCTCAGGACCAGCTCGAGCGCTGCCGCATCCACTTCCGCGACGCCGCCCGCAGCCTGCCGTGCGGCCGCGCCGGCGGCCTGCTTTTCCTGCGGGCGCGAGCCGATGAGCGCCGTGTCGTATTGGGCCCTTGCGGCGCGGGCAGTCTCCAGCGCGGCCGCGTAATTCGCCTGTGCTTCGTCGTTGCGCTGCTGCGAAACGAGACCTTCCTCGTAGAGCGCGTTCAGGCGTCGATAGGTCTTGTCGGCCAGCTCGGCGCCTGCGGTGGCCTTGTTCCACATCGCCTTGGCGGCCCGGACATCCTCGGGCCGTGCACCGATGTCGATCAGATCGCGTCTCGCATCCGCTGCGGCCTGCGCAGCGCCGGCCTGCGCGAGTCTGGCGCGAACTTCCGGACTGTCGAGCGTGACGAGCACCGCGCCGGCCGTCACGGCCTGGCCCTCGCGGACGGTCAGGGTCGCGATGCGGGCCGAAATCTTCGGCGCGACGTTGATTGTTCGCGCCTCGACCTGGCCCTGCAGCGGCACCGGGGCCGGATGGTAGGCCAGCCACAGGCCCCAGCCGATGAAGGCCAGCACGCCGAGCAGCATCAGCACGCCTGCAATGCGGGCGGGGGTGTATCTGCGGTTGGACTTCATGGCTAGAGTCTCACCTCGGCGCGCTGCATGAATTCCGGGAAGCGCCCGATCTGGCCCGAGGCTTCGAGCAGGGCGCCGAGAGATACGACGAACTCGTAGGCGATCTGCGCCCGGCCGGTCTCCACCCGGATCAGACTGTTGCGTGCCTCGTTGACATCGATCGCCACCGACTGTCCTTCTTCGAACGAGCGTTCGCGCAGACGCAGGTTCTCGCGCGCCAGTTGCAGCGCCGAGTCGAACAGCAGGAACTGCTCGCGGGCCTGGTCGAGGCGAAGCCATGCGGTTTCAACGGCATCCTGGATGCCATTGACCGCTTCGGCCTCCAGCGCGTCGATCTGCGTCTTGTGCGCCTGCGCCGCGCCGAGCTTGCTGGCGCGGTCCTCACGACTGAACAGCTTGATGTTGACGCCGATGCCGGCGATCCAGTCGGGCTCGATCGGCGTCAGGTAGGTGGTGATCAGGTTGTACTGGCCGAACGCGAACACCTGCGGCAGGTAACCTGATTTCGCGACCGCGATGCCCTGGTCGACGGCCTGGCTTTTCGACTTGATCAGCGCAAGGGTCGGATTTGCGAGTTCGGCCTCGTGCAGCCAGACGGCAAGAGGCTCGATCGGCGAGGTGACGACGAACAGCGGTGTGGTCGGCCGCAGGGCGCTGGTACGGCGCAGCATGCGGGCCAGCGAGGCTTCGGCCGACTCGCGCTCCCGCTGTGCCTTGACCAGGTCGCGCGCTACCTCGTCGCGCGCCACCTGCGCCGAGAGCCGCTCGACGGCGCTGATCTGCCCCTGCGCTTCGAAGCGGCGCGCGCGGACGAGCTGGCGGTCGGCCTGCTCGAGCTGGGTCTGGCGCAGGCCCTCGACGGTGGCCGCCAGGCGCAATCCAAAGTAGCGTACGACGAGCTGCAGATCGAGTCGCTCCTCGGCTCCCAGCAGCTCGGCCTTGGCGCCCGCAAGTTCGGCCTCGTGCAGTTTCTGGGCCGCGCCAATCTTGCCTCCGGTGAAGATCGGCCAGGTCATCAGCACCGAACTGCGCGGGCCGTCGAAATCGTAGTCGTAGGCGTCGACTCCGATCGGCAGCGCGCTCAGGTCGAGGTTCTTGCGTCCGTAGACCTGCGTCGCATTCAGCGTCAGCTCGGGATAGCCCAGGGTCTCGCCCGCCTTGACCTCGAACTCCTGCCGGCTGACATTGGCTTCGGCAGCCTTGAGCTTGTCCGACTCGGCCAGCAGCACGGCACGTGCGGCCTCGAAGCTCAGGTCGTCGCTGCCGTGCGCCGCCGCAGCCCAGCCACCGAGCGTGCCGGACGCGACCACGAGCAGCAGCAGGGCCGGCAGGCTGCGGAGGCGGGCGAGCCGCGGCGGGACGGCCGACCCACCCGTGGCAGGACTCCGCCGATGCCGGAACTGGCAGGCGATGCGCTCGTCAGGTCGCAGGGCCGTGACCTTCGGCGTACGTCTGGAAGTCATTCACGGCGACCGGGCAGGTTGCGACAGGGTCGGTGAGGTTAGCGCATCGACTCGACGAACGCTGCAAACGGCTGCCAGGCAAGACGCCAGGCGACTGGTCACCACGTTTCGATCGAAGCCGACGCGGCCCGCCCCGGCGCTGCCGCAGGCTATTGCCGCGCGCCGAGCAGTCGCCGCAGCGACTCGAGGTACGCCGCTTCGTCCGGCGGCAGCCCGCTGCGCTGCGCCTGCCACAATGCCTCGCCGAGGCGCTCGAGCATGCGGTGCTCGGCCTCGTGCGCGTCGCCGAGCCGCCGCAGAAAGCTCGCGGTGGATGGCGGCGATGCCGGGCGGGCGGTCCGTGGCCACCTGCTCCCGGATCGCGAGGTGCAGCCCGAGGTGCAGGAACGGATTCGACTGTCCTGACTCGGGCGCGTAGTTGCGGCCCAGCGCCAGCGAGTCGTCCTCGAGCAGCGAATGGTATTCGGGGTGCTGCTCGATCACCGTGACGAGCTGGTGCTCGAGCGGCTCGAGCGGCACTCCGGCGTGGTGCCTGCGCCAGGCCTCGAGGTAGCGGCGGCGCAGTCCGCTGCGGTCCTGGTCGTGGAAGAAGGGCACGGCATCAGCCTCCGCCGGGCGCGTCCGCCGCCGGCGTCTTGCGCCGGTAGTCGCACAGGTCGGCGATCGGGCAGGCTGGCGCAAGCGGGCGTGCGCGCCTTGCACACGTAGCGTCCGTGCAGGATCAGCCAGTGATGCGCGTCCTTGAGGAACTCGCCCGGCACGCGCTTCAGAAGGGCGTCCTCGACGGCCCGTACCGTCTTGCCGGGCGCGAGGCCGGTGCGGTTCGCGACGCGGAAGATGTGCGTGTCCACGGCCATCGTCGGCTGCCCGAACGCGGTGTTGAGGATCACGTTCGCGGTCTTGCGCCCGACGCCCGGCAGCGCCTCGAGGCTCTCGCGGTCGGCAGGCACCTCGCCGCCATGCTGCTCGAGCAGCAGCCGGCAGGTCGCGACGATGTTGCGTGCCTTGCCCTGGTAGAGGCCGATCGAGCGCACGTACTGCGCGAGCCCCGCGACGCCGAGGTCGAGGATCGCCCGCGGCGTGTTCGCCACCGGAAAGAGCCGGCGCGTCGCGAGGTTGACGCTCCGGTCGGTGGCCTGCGCCGAGAGGATCACCGCGACCAGCAGCTCGAACGGCGTCGCGTACTCGAGTTCGGTGCGCGGGTGCGGCTCGAGCGCGCGCAGCCGCTCGAACATCGCCTGCCGCTGCGCGGCGTTCATCCTGCGGCATCCTGCGCCGCAGCCGCGGCAGTCGCGCCGCGCGCACGGCGGCGGGCCGCGGCCCGCGCGTTGCCGAACGCGAGCATCAGTCCGAGCAGCACGAACGCGCCGGGCGGCAGCAGCGCGATCAGCAGGCCGCGCGACTCGGGGAACAGCCGCCAGCCGGTCCCCGCGAAGGCGGGCCCGAGCAGCAGGTCGAGGCCCGAGCCCAGGCTGCCGCGGCCGAGCAGCTCGCGCATCGCGCCGAGGGCCAGCAGCGCGAGCAGGAATCCCCCGCCCATCGCGAGGCCATCGAGCAGCGCGCGCGCCGGCGACTCGCGCGAGGCAAATGACTCCGCGCGTGCGAGCACCAGGCAGTTGGTGACGATCAGCGGCAGGAAGATGCCGAGGGAGGCGTGCAGCCCGGGCCACCATGCGGCCATCGAGAGCTCGACCGCCGTCACGGCGGCGGCGATCACCAGCACGAACACCGCGAGGCGCACTTCGCGCGGTAGCCGGGGGCCGACCAGCGCGGCAACCAGGTTGCTCGACACCAGCACGCCGAGCGTCGCGAGGCCGAGCCCGAGGGCGTTCGCGACCGAGTTGCTCACGGCGAGCAGCGGGCACAGCCCGAGCAGCTGCACGAGCCCCGGGTTGCGCTCCAGCAGTCCGTCGCGAAGGATGGTGCGCGCGTCCACGAGGCGATTCTACGGCGGCGAGGTCGCCGCTGCGGGCCCGCCGAACAGCTCGGCCCGGTGACGCTCGACGTACTCAAGCGCGCCGCGCACGGCACGCACGATCACACGCGGCGTGACGGTGGCGCCCGTGAACTGGTCGAAGTCGCCGCCGTCCTTGCGCACCTGCCACCGCGCGCGCGGCGGGTCGTCGAGCGAGCGGCCGTCGAAGCCGTGGATCCAGTCCGAGCGGCGTTCCTCGATGGGATCGCCGAGGCCCGGCGTCTCGCGGTGCTCGAGCACGCGCACCCCGAGCAGGCGGCCGCCTGCGTCGACGGCGATCAGCAACCGGATCGGTCCGCCATAACCCTCGGGCGCGACCGCGTTCACGAGCACGGCGACCGTGGCGCCGTCGCGGCGCACGCGGTACGCCGCCAGCGGCTCATCGGAACCGAGCAGTTCGGGGTCGCGCAGCATCACCGTGTCGGCCAGCGGATCGTTGTCGTAGGCCAGGCCGCCGAGCATCGCCGTGAGCTGCGCCACGCGCTGCGCGCGCTGCGCGGCCTCGATGCGCGGCCGGGCGAGGTCGTGCACGAGGGCAACCAGCCCGACGGCGGCGATCGCGGCGGTGGCGAGCACCGCGGCTGCACGCAGCGCGCGCCGCGCGATGGGTTCAGGATTTCGGGTGTCCATGGATGCGCGGGACGGTGGCGCGGTCGACCAGTGGCACGGCGAGGTTCATCAACAGCACGGCGAAGGCGACTCCGTCGGGGAAGCTGCCGTAGGTACGGATGGTCCAGGTGAGCAGGCCGATTCCCGCGCCGTAGAACAGCCGGCCGCGGTCGCTGGTCGCGGCCGACACCGGGTCGGTGGCAATGAAGAACGCAGCCAGCATCGCGGCTCCCGAGGCAAGGTGGAACGCGGCGCCCGCGTGGGCGCCGGGATCGAGCCCATGTGCCACGGCGGCGGGCAGCGCGAGCCCTGCGAGCACCGCGACCGGGATCTGCCAGCGGATGACGCGCCGCGCCAGCAGGTACAGGCCGCCCGCCAGTGCGGCGAGGTTGACCCACTCGCCGTCGGCGCCGCCGATCGCGCCGAACTCCGCGCCGGCGCGGATCTCCTCGATCGTGTAGCTCTCGCGCAGCCCGGTGCGCAGCGCGTCGAGTGCCGTGGCGCCGGTGAGGGCGTCCCAGCCCGCATCCGGCGCCGGCCAGCGCGTCATCTCGAGCGGGAAGGACACCAGCAGCACGGCGTAACCCACCATGGCCGGATTGAACGGGTTCTGGCCGAGGCCGCCGTAGGCGTGCTTGCCGAGCAGGACCGCAACGGCGGTGCCGAACGCGGCGAGCCACCACGGCAGCGACGGCGGCACCGCCAGCGCGAGCAGTGCGGCCGTCACGAGCACGCTGCCGTCGCGCAGGAAGGGCTGCGGCGCGCGGCGGCGCAGCGCGAGCGCGACGGCCTCGCAGGCGAGCGCCGTGACCGCGGCCACCGCGAGCAGCCGCAACGGTCCCAGCCCGTACAGCCAGGTCTGCACCGCCGCGACCGGCACGAGTGCCACGAGCACCTGCAGCATGACCCGCTGCACGGTGAACCCGGCGATCACGTGCGGTGGTGGGGCGGTCGGGAATTCCATTGCTCAGCCGGCGCCCGCGCCCGGGGGGGCTCCCGTGTCGTTGCCCGGCTCCGCCGGCGCACCGTCGCCGCGCGCGCGGCGACGCGCCTGCTCGAACGCGTGGCGTTCGTCCTCCGCCGCGGCCGCGAGGCGTTCGCGATGGCGCTGGTAGCGCTCCCGGGCCTGCGTGGCGCGATACCGCTCGAGGTCGTTGAGGCGGCGACGCTCCCGGGCCGCGCCGAAGCGGGCGGTGAGCGGGATCGCGCTCGGGCAGACGTAGTCGCAGCAGCCGCACTCGATGCAGGCGCCGAGTCCGTGGCGTTCGAGTCCGGCCGCGTCGTCCGCTTGCGCGGCGCGGTGCAGCTGCTGCGGCAGCAGCCCCGCAGGGCAGACCGTGGCGCAGTCGCCGCAGCGGATGCAGGGCATCTCCGCAGGGCGCGCCGTCAGGTCGGTCGGCGTTGCCACCAGCACGCAGTTGAGGCCCTTGGTGAGCGCGATGGCGTCGGTGGCGAGTGCGCGGCCGGTGAGGCTGCCGCCGGCGATCAGGTACCGCGGCCCCGGAGCGTCGGTGTAGCCGCCGCACGCCGCGACCAGCTCGGCGATCGGCGTGCCGATGCGCGCCTCGAGGTTGGCGGGACGGCGCACGCCGCTGCCCGTGACCGTCACGATGCGCGTGACGCAGGGCGAGCCCTGCGCGACGAGGCGGGCCACGGCAGCGGCCGTGCCCACGTTCTGGCACACCACGCCCACCTGCGGCGGCAGGCCGTCGTGCGGCACCTCGAGGCCCGTGACGGCCGTGATCAGTGGTCCCTCGGCGCCGAGCGGGAACACGGCCGCCAGTACCACGACCTCGAGGCGATCGTCGGCACAGGCCGCGAGCGCGGCCTCGAGCGCCGCGAGCGCCTGCGGCTTGTCGTCCTCGATCGCGATGGTGGCGCGCGCGGCGCCGCAGGCGGCGAGCAGCACCTGCGCGCCGAGCACCACGTCGGCGGCGCGCTCGCGCATCAGCGCGTCGTCGCAGCAGATCCACGGTTCGCACTCGGCGCCATTGAGCAGCAGCCTCTCGACGCCGGCCGCGCGCGCCAGCGCGAGCTTCGCCGCGGCAGGAAACGCCGCGCCGCCGAGTCCGGCGATGCCGCCGGCCGCGAGGCGCTCGAGCAGCGCCGCGCCGTCGAGCGCGCGCCAGTCGATCGGAGACAGGTCCGGCTCGCGCTCGTCGCGGCCGTCGGCGTCGATCACGAGGCAGCGTCCCGAGCCGCGCAGCGTGGGCAGCATCGCGAGTGCGCGCACGGTCCCCGAAACGGGCGAGTGCAGGTCTGCCGCACTGCCCCGTCCGCGCGCGATCCAGGTACCGACCCGCACGTGGCTGCCCGGGGACACGACGGGCTCGGCCTCCTCGGCGGAGCCCTGGTCGAGCGCGAGGATCGCCGTGCGCGGCGGGTCCACTACGATCACGGGCCGCTCCAGCGGGCGCGACTTGTGGCCGTCGACCCGCAGCCCGCCGCGCAGCAGGGGTCGGGCGCTCACGCCGGCACCGCCGTGGGCCCCGCCGCCGGCATGGTCGCGCCGCGAGACGCCATCGCGATGCAGTCCACCGGGCAGGGCGCGAGGCACAGCTCGCAGCCCGTGCACTGTGCCTCGATCACCGTGTGCATGAACCGCGGCGCGCCGAGGATCGCATCGACCGGGCAGGCCGGCAGGCACAGCGCGCAGCCGATGCAGCGCGACTCGTCGATGACGGCAACCCGCGGCGGCTGCGTCGCACCGTAGCGCGCGTCGACCGGGCGGGGTTCGCGGCCGAGCAGTGCGGCGAGCGCGCGCACCGTCGTCGCGCCGCCCGGCGGGCAGCGGTCGATCTCGGCCTCGCCCGCCGCGATCGCCGCTGCGTATGGACGACAGCCCGGGTAGAGGCACTGACCGCACTGCGTCTGCGGCAGCAGCGCGTCGATCCGCTCGACCAGAGCGTCGGGGTCGGTGCGCAGTCTGGCGGCCAGCCACCCCAGCGCCGCGCCGAGCACGACGGCGAGGGCTGCAGTTACGCCGAGCGCCGGCAGCAGCGTGTCGCCGCTCATCGCGCGCCGAGTCCCGCGAAGCCCATGAACGCGAGCGCCATGAGTCCGGCGGTGACCAGCGCGATCGGAGCGCCGCGGAAGGCCGCGGGCAGGTCGGCGCTCTCGAGCCGCTCGCGCAGTCCGGCGAAGGCGATGAGCGCCGCGCCGAAGCCCGCGCCGGCCGCGGCACCGAACACCAGCGAATCGACGAAGCCGTGCCCGCGATCGAGATTGATCAGCGCCACGCCCAGCACTGCGCAGTTCGTGGTGATCAGCGGCAGGAACACGCCCAGCAGTTCATGCAGCAGCGGGCTCGTGGAGCGCACCAGCATCTCGGTGAATTGCACCAGCGCCGCGATCAGCAGGATGAACACCAGCGTGCGCAGGTAGCCGAGCCCGAAGGGCTCGAGCAGCCAGTGCCACGCGGCCCAGCTCGCGCCGGAGGCCAGCGTCAGCACGAACAGCGTCGCGAGCGCCATGCCGGCGGCGGCCTCGAGCCGACGGCCGACGCCAACGAACGGGCAGAGACCGAGGAAGCCCGTCAGCACGACGTTGTTGACGAGGCTCGCTCCGATCGCCAGCAGCAGCAGGTCCGACATCCTGGAAGCCCCTCCGTGCGGATCAGGACGCGCGGGAGACTACTTCACCTTCATGCCCGGCTCGGCGCCGGCGTCCGGCGCAAGCAGGAAGATCCCGGTGCCGCCGGCCCCGGCGGCGAGCACCATGCCTTCGGAGACGCCGAAGCGCATCTTGCGCGGCGCGAGGTTCGCGACCACCACCGTGAGGCGCCCGACCAGCTGCTCGGGTGCGTAGGCGAGGCGGATGCCGGCGAACACCGTGCGCCGTTCGGTGCCGAGGTCCACCACGAGCCGCAGCAGCTTGTCGGCGCCCTCGACGGGTGCGGCCTCGACGATGCGCGCAATGCGCAGGTCCACTTTCGCGAACTCGTCGATCGAGATGGGCCCGGGTGCCGCGGGCGCTGCGTCGGCGGCCGCCACCTGGGTCTTCTGCGCAGCGGCAACGGCCCCGCCTGCGGCCGGCGTCGCCGATGCGGCGGGTGCCGCTCCCGCCGCGGCCGCGGGCTTCAGGCTCTCCGAGGAGGCGGCGAGCAGCGCCTCGGTCGCCTTGGGGTCCACCCGCGTGGCGAGCGGTTCGTAGGCGCCGATGGCCCGGCCGAGCAGCGCTTCCGCGCCGTCGTCCCAGCATTGCCCGGGAATCCCGAGGAAGCGCTCCGCGCCGGCCGCGAGCCGCGGCACGATCGGCGTGAGGTAGAGCACCAGCAGGCGGAACAGGTTCAGGCCCTGCGTGCACACTCCGCGCACCTCGGCCGAGCGCGCTGGGTCCTTGGCCATGAGCCAGGGTTTCTGCTGGTCGATGTAGAGATTCGCGCGGTCGGCGAGCAGCATCACCTCGCGCACCACGCGCGCGAGGTCGCGACCCTCGTAGGCCTCCGCGACGCTGTCCGCGGCCTCCAGGAACGCGCTGTACAGCGCCGGGTCAGGCAGCTCGTCCGCGAGCCGCCCGCCGCCACGGGCGATGAAGCCCGCGCAGCGGCTCGCGATGTTCACGAGCTTGCCGACCAGGTCGGAATTCACCTTGGCGACGAAGTCCTCGAGGCCGAGGTCGAGGTCCTCGACACCGGATCCCAGGCGCGAGGCGAAGAAATAGCGCAGGTATTCCCCCGGCAGGTGGTCGAGCCAGGCGCGCGCTGTGATGAACGTGCCCCGCGACTTCGACATCTTCTGACCGTTGACGGTCAGGAACCCGTGCACGAACACCGAGGTGGGCGGCCGATAGCCCGCACCATGGAGCACCGCGGGCCAGAACAGCGTGTGGAAGTACACGATGTCCTTGCCGATGAAGTGGTAGACCTCGGCGTCCGAATCGTTCGCCCAGTAGCGATCGAAGTCGGCGCCGGTGCGCCGGCAGTAGTTCAGCAGGCTGCCCAGGTACCCGATCGGCGCGTCGAGCCAGACGTAGAAGTACTTGCCCGGCTCGCCCGGGATCTCGAAGCCGAAGTAGGGGGCGTCGCGCGAGATGTCCCAGTCGCGCAGGCCCGCGCCGAACCACTCCTCGAGCTTCGCGGTGACCGCCGGCTGCAGGCGGCCGGAGCCGGTCCACTCGCGCAGCATCGGCTCGAAGTCGCCGAGCCGGAAGAACAGGTGCTCCGAGTCGCGCTGCACGGGCGGCGAGCCGCTCACCACGGATACCGCGTCGACGAGTTCGGCGGGCGTGTAGGTGGCGCCGCAGGACTCGCAGCTGTCGCCGTACTGGTCGGGCGCGGCGCAGCGCGGGCAGGTGCCGCGCACGTAGCGGTCCGGCAGGAACATGCCGGCTTCGGCGTCGTAGGCCTGGCGGATCGTCTCGCGGCGGACGTGCCCGCCGGCCACGAGCCGCGCGTAGATCGCCTCGGTGATCTCCCGGTTCTCGCTCGAGTGCGTGGTGTGGAAGTTGTCGAAGGAGATGTCGAAGCCCGCGAAGTCGCGGCGCTGCTCGGCACCGACGCGCTCGATCAGCGCCTCGGGCGCGATCCCCTCCTGGCGCGCCTTGAGCATGATCGGCGTGCCGTGGGCGTCGCTCGCGCAGACGTAGATGCAGTCGTGGCCGCGCAGGCGCTGGAAGCGCACCCAGATGTCGGTCTGCACTGCCTCGACCATGTGGCCGAGGTGCGGCGCACCGTTGGCGTAGGGCAGTGCGCTCGTGACGAGGATCGTGCGGCGGGAGGCGGGACTCATGGGGCAGGGCACCGTGGCGGACGGGCGATTATGCCACGCCGCGCCGGGTCGCCCCGCGGGGCGACGCAGTGCATCGCTCAGCCGTCGGAGGCCGCGCTCAGGTCGTTTCCCTGAACTGCTCGAAGCGCTGCTTGTTGATGGCCTTCTCGAAGGCCGAGCGACCCGTGATCACGCTCTTGTCGAGCAGTTCCTGGATCGCCGAGTCCATGGTGCGCATGCCGTGCTGTGCGCCGCTCTGCATGGTGTTCTCGAGCTGGTCGAGCTTGCCCTGGCGGATCAGGTTGGACACCGCCGGCACGTTGATCAGGATCTCGAGCGCGGCGGCGCGGCCGCGCTTGTCGGCCCGCGGGATCAGCTGCTGGGAGATCACTCCGCGCAGCGAGGTCGACAGCATGGTGCGCACGTGCGCCTGCTTGTCGGCGGGGAAGGCGTTGACGATGCGGTCCACGGTGGCCGCGGCACCGTTGGTGTGCAGCGTGCCCATCACGAGGATGCCCATCTCGGCGGCCGTGACCGCGATCGCCATGGTCTCGAGGTCGCGCAGCTCGCCCACCAGCACGACGTCCGGGTCCTCGCGCAGCGCCGAGTGCAGCGCCTCGGCGAAGCCCGGGGTGTGTGCGCCCACCTCGCGCTGGCTCACCAGGCAGCTCTTGCGCGGGTGCACGAACTCGATCGGGTCCTCGATGGTGAGGATGTGGCCCTTCACCCGCGAATTGATGTCGTCGAGCATCGCCGCGAGCGTCGTCGACTTGCCCGAGCCGGTCTTGCCGGTGACGAGGATCAGGCCGTTGTTCACGCGGCACAGGCTGCGCACCGACTCCGGCATGTTGAGCTGGTCGAGCGTGAGCGCCTTGGAAGGGATCGCGCGGAACACGCCGCCGAGCCCGCCGATGTGACGGAACACGTTGACGCGGAAGCGCGAGACCGTGGGGATCATGTAGGCGAAGTCCGCACCGTCGCGCTCGTGCAGGCGCGTTGCGGCCTGCCGCGTCATGATCTCCTCGAGCGCCTCGCGGACCAGCTCCTGGGAGAGCGGTTCCTCGCGCAGCGACTGCAGCTCTCCGTAGACGCGCACCCGCGGCGGGTCGCCTGCGACGAAGTGCAGGTCGGAGCCGCCGCGGGCGAGCACTTCGCGGAGGAAGTCGTCGATGCGCCGCGGGACGTGCTGGACGGCCTCGGCCGCGGCGATCTGGCTGCCCTCGGTGCTCACGACGAGAGTCCCTGCGTGACGTCGGCGCGGAGGATCGCGGTGCCGTCCGGCACGAAACGAGCGAACGGCCGCTTGTCGACGGCGTAGGAGAACGCGTCCTCGGGATCGATCTCGCGCGCCTGCAGTGCCGCGAGCAGCGCCTGGTCGAGGGTCTGCATGCCGACGTCGCGGCCGGTCTGCAGCAGCGACGGGATCATGTGCGACTGGTCGGTCATGATGAGCTTGCCGATCGCGCGGTTCATCACCATCACCTCGCAGATCGCCTTGCGGCCGCGCAGGTCGGGCGTGCGCACCAGCACCTGGGTCACGACCCCGATCAGGCCCTGTGACAGGAAGCTCTTGGTCTGCTCGCGCTCCTCGGCCGGCAGCGCGTCGACCACGCGGTCGATGGTCTTCACGGCGCCGGTCGTGTGCAACGTGCCGAGCACGAGGTGGCCGGTCTCGGCGGCGGTCATCGCCCAGCGCACGGTGTCGGCGTCACGCAGCTCGCCCACCAGGATGACGTCGGGGTCCTCGCGCATCGCCGCGCGCACGCCCTCGGCGAAGGAGGGCAGGTGCGAGTGCAGCTCGCGCTGGATCACCTGCGACATCCGGCTGCGGTGCACGAACTCGATCGGATCCTCGAGGCTCACGATGTTGAGCCGGCGCGTGCGGTTGAGGTGGTCGATCATCGCCGCGAGCGTGGTGGACTTGCCGGTGCCGGTCGAGCCGGTGACCAGCACCATCCCCTGGTGATGGTCGCAGAACTTGCGGACGATGGGCGGCAGGTTGAGCGACTGGAGCGTCGGCACCTCGCTCGGAATGCTGCGGAACACCGCGCCGACGCCGGTGTCCTTGTGGAACAGGTTGACTCGGAAGCGCTCGCCGCCCTCGGCCACGTAGGAGAAGTCGATGTCGTGGCCCTGGCGGAACTGCTCCTGCTGCGACGGGCTCAGGATCTCGGTGACGTAGCCCTCGAGTTCCGCGTCGCCCAGGTTGCGGAACTTGATCGGGACGAGGTCACCGTTCATGCGCAGCATCGGCGGCACGCCCACCGCGAGGTGCAGGTCGGAGCAGCCCTGCGACGCGCCGAGCCTCAGGAACGCGTCTATGCGCGCCATGGGCAACCCGCGCTCAAGGGTATTTCTCCAGAGCCGCGCGCAGCTCGTCCATGCTCTGGAAGCGCCGTGCCTTGTCGACCGCCATGGACTTCGTGACGATCTCGGAGAGGCCCGGCGGGACCGACGGGTTCAGCTCGATCGGCGGCCGCGCCTTGCCCTGCACGTGCTGGTACATCACGGCCATGTGGTCGCCGCGATGATACGGAGGCTCGCCGGTCAGCATCTCGTAGAGGATCACGCCGAGGCTGTAGATGTCGGCCCGCTCGTCGACCTTCTTGCCGAGGATCTGCTCGGGCGCCATGTACTTCGGCGAGCCGATCACGTAGCCGGTCTTGGTGAGCTGCGTGTCGCCCTGGTGCTGTGCGGCCGCGACGCCGAAGTCCACGATCTTCAGCAGTCCGGTTTCGTCGATCAGCACGTTGGCGGGCTTCAGGTCGCGGTGGATGATCCCGGACTGGTGGGCCACCGACATGCCGGTGGCGATGTCCGTGGCGTAGCGCACCGCCTTCCCGAGCGGCAGCGGCTTCTCGTTGACCTCGTTGCCGAGCGTGTGCGAGGGGAAGTACTCCATGGAAATGGCGTAGTTGCCGCGGATGAACAGGAAGTCGTAGATGCGGATCACGTTGCGGTGCGTGATCTTGCGCGAGTAGCGCAGCTCGTGCACGAAGCGCTTGAGCATCTCCTCGTCCTGGGAGACGTTCGGGTTGAGGAACTTGAGGACCAGGCGCTCGTCGACCACCTTGTCCTCCACCAGCAGCACGGTGCCGAAGGCGCCCTTGCCGATCTTCTGGACGTAGGTGTAGCGGCCCTCGAGCAGGTCGCCGGGTTGCAGCGTCGAGATGTCGAGCCGCTGCTGGTCCGGGGTCGCCTTCAGCAGCCCGTCGAGGTCCGCGCGCTCGAGCATCGGCGTGCGGCCGGTCTCGGGCGGACGCGCCGGCCGGACGGTCTCGGCCCGGGCCGTCGCGGCGGTGGCGGCAAAGCGGCTGCCGAGGTCCTCGGCGGCACGCAGCGCGGCGTGGCTGACGGTCGGATCCGGTGCGCTCGCGCCGAGCTGCTCGAGCCGTGCCCGGACGGCGTCGGAGGTCCGGTCATCGACGAGCCGGGTCAGCGCGCCGATCGCCTCGACGCGCACTTCCTTCGACTCGTGGTCCAGCAGCGGCAGCAGGCGGGTGACCTGCGCCGCGTCGCCGAGCCGGCCGATCGCGCGCGTCACGGTGGGCAGCGAGCGCTCGTCGGCGGCGTCGAGCATCGCGAGCAGCGCGGGCAGCGCCGCTGGACTGCCGATCTCGGCCAGAGCGTCCACGGCGCGCTCGCGCACCCACCAGTCGGGGTCCCGCGTCGCGTCGATCAGGAAGCGGACCGCGCGTTCGTCCTTGGTCTGGTTGAGGATTTCGATGGCCGCGCGGCGCACCTCCTCGTCGGCGTCCCGGATCAGCTCGAGCGCCGCGTCGATCACGCGGGGCCCGCCGATCTTTGCGAGCGCGTCGGCCGCGCGACTGCGCACCCACCAGTCGTCGTCCTTGATCACCTGCAGCAGGAACTTGACGTGCTGCGGCGTGCCGATCTCGTTGAGCACCTCGACGGCGGCGCGGCGGGCGTTCTCGTCCTCGTCGCGCAGCACCGCGGCCAGATGGCGGATCGTCTCGGGGTGATTCGCGTGGATCACGGCCTCGATCGCCTTCTGCTGGGTCTCGGCGTCCGGGTCGCGCAGCATGTCGCAGAGCACCGCCGGGTCGACCGCCGAGCCGAGGCGGGAGAGCGCATTGAGCGCTGCCTGGCGGATGAACTTGTTCGAGTCCTTGAGCTGCGCCTGCAGCGCCGGGGCGATGCCGGGATGCTCGAAGCGCGCGAGCATGCTGATGATGTGGGCACGCGCGACTGCGTCCTTGCCCTCGAGGCGGCTCAGCAGCTCGGGCACCAGTCCCGCGTCGGCGGTCTCCGCCACGATCCGCAACAGCGCCGCCTTCTCCGCGGGCTCCTGGCTGTAGGCGTGCTTCAGCAGGTCGCGTGCCGGGACGCGGGCCTTCTGCGCCGCGAGCGCCGTCACCAGCGGGCCCTTCGGGACGGCCGGATCGTCGAGCATTGCGAGCAGCAGCTGCGGGTTGTAGCCGCGCCCCACGGAAAGTGCCTCGGTGACCGCCGCGACCGTGCGCTGGTTGCCGTCGGCGAGCCCGGCGACCACCGCCGGCAGCGACTTGTTGTCGAGCAGCGCGAGCAGGACCCGCACGAAGCCCGCCGTCTC
Organism: uncultured Gammaproteobacteria bacterium; assembly: GCA_963707145.1. GTDB lineage: Bacteria > Pseudomonadota > Gammaproteobacteria > Steroidobacterales > Steroidobacteraceae > RPQJ01. Next base: position 499,387 of record CAVPOQ010000004.1, read on the forward strand.
GCGGTTGTCCGCGCTCGCGAGCGCGTCGAGCACCCGCGGGATCGACGACGGACCGAGTTCGACGAGCTTTTCAAAGGACTTCGCGGCCGCCGGGCCGTCGGGGTCGCCCGTCGCTCGGATCGCGGCGATCAGGCGCTCGGCACGCAGGTTGGTGATGAAGCTCATGTCTGCGGCGGGTGCGGTCGATTCCCGAGAGGGTCAGCCGGCCCGACGCCTGGCCGGCGCGCGAGTATGCCACGCGCCTGCCGGCCCGCCCGCGAGGCCCGATCCCGTTTCCGCTACAATCCGTGTCCCGCGGCCCATGCCGTTCTCCCGCTCTCTTGCCGGTTGCGAACCATGACCGACGATCGCGTCCGCGAAGCCAGCCGTGTGCTCGCGAATTATGTCGAACCCTGTCTCGGGATGCCGCTTTCGGATGTGAAAGCTGTGAAATCCGTCCGGTCCGAGGGCGGCACGACGCTCGTGGAGATCGAACTCGGGTTTCCCGCCGGCCGCTACGGCACCGAACTCGCTGCCGACCTCGAGCGCGAGCTCGCCGCGCGGCCCGGTGCCGGCCCGGCGCGCGTCACGGTCGGCTGGCGGGTCGCCGCGCAGGCGGTGCAGGGCGGCCTGCAGCCGCTGCCGGGCATCGGCAACGTCATCGCGATCGCCTCGGGCAAGGGCGGCGTCGGCAAGTCCACGACGGCGGCCAACCTCGCGCTGGCGCTGTCGCTCGAGGGTGCGCGCGTCGGCCTGCTCGACGCCGACATCTACGGGCCGAGCCAGCCGCGCATGATGGGCCTGCACGGAGAGCGGCCCGTGACGCGCGACGGCCGGCGGCTCGAGCCGCTCGAGGCGTACGGCGTCAAGGTCATGTCGATCGGCTTTCTCATCGAGGAGGAGCAGCCGATGGTCTGGCGTGGACCGATGGTCACTCAGGCGCTCACGCAGCTGCTCTCGGACACGAACTGGGGCGAACTCGACTACCTCGTGGTGGACATGCCGCCCGGCACCGGCGACATCCAGCTCACGCTGTCGCAGCGCGTCCCGGTGAGCGGCGCCGTGATCGTCACGACGCCGCAGGACATCGCGCTGCTCGACGCGCGCAAGGGGCTGCGCATGTTCCAGAAGGTCGCCATCCCGGTGCTCGGGGTGATCGAGAACATGAGCACCCACGTCTGCTCGAAGTGCGGCCACGAGGAGCCGATCTTCGGCGCCGGTGGCGGCGGGCGCATGGCTGCACAGTACGGCGTCGCGCTGCTCGGGCAGCTGCCGCTCGACATCCGCATCCGCGAGGAGACGGATGCCGGGCGGCCGACCGTGGTGGCGGACCCCGACGGCCCCGTCGGCCGTGCCTACCTCCAGGCCGCGCGGCGCACCGCCGCGCGGCTGTCGGCGTCGGCCACCGCCGCCGCGCCGCGCATCACCGTCGAGGACACCTGAGTGAGCATCAAGTCCGACCGCTGGATCCGCCGCATGGCCGAGGGCCACGGCATGATCGACCCCTTCGAGCCGGGGCAGGTGCGCGAGGTCAACGGCCAGCGCATCGTCTCCTACGGGACCTCGAGCTACGGCTACGACGTGCGCTGCGCGGCCGAGTTCAAGATCTTCACGAACATCAACTCGACGATCGTGGACCCGAAAGCCTTCGACCCGGGCTCGTTCGTGGACTTCGGCGGCCCAGTCTGCATCATCCCGCCGAATTCCTTCGCGCTCGCGCGTACCGTCGAGCACTTCCGCATCCCGCGCAACGTGCTCACGGTGTGCCTCGGCAAGTCCACCTACGCGCGCTGCGGCATCATCGTGAACGTGACGCCGCTCGAGCCCGAGTGGGAAGGACACGTGACGCTCGAGTTCTCGAACACGACGCCGCTGCCCGCGAAGATCTACGCGAACGAGGGCGTCGCGCAGATGCTGTTCTTCGAGTCCGACGAGACCTGCGAGGTGTCCTACCGCGACCGCGGCGGGAAGTACATGGGACAGCAGGGCGTGACGCTGCCCAGGGCCTGAGGCCCGCGACCGTCAGGGCCGTTCGATGCTCACGATGCTGAGCCGGGTCTCGGCGTTGCCCTTGCGGTACTGGATGGCCTGCACCGGCACGTAGCCGAGCGACGGCGCGTGCCACACGCGCGTGATGCGGTCGGATCCCGAGCGCTGGTTGGCCCAGACGACCGTGTCGAGTTTGCCCATCGGCGTGGCGACGGTGGCGTGGCCTTCGCTCCAGTAGCGGTAGTCGCGCAGCCGCGCGCCGGTGAGGATCGGGAAGACCGTCGGGGCACGGCCCGCCAGCAGTTCGACGATCATCGCTGCCTGCACCGAGGCCGTGTCCTGCGTGCCGGGCGCCACCGGCAGGTCGAAGGGTTTGCCCTGCGCAGTGCCGCGCACGCGCCCTGCAGACCAGTCGAACGCGTGCTTCACGTCCTTCGCCATGTCCTCGCTGCCGTCGTTGAAGTCGAAGCTGAGCGGACGCACGCCGGCGTCGGTCACCTGCATCACGCTGCGCTCGCGCGCCTGCGGGCTCACGGCGACGCGCCCGAGCAGGTTCGGGTAGGCACGGGTTTCATAGAGCCACTGGCCGGGCTGCGTGCCGCGGCGCAGCCCGCTTTCGATCTGGCCGCCGCTGATGCCGCGGTAGGTCGCCTGGTAGCGCGCCTTGTAGGGCTGCAGCGGCAGCGCCGCGGTGTCCGCCGCAACGGTCGCCGGCACGAGCCACATGAGCCATGCGAGCGCGGCCGCGAGCAGCGCCGGCCGAGTGCGCCGCGCCGGGGAGTGCCGCTCAGGCCGCGAGTTCATCACAGGCCTCCCGTACCACCGGCGCCTCCAGGGTCCGACCGTCGAGCACGGCCGCGCCGTCCCGGTACAGCAGCCGACCGGTCGCGAACCAGCCGATGCACTCGGGGTAGATGCGGTGCTCCTGCGCCAGCACGCGTGCCGCCAGTGCGGCCTCGTCGTCCCCGTCGCGGACCGGGACGCGCGCCTGCAGGACTACCGGACCGCCGTCGAGCTCGGGCGTGACAAAGTGCACGCTCGCCCCGTGCACGCGGTCGCCGGCCTCGAGCACGCGACGGTGGGTGTGCAGTCCGCGGTGCCGCGGCAGCAGAGACGGGTGGATGTTCAGCATCCGGCCGAGGTAGTGGCCGACGAACCGGTCGCCGAGCACGCGCATGAAGCCGGCGAGCACCACCAGCCCCGGCGCGTGCCGGTCGATGCATCCGGCGAGGGCCGCGTCGAAGGCGGTGCGGTCGGTGAACCCGCGCCACGGCACGATCTCGGTGGGAAGCCCCGCCGCAGCTGCCCACGCGAGGCCCGGCGCCTCGGGGCGGTCGCTGATCACTGCGCGGATCTCCACCGGCAACGACTCATCTCGAGCCCGTTGCGCGATCGCCCGGAGGTTGCTGCCGGCGCCGGAGATCGAGCACCACGATCGGCAGCGGCCGCGCCACGCCATTCATCGCTCGATCACGGCGCCGCGCACGCCCGGGCGCACCTCGCCCACGACCGACGCCTGCTCGCCGCAGCCACGCAGCACGGCGAGGGCGCGGTCGGCGTCGTTGCGGTCGACGGTGATCGTCATGCCGAGCCCGCAGTTGAAGGTGCGGTACATCTCGTCGCGCTCGATGCTGCCGGCGCGCTGCAGCCAGTCGAAGACCGCCGGGCGTGGCCAGGCGCGCTCCTCGAGGACCGCCTCGAGTCCCGGCGGCAGCGTGCGCGGGATGTTGCCGCTCGGTCCACCGCCCGTGATGTGGGCGACGCCGTGCACCGGCAGCTCGGCCAGCAGCGCGAGCACGGACTTCACGTAGATGCGCGTCGGGGCGAGCAGCAGGTCGTAGAGTGGCACGCCGTCGAGCCCGGTCGCGGGCGTGGCACCGCTCACCGCGAGCAGGCGGCGGATGAGCGAATAGCCGTTGGAGTGCGGGCCCGAGGAGGCGAGGCCCAGGATCACGTCGCCGGCGCGGGTGCGGCTGCCGTCGATGATGCGGTCCTTCTCGACGAGGCCGACGCAGAACCCCGCGAGGTCGTAGTCGTCGCCCTCGTACATGCCCGGCATCTCGGCGGTCTCGCCGCCCACCAGCGCGCAGCCGGCCTGCAGGCAGCCCTCGACGATGCCTTTGATGACGCGCTCGGCGACGTCGACCTGCAGCCGCCCGGTCGCGTAGTAGTCGAGGAAGAAGATCGGCTCCGCGCCCTGCACGACCACGTCGTTGGCGCACATGGCCACGAGGTCGATGCCGATCGTGTCGTGGCGCCCGGTCTCGATCGCTAGCCTGAGCTTGGTGCCGACCCCGTCCGTGCCGGAGACCATCACCGGCTGGCGGTAGCGATGCAGCGGCACCTCCACCAGTGCGCCGAAGCCACCGAGCCCACCCAACACCTCGGGGCGCATCGAGCGCTTCACCGCCGGCTTGATCCGCTCGACGAGGTCGTCGCCCGCGTCGATGTCCACGCCAGCGTCGCGATAGGTGATGGGTCGGGTGTCGGGCATCGGGATCTCCCGCGGGCGGGTGCCCCCGGGGCTTCGGGGAAACGCGGTATCATTTTACACGGCGCGTCGCCTGCGCCGACCACCCGTCCCGGATCATGCGCCGACGCCCGATCTCCTGCTTCCGCCCGGCACCACGACTGATCACGGCGCTGCTCTGCGGCGTGGCGCTGCTGCCGGCGACCGCCGGGGCAGCGGACGTGCCGCTCTACCAGGTGCAGGTGCCGCTTGCCGGTGCCGCCGAGGCCGATCGCGCCGCGGGCTTCGCGCTGGCCCTGCAGGCGGTTGCGGTGCGTGTCTCGGGTCGAGGCGATGCTGCCACCAATGCGACCATTGCCGCGGCCGACCCGACCCGCTACGTGCAGCGCTACTCGACCACTGCCGACCGCAGGCTGTCGGTGGGATTCGACAGTCGCGCCGTTGCGGGCCTGCTGCAGCAGGCGGGTCTGCCGTTCTGGGCCGCCGAGCGACCGCTGACGCTGGTGGAGGCGCCGGGGGGCGATCGCGCCGATGGCGAGCGGGTGGCGCAGTGGCGCGGCCTGCCGGTGCAGTGGACGGACGCGGCACCGCCCCGCGAGCCGGCCGCGGCACGCGCCTCGCTGCGGGGCGTGCCCAATGGCGCGGGCTACGACTGGACCTTCAGCCACGCGGGCCAGACGGTGCAGGGGCGCGGATCGCTCGCCGATGGCATCAACCTGGCTGCGGACACCCTCGCGGCGCGCTACGCCCCGCCGTCCTCGCGCGGCAACTCGACGCTGGCGCTGCGCATCGCCGGGGTGGGGGACCTGCGCGCCTACGCCGGGCTGCTCACCTACCTCGGCCGGCTGAGCATCGTGCGCGAAGCGTCTGTCGACGCGCTCGAGGGCGAGTTGCTGCGGCTCAAGGTCACGATGCGGGGCGACCGCGAGCTGCTCGGACGCATCGCCGCCATGGATGGCCGGCTGCAGCCGGCGACGACCGATCCGGGCGCCCCGGATGCCGGCGCCGACTTCCTCTACCAGCCATGAGCCTGAGCTTCCTGCCGAACCTGCTGTGCGTGCTGCGGATGCTGCTGGTCTACCCGATCGCGGCGTGGATCCTGCAGGGGCGGTACCCGGAGGTGATGGCGTTGTTTGCACTGGCGGCGCTCACCGATGCGCTCGATGGCTTCCTCGCCAAGCGTTTTTCCTGGACCAGCGAACTCGGCAAGATGCTCGATCCGCTCGCCGACAAGCTGCTGCTGGTCACGGTGTTCGTGTGCCTGAGCGTCGCGGGACTGGTGCCGTGGTGGCTCGCGGCGGTGGTGTTCCTGCGCGACCTCGTGATCCTCTGCGGCGCGCTCGTGTACCGGCGATTGTTCGGCCCGCTGCATGGCGCGCCGACCGCGGCGAGCAAGCTCAACACCCTGTGCCAGATCGTCTTCAGTCTCGCCGTGGTCGCGACCGCTGCATACGGCTGGCCGGGCGCGCCCGCGCTCACCGCACTTGGCGCGCTCGCACTGCTCACCACGGTGGTGAGCGGCATCGACTACGTGCTCGCCTACGCGCGGCGCGCGGCACGGGTCGCGGCCGGGCGTGCCGCCGCCGCGGGCTGAGCCGCCGTGCAGCAGCTGCCGCTGGGCGTGCGGCTCGCCGAGACCGCCCGGTTCGACGGCTACGTCGCTGGTCCGAACCGCGAGGTGGTGGAGCGGCTCGCGGGTGCGTCGCCGCCGCGGTGGCTGTGGCTGTGGGGCCGGACCGGCACCGGCAAGTCCCACCTGCTGCAGGCAGCCTGCTCCGCGCTGGGCGAGCAGGGCGGGACCGCCGCCTACCTCGACCTCGAGACCGCCACGTCTCCCGGGCTGCTCGAGGGCTTCGAGGCGCTCGATCTCGTCTGCCTCGACGGGCTGGAGCGCGTCTCGGCCGACGTGGACTGGAACGCGGCCATCTTCCGGCTCTATGCGCTGATGCAGGACGGTCAGGCCGATCGGCCAGGACGGCTGTACGTCGCAAGCACGGCGCCGCCGGCCTCGCTGCGCTTCAGGCTGCCGGACCTGCGCTCGCGGCTGCTCGCAGCGCCGGTCCACCAGCTGCTCGAACTCGACGAGGGTGGCCGCATCGCGGCGCTCGAGCTGCGCGCGCGGCGCCGAGGCCTCGCGCTGCCGCGGGAATCCGCCACCTGGCTCGTCCACCGCATGCCGCGCGACATGCATTCCCTGTGCGCGGTGCTCGATCGCCTCGACCAGGCGGCACTGGTGGCGCAGCGCCGCCTGACCGTTCCCTTCCTGCGGCAGGTGCTCGACGGCCCGTCGGTCGACGCGACCTGACGGCCGCGCCGGGCGTCACGGGCGCGAGACGCGCAGGAAGTAACACGAGGCTCACGAACCACGCGAGGCTCGCGAACAGCACCGCGGCCGCCGCGCCGCGCACGGCCGGGTTGGCCACGACCTCGGTCAGTCCGTAGACGAAGTAGGGCGCGACGCAGAGCGTCGCCCAGGCGCAGGTGCGACGGTCGCTCCGCAGCAGGCCCGGCAGCGGCAGCAGCAGCGGCACGAGCAGCACGGCAGTCCACGCGACGTTGCCCGGTCGCGGCCCTGCGAGCGCGGCCGCCACGACACAGACGCCGAGCAGCAGCATCGCTCCGAGCGTGAGGCGCCGCGCGGTCCGCAGCCGGTCCGTGCGCATCGACGGCGCGTTCACGGCGCCCGGGTCCGTACCGCGACGGCGAGCTCGGCCACGCGCCGACCGAGCAGCTGCGCGAGCTCGCGCTCCTCCTCACTGAGTCGCGCCGGATCCGCTGCCCCGCGCGGCGCGAGGTGGCTCGCGCCATAGGGCGTGCCGCCGGTGCGGGTGCTGTTCAACGCCTCGGCCGTGAACGGCAGCCCCACGAGGTACATGCCGTGGTGCAGGAGCGGCAGCATCATGCTGAGCAGCGTGGATTCCTGTCCGCCGTGCATCGAGCCGGTGGAGGTGAAGACGGCCGCCGGCTTGCGGTCGAGGCTGCCGTTGAGCCACAGCGCGCTGGTGCCGTCGAGGAAGTGCTTGAGCGGCGCGGCCATGTTGCCGAAGCGCGTGGGGCTGCCGAGCACCAGGCCCGCGCAGCGGCGCAGATCGTCGTGGGTGGCGTAGGGCGGTCCCTCCGCGGGCACCGCGGGCGCGCTCGCCTCGCTCACCGTCGATACCGGCGGCACCGTGCGCAGCCGCGCGGTCGCGCCCGCGACCGACTCCACGCCGCGCGCCACCTGGCGGGCGAGTTCGGCGGTCGCACCGTGGCGCGAGTAGTAGAGCACCAGCACGTCGGTCATGCGTCGGTTTTCCCTGATTTCCAGCCGTCGTGCGAGGCGGCAGCGACGCGTCGGGTCGCCGCGGATTCTAGGGCCCGCAACCTTGACGGTACAGGGTGCAGTTGTTACGGTCGAACGGCCCTGCGGACCCGTTCCCATGCCGTTCATGCGCCGATTCAAACTGCTGCTGCTGGCCACGCTCACGGCGACGGGCATCGTCGCCGGCTGCGCCGGGGCGCCGCTGCAGGAAATGAGCGACGCGCGCCAGGCGATCCGCGCCGCGGAGCGGGCCGGCGCCGCGAGGCATGCGCCGGAGCCCCTGGCCGAGGCCAAGCAGCTGGTCGAGCAGGCCCGCTCCAGCATGCAGAAGCGCGAGTACCGCGAGGCGACGGGAGGAGGCCGAGCGCGCCCGCGAGCGGGCCGTGGAGGCACGCCGCATGGCCGAGGCCGCCGTCCGCGCCGCCCGCGGCGCCCTGAACGGCCCATGAGCGACTGGATCGCCCGCCGCTGCCGGGTGTCGGGCCGCGTGCAGGGCGTCTTCTACCGTGCCAGCACGCGTGCACGCGCGCAGTCGCTCGGGCTCACGGGCCACGCGCGCAACCTGCCGGACGGCAGCGTCGAGGTGCTCGCCTGCGGCCCTCCGGCCGCGGTCGAGCTGCTGTGCGCGTGGCTGCGGGAGGGTCCGCCAGCCGCCACGGTGGCCTCGGTCGAGATCGAGGAACTCGCGCCGGATGCGCTGCCGGGCCGGCCGGCCGGGTTCGGCACGTCCTGACGGCGACTACTGGTCGTAGCGCCAGCGCGCCAGCAGGCGATCGATGACGAGGTCGGAGTACGTGGGGCGTCCGAGGCTGCCGTTGTAGCGCTGCAGGGCGCGCTGGTAGTTGCCGCGTTCCTTGCGCAGGTAGTAGCCGAGGATGGTCGTGCCCATGCGCACGTTGTCCGGGATGCTCACCAGCTGGTCGTTGCTCATGCCGAGCTCGCGCGGCCAGAAGGGCATCACCTGCATCAGCCCGACGGCACCCGCCGACGACACGGCGTAGCGATTGAATCGGCTCTCGACGTCCATCACCGCGAGCACCAGCTCCGGGGGCACGTCCACGCGCCTCGCCTCGCAGTGCACGTGGTGCAGGATCTGCGCGCGTTCCCGCTCGCTGCCCACGTAGCGCTGCAGGCGCGGCTCCATGTAGGCGAACCAGACCGCCCGCTCGTAGCGGTCGGCGAAGCAGTCGGTGGGCTCGAGCACCTCGGCGAGCACGCCACGCAGCTCCGGGTCCATCTGCCGGTCGGCGCGGGCCGCCGCGACCGGCAGGGCCGCGAGCAGCAGCAAAGCGGAAAGCGCCGCGTGTCGCATGCCGCCGCTCAGGCGCCCCCGCGGCCCAGCTCGCGCAGGAACCGCGCGACGGAATCGACCGGCACCTCGGCGTTCGCGCCGCCGGTGCGCGCCTTGTACTCGACCACGCCGCGCTCGAGTCCCTTGTCGCCGACCACGATCCGGTGCGGGATGCCGAGCAACTCGTCGTCGGCGAACTTGACGCCCGGCCGTGCGTCGCGGTCGTCGAAGAGCACCTCGACGCCGGCGGCCTCGAGCTCGGCGTACAGGCGCTCGGCGACCTCGCGGACGCGCTCGGATTTCTGCAGGTTGATCGGGATCAGCGACACGTGGAACGGGGCGATGGGCTCTGGCCAGGCGATGCCGCGCTCATCGTGATTCTGTTCGATCGCCGCCGCCACGACGCGCGTCACACCGATGCCATAGCAGCCCATGAACATGGTCACGGCCTGGCCCTGCTCGTCGAGCACCGTGGCGTTCATGGCCTGGCTGTACTTGCGTCCGAGCTGGAAGATGTGACCGACCTCGATGCCGCGGGCGATGCCGAGGGTGCCGCGGCCCGAGGGGCTCGGGTCGCCCGGTACCACGTTGCGCAGGTCCACGACCTCGGGATCGGGCAGGTCGCGCCCCCAGTTCACGCCGGTGAGATGCACGTCCCGGCGGTTGGCGCCGCAGACGAAATCCGACGCCTGCGCAGCGGCGCGGTCGGCGTAGAGCCTGAGCCCGAGGCCCACCGGGCCGAGGAACCCCGGCTCGCAGCCGCTCGCCGCGCGTACCTGCTCGGGCGTCGCCATCTTCAGCGGTGCGAGCACGCCCGGCAGCTTCTGCGCCTTGACCGCATTCAGCTCGTGGTCGCCCCGCACGACCAGCGCCACCACGTCGCCGTCGGTGCCCTCGACCAGCAGCGTCTTGACGCACTGCGCCGCCTCGACCTTGAGGAACGTGGACAGCTCGGCGATGGTGCGCACGCCGGGCGTGGCCACCTCGGCCAGCGCCGCACCCGCGGCCGCGCGCGCCACGGACGGCGCGAGCGCCTCGGCCATCTCGAGATTGGCCGCGTAGTCGTCGGCGTCGGAGAAGGCGATCGCGTCTTCGCCGGAGTCGGCGAGCACGTGGAATTCCTGCGAGGCATTGCCGCCGATGCTGCCGGTGTCGGCGCGCACGGCCCGGAAGCGCAGGTTCATGCGCGAGAAGATGCGCGTGTAGGCCTCGAACATGGCCTGGTAGCCCTGCTCGAGGGAGGCCTCGTCGAGGTGGAAGGAGTAGGCGTCCTTCATGGTGAACTCGCGCGCGCGCATCACGCCGAAGCGCGGGCGGATCTCGTCGCGGAACTTGGTCTGGATCTGGTAGAAGTTCACGGGCAGCTGGCGGTAGCTCTTCAGTTCCCGGCGCGCGATGTCGGTGATCACTTCCTCGTGCGTCGGGCCGTAGCAGAACGGCCGCTCGTTGCGGTCTTTCATGCGCAGCAGTTCCGGGCCGAACTGTTCCCAGCGCCCGGACTCCTGCCACAGCTCCGCGGGCTGCACCGTGGGCATCAGCAGCTCGATCGCGCCGGCGCGGTTCATCTCCTCGCGGACGATGTTCTCGACCTTGCGCAGCACGCGCAGGCCGATCGGCAGCCAGGTGTAGAGGCCCGCGGCGAGGCGGCGGATGAGGCCCGCGCGCAGCATGAGCTGGTGGCTCACGATCTCGGCGTCGGCCGGCACGTCGCGCAGGGTATTGATGGGATAGCGGGAAAGTCGCATCGGGTCGCCACGGGCCGGGGAGGGGCGCCCATGGTAGCAAAGGGCCTCGCGCCGCCCCGCCGGCCTGCGTTGTGCCCGGAGCGCGCCGGACCTACGATGGCGGTCTCTGCGGCGTCCGGGGAATGTGTGCCCATGTCGAACGATCCTTCCGCTTCGCCGGATGCCGCCCGGCTGCCGCGGCGCAGCCGCGGCATCTACCTGCTGCCGAACCTGTTCACAACGGCGGTGCTGTTCTCGGGCTTCTACGCGATCGTCGCAGCGACCGACGGCAATTTCGACCGCGCCGGCATCGCGATCTTCATCGCCATGGTCTGCGACGGCCTCGACGGCCGCATCGCCCGCTGGACCAACACCCAGAGCGACTTCGGCAAGGAGTACGACAGCCTCTCGGACATGGTCGCCTTCGGCCTCGCGCCGGCCGTGGTGGCCTACCAGTGGGGCGTGGCGCGGATCGCCGAGTACGGCTCGCTGTGGGGACGGATCGGCTGGCTCGCGACCTTTTTCTACGCGGCCTGTGCGGCGTTCCGCCTGGCGCGCTTCAACACCCGCACGGCCGTGGCCGACAAGCGCTTTTTCGAGGGTCTGCCGAGCCCGTCCGGGGCGGCGCTGCTCGCGGGGTTCGTCTGGATGCTGAACGACCTGCAGCGCGAGGGGCTGCGCGCGCTGATCCTCGCCTTTGCCGTGGCGATCCTTGCCGGTGGTCTGATGGTGAGCCGCTTTCCCTATCTGAGCGGCAAGGACTTCAACCTCAACCGCCGCATCCCGTTTGCGATGCTGCTGCTGGTGCCGCTCGGCTTCGTGGTCGTCGGCTCGAGCCCGCCCGAGATGCTCTTCGGCCTGTTCGCACTGTACGCACTCTCCGGGCCCGTGCTGTGGGCGTGGCGGCGCCTCACGCGCGGCCGCCGCGCGGCGCGGGCCGCTGGCCGACGACCGCCGGATTGAGACCGGGCGAGCCATGACCGACGCCCGCCGCCGCGCGTTGCTCGAGGCGATTGGAGTCGACGTGTACGTGCGGCGTTCGCTGCCGCGCCGTGCGTCCGCGTCCTCGGGCGCCCCCGATGGCGGTCTCCTGCCGAAGGTGTCGCCGGCGCCGCTGGCTGCGGCCGTCGCGGGCGCCGAAGCAGGCCTCGACTGGGAGGCCCTGCGCGCGATGGTCTCGGCGTGTACCCGCTGCGGGCTCAGCGCGACCCGCACCCAGACCGTGTTCGGCACCGGGGACCCGCGGGCACGCTGGATGTTCATCGGCGAGGCGCCCGGCGCGGACGAGGACCGCCAGGGCGAGCCGTTCGTCGGACGCGCGGGCCAGCTGCTCACCGCGATGATCCGGGCGCTCGGCCTGCGACGCGAGGACGTCTACATCGCGAACGTGCTCAAGTGCCGCCCGCCGGGCAACCGCGACCCGCGGCCCGAGGAGGCCGCCCATTGCCGCGGCTACCTCGAGCGGCAGATCGAGCTGGTCTCCCCCGCGATCGTGGTCGCGGTCGGTCGCATCGCGGCGCAGAACCTGCTCGCGACCGATGCGGCGCTGGCGCGCCTGCGCGGCAAGGTCCACGCGCTGGGCCCGGGCGGCTGGCCGCTGGTCGTCACGTACCACCCCGCCTACCTGCTGCGCAGCCCCGGCGAGAAGCGCAAGGCCTGGCAGGACCTGCTGTTCGCGCGGCGCGTGCTCCAGCGCGTCGAGGCCGGCGAGTCCGTGCTGCCGTGAGCGCCGAGCCGGAGGTCCGCGCCGGGCCGTCGGCGCGCATGCTGCGCGTGCGCGCCATGACCCCGCTCGACGTCCCGGCGGTCGGGGCGGTCGAGCGCGCCGCCTACCCGTTTCCGTGGACCGACGGCATCTTCCGCGACTGCCTGCGCGTGGGCTACCTGTGCCGGGTCGCCGAGGTCGACGGCGACATCGCGGGATACGGCATCCTCGCGATGGGAGCGGGCGAGGCGCACCTGCTGAACCTCTGCGTACGCGCCGACCTGCGCGGCCTCGGCGTCGGCCGGCGCATGCTGCAGCTGCTGATGGAACGCGCGCGCCAGTCGGGCACGGAAGCCGTGTTCCTCGAGGTGCGGCCCTCCAATCCGGTGGCCATCGCGCTGTATCGGTCGGCGGGCTTCGTGGAGGTCGGCCGTCGCAAGGGCTATTACCAGGCCGCAGACGGGCGCGAGGACGCGCTGGTGCTGAAGCTGGAGCTCACGCCCGACCGGGGCGGGCAACCAGCCTGAGGCGGCCTGATAGAATCGCGGCCCCGTTCGCGACCAACCGATCCCGACCGATGAGTTCAAACCGCGACGAAGTGGCGCGACGACGCACCTTCGCCATCATCTCGCACCCCGACGCCGGCAAGACCACGCTGACCGAGAAGCTGCTGCTGTTCGGGGGCGCGATCCAGCTCGCCGGCACCGTGAAGGGGCGCAAGGCGGCACGCCACGCCACCTCCGACTGGATGCGGCTCGAGCAGCAGCGCGGCATCTCGGTGACCTCGAGCGTGATGCAGTTTCCGTACGCCGGGCGCGTGGTGAATCTGCTCGATACGCCGGGCCACGAGGACTTCTCCGAGGACACCTACCGCACGCTCACCGCGGTGGACTCGGCCCTCATGGTCATCGACTGCGCCAAGGGCGTCGAGGAGCGCACCATCAAGCTGATGGAGGTCTGCCGGCTGCGCGACACGCCGATCATGACCTTCATCAACAAGCTCGACCGCGAGGGCCGCGAGCCGCTCGATCTGCTCGACGAAGTCGAGAAGGTGCTCAGGATCAGCTGCGCGCCGGTGACCTGGCCGATCGGCATGGGCCGGGAGCTGCGCGGCGTCTACCATCTCCTCGAGGACCGCATCTACGTCTACCACGCCGCGGAGAAGGGCCGCGCGGGCACGACCGAGACCCTCGACGGGCTCGCGAGCGACGCAGCCGGCGCCTTCCTCGGCGATCGCGCGCAGGCGTTCCGCGACGAGGTCGAGCTGGTGCGCGGCGCCTCCCATGCGTTCTCGACGCAGGAGTACCTCGCCGGCCGGCAGACGCCGGTGTTCTTCGGCTCCGCCATCAACAATTTCGGCGTCACCGAGCTGCTGGCGGCGTTCGTCGAGTACGCGCCGTCGCCGCGGCCGCGTGCCGCGACCACGCGCGAGGTGCTCGCCGAGGAGGAGCCGCTCACCGGCTTCGTCTTCAAGATCCAGGCGAACATGGATCCCGGGCACCGCGACCGCATCGCCTTCATGCGCATCTGCTCGGGCCGCTACGAGAAGGGCATGCGCTTCTTCCACGTGCGCCTCGGCAAGGAGCAGCGCATCGCCGACGCGCTCACGTTCCTCGCCGCCGACCGCCAGCACCTCGACGAGGCGTACGCGGGCGACATCATCGGCCTGCACAACCACGGCACCATCAACATCGGCGATACCTTTACCGAAGGCGAGAAGCTGATGTTCACGGGCATTCCGAACTTCGCGCCCGAGATGTTCCGGCGCGTGGTGCTGCGCGACCCGCTGCGGATGAAGGCGCTGCAGAAGGGGCTCGACCAGCTGTGCGAGGAAGGCGCCACGCAGGTGTTCCGCCCGCTGCGCAGCAACGACCTGATCCTCGGCGCCGTGGGCATGCTGCAGTTCGACGTGGTCGCCTTCCGCCTGCAGGACGAGTACGCGGTGCAGGCGACCTGGGACAACGTCAACGTGTACACGGTGCGCTGGGTGTACTGCGCCGATGCGAAGAAGCTCGAGGAGTTCCGGATCAAGGCCTACGAGAACCTCGCGCTCGACCACTCCGGCGCGCTGGTGTATCTGGCGCCGACCCGCGTGAACCTGCAGCTCACGCTCGAGCGCTGGCCCGAGCTGACGTTCCGGGAGACGCGTGAGCACCTCGCCGCCGCCGCGTAGCGTGCTGCGGCGGCGTCCGGTGGTCGCCTGGGCGCTGTACGACTGGGCGAACTCGGCGTTCGCCACGACCGTCATGGCCGGGTTCTTCCCGGTGTTCTTCAAGCAGTACTGGAACACCGGCGTCGTGGCGACCGAGAGCACGTTCCGCCTCGGGGTCACCAGCGGTGTGGCGAGCCTCTGCATCGCGCTGCTCGCGCCGGTGCTCGGCGCCATCGCCGACCGCGGCGGCTCGCGCATACGCCTCCTGATGGCGTTCACGGTGCTCGGTTCCGCGGCGACCATCGCGCTCGCCCTGGTCCCGCAGGGGCAGTGGCAGCTCGCGGCGGGGCTGTTCCTGGTCGCCTCGCTGGGTTTCTGGGGCGGCATCGTGTTCAGCGATTCGCTGCTGCTGCACGTGGCGGCGCCTGAGGAGTACGACCTCGTCTCGGGTTTCGGCTACGCGCTCGGGTACCTCGGCGGCGGGCTGCTGTTCGCGGCCAACGTGCTGATGACCCAGCAGCCGCAGTGGTTCGGGTTCGCCGATGCCGCCGAGGCGGTGCGCTGGTCGTTCGTGAGCGTCGGCGTCTGGTGGCTGCTGTTCGCGCTGCCGTGCGCGCTGGTCGTGCGGGAGCGACGCGAGGGCCGCGTGCGACTGCCGCTGGCCGCCGCCGTGCGCGCGGGCTTCGGCGAACTGCGCGGCACGCTGCGCGAGATCGCGCGCTACCGGCCGCTGCTGTGGTTTCTCGCGGCCTACATCCTCTACATCGACGGCGTGAACACCATCATCAAGATGGCGGTGGACTACGGGCTGTCGCTCGGCTTCGACCAGTCGCACCTGATCAAGGCGCTGCTGCTCACGCAGTTCGTCGCCTTCCCGGCGGCGCTCGCCTTCGGCTGGCTCGGCGGGCGCATCGGCGCCCGCAAGGGCATCTTCATCGCGCTGGCCGTGTACCTCGGCGCCACCGGCTACGCCTATTTTCTCGAGTCGGCCCGGGACTTCTACGTGCTGGCGTTCGTGGTGGGCCTCGTGCAGGGCGGCATCCAGTCGCTGAGCCGCAGCTACTACGGCCGCCTCGTGCCGCCGGACAAGTCATCGGAGTTCTTCGGCTTCTACAACATGATGGGCAAGGCCTCGGCGATCATCGGTCCGGCGCTGGTGGGTGTCGTGGCCGCCGCGACCGGCGACTCGCGGCTGTCGATCCTCTCGATCATGCTGCTGTTCATCGCGGGCGGGGCGCTGCTCGTCGTGGCGGCGCGGTCGGAGCGACAGGCGACGGCCGGCGAATCCTGAGATTCTCGGCGCGGGGAACGTCCTCCGGGCGGACGCCGTGAATCCATCCCTGGAGGCTCGCGCGCCGCATCCCTGCGGCGCGACGCCGCCCGGAAGACGTACCCCGCACCGAGAATCCAGGCGTCTTGCAGTGTCGCTTGCTGCCGTTGCCCCGGAAGGGCTGCGACCGCGGGTGTGATTGCCGGCGGGCGTCGCGCGACATGGATGTCGCGCGCGAGCCTCCAGGGATGGATTCACGGCGTCCCGCCGGCGGTCACACCCGCGGTCGCCGGCCTCAGTCGCGATTCGTGCCGGCGATCGCAAGGCTCCACGACGCCGGATCGATGCCGTAGAACTCCGTGAGCAGCGCGTACAGCCGCGGATGCGTCGCCTGCAACTCGGCCGGCCGGTCGACGAAATCCTCGCTCGCCACCGCGAAGAACTCCGCCTCGTCCTCGGCTGCATAGGGATCGAGGAAGGTGTAGCCGCCGCGGTCCACCAGGTCGAGCAGCGCGTCGAACTCGCCGGCGAGGTCCTCCGTCCACTGCGCGATCGGCCGGGTGCCGCCGGCGAGGCCCAGGCCCTCCGCGTCGAGGTAATGCGCGAACTCGTGCAGCGCAACGTTGTAACCCTCGCCCGGGAAGCGCGCCGCCTCGAGCACGTCCTCCCAGGAGAGGATGATGCGACTCGCCTCCCAGGCCTCGCCCGAGAGCACGCGGCGGCGCTGCTCGACGACGCCGGCCTCGTCCTCGACCTCGTCCTCGACCCAGAACGCGCTCGGGTAGACGAGGATCGAGTGCAGCGCGTCGTAGTGGGCGCGGCGACCGAGCACCAGCAGGCAGGCAAGCGCGGCGATCGTGGCCCGGATCTCGTCGGTGACGACGAGCCCGTTGCAGCCGATGAATTCCTTCTCCGCGAGGAACGCGCTCACCAGCGAGTCGAGTCGCGCGCGCAGCCGGGGGGGCAGTGCGGCGGCGGCCGGCACGTTGCGCTCGATGGCGGCGTGCGCCTCGCCGGGCAGCGGTTCGGCGAGGCGCGCCGCGCGGCGGCGCGACCGCCAGACGGGCGCGAGGATCAGCCAGGCGAGAACGCCGGTCGCGACGAGGGCGATCGCGACGACCGGCGCCAAGGTCGGTTCAGCCGTAGGACTTCTTCAGGCGCCCGACGAGCTTGACGTAGTCCTCCATCGCCTTGGTCGAGTCCGTGCCCTTGAGCTTGGCCCAGGCGTCGTACTTCGCGCGGTTGGCGAAATCGAAGGCGCCCGGGCGCTCGCCCGTCACGTCGCCCGCGGTTGCCTGCTTGTACTGCGCATACAGGCGCAGCATGTCCTCGGTGTCCGGGCGCTTGCTGAGCTTCTGCACGTCGGCGGCGGCGGCTTCGAACTGCTGCTTGAGGTCTGCCATGCGTCTCGTCCCCTGGTCGTGGAGGGCCGCAGCATACCCGAGCGCGGCTCAGGCCCGCAGCCGGTTGACGAGGTGCTTCAGGCGGCGCAGGTCGTCGTCGGTGGGGTTCGGGCCGTAGCGCAAGCCCGAGTACAGCGCGCGGATCGACCCGAGTTCCTCCGCGAGTTCGGGGCAGGCGGCCGCAGCGCGCTCGAGGAAGGCCACCGGCCCCTCCGTCGCGCCGGGGACCAGCCCCCGGTCCCTCAGGCGACGCGCGACGACCGCGTGCAGCCTGGAAGGCCAGTCGCGCGGCGGTTCCCGGTGGCGCCAGGCGAGATACGTCGACAGCGCGACGAAGAACGTGGCGAGGCTCGCGGCCAGCCCGAGGCCGAGCGTGCGCCAGTCGGGATTGCGGATGCCGAGACGCTCGAGCAGGTTCATCTGGCGCGCCTCGTTGAAGCGCACGACGCGATCGTTCCACAGCGCATTGACGCTGTCCCAGGTGAGTGCGACCCGCGACCACAACTCGCTCGCTTCGCGCAGGCGCCCCGGCGCCGGCTCGCTGTCGGGCACCGCGGCGCTCAGCCCCTGCTCGATGCGCTCGGGCGCCACCGCGGCCGTCGGGTCCACGCGCAGCCACCCGCGCCCCGCCACCCAGATCTCCGACCACGCATGCGCCTCGGACTGGCGCACGATCAGGTAGCCGCCGATCGGGTTGAACTCGCCGCCCTGGTAGCCGGTGACGACGCGCGCCGGCACGCCGGCGGCGCGCATCACCAGCGTGTAGGCAGCCGCGAAGTGCTCGCAGAACCCGCGCCGCGTCTCGAAGAGGAATTCGTCCATCGCGTTCTCGGCGAGCTTCGGCGGCTCGAGCGTGTACACGAAGGGCTGCTCGCGGAACATCGCGAGCAGCTCGCGCGTGATCGCGAGCGGGTCACCGCCATGGCGGGCGGCGAGTTCGCGGCCCAGCGCCCGGCTGCGCGGATGGCCCTCGGCCGGCAGCTGCAGGCCCTTGCGGCGCAGCGACTCCGGCAGCGCGGCGCCGGCGACGAAGCGCGGATAGGAACGCAGCCGGTAGCTGCTCACCTCGGTGAGCCGTCGCGGCGCCACGAGCACGAAGTCGTAGGTGCGCAGCGCCTCGCCCTCGGGCCATTGCGCCGGGATGTCGAGCGCGAGGATCCACGGCCGGTCGGTGGGCTCGAGCGTGATCTGGTAGTCGACGGGCGCGCCGAGCAGCACGACCGGCTGGTCGGGGAACGCCTGCGCACTCGGCCGGCGCCACGAGCGGCCGTCGAACTCGTGCAGCACCGGGCCGCGCCAGTAGCGCTGCGCGGGCGGCGGCAGCGGACCGTCGAAGCGCACCCGGAACGCCACGTCGCCCGAGACGCTGAGGTCGGAGATCTCGCCGGGTGTCATTTCGTCGCCGAGCCCGGTGCGCGCGGACTGCCCGGCAGCGACGCCCCAGAACGGCCCCGGCAGCCGCGGGAAGAGCACGAAGATCAGGATCGCCAGCGGCAGCGCCTGCAGCGTGAGCGCGCCCGCGCGCAACAGCACCTGCCGGGCGGAGTCGCCCGCCGCGCCGGCGTGCACGCGCAGCAGCGCGGCGGTGACGAACGCCGCGCCGGCGAGCAGCAGCGGCAGCTGCACGAGGTGCTGGTCGCGCAGCATCGCGGCGTAGAGCAGGAAGTAGCCGATGAACGCGAGCACGGTCAGGTCGCGCGGGCCGCGCGTCTCGAGCAGCTTCACGCCGGCCATCAGCGCGAGGAAGGTGGTCCCGGCCTCGACGCCGTTCACGGTGCGGTAGGTGCCCAGCACCGCGAGCGGCACCACGACCAGCACGCCGAGGCGCAGCCAGCGCGGCGCGAGCGGCCAGCCGCGGCGGTCGGCGGTCCAGCGCCAGGCGCAGGTCGCCACGAGCAGCAGCGTGGTCCAGGCCGGCAGATGCGGCAGGTGCAGGACGAGCGCGATGCCGAGCGCCGCGAGCACCCAGCCGAGCCCCCGCAGCGGCGTCGTCGGGGCCTCAGGCGCGGCCATGTCCGTCCTCGAACAACGCCAGCGCGTTCAGGCATCGTTCGCGGTGCCCAGGTCCGACCTGGGGTTCGATCACGGTGCCGGGCAGACGCAGGCCGTAGGCCTCGCCGCGCTCATGGGCATCGAGCACCCAGCGGCACAACTGCGCCAGCCGGCCCTCCGTGTCGAGCCCCGGCAGCGAGTCCCACTCGAAGACGTGGGAGACCACGTCGGTGCCCGCATACTGCTTGGTCTGCAGGCCCTGGCCGCGCGCGTATGCCTTCCAGGCGATGCGACGCAGCGAGTCGCCCGGCTGGAACGGCCGCAGGCCAGCGAAATCGTGCTCGCCGCGCGCGCGATCCTGCGCACCGCCGGTGTCGGTCTGCACGCCGGGCGGCGTGCGGCCGGCTGCGGCCGGCGCCGGCCAGGCGATCGCATCGTGCTCGGCATGAACGACGGCCCAGGCCCGGAACAGTCCGAGCGGGTGGCGGGTCGCCACGACGTAGCGGCCGAGCGCCACGCGTCCGCGACGCTCCGCGGGCCGTCGCAGCTCGACCTCCGCCGCGCCCGACGGCGGCAGGTCTGCCACCGCGGACGGCTCGCGGCCGCTGCCGAGTTCGATGCGGGGCCGCGGAGCAACCGAATGATTGTCGAGCAGCAGCCTGAACGACACCTCGCCGCCGGCGAAGGCGGGCTCGGCCGCTGCGAGGCGCAGTTCGAGCCCCGTGAGGTTGCCGTGGCAGTGGTGCATGGCCGCGAGGCCGATGCTCGCGAGCAGGAAGGCCATCCCCAGCCCGAGGTTGTTGCCGAAGTTGAGCCCGCCGAGGACCATCCCGAACACCATCAACGCGTAGCCGACGCCGAGCGCGGTGGGCAGGATGTAGATGCGGCGCCGGTCGATACGGACCGGATCCGCGTCCGGACCCTGCCGCCGCCGGATCCACGCCTGCACGCGCGCTTCGAGCGCATTGCGCAGGCGGGGGAGCGTCGCCGGCATGGCGTGCCGGGACCGGTCAGGGCACGGGCACGGAGTCGAGCACGTAGCGGCCCACCGCGCCTGCGTCGCGGAAGCGCGACTGCTCGCGCGGCGCGAGCCGGTGACCGACCACGGCGGCGAGCACCGCCTGCACGTCCTCGGGCAGCACGCCCGCGTGACCGTGCATCAGCGCCCACGCCTGCGCGGCGCGCAGCAGCGCGATCACCGCGCGCGGCGACAGTCCCGCCTCGAACTCGCTCGACTGGCGCGTGTAGCGTGCCACCGCCTGGACATAGTCGAGCAGCGCCTCCGAGGCGTGCACGCGCGGTACGGCCGCCTGCAGCGCGAGCAGCCGCTGCGTGGTGAACGCGGCGGGCAGCGTGGCCAGCAGGTCGCGGCGGTCGCGGCCGAGCAGCAGCTGGCGCTCGAGCGCCGCGTCCGGGTAGCCGAGTTCGATGCGCATCAGGAAGCGGTCGAGCTGCGACTCCGGCAGCGGGAAGGTGCCGACCTGGTAGAGCGGGTTCTGCGTGGCGATCACGAAGAACGGCTCGCTCAGGGGATAGGTCTGCCCGTCGGCGGTGACCTGGTGCTCCTCCATCGCCTCGAGCAGCGCGCTCTGCGCCTTCGGCGTGGCGCGGTTCACCTCGTCGGCGAGCACGAGCTGTGCGAACACCGGGCCGCGGTGGAAGCGGAACTGGCCGGTCTCGGCCTCGAACACGCTCACGCCGATCACGTCGGCGGGCAGCAGGTCGCTGGTGAACTGGATGCGCTGGTAGGAAAGGCCCAGCGCGTGGGCGAGCGCGTGGGCGAGCGTGGTCTTGCCGACGCCCGGGATGTCCTCGATCAGCAGGTGGCCACGCGCGAGCAGGCACGCCACGCACAGGCGCAGCTGCCGCTCCTTGCCGAGGATGATCTCGCCAAGGCGCGCCACCGCGGCCTCGCACAGCGCGACCGTCTCGCGCTCACCCGCGCCGACGCCTGCCGGCAGCGCGCTCACGCGGTGCCTCCCGGCGACTGCACGGACGCGAGCCGCCGCAGCTGCTCGCCGAGCTGCGCGAACTGGCGGTCGAATTCGGCGATCCGCTGCCTGCTCCTGGGTCACGACCTCGGGCGGCGCATTGGCGACGAAGTTCGCATTGGCGAGCTTGGCGGCGCAGCGCTCGCGCTCCTGGCCGGCCTTGGCGCGGCGCTTCTCGAGGCGCGCGAGCTCGGCGGAGATGTCGTCCACGAGGCGGGCGAAGGGTGCGAGCACGCTGCGGCCCTCGACGATCGCGATCGCGCAGGGCGGCAGGTCGGCCTCCGAGGCCACGACGCTCACCGACTCGAGGTTCGCGACGCGTGCGATCGCCGGGGCGAGCGCGGCGACGGCCGCGGCGTCTCCATCGCGGTCGCTGCGCACCCAGACGGGCGTGGCGCGCGAATGGGGCACGTCGAGCTCGCCGCGGATCTGGCGGATGCCGAGCACCACGGCCTTGAACGCTGCCACCTGCCGGTCGGCCGCCTCGTCCGCCGGGAACTCCTCGACGCGCGGGTAGGGCTCGAGCATCAGGCTCGGGCCCGTGCGGCCGGCGAGCGGCGCGGCGCGCAGCCAGATCTCCTCGGTGATGAACGGCATCAGCGGGTGCAGCAGGCGCAGCGTGCCCTCGAGCACCTCCACCAGCGTCCGGCGCGTGCCGCGCTGCGCAGCCGCGGAGGTGTCGGGGGACTGCAGCGCGGCCTTGGCGATCTCGAGGTACCAGTCGCAGAACTCGTACCACACGAACTCGTAGGCCGCCTGCGCGGCGAGGTCGAAGCGATAGCCGGCCAGCGATTGGCGCACCGAGCGCACGGCGCTGCCGAGCCGACCGCGGATCCAGCGGTCCGCCACCGCGTAGTCCACGTCGCCCGCCGCGGTGTCCGCCGCGTGCGCTTCGGTGTTCATCAGCACGAATCGCGCCGCGTTCCAGAGCTTGTTGCAGAAATTGCGGTATCCCTCGACGCGGCCGAGGTCGAATCGGATGTCGCGGCCCATGGTCGCGAGCGCGGCGAAGGTGTAGCGCAGCGCGTCCGTGCCGTAGGAGGGAATCCCCTGCGGGAACTGCCTGCGGGTCGCCTTCTCGATCGAGGCCTTCATCTGCGGCTGCATCAGGCCCGAGGTGCGCTTCGCCACCAGCGCCTCGAGTTCGATGCCGTCGATCAGGTCGAGCGGGTCGATGATGTTGCCCTTCGACTTCGACATCTTCTGGCCGTGCTCGTCGCGGATCAGGCCCGTGATGTAGACCTCGCGGAACGGCACGTCGTCCATGAACTCGAGGCCCATCATGATCATCCGGGCGACCCAGAAGAAGATGATGTCGAAACCGGTGACCAGCACCGTCGAGGGGTAGAACGCCGCGAGTTCGGGTGTGCGCTCCGGCCAGCCGAGCGTGGAGAAAGGCCACAACGCCGAGCTGAACCACGTGTCGAGCACGTCCTCGTCCCGGGTGAGCGCCACGGCGCGGCCGTGCCTCGCGGTGGCCGCAGCCTGCGCCTCGTCCTCGCTGCGGGCGACGTACACGTTGCCCGCCTCGTCGTACCACGCGGGAATCCGATGGCCCCACCAGAGCTGGCGGCTGATGCACCAGTCCTGGATGTTGCGCATCCACTGGAAGTAGGTCTTCGCCCAGTTCTCCGGCACGAAGCGGATGCGCCCGTCCTCGACCGCGCGGATCGCCGGTCCGGCCAGCGGCGCGATGCGCACGTACCACTGGTCGGTGAGCCAGGGCTCGAGCACTGCGCCGCTGCGGTCGCCGCGCGGCACGGGCGAGGAGTGCGCCTCGGTGCGCTCGAGCAGGCCGGCCGCCTCGAGGTCCGCGACGACGCGCTTGCGCGCTTCGAAGCGGTCCAGCCCGCGATAGCGTTCGGGCACCGCGTCGTTCAGCGCGGCGTCGGCGGTGAGCACGTTGATCATCGGCAGCCCGTGGCGCTTGCCGATCTCGTAGTCGTTGAAGTCGTGCGCCGGCGTGATCTTCACGCAGCCGCTGCCGAAGGCCGGGTCGACGTAGTCGTCGGCGATCACCGGGATCAGGCGGTCGGCAAGCGGCAGGCGGATCTCGCGCCCGACGAGGTGCCGGTAGCGCTCGTCGTCCGGGTGCACCGCGACCGCCGTGTCGCCGAGCATGGTCTCGGGGCGGGTCGTGGCCACGACCACGTCCCCGGAGCCGTCGGCGAGCGGATAGCGCAGGTGCCAGAGGCTGCCGGCCTCGGGCTCCGCGACCACCTCGAGATCCGACAGCGCGGTGTGCAGCACCGGGTCCCAGTTCACCAGGCGCTGGCCACGGTAGATGAGCCCCTTCTCGTGGAGGCGCACGAATACTTCGGCGACCGCCTTGGAGAGGCCCTCGTCCATGGTGAAGCGGTCGCGCGACCAGTCCACGGAGTCGCCCAGGCGGCGCATCTGGCGCGAGATCGTCCCGCCGGACTGTTCCTTCCAGACCCACACGCGCTCGACGAAGGCCTCGCGGCCGAGGTCCTGGCGCGACCGTCCCTCGCCGTTCAACTGCCGTTCGACCACCATCTGCGTGGCGATGCCGGCGTGGTCGGTGCCGGGCTGCCACAGCGTCCGGTTCCCCTCCATGCGGTGAAAGCGCGTGAGCGCGTCCATCAGCGTGTGCTGGAAGGCGTGGCCCATGTGCAGCGTGCCCGTCACATTGGGCGGCGGGATCATGATGCAGTAGGGCGCGCCCGTGCCGGCCGGAGCGAACCAGCCGGCAGCCTCCCACTTTGCGTACAGGCGCGACTCGATGTCGCGCGGCGAGTAGCCCTTGTCCATGACGTCTCAGTCGGCGGTGTCTGGACCGTGGAAGTGCTCGTCCACGATCCGGGCGATGAGTGCGGGGAGTTCGCTGTGCAGTCGGTCGGAGACCTGCTCGAGCAGCAGCGCCTCCATCTCCCGGCAGGCGTTGTGCACCAGTTCGTCGGCCTGGTCGTGGATCGCCGCGGCGAGCCGCGCCTCGAGGTGGCCGAGGAACAGCAGGGTCCGGTCGATCGGCGCCGCGTCAGGGGCGTCCTCGACGATGTCGGTGAGGACCGGGATGGCTTCCAGCGGGTGGCTCATGGCGTCCTCGCCCTCCACGGAGATATCAGAGCGTATGCGACTGGGGGGCGAGCCCGGCATCGCGGTACAGGCGCCAGCGTGCCCGTCCCGCGGCCTTCGCCGCCTCGTCGCCGGTCACGATTTCGCAAAGCCGCGCGAAGCGCTCGAAGCCGGCCGGCGGCCCGGCCGCGAGATTGACGAGCACGTCGTGGTGGGAATCGGGCAGCTCGCCGCTCGAGATCAGTACCGGCGTCTCGGCGGCCACCGCGGGATCCGCGGGCCAGACCGCGTGCGGGACGAAGCTGCGGTCGCTGAACGTCCACAGCAGGTCGTCCACTTCGGCCGTCTCCGCCGGGCCGCTGGTGCGCACCGCGACCCGGTGTCCCTGGTCGCAGGCCTTCTCCGCCAGCCGGCAGGCGGTGAGCAGGCGCGCGCGGGCGTCGCTCGCAGTGAGGAGGTAGAAGTCGACCTGGGGCGCCGTCACGGCCGGCTGCGGTGGATCAGGAAATCCATCAGCAGCGGCACCGGCCGGCCGGTACTGCCCTTATGGGACCCGGCCAGGTAGGCGGTGCCCGCAATGTCGAGGTGCGCCCAGCGCAGCCCGTCGGTGAACTTCGCGAGGAAGCACGCGGCCGTGATGGCCCCACCCTCGCGGCCGCAGGAGTTCGTGAAGTCCGCGAAGTTGCTCTTGAGCTGCTCGTGGTACTCCTCGGCCATCGGCATGTGCCAGGCGCGGTCCTCGGCGCGTCGCCCGGCCGCGGTGAGCTCCGCAGCGAGGTCGTCGTCGTTGCTCATCACGGCGCTGGTGTGCGCGCCGAGGGCGATGACGCAGGCGCCGGTGAGCGTCGCGATGTCCACCACCACGGCAGGCTTGAAGCGGCGCGCGTAGGTGAGCGCGTCGCTCAGGATCAGCCGGCCCTCGGCGTCGGTGTTGATCACCTCGATGGTCTGTCCCGACATGCTGCGCACGATGTCGCCGGGCTTGGTGGCGCGGCCGCCGGGCATGTTCTCGCAGGCGGGAACGACGCCGATCAGGTTGAGCGGCAGGCCGATCTCCGCCGCCGCCTTCACTGCCCCGAACACGCTCGCGGCGCCGGTCATGTCGAACTTCATCTCGTCCATGCCCGGCGGCTGCTTGAGCGAGATGCCGCCGCTGTCGAAGGTGACGCCCTTGCCGACCAGCACCACGGGCGCGTCGCCGTCGGCGCCGCCGCGGTAGCGCAGCACGATCAGCCGCGCGGGCTCCTCGGTGCCGGCCGTGACCGACAGGAAGGCGCCCATCTTGAGTCGCCTGAGCTGCGGTTCGTCGAGCACTTCGGCCCGGATGCTGCGGTACTGGCGGGCGAGCTCGCGCGCCTGCTTGGCGAGGTGGGTGGGGGTGCAGACGTTGGCCGGCAGGTTGGCGAGGTCACGGGTGAGCGCCGCGCCGGCGGCGACGCCCCGGCCATGCTCCAGGCCGCGCCCGGCATCCTGCAACTGGTCCTTGGCGGGCAGGGCGACGCCGAAGCTCTTCAGGGCCGGGGCCGGGGGCTGACGGGTGCTGCGGATCGCGGGCACCCGGTAGAGCGCGCTGCCCACGGCCTCGGCGGCCAGCCGCGCGCGGTAATACGCGTCGGTCTCGGCCACCGGCTCGGACGACAGGTGGCTCACCGCGTCGCGCGCCCCGGTCTTCACCAACGCCGCGGCGGCCGCGAGCAGCGCCTTCCTGTAAGCCTTGCGGCCGAAGGACTCCTTCTTGCCGAGGCCCACCACCAGCACGCGCTCGCAGGGGCCGCCGTCGACGTCCAGCAGCAGCGTCTCGCCCGCCTTGCCGCGCAGGTCGCGCCGCTTGACGAGCCGTGCCAATCGCCCGCCGAGAGTCGCATCGAGCTGCGCCGCGGCCGCGGAGAGGGTGCCGGACTCGTAGAGACCGACGATCGCGCAGTCCGTGCGCTGCTGGGCGGCCGAGCCGCTCACGGCGTAGAAACGCATGTTTGCTGTCCCAGTAGGATCGGGTTGGTAGACTCGGGTCATTGCTTGCAGGTGCTGCGGCTCGGTTGGGCCGGCCGCGCGCAAGCGCCGAAGTCTACCGTTTCCCGTCCGGAGCCGCGACACGTGCCCACCCGGTTGGACCGCTACCTGCTGAGCGAAGTCGCCGTGACCTCCGCGGCCGTCACCGGGGTGCTGCTGGTCATCCTGCTGTCGAACCAGTTCGCCCGGGTGCTCGGGCAGGCGGCGCAGACGGGCCTGCCCGGCAGCATCGTGCTCACCCTGATCGGCCTCACGACCCTGCAGCAGCTCACGGTGCTGGTGCCGATCGGGCTGTTCCTCGGCATCGTGCTCGCGCTCGGGCGCCTCTACCACGAGAGCGAGATGACCGCGATGGCCGCCTGCGGCGTCGGACCGCTGAGCGTGTACCGGCCGATCGTGCTGCTCACGCTGGTGGTCGTGGCGCTGCTCGCGGTGCTGTCGCTGCGCATCGTGCCGGCCGCCGGCACGCGCGCGCAGCAGATCCGCGTCGAGGCGCTGCGCGCCGCGCAGTTCGGCGCGCTCGAGGCGGGGCGGTTCCGCACGTTCGCCGGCGGCGACGCGGTCTTCTATGCGGAGAAGGTCGGCCGCGACGGCCAGCTCGAAGGGGTGTTCGCGCAGCGCCGCAACGGCGAGCGCGTGGAGATCGCGGTCGCCGAGCGGGCCGAGCAGCGCGGCGCGGGCAAGGCCGAGCAGCTCTTCGTGCTGTTCGACGGCCGGCGCTACGAGGGGATCCCCGGTCAGCCCGACTGGCGCATCGTGGAGTTCGCCGAGCACGGCATCCCGGTGCGCATGCCCGAGTACACGCCGAAGAAGGAGCGTCGCGAGCTGCGGCCGACCCGCGAGCTGATCGGCTCGAAGGAGGGCCCCGACCGCGCCGAGCTCTCCTGGCGCATCGCGGTGCCGGTGATGGCCGCGGTACTGATGGTGCTTGCCGTCCCGCTCGCGAAGCTGCGGCCGCGGCAGGGCCGCTTCGCACGGGTGGGCGTCGCAGTGCTCGCCTATTTCTTCTACTCGAACCTCGTGGCGGCGGTACGCGTGTGGATCGAGAAGGACAGTCCCGGCGGTGCGCTCGGGCTGTGGTGGGTGCACCTGCTGCCGCTCGCGCTCGCGGCCTGGCTGCTGTGGCGCGAAGAGCGTCCGGGGCCGCTGTGGCGGCGCGCCCGCGCGGGCGTCTGACGTGGGACAGCTCGGCGGCTACATCGTCCGCACCGTGCTCGCCTACACGGGGCTCGTGCTGCTGGTGCTGCTGGCACTCGGTGCGCTGTTCCTGTTCATCGGCCAGCAGGACGACATCGGCACGGGCAACTACACGGCGACGCAGGCCATGCTGTTCGTCGCACTCAACCTGCCGAGCTACCTGTTCCAGCTGCTGCCGGTGGCGGCGCTGATCGGCGCGATGCTCGGGCTCGGCAACCTCGCCCGCGGCAGCGAGATCGTGGCGATGCGTGCCGCCGGCATCTCGACGCTGCGCTTCTGCGGCTGGCTCGGCATCGCCGGGCTGCTGCTCGCGGTGCTGATGGTGGGGCTCGGCGAATTCGTGGCTCCGCCGCTCGAGAAGTACGCGCGCCAGATGAAGGTGTTCAGCAAGAACAGCGAGTTCAGCTTCGCCGGCAGCCGCGGCGCGTGGCTGCGCGACGGGGACACGATGATCAGCATCCAGCAGCAGTCCGACGGCGCGACCTACGGCGGCGTGCAGGTGTTCCGCTTCGACGGGGAGCGACGGTTGCTCGCGGCCGGGCGGGCGGAGTCGGCCAGCGTGGACGCCTCGAACCAGTGGCGGCTGGAGGGCTTCGCCGAGACGCGGTTTCATGACGGGGGGACGAGCGTCGGGCGCGTGCCGCTGCAGCCGCTGCGCTCGACGCTGTCGGCGGACCTGCTCGGGCTCGCGGTCGTCGAGCCCGAGGCGCTACGGCTCACGGACCTGCGCGCCTACATCGCGCACCTCAAGCGCAACGACCTCGACGCCGAGTCCTTCGAGATCGCGCTGTGGTCGCGCCTCGCGCGCGTGGTGGCGCTGGTGCTGGTGGTGATGCTGGCGCTGCCGTTCGCGCTCGGGCCGATGCGCTCCTCGGGCCAGGGCGCGCGGGCGGTGATCGGCATCCTGATCGGTGCGGGCTTCGTGCTGCTCAGCCAGACGCTCGAGAGCAGCGGGCAGCTGTTCGACCTGCCGCCGCTGGTGGTCGGCTGGGGGCCGACGGTGCTGCTCGCCGCGCTGACGGCGGTGCTGCTGGCGCGCGCGCGCTGACGGCGCGTTCAGCCCCTGCCGGCATCTTTGCCGACCAGCACCACTCGCGTGCCGCTCAGGCGGTCGTGCCACGCGCGGCGTTGCGGGTCCACGAGGATCCACAGCCAGCCGAGGCCGAGCGCGAGCCACGACAGCGCAGCCGCCGCGAGGCGACGCACCGTGTCGGCCCAGGTGAGCGTCCGGCCGTCCTCGTGTTCCACGCGCAGCCGCCACGTGGCCATGCCGAGCGTCTGCCCGCCGCGCGTCCAGAAGATCCCGAAGAACCCTACGACCAGCAGCGCCAGAACCGCGCGGTAGATCCACTCGAGCGCCGGGTCGCGCCGCGGGTCGATCGCCTCGCCGCCGGTGAACGGCAGGAACAGCGCGGTCGCGATCATCAGCAGCGCGAGCAGCAGCAGCGAGTCGTACAGCACCGCGGCAAGGCGACGCAGCAGTCCGGGCGGTGGCAGGGTCTCCTGCGGCATGCGAGGGCCGACTCAGAACTTGTCGGGACGCAGCACGCTCACGTCCTGCAGGAACAGGATCATCGCGTAGTGGTCGTAGTAGCGCTCGCGCAGCCGCGCGGCGACGCGCTCGGCAACCGTCTCGTCGCACACGATCTCGATGCGGATGTTGCCCTCCTGCGCCCAGTCGGACTGGCGGCGTCCGCGCCCGCCCTTGCCGCGCGCCTCGGTGATCGTGTAGCCGCGCACGCCGAGCGTGTCGAATTCCGCGAGCAGCTCGCGCTCGAGCACGGCCTCGGTGACCACCGTCAGCAGGCGACGCGGGAACTGCTCCATGGACGCGACTCCTCAGCCCGCCAGCGCCGCCGCGAGGCGCTCGTACAGCGGGATGCCGACGATGATGTTGAAGGGAAACGTGACCGCGAGCGACGCCGTGAGCGGCAGGGCCGGGTTCGCCTCCGGCACCGCGGTGCGCATCGCGGCGGGTGCGGCGATGTAGGACGCGCTGGCCGCGAGCGTGGCGAGCACGGTCGCGCCGCCGACCGAGAGCCCGAGCGCCCCGCCGAGCAGCGCGCCCACGACGGCGAACACGGGCGGTGCGACCAGCCCGAAGGCCACGATGAACGCGCCGTGCCGTCGCAGCGTGGGCAGCTGCGCGGCTGCGATCAGGCCCATCTCGAGCAGGAACAGCGCGAGGATGCCCTTGAACAGGCCGAAGAACAGCGGCTGGATGGAGGCGCTGCCCTCGGGGCCCGAGGCCCAGCCGATCGCGAGCCCGCCGAGCAGCAGCACGATGCTGCGGCCGAGGAACAGCTCGCGCAGCAGGTGCCGCCACGCGACGTTGCCCGCGAGCCCGCGCGCCAGCACGATGCCGACGAGGATCGCCGGCACCTCGAGCAGCACCACCCACACCGGCGCCCGGGCCTCGTAGTCGATGCCGCGCGCCGCGAGGTAGCCGATCGCCACCGCGAACGTGCCGACGCTCACCGATCCGTAGTGCGCCGCGAGCGAGGCGGCGTCGGCGCGGCTCAGGCGGCCCACCGTGCGCGCTGCGGCGAACACGGGCAGCGGCAGCAGGAAGCCGAGCGCGAGGACGCCGCCGAGCTCCGCGAGCGGCAGCCCGCCGCCGTCGCGGGCCAGCTCCACGCCGCCCTTCAGCCCGATGGCGAGCAGCAGCAGCGTGCTCACGAAGTCGTAGATTGCCGCCGGCAGGCGCAAGTCGGCGCGCGCCAGGCCTGCCGCGAGGCCGAACACGAAGAACCAGATCACGGGATCCAGGGTGGGCATGCTGCGCCGGGCCCAAGCGTCGGAGAGGGCGCCACGGTATGTGAATCCGCAGCGGGAGTCACGGGTGCGGTTGCTAAGATGCCGCCTTGCAATTCTGCGCTGGTGCGAGGGGACGCGACGGGATCATGACGCGCGGGACGGAACGGCTCGTCTGGGACCTGCCGGTGCGGGCGACGCACTGGTTGATCGTGCTGGCGGTGGCTGGCTGCTGGGCCACGCACTACGCCGGACTGGAGTGGTTCGCCTGGCACCGGCGCTTCGGCTATACCGTGCTGGTGCTGGTGGCGTTTCGCCTGCTGTGGGGCTTCGTGGGCACGCGGCACGCACGCTTCGCGAGCTTCCTGCGCGGCCCGCGGGTGGTGCTCGACTACCTGCGGGGGCGCGGATCTGCTGTATCCGTCGGCCACAACCCGCTCGGCGCGCTCGGCGTGCTGGCGCTGCTCGCGGCGCTGCTCGTGCAGGCGGGCACCGGGCTGTTCGCGAACGACGAGATCGTGAACGCGGGGCCCTTCTACGGCTGGATCGGTGCGGCGCTCAGCAACCGCATCACGACCCTGCACCGGCTCAACTCCGACGTGCTGCTGGTGCTGATCGGCCTGCACCTGGCGGCCGTTGCGTGGTACGTGGCCGTGCGCCGCCAGCCGCTGCTGCGCGCGATGTTCACCGGCGGCAAGCCCGCGGCGCAGGTGCCGCCGGAACAGGCCATCGCAGGGTCGCGTACGCCGCTGGCGGTGGCGATCGTCGCCGCGCTTGCGGGCGCGCTGGCGCTCGCGCTGCGCGCCGCGCCCGAGGCGGTGATCGCGCTGTTCTGAGTGCCGCGCGGCCTGTCGGGCCTCAGTCGGCCTTGTACTTGTCGTGGCAGGCCTTGCAGGTGTTCGCGGTGTCGAGGAACGCGGCCTTCGACTTCGCCGGGTCGCCGGCCCTGGCCACGGTCGCGAGCGTCGCACTGCGGTCCACGAAGTCCTTCATCTTGGCGTCGAAGTCGGCGCGGTTGCCCCAGAGTTCGGCCTTGGCCTTCGAGCCCGTGACCGACTGCGTCTCGGCCGTATAGGACTCCGAGAGCATCGGCGCGAGCTCGGCGACGCGCTGCGCGCGCAGCTCGAACTCCTTCGCGTCGTAGGGAATCTTGCCCTGCGCCATGGCGCCCATCGGCGCGAAATTCCAGGCGATCACCTGGTAGACGGCCTTGCGGTACTTGAGCGTCTGCTCGGCCTTGCTGGGCTGGCCCTGCGCGGCGGCGGCGCCACAGGCGAACGCGAGCAGCAGGGCGGGGACGGCGCAACGCCGGAAACGGCTGGGCTGCATGGTGGAAGCACTCCCTCGGAGGCGGGTACAAGAGGGCGCGACGTTACCTCAGCCGACCCCTCGCCGCCAGCGGCGGCAGCGCCTCAGTCCTCGGGTCGCGTGGCCTGCGCCTCGATCGTGGCGCGGTGCCGGCGCAGGATCTCCCAGACCTCGGCCTCGGGCGGACGGCCCGCGAGGCGGGTGATCAGCCCGGCGAGCTGCGGCCATTCGCGGCCCCAGTTCAGCATGCGCACGGCATCGGCCACCACGGTCGCGGCAGTCGTGTCCTGCGTCGCGGGCGCCGCCGCCCTGGCCGGCGTGGCAGCCTTCGCGTGCACCGTGCCCCTGGCCGGCGGCGCGGGCTCGCTGGCCGGCCGGCGCGCCGTCGGGGACTGTGGCCGCGGGTGCCGACCGGTGGTGCCCGACCTCGATCCCTGGCTGCGGCTGGCGGCGTGCGACTTCGCCCGGGCAGCCGCACGCGCAGCGGCGGCGGCGGGCTTGGGAACTTCGACGGTGGCGGTCGCGGACGTCGCGCGCGCGGCCTCGCGACGCTCCGTGGTCCGCTCCGGCGCGGGTTCCGGTGCCGGGGGCGGCTGCTTCGGCGGCCGCCCGGTCGCGATCGGGATGAAGCGCTCGACGTGCTCCGAGCCCATCAGGTTCGTGAGCGACGCCATCAGCTCGAGTGCGTCGGCGAACTCGGCATCGCCGCGCCCGCCGCGCTCCGCCAGCTGGCGCTTGAGCTCGAGGCAGCGCGCGCGCGCGAGGTCGACCAGCCAGCGGGTCGGTCGCTGGTGCCGCGGCCAGTCCTCGACGCGGGCGTAGGCGGCCTCGTCGAGCGCGAGGTAGCGGGCGTGGAGATCCACGCTCGCCAGCCATCGATCCAGCAGTTCCGCGACGCGATCGTCCGCTGCGCTCATGACACCTCTCCGCAAACCGCACCCCCGAGTGTAGTGGCCGTCGCGCGCAGCCGCATCGCGAGGCCGCGAACGCGTCGTCCCGGTGCGAACTGCGTCGCGTTCCGTCCGGTTCAGCGGGCTGCCGTGGCGACCAGCCGCGCGTAGAAGTCGGTCATGCCGCGCGAGGTTGTCGAGCGTCATGCGCTCGTTGGTGCCGTGGATCATCTCGAACTCGCGCACCGAGGCGACGATCGGCGCGTAGCGGTAGATGTCGCGGCTCACCGCCGTCATGTGCCGGCTGTCGGTGGTGGCGGTGACGAGCCCGGGGGCCACCGGCAACTCGCCCCCGCGGGCGGCCACGGCGGCGATCAACTGCCAGCCGCGCGAGTTCGTTGAGGAGACCGGCGGCGGATCGTAGGGTGGCTGCTCCCACGCCAGTTCGACGGGCATGCCCCGGGTGGCTGCCCGCGCCCGCTCGAGCACCTCCGCGCTCGTGCTGCCCGGCGCGATCCGGTAATTGATCCAGGCGGCGGCGTCCTGCGGGAGCACGTTCTCCTTCGGGCTGCCGCGCAGCATCGTGGGCGCGATCGTGGTGTGCAGGCTCGCCGCGCCCGCCGGGGTCGCCGCGATGCCGCGCACCAGCAGCGGTCCGAACAGCCACGAGTTCGCGACCGCCACGCGCAATCCAGGCCCCGCGTCGGGCGCGACCGCGCGCACCATGTCGGCCACGGGGCCTTCGAAGCGCATCGGGAACGGGTCGTCGGCGATGGCGAGCACCGCCCGGGCCAGTATCTCGACGCCGGTGTCGGGCGGCGGAGCCGAGGAGTGACCGCCGGTGGCCGGTGCGGTGACGCGCAGCGTCCCATAGCCCTTCTCGGCGATGCCGATCAGTGCGACGGGGCGCCCGAGCAGCGGGAAGTCCGCGACCACCGCGAGGCCTTCGTCGAGCACGAACTCGGCCTCGACGCCGCGCGAGGCGAGCAGCGCCGCGGCCGCGGCCGCCCCGGTGCCGCCGGCCTCCTCGTCGTGCCCGCTCACCACGATCACGCTCGCCGCAGGCGCGAAACCCGCGACCGCGAGCGCGTCGAGCGCCTCGAACATCGCGACCAGCGAGCCCTTGTCGTCGACCGCACCGCGGCCCCACACGGCGCCGTCGGCGATCGCGCCGTCGAAGGGCGGGTGACGCCAGTCGCCCTCGGTGCCGGCGGTCACGGGCACGACGTCCTGGTGCGCCATCAGGATGATCGGACGTCGCGACGGGTCGCGGCCGCGCCAGGTGTAGACGAGCCCGTGCCCGGCGACGACCTCGCGGGTCATCACCGCGTGTGCGGCGGGGTAGGTGGACTCGAGCCACGCGTGCAGCCGGTCCCACTGCGACCAGTCGTTGAGCGCGGCGTCCTGGTGGCTGACGGTGCGGATGCGCACCGCCTCGGCGAGGTGTTGCGCGGCGCGCGCGCCGTCGACCGGCACCGCCTCGGCGAGCGCGACGCGCGCCGGGTCGACAGCCGACGGCGCGCGCAGCGTCGCCGTGCGCCACGCGAGCACCGACGCGAGCACCGCCAGTCCGGCTATGACCACGAGCCCGATCTTCCCCAGCGTGCGCATGCCTGCTCCCCGGCGGCCGGTGGCGTCGTGCCACGCCGTGCGCGTTTGTGACGGCCGCGCGCGGCGGCGTCAAGTCCTTGCGTGGTTCCGGACGGGCCCTCGCTTGCGCGGCCCCGGGCGTTCGCCGAGGCTACGCGCACCCGGGGGTGGAGGCGCGATGGAGCAGACCAGGCACGACACGCCGGCGGCAGGCCGCCGCGGCCCGCTGCTCGGCGCCATGTTCCTGATGGCCACGAGCGCGATCGGCCCCGGCTTCATCACCCAGACCACGCAGTTCACCGCGCAGCTCGGTGCCGCCTTCGCCTTCGCGATCCTGGTGTCGGTGCTGGTGGACGTCGCGCTGCAGCTCAACGTCTGGCGCGTGATCGGCGTGTCGGGCCTGCGCGCGCAGGAACTCGGCAACCGCGTGCTGCCGGGGCTCGGCCACGCGCTCGCGCTGATCGTGGCGCTCGGGGGACTGGTCTTCAACGTCGGCAACGTCGCGGGTGCGGGACTCGGCCTCGACGCGCTGCTCGGCCTGCCGCCACGCTGGGGCGGGGCGCTCTCGGCGGCGATCGCGATCGGCATCTTCCTCTCGCGTCGCGCGGGCGTGGCGATGGACCGCGTCGTCGTGGCGCTCGGGTTCCTGATGATCGGCATGACGGGCTACGTCGCCGTGGTCTCCGACCCGCCGCTCGGTCGCGCGCTCGTCAACGCCGTGCGTCCCGAGGCCGTGGACTTCCTCGCGATCACCACGCTGGTCGGCGGCACGGTGGGCGGCTACATCACCTACGCCGGAGCCCACCGGTTGCTGGACGCGGGTGTGCAGGGCCCGGCGTGCGTGGCCGAGATCGCGCGCGCCTCCGTGCTCGGCGTGCTGCTCACCGCGCTGATGCGCGTGCTGCTGTTTCTCGCCGTGCTCGGCGTGGTTTCCTCGGGCGTGGCGCTGTCGCCCGACAACCCCGCGGCCTCGGCATTCGCGGCCGCGGCGGGCGAGGCGGGCCTGCGGCTGTTCGGGCTGATCCTGTGGGCGGCCGCGCTCACCTCGGTGATCGGCGCCTCCTATACCTCGGTGTCCTTTCTCGCCAGCCTGCGGCCGGGGCTCGAGTCGCGCCGCGCGACCCTGGTGGTGGCCTTCATCGCGGTCTCGACGCTGGTGTTCCTGCTCGCGGGTGCGGCGCCGGTGCCGCTGCTGATCTTCGCCGGCGCCTTCAACGGGCTGATCCTGCCGGTGGGCGTGGGCGCGCTGCTGTGGGTGGCGCTGCGCCGGCCGGACCTGATGGGCGGTGTGCACCATCCGCGCTGGCTCGCGGCGTTCGGCGTGGCCGGCTGGCTCGTGACCATCTACCTCGGCTGGCGCTCGCTCGGCGGCCTGGCGAAGCTGTTCGCCTGAGCGCGGACCGATACGCCGGCCGCCTGCGCTCCTCAGCGGCCGAGCTGCGGCAGCGGCATCCGACCGATCGGGATGGTCGTGGTCTTCAGTTCGGTGAAGAACTCGGCGCTCGAGTTCGCGCCGTCGCGACCCACGCCCGACTGCTTGAAGCCGCCGAACGGCGCACGCAGCTCGCGCACCATGGTCGTGTTGACCCACACGGTGCCGGCGCGCAGGTCGCGGCTCGCGCGCATCACGACGTCCACGTCGGAGGCCCACACGTAGGCCACGAGGCCGTAGGGCGAGTCGTTGGCGATCGCGATCGCCTCCTCGAGCGTGTCGTAGACGAGGAACGTCGCGAACGGACCGAAGATCTCCTCCTGGCAGACGCGGCTCGCGTTGCCGGTCGCGAGCACGGCGGTCGGCTCGACGTAGTAGCCGCGTTCGAACCCGTCGGCGCGGCGGCCTCCGGTGAGCAGCGTCGCGCCGTCGGCCTTCGCCACCTCGACGTAGGACAGCACGCGCCGCATGTGCTCCTCGAACGCGAGCGGGCCGAGCTCCGTGTCCGGGTTGATCGGGTCGCCGATGCGGATGCGCCGCGTGCGCGCGACGAAGCGGCCGATGAACTCGTCGGCGATCGAGCGATGCACGAGCAGGCGCGAGCCGGCGAGGCACTGCTGACCATTGTTGGCGTAGATGCCGCCGAGCGCGCCGTCGAGTGCGCGGCCCATGTCGGCGGAGGGATGGACGATGCTCGCGCTCTTGCCGCCGAGCTCGAGCAGGCAGGGCTTGAGGCGCCGGCCGGCGGCCGACATGATCGTGGCACCCGTCTCCGTGCCGCCGGTGAAGGCGACCATGTCGATCCCCGGGTGGGCAACCAGCGCGGCGCCGGTCACCGCGCCGCGCCCGTTGACGAGGTTGACGACCCCTGGCGGCAGGCCGGCCTCGTGGAACAGCTCGACCATGCGCAGCATGGACAGCGGCGTGTGCTCCGAGGGCTTCAGCACGCAGGTGTTGCCGAAGGCGATGCAGGAGGCGACCCGCATCGAGGCGAGCGCCACCGGCGCGTTCCACGGCGCGATCAGCGCGGCGACGCCCTTCGGTTCGCGCGTGACGTAGGTGAGGTACCCGGCGAGCCCGGTCCAGGTCTCGCCGTGTGTCGTGCTCGCCGCCTCGGCGAAGAACTCGAAGTTGCGCGCGGCGCGCCCGACCTGCTCGCGTACGCGCGTGATCGGCAGGCCGGTGGTGAGGCACTCGAGACGCACGAGGTCGTCGGCGCGCCGGCGCATCAGGTCGCGGATGCGGTAGAGCACGTCCTTGCGCGCATCGAGCGTGAGCCTCGGCCAGGGACCCGCGTCGAAGGCGCGGCGCGCGGCGCCGACCGCGGCGTCCACCTCCGCAGCGTCGGCTTCGCGCAGCACGCTCACCTGCTTCTCGTTGGAGGGATCGATCACCGGGATCTCGAAGCCGTGCTCGGCGAGCCCGACGGCGGCGCCGTCGATCAGGCTGGTCACCCGGGGCTTGACCTTGACGGCGAGCCGCAGCGACGTGTCGACGATCATGCGAGCAGCTCCTCGGGTCGGGCAGGGGAGTCGCCGGGCGACGCGTGCGACTGCAGGCGCCAGGCGAGGCAGAGGTTGGACGACAGCAGCGGCGGGTGGCGGGGGCCGCGCTCGCGCAGCAGGCCGAGCGAGGGCAGGCCGGTGCCGGAGAGCAGCACCGCATCGGCCCCGCGGGTGTCCACGCCGTCGAGCACCGCGGTGGCATCCGCAGCCTGCAGTTCGTAGATGCCGCGGGTGTCCTCGCGGCCGGTCGGCACCGTGACGACGCCCGCGATCTCGAAGCCTGCCGCCTGCCAGTAGCCGAGGCCCGCATCCCGCAGCCAGTCGGGGTAGGGCGAGGCCACGAAGATCCGCCGCGCGCCGGCGCGCCGCAGCGCCGCGACGATCGCGCCAGCGGCGGTTTCCACGGGCGCGCCGATCACGGCCGCGGCGGCAGCGACGATCTCGGCTTCGCGTGCGGCGCCGAGCAGGTAGGACGATCCCGTGCAGGCGAAGGCCACGGCGTCGAGGCGCAGCGTGTCGTACTGCGCGAGTGTGCCGGGCAGCCGCTCGAGGTACTCCACGAGGCGCGTGCGCGGATCCTCGCTGCGGCTCGTGAGCCGCGCGACGTAGCACTCCGTGCCCTCCGGCATCAGCCGGCGGAATTCGGGCTCGACGGTCGGGTTGGCCTGCGGCACCAGCAGCCCGAAGCGGCCCCTGGGGCCGTAGTCGCGCGACGCATTCATGCGATGGCCGCCGCCTGGCGCAGTCCCGCGATCATCGAGGTCCGCAGCAGGTGCTCGCGCGCCCGCTCGGGCGAGGCCGCGATGGCCTGCAACTCGGCGAGCGCGTGCCGGCGCTTCTCCGGGTCGCGCTCCTGCATGCGACTGCGGTTCTGGTGCGCCTGCGCGATGATCTCTCCCTGCGCCACCGGGTGTCGCTGGCGGACGTAGAGGTCCAGTAGCGACGCGTCCTCACCGTGCCAGACGCGCGCGAGCTTCCCGCACAGGTTGAACGCGTCGTGCAGGCCGCCGTTCATCCCCATGCCGCCGCTCGGGCTCGTGACGTGCGCGGAATCTCCCGCGAGCAGCACGCGACCGACGCGATAGGTGGACACGATGCGCCGGTGGATGCGGTAGGGCCGGGCCTCGTGCACGTCGTAGAGCCGGCCGATCGGCACGATGCGCTGCAGCTTCGACTCGATCACCGCGTGCTCGAGCGCCCGCTCCACGGACTCGTCCTCGTCGGCGTAGAGACTGACCCGCCACAGCGACGGTAGCCGCAGCAGGCTGAAGGTGCCGGTGCGCGACCAGCAGTAGTTCACGTTCGACAGTCCCTCGAGGTGCTCGTCGAAGGGAAAAGTGGTGGTGGCGAGAATGGTGGTTTCCGGGTAGGTGCTGCCCTGGAAACGCAGGCCGATCGCTTCGCGCACCGCGCTGCGCGCACCGTCGGCCCCGATCAGCCAGGTCGCTTCGAGCGACACCGGCGCGCCGTCGGGCCCGAGCGCCGCGACGGTGACGCCCGATTCCGACTGACGCAGGCCGGTGACGGTCACGCCGCGCTGCAGCTCGCAGGCGCCTCCGAGTCCCCCTAGGCGCGCCTCGAGCAGCTCGCAGTACACCTGTTGCTCGCATTGCAGGCGATACGGATGCCGGGTCTCGCCGGCGAGCAGCCCGAGGTCGAACACCGCGCGCTCGCCGGAAGGGTGCATGCGCACCTGCCAGGTCGGGGTCACGAGTCCGCGCTCGACCAGCGGGGCGGCGAGGCCGAGATCTTCGATCATGTCGAGCGTGGGCGGGTGCCACGTGGAGGCGCGCAGGTCGCGACCGCGTTCGGCCGTTGCCTCGAGCAACAGCACCGGGATCCCGGCGCGCGCGAGCAGCGCGGCGCAGGTGAGTCCCACCGGTCCCGCACCCACCACGATCACCCTGTCACGCACGCCAGACTCTCCGGCCACTGCAGTGGAGCGCGGGATTCTACGACGTGCGTCGCGACCGGCGCTCGGTGACGGGCGGCGCGCCCGGCGTCTGCGCGGCTCGCTGGCCGCGCCGGGCGCGGCGATGCGATCATCCTCGGGATGCACGCGGGGATGCACGCGACGACGTCGGGGACCGTCCGCCGGTGGTGGACGCAGAAGCGCTGGTGGGTCGCCATCATGCTCTGCGCCGTCACCATGATCGGCTACGTGGACCGCCTCGCGCTGTCGGTGGCGGCACCAGTGATCCGCCGGGAATTCGGCTTCAGCAACGAGCAGTACGGCTTCATCACCTTCGGCTTCCTCGCGACCTACGCCGCCGGCCAGCTGCTGCTGGGTCCGGTGATCGACCGACTCGGCAGCAAGCGCTCGCTGTCGCTCGCGGTGTTCTGGTGGAGCGTGGCCTCGGTCGTGCACGCCTTCGCCCGCGGCGTGGGCGGGTTCTTCGCGGCGCGCGCCTTCCTCGGCGTGACCGAGGCCGTGAACTTCCCGGCGGCCTACAAGGTGGTCGCCGAGTGGTTCCCGCGGGCCGAGCGCAGCATGGCGAGCGGCTTCATCACCGCCGGCACGGGCCTCGGTGCCATCCTCGCGCCGCCGCTGATCGCCTTCCTGATCGGCGCGTTCGACGCGCTGCACGCGCGCGGGCTCTCGCCCACGCACGGCTGGCAGGCGGCGTTCATCGTGCCCGGGCTGCTCGGGCTCGCCTGGGTCTGGGTGTGGAAGCGCCACTTCCACCTGCCGGAACAGGATCCGGCCGTGGGCGCCGACGAGCGCGCGCTGGTGCTCGCCGGGCGCACGGCGCCCGCGGCGGTCGAGTCCGTGCGCCGCCCGCTCGGCGAGGAGATGCGGGCCTACTTCGCGCAGCTCGGCCACTGGTTCCGTTACCGCGAGACCTGGGGTCTCGCGCTCGCGCGCTTCTAGCGGCGACGGCGCGTTCTACTTCCTTGCGTTCTGGATCCCGAACTACCTCTCCGACGTGCGGGGCTTCGGATTGAAAGAGATCGCCTGGGCCGCAGCGATCCCGTTCGTGTTCGCCGACCTGGGCTCGCTCGCGGGCGGCTACGCCGGGCAGCGGCTGGTGCGCTCGGGCTGGAGCGTGAACGCCTCGCGCAAGACGATGATCTGGGCGGGCGCGCTGCTGGTGCCGCTGGCGCTGCCGGCCGTGTACGTGGACTCGGCCATGCTTGCGGTGCTGTTGATGGGCCTCGGCATCTTCGGCATCCAGGTGAAGAGCGCCTCGCTGTTCGCCGTGCCCGCGGACCTCTTCCCGCCGACCGCGGTCGGCACGGTGTGGGGCGCGAGCGGGGCGGCGGGCAGCCTCGCCGCGGCGTTCTCCCAGCCGGTGATCGGCTGGACCATCGACCGCTACTCCTACGAGCCCGTGTTCGTGGCCGTGGCGCTGATGCACATCGTCTCG
The DNA here is from genome assembly GCA_963707145.1 of uncultured Gammaproteobacteria bacterium. Taxonomy (GTDB): domain Bacteria; phylum Pseudomonadota; class Gammaproteobacteria; order Steroidobacterales; family Steroidobacteraceae; genus RPQJ01. The sequence continues at coordinate 539,744 of CAVPOQ010000004.1, forward strand.
GCGCTGTGCGTGATGGCGTTCATCCGGCGCATCGAGCCGGTGGCGCCGCGGCCGTCCGTCGCGGCCTGAGGCGGAACGTGGGGATGGGCAGGCGGAGCCGGTTGCGCCATCATCCAGCGATGCCCACGACGAATAAAGACCAGACGCGCTGCAAGCAGGCCCCGGGAGTGATGGTCCCGGTGATCGACCGCAATCGCTGCGAGGGCAAGGCGGCGTGCGTCGCGGTCTGCCCGGTGCAGGTGTTCGTCGTGGGCGTGTTGCCTTCCGGCGAGCGCGCCGGCCTGTCGCTGCGCGGCCGTCTCAAGGGGTTCGGGCACGGCTGGAAGCAGGCCTTCACGCCCAATGCCGCTGCCTGCGAGGCCTGCGGCAAGTGCGTGGACGCGTGCCCGGAGCAGGCGATCACGCTCGCGCGTGCCTGAGACCCCGCAAGGCGACTGTACCGCTGCGGGGGCGGCAACGACCTGAAAAAGAGACCCCGGCGGGGCCGGGGTCTCTCGTCTCGTCCGTCCGGGATGCCTGTCAGGCCCTGCGACGCCGGCCCAAGCCGAGCCCCGCGAGTCCGAGCCCGAACAGCGCGAGCGTGCCCGGCTCCGGCAGGTACATCGAGTCGAAGATGAAGTCCGTGTGGATGTTCACCGGCACGAAGCCGTTGTACTCGCCCCAGCTGCTGTTGAGATCGTCGTCGACGTCGCCGTAGTCCGAGCCGAAGGTCAGGCCGTAGGACGTCACCGAGGCGATCATGCCGTCGATGAACTGCGGGCCGCCGGAGTCGCCGCCCGCCGAGCTCACTTCCAGGTCGCCGACCCCCGTGTTGCAGAACTTGGGGCCGGCGAGGCCGAAGAACGGATCGGCCGCGATCAGGCACGACATGTCGTTGGCGTCCAGGCCGTTGTCGAAGTCGGACAGGTACGAGAAGCCGATCTGCTCCGTCGGCAGGCCGAAGATCAGTTCCCAGCCACCGGTGAAGTCGGCGTCGCCCATTCGATAATCGAAGCGGTTGTCGCCTTGCCGGAGGCGTCCAGCGCCGAGATTGGCGCCCACGGCGCCACCCGTGTCGGAACGCGCGCCGTAGCCCGCGATGTTGTACTGCTGGCCCGTCAGTTCGCCCTCGAAGAGGTTGTAGCTCACGGCGAACTCGGGCGCTGCTTCGGCAAGGCGCAGCACCGCGATGTCGTTCTGGTCGATGACGTCGCCGGTGTAGGCCGAGTTTACGAAGTACGCGCTGACGTCAACGGCCGTCGCGGCCGGGTTGAAGGGCACGATCGTGTCGGGATCCGCTCCGTCGTAGAAATAAGCCGTGGTGCTGAGCGGCTTGCCGAGCGAGCCGTCGGTCACGCAGTGCGCGGCGGTCAGGATCGAGCGGCGGTCCGACAGCAGCGAGCCGGAGCAGATGTATGCGCCGTCGGCGAATTCCATGATCAGCGCCACCGTGCCGCTGTACTTGGGCATGGTGGGGAAGTACTTGGGGTCGCCGCCGCCGGCCGCCGTCGCGGTCGAGGTCTGCCCGACGATCGCGTTGCTCGCCTTCCAGTTGAGGTTGCCGAAGCTGCCGGACATGGTCCGCAGTGGGCCGGCCTGGGCGGCGGAGGCGGCCCCGAGTGCGACCAGCACGGCCGCGGTGATACCGAGATTCCTGCTCATGGTCAGTCCCCTTGTTTTCGTGCGGAGGTTGACAGGCCGCACGTTTTTCCCGAGGGATGCAATTCTCGGGCCGCGGGGATTCCACACACCAATTCAATGGGTTGGCGCCGCACTGCCGCGCGGCACGCTGGGAATTGTAAAAAAGGCCGACGCCGGATCAGCCCTGGTCGGCCGCCGCGGCGTGGGCCCTGCCGCGTGGTGATTCGTTACGCCGACCCGGTGGCGGTGGCCGGCAGGACCCTCGACCTGGCGAGCCACGCCTTGACGGGACGTTGCAGGGATACGGCCTGGCGGATCTCGAGCAGGAGGGGGCCGGGCCGTGTCGCGAACGTCTCGAGAATTTCGTCCGGCACTGGATGACCGAAGGCGCTGAGATACGACCGCGCTGCTGTAGCGAGGTCGGCTGGGACATGGTTCAGGATCATCCCTCTCTTTTACGCGCCTTCGGGCTGGCGCGCTCGTGATTCGGGACGGCCGGCAACGGGCGACTCTAGAGTTTTGCGGCCGCGCCGTAGCAGCGGTTCGGCTCGGGGCAGTTCTCCACGAAGCGCCAGCTCCCGTCGGGCTGGCGGTCGAAGATCAGGTTGATGTCGTGCGAGTGCGGCCCGGGTGTGTTCGAGTCTCCGGGCACGTCCAGTCGCATGCCGAAGCCGATGCGCTGCGGGTTCACCGGCAGCAGCATGACCTGGTACTCGCCGCTGGCCACCTGCTGGCCGTTGCCCATGTCCTCCGCGCTCAACGCCAGCGTCCCCACTCTGCTGCTGCCGTCCCAGATACAGCATTCCGTGATACGTCCAGGATGTGGTCCTTCCAGCGACAGCTGCGAATCGATGCCGGCGACGATCGGCGGAGTCGGCACCGGCTGTTGATTCGGGTTCTCGACAGGGCCCGCATCAGCGCTCACGTCGGGATCCACGTCGGGAGTCCCGCCGGGACCCGCATCGGCGCCCACGTCGGGACCCACTTCGGCGCCCAGGTCGGGACCAACGTCGCGGTACACCGCCGGACCCGCCGACTGGAATGCGCTCGGGAAGTAGGTTGCGACCGCTCCGGCGGCGAGCACGGCGGCGGCGACCCAGCCCCACTGCTTGCGGCCCCATCGCGACGGCGTCGGTACGGGCGACGGATCCGGCGCCGGCTGCGGCCGGGGTGGCTCGGGTCTGGGTTTTCGGTCCTGGGCTCGGGCCTGTGGCCTGGGGTCCGGTCCGGGCGCCGGGATCTGCACGATCGCGTCGACGAGCTGGTCGAAGGCCTCGGACGCCTCGCCCGGCTGCCACGACGTCAGGTCGGCCGCCTGCACGCGGCTGAACTCGAGCGGAATGCGCGCGTCGGGTTCGATCAACGCGGGCACGAGCCGGTTCTGCCGCAGCGCCTCGCCGGCCTCGATGCGCACCCACTTCGACGCCGCCGAGGTGGCCGACCACAGCACCACCACGCAGCGCGCGCCGTTGAGGTTCTCCTCGATGACTTCGTCGTACTGCCGCCCGGGCGGGATCACGCGATCCCACCACACCGTGAGGCCCCGGCGCTCCAGTTCGCCCGCGATGGCGCGCGCCGTGTCGCGGTCGGCGCTGGCGTAGCTGATGAAGACGTCGCTCATGGTGGGACTCCTTGCGGCGCTTGTAGCGCACGCCCGGGCCGCATGCAACGCGGGAGGCGCTGCGGGAACTCGCTCGACGGTTTCGAGAAACCAGCCGCGGCCCGCATGGGCGCGGCGCCGATGTCGCAGGCGCCAGAAGCAGGAACCCCGCCGAAGCGGGGTTCCAGAGTGCTACGCCAGTCGGTTCTATGCGGCCTTGCGTCGCCGTCCGAGGAAACCGAGTCCGCCGAGACCGGAGAGCAGCAGCCAGGCTGCGGCGGGGAGCGGGGACTGCCGGGACGCCCGGGCAGTTCGCCTCCGCGGTGGAGAAGCAGAACTTGCCTGAGAGCGTGCCGTCCAAACCGCCGGTATCCTGCCAATCGGAGAACAGCCAATAGATACGCGTGCCGCCCGGATCGCTGGCCACTATTGGTATACGAGCCGCTGAACGGACTGGGCGTCATGTTGGCGTCGAAGACCAGAGTAAGCGTCAAGGATCAATGGTCCAACTCTGGACTGGAAGTCGACGATCGCCGCCCGATAGCCAGTGGCGATGTCCACAAACAGCCGACGTAGGTGCCTGTGGGTATGGCTGCATCGCCGCCATAATCGTCGAAGGAGATGTTCTCGTAACGGTCCATTCAAAACTCGGATCCTGTCAGGTAGGGTCGACATAGCCTGCTGCGACCGGCACCTGCAGCGCTGTCAGTGTCAACTGCCAAAATGAACGTCAGCAACGTCACCCGCGCTCACGTTGCCCATGATGAAGGTCGTCCCATAAGGTGTATTACCGCCAATGTGAATCTTCTGGAGGCCGAAATTCGCGAACGGAACCGCACTGCCAAGTGCATGCTCGAGCCAATTTTGCTTCCGTAAGCCGCATCGCTTTGACCTACGACACATACGCAGTGATAGGTCCGGCTCCAGTCGCCGTGAACGTGTAGGTGAAGGGGTTTACGGTCCCAGGGTTGGAGCTAAACTAACGCGGGGCAGCCAACGCAGGCGCACCCAACAGAATCGTCGCCAGAGCGACAGACCATCTCGAAAACGAAGTCATGTGTCTTGCTCCCTGAAGTTGCCGGTCTCGGACGCCCGCAGCGTTCATGCATAAGAACCAAGCAATAATCGAGCCAAGTGCAGCGGGCGCAATCAGATCAGTGACTTATTCACGTTCGCCGCATCTCATCCGGTCTCGTGGTGCAGCAATACGTTAAAAATCCCGACACGTCACTGATGGTTTGCGATCGTACGTCCAGCGAGAGGCCGGCCTGAGTCGAGCGGAAAGGATGCGCCACGTGAACTCGGAGCAATCCGGCGATGCTGCCAAGATCGATCGCGGTGCAACGGATCGCGACCGCGCCGTGGCTTGCAGCGGCACCCTGCTCGCATCTCGATCATCTCACCTGCCGGCGTTGAGCTTCAGGCGTCGCTGCTGCGGGTCGAATTATCTGGCCAGTCCCATCAAAGCGAACTTCGCCGGTCATCTAGATCCTGTGCTGCTAACGTCGGCCTGCCGATCTGCGTCGATGTGCTCTTGCCAAGTTCCAGCCGATGCTCTACGCCGGATGATCCGGCAGCATGCTGACGAACAGGTTCGAATTCCATCATCAGAGGGCATGCGGGGCTCGAAAGGACCGGAACTCATTCATCTCGCTGACTGACAGTCAAGTACTTCGGACCGGCATCCCCGCGCGTCGGTTCGAGACTCCCGGTCGTCGGTCGAGCCCGTACTGAAAGCCGACTGAGCATCGCTCAGGCGCCGACGCACGCGCCCCGTGAGCAGGGACTGCACGGCGCGCTCCGTAGCAGCGGCGACGCATCGCGGCGCGCGGTAACGTGCGGACAGCGATCGAATCGCGGGCAGTAAGGCGATGAGCGGTGGCCGATGCTCGAGGGGCCAGGCGAGGTTGCCAAGTCGACACCGAACGTAGCACCGCGCCCGGCTCGCGTCGGTGAGCCCGGGAACATTAGCGGCCGTCGGATACCTACCTAAAGCTACCGAAGTGCCCCAGAAGGGGAGGCGCGAGGCTCGTAAGTGCTTGATTTAATGGCGCTCCCAGAGGGATTCGAACCCTCGTACCAGCCTTGAGAGGGCTGTGTCCTGGGCCTCTAGACGATGGGAGCGTGCCGGGGACCGGCGGACTGACGGGTCCGCGTGAGGGCGCGTATTATACGCAGCCGTTTGCCACGGTCCAGCGGAAGCCGATTCATTGCAGCCCTACCAGGACGACGACAACACCTCCGGTCACCCGCCGCCCGTGATCGTCCCGCGCGCCGAGCACCCGATCTCGCGCGCCGACATCTCCCCGAACGCGCTGAAGGTCCTCTATCGGCTGAAGGACGCGGGCTACCAGGGCTTCCTGGTCGGCGGCGCGGTCCGTGACCTGCTGCTCGGGTTGCATCCCAAGGACTTCGACATCGCCACCGACGCGCACCCGGAGCAGGTCCGCAAGCTGTTCCGCAACTGCCGCCTGATCGGCCGGCGCTTCCACCTCGCCCACGTGCGCTTCGGCATGGAGATCGTCGAGGTGGCGACCTTCCGCGCCGCGCACACCGAGATCGACGAGGACCACGGCGTCGACGAGACCGAGCACCGCATGCTCGACGTGCACGGCCGCATCCTGCGCGACAACCTCTACGGCTCGATCGAGGAAGACGTCTGGCGGCGCGACTTCACCGCCAACGCCCTGTACTACAACATCGCCGACTACTCCGTCTGGGATTACGTGGGCGGCGTGCCGGATGCGAAGGCGCGCGTGCTCCGGCTGATCGGCGATCCCGAGACCCGCTACCGCGAGGACCCGGTGCGCATGCTGCGCGCGGCGCGCTTCGCGGCGAAGCTCGGCTTCACGCTGCACCCGGACACCGAGGCGCCGCTGCACCGCCTCGCCTACATGCTCGACAGCGTGCCGCCGGCGCGGCTCTTCGACGAGACCGTGAAGCTGCTGCTGGCGGGCCACGCGGTGCCCTCGTTCGAGCTGCTGCAGCGCTTCGGCCTGCTGGCGCACCTGATGCCCGACGTCGCGGCCGCGCTCGCGGAGGCGCCCGACTCGCCGGGCGCGACGCTGCTGCGCCTCGGCCTCGAGGGCACCGACCAGCGCGTGCGCGAAGACCGGCCGGTGACGCCCACGTTCCTGTTCGCGGTGCTGCTGTGGCCCGCGATCCTGCGCGCGGCGGGCGTGCCGGACGGGCCACTGCCCTCCGATCCGCAGCTCGTGCTCACCGCGACCGACGAGGTGCTCGGCCGGCAACTGCGGCGCATCACTCTGCCGAAACGCTTCGGCCTGCCGATGCGCGACGTCGTCGCCCTGCAGCCACGCTTCGAGCGGCGCTCGGGACGACGCGCGCTGCGGCTGCTCGAGCACCCGAAGTTCCGCGCCGCCTACGACCTGCTGCTGCTGCGCGCCGCCTCCGGCGAGGTCGATCCCGAGATCGCCGAGTGGTGGACGCGACTGCAGACGCTGCCAGAGGACGGCCGCATCGCCGAAGTCGAGGGCCGGCCCGCCGAACCGGGCAATGCGCCGCGGCGTCGCTCGCGCTCGCGCCGCCGCCGCAAGCCCCCGGCCGCGGACTGACCGCGCCGGTTCGCGCCATGGACGCCCCACGGCTGGTGCCCGCCTACGTGGCGCTCGGCAGCAACCTCGACGATCCGCGCGCCCAGGTCGAGCGCGGGTTCGACGCGCTCGGGACGCTGCCGCAGACGCGCCTCGTGCTGCGCTCGTCGCTGTACCGCTCCCGGCCGTTCGGACCGGTCGTGCAGCCCGATTTCGTCAATGCGGTGGCCGGGCTGCTGACCCGCCTCGAGCCCGCCGAACTCCTCGCCGCACTCAAGGACCTCGAGGCGCGGCTGGGCCGCGAGGCGCCGGTGGTCCGCTGGGGGCCGCGGCGCATCGACCTCGACTTGCTCGTGCTCGGCGGCGCTCGCGTCGAGTCGCCCGAACTGAGGCTGCCGCACCCGGGCATCGCCGAGCGCGCCTTCGTGCTGGTGCCGCTGGCGGAGATCGCGCCCGACCTCGACGTGCCGGGCGTGGGCCGCGTGCGCGCGCTGCTCGCACGCGCCGATGCCGCCGGCGTGGAGCGGCTCACGGCATGATCGAGCGCGAGTCGAACGAGGAGATCGTCCGCACGCCCCACCGCTTCGTGGTGGTCGAGGGCCCGATCGGCGTCGGCAAGACGAGCCTCGCGCGGCGGCTCGCCACGAGCTTCGGCAGCGAGCTGGTGCTGGAGCAGGGCGAGGACAATCCGTTCCTCGAGCGCTTCTACCGCAACCCGCGCGCCGTGGCGTTCCAGACCCAGCTCCACTTCCTGTTCCAGCGCGCGCGGCAGATGCAGGAGCTGCGCCAGGCCGACCTCTTCGAGCGGGTGCGCGTCTCCGACTACCTGCTCGACAAGGACCGGCTGTTCGCCCGTCTCACGCTCGACGACGAGGAATTCGCGCTCTACGAGCAGGTCTACGCGCGCCTCGCCATCGACGCGCCGGTGCCCGACCTCGTCGTTTACCTGCAGGCGCCGGTCGACGTGCTGCTCGAGCGCATCACCCGCCGCGGCATCCCGAGCGAGCAGCTGATCGAGCGGCGCTACCTCGAGCGGCTGGTGGAGTCCTACGCGCGCTTCTTCCTCGAGTACGACGTCGCTCCCGTGCTGATAGTCAACGCCGCCGAGATCGACCCGATCGGCAGCGACCGCGACTATCGGGGTCTGCTCGCCGAGGTCGCCCGCGCCCGCCGCGGCCGCCACTACTTCAATCCGATGAAGAACCTGCTGTAGGGTTTCCACGGCGTTGATGTTTCGGGGGCGCTCGGTCATTCTTGCCGCCTCTTTCGAGACGGCCCCATGTACACACAACTGCAACTGCGCGACGCGGCCCGTCCGCCCGTCAACGTCGCGACCCTGCGCCGCATGAAGGAGCAGGGCGAGAAGATCGCGAGCATCACCTGCTACGACGCGAGCTTCGCGCGCTGGTCGACGAGGCCGGGGTCGACGTGGTGCTGGTGGGCGACTCCCTCGGCATGGTCATCCAGGGCCACGACACCACCGTGCCGGTCACGCTGGAGCACGTCGTCTACCACTGCAAGGCGGTAGCGCGGGGCCTGATCCGCCCGTTCCTGATGGCCGACATGCCGTTCATGACCTACACCTCGCGCGAGCAGGCGCTGCAGAACGCAGTGCGGCTGATGCAGGAGGGCGGGGCCAAGATGGTCAAGCTCGAGGGCGGCGCGAGCCAGGTCCAGATCGTCGAGTTCCTCGCGAGCCACGACATCGCGGTCTGCGCGCACCTCGGGCTCAGACCGCAGTCGGTGCACAAGACCGGCGGTTTCCGCGTGCAGGGCCGCGACGAGGCGGCGGCCGAACAGATGACGCGCGACGCGCGCGCCCTGCAGGATGCCGGCGCGGACATCGTGCTGCTCGAGTGCATTCCCTCGGCGCTCGGCGCGCAGATCACCCGCGAGCTGCACGTGCCGGTGATCGGCATCGGTGCGGGTCCCGACACCGACGGCCAGATCCTGGTGCTCTACGACGTGCTCGACATCACCCCGGGGCGCAAGCCGCGCTTCGTGAAGAACTGCATGGCGGGCCACGACAGCCCGCTCGCCGCGGTGCAGAGCTACGTCGCCGCCGTGAAGTCGCGCGAGTACCCGGCGCCGGAGCACTGCTTCTGAGCGTCCCCATGCAGACCATCACGCGCATCGAGGACATGCGCGCCGTGGTGCGCGGCTGGCGGCTCGCGCGCGAGAGCATCGCTTTCGTGCCGACCATGGGCAACCTCCACGCCGGCCACGCGAGCCTGATCGGTGCGGCGCACCTGCACGGCCGCCGCGTCGTCGCGAGCGTGTTCGTCAATCCGCTGCAGTTCGGCCCCAACGAGGACTACACCGCCTACCCGCGCACCCCCGAGGACGACACCGCGCTGCTCGCGGCGCAGGGCGTGGACGTGCTGCTGCTGCCGACCGTCGAGGAGATGTACCCGCTCGGCGTGGCCGGCAGCACGATCGTCGACGTGCCGGAACTCTCCGACATCCTGTGCGGCGCGTTCCGCCCCGGGCACTTCCAGGGCGTGGCGACCGTGGTCGTCAAGCTGCTGAACCTCGTGCAGCCCGACGTCGCGATCTTCGGCGAGAAGGACTACCAGCAGCTCACCGTCATCCGCCGCTCGATCGAGGACCTGTGCCTGCCGGTGAAGATCGTGGGTGCGCCCACGGTGCGCGCCGACGACGGTCTCGCGCTCAGCTCCCGCAACCGCTACCTGAGCCCCGAGGAGCGCCGCGTGGCGCCGACCGTGTACCGCGCCCTCGACCATGCGCGGCGCCGGCTGGAGGGTGGCGATGCCGACCTGGCCGGCATCGAGCACGAGGGCGTCGAGACGCTGCGCAACGCCGGCCTGCGGCCCGACTACTTCGAGGTGCGCGCAGCGCAGACCCTCACCGAGCCGCGTGGCCAGGACATCGACGTCGTGGTGCTGACCGCGGCGCGCCTCGGGCGGGCGCGTCTCATCGACAACGTGCAGTGCCGCGCCACGGGCGAGCTCACCGGCCGGTCCTAGCCTGGAGGTTGCCGGCGCGATGCGCCGCGGCCTGCGTCGCCGTGCCCGTGGCCCGCTGTTCCCGCGCCGTGCGCGCGCTGCCGCGCCAGCGCCCAGCCGACGCTCTCGCGCACCACCTCGCTCGGGTGGTCCTGCCGTGAAGCGAGCGCCGCCCTGACCTCCGCGGATGCCGGCGCGTTGCCGAGCGCAATGGCGACGTTGCGCAGCCAGCGCACGTGGCCGATGCGGCGGATCGCGCTGCCTTCGGTGCGCGCCAGGAAGAGGGCCTCGCTCCACGCGAAGAGATCGACGAGCCGCGGCGCGTCGAGCCCGTGGCGCGGGGCGAAGCCAGGCTCGGTCGCCGGTTTCGCGTAGCGATTCCACGGGCAGACCAGCTGGCAGTCGTCGCAGCCATAGATGCGGTTGCCGATCGCCGCGCGGAATTCCTCGGGGATCGGGCCATCGAGCTCGATGGTGAGGTAGGAGATGCAGCGGCGCGCGTCGAGCTGGTAGGGCGCCACGATCGCGCGCGTCGGGCAGATCTCGATGCAGGCCGTGCAGCTGCCGCAGTGGGCGCTGACCGGCTCGTCCACGGGCAGCGGCAGATCGGTGAACACCTCGCCGAGGAAGAACCACGAGCCGTCGTGGCGGTCGAGCAGGTTGGTGTGCTTGCCGATCCAGCCGAGGCCCGCGTCGCGGGCGAGCGCCTTCTCGAGCACCGGCGCGCTGTCGGTGAAGGCGCGATAGCCCGCCGTGCCTGCCGCCGCCGCCACCCGTGCGGCGAGCCGCGCGAGACGCTGGCGCAGCACCCTGTGGTAGTCGCGGCCAAGCGCGTATCGCGACACGTAGCCGAGCAGGGGATCGGCCAGCACCGATTCCGGGTCCGCGCCGCCCGGCCAGTAGTCCATGCGCGCTGAGACGACGCGAAGCGTGCCCGGCACGAGTTCCGCCGGACGCGCACGGCGCCGGCCGTGACGCGCCATGTAGTGCATCTCGCCGTGGTATCCCGCGTCGAGCCACGCGAGCAGCCGCAGCTCGTCCTCGGGCAGCGTGATGCCAGCGACGCCGACCTTCTGGAAACCGAGTTCGCGTCCCCAGGCCTTGATTTGCGCTGCCAGCGCTGCGGGATCCATGGGTCGCTGCCGCCGTCGGACGAGTGGGGAGTGCGCGGTCAGTATAATGCGCGGCATGCACGCGCTTTCCGGCGCCCTCTACACCGCCGCCCAGGTCCGCGAACTCGATCGCCGCGCCATCGAGGAGCGCGGCATTCCCGGCTACGAGCTGATGACCCGCGCCGGGCACGCCACGCTCAACGCCGTGCGCGCGCTGTGGCCCGGGGCACGCAGCGTCGCGGTGCTCTGCGGGCCGGGCAACAACGGCGGCGACGGCTACGTCGTCGCGCGCGTGGCGCGCGCCCAGGGCCTGCGTGCGCGCGTGGCGTCGGTGGTGGATCCAGCGCAGCTGCGCGGTGACGCGCAGCGCGCCCATGCCGATTTCGTCGCCGCCGGCGGACGTGTCGAGCCGTGGTCGCCCGAGTTGCTCGAGACCGACGTGATCGTGGACGCACTCTACGGCACAGGCCTGACGCGCGAGCCCTCTGGAGCAGCGGCCGAGATGCTCGCCGCGGCGAACGCCTGCGGACGGCCGATCGCCGCGGTCGACATTCCCTCGGGCCTGCACGCCGACACCGGCGCCGTGCCCGGGATTGCGGCCCGTGCGCAACTCACGGTGAGCTTCATCGGACGCAAGGTCGGGTGCTACGTGGGCGCGGGTCCGGAGCACGCCGGCCGGCTGGTGTACGACGACCTCGCGGTGCCGGACGATCTCGCCGTCGATATCGAGCCCGCGGCACGGCTGCTCGGCGAGGCGGATGTCGCCGCGGCGCTGCCCCGACGCCGGCGCGATGCGCACAAGGGCGACCACGGCCACGTGCTGGTGGTGGGCGGCGGCCCGGGCATGCCGGGTGCGGCACGACTGGCGGGCGAGGCCGCACTGCGCGCGGGCGCGGGGCTGGTGACGGTCGCGGTTCACCCGGACAACCTGGGCGTCGTCGCTGCGCGACCGGAGCTGATGTGGGTGGCGGCGCGCAGCCCCGCGGATCTCGCCGCGGCGCTGGAGCGATCGACGGTGCTGGCCATCGGCCCCGGCCTCGGTCGCAGCGACTGGGCACGCGCGCTGCTCGAGGCGGTGCTCGCCGCACCGCGTCCGGCCGTGGTGGACGCCGACGCGCTCAACCTGCTCGCGGAGTCGCCGCGCCGCAGCGACCGCTGGGTGCTTACGCCGCATCCCGGCGAGGCGGCCCGGCTGCTCGGCGTCACGGCCGCCGAGGTGCAGCGCGACCGGCCCGGCGCGGCGCGCGAGCTGCAGGCGCGCTATGGCGGCACGGTGGTGCTGAAGGGCGCGGGCTCGATCGTGCAATCGCCGCATGAGGTGCCACGGCTCTGCGACCGCGGCAATCCGGGCATGGCCGCAGGTGGCATGGGCGACGTGCTCACCGGCGTGATCGCCGGCATCGCCGGGCAGTGCGGCGACCTCGTGCATGCGGCGCGTGCCGGCGTGTTCGTGCATGCGCAGGCGGGCGATCTCGCGGCGCGGCGCGGCGAGCGCGGACTCCTCGCCGGCGACGTGCTCGAGCAGCTGCGCGCCTGCGTGAATCCGTGATCCGCCTGCTCGCGCGCGATGCCGCCGCGACGCGGGCGATCGGCGCGCGACTCGCGACCGCGCTCGTGGAGTCGGGCGTCGATGCGCCGCTGCTGATCGGCCTGTGCGGCGAGCTCGGCGCGGGCAAGACGACGCTGGTCGGCGGGCTCCTCGAGGCGCTCGGCCACGCCGGGCCCACGCGCAGTCCCACGTACTCGCTGATCGAGCCCTATCGCCTCGGCGGACGCGACCTGCACCACTGCGACCTCTACCGCCTGCGTCACCCGGGCGAACTCGAGGACCTCGGGCTGCGCGACCTGATGACGCGCGGCAGCGTGTTGCTCGTGGAGTGGCCTGAGCGTGCGGGCGACCGCCTGCGCACGCCGGACCTCACGCTGCGCCTCCGCTACGGCGACGCGGGCGACGGCGAATCCGCGCGCATCGTCGAGCTGGGCGCATCGGGCGACGCCGGCCAGGCGGTGCTCGCGCGACTTGCGGTAGAGCCTGCCTGACGAATCGCGCGTATCCCCATCATTTCATTGAATTACCACTCGGCGACGGGGTAGATTACGCGGCATGACGCCGCGCCTCTCCAGCCGCTGGACCGGACTCCTCGTACTGCTGGGCCTCGGGCTCCTCGGCGCGGCGAGCGCCGCGCCTGCCGCGCGGGTCTCGGACGTGCGTCTCTGGTCGGGTCCCGAGGGAACCCGGCTGGTGCTCGATCTGAGCGCCCCGGTCCGCTACCAGGTGTTCACGCTCGAGCATCCCGACCGCGTGGTGATCGACCTCGCCCAGGCCGACCTGGCGCTGCGCAAGAGCCTGCCGCCGGGCCAGGGCCCGGTGCAGGGCGTGCGCGCGGGTCCGCAGGCCGGCGGCGGCCTGCGCATCGTGCTCGATCTCGCCTCGCGGCAGACGGTCAACAGCTTCGCGGTGGCCCCCGACGGCACCGACGGCCACCGTCTGGTGGTCGAACTGCCGCCGGCGGACCAGCAGGCCGTGGCGTCCGCGCCGGTTGTCGCCCCCTCCGGTCAGCAGGTGCTGGCGGCGGCGGCTGCCGCATTGTCGCGCGAGGCCGCCTCGCCCGCGCCCGTCAAGACGGTCTCCGCCGCTGCGGGCCGCGACATCGTGGTCGCCGTGGATGCCGGCCACGGCGGCAAGGATCCCGGCGCCATCGGACGCGGTGGCCTGCGCGAGAAGGACGTCACGCTCGCCATCGCGCGCCGGCTCGCGCAGGCCATCGATGCGGAGCAGGGCATGCGCGCCGTGCTGATCCGCGACGGCGACCACTTCATCACTCTCGGTGGCCGCACGCGCAAGGCGCGGGAACAGGGTGCCGACATGTTCATTTCGGTCCACGCCGACTCGGTGCTGAATCGCGAAGTGAGCGGGTCGTCGGTGTACGTCCTGTCGCTGCGCGGGGCGTCCGACGAGGCCGCGCGCTGGCTCGCCGAGCGCGAGAACGCGGCCGACCTGATCGGCGGCGTCTCCCTCGACGACAAGAACGACGTGCTCGCCTCGGTGCTGCTGGACGTCACGCAGAAGGAAGCGGTCAGCAACAGCGTCGAGGCCGCCGACAGCGTGCTGGTCGCGCTGCGCCGCGTGGGTCCGGTGCACGGCAGCCGGGTGCGCCATGCGGGCTTCATGGTGCTCAAGTCCCCGGACATCCCCTCCATGCTGGTCGAGACGGCCTTCATCTCCAACGCCGTCGACGAGCGCAAGCTGCGCGACGCCGCGCACCAGCAGCGCATCGCCGAGGCGATCCACGCCGGGGTGCGCGACTTCTTCTACGACCGGCCCCCGCCCGGCACCAAGCTCGCGGCACTCGCGTCCGCCCGCCGCGGCGGTGCCGCGCCCGCCCAGACGCTGGCCGAGCGCTGATCCCGCCGCGCTTTGCTATCCTCGCGCCCCGCAGCGCGAGGCCCGCCGTGCCATGACCATCCGCGTGCTCTCCGAGCAACTGATCCACCAGATCGCGGCCGGCGAGGTCGTCGAGCGTCCGGCGTCCGTGGTGAAGGAACTGCTCGAGAACAGCCTCGACGCCGGTGCCACCTTCATCGAGATCGAGATCGAGGGCGGCGGGGCGTCGCTGGTGCGGGTTCGCGACGACGGTGCGGGCATCCCGTCCGACGAACTCGTCCTCGCGCTCACCCGCCACGCCACGAGCAAGATCGGTCGCGTCGAGGACCTCGAGGCGGTGCGTACGCTCGGCTTCCGCGGCGAGGCGCTGCCGAGCATCGCCTCGGTGTCGCGCATGCGCATGATCTCGCGGCCCGCGGACGCGCCGGTCGCAGCCGCGGTGGGTGTCGCCGATGGCGAAGTGAGCGATCCCTCGCCGCAGCCGCACCCGCCCGGTACGACGGTCGAGGTGCGCGACCTGTTCTTCAACGTTCCTGCGCGCCGCAAGTTCCTGCGCGCCGAGCGCACCGAGCTGACGCAGGTCGAGCGACTGATCGAGCGGCTCGCGCTCGCGCGCTTCGACGTCGGCTTCCGGCTGAGCTCGGCGCGGCGCACGCTCGCCGACTATCCGCCGGCGCGCGATGAGGGCTCGCGCGACGCACGGGTCGCCGCCGTACTGGGCGACGAGTTCATCCGCCACGCGTTCCGCCTCGACCACGATGGCGCGGGCATGCGGCTGCATGGCTGGTTCTGCCTGCCGACCTACGCGCGCAGCCAGGCCGACCAGCAGCACTTCTTCCTCAACGGTCGTCCGCTGCGCGACAAGCTCGCGGCGAGCGCGGTGCGCCTCGCCTACCGCGACGTGCTCTACCACGGCCGCCATCCGGCCTACGTGCTCTACCTCGAGATGGATCCGGCCCGGGTCGACGTGAACGCGCACCCGCAGAAGCTGGAGGTGCGCTTCCGCGAACCGGGGCTGGTACACGACTTCATCTTCCGCACGCTGGAGCGAGCGCTCGCCGAGACGCGACCTGCGGAGGCTGCCGCCAGCGCCATCCCGGCGGCGCGCTTCAGCTCGGGGCGTCCGCCGGCCGATGGCCCGCAGCGCACGTCGGCACTCGACCTGTACGGTGCGCTCTCCGGCGGCGTTCGCGAGGACAGTGCGGCCGTCGCCGAGGCTCGCTCCGGCGGGGAGGCCTCCCTCGGGCCCGCGGTGTCTCCGTCGGCGGCCGAGCACCCTCTGGGCTACGCGATCGCCCAGCTCCACGGCATCTACATCCTCGCGCAGGCGCAGGGCGGGCTGGTGCTGGTCGACATGCACGCGGCGCACGAGCGCACCACCTACGAGCGGCTCAAGACCGCGCTGGGCGCACGGCGCATCGCGAGCCAGCCGCTGCTGGTGCCGGTGCCGCTCCCCGTCTCTGTGGCGGAGGCCGACGAGGCCGAGGCGAACGTCGCGCTGTTCGACGAGGTGGGTATCGAGCTGTCGCGCAGCGGGCCCACCCAACTGCTGGTGCGCGCGTTGCCGGCGCTGCTCGGGTCTGCGGAGCCCGCCGGGCTGGTGCGCGACCTGCTCGCTGACCTGCGCGAGCAGGGCGGCGGCGGGGCGCGCCATGCGCTCGAGCGCGCACTCGGCACCATGGCCTGCCACCAGGCGGTGCGCGCCAACCGTCGGCTGAGTGTCCCGGAGATGAACGCACTGCTGCGCGAGATGGAGACGACGCTGCGCGCCGACCAGTGCGTGCACGGCCGGCCGACCTGGTCGTTCGTCAGCCTGGACGACCTCGACCGGCTGTTCATGCGCGGCCGATGAGTGCAGGGCCGCCGACCGTGGCCGACGCGGTGCTGCTGGCCGGGCCGACCGGTGCGGGCAAGACCGCGCTGGCGCTCGAGCTGGCGGCGCGCTTCCCCGTCGAAATCGTCAGCGTGGACTCCGCGCAGGTCTACCGCGGCATGGACATCGGCACCTCGAAGGTCGCGCCCGCCGTCCGCGCCCGCGTTGTGCACCACCTCGTGGACGTTTGCGATCCCGCCGAGGCGTACTCCGCAGGGCGGTTCCGCCGCGATGCGCTGGCGCTGATCGGCGAGATCCGCGCGCGCGCGCGGGTGCCGCTGCTGGTAGGCGGCACGATGCTGTACTTCCGCGCGCTCACCCGCGGCATCGCGCCGCTGCCGGAGGCTGATCCCTCGATCCGCGCCCGCCTCGAGGGGCGCGCCCGGATCGAGGGCTGGGCCGCCCTGCATGCCGAGCTCCAAGCCCGCGACCCCGAGGCGGCCGCCCGCATCCGCCCCGCCGACGGGCAGCGCATCCAGCGGGCGCTGGAGGTGATCGAGCTCACGGGCCGTCCGCTGTCACAGTTGCAGCACCTGGCCAGCCCGCCGCCGCTGAGGTTCGCGGCGTTCGCGATGCTCCCGGCCGACCGCGCGGGCCTCTACGCGACGCTCGATGCGCGCTTCCTGGAGATGATGGCTGCCGGGCTGCTCGAGGAGGTTCGCGCGCTGCGCGCGCGGGGCGACCTGCATCCGCAGCTGCCGAGCCTGCGATCTGTCGGATACCGACAGCTGTGGATGCACCTCGCCGGAGAGTGCAGTCTGGGGCGGGCAGTGGCCGAGGGCCAGCGTGCCACCCGCAACCTCGCCAAGCGCCAGTTGACCTGGATCCGCTCGGAACCGGACTGGCGGCCGGTCGCGGGGCCTGGCGAGGCGGAACTCGCGCCGATCGTGCAGGTCATTGAAGGAATGTCCGGCCCCTGAGCGGCGCATGCCGTGTGGTAGGATTAATCTCGTTCTTGTCCGTCGAGGCGACGGGCGTCACGGCGGTTTCAGGGAAGATCGCGCGGCAGGAACGGCACCGTCGAATAACAAGGAGACCGATCATGGCCAAGGGCCAGTCCCTGCAAGATCCCTTCCTCAATGCGCTGCGCAAAGAGCGCATTCCGGTTTCAATCTACCTGGTCAATGGCATCAAGCTGCAGGGCCAGATCGATTCCTTCGACCAGTTCGTCGTGCTGCTGCGCAACAGCGTGAGCCAGATGGTCTACAAGCACGCGATCTCCACGGTCGTCCCGGCCCGCAACGTACGCCTGCCGATGGGCGACGAGGACCCGCCGGTCGACGAGCCCCCGGCCGAATGACCCGGGACGACGGCAGGGCGGAGTCCCCAGCACTTGTTCGACCGGCCGGGTAGCGGCGAAAAGGCGGTCCTCGTCTGCGTCGGCCTGGGCCGGGCACCCGAGCCGGACCGCGTCGAGGAGTTCACCGCACTGGCCCGCTCCGCGGGCGCCCAGGTGCTCGAAGTGATGCAGCTCACCCGCAAGGTGGCCGAGCCGCGCTACTTCCTCGGCACGGGCAAGGTGCAGGAGCTGCGCGAGCGCATCGAGGCGCTCGGCGCCGACCTCGCGCTGGTCGACCACGCGCTCACCCCCGGCCAGGAGCGCAATCTCGAGAAGGAACTCAGCTGCCGCGTGCTCGACCGCAGCGGCCTGATCCTCGACATCTTCGCGCAGCGCGCCCGCAGCTTCGAAGGCAAGCTGCAGGTCGAGCTCGCCCAGCTCCAGCACATGTCCACCCGGCTGGTGCGCGGGTGGACGCACCTCGAGCGGCAGAAGGGCGGCATCGGCCTGCGTGGCCCTGGCGAGACCCAGCTCGAGACCGACCGCCGCCTGATCGCGCGGCGCATCAAGACGCTGAACGACCGGCTCGACAAGGTGCTCGTGCAGCGCGCGACGACGCGCCGCGAGCGCAAGCGCGGGTCGGTGCCGACCGTCGCCCTGGTGGGTTACACCAACGCCGGCAAGTCCACGCTGTTCAACCGGCTCACTACCGCGAATGCCTACGCCGCGGACCAGCTGTTCGCGACCCTGGATCCGACCGTGCGGCGCCTGCACCTCGCGCCGGGGCTCGAAGTCGCGCTGGCCGACACGGTCGGTTTCGTCCGCGACCTCCCGCACGAGCTCGTGGTGGCTTTCCGCTCGACGCTGCAGGAAGCGCGCGAGGCCGACTTGCTGCTGCACGTGATCGACGCGTCCGACCCGGAGCGCCTCGCGCGGATCGCGCAGGTGAACGAGGTGCTCGAGTCGGTGGGCGCGCAGGCGCTCCCGCAGATCGCCGTCTACAACAAGATCGATCGCACGGGCGAGGCGCCGCGCGTTGAGCCCGACGCCGAGGGCCGCGCGGACCGGCTGTGGCTGTCGGCGCAATCCGGCGCAGGCGTCGACCTGCTGCTCGCCGCGCTGCATGCGCGCCTCGGCGCCGACCTGCATCACTGCCTGCTGCGTCTGCCGGCCGGCGAGGGCCGTGCGCGCGCGCGGCTGCACGCCGCAGGCGCGGTGCTGCGCCAGCGCCCGCTCGAGGACGGCGGCGTCGAGCTCGAGGTCAGCCTGCGGCGCCGCGAGCTCGAGCGAATCTGTCGCGAGGCGGGCATCGAACTGCCCGTCACACCACCGCCTTGTGCCGGAGACGAGCCGTTCATAGAATGTACGGTCCGCACTGGCGCGGGTGTCCCGGTCTGACGACCCGCGACGCGCCGCGGAACCGGCCACCGCCACCCAACCGACGCAATACACTCCGGAGCAACCCACCCGATGGCCTGGAACGACCCGGGCAGGAACCGCAGTCCCTGGGGCAACCGCCCCGACCGTGGGGCCGCGGACCTCGACGAGGCCCTGCGCAATCTGCAACGACGACTCACCGGACTGTTCGGCGGCGCTGGGGGCACTGGCGGCGACGGCGGCCAGGCCGGTGCCGGGATGCGCGGCTTCGGCGCCGGGACCGTCGTGCTGGTCCTGCTCGCGATCTGGGCGGCCACCGGGCTCTACAAGGTCGACGCGGCGGAGCGGGCCGTGGTGACGCGCTTCGGCAAGTACGTGGGCACGACCGAGCCGGGCCTGCGCTGGCACATGCCGTGGCCGATCGAGACGCGGCAGATCATCAACATCGAGAGCATCGAGGGCTTCAGCGACCAGACGCGCATGCTGACCTCCGACGAGAACCTCGTGGACATCAACATCGCCGTGCAGTACCGGCGCGCCGAGGCGAGGCCGTTCGCCTTCAACGTGCGTGAGCCGGAGAGCAACGCTCGGCGAGGTCAGCGAGAGCGCCATCCGCGAGATCGTCGGCCGCAGCACGCCTCGACTTCGTGCTCGAGGAGGGTCGCCAGGAAATCGCGGCCCTCACGAAGGAACTGATCCAGCGCACGCTCGACTCGTACCAGACGGGCATCGAGGTGACCTCGGTGAACCTGCAGGGCGTGGCCGTGCCGGAGCAGGTCTCGAGCGCGCAGCGCGACGCAATCAAGGCGCGCGAGGACAAGGAGCGGCTCGGCCCTCGAGGCGCAGGCCTACTCGAACGACATCCTGCCGAAGGCGAAGGGGTCGGCGGCGCGCCAGATGGAGGACTCCCAGGCGTACAAGGCCCGCATCGTCGCGGACGCGGAGGGTGAGGCCGAGCGCTTCCTGAAGCTGCTGCAGGCCTACGAGCGCGCCCCTGGGGTGACGCGCCAGCGCCTCTACTTCGAGACCATCGAGGAAGTGCTCGGCAACACCAACAAGGTGCTGGTGGACACCAAGGGCACGGGCAGCATGATTTACCTGCCGCTCGACAAGCTGACCGAGCGGCGCCTGCAGACGCTGACGCTGGACGAGCAGCGGCAGTCTGCGGAGGCGCGCGCGCCGGCGGAGCCGGTCGAAACCGACCAGGCGGCGGACGCACGCCGCGAGCGGGGGGCCCGCTGATGAGTAACCGCAGCTACCTCGCCGTGATCCTGCTGGGCTTCCTGGCCCTGGTGCTGTCGATGGCGGCGTTCACCGTGCGCGAGACCGACCTCGCGATCAAGTTCCGCTTCGGCGAGATCGTGCGCGCGGACTACCAGCCCGGCCTGCACTTCATGATGCCGCTGGTGAACAACGTGCGGAAGTTCGACCGGCGCATCCTCACCGAGGATTACCCGGCGGAGCAGTTCCTGACCAGCGAAGGCAAGATCCTGCGCATCAACTTCTTCGTGAAGTGGCGCATCACCGACGTCGGCCGCTACTACACCTCCACCGCCGGCGGCAGCGAGGACGTCGCCAACCGCCGCCTCGGCGAGATCGTCAAGGACGGCATCAAGGGCGTGATCGCCAAGCGCACCATCCAGCAGGTGGTGGCGGCGGAGCGCACCGAGTTCCTGAGCGAGGTGCGCAAGGTCGCGGAGGGCAACGTCGCCGGCCTCGGCATCACGCTGGTCGACGTGCGCGTCGAAGAGCATCGACCTCCCCGAAGAGGTGAGCGAGTCGGTGTTCAACCGCATGCGCCAGGACTTCGCGCGCCAGGCGGCGCAGCTGCGCGCCGAGGGCTCGGCAGTCTCCGAGCGGACCCGCGCCGAAGCGGATCGCCAGCGCACCGAGATCCTCGCCAACGCCTACCGCGAGGCGGAGATCATCAAGGGCGAGGGGGACGCGATGGCCGCGGACATCTATGCCCGCGCACACGGACGCAACCCGGAGTTCTTCGCGTTCCACCGCTCCATGCAGGCCTACCGCCGCTCGCTCGGCAAGCAGGGCGACATCCTGGTGATCCAGCCGGACGGCGAGTTCTTCAAATACCTGAAGGAATCCGGCCGCTGAGGTTGCGGCCGCGCGCCCCGTCATGGAGTGGAGCGACCTCTGGGCGGCGTTTGCGCTCTACCTCGTGCTCGAGGGCCTGATGCCGTTCGCCAATCCCGGCGCAATGAAGCGGGCTCTCGCGCAGCTCTCGCAGCTCGACGAGCGGACGTTGCGCATCGCCGGCCTGATGAGCATGATCGCGGGCGCCGCGCTCCTCTACTTCGTGCGTGGCGCGGGCTGAAGGACACCGGACGACTGCCATGGCCATCAACCTCGTCGTGATCGGCGCCCAATGGGGCGACGAAGGCAAGGGCAAGATCGTGGACCTGCTCACGGAGCGAGCCGCCGCGGTGGTGCGCTTCCAGGGTGGTCACAACGCGGGCCACACGCTGGTGATCGACGGCGCCAAGACCGTGCTGTCGCTGATCCCCTCGGGCATCCTCCATCCCGGCGTGCTGTGCCTGATCGGCAACGGCGTGGTGCTGTCGCTCGAGGCGCTGCTGCGCGAGGCCGACGCGCTGGTGCAGAAGGGCGTGCCGGTCTACGAGCGCCTGCGGGTGAGTCCGAACTGCGCCCTGATCCTGCCCACGCACGTCGCCATCGACCGCGCCCGCGAGCGCGCCCAGGGCGTCAATGCCATCGGCACCACCGGCCGCGGCATCGGCCCCGCGTACGAGGACAAGGTCGCCCGCCGCGCGGTGCGCGTCGCCGACCTGTTCCGGCGCGACCGCCTCGCCGCGCGCCTCGGCGAGATCCTCGACTTCCACAATTTCGTGCTGAGCCGGTACTTCAGCGCGGAGACCTTCGATTTCCAGCGCGTGCTCGACGACCTGCTCGCGCAGGGCGAGCGCGTGCAGCCGCTGGTCGAGGACGTGAGCGAGCGGCTGCATGCGGAGATGCGACGCGGTGGCAACATCCTGTTCGAGGGCGCGCAGGGCGCGCTGCTCGACAACGACGTCGGTACCTACCCGTTCGTCACGTCATCCAACACGATTGCCGCCGCCGCCGCCGTGGGCACGGGCCTCGGCCCGCGCGACCTGCACCGCGTGCTCGGCATCGTCAAGGCCTACACGACCCGCGTGGGCGCAGGACCGTTCCCCACCGAGCTGTTCGACGAGAACGGCGAGCACCTCTCGCGCGTCGGCCACGAGTTCGGCGCGGTCACGGGACGCGCGCGCCGCTGCGGCTGGTTCGACGCCGTGGCGCTGCGCCGCGCCGTGCTGCACAACAGCCTCTCGAGCCTCGGCGTGACCAAGCTCGACGTGCTCGACGGCCTCGACACGCTGCGCATCGCGACCGGCTACCGCATCGACGGCGAGGTGCGCGAACAGCCGCCGCTGCTGCCGTTTCGCTACGAGGAGTGCGAGCCGGTCTACGAGACGCTGCCGGGCTGGTCGGAATCCACCGCCGGCATCACCGAGTTCGACAGGCTGCCGGAGACCGCGCGCCGTTATCTCGCGCGCATCGAACAACTCGCCGGCGTCCCGATCGACATCGTCTCGACCGGTGCCGACCGCGCCGAGACGATCGTGCTTCGCCATCCCTTCGACTGACCTGCCCGCGAGCCAGCAGCCCGTGATTCCCTACGAGTCCCCGTGGATGGACGACGACCTGCGGATGCTGCGCGAGGCCGTGTCGCGTCTCGTCGAGACCGAGATGCTGCCGCACGAGCCGCGCTGGCGTGCTCAGCATCACGTGGATCCCGGCACGTGGCGGCAGGTGGGCGAGGCGGGGTTCCTGCTGATGGACGTGCCCGCGGAGTACGGCGGTGGCGGCGGCGATTTCCGCCACGAGGCGGTGCTCTACGAGGAGTGCAACCGCCGCGGCATCTCGGGCTTCGGCCAGGGCGTGCACAGCATCGCCGCGCACTACGTGCTGAACTACGGCACCGAGGACCAGAAGCACCGCTGGCTGCCGCGCATGGCGCGCGGCGAGCTGATCGGTGCGATCGCAATGACCGAGCCGGGCGCGGGCTCCGACCTCAAGGGCATCCGCACGCGCGCGGTCCGCGAGGGCGCGCACTACCTCGTCAACGGCTCCAAGATCTTCATCACCAATGGCTCGATCGCCACGATCCTGATGCTCGTGGTGCGCACCGATCCGGGCGACCGCAGCCGGGGCCTGTCGATCCTGATGGTCGAGACGAGAACCTGCCCGGCTACCGCGTGGGGCGCGTGCTCGACAAGATGGGCATGGCCGCACAGGACACCGCCGAGCTGTTCTTCGAGGACGTGCGGGTGCCGGTCGACTGCCTGCTCGGCGGCGAGGAAGGTCGCGGCATGCACATGCTGATGGGCGACCTGCCCTACGAGCGCATCACCATCGCGCTGGGCGGCGTCGCGGCCATGGAAGGCGCCTACGCGGAAACCGTGCGCTACGTGAAGGAGCGCCAGGCGTTCGGGCAGAAGATCGCCGAGTTCCAGAACACCCGCTTCAAGCTCGCCGAGGTGGCCACCCACGTGCGCGTGGCGCGCACCTTCGTCGACCGCTGCATCGAGCAGCTGGTGGCGGGCACGCTCGACACCGAGACCGCCGCGATGGCCAAGTGGTGGGTCACCGACCTCCAGCAGCAGGTGATGGACGAGTGCGTGCAGCTCCACGGCGGCTACGGGTACATGAACGAATACCTCGTCTGCCGCATGTTCGCCGACTCCCGCGTGCAGCGGATCTACGGCGGCACCAACGAGATCATGAAGGAACTGATCTCGCGGTCGATCTGACGGAGTGCTAGAGTCCCGCGCGTCGGCGGGGTGGTGCCCAGGAGAGGACTCGAACCTCCACGGTGTTACCCGCTAGTACCTGAAACTAGTGCGTCTACCAATTCCGCCACCTGGGCTTCGGTCGCGGCTCGGCTCACGGGCCGGCTGGAAGGCCGGGCAATTTACTGGCGCTCCCGGGGGCTGTCAACGAATACCCGCGGCGAGGCGCGCCGGCCGGATGGAAACTCATGCAGCGTAAGCGCTCCCGACGAAAGAGTCCCACGGGCCCAGCGGCGCGTCCCCGCGCGACGCGAGCCGCCCCGGCGGCCGGCGCGCTGGCCGTGCTGAGGCGCGCCGGGCGTCCGCTGCGGCTCGAGGAGATCGCCTCCGAGCTCGGTCCGGCCGCGGCCGCCGAGGCGCCTGTACAGCTCGCGGAGCTGGTCCGCCGCGGCGAACTGGTGCTGAACCGCCGCGGACAGTACTGCCTGCGCGAGCAGCTCCCCGGCCTCGTCGTGGGTACCGTGCAGGCGCAGCGCAATGGTGACGGTACGCTGCTGCCGGACGACGCCTCGGCGCCGATCCACCTCTCGGCCCAGGAGATGCGCGCGGTGATGCACGGCGATCGCGTCGCGGTGCGCATCGAGGGGACCCGGTTCCGCGGCCGGCCGCAGGGCGCGATCGTGGAAGTGCTCGAGCGGCGCACTCGCGAGGTCGTGGGGCGCCTGCACGAGGACGCCGGAGTCACCTACGTGGTCGCCGACAACCCGCGCGTCACGCATCGGGTGCTGGTGCCCGAGGCGCAGCGCGGCGACGCGCAGCCCGGCCAGGTGGTCATCGTCGAGCTCACGCGGCCGCCGAGCCGTGAGGCGCAGCCGGTCGGTCGGGTGGCGCGCGTGCTCGGCGAGCACGGTGCGCCCGGCATGGAGACCGACATCGCGATCCACTCGCACGGCCTGCCGTTCGAGTTCCCGGACGACGCGCTGGCGGAGGCGGCCGCCTGGGGCGGGCGCATTCCGCAGGACGCGGTGGCCGGGCGCGAGGACCTGCGTGGGCTCGCGCTCGTCACCATCGACGGCGAGGACGCCCGTGACTACGACGACGCCGTCTACTGCGAGCGCACGCGCGGCGGCTGGCGGCTGATCGTCGCGATCGCCGACGTCGGGCACTACGTGCGCCCCGGCGGCGCGCTCGACGCGGAGGCACGCGAACGCGGCACCTCCGTCTACTTCCCGAACCGCGTGCTGCCGATGCTGCCGGAGGCGCTGTCGAACGGGCTCTGCTCGCTGGTGCCGGAGGAGGACCGCCTGTGCCTGTGCTGCGAGCTGCGCGTGAGCGAGGACGGGCGCATCACGCGCTCGCGCTTCTTCGAGGGCGTGATGCGCTCGGCCGCGCGGCTCACCTACGGCGAGGTGGGCGAGTTCCTGGCCCGGCCCGAGGGTCGCCCGGCGCCGCGCCTCGAGGCGGTGCGCGAGCGCCTGCTCGCGCTGCAGGGCGTCTATCGCAGCTTCGTCCGCGAACGCGCCGGGCGTGGCGCACTCGAGCTCGATACGCCCGAGCTCAAGCTCAAGTTCGACGAGCAGGGCCGCGTCGCGGCGCTGGTGGAGCAGCCGCGCAACGACGCACACCGCCTGATCGAGGAATGCATGATCGCGGCCAACATCGCCGCGGCGCGCTTCCTCGACCGTCATCGCGTGCCCACGCTGTACCGCGTGCACGGGCTGCCGGAGACCGATCGGCTCGAGACCCTGCGCCAGTTCATGCGCGAGTTCGGGCTGTGGTTGCCGCCGGCGGAGGACGTCGAGCCCGAGCACCTGCGCGACCTGCTGCGCAAGATCGGCGACCGTCCGGACGCACTGCTCATTTCCACCGCGGTGATCCGCTCGATGCCGCAGGCCGTCTACCAGCCGGGCAACATCGGGCATTTCGGCCTCGCGCTGGAGCACTACGCGCACTTCACCTCGCCGATCCGCCGCTACCCGGACCTCGTGGTGCACCGGGGCATCCGCCAGGTCCTGCAGGGAGGCGACCCGCAGGCGCTCGTCGACTGGCACGGCGCCTTCCCGGTGCTCGGCCAGGACTGCTCGTTCCGCGAGCGCCGCGCCGATGAAGCGACGCGCGGCGCCGTCGCCTGGCTCAAGTGCTACTACATGCAGGACCGCATCGGCGAGGAGTTCGACGGCCTCGTCTCGGGCGTCGTCGACTTCGGACTGTTCGTGCAACTCGACGGCCTGCAGGTCGACGGGCTCGTGCACGTCACGTCGCTCGGTCAGGACTACTTCGCCCGCGACCGCTCCGGTTACCGGCTGGTGGGGCGCAGTTCCGGCCGCGTGTTCCGCCTCGGCGACCGCCTGCGCGTGCGGGTTGCGAGCGTCTCGCTCGACGATCGCCGCGTGGACTTCGAACTGGCAGGGGAGACCAGCGAGCGCCGCCGGCCCCGGCGGCCGGGTGCGATCGGGCGTCGCCGCTGATGCCGGCACCGGACCCCGCCAGCGTCGCCGGCGGCGTTCACGCCGTGCGCGTGCTGCTCGAGCGCAGCCCCGGGCGCGTGCGGCGGGTGCTGCTCGCCGGCGGGCGTGACGCCCGGCGGCTCGATGAACTTCGCGCGCTCGCCGCGCGTGCCGGCGTGCCGGTCGCGGAGGCGGATGACGCGACCCTCGAGCGCCTCGCCGCAGGCGTGCGCCACCAGGGCGTCGTCGCCGAGATCGCGCCACGGGCGGTCGATCCCGAGACGCAGCTCGAGGAAGCGCTCGAGGCGGCCGGCGCCGCGCCTCTGCTGCTGGTCCTGGACGGCGTGCAGGATCCGCACAACCTCGGGGCCTGCCTGCGCAGCGCCGACGCCGCCGGGGTCGCGGCCGTGATCGTGCCGCGCGACCGGGCGGCCGGGCTCACCGCGGCCGTGCGCAAGGTGGCCGCCGGTGCGGCGGAAACGGTGCCGCTGGTGCCGGTCGTGAACCTCGCGCGCACGCTGCGCGAGTTCAAGGCGCGCGGCGTGTGGCTCGTGGGCGCCGACGACGCCGCCGAGCGCACGCTCTACGAGGCCGACCTGACCGGCCCGGTCGCGCTGGTGCTCGGCTCGGAGGGCGAGGGCATGCGCCGCCTGACCCGCGAGTGCTGCGACCAGCTGGTCGCGATCCCGATGGCCGGGGCGGTCGAGAGCCTGAACGTCTCCGTCGCCGCAGGTGTGGCGCTGTTCGAGGCCGTGCGGCAGCGGCGCGCGGCCGCCATGCCCCAACGGCGCGTGCCCTAGCGACAGACGGGCCCTTTCGTGTATTGTGCGCGGCTCCGCGGCGGGTCTGGAGCCCGGCGCGGCCGTTGCAACTCCTTGCCGCACCTGGCTCATTGCGGGAATCCCGCGCCAGGGCGGCGTCAACCACAGGGAGCACAGACCGTGCGTCACTACGAGATCGTGTTTCTGGTCCACCCTGACCAGAGCGAGCAGGTCCCGGCCATGATCGAGCGCTACCGCGGCATCATTACCGCGGGCGGCGGTGCGATCCACCGCGTCGAGGACTGGGGCCGCCGCCAGCTGGCCTTTCCGATCGCGAAGGTCCACAAGGCCCACTACGTTCTGATGAACGTCGAGACCGACAAGAAGGTCCTCGACGAGCTGACCGGCGCATTCCGCTTCAGCGATGCGGTCATCCGCAACCTCGTGATGGCGATGCCGGGACCCGTCACCGAGCCGTCGCCGATGGCGCGCGCCGAGGAGGAGGGCATCCGCACCGACGAGGGCCTGGCCCCCGACGGCGGCTCCGACCAGGCCGAGGCCGCGGGCTGAGTCCCGCCGTCTGCACCGACCGACATCACGTACACGGACCAGGGTGACCCATGGCACGCTTCTTCCGCCGCCGCAAGTTCTGCAAGTTCACCGCCGAGGGCGTCGAGCGCATCGACTACAAGGACCTCGCCACGCTCAAGGGCTACATCACCGAGACGGGCAAGATCGTTCCGAGCCGCATCACCGGCACGCGCTCCAACTACCAGCGACAGCTCGCCCTCGCGGTCAAGCGAGCGCGATTCCTCGCGCTGCTGCCCTACACGGACCAGCACTGAATCGAGCGGGCGCAGCGCGGGCAACCGCGGGCGCGCGCCATGAGCGAGAGGAGCTTCGCCAGCTGGATCGTCGACCGCCCCGGCCAGGCCGTTCTGGTGACCGGGCTGCTCGGGTTGCTGCCGCTGTTCGGGTTGGGATTCGCGTTCTTCCTGCCGGGCGCGGTGCCGGCGCTGGTGGCGTTGATGCGCGGGCCGCGCACCGGACTCGCGATCGCCGCCGGAGCGAGCCTGTTGCTCGCGCTCGCGATGTGGTTCGTCGGCCGTCCGATCCCGGTCGGGCTGATCTACTCGCTGTGGGTGCTGGGGCCGCCGTTGGCGCTCGCCGTGCTCCTGCAGCGCAGCGGGTCGCTGTCGCTGTGCCTGCAGATGGCGGTGCTGGCGGGTGCGGCGATGCTGGTGCTGCTGCACGCCACGCTCGGCGACCCGGAGCAGTTCTGGGCGCCGTTCGTGCGCGACCTCGCCGAGGAAATGCAGCGCCGCGGGCTGCCGATGGATCTCGAGAAGGACGGGCTCGTTGAGACGCTGGCCCGGACACTTTGGGGCTGGGTGACGGTGCTGACGGTGCTGCTCGCGATGTGCGCGCTGTTCCTGGCGCGCTGGTGGCAGTCGCGCGCCGGGCAGCCGGGTCGCTTCGGTGCGGAGTACCAGCAGCTGCGCCTCGGCGTCGCGCTCGGTGCGGCGGCGGCGGTCGCGATCGCGGCCTCGCTGCTCAGCGACCGGCCGCTCGTGGACGACGTCGCGCGCCTGTTCCTCGGCGCGCTGATGATCGTCGGGCTCGCCGCCGCGCACCGCTTCAAGGCCTCGGGCCGGCTGGGCGGTACGTGGCTGTGGCTGATCTACGTCCTGCTGGTGCTGGCGGCACCGATCACGGTCGCGGTGCTGGCGGGATGGGGTTTCGTGGACAACTGGCTGCGCTCGCAACGGGCGGCGCAGGGCGCATGAACTGACACACTCACTCTAGATCGAGGATTCCACCATGGAAGTCATCCTGCTGCAGAAGGTCGCCAACCTCGGCAACATCGGCGACAAGGTCAAGGTGAAGCCGGGCTACGGCCGCAACTACCTGCTCCCGCAGGGCAAGGCGGCGGTGGCCACCGCGGCCAACCTGAAGCGGTTCGAGGAGCGCCGCGCCGAGCTCGAGAAGCTCGCGGCCGACGAAACGGAGAGCGCGAAGCTGCGCGCCGGGCAACTCGAGAACTTCCGCCTTTCGCTCACCGCGAAGGCTGGCGGCGAGGGCAAACTGTTCGGCTCGATCGGCACGTCCGACATCGCCGAGGCGCTCTCCAAGGCCGGCATTCGCATCGAGCGCAGCGAGGTCCGCCTCGCCTCCGGCCCGATCCGCCTCGTGGGCGAGCACCACGTCAAGCTGCACCTGCACTCCGACGTCGTGATCGACCTGCCGGTGGACGTGGCCGCCGAGGACTGAGCGGCGCGGCGAGACGGGGCATGGACCAGGACGGCGGCGCGAGGACCCGCCGGCGGGCGCGGCCCGTGCCGGAGCTCGACGCGCTGCGCGTGCCGCCACACTCGGTCGAGGCCGAGCAGGCGGTGCTTGGCGGACTGCTGCTCGACAACGCCACCTGGGACTCGATCGCCGACCGGCTGGTCGCCGATGACTTCTACCGCCGTGACCATCAGCTGATCTTCACGGGCATCGCGGAACTGACCGGCCGCAGCGAGCCGAGCGACGCCGTGACGGTCGCGGAGTCCCTCGCCTCCAAGGGCCTCTCAGAGTCGACCGGTGGGCTCGCCTACCTCGCGGGCCTCGCGCGCGACACGCCGGCCGCCGCAAACATCCGCGCCTACGCCGACATCGTCCGCGAGCGATCGCTGCTGCGCCAGCTGATCCGGGTGAGCGGCGAGGTGGCCGCGAGCGCGTACGACAGCGAGGGTCGCAGTGCGGCGGAACTCGTGAGCGAGGCCGAGCGGCGCGTGTTCGAGATCGCCGAGCTCGGCCGCCGCACCGGCTCGGGCTTCGTGCCGCTGCACGACATCCTCGGCGACGCCATCGACCGCCTCGACCTGCTGCAGCAGAACCAGGGCCAGCCCACGGGTGTGGCCACCGGCTTCCACGACCTCGACCGCATGACGGCGGGGCTGCAGCCCGGGGACCTCGTGATCATCGCGGGCCGTCCCTCGATGGGCAAGACCACGCTCGCGCTCAACATCGCCGAGAACGCCGCGATCGCGGGCTCCACGCCGGTCGCCGTGTTCTCGATGGAGATGTCGCGCGACCAGCTCGCGATGCGCATGATTTCCTCGCTCGGTCGCGTGGACCAGAGCCACCTGCGCACCGGCAACTTCGGCGACGACGACTGGGCGCGCATCAACGGTGCGATTGCGCAGATGAAGTCTGCGCCGATCTTCATCGACGACAGCGGCGCGCTCACGCCCACCGAGGTGCGCGCGCGCGCGCGGCGCCTCAAGCGCGAGAAGGACGGGCTCGGCCTGATCGTCATCGACTACCTGCAGCTCATGCAGGTGCCGGGGACGAAGGAGAACCGCGCCACGGAGATCTCGGAGATCTCCCGATCGCTCAAGGCGCTGGCGAAGGAACTGCGCGTGCCGGTAATCGCGCTGTCGCAGCTGAACCGCGGCGTCGAGCAGCGCACCGACAAGAAGCCGGTGATGTCGGACCTGCGCGAGTCGGGCGCCATCGAGCAGGACGCCGACGTGATCGTGCTGATCTACCGCGAGGAAGTCTACGAGCCCGACACGCCGCGCAAGGGCATCGCCGACATCATCATCGCCAAGCAGCGCAACGGGCCGACCGGCGAGGTGCACCTGACCTTCCTCGGCAAGTACACGCGCTTCGAGAATCTCGCCACCGGCGACTACGGGTACGGCCCCTGAGCGGCGTGCGCGCCGCAGGTACCGCGTGCAGCCGCTGATCCGCGCCACCATCGACACGGCCGCGTTGCGTCACAACCTCGCGCGCGTGCGCGCCGCCGCGCCCGGCGCGCGGGTGATGGCCGTCATCAAGGCCAACGCCTATGGCCATGGCCTCGTGCCGGTGGCGAAAGCGCTCGCCGCGAGCGATGGCTTCGCCGTCGCGCGGCTCGAGGAGGGCCTCGCACTGCGCGCCGCCGGCCTCGCCAATCCCATCCTGCTGCTGGAGGGTGCGTTCAGCGCGGAGCAGCTCGCGGCCGCGGCCGCGCAGCGCCTCGAATTGATGGTCCACAGCGTCGAGCAGCTCGAACTCCTCGAGGGACGCAACGGCACGCGGACTCTCTCGGCGTGGATCAAGCTGGACAGCGGCATGAACCGCCTCGGGTTCCGTGCCGAGCAGTTCGCATCGGCCTATGGGCGCCTGCAGCGGGTGCCCAACGTCGCGGCCGATCCGACGCTGGTGACGCATCTGGCGAGCGCCGACGACCGCGACGATCCCAAGACCGGCGAGCAGCTCAGGGTCTTCGCGGCCGCGACCGCCGGCCTGCCCGGCGCGCGCAGCATCGCCAATTCAGCGGCCCTGCTCGCCCGCCCCGACGCGCGCGGCGACTGGGTGCGGCCCGGCCTGATGCTGTATGGGCTGTCGCCGTTCCCGGCGGGGACTGGCGCCGACCTCGACCTGCGGCCCGTGATGACGCTGCGGACCGAGATCATCGCCGTGAAGGACGTGCGGGCCGGGGAGACCGTGGGCTACGGCGGCACCTGGCGCGCGGGCCGCCCCACGCGCATGGCGGTGGTTGCGGCCGGCTACGGCGATGGCTACCCGCGCTCGCTGCCCTCCGGAGCTCCGGTGCTCGTCAATGGCAGGCGCGCGCCGCTGATCGGTCGCGTCTCGATGGACATGCTCACCGTGGATGTCACCGACCTCGGCGACGTCTCGAGCGGCGACCCGGTGGTGCTGTGGGGCGCGGGGCTGCCGGTCGAGGAAGTCGCCGTGCGTGCGGGCACGATCCCCTACGAGCTGGTCTGCGGAGTGAGCCAGCGCGTGCATCACGAGCTGGCGTAGCCTGCGATGGAACGGGCCGGTGCGGCCCCGCCCGGGACGAGTCCCGCTCAGCCCGAGAAGAAGAACCCCATCTTGACGCCCGCGAGCTGCACCACGTCGTTGTCGTGCAGCCGGCGCGCCTGCGCGCCGATCGGTACGTCGTTCACCAGCGGGTAGTCGCCTTCGCGGCCGCTCTCCACGTGGACGATGTAGTAGCCGTCCGCGCGGCGCGTGATCGCCGCGACCTGCACGCCCGGCCGGCCGAGCGTCGTGAGCGTCTTGACGAGCTCGAGTTCGCGGCCGGCGAACTGGCCCGACAGCACCTGCAGCCGCGCCTTCGGCAGCACCGCGGCCGTGGGGCCCGCGCGGGGCGACGGCGCCGCAGGGGGCGGCTGCGCGACGCTGCCGAGCATGCCCGCGGCCTCGCTCGGCCGGATCAGCATGGTCTTGGCGAACTCATCGTCCTGATCGTCGCTCTCGCCGTCGATGAAGCGCAGTGCGTGGTGGCCGACGGTGATCACGTCGCTGTGCTGCAGCGCGTGCTTCTTGACGATCTTGCCGTTGACGTAGGTGCCGTTGGTGCTGTTCAGGTCCTCAAGGAACGAGTCGTTGAGGATGTTGATGATCAGCGCGTGATGGCCGCTCACCGCAGGGTTGTCGATGCGGATGTCGTTGTCCGGGAGGCGCCCGATCGTGTAGCGCTCCCGGCTCATGTTGTATTCCGCGAGCAGCTGCCCATCGAGGCTGAGTACGAGCCTGGCCATACGTCTGCGTGCTCCTGAGTCAGCTGAACATTGCGCGGATTCGCTGCATCACGCCGCGATGCGCCGGGAAGGCGTCGAGTGCCCTGACCAGCACGACCGAGATGTTGTCCCGGCCACCGTTGTCGTTGCCGAGCAGCACCAGTTGCCGCGCGAGCGTCGAGAGATTAGCACCAAAGGTGTTCATGGTCAGCTGGATGTCCTCGTCCTCGACCATGTCCGACAGCCCGTCGGAGCACAGCAGGAACAGGTCGCCCGGCACGACCGGGACCTCGGTGACGTCCACCTCGACCGTCGCCTCGACGCCGAGCGCCCGGGTCACGTAATTCTTGGCGGAGGCGCGCTGCGCCTGCTGCGGCGTGTAGAAGCCGCGCGAGACGAGCTCGTGCATCAGCGAGTGGTCCTTCGTCACCTGCGAGATCACGGCATCACGCACGCGGTACATGCGTGAGTCGCCGACGTGGGCGACCGTGAGTTGGTCGTCGAAGAACAGCCCTGCGACCATGGTGGTGCCCATGCCCTCGCAGTGCGGCTGGGTGCGCGCCGTCTGCTGGATGATCTTGTTGGCGCGGTGAATGGCATCGCGCAGCAGGATGCCCGGCCGGCTGAGCCCGCTCGCGGCGTCCGTGCGGCGCAGGTCCTCGCGCTCGACGGCTTCCTTCACCAGGCTCATCACCGTGCGCACGGCGATCCCGCTCGCGACCTCGCCGGCCTTGTAGCCGCCCATGCCGTCGGCGAGCACCACCAGCCCGATGTCGGCGTCGGTGCCGATCGTGTCCTCGTTGTGCTCGCGCACGCGGCCGGGGTCGCTCATGCCGACGCAGGCGAGCTTGCCCCTGAGATGCATGCTCAGGCCCGTCCAGGGGAGTTCAGGTCGCGCAGTGCGATCGCGAACTCCGCCCCGCTGCCGTGGCGGGCCTCCGGGTCCTTCGACAGCGCGCGATCGAAGAATGCCTGCAGGCCCGACGGCAGCCCCGGGCGGATCACGCCGATCGGCGGCGGCGGCTCGTGGGCGATGGCGAGCATCAGCCCGGGCATGGAGTCGGCGCGGAACGGCAGCTGAGCCGTGAGCAGCTGGAACAGCGTGACCGCAAGCGAGAACAGGTCCGAGCGGCCAGTCACGGCCCGGCCTTGCAGCTGCTCGGGCGACATGAACGATGGCGTGCCGAGCACGATGCCGGTGCGCGTCCGGCCCGTGTCGGTGAGCCGCGCGATGCCGAAGTCGGTGATCTTCAGCTCGCCGCTCGGCGCGTCGAACATCACGTTGGCGGGCTTCATGTCGCGGTGCACGACGCCCTGGCGGTGGGCGTAGTGGAGCCCCTCGGCGAGCCGGGCGGCGACTTCGATCGAGATGGCGGGCGGCAGCAGCCGTGCCGCGGACGTGTGGTCGACCAGGTGGCAGCCGCGCAGCAGCTCCATGGCGATGTATGCCGTGCCATCGTGCTCGCCGGCGTCGAAGATCGTGACGATGTTGGGGTGGCTCAGGCGGCCGGCGGTCTCGGCCTCGCGGAAGAACTTGGCACGCGCCTCTTCGAGTTCCGGCCCCTCGAACTCGGCCGCCAGCGGAATGGTCTTGAGCGCCACCTCGCGGTTGATGACCGGATCGCGCGCCCGGTACACGACCCCCATGGCGCCCCGCCCGATCTCGTGGAGTACCTCGTAGCGGCCGAGCCGACCCGGCGGACGGCGGCCGGCCGCCGGGCGCGCGTCGGGGTCCCTGGATGCGGACGTGTCTCGGGCCGGTTGCCACATGATCGGCCGAAGTATACGGATCCGGGCCACCGCCGAATTGCCGCCGCCGTCACACATCCGGGCCCGCCGCGGGCGCGTGCTAGCATCGCCGCCCGCTGCGGCGAGGGGCGTGCGAGCAATGGCCAGAGCCAAGACCAGCTACGAGTGCGGTGCCTGTGGCGCCCGCACCGCGCAGTGGCAGGGCCAGTGTCCGGCCTGCCAGGGCTGGAACACCCTGGCGCTCGCCGCCTCTTCGCTGCCGGCCGGTCCGTCGCGCGAATCCGCCGCCCGCGGCCCGAAGAGCCGGCCCGTCGCGGAAGTGGCGCAGGACAACGAGCCGCGTGCGGCGTCGGGCATCGGCGAACTCGACCGGGTGCTCGGCGGGGGGCTGGTCGCCGGTTCCGTCACGCTGCTCGGCGGCGACCCGGGCATCGGCAAGTCCACGCTGCTGCTGCAGGCCTCCGATGCGCTGAGCCGCGAGCGCACGGTGCTGTACGTGTCGGGCGAGGAATCCGTGGGGCAGGTCGCGTTGCGGGCGCGCCGCCTCGGGCTCGGCTCCGGCACGCTGCGGCTCGCGGCCGAGACGCGCGTCGAGGCGATCCTCGAGGAGGCGCTGGCCGCGCGCGCGACCGTGGTCGTGGTCGACTCGATCCAGACGATGCAGACCGAGCTGTCGGAGTCCTCGGCGGGCTCCGCGGTGCAGGTGCGCGAATCCGCCGCGCGCCTGGTGCGCTACGCCAAGGACACGGGCACGGCCGTGCTGATCATCGGCCACGTCACCAAGGAGGGCCTGATCGCGGGTCCGCGCATCCTCGAGCACATGGTGGACACGGTGCTCTACTTCGAGAGCGATCCCGGCAGCCGCTTCCGCGTGGTGCGCGCGGTGAAGAACCGCTACGGCGCGGCCAACGAGATCGGCGTGTTCGCGATGGCCGAGCAGGGCTTGAAGGAGGTGCGCAATCCCTCGGCGATCTTCCTCTCGCGGCACGAGGTCGCGGTCCCGGGCAGCGTCGTCACGGTGGCGCGCGAGGGCAGCCGACCGCTGCTCGTCGAGTTGCAGGCGCTGGTCGACGAGGCGCAGGGCCTGTCGCCGCGTCGCGTCGCGGTCGGCTTCGACTCCGGCCGCCTCGCGCTGCTGCTCGCGGTGCTGCACCGTCACGGCGGGATCTCGACGTCGGGGCAGGACGTGTTCGTGAACGTGGTCGGCGGCGTGCGCATCGGCGAGACGGCGGCCGACCTGCCGGCGGTCATTGCGGTGCTCTCGAGCCTGCGCAACCGTCCGGTCGCGACGGACGTGGTGTGCTTCGGCGAACTCGGCCTCACGGGCGAGGTCCGGCCAGTGCCATTCGGCGAGGAGCGGCTGCGCGAGGCTGCGAAGCAGGGTTTCCGCCGTGCCATCGTGCCGGCCGCCAACGTGCCGCGGCGTCCTCCGGAGGGACTGGCGGTCGAGGGCGTCGCGCGGCTCGAGCAGGCCCTCGCCCTGGCGCTATGACGCGCGCCGCGGAGTCTCCGGGGCCGGCGCGACCGGCCGCAGGCGTACCGTCCTGACTGCGTTGTCGCCGGTCTGCAGCACGTCGATGGCGTAGTCGTTCACGCGCAGGCTGGTGCCGGGCTCGGGGATCGTCTCGAGCGTCTCGATGATCAGCCCGTTCAGCGTGCGCGGTCCGCTGGTGGGCAGAGACCAGCCCATCTTGCGGTTCAGCGTGCGGACGCTCGCCGAGGCGCTGACGATGAACGTCCCGTCGCGCTCGCGGTGCACGTCCTTGTGCGCCGAGGTCGTGTCCGAGGTGAACTCGCCCACGATCTCCTCGAGCAGGTCCTCGAGCGTGACAAGGCCCTGCACGTCGCCGTACTCGTCCACGACGAACGCCACGCGGCGGCGCTGGCGCTGGAAGTTCAGCAGCTGCGTGTTGAGCGAAGTGCCCTCGGGCACGTAGTAGGGCTCGCGCGAGCGCGCGAGCCCGACGAGCTGCGCCCGGTCGAGGTCGCCGCGCGCGAGC
Source organism: uncultured Gammaproteobacteria bacterium (assembly GCA_963707145.1). Taxonomy (GTDB): domain Bacteria; phylum Pseudomonadota; class Gammaproteobacteria; order Steroidobacterales; family Steroidobacteraceae; genus RPQJ01. The sequence continues at coordinate 575,779 of CAVPOQ010000004.1, forward strand.
TGCCGCGCCACCTGCTTCATGTGCAGGATGCCGACCAGCTCGTCGACGCTGCCGTCGAACACCGGCACCCGCGTGTGCCGCGCCTCGCGCAACTGGCCGAGAATGTCGTCCCAGTCGTCGGAGACGTCGATGCCCGCGATCTCGCTGCGCGGCACCATGATGTCCTCGACGTTGATCCGCTCGAGGTCGAGGATGCTCATCAGCATGCGCTGGTGGCGGTGCGGGATGACCGTGCTCGCCTCGGCCACGACCGTGCGGAGTTCCTCACGGCTGAGCGAGGTCGTGCTCGCCTTCTCACGCGAGATGCCGGCGAGGCGCAGTACGCCGTTGGCGAGCAGGTTCGTCAACCACACCACCGGGTAGAGGACCTTGAGAAGCACCTGGTAGATCAGCGCCGCCGGGAGTGCGAGCCGCTCCGGGTACAGCGCGCCGAAGGTCTTCGGCGCCACCTCGCCGAAGATGATCAGCACCACCGTGAAGAGGCCGACGCCGATCGCGGCAAATGCCTCGCCGCCGACCGACAGGCAGATCACGGTCACGAGTGCGGCGGCCGCAGAGTTCACGAAGTTGTTGCAGACGAGGATCAGGCCGATCAGCCGGTCCGGCGACTGCAGCAGCGTCTCGGCGGCGCGTGCGCCCGCGCTGCCCTCGCGCGCGCGGTGGCGCAGCCGGTAGCGGTTGATGCTCATCAGCGCCGTTTCGGTGCTGGAGAAGAACGCGGACAGCGCCACCAGGACGACGAGCAGCGCGAACAGCCAGGTTAACGGTATGTCCTGCAAGGGCGGGTCAGCCCCAGTGCTTGCCGAGCAGGTTCTCGAGCACCAGCTTGCTGCCGAAGTAGGAGAGCCCGAGCAGGGCGTAGCCCGCGAGCGTCCAGCGCAGCGCCTGGCGGCCGCGCCAGCCCATGCGCCAGCGGCCGAGCAGCAGGATGCCGAAGACCACCCAGGCGACGATGGCGAGCACGACCTTGTGCACGAGGTGCTGGGCGAACAGGTCCTCGATGAAGAAGGCCCCGGTGACGAGCGCCAGCGTCAGCACCGTGAAGCCCGCCAGGATGCTGTGGAAGCAGCCCGACTCGATGGACTCGACGGGTGTGAGGATCTTCAGCCAGCCGAGTGGCCGGCGGGTGCGAAGCTTGCGGGCCACGACCACCTGTGCCACCGCCAGTACCGCGCCGATGGTGAGGAACGCGAAGGCCGTGGTCGCCATCGCGACGTGAAAGGCGAGTTCCCAGCCCGGGCGACCCATCGAGAACTGGCGGGCGCCCTCGGAAAACGCCCCCTCGAGCAAGGCGGCGATGCCGAGCAGGAGGGCTGCCATGCCGCGCAGGCGCGGCCGCAGTGCCATCGCGATCGCGGTGATCGCGATCACCAGGGCGACCAGCGCCAGCACGTCGCCGAGCGACAGCGCGGCCAGCGGGTCGATGCGGCGTTCCTGCAGCAGTGCCGCCGTATGCATCACCACGCCGATCGCCGCGATGGCCGCGGCCGCGATGCGCCGGCCCCGGCCATGGTGGGAGTCGCCCTGGTAGGCCGACACGCCGAGTTCGATGGCGCCGAACAGGTAGCAGGCGACGGCGATGAGCGGCAGCAGCAAGCGGGAGCCCGGGGCAGGGAAACCTGCGGAAATGATGGCACATCGCCGCCACCCTGAGGAGGCGCAGTGCCCGCAGCGTCCCTATAATCGCCGCTCTCGCCGCGCGGCGCGGCATCCCCGCCGAGGTCCTCGATGTTCGACAAGCTCTCCTCCCGACTCGCCGCCGTCGTCGACGGCCTGCGCGGCCGCGGGCGGCTGACCGAGGACAACATCGCCGAGACGCTGCGCCAGGTGCGCATGGCGCTGCTCGAGGCCGACGTCGCGCTGCCGGTCGTCAAGGAGTTCATCGACGCGGTCAAGGCGCGCGCCGTCGGGCTCGAGGTCCACCGCAGCCTCACGCCGGGCCAGGCACTGGTTCGGGTGATCCACGAGGAACTAGTCCGCGTGATGGGCGAGGGCGTGCGCCCGCTCAACCTGCGCGTCCAGCCGCCGGCCGTGATCCTGCTCGCGGGCCTGCAGGGAGCCGGCAAGACCACCACGGCGGCCAAGATCGCCCTGTGGCTGCGGGAGCGCGAGCGCAAGCGCGTGCTGCTCGTCTCCACGGACGTCTACCGGCCGGCCGCGATGCTCCAGCTCGAGCGGCTCGGCGCGCAGCTCGGCATCGACGTCGCGCCCGCCGATCCGTCGGTGCCGCCGGTGGAGATCGCCTCGCGCGCGCTCGCGGAGGCGCGCCGCGGCGTTTACGACGTGCTGCTCGTGGACACCGCCGGTCGCCTGCACGTGGACGAGGCGATGATGGCGGAGGTGCGCGAGCTCGCGGCGGCGGTGAAGCCCGTCGAGACGCTGTTCGTGGTGGACAGCATGGCGGGCCAGGACGCGGTCAATGCCGCGCGCGCCTTCGGCGCCGCGCTCGATCTCACGGGTGTGGTGCTCACCAAGGCCGACGGCGACGCCCGCGGTGGCGCGGCGCTGTCGGTGCGCCGCGTCACGGGGCAGCCAATCCTGTTCGTCGGCGTGGGCGAGAAGCCCGACGCGCTCGAGGCGTTCCAGGCGGAACGGATGGCCTCGCGCATCCTCGGCATGGGCGACGTGCTGAGCCTCGTCGAGGAGGTCACCCGCAAGGTCGACCGGGAGCAGGCCGAAAAGCTCGCGCGCAAGGTCGCCAAGGGCGGCGGGTTCGACCTCGAGGACCTGCTCGAGCAGCTGCGCCAGCTCGAGCGCATGGGAGGCATGGCGGCGCTGATGGACAAGCTGCCGGCGCAGCTCGCGGCCAAGGCCGGCGGGCTGCCGCAGGGCAACGAGCGCGAGATCAGGCGCCAGATCGCGATCATCTGCTCGATGACGGCCCGCGAACGGCGCTTCCCCAAGCTCATCGACGGCTCGCGCCGGCGGCGCATCGCCGGCGGCTCGGGCACCCAGGTGGCCGACGTGAACCGCCTGCTCAAGAACTTTCTGCAGATGCAGAAGGTCATGAAGGGCATGGGCAAGGGCAAGGCCGGGTTGCGAGGGATGGTCCAGTCTCTGGCCGGGCGCCTGCCGCCCGGGTTCCGCTGACGATACCCAAGCATTTATTTCCGCGGAAGTTTTGGGTATAGTTCCGGGCTCTTTTTCGACCGGACAGCGGGGCAGCCCCCGGCCGGCCCCTCCGAACGAATCGCTGAGGCACTGCAGACGATGGTGACGATCCGATTGATGCGCCGCGGTGGCAAGAAGGAGCCCTTCTACCACGTGGTTGTGACCGACAGCCGCCGCAGCGTTGGTGGCTCGCTCGAGCAGCTCGGCTTCTTCAACCCGGTGGCGCGCGGCGCCAGCGAGGAGCTGCGCCTCGATCTGGCTCGCGTCGAGCACTGGATGGCCTGCGGAGCGCAGCCGTCGGAGCGCGTCGCGCAGCTGCTGAAGGCCTACCGCAAGGCCCAGCCAGCCGCCGCGGCCTGACGCCCCGGGAGACGCCGCCGTGGACGCGGCGCGAACGGACGGCGAACGGCGCTGGGTAGTGCTCGGCCGGGTCGGCGCCCCATTCGGGGTGCGGGGCTGGCTCAAGGTGCAGTCCTACACCGATCCGCCGGAAGGAATCGTGAACTACGGGGTCTGGGATCTTGCCCGCGAGGGCAGCCTCGGAACCCGCACGTTGCTGGACTGGAAGCCGGCCGGAGGACAGATTGCCGTGCGGCTCGAGGGAGTGGATTCCCGCGAGGCCGCGCAGGGCCTGACGGGGGCGCTGGTGCGCGTGACGCGCGCCGAGTTGCCCGCCGCCGCGCCGGGGCAGTACTACTGGGACGACCTGGTGGGCCTCGACGCGGTCAACCGCGACGGGGTGTCGCTCGGGCGGGTGAGCGGCGTGCTCGACCTGCCGGCCCATCCGGTGCTGGTCCTCCGCGGCGAGCGGGAGCGGCTGGTGCCCCTGGTGGCGGAGCGGCTGGTGGCGGTGGACCTCGGGGCCGGGCGGATGACGCTCGACTGGCACCCGGACGACTGACGAACGGCGGACGCGTGAAGATCGTCGTCGTCACGCTGTTTCCGGAACTGGTCGAGCAGGCGCTCCGGTTCGGGGTGCTCGGGCGGGCGATCGAGCGCGGCGTGCTCGCGGTCGAGACGGTGAACCCGCGGCAGTACGCCACGGACCTGCACCGCACGGTGGACGACCGGCCCTACGGCGGCGGTCCGGGCATGGTGCTGAAGGCCGAGCCGCTGCGGCTTGCGATGGACGAGGCGGCGAGGCGCGTGCCGGTGGCGCGTCGGATCCTGCTCGCGGCGGACGGGGCTCCCGTCACGCAGTGCCGGGTGGCGGAACTCGCGCAGGCCCCGGAGCTGGTGCTGGTCGCCGGGCGCTACGAGGGTGTCGACGAGCGGTTCGTCGAGGCCTGCACGGACGAGTCGCTGTCGGTGGGCGACGTCGTGCTGAGCGGCGGCGAGCTGCCGGCGCTGATGGTGATCGATGCCGTGGCGCGGCTGCTGCCGGGCACGCTCGGCGATGCCGAGTCGGCCGCGCAGGACTCGTTCGCCGCGGGGCTGCTCGACTGGCCGCACTACACGCGGCCGGAAGTGTGGGAGGGGCGCGCGGTGCCGCCGGTGCTGCTGGGCGGTAACCACGCGGCGATCGGGCGCTGGCGACGCGGCCAGTCGCTCGGGCGGACGCACGAGCGGCGACCGGACCTGCTGCGGCAGCGGGAATTGAGCACGGAGGAGCGCAGGCTCCTCGATGAATACCTCGCGGAGCAGGATGCGACGCGACACGGGACTTAGGACGCAACCACTGCGAGAAGGTGAGACATGAGCAACATCATTGCCACGCTCGAGAAGGAGCGCATGCAGCGCGAGGTGCCGGACTTCGGGCCGGGCGATACCGTCGTCGTCGAGGTCAAGGTGAAGGAAGGCGAACGCGAGCGCGTGCAGGCCTACGAGGGCGTGGTCATCGCGAAGAGCAACCGCGGCCTGAATTCCTCGTTCACGGTGCGCAAGATCTCGCATGGCGAAGGCGTGGAGCGCGTATTCCAGACGCACAGCCGGTCGCTCGGCGCGATCACCGTGAAGCGCCGCGGCAACGTGCGGCGCGCCAAGCTCTACTACCTGCGCGACCTCACGGGCAAGGCTGCCCGCATCGAAGAGAAGGTCTGAGGCCGACCCGCCCCGGAGGCGCCACGGCGCCTTCCGGGCGCGGGCGCGCCGTTAAAGAGGGCGGCACGTGCTCGGCGCCATCGGCAAGTTGCTGCGCTGGATCTGGAGCGGCCTCGACGGGCTGCGCAAGGTCCTGCATCTCGTCCTGCTGCTGATCCTCTTCGGCGGCCTGTGGGGCGTGTTCTCGCGTTCCATCCCGCTGGTGCCCGACCAGGCGGCGCTGCTGATCGCGCCGCAGGGTCCGCTGGTCGACCAGCTCACCGGCGATCCCCTGGAGCGCGCCGTGGCCGACAGCCTGCGCCAGCGGCCCTCCGAGACGCTGCTGCGCGACCTGATCGAGGCCATCGAATCGGCGCGCGACGACGGTCGCATCAGCGCGCTTTACCTCGACCTCTCCGGCCTCGAGGGCGGCGGGCTGCCCAAGCTCCAGGAGCTGGCCGACGCGATCACGGAGTTCCGCGCGGCCGGCAAGCCCGTCATCGCCTACGGCGACTACTACGACCAGCGCCAGTACTACCTCGCCGCGCACGCCGACGAGATCTACCTCGATCCCAAGGGCGCGGTCTTTCTCGAGGGCTACGCCAACTACGGGCTGTTCCTGAAGGACGCCATCGACAAGCTCGCCATCGACTGGAACGTGTTCCGCGTCGGCCAGTACAAATCCGCGGTCGAGACCTTCACACGCAACGACATGTCGCCCGCCGAGCGCGAGGAGAGCCTGGTGTGGCTCGGCACGCTGTGGGGCACCTACAAGGACGACGTGGCCGCGGCCCGCGGCTTCGAGCCGGAGCGGTTGCAGGCCTACGCGGACGACGCGGCCGTGGCGCTGCGCCGCGCCAACGGCAACCTCGCGCGGACCGCGCTCGAAGCGGAGCTCGTCACCGCGCTCGAGGGGCGGTTCGCGGTCGAGGAGCGCGTCGCGCTCGTCACCGGCGAGGACGAGGACGGCGGCGGCTTCGTCGGCGTGACGCACGACGCCTACCTCGCCAACGTCCGTTCGCAGCACGTGCTCGGCCGCAAGGCCGAGGACAAGGTGAGCGTGATCGTCGCGGCGGGCGAGATCCTGCCGGGCGAGCAGCCACCGGGTGCCGTGGGCGGCGACACGCTCGCCTGGCAGCTGCGCGAGGCGCGCGACGACGACGCGGTCAAGGCCGTGGTGCTGCGCATCGACAGCCCCGGCGGCAGCGTATTCGCGAGCGAGGTCATCCGCCGCGAGGTGGAGGGGCTGAAGGCGGCCGGCAAACCCGTCATCGCCTCGATGAGCAGCCTGGCGGCCTCGGGCGGTTACTACATCGCGATGAACGCCGACCGCATCGTTGCGAGCCCGGCGACGCTCACCGGCTCGATCGGGGTCTTCGGGATGTTCCCCACCTTCCAGCGCACGCTCGAGAAGCTCGGCGTGCACAGCGACGGCGTGGGCACGACCGCCCTCTCCGGCGAGTTCCGCGGCGACCGCCCGCTCGGCGAGATCCCGCGCTCGGTCATCCAGCAGAGCATCGAGCAGGAGTACCGCGAGTTCATCGGCCTGGTCGCGAAGGCGCGCGGCAAGACGGTCGAGCAGGTCGACGCGATCGCGCAGGGTCGGGTCTGGGCGGGCGCCGACGCGCAGGACCTCGGGCTGGTCGACGAGCTGGGCGGGCAGGCCCGTTCGATCGAGCTCGCAGCCGAACTCGCCGGCCTCGGCAAGGACTACGACGTGCAGTACCCCGAGGTGCAGTACGGCCTCGGCGAGGCGCTCGGGCTCAGGGTCCGGGCCGCGGTCGCAGGGCTGGTGGCCCCGCTGCTGCCCGACTCGGCGCTGCCCGTGGTCCCGCGCGCGCTTTCGCCGCTCATGGCGGAGGCGCGCCGGCTGGCGCGCCTCGCGGACCCGCGCAACGTCTACGCGTACTGCATCGGCTGCTCCGCCGACTGAGGTCCGCGGCGGCGCAGCGTTCGCCGTTCAGCGCACGATCTGGTTCAGCTCGCCCTTGCGATAGCGTTCGGCCATCGCCTCGAGCGGCATCGGCTTGATCTTCGACGCCTGCCCGGCGCAGCCGAAGGCCTCGTAGCGCGCCTTGCAGATGCCGCGGGCGGCTTTCTGCGCGTCGGCGAGGAATTTGCGCGGATCGAACTCCGAGGGCTTCTCGGCCATGTGCTTGCGCATCGCGCCGGTCATCGCGAGGCGGATGTCGGTGTCGATGTTGACCTTGCGCACGCCGTGCCTGATGCCCGTGACGATCTCCTCGACCGGGACGCCGTAGGTCTCCTTCATCTGCCCGCCGTGCTTACGGATAATCTCGAGCCACTCCTGCGGCACGCTCGAGGAGCCGTGCATCACCAGGTGGGTGTTCGGGATGCGGGCGTGGATCTCCTTGATGCGCTGGATCGCGAGGATGTCGCCGGTCGGTTTGCGCGTGAACTTGTAGGCGCCGTGCGAGGTGCCGATCGCGATCGCGAGCGCATCGCACTGCGTCTTCTGCACGAAGTCGGCGGCCTGGTCGGGGTCCGTGAGCAGCTGCTCGCGGGTCATCGTGCCCTCGGCGCCGTGGCCGTCCTCCTTGTCCCCGCGCATGGTCTCGAGCGACCCGAGCACGCCGAGCTCGGCCTCGACCGTGACGCCGATCGCGTGGGCGAAGTCCACCACCTTGCGCGAGGTCTCGACGTTGTACTCGTAGGAGGAGGGCGACTTGCCGTCCTCCATCAGCGAGCCGTCCATCATCACGCTGGTGAAGCCCGAGCGGATAGCGCCCATGCACACCGCGGGCGACTGGCCGTGGTCCTGGTGCATGACGACGGGGATGTGCGGGTAAGCCTCGACTGCGGCCAGGATCAGGTGGCGCAGGAAGGGCTCGCCGGCGTACTTACGGGCGCCCGCCGAGCCCTGCATGATGACCGGGGCGTCCACCTCGTCGGCCGCTTCCATGATGGCGCGCACCTGCTCGAGGTTGTTGACGTTGAAGGCGGGCAGTCCGTAGCCGTGCTCGGCCGCGTGGTCGAGCAGCTGGCGCATCGATACGAAGGGCATGGACGGTCTCCTCTGGGGCCTCCCTGCGACTTTACTCGCTGCGGTGCAGCATGGAAGACTGGGGAATCCGAGACGGCGTGCCGCAGGCCAGGCCGGCGGCGGGCGACGATGACAACCGAGACCTGTCGGTACACGCATCCGCAGGCTCTTGAGTCCAGGTCCGCTGAGTCCCGGTCCGCTGCGAGCGACGGCAAGGTCCGTCCGAGGTGTCCGCGCATGGCCGGCTTCAACCAGTCGTGGTCGTCCGCCCGGGCGAAGCGTCAGGCCGCGACTTCCCGCAACTGGAAGATGTTGCCTTCCGGGTCGTAGCCGTTGCGGATCCTGAAGCCTCGGTCCGCCAACGCATCGCCGAACAGGGAGCCTCCGTGAGCACTGGCGATGGTTGCCGCCGCCGACAGGCTCGGCACGGTGAAGAGGAGCTTGATGGCTTGTTCCTCGCGCGGCTCGGGTGGGGACGAGATCGGGATCGTGGCAGCGATCTGGGACGGGATGGCGTGGATGATGAGCTGCATGTCGGCCGAGTCGATCACGTGGTGCTCTTCATCGGCATGCAGCAGGCACATGCCGAGCAACTGCCGATAGAAGACAGAGAGGCGCTCGAGGTCCTTCGCATAGATGAGGGCGCCGATGCGGGCTGGATTTGGCATTGCAACTCCCCTGGCGCGCGACGCGACTGGTCAGAAGCCGGAATTCGGTTGCGCGAGGAACGCCTGCTCCTCGTCGGTGGACGTCCGACCGAGGATGGCGTTGCGGTGCGGATAGCGACCGAACCGATCGATGATCGCCCGGTGGCGCAGCTCCGATTCGAGGTTCTTCTCAAGGCCTTCCCGGCGGAAGAGCTGCTCGGCCAGTCGATGGATGCGCCGCGACTCGCTGTGCATGTACGGCAGGTACAGGAACGCCACCTGCGGCACGGGCAGCGTTGCGTCGATCCCGGCAGCAACGGCTTCTTGTGCCAGCGCCAGTGCCATCGGGTCGGCGGCGAACGCCCTCGGGGTGCCCCGGTGGATGTTCCTCGAGAACTGGTCGAGGACGATGATCTCGGCGAGCCGGCCGCCGGGCGTCGCACGCCACTCGAAGAGTTCGCCGGCCACCGCCGCCCCGTGAATCGAGCCGAACCTGGCGCCGATCCTTGCGTCGAGCAGCGGGTCTGCGCGCCACCAGTCGGCCGGCATGAGTTCCTCGAACCAGAACGACAGGATGGCGGAAGGCATTCGTCGGCAGTGTGGGCGCAAGCCGCCGCGGCATCAATCGTATGGCAGCGACCCGGGTTCGCGACCTATGTAGTCGGGCGGCGGGTCGCTCGAGAACTGCACGGCCGGGATATCGGTACGGCCCTCGAGCAGCGCCCTGCAGGCCCGATGCATCCCGTCCATGACCCTGCCAGCAGCGTCGAGGATGATCGGGCAGGTCAGGTCCGCGTCTGCGATCAGCCGGCAGTGCTCCACGATGCTCCGGCATGTGGGTGCGACAGGCCCGTGGGCGTACCAGTGATCTTCGTAGAGCTCGCGAATTGCGGTCAGCGGCACCCGGATGGCGGGCAGGCCGTGCGACAGCGTCACGAGGCGCCTCACGTCCCACGCCAGCAGGCCCTGGGGCGACCGGCGAAAATGATACTGGGCTCTGATCACGCGATGTGCCGGAAGTGGGGGCGCACCAGTATTCTTCACTTGCAACCGATCACCGCCATGATCATCTGTGCGTCATCGATGATCTCGCTGGCCGTTCCGGCCGGGATCTTTGTACCTTGCAGTGCCCTCACGGCGCCAACGAAGTCCGCCAGGATCGCGCAAGTCGCCTGACCGTCCGGGACCGCGTAGTACATCATCTGCGCCAGCCTCACCTTGTTCGCCAGGCTCTTTGCCGGCCCGATTCCCGAAACGTCGCTGATCAGTTGCTGTAGAAGCGGCGAGGCATCGGAAGTGCCGGCGTCGCGGAACTCGATTCCGTCGGGGATGGCGAGGTCTACGCCACTCGCACCGAAGCCGTTCTGCCAGTAGTTGAGGACGAACGGGTGGTATCCAGCGGATAGCTTGAGGATCGCAATTACCGTGCCCGGCCCATGGTCACCGCCGTTGTCGAGTACCAGCCTGTCATCGACGTAAAGGCGGCTGCCGTCGTCGGACGTCAGCGCGAACGGATAGCTGCCGGCCGCCTTCACGAGCAACATCCCTTTCATCTGCGCACCGAAGGCGCCCAATCCGAACGGATGCCAGTGCCACCAGTTCGCCATTGCGAATCGGATGTTCGGCGTATTCTCGTTGGCCACGTAATTCGAAAAGGGACTACCGTCGCCCTGCGGCACGAATCCGGTGTAGTAGTCGACATTGATCTGGGCAGTGGCCGTGAACGATGCGAACGCGACCGCCAATGCAACGAGCATCCTTCTCATATCGCCCTCCATGTTCCTCGGAGGATTGGGCGCACCACAGGCGGGGCGTCGTCGATCCCCACGCTCAGGAGGTTAAGCCGATCCGCTGCAGCCGCAATCCGGGAAAGGTGAACGTAAGCGGCCGAAGCCATAGGTAGCGATCACCCTAATCGGTTGAGTTCCGTTGGCCGCCTCCGTCGCCCTGTGGGATCACGAATTTCTTTAGCGCGGCGCCAAACGCCGGCCGCTACCACGATCGGGTTCCGGCTAGGCAGCGAACCAAGGCAATGCGATTCCAAGCAGGTGCGGTCGCCGTCCTGATCCTCTTCATGCTCGCCGGCTGCGGGAGGGGCACGACTTGTCGGATGGGCGTACGCCACAGATCGTCGTCAAGGGCCTGCACTGTCGCGCAGGCGCGCGCATCGCGTTCGCAGTCTTTTCGGTGACGTCCCGGGACGTCACCCGAAGCGCCTCCCGTCCCACGCGAGCAGGCCCTGGGGCGACGGACGAAAATGATACTGGGCTCTGATCACGCGATGGCTCGGGATCCTGCGTGGCAGCCCGTTCTGTGTCACCTGGCGTCGGGGATGACGCGACCGCACGACGCCGCGCGGCCGGTGACTCGCCGCACCGGGTACCTACGGGAGCGAGTAGCTGAACTCGTAGCTGTGCTTGCCGTTGGCGACCATGATCCTGAACTCGCCGGCAAGGCCTGCCAGCTCTCCGGTTCCGGAGTCCGGTACGACCGTGACGGAAAGGCTGGGCGCTCCACGGTTCATGGTCCCGGAGTGCTGCAGGACAAACGAGCCCTTGCGCCCGTTGAGCACGCCGTCCACGCGTTCGATGGCGACGTACCCGGCCGAGCCCTTGACGTCGGTCATGGCGCTGAGCATCTGGCCGGTCGTGGTCGCGGAGAGATCGCCCGAGATCGACTTGTCGATCGACATCCGGCCGATCCCCGACCCCTCGTTCTGCCCCTCGACGGCAAGAGGAACGAGCTTCACGATAAATTCGCCCCTGGCAACATGCTTCATGAGTGGCCTTTCTGGGGTCTCGGGTGGTGCATAGGCGCGGGCAGGACGGGCGACCAGCATGGCGAGGAATGCGAGCGGAACGCGATCATAGTCCCGGCGAGAGCGTCGTTGCAGGAGTCGCCGCCACTGCCGGCCGCAGCCGAGCTGCAGGCACCGGTGCAGCAGATCGCCGAACGCATGGGCCGGCTGCTGGAGAAGCGCGGCTTGATCGAGCGCGACGCCGAGAACGCCTGGTTGAGCGGTGAGCGCGCGAAGCTCGAACGGCTGTGCCGCCACGTCAGTCGCCCGCCGGTGGCGGCAGAGCGCCTGGCCCTGACCTCATCGGGGCAGGTGCGCCACGCGCTCAAGACCCCGTACCGCGATGGCACGACGCACATCGTGCTGGAGCCGCTGGATTTCATGGCGAGGCTGGCCGCGTTGGTGCCGCCGCCGCGGATGCACCTGACGCGCTATCACGGGGTGTTCGCGCCGCACAGCCGTCTGCGAGCGGCGGTGACGCCGGCCCGGCGCGGCCTGCGCGGGAAGAACACAGCGGTGGCCGCGGACAAGCCGGCAACACCGCGCCACGCGGCGATGAGCTGGGCGCGGCGGCTTAAGCGGGTGTTCGGGATCGAGGCGCCGCTGCTTCAGCCGGTGCTGCTGTGACGCCAGAGGAAGAGGGCGTCCGGAATCAGTTCGAGAGGAGCACCTGCGGCGGATGCACGGCCGCGGGTCGGGAACCTTGCGGCCGGTGCCAGGATCGATGGCGTTGACGGGGGATTCACGGGTCAGCTGGTGCCGCCGAGCAGAGCTGACGGGCTGATCAGGGGCCTCGCGGCTGCCGCGTAGCGCATCCGCTCCGGCGTTCCGGGTGGCAATCAGGGGCGTTTGAAAGCACTGTCCGCCGTACTGCGGACCAGAGCGGATCTTTCGGGCCTGAGCTGTAACGTCTGTGAGGGCAGTTCGCCGAAGCATCGCTTGTATGCGCGCGAGAACTCGCCGAAGTGCCAGAAGCCCCACTTGAGCGCTTCAACCGAGACCTGTGTCGATCCGGGCTCCGCCGCCAGAAGGGCCGCGCGCACTCGGTGCAACCGAAGTCGTGTCAGGTATGCCACCGGCGACAGCCGCATCACCTCCTTGAAGGCGCCCTCGAGAGTGCGCTCGCTGACGCCAGCGGCCCGGCACAGGTCGGATACATGCACGCGTTCCCCGGCACATGCGAGCGCGTAATCCTCCGCCATCGTGACGATCCGGCTGTGCCCCTGCCGCGTTCTTTCCGTGCCGAAAGGCTCGAGCGCGTCGGCCGAATGCAGTGCCGCGAGGAGCGTTTCCAGCAGTTCGACCTGGGCGGCGTACCGCTCGGCACGCCCTTCCTCGAACAGCGCCGGCGTCCTTGTAGCGGTGGCCGTCAGTCGCTTGCCCCAGCGGAAGAGCACCCGGGTTCGTGCCGGATCGGTGCGCAGGACTTCGATGCAGCGCGGCCAGCGAAACTCGCCCTCGCGCTGGCGGGCCGACAAGTGCTTCCGAATGTCGTCCGGCGGCACCAGCAGCGTGACGCTTTCCCAGCCCGGATCGACGACGAATCCTGCCTCGGCGTCGGGCTCCGCGACCACCATCATGCCTGGACGAACCTGGAGCCCTTCCACGGTACCGGTGGCTCGCGGACCAAAGGTGACGTAGGCCAGCAAGCCGTCGCGCGATCTCGTCCGCGTCCTGACGCGCAGGTTCGTGGAGTGATAGACGACCGTGGCGGACTCGAGTCGCACGATCACCCGCATTGCCCGCAAGGGCATCGACTGCAGCGGCATCGCATCCTGCTCGAGCAGGTCCATGCCTGCGCTGGCCGCGGCCAGGTCGCTGATGTCCACGACCGTGACCGCAGGCTGAGCGGATCTGGTTGAAATTCCCATGGTCGCTGCGTTCTGCGGATTTCCGATAGACCGTACGGGGCGGTTCACTCGACACTGCGCACTGGCCAAGTCGAGTCTTGGTTGGCCACCTCCGACGCCGGCCCCACCTCTTCGGCCCGGTGCACCAGTGTGCCATCGCGACCAAACCAACGCAGGGGCGAATCCTCATGGCGGTATTCAACGTGACCCGAGCCTTTGTCGCCGTGACCGCCGGTCTCCACGCGGCCCTGTTCGCCGCCGGCGCTCCCGCCCAGGTGCAGGGTCAACCGGCGCGACCGAACATCGTCGTGATTCTCGGCGACGACCTCGGGTTCGCCGACATGGGTTCGTTCGGCGGCGAGATCCGTACGCCGAATCTCGACTCGCTGGCACGGGAGGGCGTTCGCTTCGCCAGCTTCTACACACACGCAAGCTGTTCGCCCACGCGATCGATACTGCTGAGCGGCGTGGACACTCACCGCAACGGCCTCGGCAACATGGACGAGTGGACCGCGCCCAACCAGCAGGGCCTGCCCGGCTACGAGGGCTACCTCAACAACCAGGTGGTGACGTTGCCGCAGCTGCTGAAGGGCGCCGGGTATCACACCTACATGGTCGGCAAGTGGCACCTCGGCAAGCAGCCTGACCAGATTCCGGCCGCGCGCGGTTTCGAGCGTGATTTCTCCCTGCTCGACGGGGCGGGCAGCTACTGGGACATGACGAACTTCACGGGGGCGTCGCCGCAGTCGACCTTCACGGAGGACGGGCGTTACCTGACGCGGCTGCCGAAGGACTACTACGCGACGAAGACCTACACCGACAAGCTGATCGGGTACATCGACGCCAACCGCGGCGACGGCAGGCCCTTCTTCGCATACGTCTCCCACCAGGCGCCGCACGATCCGTACCACCTGCCGACGGAGTGGCGTTCTCGCCACGTCGGCGAATACGACCAGGGTTGGGACGCGATCCGGCAGGAGCGGCTGAAGCGCCAGGTCGAACTCGGCATCATGCCGGCGGGTACGCAACTCGCCGAGCGGATGTGGTTCCTGCCCGACCCGGTCCTGCTGGCGCCGGCGACCCGCGCCTTCATGGGCAAGAAGATGGAACTGTACGCCGGCATGGTCGAGAACCTCGACTATCACGTCGGCCGGCTCGTCGACCACCTGAAGAAGATCGGCGAGTACGACAATACCGTGTTCATCGTCTTCGGCGACAACGGTGCCGAGGGAACCGACCTCTTCGAGATGATCGCAGGCACGCCGGGCACGCGCGATTACCTCTTCGCGGCGCTGCGATGGTCGCAGACCCATCCCAACGCCTGGGCGACCCGGGCTCGTACGTGGCCTACGGCCCGATGTGGGCGCAGGTGTCCATGACGCCCTTCAGCCAGTACAAGGGCTGGCTGGCGGAAGGCGGCATCCGCAACGCGCTCATCGTCAGCGGTCCCGTGGTCCAGCGGCCGAAGGGCAGCATCAATCGCGGCCTGATGCACGTCGCGGACATCATGCCGACGCTGCTCGCGACCGCCGGCACGAGCTACCCGAAGGCCGGCAGCGATGGACGCGAGTTGCCCGCCCTGATGGGCAAGCCTTGGAACGACGTGCTGGCCGGCCGGGCGGAGTCGCCGCGGACGGAAAGGGACTATCTCGCCTGGGAACTGTTCGGCAACCGTGCCGTGCGGCAGGGCGACTGGAAGCTCCGCTGGCAGTTCAAGCCGATGGGCACGGGCACGTGGGAACTCTTCGACCTCGAGGCGGATCCCGCCGAGCGCCACGACCTCGCGGCGGTACAGCCCGACAAAGTGAAGGAACTGACCGCCCTGTGGGACAGCTACGTGGCGGCCAACAACGTGGTCCTGCCGAACCGGTCGGTGTTCGAGACGCTGGACGACCAGCTGCCGCGGCGCACGCCCGTCGACGCCGGCTATCCACCGCTGGTCAACAAGCGGCAGTTCGTGCCGCCGCCGGACATGCTGGCGGAGCCAAAGCCGTGAGCCGCGACGGCCCGCGCATCAACGAGGCAACGAGGACGGTCACGTCATGAACATCGTGCGGGGTCAGATGAATCCGGTCGCCGGCTTGCGCTCGATCGCGCTGACGCTGCTCGTCGTCGGCGTGCTCTGCCCATTGCAGGCCATGTCCCAGGTTCCGCCGCGCTTCTACTGGAAGACGCTGTCCGGCGCGAACGCGGTGCCGCTGATCGTGACGTCCATGACCGGCAACACGAATCCGTTCGACGCGGCGCTCACCGTGACGCCGGGCGCCGAGTTCGACGGCACCCTGGCCCTGGCCGGATACGCGCGCACCTTCGCGCTGTTCGACCGCGCGGCCATGGCCGCCGTCCTGCTGCCCATGGGACGCATCTCGGGCGACGTCACCGTGGCCGGCAACACCGTCCGTGAATCGGCCAGCGGCTTCGGCGACCCGACGTTGGAGTTCAACCTCAACCTGATCGGTCCGAAGGCGCAGAAGAACCTTGCGGACGCGCTCCGGTACCAGCCGGGCTTCTCGCTCGACGTGCTGGCGGACCTCGCCATCCCGATCGGCGAGTACGACAGCAGCCAGCCGCTGAACGTCGGGCAGAATCGGTGGTACGGGCGCATCGGCTTCCCCATCGTCTGGCAACTGGGAGCGTGGGTGCCGGGCCGCCGCACGACTCTGGAATTCCTTCCCGCCGTCTGGATGTTCGGCGACAACACGGATTTCGTCGGTGCGACCCTGGAGACCGATCCCTTGTTCCAGATCGACGCGCACCTGACGCGCGACTTCACCGAGCACCTGTGGGGGTCGCTCGATGCGACCTGGTACAAGGGCGGCGAGGCGACCATCGAAGGGGTCACGGGCGAGGAACTGGACAACTACGGCTTCGGCCTCACGCTCGGCTACCAGATCAACGACAACCTGGGATTCACGTTCAGCTACAAGTCGACGGCCAGCGACGACGCGCCCGACGACCTGCAGATGGATGTGTTCATGATCTCGCTGGTGTCCGGGTGGCACCCGCTCATCGAAGGATCGAAGCGGCTGAACAGCGAGTAGGCCGCTGGCGCGCCCGATCGGGCAGGTAATGCCGCCCGCCGCAATCGCAATCGAGCAGCCGGGAACACCCAGCCGCCGCTTCGGAAGATCAACGAGTTTCCGGCGGCCGCGCGACGCGGGGGCCGGCTCACGCGGCCCAGTCGAGGATCACCTTGCCCGACTGGCCGGTGCGCATGATCTCGAAGCCCTCGCGGTACGCCGCGATCGGCAGCCGGTGGGTGATGATCGGCGTGACGTCGAGCCCGCTCTGGAGCATCGCGGCCATCTTGTACCAGGTCTCGAACATCTCCCGGCCGTAGACGCCCTTGAGCACGAGGCCCTTGAAGATCACGTCGTTCCAGTCGATCGCCGTGTTGTCGGGCGGGATGCCGAGCAGCGCGACGTTGCCGCCGTGGTGCATGGTGCGCAGCAGGTCGCGGAAGGCCGAGGGGTTGCCCGACATCTCGAGCCCCACGTCGAAGCCCTCGACCATGCCGAGGTCCTTCATCGCGTCGTCGAGCGACTCGTGGCTCACGTTGATGGCGCGCGAGGCGCCCATCTTCCGCGCGAGTTCGAGGCGGTAGTCGTTCACGTCGGTGATGACGACGTGCCGCGCGCCGACGTGCCGGGCAATGGCCACGGCCATGATGCCGATCGGTCCGGCGCCGGTGATCAGCACGTCCTCGCCCACCAGGTTGAACGACAGCGCGGTATGCGTGGCGTTGCCGAGCGGGTCGAGGATCGAGGCGACCTCGTCGGTGATCGAGTCGGGGAGCTTGAAGGCGTTGAAGGCCGGGATCACCAGGTACTCGGCGAAGCAGCCCGGGCGGTTGACGCCCACGCCCACGGTGTTGCGGCAGAGGTGGCGCCGCCCGGCACGGCAGTTGCGGCAGTAGCCGCAGGTGATGTGGCCCTCGCCGGAGACGCGATCGCCCACGGCGAAGCCCTGCACCTCGCTGCCCACCTCGACGATCTCGCCGGCGTACTCGTGGCCGACGTGCATCGGCACCGGGATGGTCTTCTGCGCCCACTGATCCCAGTTGTAGATGTGGATGTCGGTGCCGCAGATCGCGGTCTTGTGCACCTTGATGCGCACGTCGTTCGGCCCGACCTTCGGTTCGGGGATCTCCTCCATCCAGATCCCGGGTGCGCGCTGTGACTTGACCAGTGCCTTCATGTGTCCTCGCCTCGGCGGGCCGACGGCCCCACCGGTTGATTCAGTGGATCACGCCGAGTTCGCGCCCGACGGCGACGAAGCCCTCGATCGCGCGGTCGAGCTGTTCGAGGGTGTGACCGGCGCACATCTGGGTGCGGATGCGGGCCTTGCCCATCGGCACGACCGGGTAGGAGAAGCCGATCACGTACACGCCGCGCTCGAGCAGCCGTTCGGCGAAGCGTGCCGCGAGCGCGGCGTCGCCGATCATCACCGGCGCGATCGGGTGCTCGCCCGGCACGATCGTGAACCCGGCCTCGGTCATGCGCTGGCGGAAGTGCGCGGTGTTGCGCCTCAGGTTCGCGCGCAGTTCGTCGCCCGATTCGACGAGGTCGAGCACCCGCAGCGTCGTGGCGGCGATCACCGGCGGGATGCTGTTCGAGAACAGATACGGCCGCGAGCGCTGGCGCAGCCACGCGACGATCTCCCGGCGCGCGGCGGTGAAGCCGCCGGCCGCGCCGCCCAGCGCCTTGCCGAGCGTGCTCGTGACGATGTCGACGCGTCCCATCACCTCGCGGTACTCCGGCGTGCCGCGGCCGCCCTGGCCGACGAAGCCGGTGGCGTGGGAATCGTCCACCATCACCAGCGCGCCGTAGCGCTCGGCGAGGTCGCAGACACCCCCGAGGCGGGCGATCACGCCGTCCATCGAGAACACGCCGTCCGTGGCGATCAGTTTCACGCGGGCGTCGGCGGCTTCCTTGAGTCTCGCCTCGAGCTCGTCGTGGTCGTCGTTGGCGTAGCGCAGCCGCCGCGCCTTGCACAGGCGGATGCCGTCGATGATGCTCGCGTGGTTGAGCGCATCGCTGATCACCACGTCCTGCTCGTCGAGCAGCGTCTCGAACAGGCCGCCGTTCGCATCGAAGCACGACGAGTAGAGGATCGCGTCGTCCATGCCGAGGAACGCGGCGAGCCGCGCCTCGAGTTCCTTGTGCACCGACTGCGTGCCGCAGATGAAGCGCACCGAGGCCATGCCGTAGCCGTGGCGGTCCAGCGCGCGGTGCGCGGCCTCGCGGATCGAGGGGTGGTTGGCGAGTGCGAGGTAGTTGTTCGCGCAGAGGTTCACGAGCTCGCGCCCGTCGGCGAGTCGCACCACTGGCTGCTGGGGCGATGCGAGCACGCGCTCGGCCTTGAACAGTCCCTGCGAGCGCAGTTCGTCGCACTGTCGAGCGAGTCGGTCGAGGAACGGCTGGTCCACGCGGGGGTCTCCCTGGCTGGCCGCGATTATAAGGGGCCTATAATCCGCCCGTGAGCCGGTCCCCCGAAGAAACCCCGACGTCCGCCGGCCTGCGGCTCGACAAGTGGCTGTGGTGCGCGCGCTTCTTCCGCAGCCGTGGGCTCGCCCAGCAGGCGGTCGAGGGCGGCCACGTGCAGGTCAACGGCGAGCGGGCCAAGGCCTCGCGCCTGGTGCGTGTCGGCGACCGGCTGCGCATCACGCGCGAGCGGGAGCGCTTCGAGGTCGAGGTCGCGGGGATTCCGATCCGCCGTGGCCCGGCCGACGAGGCGCGCCGGCATTACCTCGAGACCGCCGAGAGCGAGGCGGCGCGGGTCCACGCCCGCGAACTCGACCGCCTGTCGGCGCCAGTGAGCTCCGGCCGACCCGACAAGCGCGACCGGCGCGAACTGCTGCGCGCGGTGAAGGGCCGTCCGTGAAGCGGTTCGACGGGGCCCGGATCGCCACGACCGGCCCGGACGACCCCGCATGAGCCATTCGCTCGCCGCACGTCCGACGCGCCTGTTCATCGTGCTGGCGGCGCTGTTCGTCGCCAACGCGATCATCGCCGAGTTCGTCGGCGTCAAGATCTTCGCGCTCGAGGCCACGCTCGGGCTGGCACCCTTCGACTGGAACCTGTTCGGACAGACCGGGTCGCTCTCGTTCACCGCCGGCGTGCTGCTGTGGCCGATCGTGTTCGTGATGACCGACGTCATCAACGAGTACTTCGGCCGCCGCGGCGTGCGCTTCATCTCGTTCCTCGCGGTCGCGCTCATCTGCTACGCGTTCCTGTTCGCCTACCTCGCGATCCGCCTCGCGCCCGCGGCCTGGTGGGTGACGGTGAATTCGCCGCGCGGCGTGCCCGACATGCAGGCGGCGTTCGCGAACGTGTTCGGGCAGGGGCTGTGGACCATCGGCGGCTCGATCGTCGCCTTCCTGGTCGGGCAGATGATCGACGTCGGCATCTTCCACCGCATCCGCCAGGCGACCGGCGAGCGCTGGATCTGGCTGCGCGCGACGGGTTCGACGGCCGTGTCGCAGCTCGTCGACAGCTTCGTGGTGCTCTACATCGCCTTCGTGCTCGGGCCGCAGCAGTGGCCGACGTCGCTGTTCCTCGCCGTCGGCACGGTGAACTACCTCTACAAGATGGCCGCGGCGATCGCGCTGATCCCGCTGCTCTACGGCATGCGCCGCCTCATCGAGCGCTACCTCGGAGCGGAGGACGCGCAGCGGCTCAGGCGGGAGGCCTCGGCGGACTGAGGGGCAGGTCCGGTTCCGCCAGCCCAGGCAGGCGGCGGCGCCGCGACGCGGGCCTGGCCCGCGCAGCGGGGATCATTTCACCAGCTGGTTGAGCTGGAAGATCGGCAGCAGCATCGCCAGCACGATCACGAGCACCAGACCGCCCATCACCAGGATCATCAGCGGCCCGAGCAGGCCCACGACCGCCTGCAGGATCGAGTCGAGCTCGCGCTCCTGGTGCACGGCCGCGCGCTCGAGCATGGTGTCGAGCTCGCCGCTGGTCTCGCCGCTCGAGATCAGGTGGATCATCATCGGCGGGAACATGCGGCTCGCGCCCAGCGAACGGCCGATCGGCGCGCCCTCGCGCACCCGGACCGCCGCGTCCTCGACGGCGGCCTTCATCGGCAGGTTGGTGACGACCTCGCTCGAGATGCGCAGCGCCTCGAGCACCGGCACGGTGCTGGCGGTGAGCGTGCTCAGCGTGCGGGCGAAGCGGGCCGTGTTGCTGCCGCGCACGACTTTCCCGACCAGTGGCAGGCCGAGCAGGAAGCGGTGCCAGCGGCGGCGGTTCGACTCGACCCGCAGCCAGCGCGTAAACAGGAATCCCGCGGCCACCGTGCCCACGATCAGCCACAGCCCGTACTCGCGCATGAAGTCGCTGCCGGCGATCAGCAGCTGCGTGAGCAGCGGCAGCTGCGCTTCGCTGCTGCGGAACACCTCGACGACCTTCGGCACCACGGACACCAGCAGGAAGAACACGATCGCCACGCAGACCCCGAACAGCAGCACCGGGTAGAGCATCGCGCTCAGCGTGCGGCTCCTGAGCTGCTGGCGGTTGTCGGTGTAGTCGGCGAGGCGCTCGAGCACCGCGTCGAGGTGCCCGGACTGCTCGCTCGCCGCCACCGTGGCACGGTAGATCTCCGGGAACGAACCCGGGAAGTCCTTGAGGCCGTCCGCCAGGGTGTGGCCCTCCATCACCTTCGAGCGCACGCCGAGGATGATGCTGCGCACGCGCGGCTTGTCGGTCTGCTGCGAGCAGGCGAGCAGCGCCTCCTCGAGCGGCAGGCTCGACTTCACGAGCGTGGCCAGCTGGCGCGTCACCAGCGCGAGGTCGGCGGCGCTCAGGCCGCGCTGCAGGCCGAGGCGCAGCGGCCGGCGCGGGCCCGCGCGCTCCTTCTCCTCGACCTCGTTGACCGCGACCGGCAGCAGTCCCTGCTCGCGCAGCAGCTGGCGCACGTGGCGGGCGGTGTCGCCCTCCAGCACGCCCTTTCGTTCGCGGCCGGCGGCGTCGACCGCGACGTAGTCGAAGGCTCCCATCGGTCAGTCCTCGCGCGTGACCTTGAGGACTTCCTCGATGGTCGTGACGCCCGCGAGTACCCTGGCGCGGCCGTCGTCGCGGATGCCGGGCGTGCGGGTCCGGGCCGCCCGCTCGAGGTCGAGCTCCGAGGCGCCGTCGTGGATCATCGCGCGCATGTGCTCGTCCACCAGCACCAGCTCGTAGATCCCGGTGCGGCCCTTGTAGCCGCCGGACGGGTCGCGGGCGCCGGGCCGGTAGAGCGTCGGCGAGGGCGCATCGTCCGGCAGGTTGAGGAGTCGCCGCTCGTACTCCCCGGCGGTGTAGGCCTCGCGGGTGGCGGGGTTCAACACCCGCACCAGCCGCTGCGCCAGCACGCCGACCAGGCTCGAGGCGAGCAGGAAGGGCTCGATGCCCATGTCGCGCAGTCGCGTGACGGCGCCGGCTGCGGTGTTGGTGTGCAGCGTCGAGAGCACGAGGTGGCCGGTGAGGGAGGCCTGCACGGCGATCTGCGCGGTCTCGAGGTCGCGGATCTCGCCGACCATCACGACGTCCGGGTCCTGCCGCAGGATGGCGCGCAGGCCGCGCGCGAACGTCATCTCGACGCGGCTGTTGACCTGCGTCTGGCCGATGCCGTCGATGTAGTACTCGATCGGGTCCTCGACCGTCATGATGTTGCGCGTGCGGTCGTTGATGCGGTCGAGCGCCGCGTAGAGCGTCGTGGTCTTGCCCGAGCCGGTCGGGCCAGTGACGAGCAGGATGCCGTTGGGCTTGTGGATCAGCTCGTCGATGTGCCGCTGCGTGACCGGGTCCATGCCGAGCGACCCGAGCTCCAGGCGCCCGGCCTGCTTGTCGAGCAGTCGCAGCACGACGCGCTCGCCGTGCCCGGAGGGAATCGTCGAGACGCGCACGTCCACCGCGCGCCCGGCGATGCGCAACGAGATGCGGCCGTCCTGCGGCAGGCGCTTCTCCGCGATGTCGAGCCGCGACATCACCTTGATGCGCGAGACGATCAGCGGCGCCACGGCGCGCTTGGTCTGCAGCACCTCGCGCAGCACGCCGTCGACCCGGAAGCGGATCACCAGCCGGTTCTCGAACGGCTCGATGTGGATGTCGGAGGCGTTCTCCTTGACCGCCTGCGTGAGCAGCGCGTTGATCAGCCGGATCACCGGCGCCTCGTCCTCGCTCTCGAGCAGGTCGGAGGGCTCGGGAATCTCCTGCGCGAGGCTGCCGAGGTCCGTGTCCTCCTCGAGGCCGCCCATGGCGTCCATCGCGGCGCTGGAGCCGCCCTCGTAGGCCTGGCGCAGCAGCATCTCGAAGCGCTCCGCGTCCACGCGCTCGACTGCGAGCGGGCGGCGCAGGTGGCGGCGCACTTCCGCAAGCGCGAGCGGCGAGGCGCCGGCGCGCAGCACCACGTCCGCCGATTCCTCCGTCAGCCCGCGGACCAGCACGCCGTGGCGCTTCGCGAACGTGAAGGGCAGGGGACGGGGCGGCTCGGCGACTCGCCCGGCCGCCGCGATGATCGCTTCGTCGGTGGTGACGGTGCTCACGGCGGCGGTGGCTGGCTGGCGGGCGGGGGTGGCGGCAGCGGGGTCGTGCCGAATGGCGTGGTCGGCGTCAGCGGGACCGTCGCCGGCGGAGCGATGTCGCCGCTCTCCGACGTGGTGGCACGCTCGGCCGGCGAGGTGCCAGGCGGCGCGGCCCGCTGCGCCGGGTTGAGCAGTGCCGGCGGGACCAGCGACTCGAGCGCGGGCAGCGTGGGCTGATGCTCGCCGGGCATCAGAGTCACCTTGCCTTTGTTGCGATTGAGCTGCTGGTCGCGGACGTAGTTGTACTTGGCGTTGGTCTCGATCGCCGCGTCCACGCCGTCGCGCAGGATCCGCGGGCGGATGAACACCATCAGGTTGGTCTTGACCTTGTCGACGCTGCGGGTCTTGAACAGCTCGCCCAGGATGGGGATCGAGCCGAGGAACGGAACCTGGGATTTCCGCTCGAGCAGCTCGTCGGAGATCAGCCCGCCCAGCACGATGATGCCGCCGTCCTCGACCAGCACCTTGGTCGTGATGATGCGCTTGTTGGTGATGAGGTCGGTGGAACTCACCTGCTCGGCGCTCGCCGCGATGTTCGAGGCCTCCTGGGAGATCTTGAGCACCACCGAGTCACCTTCGTTGATCTGCGGGGTGATCTTGAGGATGTTGCCGACTTCCTCGCGCTGCACCGTCTGGAACGGATTGCCGAACTGGCCGTTCCCGCCCGAGTTCGTGACGTACTGGCCGGTGACGAAGGGGACTTCCTTCGCGATCTTGATTTCGGCCTCCTCGTTGTCGAGCGTCACGATCGACGGGGTGGCGATGATGTTGGTGTTGCCCACGCCGCCGATGGCCCGGATCAGCGCCGCCCAGCTGAAGCCGCCCTCGACGATCTGGCCCACGCCCATGGTGAGGCCGCTCGGCAGGCCCGCGATGCTGTCGGGATTGAGGACGCCCTGCAGGATCTCGCCGATGCCCGTGCCGTTGACCGGCTGGACGAAACCGCCGGCCGGCAGCAGGTTGCCGTCCGAGTCGCGGTCACCGACCACCCAGTTGATGCCGAGGTCCATCGACTTCTCGAGCGACATCTCGACGAGGATCGCCTCGACCAGCACCTGCGCGCGGCGGATGTCGAGCCGATCCACGATGGACATCACGGAGCGCATCACCTTCGGCGGTGCCGTCACCACCAGCGCGTTGGTCTGCGGCTCCGCCCAGATCGTCACGCCCTTGTCGCCGCCACCGCCACTGCTGACCATCACAGCGGGCGCGCCGGCGGCGCCGGGAGCGCCTCCGGGAGCCGCCGCCGCCGCGATGCCCTGGATCTGCTCGCGCAGCTTCTGGGAGATCTTCTCGGCATCGGCGTAGCGCAGGTAGCGGACCTGGGTGTCGCCGCCGGCCTCGAGCGGCGTGTCGAGGTGGGTGATCAGCGTCTTCAGGCGCAGGCGCTGCGAACTCTCGCCGCTCACCAGCACGCTGTTGGTCCGCTCGTCGGCAACCATTTTCACGGCCGGCGCGCCGCCGCCCTCGGCGCCGCCCGCCGTGTTCAGCGAGTTGACGATCCGCACCACCTCAGCGGCGCTGGCGTGCTGCATCTGGATCACGTCGATGTTCTCGTCGCCCGTCTGGTCGATGCGCTGGATGATCCGCACCATGCGGTTCACGTTGGAGGCGCGGTCGGAGATGATCAGCATGTTCGAGGACGGGTAGGCCGCGAGATGGCCGTACTGCGGGATCAGCGGCCGCAGGATCGGCACGAGCTGCGCCGCGCTCACGTTCTTGACCGCGATGACCTGCGTCACGATCTCGTCGGAGGTGGAGCTGACGCGCGAGGGCAGGTCGTTCGCCGGCAGCTGGCGCGCGTTCGCGTCCGGGACGATCTTCACGACGTCGCCCGAGGGCACGGCCACGAAGCCGTGCACCTGCAGGATGGACAGGAAGGCCTCGTAGAACGCCGCCGGCGACATCGGCGTGGAGGAGAGCATGGTGACCTGGGCGCGCACGCGCGGGTCGACGATGAAGTTCTTGCCCGTGACGGCGCTGACCGCCTCGATGATCTGGCCGAGGTCGGCGTCCTTGTAGTTGGGGGTGATCGACCCCTGGGACTGCGCCGGCGCCGCGGAGGGCACGACGAACGCCAGTAGCGCGGCGACCGCGCCGGCGGCGAGCTTCGTTGCGAGGCGGTGCTTCAGATGATTCATCGTCACTCCGTGGACTCCGAGTCCTCGGAGGCCTCGGGGACCTCCGTGACCGGAATCGCCACTGGCACGGCCTCGGCTGCGGCCGCTTCGGCCGAGACGAGGGCATTGTTGATGTTGACCTGCGTACTCTGGCCGTTGCGCTCGACGGTCACCGTGACCTGGGTCGCGCTGTTCATGGACTGCAGGATCTCCATGCCACGGGCCGGATCGTCGAGCGGCGTGCCGTTGATCGCCGTCACCAGGTCGCCGGGCATCAGCCCGAGCCGCGAGAACTGCTGGCGGTTGCGCCCCGGGTACACCCGGTAGCCCCGCTGCTGACCGTTCGCGAACACGGGCTGTGGGCGGATCATGTCGGTAATGGCGGCCGGGTTCTGCGCCGCGAGGTTCTGCAGACGCTGGCCGAGCATCGGGTCCGGCGCCGCGGCCACCGGCGCCGGCGGCGGGCTCATGCCGCCCCCGTCGAACTTCTTCGGCAGCAGCAGCGCCTCGAGCTTGCCGCCACGGTCGAGGATCACCCGGTCCGGATAGACGGAATGGAGCTTCGCGCCGCCGGCGATCGTCCGGCCGACCGCGTAGACGCGTGCCGTGGCGGCGCTGTCGCCCACGATCGCAAACCCCCTGAGCGGGTCGGCGTTGGCGATGGTGCCGGCCAGTACGAGGTTCATCTGCGTCGCCGCGACCGCGCTCGGGTCGGTGTCCTGAGGATCGGTGGCACCCGCGAGGCCGAACAGGTGGGCATTGACGAGACGACCGACGTCCACCGCGACGGTCGCCGGAGAGACGGGAAGTGGTGCGGACCCGCCGCTCCCCGGCGCGACCGGCTGGCGAGCCTCGAGCACGGTCCAGACGAGGGTCACGGCCTGCCAGGCGAGCAGCAGGACCATGGCCGCCGAGATCACGAGCGGCGCGGACCTGGCCCGCGAGAAAGGCGCGAACCCTGCGGCCGTCCCGGCCATGGACCTCAGTCGTTGTTGAAGCTGCATCGAGGGGGGCAGACCCGGTCACCCGTGGAGTCAGGCCAGAGCCCGCGCATGATACGGACTTGCGGGATCCAGCCTCAAGACAATCGCGCAACTATCGGATTGGGCAAACCGTGCACGGATCCCGTTTCGGCGCTTGTCACCGGCCGGGAGTGGCCCTATATAGGGATGGCGACAGCGACGGCAGGACATGAGCGAGGAACGCACCCAGCAGAGCCACGACCTCGTGGTGGAAGAAGCGCAGCCGCGCACCAAGCGGCCGCCGCTCTATCAGGTCGTGCTCCTGAACGACGACTTCACCCCGATGGAGTTCGTGGTGGACGTTCTGGAGCACATCTTCGCCATGGACCGGACGGGCGCTACCCGGGTGATGCTCGAGGTGCATACCCGGGGCAAGGGCGTCTGCGGGGTCTATACCTACGAGATCGCCGAGACCAAGGTGGCACAGGTGACGACCTACGCCCGGCAGAACCAGCACCCACTCCTTTGCACGATGGAAGAGGCCTGAAGCCGTGTTGAGCAGCGAACTCGAGATCTGCCTGAACGAAGCTTTCCAGGGCGCGCGCGAGGCCCGTCACGAATTCATGACGGTCGAGCACCTGCTGCTGGCGATCATCGACACCACGCGGGTGCGCGAGATCCTGCGCGCCTGCGGGGCGGACGCCGCTCGGCTGCGCAAGGAACTCGCCGAGTTCATCGACCAGACCACCCCGCGCCTCAAGCAGGACGACGACCGCGAGGTGCAGCCCACCCTGGGCTTCCAGCGCGTGCTGCAGCGGGCGGTATTCCACGTCCAGTCGAGCGGCAAGAAGGAAGTGTCGGTCGCGAACGTGCTGGTGGCGATCTTCAGCGAGAAGCACTCCCACGCGGCCTACCTGCTCACGCTGCAGGACGTCTCCCGGCTCGACGTCGTGAACTACATCTCCCACGGGCTCGCGAAGCCCGGCGACGAGCGCGAGTCGCGCAACGACGAGCCGTCGCAGGCGGAGGGCGAACGCGAGGCCGAGGGCAGTTCGGCCCTCGAGAAGTACGCTAACAACCTCAATCGCCTCGCCGCCGAGGGGCGCATCGACCCGCTGATCGGCCGCACGCTCGAGATCGAGCGCACCATCGAGATCCTCTGCCGGCGCCGCAAGAACAATCCTCTGTACGTCGGGGAGGCGGGCGTCGGCAAGACCGCGCTGGTCGAGGGACTGGCGCGCCTGATCGTCGAGAACAAGGTGCCCGAGGTGCTCGCCGGCAGCACCGTCTATTCCCTCGACCTGGGTTCGTTGATCGCCGGTACCAAGTACCGCGGCGACTTCGAGAAGCGTCTCAAAGCCGTGCTGGCGGAGCTCAAGAAGCTCCCCGGCTCGATCCTGTTCATCGACGAGATCCACACGGTGATCGGGGCCGGGGCGGCCTCGGGCGGCGTGATGGACGCCTCGAACCTCATCAAGCCCGCGCTGGCCAATGGCGAGCTGCGCTGCATCGGCTCGACGACCTACCAGGAGTTCCGCGGCATCTTCGAGAAGGATCACGCGCTCACGCGGCGCTTCCAGAAGATCGACGTGGTGGAACCGACCGTCCCCGAGACCGTCGAGATCCTGCGCGGCCTGCGTCCGAAATTCGAGGAGCACCACGGCATCCGCTACGCCGACGACGCACTGGCCGCGGCGGCGGAGCTGTCGGCCCGCCACATCAACGATCGCCACCTGCCCGACAAGGCGATCGACGTGATCGACGAGGCGGGCGCGCGCCAGCGCGTCAGGTCGGCCTCGGAGCGCGAACCAATCGTGACCGTGTCGCAGATCGAGGAGGTCGTGGCGCGCATGGCGCGCATCCCGCCGAAGACGGTCTCCTCGAGCGACCGCGACGTGCTGCGCAACCTCGAGCGCAACCTCAAGCTCGTGATCTACGGGCAGGACCGGGCGATCGAGACGCTGTCGGCCGCGATCAAGATGTCGCGCTCGGGCCTCGGCGACCAGCGCAAGCCGGTCGGGTCGTTCCTGTTCGCAGGTCCCACCGGCGTCGGCAAGACCGAGGTGACCCGCCAGCTCGCCTCCGCGCTCGGGGTGGAGCTGGTGCGCTTCGACATGTCGGAGTACATGGAGCGGCACACCGTGTCGCGCCTGATCGGCGCGCCCCCGGGCTACGTGGGCTTCGACCAGGGCGGACTCCTCACCGAGGCGATCACCAAGAACCCGCACTGCGTGCTGCTGCTCGACGAGATCGAAAAGGCACACCCGGACGTCTTCAATCTGCTGCTGCAGGTGATGGACCACGGGACGCT
Source organism: uncultured Gammaproteobacteria bacterium (assembly GCA_963707145.1). GTDB lineage: Bacteria > Pseudomonadota > Gammaproteobacteria > Steroidobacterales > Steroidobacteraceae > RPQJ01. The sequence continues at coordinate 604,165 of CAVPOQ010000004.1, forward strand.
CACCGACAACAACGGCCGCAAGGCGGATTTCCGCCACGTCGCGATCGTGATGACGACCAACGCCGGCGCGTCCGAGATGGGCCGTGCTTCGATCGGTTTCGTCGCGGCGGACCACGCGCCCGACGGAATGGAGGCGATCCGGCGGCTGTTCGCTCCGGAGTTCCGCAACCGCCTCGACGCGATCGTGCAGTTCGAGCCGCTCGACGAGCGCACCATCCAGCGCGTGGTGGACAAGCTGCTCGTCGAGGTGGAAGCGCAGCTCGAGCAGAAAGGCGTGGCGCTGCACATCGAGGACGACGCCCGCGCGTGGATCGCCCGGCGCGGCTACGACCCGAAGATGGGCGCCCGGCCGATGGCGCGCGTCATCCAGGAGCACATCAAGCGCCCGCTCGCCGAGGAGTTGCTGTTCGGCCAGCTCGAGAAGGGCGGGCACGCGTTCGTCAGCGTCGGGGGCGACGGTCAGCTCAAGATCGAGACGCGCTCGTCGGAGGAGCCGGCGCTGCTGGAGTGAGGGGCTGCGCGCCGGGCGGGCACCCGCCGGGCCTCAGCGGCCGCGGTAGACGATCCGGCCCTTGGTGAGGTCGTAGGGCGTCATTTCGACGGTGACGCTGTCGCCCCTCAGGATGCGGATGTAGTTCTTGCGCATCTTGCCCGAGATGTGGGCCGTCACGATGTGGCCGTTCTGCAACTGGACCCGGAAGGTTGTGTTCGGCAGGGCATCGACGACCCGCCCTTCCATCTGGATTGCGTCTTCCTTCGCCATGCAACCTCTCAGCAGCCCCGCGGGCCGCGCGGATTCTGCACAATGGGCTTTGGCAATGCAATTGACGCTTCCCGCCACGAGGAATCCGGCAACCAGCGGGTCCGCGATGGCGGCCGCGAGCTCGCGCTGGAAGGCGTCCCGCGGCAGGCTGCGGGCGCCGAGGCTCGCGAGGTGCCCGCTCGCGAGCTGGCAGTCGATGAGCCGGTAGTCGCGTTCGCGCAACGACGTGGCCAGGGCGCAGAGTGCGACCTTGGAGGCGTCGCGGCCGGTGCTGAACATGGACTCGCCGAAAAACACCCGACCCAGCGCCACGCCATACAGCCCGCCGACCAGCCGGTCGCCGTCCCAGGTCTCCACCGAGTGCGCGTAGCCGAGCCGGTGCAGCCGCCGGTAGGCGTCCTGCATCTGCGCCGTGATCCAGGTGCCCTCCGGGCGCAGCGCGGGGTCGGCGCAGCGCTCGAGCACCGCATCGAACGCGCGGTTCACGCTGGTCGCGTAGCCTCGGTTGCGCAGCGACTTCGCGAGGCTGCGCGAGACCCGCAACTCCTCGGGGTGGAGCACGGTGCGCGGGTCCGGCGACCACCAGAGGATCGGCTGACCCTCGGAGAACCACGGGAAGATCCCGCGCCGGTAGGCTGCGAGCAGCCGCGCGGGCGAGAGATCGCCGCCGGCGCACAGCAGTCCGTCGGGGTCCGTCAGCGCCGTCTCGACCGGCGGGAACGCGTCAGGCGGATCGCCGGATTTCAGCCACGGGATCATGGCGCCGGGCTCCTCTGGAAGGGCAGGTGGGCCGCCGCCGCGGCCGCGTACTCTTCGACCGCCGCGCGCTCGCGCTCGAGGTAACGCGCCACCGCCGCCCGGAATCCCTCGTGCGCCAGCCAGTGTGCCGACGCAGTCAGCGTCGGCGCGAAACCCCGCGCCAGCTTGTGCTCGCCCTGCGTGCCGGGATCGAACGCGTCGAGCCCGTGCTCGATGCAGTGCTCGATGCCCTGGTAGTAGCAGACCTCGAAGTGCAGGCAGTCCTCGTGGCCGGCCGCGCCCCAGTAGCGGCCGTAGAGCGTTCCGCCGCCCTGGAAGAAGACCGCCCCCGCGACGGGCGTGCCGTTGCGTTCCGCGAGCTTCACGACCACCGTGCCCGGCCGCCGGCGCGCCACCCCGGCGAGGAACTCTGGCGCCAGGTAGTGGGCGTTGCCGTGGCGCAGGAAGGTGCGCTCGGAGAAGCCGAAGATGGTCCCCCAGAGTGCGTCGTCGATGTCCTCGCCCGGGAGACTGCGCAGCGTGATGCCGGCTTCGGCGACACGGCGCCGCTCGCGCCTGAGCTTCTTGCGCTTGTCGGAGCGGAACGCGTCGAGGAAATCCTCGAAGTCGCGGTAGCCGCGGTTGATCCACAGGAAGCGGCAGTCGTGCCGGCGCAGGAATCCCTCGGCCTCGAGCGCCGCCTGGTCCGGCGGGTCCGTGAAGTTCACGTGCGTGCCGGAGACGCCGTCGCGCGCGGCAGACTCACGCAGCAGCGCCGCCAGCGCGCGACGCGTTCCGGCGGCGTCCGGCCCCGGGCGCACCAGCAGGCGCGGACCCGTCACCGGCGTGAACGGAACGGCCGCGAGCTGCTTCGGGTAATAGGCGAGGCCGGCCCGCGCGTAGGACTGCGCCCAGCTCCAGTCGAACACGAACTCGCCCCAGGAGTGCACCTTCCCGTAGCGCGGCACCGCGCCGGCAAGGTTTCCGGCCCCATCGCGCAGCACGAGGTGACTCGGCGTCCACCCCGAGTCGCCGCCCACGCAGCCGTGGGTCTCGAGCGCATCGAGGAACGCGTGGGTCAGAAACGGGTTGCCCGAGGCATCGAGCGCATCCCACTCGGCGGCGGGAATGTCCGCGAGCCGCTCGACAATCTCCGCGCGTCCCGGGGACACGGCGCTGGCGCGCTGCCAGCCTCAGTGCCCGGCGGCGTCGTCGAGCCGCTCAAGGTACTTGTCGGCGTCCAGTGCCGCCATGCAGCCAGTGCCAGCCGAGGTGACCGCCTGCCGGTAGACGTGGTCCGCGACGTCGCCCGCAGCGAACACGCCCGGCACGCTCGTGGCGGTCGCGCCGCCCTCGAGGCCGGTGCGCACCACGATGTAGCCGCCCTTCATGTCGAGCTGGCCCTCGAAGATCTGCGTATTCGGCGTGTGTCCGACCGCGATGAACACTCCGGCCACCGCGACGTCGCGCGTCGCGCCGCCGTCGGTCGCCGCGATGCGCACCCCGGTGACGCCGGAGTCGTCGCCGAGCACGTCCTGCACGGCGTGGTTCCAGACGATCTCCAGGACTCCGGCACGCTGACGTTCGAAGAGGCGATCCTGCAGGATCTTCTCGGCGCGGAGCTTGTCGCGGCGGTGCACGAGCGTCACGTGCGAGGCGATGTTCGAGAGATAGAGCGCCTCCTCGACCGCGGTATTGCCGCCACCGATCACTGCGACGCGCTGGCCGCGGAAGAAGAAGCCGTCGCAGGTCGCGCAGGCAGACACGCCGCGGCCGCGGAACGCCTGCTCCGACTCGAGCCCGAGGTAACGGGCGCTCGCCCCTGTAGCGATGATGAGCGCCTCGCAGGTGTACTCGCCGCGATCGCCTTTCAGCAGCAGCGGCCGACGCGAGAAATCCACCTCGTTGACGTGGTCCATCAGGATCTCGGTGTCGAAACGCTCGGCGTGCTCGCGCATACGCTCCATGAGGCCGGGACCCGTGAGGCCGTGCGGGTCGCCCGGCCAGTTGTCGACCTCGGTCGTGGTCATGAGCTGGCCGCCCTGTTCCATGCCCGTAATCAGCAGCGGCTTGCGGTTGGCGCGGGCCGCGTAGACCGCGGCCGCGTAACCGGCGGGCCCGGAGCCCAGGATGATCAGCCGCGAGTGACGGGGGGTGCTCATGTATACTGCCTCGCGCCAAAGCGCATCGCGTCCGGATGGGGCGCGGCATGGTAAGCAACAACGCGCCATGCGGCAAAGCGCCGGGACACCCGTCGGTGCCGGCCGGCGGCGGGGCACTCGCGGCAGCCCCGCGGCGCGACGCCCAATCACATAGAATTCATCCGCTTGCTCGAAGCTCCTGAACCATCAGGTGAAACGACTTGGCTAGGACAGAAACGAAGCGGGAGCCACCTGCGGACGCGACGCTGATCGCGCGCGGTCTGCGCGAGGGCGCGCTGTGGATCTTCGGGGCGCTCGCGCTGATCCTGTTCGCGGCGCTCGCGAGTTACGACCCGAACGACCCGGCGTTCTCCTCCACGGGGGAGCAGGGCCCGGTCGCCAACCTGATCGGGCCCTTCGGCGCCTGGCTCTCCGACCTGTTCTTCGTGCTGTTCGGAGCCCCTGCCTTCCTGTTCCCGGTGATGCTCGGGCTGGCGGGCTGGACCCTGTACCGCGAGCGGGCCGAGCGCGAGGCCGCCAGTCGCCGCTCGCTCGGGCTGCGCGGCATCGGCTTCGCGCTGGCGCTCGCCACCAGCTGCGGGCTCGCCACGCTGCACTACGCCGCGGGTGCCCTGCCGAGCAGCGCGGGCGGCGTGCTCGGCGCCCTCGTGGGCGACGGTCTCGCGTCGGTCATGAGCCTGCTCGGCGCCACCCTGCTGCTGCTCGCCGTGTGGCTCGCCTCGGTGTCGCTGTTCACGGGCGTCTCCTGGCTGGCGGTGATGGACCGGATCGGTCAGGGCGTGCTCGCCGGCCTCCACTGGCTGCGCGAACGCATGAGCACGGCGCGGGACGTCAAGGCCGGCCGCGAGGTGAAGCAGGCGCGGCAGGAAGTCGTGCGCGAGGAGCAGAAGAAGGCCGCCGAACGCAAGCCGCCGAAGATCGAGGCGCAGGCGCCCAAGGTCGAGAAGAGCGAGCGCGTCGAGAAGGAAAAGCAGGTGGCGCTGTTCGAGCGGCCGGGCTCGACGGAACTCCCCGAGCTGTCGCTGCTCGACGACGCGCCGCCGCGCGCGGGCGGCTACTCCGCCGAGGCACTCGAGGCGATGTCGCGGCTCGTCGAGATCAAGCTGCGCGACTTCGGCGTCGAGGCCGAGGTGGTCGAGGTGCACCCCGGGCCGGTGATCACGCGCTTCGAACTGCGCCCCGCGCCGGGCGTCAAGGTGGCGCAGATCTCCCATCTCGCGAAGGACCTCGCACGGGCGCTCTCGGCCGTCAGCGTGCGCGTCGTCGAGATCATCCCCGGCAAGTCCACCATGGGCCTCGAGATCCCGAACGAGGTCCGCGAGATCGTCACCCTCGGCGAGATCGTCAAGTCGAAGGCCTACGACGAGATGGCCTCGCCGCTCGCGCTGGTGCTCGGCAAGGACATCGGCGGCAATCCCGTGGTGGCCGACCTCGCGCGCATGCCGCACCTGCTGGTGGGCGGCACGACCGGCTCCGGCAAGTCCACGGCCGTCAACGCCATGGTGCTGTCGCTGCTCTACAAGTCCTCGGCCGAGCACGTGCGACTGATCATGATCGACCCGAAGATGCTGGAACTCTCGGTGTACGAGGGCATCCCGCACCTGCTCGCGCCGGTCGTCACCGACATGAAGCAGGCGGCCAACGCGCTGCGCTGGTGCGTGGCGGAGATGGAGCGCCGCTACCGCCTGATGGCCTTCGCGGGCGTGCGCAACCTCGCGGGCTACAACCGCAAGGTCAGGGACGCGGTCGAGGAGGGCAAGCCGCTGCGCGATCCGCAGGAGATGAAGCAGCTGCTGCCGGACGCCGACCCCTCGTCGATCCCGCCGCTCGAGCCGCTGCCGTACATCGTCGTGATCGTCGACGAACTCGCCGACCTGATGATGATCGTCGGCAAGAAGGTCGAGGAGCTGATCGCGCGGCTCGCGCAGAAGGCGCGCGCCTCGGGCATCCACCTGATCCTCGCCACCCAGCGGCCGTCGGTGGACGTGATCACCGGCCTCATCAAGGCCAACATCCCCACCCGCATCGCCTTCCAGGTCTCGGCCAAGGTCGATTCGCGCACGATCCTCGACCAGAGCGGCGCGGAGGCGCTGCTCGGGCACGGCGACATGCTGTTCCTGCAGCCCGGTACCTCGCTGCCGGTGCGCGTGCACGGCGCGTTCGTCGTCGGACCAGGAAGTGCACCGCGTGGTCGCCAAGCTCAAGGTCATGAGCCCGCCCGTGTACCTCGACGAAGTGCTCGACGGGCCGTCGGCGCCGATTCCGGGCCTGCCCGGGGAAGCTGCGGGCGGCGAGGACGGTAGCGGCGACCCGGAGCAGGACCCGCTCTACGACGAGGCGGTGCGCATCGTCACGGAGAGTCGCAAGGCGTCGATCTCGGGCGTGCAGCGACGCCTCAAGATCGGCTACAACCGCGCCGCACGCATGATCGAGGCGATGGAGGCGGCGGGCCTCGTCGGTCCGCTGCAGTCGAACGGCAGTCGCGAGGTGATCGCGCCGCCGCCGCCCGAGGCGGATTGAACCGTGGCGGACGGGAGACGCCTGGTCGCCGCTCGCGCGGCTCGTGATGCGGCAGGTTTCCTTGCCGTTGGGATGCTCTGTCTGGCGGCCTGGCTCGGCCCGCGGCCTGCGTTCGCACAAGGCACGGCCGACGCCGTCGCCCGCGTGGAGGCGTACCTCGGTTCCTTCCGGACCCTCTCCGCCGATTTCTCCCAGGTGGTGCGTGGCCGCGACGGGCAGATCGCCGAGCGCGCCTCGGGCACGCTCGCGCTGTCGCGGCCGAATCGCTTCCGCTGGGACTACCGCCAGCCCTACGCGCAAACCATCGTGGCCGACGGCGAGCGACTGTGGCTCTACGATAGCGACCTCGAGCAGGTGACGGTGCGCGAGCTCGAGGCCGGCCTCGGTTCGACGCCCGCGATGCTGCTGTCGGGCTCCGGCCGCGTGGGCGACGCCTTCGAGTCGGTCAAGGTGGAGCGTGCGGGCGAGTGGACCTGGTACCGCCTGCGGCCCCGCGACACCGCCTCGGACTTCGATTCGGTCAGCCTGGCACTCGATGCACGCGGGGAACTCGCCGCGATGGAACTGCGCGACAAACTCGGCCAGCTGACGGTGATCGAGTTCGCCGGCGTACGTCGCAACCCGCCGCTCGACCCCGCCTTGTTCCGCTTCGAGCCGCCGCCCGGCGCCGACGTGATCGGGCGCGCCGCGCCCTGAACGAGACGTGCTGCCGCTCGCGCATCCGGGGGCCTGGCGCGCGGCGAGCGCGGCGCTGCTCGTCGCAGTGCTGATCGCGTGCCTCGTGCCGGTGGGACCCGTCCTCGGGCCCCACGGCGGCAACCTCGACAAGGTCGGCCATTTCGTCGCCTACGCGGTACTCGCCAGCTGGTTCGCGGGGCTCTACCCGCGCCCGCGCTACGGACTGATCGCGATCGGGCTGGCACTGCTCGGCCTCGCGATCGAGGTGCTGCAGCAACTGATGGGTCTCGGCCGCGAGGGCGATCCGCTGGACATGCTCGCCAACCTCGCCGGCATCGGCGTCGGCCTCGCGCTCGGGCTCGGGTGCGCGGGCGGCTGGGGGCTCAGGGTGGAGGCATGGCTGGTGCGCCGATGAAACCATCGGAGCAAGGCCCGGCGGACGATCTCTCGCGTACGACGGGCGGGGAGGGCTGGCGCCCACTGGCCGACCGCATGCGCCCGGCGACGCTCGAGGAGTTCGTGGGCCAGCAGCACCTGCTCGCTGCCGGCAAGCCGCTGCGACGGCTGCTCGAGGGGCGCAGCCTGCACTCGATGCTGCTGTGGGGGCCGCCCGGCACGGGCAAGACGACGCTGGCGCGGCTGGTGGCCGGCACCTGCGACGCGCAGTTCGTGGCGCTTTCCGCCGTGATGGCTGGCGTCAAGGACGTGCGTGCGGCCGTGGAGCAGGCGCAGACGCTGCGACGCGAGCACGGACGGCGCACGGTGCTGTTCCTCGACGAAGTGCACCGCTTCAACAAGTCGCAGCAGGACGCCTTCCTTCCCTACGTCGAGGACGGCACGCTGTGCTTCATCGGTGCGACCACCGAGAACCCGTCGTTCGAGATCAATTCGGCGCTGCTGTCGCGCGCACGCGTGTACGTGCTGCGTCCGCTCACCCTCGAGGACGTCCGTGAGGTGCTCGGGCGCGCCGTGGCCCGCGAGTCGGCAGGCGGCGCGATCGCGCCGCAGCCCGAGGCGCTCGAGACGCTGGCGCGCGCGGCCGACGGCGACGCGCGTCGCGCACTCAACCTGCTCGAGGTCGCGCTCGACCTCGCGCGCGCCGGCGAGGGCACCATCACCGAGACGATCGCGACCGAGGTCTCGGCCGGCGGCTACCGTCGCTTCGACAAGAAAGGCGAGCAGTTCTACGACCAGATCTCGGCGCTGCACAAGGCGGTGCGCGGCTCCGACCCCGACGCCGCGCTCTACTGGCTGTGCCGCATGCTCGACGGCGGCTGCGATCCCCGCTACGTCGCGCGACGCGTGCTGCGCATGGCCTCGGAGGACATCGGCAACGCCGACCCGCGCGCACTCTCGCTGGCGCTGGAGGCCTGCGAGGTCTACGAGCGGCTCGGCAGCCCCGAGGGCGAACTCGCGATCGCGCAGGCGGTGGTGTTCATGGCCTGCGCCGCGAAGAGCAACGCGGTGTACGTGGCGTTCGGCGCGGCCATGGCGGATGCGCAGCGCCTCGGTACGCTCGAGGTGCCGCTGCGGCTGCGCAACGCGCCCACCGCGCTGATGAAGGACCTCGGCTACGGCGCCGGTTACCGCTACGCCCACGACGAGCCGCAGGCCTACGCGGCCGGCGAGAACTATTTTCCCGACGGCATGGAGCCGGCGCGCTACTACGAGCCCGTCGAGCGGGGTCTGGAGATCAGGATCCGCGAGGCGCTGGCGCGACTGCGCGCCGTGAAGTGAGTCTTCGCCCAGGCGGCGGGACGGGGTGCCGCACGCCCTGCAGTCGGACCGCCCCCACGGCGCGCGCTCAGCGCCCGCGTGGCGGCCCCGGGAAGAACGCGTTGGTCCGGCGCACGTAGTCGGCGTAGGCGGGACGGCGCTCGCCGATGTCCTTCTCGAGCAGCGTCACACCCGAGACGCGCAGCAGCAGCAGCGACATCAGCAGCGGGCCCGCGAGGCTCCACCACGCGCCCGCCGACAGCGCGATCAGGAAGAACCCCCACCAGACGCAGAAGTCGCCGAAGTAGTTCGGATGGCGCGTGAACCGCCAGAGGCCGCCGTCCATGACGCGGCCTGCGTTGGCGGGGTCGGCCTTGAAGCGCGCGAGCTGCCAGTCGCCGCCCGCCTCGAACACCATGCCGACGGCCCACAGCGCGACGCCGAGCGCGTCGAGTGGACCGAGCGGCGCCTCGGCCGCGATGGCTCCCGCGAGCGGCAGCGAGATCACCCACGCGAGCAGCGCCTGGAAGCCGAAGATCAGGTAGAGGCTCTTCAGCGTGAAATTGGGCTCGTTGCGGCGGCGGATGTCGCGATAGCGCCGGTCCTCCTCGTGGCCGCGGTTGCGCCAGCCCAGGTGCAGTGCGAGACGCGCGCCCCACAGCGCGACGAGCGCGAGGATCAGCGTCGAGCGCGCGCCCGCGGCGGGACTCGCGACCGCGTAGACGGCCGCGGCGATCACGAACAGCAGCGGCCAGAGCGTGTCCACGATGGTCACGTTGCGCTTCGGCACGCTGATCGCCCAGGTGATCGCGGCGGCGGCGAGCAGCACCGGCAGCGCCGTGAGCCACAGTCGGAAGTCGGACATCGCAGAGTCTCCGGGTGGGACGAGTCCGACTATTCGCCCGACGGCTGTCGGAGGATTTCCACGAGCAGCGCGTCGTCCACGTTGCCACCCGAGAGCACCACCGCGATCGTCCGGCCGCGCGTCTCGATCCGGCCGGCCAGCACCGCGGCGAGCGCCACCGCGCCGCCCGGCTCCACGACCAGCTTGAGCGTGCGGGCGCAGTACGCGATCGCCGCGCGCACCTCGTGGTCGCCGACGGCGAGTCCGCCGGAGAGCAGACGGCGGTTGATCTCGAAGGTGAGCAGGCCCGGTTCGGGCGCCAGCAGCGCGTCGCAGAACGAGCGCGTGCCGGGCGCATTCGATTCGCGTCGACCGGAGGCGAGCGAGCGGCGGTGGTCGTCGTGGCCCTCGGGCTCCGCCGTCCAGATGCGCGTGGCTGGGGACAGCGCGCGGATCGCCAGCGCGCTGCCGGCCACCAGACCCCCGCCGCTGGCGCAGACCACCACGTCGTCGAGCGCGAGGCCGCCTGCGGCTGCCTGCTCGGCGATCTCGAGCCCGACCGTGCCCTGACCAGCGATGATGTCCGGGTCGTCGAAGGACGGCACCAGCACCGCGCCGCGCTCCGCGGCCAGTCGCGCTGCGATCGCCTCGCGGCTCTCGCGCAGCCGGTCGTACTCGACCACCCGGGCCCCGAGCGCGAGCGTGTTGGCGAGCTTCACGCGCGGCGCGTCCGAGGGCATCACGATCGTGGCCGGGATGCCGAGCAGGCGCGCCGCGGACGCCACGCCCTGCGCGTGGTTGCCCGAGGAGAAGGCCACCACGCCGGCCGAGCGCTGCCCGGCGTCGAGTTGCGAGAGGCGGTTGTAGGCACCGCGGAACTTGAACGAGCCGGTGTGCTGCAGCGTCTCGAGCTTGAGCAGGATGCGGCCGCCGGTGCGTTCGTCGAGCGGCGTGCCGCCGAGCAGTGGCGTGCGGCGGGCGTGGCCCGCGAGCCGCGCGGCCGCGGCGCGCACGTCGTCGAATTCAGGCAGGCGCGCTGCGGCATCCGCGGCCATTGAGGCATTCCCCGCGAGGTCTCACCATGGGCCCGTGAGCCTACCCGATTCCCTGCCGCCGGGCTGCGAGCCCACCTGCCACGGCTGTCGTCACCGCAGGCTCGACGTCGCGGCGAGCCTCGCGCAGAAGCAGGCCTACCTTGGCCGCGTGCTGGCGCCGTGGGCCGACCGTATCGCGCCGATCGAGTCGCCGCCGGCCGCGCGGCGGCTCGGCTACCGCGATCGCGTGACGCTCACGGTGCGCGGATGCGTGGCGACCGGCTGGCGCTTCGGGCTCGTACGGCGCGACGAACTGATCGCGATCCATGACTGCCCCGTCCACACGGCACGCGTGCGTGCGCTGGTACGGCTGCTGGTGGAGCGACTGCCGTCGCCGCAATCACTGCCGCTCGCGTACCTGCACGTCTGCGGTGCGCAGGCGACGCTGATCGTCAAGGCCCACCGCGCGGCGCTCGACGGACTGGCGGGGCTGCTCGAGGGGTTGCCGCGTACCGGACTCGAGGGCTGCTGGCTGCACCTGCACCCGGCGGCGGGCCGGCGACTGTTTGCCAGGCACGGTTGGCAGCTTCTTTGGGGCGAGCCGCGCTCGCGCGACGCGCGGGGACTCCTCCACGGCCCGACGGCCTTCGTGCAGGCGCTGCCGCAGCTGCATGACGATTCGCTCGCCGCGGCGCACGCCCACCTCCGTCCCGGGCCCGGGACGGGCGTACTCGACCTCTATTGCGGCCTCGGTGCGAGCCTGCGGGCGTGGACTGCCGCGGGCGCCGCGGCCCTCGGCGTCGAACTGTCCGGGGAGGCGGTCGAACTGGCGGGCCTGAACGCACCGGCGGCGACGGTGCTGCGCGGCACCTGCGTGGACCGGCTGCCACAGGTCCGCGGCTGGTGGGGTGCCCAGGTCGGCGAACGGGTCGCCTACGTCAATCCGCCGCGCTCGGGTCTCGAGCCTGCCGTGAGCGGCGCGATTGCCGGGGAACTGCGGCCGGCGCGCATCGCGTACCTCTCATGCAGCGCCGGGACGCTGGCGCGCGACCTCGCACTCCTCGAGGTTGCCGGCTACCGGGTCTCGGCCATCCGTCCCTACGACTTCTTCCCGCTCACCCACCACGTCGAGGCGCTCGCGCTGCTTTCCCTTCGGCAGTGAGCGCGGCACGTGCCGCGGCAAGTTCGGCGCGCTTGGCGTGGTCCACGCGCGGGTAGGCGAGATCGAGCGAGTGCAGGCCGTCGATGATCGCGGCGGCCACCACCACCCGCGTGAACCACTTGTTGTCGGCCGGCACCACGTACCACGGCGCGTGTGCCGCGGCGGTGTTGCGGATCATGTCCTGGTAGGCGTCCTGGTACGCATCCCAGTGCGCGCGCTCGCGCACGTCGCCGAGCTCGAACTTCCAGTTCTTGTCGGGGTCATCGAGTCGCTCGAGGAAGCGCTTCTTCTGCTCGCCCTTCGAGAGGTTGAGGAAGAACTTGATGATCAGCGTCCCGTTGCGTGCGAGGTAGCGCTCGAAGCTGCGGATGTCCTCGAATCGGTGCTTCCAGATCTTCTTCGTCACGAGCGCAGGCGGCAGTTTCTGGGCCGCGAGCAGCGGCTCGTGGACGCGGACCACCAGCACCTCCTCGTAGTAGGAGCGGTTGAAGATGCCGATGCGGCCGCGCTCCGGCAACGCCCTTGCGGAGCGCCACAGGTAGTCGTGGTCGAGTTCCTCAGCGGACGGCGCCTTGAACGAGGTGACGTGGCAGCCCTGCGGATTCACGCCCGAGAGCACGTGCTTGATGGCACTGTCCTTGCCAGCCGCGTCCATCGCCTGGAAGACCAGCAGCACCGACCAGCGGTCCTGCGCATAGAGCCTGTCCTGCAGGGCGGCGAGGTACTGCACCCCTTTCCTCAGGCCGTCCTGCGCCCGCGGCTTGTCCTCCGAATTGAGGTGCAGCGTGTCGCCCGGATCGAACTCCGCGAGTTTGAAGCCCTCGCCGCGCTCGACGCGGAACGGCGCGGTGAACCTGAGGATCGTCTTGAGGTCCTGCTGCGGAAGGTCCATGCGATGTCTTCGTGACGAGTGTTGCGGAGATTCTAGTGCCGCGGCCCCCAGCGACGGCGGCCGGCAGCCGGTCTTCAGGCATCGGGCGGCATTGAGGAAGGCGCGGTCACCGCCTCCTGGTCGTGAGCCTCACACGACCCCGGGCAGCCATGCTTCGGCGGCCGAGACAGGCGGCCGCCCTTGCGACGGCACGCCGCCGGCGGGCTTCTGCCGCGCGGCGGGCGCCGCAGTGAGCACCGTTTCGCAGGCGCCGGTGCCGAGCCAGTGGAGTGCCGCTGCGGTCAGGCCCTCGGTCGGGTCGCCGAGCGGCCGATCCAGCGTGTCGCTTGCGGCACAGGCGAAGTGCAGGATCCCGGCGAGGCCTTCGTAGTAATCGCCCTGGCCCTGGGCGTTGACCGTCCGGAAGGAGACCAGCCGCAGCCGGTCGTCGCAGCCGCCGCCGAGATCGAAGGCGAGCTGACCGACGGGCTTGCCGAGCGTGTCCTCGCCGACGATCGCGACCTCCACCCAGGGGGACATCGAGTTGACAGTGATCTCGCTCGCCGACGCCGTGGCACCGGTGGTGAGGAAGGCGATGCGCACCGGCCGCACCGACTGTGCCGCGGGCAGGAAGCGGCGCGTGCGGTTCTCGGCGGCGCGGCCCGGGTTGTGCTCGACGCGCAGCTGCACGTCGCTTGCGGCACGCGCGCCGCCCAGCAGGTCGCCGAGCAGCTCGGAGGTGCTCACCAGGCCGCCGCCGTTGTAGCGCAGGTCGACGATGAAGTCGTCCACGCCGCTCGCGCGGAACTGCGCGAACGCGTCGCGCAGCTGCGGATCGGCCGTGCTCGTGAAGCTGCGCAGGTTGAGGTAGCCGACGCCGGTCGTGCCGGCGCGCGGCAGCACCTTCGCTCCGTAGAGGTCCGAGACCGGGTCGATGGTCACGGTCCGCTTGGTCATGGCGACCTCGCGCGACACGCCGCCGTTGGTGAGGCGCAGCCCGCGGCGCACGCCGACGTCCGCGGGGCCGAGTTCCTCGCTGATGCTGCTGCCGTCGGCGAGCAGTTCGGCGACCGGGACGAAGCCGCTGCCCGCGTCCACCGCGACGATCTCATCGCCGCGCCGCAGGCCGGCTTCGGCCGCCGGGCTCGACTCGAACACCTCGGTGACGAACGGGCGGTTGCCCGTCTCGGTGCGCAGCCGGAACCCGAAGCCGTTGAACTGCCCTTCGCCGAGGACCGCGTTGTCCGCGGCTCGGGTTGTGAAGTAGCTGAAGTAGCGGTCCTTGCCCTGCGCGCGTGCAGTCGCGGTCAGGTGGTCGAGCAACTGCACTGCGTCATCGAAGTCCGCGAGATCGACGGTCGCCGGCAGCAGCTCCGGGAACAGGTACCAGCCGCGCGCCACGTCGAGCGTGAACTGCTTGCGCGCGCTCTCGCTGCAGGCCGTCGGAGTGGTGCCACCGGCGCCGGGGCCCCCGTCACCACCACCCCCGCCATCGCTTCCGCAGGCGGACAGCAGCGCCAGCGCCGCGCCAGCGGCGCCGAGCAGGGCGCGACGAAAGGTCGGGGAAGGCTCCATCGGGCGGTCGGCGGCTGTGGTCGGGCGGGGGCGGCTGGTCCGACACAGGATAGGGGCCGCCGTCGCGGGCGTCACCCCGCCCGGATCGTCGGTGGCTTTTACATAATTTCCAGAGCCCCGGCTCGCGATCGATCGTAAGTCCTTGAAAACGAAAGCGCGCACCGAATTGGCGCGGTTCTTGCTAGCTGTTCTGCAGACCGGGGGAAGTTATCCGACGCCGCACCGGCCGGAGACGACAGAACAATGAACAAGAACTCCATCGGCCTGGCCCTGCTGCTGCTGGCACCCGTCGCGGCGGGCGGGTTCACCGGCTACGGCGAAGCGGCGAAATACCTCGGCATCGGGAGCGTGCTCGCCGTCCTGCTCGGCGTCGTCGCTCGTCCGGTCGCGCCCTTCGCGCTGCTGCTCCCGTTCGTCTACGCGGCGGCCGCCCTGACCGCGCAGTCGACCGACGGCGTGGTCGCCCTGATCGTCGCGATCGCGGCGGCGGTCGGCGCTGCCGGCTCCCTCGGGCTGCAGCGCGGGCTGGTGGCGCTGCTCGGTGCGGCCCTGATCGGATCGGTCGAGCCGGCGGGGTCGTCCGATGTGCTGCACCGCTGCGCGTGGATGCTGGCGGGCGCCTCCTACGGATTGCTGCTGGTGCTCACGGTGCTGCGCAAGACGAGCGTCGCCGGAGTCGCCGTGCGGCCGCAGGCGGCCGTGAGCTATGCGCTGCTGCTTGCGGTGCTGGTCCTGGTGGCGTGGTTCGCCGCAAGGTTCGGCCGGCTCGCGCACCCTTGGTGGCTGCCGCTGGCGGTGGTCGCCGTGAGCGAACCGGTCGCGGCGCGCTCGGCCTGGCACTCGATGCTGCGCGTGGCCGCCGTGCTCTGCGCCACGCTGGTGCTCGTCACGCTGGCAGATGCGGTGGATGCGCCCGCGCTGCGCGTCGCGATGGTCGGCGTGCTGTTGCTCGCGGCCGCGTGGCAGACCGCTCGTCATCCGACGCTGCTCGCATTGCTGCTCACGCCGGTGCTGGTGCTGATCGCGGGACCCGCTCCCGGCGCGACGCCGCTCGGCGCCGGCCTGCCCGCGGTGCTGCTCGCGTGTCTGCCGGTGTTCGCGGCCACCTGCCTCGGGCACTTCGCGTTCTGGACGCTGCGCAGCGGGCCGCAGCGCCTGCCGGCCTGACGGCGGGGGTCCTCCGGCGAGCAGCCGCGCGAGTCCACACCGGTTGCAGCGTGCGGGCTTCAGGCCGCGCGCGGCGCCATCACGCTCAGCACGGCGACGAAATGGCAGGCCACGCCCGCCAGCACGAACAGGTGCCAGATCGCGTGGGTGTAGCGGCGGCCCTTCCAGAGGTAGAACGGCACCCCCGCGGTGTAGGCGAGGCCGCCGGCGACGATCCAGAGCAGTTCGTGACGGCTGAGGTTTTCCATCAGCGGCTCCGCGGCGACTACGCCGATCCATCCCATGGCGAGGTAGAGCACCGTCGAGGAGAGCGGGAAGCGGAAGCCGAGCACGGTCTTCGCCGCGATGCCCGCGAGCGCCAGTCCCCACACCAGCCCGAACAGCGTCCAGCCCCAGGTGCCACTGAGCACGCCGAGCGCGAACGGCGTGTACGTGCCCGCGATCAGCACGTAGATGGCGGAATGATCGAGCAGCCGCAACCTCGGCTTGAGCCGGGGCGAGGTGGCGGCGTGGTAGACGACCGAGGTCGTGAACAGCAGCAGGGCGCTTGCGCCGAAGATCACTCCGCCCGCCGTGCGCCACGGCCCCGCACCGTTCGCCGTGGCGACGACCACGAGGCAGGCGATGGCCGCGAGGCTCGCGATGATCCCGACGAGGTGCGTCGCGCAGTTCACGGCCTCCTCGCGACGGGTGTAGCTGCTCGTGGCCACGGTGCCGGTCTTCCGCAGTGAGCCTACGCGGCGTACGGCTGCCAGCCGTCCTCGGGCTGCGCGAGCCGGTCGGCCACGATCCACAGTACGCGCCGGTTGAAGCCGAGTCCCATATGGCTGCTCGCGACGCGGACGTTCTCGTGGTTCTCCGGGTCGCCTTCGAGCGTGGCCTGCGCTGGCGCCACGAAACCGTCGTGCTCGGAGAAGATGCAGGTCGAGGGCACCGGCGGCGGCGCGCGCATCGCCCGCGAGCGCGAGCGTGCCTGGTGCGCCACAGTGCCCATGGGCTGGGACAGCACGCGGTACATGGCCTTCACGCCGGCCGGAGGGTGCGCGTCGGGGTCGAGGCGCAGCGGGCTGCCGAGGGAGATCGCCGAGCGCACGCACTCCGGGGCGACGTGTGCGACGTAGAAGGCGAACACGCCACCGAGGCTCCAGCCCACGAGGCTCACCTTGCGGCGGTGGCGATGGTGCAGGAACCGCACCTTCTGCTCGATCACATTCGCGAACTTGCGGTTGAAGCCGACGTTGCGCCCGAGGCCCCAGGTCTCGACGTGGTAGTGGCGGGACCTGAGGAACGCCCGCAGCGGCTCAAGCGACACATCGCCCGCCCCGAAGCCCGGCAGCAGCAGTACCGGATGCCCGTCGCCCTTTGGTGCGCGCGACAGCCACGGCAGGCAGGCGAGCGTCTCGGCCATCTCGAGGCCCGCGCGGGCCTCGAGCATCGTGAGCAGCGAGCGAGGCAGCGCGCTCATCCCGGTGCCCTGGACCTCTTGCGGGCGCGCGCGCGCGGCGCGCGTTTGATGCCGGGTGCGCGCGGCGGCCCGGCAAGCAGTTCGAGTTCGACGCGCAGGCCCTCGGCGAGGTCGCGGAGATCCGGCAGCGCGCTGCGGGCCCCGGTGAGCCCGAAGAACAGTCGGCCATCGTAGCTGTAGACGGTCACGTTCAGCGCGCAGCCGTGGTAGGGGATCGAGACCGGCGAGTAGGTGAGTGCGCGCGCGCCGGCGACGTAGAGCGCGGCCGGAGGGCCCGCGACGTTCGAGATGATGACGTTGGTGGGCAGGGGGAGGCGACTGACGACGCCGTCGGCTCCGACGACGCGAGCCAGCGTGCCGAGCAGCCAGGGCAGGCCGATCGACATCATGTCCTCTGGCATCAGTGCCTTGATGCGCTGAGCGGCAGCCTTCGCCGCGATCGCCGAGCCGTGGATCGCGCGCAGCCGCTCGTGCGCGTCGGCCAGGTCGGTGTGCAGGTCGATCGAGACGAACGAGACCTGGATCGAGTGGTCGGTATTGCCGGCATCGCGCGTCGAGAACGGCACCGCTGTCCGCAGCGGCTCGGCGGGCAGTGCGTCGTGGAGCACCAGCCAGCGCCGCAGCGCGCCCGCGCAGGCCGCGAGGATCACGTCGTTGATGGTGGCGTCGTGGGCGCGCGCGACGGCCTTGACCTGCTCCAGCGGGCACTCGACCGAGGCGAAGCTGCGCCCGGGGCGGATCGGCACGTTGAGCGGCGTGCGTGGCGCGGAGGGCAGCCCGCCCTGCGCGAGCCTCGCGAGCGCCTCGCGCCCCGCACGCAGGCCCTCGCGCACGCCCCCGCCGGTGAGGTTTCGTGCCAGCAACGCGGCCCGCTGCGGCAGGCGTGCGAACTCGACGCCCTGGTGGCGCGCGCCTGCGAGCGCGAGCTCGCGGACCGAGACCTCCTCCGGTGCGGGTACCGGCGTCGCGCGTCGCCGGCCGCGTCGCGCGGGCGCGTCACCCACGAACGAGCGCAGGAACACCTGGGCCGAGGCGCCGTCGAGTCCCGCGTGATGGGTCTTGACGTACAGCGCCACGCCGCCGCCCTCCAGCCCCTCGATCACGTGCAGTTCCCACAGTGGCCGGTCACGGTCCATCAGTGGCGCGTGCAGGTCCGCGACGCATTCCTCGAGCTGGTGCTGGCTGCCGGGCTCGGGTAGCGCGGTGCGTCGCACGTGGTAGTCGAGGTCGGGCGCGCCCGTGATCCACATCGGGTTGGCGACGTTGAACGGCAGCGCGGCGATGCGCCGCGTGAAGACCTCGCTCTCGCCCAGGCACTTGCGGATTTCGGCCTTGAAGCGGTGGAAGAACGTGCGGGCCGCCTCCGGCGAACCCGGGTCGAGCACGAACACGGCGCCGACGTGCATCGGCGTCGCCTCCGTCTCGAGTTGCAGGAAGGCGGCGTCGATGGCTTTGACTGGTTTCATGCGACCTGCGACGGCGCGCGGCCGTCGTTCTCCGTGTAGAGACGATGCAGTTCTTTCTTCAGGACCTTGCCCTGCGGACTCACCGGCAGTTCCGCCACGATGCGCACGCTGCGCGGCACCTTGTAGCGCGCAAGCCGCGAGCGGCAGTGCTCGATCACGCGTTCCGGATCCAGCTCGCGGCCGGGGCGCGGCACGACCAGCGCGAGCCCGACCTCGCCCCAGCGGCCATCCGGCACGCCGATCACGGCGCACTGGCTCACGCCGTCGAGCGCGTCGATCGCGTCCTCCACCTCCGCCGGGTACACGTTCTCGCCACCGGAGATGTACATGTCCTTGATGCGGTCCACGACGTAGATCGTGCCTGCGGCGGTCATGCGGCCGGCGTCGCCGGTGCGAAACCAGCCGTGGGCGGTGAACGCGGCGCGCGTTGCCTCGGGGTCGTGCCAGTAGCCCGGCGTGACGCCGGGGCCGCGCACCTGGATCTCGCCCACGCGGCCGCGGGGCAGCTCCAACCCGTGCTCGTCACCGATCTGCACGCTCACGTGCATCAGCGGGTGGCCCGCGGAGCCGATCTGCTCGCGGGCCTTCTCCGGCGGTGTGAACGACACGCTGAAAGCCTCGGTGAGGCCGAAGGACTGCGACAGCACGAGCCCCTTGGCGGCCCAGGTCTCGAGTACGTGCAGCGGCACCGGCGCCGCGCCGACGCCCGCCACCTCGAGCGTCGGGAACGACGCCGTGGCGAACTCGGGGCGCTGGCTCATGAGCTGGTAGGTCGTGGGCACGCCGACCGTGTGCGTGATGCCGAGCGCCGGGTCGCACAGCAGCGCAAGGCAGTCCGCGGGATCGAACGCGCGCATCACCAGTACGGCGCCGCCGAAGTGAAACGAGGGCATGGCGAGCGCGTTCAAGCCCGCGGCGTGGAACAGCGGCGAGTAGGTCAGCGTGCGTGTGCCGGCCCGGATGCGCGCGTGCAGCGCCGCGTGCACGACGATGTTGTTCGTCATGCGGTGCGTGTAGATGACGCCCTTGGGCCGCCCCGTCGTGCCCGAGGTGTAGAGCAGCATGTTGATCGTGTCGAAGTCCACGTGCTCCATGACCACATTGGGCTCATGCGCCGCGATCAGTTGCTCGTAGTCGCAGGCGGGTTCGCCGGGCCGGCGCTCGACGGCGGGTGCGTGGCCCAGCGCGAGCTGGGCCGAGAACGCGGCGTCGTGCAGCACCACGCGCGGCTCGCAGTGATCGAGGATCGCCGCGGTCTCGTGCGCCGTGAGTCGCCAGTTGAGCGGCACGAAGATCGCGCCGAGCTTCCAGCAGGCGAACATGGTCTCGAAGTGGTCCGTTCCGTTCTGGGCCAGGAAGCCCACCCGGTCGCCGTGCTCGACGCCGTAGCGCTCGCGCAGCGCGGTGGCGAGCCGGGTCGCGCGACCGTCGAACTCGCGGTAGCTGAGCCAGCGGCCGGTGCCGAGATCCACCGCTGCGAGCCGGTCGGGGTCGAACTCGGCATGGTAGGCGAGCCAGTCGAAGACCGGGTCTGTCGGGGTGCGGCGCATTACGTCGTTCCCGGGCGCTGCGGAGTGGCCGGACCAGCCCGCATTCTGTGCCAGCCAGCGGGGCGCCGGGCCCCGGATCTACACCTACGTCGGCCGTGGTGCCCGCGCACCGTGGTCGCTCAGGCGGCCGCCAGCGCCTGCTCGAGATCGGCGAGCAGGTCGTCGACGTGCTCGATGCCGACCGACAGCCGCACCATGTCCTCGCTGACCCCGGCGCGCTCGAGTTCCGCCGCATTGAGCTGCCGGTGGGTCGTGCTGGCCGGATGGCAGGCCAACGACTTCGCATCGCCGATGTTGACCAGCCGCACGAACAGCCCGAGCGCGTCCTGGAAGCGGGCGCCGGCGGCCATGCCGCCCTCGATGCCGAACGTGAGGATGCCCGAGGCCCGTCCTCCCATGTACTTCACCGCCAGCGCGTGACTCGGGTGATCCGGCAGGCCGGCATAGTTCACCCAGCGCACCTTCGGGTGCCGCGCGAGATATTTCGCCACCGCCAGCGTGTTCTCGCAGATGCGGTCCATGCGCAGTGCCAGCGTCTCGATGCCCTGCAGGATCAGGAAGCTGTTGAAGGGCGAGATCGCGGCACCCATGTTCCTGAGCGGCACCACGCGCGCGCGGCCGATGTAGGCCGCCGGGCCGAAGGCCGCCGTGTAGACCACGCCGTGATAGGACACGTCCGGCGTGTTGAGCCGCGGGAACTTGTCGGCGTGCTTCGCCCACGGGAAGCGGCCCGAGTCCACCAGCGCGCCGCCGATGCTGGTGCCGTGACCGCCCAGGTACTTGGTGAGCGAGTGAACGACGATGTCCGCGCCGTGCTCGAACGGGCGGCACAGATAGGGCGAGGGCACGGTGTTGTCCACGATCAGCGGGATGCCGTGGCGGTGCGCCACCTCGGCCAGCGTCGCGAAGTCCGTGATGTTGCCGGCCGGATTGCCGACCGACTCGCAGAAGATCGCCCGCGTGTTCGCGTCGATCAGCCGCTCGAACGACGCCGGGTCGCGGTGGTCGGCGAACTTCACCGTGAGCCCGTATTGCGGGAAGGTGTGCGCGAACAGGTTGTAGGTGCCGCCGTACAGTGCCGAGGAGCTGATCACGTTCTGGCCGGCCTCGGTGATGGTCTGCAGCGCGTAGGTGATGGCGGCCTGCCCCGAGGCGAGCGCGAGCGCGCCGACGCCGCCCTCGAGCGCTGCGACGCGTTTCTCCAGCACGTCGGTCGTCGGGTTCATGATCCGCGTGTAGATGTTGCCCGGCACCTTCAGGTCGAAGAGGTCGGCGCCATGCTGGGTGTCGTCGAAGGCGTAGGAGGTGGTCTGGTAGATCGGTACCGCGACGGCCTTAGTGGTGGGATCGGGCGCGTAGCCGCCGTGGACGACGAGGGTTTCGAGCTTCATGTGGGGGCCTTCCGGGGGTGTGAACCGCCACATTGTCCGGTAAGCCCAAGACCGTGTCGCCCTGTGAGAATCACGAGTCATGTGCTCAGAACGCGGCGCGGGACGCGCCGGCGCCGTCGAATTGACCTGGGTCATGGAGGACCAGGGGCAGGCTCATCAGACTGGATCCATGAACGCTTCCGGCCGCCTGTCTCTGGCCATCGTGCTCGCCCTCGCGCTCGCCTCGGTCGGATTGGCGGGCACGGCCCCGGCGGGCGTGACGGCCGACGAGAACGTGCTCGAGACCGTCACGGTGTACGCGCGGCGGCTGGTACCCGTCACCCGCGTGGCGGCGACCGTGACCGTGATTACGGAGGCGGAGATCCAGCGCACGATGGCGGTCGACGTGAAGCAGCTGGTGCGCTACGAGCCCGGCCTGAGCGTCCGCAGCGACCCGTTCCGCTTCGGGCTCGACACCTTCACCGTGCGCGGCATGACGGGCAACCGCGTCGCCGTCGAGATCGACGGCATTCCCGCGGCCGGCGGGTTCACCATCGGCAGCTTCTCGGACTCCGGCCGCAGCTTCGTTGACCTCGGGTTCGTCCGCAGGGTCGAGGTGCTGCGAGGGCCGGCCTCCTCGCTCTACGGCAGCGACGCCATCGGCGGCGTGGTCGCGATGACCACACTGTCGCCCGCCGACGTGCTCGGCGCGGCGGGCTCCGGCGGACGTGCGGAGGCGGGCTACCGCGGCGACGACGACGGCTGGCACGCGCTCGCGATCGGCGCTGCCCGCTTCGGCTCTGCGGACGCGATGCTCGGCTACGTGCATCGCGAAGGTCGCCAGCCCGACACGGCGGCGGACGTCCCGCCCGACCCGCGCCACTACGAGGCCGACTCGATGATCGCGAAGCTCGCCCTCGCGGCCATGCCCGGCGGGGCGCTCACGCTGACCGCGGAGGGCGGGCGCCTGCGCCAGGACACCGACGTGGCCGCGTTCGAGGAACTCGCCGGCAGCCGCTTCGTCAACACCGTCGCGCTCTCTGGCGACGACTCCGGCGGGCGTTTCCGCGCCAGCGCCGAGCAGCAGCTCGCGAGCGCCAGGGTCTACGACTCCGCCGACTGGCGCCTCTACTGGCAGGGCACCGACACGCGCCAGGACACGTCGGAGGCGCGCCGGGCCGTGCCGCCGCGCACGCCGCCGGTGCAGCTCGAGCGCGAGTTCCGGCTCTCCGACCGGACGCTCGGCGCCGAGTTCACCGCGGTCAAGGGCGCTGCGACCGGCCGTCTCGAGCACGACCTCGTCTACGGGGCCGAGCTGGCCCGCACGCGCATCGAGGAGCGGCGCAACGGTTCGCAGACCAATCTCGTCACGGGTGCGACCAGCCCCACGATCCTGGGCGAGACGTTTCCGCTGCGCGATTTCCCGGTGTCGAACGTCACCGAGGCGGGCCTGTTCCTGCAGGACGAGATCCGCCCGGGTGGCGGCGCGTGGACTGTGATTCCGGCGCTGCGCGCGGACTACTACCGCCTCTCGCCCGAGGCCGACGCGCTCTACCGCGAGGACAACCCGCGCCTGCCCGTCGTCGGCCTCGACGACTGGTCCGTGTCGCCCAAGATCGGCGTGACGCGGGCGTTCGGCGAGTCGGCGACGGCGTTCTTCCAGTACGCCAGCGGGTATCCGGGCGCCGCCGCCCGAGGATGTCAACATCGGCCTCGACCTGCCGCTGCTGAACATTCGCGCGGTGCCGAACCCGGATCTCGAGCCCGAGTCGAGCCGAGGCTACGAGCTGGGCCTGCGCTGGAACGATGCCGCGCTCGACCTGACCGCCAGCGGCTACTGGACCGACTACGACGACTTCATCGAGTCCAAGGTGAACCTCGGTGCGGATCCTGCCACCGGTGTGATGCTGTTCCAGTCGCAGAACGTCGCCAGCGCGAGGATCTACGGGGCTGAGATGTCGGTGATCGGACGCGTGGGGGAGTGGTCGCCGCGGCTGTCCGGCTGGACGGCGCGGCTGGCCGCCGCGTACTCACGCGGCGAGGACCTCGTCCGCGAGCGGCCGCTGAACTCGGTCGATCCGGCGAGCGGCGTGCTGTCGCTGCGCTACGAGGCCGCCTCGAGCCGCTGGGGCGGGGAACTCGTGACGACCGTGGTGGCGGACAAACGCCGCGTCGACCGCAGTCGCGCAGATCTCTACGCGACCCGTTCGTGCGCCGCGCTCGACCTGCTCGGCCACCTCCAGCTCGGGCATGGCCTGACGCTGTCGGGCGGACTCTTCAATCTCACCGATCGCGCCTGCATCGAGTGGGCGGACGTGCGCGGCCGGCCCGACGGCGACCCGCTGATTCCGTACTACACGCGGCCCGGTCGCAACCTGTCGGTGACGCTGCGCTGGTCCGACTGACGGACCGACCACGGGCCTCAGAACGGCGTGCCGTCCCGCCGGGTGAACTTGCCGCGCTGGCCGGGCGGGTTGTAGAGCATGTCCACGTCCGGATAGAAGACTTCGTCGGCATCGGCCTGTGTGCCGACCTCGAGGTAGATCGCCGGACGGTCGGAACGGTTGAGCAACTGGTGGCCGTCGCCCGACCCTGCCGGGAATCCCGCGCAGCAGCCCGCGCGCAGCAACTGCTCGCCCGCGTCGGTGCGCAGCACGACCTCGCCCTCGAGCACGTACACGAACTCCTCCTCGTGGGTGTGCCAGTGGCGCATCGAGGACTCCTTGCCCGGCGGCAGCGTGGTGAGGTTCACGCCGAACTGCCGCAGTCCCAGCGTGCTGCCGAGCGGGCGCTTCTCGCGCGGCAGCACGCGCGAGCGGTACGGCTCCGGATAGCCCGAATCGGTGCGCGGCTCGAGCGTGGCCGGGTTCAGGGCAGGTGGACGCAGTGTCATCGCGATCTCCCGTGCGGTGTGAACGGCGAGAATACGCCGGCCTCGCCGACGCGCGGCGACGGCGCCGACGGCGCCGGCTATGGCTTGTCCGGCAGCGGCAGCCGCTTCAGCACCCGCTTGAGGTCCCTGCGCATCTCGGTGATGTGGCCGAGTGAGGCGAGGGTGCGCATCGCGTCCATGCGCGGCTGCAACGGGTAGCCGGCGTACTGGCCGGGCTCGGTCACGTCGCTGGTGACGGTCGAGCGGCCCGCCAGCTCCACGTCGTCGGCCAGCGTGAGGTGCGCCGAGACCACGGAATTGCCGCCGGTCATGAAGCGGCGGCCGATGGTGGTCGATCCCGCCATCATGAACCCGGCCGTGTAGAGGCCGTCCTCGCCGAGATCGCAGTTGTGCGCCACGTGGCAGATGTTGTCGAGCTTCGTGCCGGAGCGGATCCAGGTGGATGCGAGCTTGGCGCGGTCGATGGCGCAGTTGCTGCCGATCTCCACCTCGTCGCCGATGCGCACGTTGCCGAGGTGCGGGATCTTGCGGGGGCGGCGACTCGCGCCCACGGCATACCCGAACCCGTCGCTGCCGATGCTGGTGTGCGGGTGTATCTCGCAGTCGCGTCCGATCTCGCAGTCGGCGCCCACGAAGACGTGCGGATGGAGGATCGTGCCGGCGCCGATGCGCGCGCCGTTCTCGATCACGACGTGCGCGCCGATGCAGCAGCCGTCCCCGATCGTGGCGTCGGCGCCGATCACGCAGTAGGGCCCCAGCAGCACCTCCGAGCCGATCGAGGCGCTCGGGTGCACGACGGCGGTGCAGTGGCGCTCGCCCCACTGCGTGAAGCGTTCGCGCTTGCGGTCGAAGTACTCGAGCAGCACCGCCATGCCCATCGGCACCGACGACACCGCGAAACAGCAGCCGAACGAAGGCTCGTGCGCCGCGAGGCGATCGGCCACCGCCCGCTGCACGACCAGAATGGCGGCGCCGCGCTGCCGGGCGGTCGCGATCTGCGCCTCGTCGGTCACGAACACCAGGCTGTCGGGACCGCCGTCCTCGGGGCTGCGGCAACTCGCCGCGACGGACTCGAGGTCGCCCTGTAGCAAGGTAAATGCATCGGCGTGCCGGCTCTGGACGGTCTGCGCGTGGAGCATGGGGCCTCGCATGGGTGGTGGCAGCCGCGGCGTTGCACCGCGGGCTGAACGTCGCCGTCAGGCGACCGCGGCAGTCAACGGGACGCGCGCCGTGATCCGGCCGCTGAAGTCCAGCCACGCGTGGCCGGCGAAGTCGTAGAGCTTGCAGCGCCGCACGTTGTCCAGGTACGTCCGCCAGTCCAGGCGGTAGTCGCAGAGATCCGGGAACCGTTCGCGCAGCGCCCGCTGCGCGGCACGCAGCCTGGACATCGGGATCCGCGGGTTCAGGTGGTGCGCGTTGTGCTCCATGATGCTGTGCATCAGGCGGTCGATGCCGAGCGGGAAGCGCACCCGGGCTGTGGACGTCAGGTAGGCGCGCTGGCGCTGCCATTCCTGCCGGTTCTGGAACCAGGCGATCCTCGGGCTGGTGTGGTGCAGGTAGACGACGAAACCGATCACGGCATTCCACAGCAGGAACGGCACCACCAGGGCCAGCGCGGCCAGCAGGGCGAACGACTGCCCGGTCGCGTGCGCCGAGAGTGCGACGGCACCGAGCCACAGCAGGGCGCCTGCGCTCACGAGTACGCTGTCGAGCTTGTACTGGCGGCGACTCGATCCGATCTCCTTGCGACTGGCGAAAAACAGCTTCTTCCACCACATCTCGATCAGGTAGTAGGCGCCCCAGCCGAGACCGGACCGGTAGAAGCGCTCGAGGGCCTGTCGATGCGGCGGCAACGCGTCGAACTCGGCCTTGGAGAACGGCGCCCAGACCTGGTCGCGGCCCTTGAGATTGTTGAACCCGTGGTGGGCCGTGTTGTGGCCGACTTCCCACAGGCTGAACGCGGTCATCGACGGCAGGAAGGCGATCCGGCCGCACGCGGCATTGAGCTTTGCACTGCCGAACAGGCTGCCGTGGCAGGCGTCATGGCCGATCAGGAACAGCCGGACGATGGCCGCCGTGACGACGAGCGTGCCGAGGAGCTTGAGCGCGACGCTGGCGGCGAGCACCACGAGCGTCGAACCGGCGCCGAACAGCGCGAGATCGAATGCGAAAGTCAGCGAGGCGAGTGCCGCAGACCGCGACTTTTCGAAGGAACTCAGCAGGGACTTGCGGTTCCAGGTCGTCGCTTCCATGTCGTGGCGCACCTCGCCGGTCCGATCGTAGGATGTGCGGACGCTTCAGCGCTTCAGCGTGGGGCACCGCGCAGCGGCCGATTGTATCCCGAGGCGGGGTATTGGCGCTTGACGGAATTCAGGCGAGCCGGGCCGGAGCGAGCGGAGAGACACGTCTGATGCTCGAGGCGGTGACTTCTGATTCTTGGGCGGCCGCACTCCCGCGCGTTAATCTGCGGTGTATGAACCGAGTGCAGAGCGGCGGACCCGTGCGCGCGCGTCCTCGACGCGCAAGTGGTTTCGATCCGGGATCATCGTGACCAGCCCGTTCCTCGAACCGGTTGCGGCAGTCTGGGCGCGCGTAGCCGGCATCGCGATGCTGGTCGCGGGGGCGGGGCTCTCCGCGGTGCTCGGCTACCTCGTGTTCGACGTCGTGGTGCACGAACAGAGTCGGCGTGCACTCACGAGCTCGTCGGTGATCTTCGGGCTGGTCCTGCTGGCGCTGTGCGGGATCTGCTGGCAGGCGGGCTACCGGCTCGCCATCCGGCGATCAGAGCGTCCCGGCGCGTTGTTCTCCCGGCCAGCGTGGCTCGCGATCGGCACGGGTCTGATCGTGATCACCGCGCTCATGGCTGCGGTGATCTTGAGGGCACGCGGACCGACGCTGCTCGATCTGCAGGTGGTCTTGTTCCTCGGCGGGATCGGCGTCTGGTGCCTGGTGCTGGCGTTGCGGCGGCCCCTCTGACGGGTCGAGTGTCGATGCATCGACTGAAGAACTGGCAGCTGTTCGCGATTTGCGTGCTCACCTGGGGTACGACCTGGTACGCCATCACGTTCCAGCTCGGGCACACGGCGCCCGAGGTCGGTGTGGCGCTGCGCTTTGCGCTGGCCGGCTCCGTCGTGCTGGCCCTGTGCGCGGTGCGGGGACTCAGGCTGCGCTTCGGGCCGCGCGAGCACGCGCTGTTCGCGCTGCAGGGCAGTTTCCTGTACGGCGTGTCGTACCTCTGCGTGTATCACGCGGAGCAGCACCTGGTGTCGGGTCTGGTCGCCGTCGGATATTCGGCCTCGCCGCTGGTGACCGGGCTCGGCGCCCACGCACTGTTCGGCGTGCGGGTGTCCGCGCGTTTCGTCCTGGGCGGACTGCTCGGGCTCGCGGGCGTCGCGCTGATGTTCTGGCCTGAGTTCGGCAAGGCCGCTGGCAGCCGGGATGCGGTACTCGGTGCGCAGTTCACCGTCGGCGCGGTGCTGCTCTCGGCGGTCGGCAGCCTCGTCGCCAGCCGCAACCGCTCGCGGGGACTGCCGTTCTGGCCGTGCCTGGGGTTCGGCATGCTCTATGGCGCCGCCGTGTGCGCCCTCGTGGCGCTGCTGCAGGGGCAGAGTTTCGCGGTGCCGGCCGTGGCGTCGTGGTGGCTGTCGCTGCTCTATCTCGCGCTGGCCGGATCGGTGCTGACGTTTGCCTGCTTCCTGACGCTGCAGGAACGCATCGGACCCGGGCCGACCGGCTCCATCGGCGTCATGACGCCGCTGCTGGCGCTGGTGGTGTCGATGGTGTTCGAGGCCTTTCAGCCGGACGCGCTGACGCTGAGCGGTGCGGCCCTCGCCGTGGGCGGCAACGTGCTGATGCTGCGGCGCCTGTGATCAGGGCGACGCGCGTTCTGGGGCGCCGGTGTCGGTCACGGGCGCCTTCAGGTTCTCGCAGCGCGAGCAGCGAGCCTCCCCCTTGGGAGGCCCGCGCGGAGAGCATCGTCAGTACACATCGTCCACGGTGTTGTGCACGTTGAATTTGCCGGTCGGCGTGATGATGCGCGGATCGTCGATCACGGCCTTGAGCTTCAGGGTCTTGTCGTCGACGACGACCAGCGCGGAACGCTGTTCCTTGCCGTTCCACACCGAAAACCACACCTCGTCGCCCGTGGCGTTGTACTCGGGCTGCACGACCCGCTTCGGGCCCTCGCCGAGGTTGGCCCACTCTGCGATCGGCAGCACCTGGTAGCCGGCCTCGAGGTTGTCGATGTCGAACACCGCGACCGACTGCGAGATCTTCGGATCCGGGTTGAGCGGCGTGTCGACGTACAGGTGCTTGGACTTCGGGTGCGACTTCACGAACAATGAGCCACCGCCCTGACCCTTCAGCACGCGCGCAACCTTCCACGCGCCGTCCTTGTGCTTCACGGGGTCGGTGCCGATCAGCGTGATCTTCTCGTTGCCGAGCGCGCTGGTCACCCACACCGGCCCGAACTGCCTGTCGGTGAAGTTGGCGCCGCGGCCCGGGTGCGGGATCTTGTCCACGTCCACCAGCGCCGTCAGCTTCTGTTCCTTCGAGTCGATCACGGCCACCTTGTTCGACTGGTTGGCCGCCGTGAGGAAGTAGCGCTTCGTCACGTCCCAGCCGCCGTCGTGCAGGAAGCGGGCCGCACCGATCGTCGTGGTCTTCAGGTTTTCGATGTCCTCGTAGTTAACCAGCAGGATCTGGCCGGTCTCCTTCACGTTGACGATGAACTCGGGGTGCTCGTGTGATGCGACGATCGCTGCCACGCGCGGCTCCGGGTGGTATTCCTGGGTGTCCACGGTCATGCCGCGCGTCGAGACGATCTTGAGCGGCTCGAGCGTCGCGCCGTCCATGATCGTGTACTGCGGCGGCCAATAGGAGCCGGCGATCGCGTACTTGTCCTCGTAGCCCTTGTACTTGGAGGTCTCGACCGAGCGCGCCTCGAGGCCGACCTTGATCTCCGCGACCACGGCCGGCTTCGGCATGTAGAGGTCGATCAGGTCGATCTTGCCGTCGCGGCCGATCGTGTAGACGTAGCGTCCCGAGCTCGACAGGCGCGAGATGTGCACCGCGTAGCCTGTCTTGATCACCTCGATGATCTGCTTGGTGTCGCCGTCGACCAGCGCCACCTGGCCGCTGTCGCGCAGCGTCACCGCGAAGATGTTGTCGAGGTTGTAGCTGTTCTGCTGGGTCTTCGGGCGGTCCTTGACCGGCACCATCACGGTCCAGCTCGCCCTCATCTCCTTCATGCCGAACTCGGGCGGCTGCGGCGGCTCGTGCTGGACGTAGCGCGCCATCAGGTCGACCTGCTCGGGCGTGAGTTCACCGGACTTGCCCCAGCTCGGCATGCCGGCGGGTGAGCCCTGGTTGATGAACACCTTCAGGTAGTCCGTGCCCTTCTTCTGCGTGATGTCCGGCGTCAGCGGCTTGCCGGTCGCGCCTTTGCGCAGCACGCCGTGGCAGCCCGCGCAGCGCTCGAAGTAGATCTGCTGAGCCTGCTTGAACTCGGGTTCGGTCATGTCCGGAGCGCCCGGCGTCACCAGGATCTTGACGCCTTCGGCGCCCGCGGGCGAAGGCGCACCCTGGTACTTGAGCTCGGAGGTCGTCGTCGGGTGCTGCGTCGGGGAGTCGGCTTTCTTCGGCGTCGCTGCCGCCTTGGCGCGCTCGGCGGCGACCTGCGCGGCGGCGACGGCTCCGCCGGCGTTGCCCCACGAGTTGAGCGCGTAGGTCAGTGCGTCGGCGATTTCCTGGTCCGAGAGCTGCGTCATCGCCGGCATGACCGAGTTGAACTTGTTGCCGTTGACGATGACCTCGCCCTGCAGGCCGTTGACGACGACGCCGACGGCGCGGTCCTTTTGGCCGAGCAGGTAGTCGGAGCCCGCCAGCGGCGGGAAGGCGCCTGGCAGGCCCTTGCCGTCCGCCTGGTGGCAGGCCTGGCAGGCGATCTCGAAGACTGTCTTTCCGGCAGCGATCTGCGTGGACGTGGCGCCTGCGGCACCAGCGACCTCGGCCTGGTGCACCTGCGGTCCACCGGTGCCGGCGGGGGGGTCGGCGGCCCGGGCGGTCGCGGCGAGGGCGAGTGCGCCGCTGGCCAGGACCAGTGCAGTTGCGACAGGTCGGCAGAGCATCGAGGTCGGCTTCATGGAAGGCTCCCGTGGTTGGAACAGTCCGGCGGCGGATTGCTCCGTCGCCGACCGTGTGTCCAACACTAGGCCCGGGGAGCCGGGCGCGCCTTGACCAAGGTCAATCGAGCACGGCGGGCACGGCGGCGTTCACGGCACCGCGTCGAGCATCGCGAGCAGGCGCCTGCGATCCGCGACCTGCAGAACGCGGCCCTGCACCACGATCGC
The DNA here is from genome assembly GCA_963707145.1 of uncultured Gammaproteobacteria bacterium. Taxonomy (GTDB): domain Bacteria; phylum Pseudomonadota; class Gammaproteobacteria; order Steroidobacterales; family Steroidobacteraceae; genus RPQJ01. Next base: position 634,489 of record CAVPOQ010000004.1, read on the forward strand.
GCCGGCGTCGGCCAGATGACGCAGGATCCGCGACAGCGTCTCGGGCTTCATCGACAGCCGCGAGGCCAGTTCCTGCCGCGATTCCTGCAGCGTCACCTCGCAGGGTCCCTCGGCGTCCGCCGGAAGGCGGCTCTCGATCAGGCGTACGAGCCGGTGCGTGGCGCTCTCGAGCGTGAGGTACTCGATCTCGCGGATGCGCATGTGCAGGCGCTGGCTCAGGTGGCCAAGCATGCGCAGGCAGGTCTCGGGACTCTCGCGCAGGATCGAAAGGTACTCGCGGCTCGGGAAGCGCGCGACCCGGGACTGCACTGCGGCGACTGCCGACACCGGGTAGCCCGGCGCGGCCATGAACATCACGGCCTCGGCGAAGCTGTTGCCCGGACCGAGGATGTCGACGATCTTCTCCTCGCCGGCCTTTGAGTAGAGAACCAGGTTCACCTGGCCGTCGAGCACGATGTAGAAGTGCTGGGCCGGCTGGCCGCGGTCGAACAGCAACTGGCCCGCCTCCCAGGTGTCCACGTGGGTCGCGGTGAACAGTCGCTGCATCTGGGGCGGCGCGAGGCCGGCGAACAGGTGGTGACCGCGCAGGCCGGCCAGCGGAGAGGTCGGGCTTTCCATCCGCTCACCGTAGCAGCCGGGAACCGTGGGCGAAACCGGCGCGGGCTTGCTTCAGGCGAACAGCCCCAGCGGATCGTGGGCGCGGGCGACCGAGACGAGGAAGGCCGCCGCCAGCAGCGCCGCCGCGAAGGCGGCGACCCGCACGCGCCGGTTTCGCCCGCGCTTGAGCGCGATGCTGCCGAGCACGATATAGAGGGCGAGTAGCGCGACCTTGGCCGTGAGCCAGCCGTCGGCGAACGGGTACTGGTGGATCACCGTCGTAAGCATGAGCGCGGTGGTGAGGAGCACCGTGTCCACGACATGGGGCAGGTAGCGGAGCACGACGCTGCGCTGCCAGGGCGAGTCGGCGAGCATCAAACCGCCGCGCAGCACGAACAGCGTGATCGAGAGGACCGCGCAGGCGATGTGTGCGTGGCGCAGCGGTAGGTAGAGTTCCGTCATCCCGGGCGGCCGTCGCTGCGCGGGGCGAGGTAGATGGGCGCGTGGAGCGCACTCCAGCCGGCGAAGGCCGCGAGCCACGCGGCCGCGCTGCCGAGCAGCAGCCACCGGATCGCCTCCGGCGCGCTCGCGATCTCGCTCGCGACCCGTGCGGCCGCGGCGGCCTGCACGGCCAGGAAACAGGCGAGTGACGCGCGGTTCATGGCCAGCGGCCGGCCCGAGTGCCCCATCGTCACGCGCGTGACCATGCCGATCAGCATGCCGGCGAAGTACCCCATGCCGAGCGCATGGATCGGTGCGCGTCCCAGTGCCCACTCCCCCGTGAGCGCGAAGCTCGCGTCGCGCGCGAACTGCAGCAGCATCGCCAGCGGCAGCCAGGCGTAGGCGAGGTACAGCGACCACAGCAGCGGGTGACCCCGGGCGCGCAGCGAGGTCCAGCGCACGGCGCAGGCTGCGGTGAGCGCGACGAGCGCGGCGTCGAGCCAGGGAAGCAGGTCGAGGGCGCCGGCCGTGCCCAGCAGCAGCCTGAGCCACGCGAGCCCCACGACCGCCACCAGCACCCACGTCGGGCGCCACGGCAGGTAGCCGCTCACCACGCCCTGCGAGAAGAACGGGATCATGCGATGGCAGACCGCGAAGAACACCGGCACCAGGAATCCCCACAGCGCGGCGCGCGTCGCGAAGTGCAGGACCGCATCGTCCGCCGTCCACAGGCCCCAGCCGAAGTCCCGCGGCGCAGACGATGCCGACGGCGAAGGCCGCGCTCGCGACGATCGCGTGCGGCACGACCTGGCGCGCATCGAGCAGCACGCGCAGCAGGGCCGCGAGCGCGAGCGTGAGGCCAGCGGCCGCCAGGCCGACTGCGAGCAGTCGCGGCACCAGGCCCGCGTGCACCCCGACCAGCCAGCATGCCGTCGCCGCCGTGATCAACAGCGGTGCCGCAACGTAGGTGCGCCGCGGCACCGGCGGTCCGTCCATCCAGCGCGGAAACGTCGTGAACAGGAACCCGAGGAAGAACGTCGGGAACACGGTGAACAGCATCAGGAACGCGTGTGCCCAGATGGGCGCGACGGTGAGCTCGAGCGCGAATGCTGGCGCGCCCGTGTAGCGCGCGAGCAGGTGCAGCCCCCACCAGGCGCTCGCGGCGAGGAGACTCGCGAGCCCGCACAGGAAGGCGACGCGGTGTGGCGCTACGGTGAGCAGCTGCCAACTCGAGCGTGCTTCCGGAGGGTCGACGGTCACCGTTGTTCCTTCACCGCGGGCTGAGGTTGAGCGCGACCGCGACGTCACCCGAGTGACGCGGCCTGCGGGGGGTTCATGCGACAGCGGGCGCCAGCAGGCGCCCGCCACCGTCCTCGGAGAGACCTTACCGTCCCGAGCGTTTTCACCGCCCGCGCGGCCGCGGGCAACTCGGCCTCCCGCAGGCGCCCGCCGCCGAGCCAGAGCTTGGCGACGAACACCGCGAGCAGCAGCACGCCGATGCTGAACACGATGTCGCCCGGCATGCGCAGCCACACGAGCAGCTGCATCAGCGGTTGCTGCAGGAGTTCGGCGGAGCGTGCGTACCAGAAGCCCTGCGACACCGCCGCGTGGACCTGGATCAGGCCGTAGGGCAGCAGCGAGAAGAGCGCCATGGCCGCGAGCCCGATGTTGAGCGACCAGAACGAGCCCTTGAGCAGGCGCTCGTCCCAGCGATCGAGATTGCCGAGGCCCCGCAGGCAGAACAGCATCAGGCCGATGCCGAGCATGCCGTACACGCCGAACAGCGCCGTGTGGCCGTGCAGCGGCGTGGTGTTGAGCCCCTGCATGTAGTACAGGGCGAGCGGCGGATTGATCAGGAAGCCGAACAGCCCGGCGCCCACCAGGTTCCAGAACGCCACGGCGACGAAGAACAGGATCGGCCACTTGTACGCCGCGACCCAGGGCTGCGCGCGGCCGTGCTGGAGGTTCTCGTAGGCCTCGAAGCCCACCAGCACCAGCGGCACCACTTCGAGGGCGGAGAACATCGAGCCGATCGCGAGCACGCCGGTGGGCGTGCCGGTCCAGTAGAGGTGGTGGAACGTGCCCAGCACGCCGCCGCTGAGGAACACGATGGTCGCGAACAGCACGGCGTTGGTGGCCGTGCGCGTGCGCACCAGTCCGAGGCGCGTGAACAGGAAGGCGATCACCGCGGTGGCGAACACCTCGAAGAAGCCCTCGACCCAGAGGTGCACCACCCACCAGCGCCAGTACTCGACCATCGAGAGGTGCGTGTTGCGCCCCCACATGAGGCCGGCGCCGTAGAACATCCCGATCGCGACCGTCGAGAGGAACAGCAGCGTGGTGATCGAGCGGCTGTCGTCGCGTGCCTTGAGGGCGGGCCACAGCGCGCGACCCATCAGCAGCAGCCACAACATCAGGCCGATGAACAGGAACGCCTGCCAGAAGCGGCCGAGGTCCACGTACTCCCAGCCCTGGTGGCCGAACCAGAAGTTGGCCTGCAGGCCCATCTTCTGCATCACGGCGAACCACTGTCCGCCGAGGCCGCCGACCACGATCACGAGCAGGCAGACGAACAGGAAGTTCACGCCCGCGCGCTGGAACTTCGGCTCGTGTCCGGAGACCGCCGGTGCGATGTACAGCCCGGTCGCCAGCCACGCCGTCGCGATCCACAGCACCGCGAGCTGCAGGTGCCAGGTCCGCGTCACGGAGTAGGGCAGGATGGCGGCCAGGTCGATGCCGTAGAAGCCCTGGCCTTCGACCGCGTAGTGGGCGGTGATGCCGCCGAGCAGGATCTGCACGACGATCAGCGCGGTGACCACCCAGAAATACTTGGCCGTCGCCTTCATCGAGGGCGTGGGCTTGAGGCCGCGCAGCGGGTCGGCGTCGGGGACCTGCGGCGGCGGTTCCTTGCCGTGCGTCGCGACGTAGTACCAGGTGAGCGCGCCGACGCCCGCGAGCAGGCCGAGGATGCTGATGAACGTCCAGAGGTACGTCGCCGTTGTCGGGCGGTTGTCCACCAGCGGCTCGGCCGGCCAGTTGCTCGTGTAGCTCAGGTCCTGGCCGGGCCGGTTCGTCACGGTGGACCACGCGGACCAGAAGTAGAACGCCACCAGCCGGTCGCGGCGCGAGGCGTCGGGGATCGGGTTGTCCTGGATCGCGTACTGCGCGCGCAGCGTATCGAGGCTCGCGTCGTCGCCGAACAGCCGGCGGTAATGGTCGGCCGTGGCCGCGATGGCCGCGGCGCGGTCCTCGGACACCGTCACGACGCCGGTGTCCGGGTTGTAGGTGTTGGTGCGCATCTCCGGCACCAGCCGGGCCCGCAGCGCCGCCTGCTGCGCGGCGTCGAGCGCGGCGTAGGGCTTGCCCGTCTCGCGCTGCGCCCAGATCTCGAGCACCGCGACGGCCTCGCGGTGCAGCCAGTCGGCCGACCAGTCCGGCGCGACGTAGCTGCCATGACCCCAGATCGAGCCCATCTGGTGGCCGCCGATGGACTGCCAGACCTGACGGCCCAGCTCGATGTCCTCGCGGGTGTAAAGCGTTTCGCCCGCGGTCGTCTTGACCGCGGACGGCATCGGGGGCGCCGCGAGGTAGATCTCGCGGCCGAAGTACAGGAGGATGCCGAACGACACGACCAGCAGCGTCGCGAGCACCTTCCACAGTCGGCTCGTATTGTTCATGTGAGTCCTTGGTGGCGACCCGCGGCGGGGCCGCGGCATGAGAGGCATGCTGCGGCGGGGAGGGCCCGCACGCCTTGACCGAGGTCAAGTGAAGTGCACTGGCTGGCGAGCGGGGCAGAGCGCTGACGACATCGGCACGGGACTCTACGTAGAGGCCGCAAGGACGCTGCGAGGTGCGTCGGCGCATCCTTCCAGCCGAGTCGCCATGCTCAACGCACCCAGGGCTGCGGGTCGAGGCTTCGAGGCAGCGGTTCGTTGTGTGAGGCAAGAGTTTGTGTTTCAGACACAACGTCCCGGCCGGCAACGATCGCCGCGAGAACCCGCGCGCGTTCACTCACGGAGACTGACGATGGGCAGCCACGGTTTTTCCAAGGCGATTCTCCTCTGGTGTGTCCTGGCAGGCCTCGCCGCCTGCTCGCGCAAGGAGGCGCCCGAATCGCCTGCGACCACGCCCGCGCCGGCACCTGCTGTCGCGCCCGCGCCGCCCGAGGCCGAGTCGCCAGCCGCTGCCACTGAGTCCGCGCCACCTGTGCAGGATGCGGCGGCACGCGCGCTGCTGCTCGGCATGGCCAACTTCATCGCGCAGTCCCCGGGCCTCAGCGTGACCATGCGCAGCGGCTACGACGCGATTCAGGCGGACGGCCAGCGCATCGAGTTCGGCGAGCGGCGCAAGATCCTGATGCAGCGCCCGGACAAACTGCGCGTCGACGTCGAGCGCAGCGACGGCGAGCGCGGTGGCGTCGTCTTTGACGGACGCTGGGTCACGGCGTTCAATGCGAGGGAGAACGTCTACGCCCGCGTGGAGAAGGTCGCCAGCCTGGACGAGATCCTGGTCTACATGGTGCGCGACCTTCGGAAGTCGGTGCCGCTGGCGCGCATGCTGACCACGGGCTTCCCGGCGGATGTGGAAAAGCGTGCCACCGAAGTCGCGCTCGTCGAGGAATTCACCCTGTTCGACGTGCCGACCGATCACCTCGCCGTGCGCACGCCAGACGTCGACCTGCAGTTGTGGATCGCGAGGGGCTCCGAGCCGCTGCCTCGCAGGGTCGTCATCACCTACAAGAACGCGCCGGGACAGCCGCAGTTCCGTGCCGACCTGTACGACTGGAAGATCGCCCCGAAGTTTGACGACAAGTCATTCACGTTCGTGCCTCCGGCCGGCGCCGAGCAGATCACCTACCTCGCGCCGCGGCCACCGGGAGATGGCACGAAAGCGCCCGCGGGAGAATCACGATGAGCCGTCTTCCTCGTTTTCGCGGAATCGTCATTGCCGCTACGTGCGCACTGGGGCTGCTGGCTGCAGGCTGGCACGACGCCGACGCCGCCCGCAGGGGCGGTGGTGGTGGCGGCGGCATGTCTCGCAGCAGCCCCGCCAGCCACGGCGGCATGTCCTCGCGGTCCGCGCCTCAGCGACCCCCGCAGACGTCGAATCGCCAGGCTGCGCCATCGCAGAAGCCGGCCGCCCGGACGACCCCCTCCGCGGGTAGTGCCCAGCGACCATCCCAGACGTCGTCTGCAGCCTCCGATCGCCAGGGCACTCGTCAGGAGAACCAGGGCCAGCGACAGGATGACCGCACCGCGAATCAGGATGACCGATACGACCAGCGGAACGAGGCACGCGAGGACCGCCAGGACTACGCAGACGATGTCCGCGAGGACCGTCAGGACTATTACGACGACGCCTGGGACAACGACTGGTACGACGACGATGACTGGGGCGAGGCGCTGGTCGTCGGCGCGGCAGTCGGGGTGGTCGTCGCCGTGGCGGACGATGATTACGACGATACGACGCAGGTCACCAACGTCACGAACGTCACCAACGTGACGGCGCTGGCCTCACTCCCCTGCGAGGCGCAGGTCACGGTGGTCAAGGGACAGAACTTCTACCAGTGCGGCTCCAACTGGTACACGCGGGCCTACCAGGGCGACGCGGTAGTCTACGTCCCGAGCGGTCCGCCGCCGGCGGGTTGAGGGCGGGTCGACCTTTGGGTCCGAGCGCGGATGCACGGACCCGGCGTGAACCCCGGCGTGAACCGGTGATCGCGGTCCCGCGGGTGACGGCGACTAGATCGCTTTCGAGAACCGCTGCTGCGCGGCCTGGGCCGATGCGAGATAGGCGTCGAAGGCCATGCCGAGGTGACGCAGCAGCAGCCGGCCCGCCGGCAGCACGCGCAGCCCCGGGTCCGCGAATTCGGCGAGGCCGTCTGCGACCATGGGTTCGAGCGCACGGATCTCGCTCGCGAAGTAGCTGCCGAAGTCGATGCCGAAGCGCTCGCTGGTCCTGGCGTAGTCGAGCACGCCGTAGCACATGATCTGCTGGATCACGTCACGCCGGATCACGTCGTCGCGGGTGAGCGTGAGACCGCGGTGCACGGCGAGCTCGCCGCGGTCGAGCGCGCCGTAGTACTCCGGCAGCGTCTTGAGGTTCTGCATATAGTTGTCGCCGACCTTGCCGATCGAGCTCACGCCGAGGCCGATCAGGTCGCAGTAGCCGCGCGTCGAGTAGCCCTGGAAGTTGCGGTGCAGGGTGCCGTTCTCCTGGGCGATCACCAGTTCGTCCTGGGGCAGCGCGAAGTGGTCCATGCCGATGTAGACGTAGCCCGCGGCGATCAGCCTCTCGATCGTGAGCCCGAGCAGCGCCAGTCGCGTCTCCGGCGTCGGCAGGTCCGCGGCGTTCAACTGGCGCTGCGCCTTGAACATCTGCGGCAGGTGCGCGTAGGCATAGACGGCGAAGCGGTCGGGCTTGGCCGACAGCACCGTGTCGATGGTCCTCGCGAAGCCCTCGAGGTTCTGCTTCGGCAGGCCGTAGATCAGGTCCACGCTCACCGAGTTGAAGCCGAACTCGCGCGCCTCGCGGATCAGCCGCAGCGTGTCGGGGACCGACTGGACGCGGTTCACCGCCTCCTGCACCAGCGGGTCGAAGTCCTGGATGCCGAGGCTGCAGCGGTTGAAGCCGACGCTGGCGAGGTCGCGCAGCGTGTCGCGCGTGATGGTGCGCGGGTCGAGCTCGATCGAGTACTCGCGGCCCGGATCCTTCGACAGCCTGAAGTGGCTGCCGAGCTTCTCGATCAGCCGGTCGATCTCGAGGGAGGTGAGGAAGGTGGGCGTGCCGCCCCCGAAGTGCAACTGCTCGACCTCGCGGTCCCGGTCGTAGAGCTGGCCCTGCAGCTCGATCTCGCGGTGCAGGCGGTAGAGGTAGGCCTCGGCTTTCTCGTGGTTGCGCGTGATGACCTTGGTGCAGCCGCAGTAGAAGCACGGGCTCGAGCAGAACGGGATGTGCACGTAGAGCGACAGCGGCCGCGGGATCGGGTCCTGGTTGCTCGCCATCGCCGCTGCCCGGTACTCGTTCAGGCCGAACCTGTCGGTGAACTGCACCGCCGTCGGATACGACGTGTAGCGCGGGCCGGCGCGATCGTAGCGGCGGATGAGGTCGGCGTCGAACCGGATCTGGTGCGAATTCATCGGGGTCCCTTGGTCGAGGTCCGCAGGGCAGGCTGCGCCCGGGTGGCGCACCCTGCCTTGACGTGCGTCAAGGATGGGCAGCGACCCTCGCCGGGCAATGGGTACATCCCGAAGGATAGTGGGGACGGGCCGCCGCCGGTAGGCCCGACGCGCGCCGTCCGCCAGTTGTCGCGACGGCCGGGGCGCGAGGCCCGAGGGGGGCCGTCGCGGGATCCGCTAGAATCCTCGGCCCACCGGGGCCCACCGGCGCTGATTCGGAGCATGCAGTGGCAGAGATGGACGCAGCGGGCGTACCCGCAACGGCAGACGGGGCGGTCGAGACCGACGCCGTCATCATCGGCGCGGGGCCGGCGGGCCTGTTCCAGGTGTTCGAGCTCGGGCTGCTCGGCATCCGCTCGCACGTCGTCGACACGCTGAAGCACCCCGGCGGACAGTGCGCGGAGCTCTATCCCGACAAGCCCATCTACGACATCCCGGCGCTGCCCGTGTGCGGCGCGCAGGAGCTGGTGGACCGGCTGATGCAGCAGGTCAAGCCCTTCGAGCCGCAGTTCCACTTCGGCGAGGAGGTGGTCGAACTTCGGCCACGCACGGACGGACGTTTCGACCTCGCCACCGCGGCCGGCACGCGCTTCGTCGCGAAGGCCGTGGTGATCGCGGCAGGCCTCGGCTCCTTCCAGCCGCGCCGGCTCGGCGTCGAGGGTGCCGACGCCTTCGAGGACCGGCAGGTGCACTATCGCGTGCGCAACGCGGCCGACTTCCACGGCCAACGCCTCGTGATCTTCGGTGGCGGCGACTCGGCGCTCGACTGGGTCGTCGACCTCACCGGCAAGGCGGCGGCCGTCGTGCACGTGCACCGCCGGCCCGAGTTCCGCGCCGCGCCCGCGTCCGTGGCGCGCATGCAGCAGCTGGTCGCCGAGGGGCGCATGCGCTACGTCGAGGGCGTCGCCGCGGGCATCCGCAGCGCCGACGGCCGGCTCACCGGTGTGACGGTCAGGCGCGGCGACGGTTCGATGGAGGACCTCGACGCCGACCACGTGCTCGCGTTCTTCGGCCTGCACCCGAAGCTCGGACCGGTCGCCGAGTGGGGCTTCGAACTCGAGAAGAAGGCCATCAAGGTGGACACGGCGAAGTTCCAGACCAGCGTGCCCGGCATCTTCGCCATCGGCGACATCAACACCTATCCCGGCAAGAAGAAGCTGATCCTGAGCGGATTTCACGAGGCCGCGCTCGCGGCGTTCGCGATCGCCGAGCATTTGAATCCGGCCAGGAAGGTGCACCTGCAGTACACGACGACGAGCCCGATCATGCAGAAGCGGCTCGGCGTGGACGGTTGAGCGACGGCATCGGTCGCACGATGAACCGACTGCTCGCCGACCTCGTCCGGTCTGCTCGATCTCGAGCGGCTCGAGCGCAACCTGTTCCGCGGCGAGAGCCGCGACATCGGCAGCCCGCAGGTGTTCGGCGGGCAGGTGCTCGGGCAGGCGCTGCGGGCCGCGAGCGCCACGGTCGAAGGCCGGCTGGTGCACTCGCTGCACGCGTATTTCCTGCGCCGCGGCGACTTCAACGCCCCGATCGTCTACGAGGTGGACCGCAGCCGCGACGGTGCGAGCTTCACCAGTCGCCGCGTGGTCGCGATCCAGCACGGTCAGCAGGTGTTCCACATGTCGGCCTCCTTCCAGCTCGAGGAGCAGGGCCCCGACCACCAGGTCTGCGCGCCCGAGGTCGCTCCGCCGGAGCAGTTGCCCGACATGACCGCCGAGGTGCGCAAGTCGCTCGAGGGCATGCCCGCCGAGCGGCGCCGGTTCTGGTCGCAGGAGCGTCCGTTCGAATACCGCTCGGTGGAACCGGTCGAGGCGGGCGGCCCGCGCCCGGGCGTGCGTCATCTGTGGTTCCGGCTGGTGGAGCAGTGCCCGGACGACCCGGTGCTGCACCGCTGCCTGCTCGCCTACATGTCGGATTACCACCTGCTCGAGACGGCGACGCTGCCGCACGGACTCTCCTACCGCTCGGGTGAGGTGACGCTCGCGAGCATCGACCACGCGATGTGGTTCCACCGACCGCTGCGCGTGGACGAATGGCTGCTCTATGCGCTCGTGAGTCCCTCCAGCTCGGGCTCGCGCGGCCTCGCCTTCGGGCGCATCTTCGACCGGCAGGGCAGGCTGGTCGCGAGCACGGCGCAGGAAGGGCTGATGCGCGCACGCAGTGCACCGTGAGCGATTTCCCCTCGGTGCGCACGACTGCGGCGTCGGGCCGGCGCACGTGAACGAGCCTTTCGACTCGATCCTGTCGCGACGACTGACGCGACGCGGCCTGCTGCGCTCGGGCGCGTTGCTGGGCCCGGCGCTGCTGTGGCCCGGCGCGGGCGCATTGGCCGATGCGCCGGTCGGGTCTGGGCCGCACGCGCCCGCGCCCGCGCGACCCGCGTCGCTCGGGTTTCGGCCGATCGCGGGCAATCGCGCCGACGCTGTGGTGGTGCCTGATGGCTACCACGCGCAGGTGCTCGCGCGCTGGGGCGAGGCGCTGTTCGACGGTGCGCCCTCGCTCGACATCGCCCGGCTGGCGGGCGGCGGACTGCTCGAGCCGGGTGCGGCCGCCGCGCAGCAGCGCCAGTTCGGTTACAACTGCGACGCGCTGGTGTTCTTCGCGCTCGCGCGAGACGGACGGCGCGGTCTGCTGTGCGTCAACCACGAGTACACCAACGACGAGCTGATGTTTCCGGGCCGGCGCGGGCTCGCCCGCGAAGGTGCCGCGGCGCTCGCGCAGTGGTGTCGCCGCCATCCCGAGGCGGCGCGCGTCGCGCTCGCCGCCCACGGTGTGACCGTGCTGGAACTGGAGCGGCCGGATGCGCAGTGGCAGGTGCGCCGCGGCTCGCCGCTTGGCCGACGCATCACCGGGAGCACGCCGGTGGAACTCAGCGGTCCGGCGCGCGCACATGCGCTGCTGCGCACGGCCGCCGATCCCGGCGGCACGCGGGTGCTCGGCACGCTCGGCAACTGCGCGGGCGGGCGGACGCCCTGGGGCACGTACCTCACCGCCGAGGAGAACATCGACGACTATTTCGGCGGCTTCGCGAGCTGGCGCGCGTCCGGGCGCGCCGACGCCCGGCTGCTCGAGGCCCATCGGCGTTTCCCGCTGCTCGAGACCAGCCCGCACGGTTGGGAGCACACCGAAGCACGCTTCGACGTGCGCGCGACACCGGCCGAGGCGCTGCGCTTCGGCTGGATCGTCGAGATCGATCCGCGCGACCCCGCCGCGCCGGCCCGCAAGCGCACGGCGCTCGGGCGTTTCTGCCACGAGGGCGCCGCCAGCACCGTGACCCGCGACGGTCGCGTCGCCGTCTACTCGGGCGACGACGACGTGTTCGAGTACCTCTACAAGTTCGTCACGCGCGATCGCTGGGATGCGGCGCGCCCGCAGGCGAACCGCGACCTGCTCGACCACGGCGTGCTGCACGTCGCGCGCTTCGACGCCGACGGCACGGGCGAATGGCTCGCACTGGTGCACGGCCAGGGACCGCTCACGCCGCGCGCGGGCTTCGCCGACGCCGGCGAAGTCGCGATCCGGGCGCGGGCTGCGGCGGATCTCGTGGGCGCCACGCCGATGGACCGCCCGGAGGACGTGGAGGTGCATCCGCAGACCGGCCGCGTGTACGTCGCCTTCACCAAGAACCACGACCGCGTCGCGGCGTCGCGCGACAGGGAGGTCAACGGACGCCGCATCGACGTGGGCGTGGACGCCGCGAATCCCCGGCCGGAGAACGCCTTCGGGCATGTCCTCGAGATCGAGGAGGAGTCGGGCGACGCCGCTGCGCGGCGCTTCCGCTGGAACGTGTTCCTGCTGGCGGGGGATCCGGCGGCCTCGGGCGCGAGGCTGCTGTCCGACGCCGCGACGCTGCGGCCCGGTCGGCTCCGGTCGCAGGACACCTACTACGCAGGTGCGACCGATGCGGCGGCGCTGGCGCCGATCGGCTGCCCCGACAACCTCGGCTTCGATCCACAGGGCAACCTCTGGATCGTTACCGATGGCGCGCAGCCGCGCGGCGACCACAACGGCGCGTTCGCGGTGCCGGTCGAAGGCGCGGATCGCGGACGGCTCGTCCAGTTCATGAGCGCGCCGGCCGGTGCCGAGGTCTGCGGCTGCGAGTTCACGCCCGACGGCACGACGTTGTTCCTCGCGGTGCAGCACCCGGGGGAGGGCGGCACGCTCTCCGAGCCGGTGAGCGACTGGCCCGACGGCGGCGGCCGGCCGCCGCGGCCGAGCGTGATCGCCGTGCGCAGGCGCGATGGCGGGCGCGTCGGCAGCTGAGCCGGACGATGCGCGAACTCGTCGGCATCCTGCTGCTCGTCGTACTGATCCTGGTAGGCGCTCTGATGCCGCTCAGGTACACGGCGCGCATGAGGCTCCCGAAACGACCCGCGGCGACGAAGGGCGAGGATGCAGCGCGCAGCGGCGAGCCGCTGCCGCGGAACGACGTCGCCGGAGAGAAGCGCCGCCCCGGCTGAGCGCGGCTCAGCCCGCCGTTCGACGCGCGTCGCTATTCGAGCCCGAGCTGGAAGCGGACCTTGCCCTCGTGAGCCTCGACCTTGCCTTCGCGCACTTTGAAGACGCGCGTGGACTCGAGCGCGCCGTCGGCGAGCAGCGCCCGCTCGATGCCGAGTGCGCGTTCCTCGGCCAGCCCGGCGAGATCGGTCTCGCTCGCCGTCACCGACTCGCGCGCCGCGCGCTCCAGGTACTCGACCGCGGAGGCCTCGCGCTGCACCTTCTCCTCCTTGCGCGAAGTTCCTTCCGGTGGCGCGGGCGGCTCGGGTAGCTGCGGCGGCACGCCGGTGCGCGCGGTGATGAGCGAGGTAAGCACCTCGATCTTCTGCTCGGGCGCGAGCGCGGCGTATTCCGGCGCGCCGGCGCCGTCCTTGCCGCCGCCCGCGCGTGCTGCCACGGCACCCGCGAGCGCCGCATCGTAGGCACGCGCCGCCAGTGCCGGGCCATCGAGATCGGCCAGCGTACCGATGGGCACATCGAGCTTGAGCTCCGGCTTCTCGACCAGGCTCCGGGCCAGCGCGCCGAGGCGCTCGGCGGTCGCCGCGTCGAGCGCCGAGTCGCCGGGCGCGAAATCGATGAACTGCGCTTCCTCGGCGCCCTCGAACAGCGACCCGAGCAGCGCGAAGGGAGCAGTCACCGCCTTGGTGAGGATGTTCTTGATCACCTGCCAGACGATCGGGCCGATGCGAAAGGTCGGGTCGTCGAGCGTTCCGCCCACCGGCACGTCGAGGTTGATGACGCCGTGGCGGTCCTTCAGCAGCGAGGTGGCGAACTTGACCGGCAGCGTGGCCTCGCCCTTGTTTGCGGTCGCCTCGCCCCACTCGAGCTGGTCGATGCGGATCTTGTGCTGCGCGTCGAGCTGCTTGTCACGGATGGTGTAGTGCAGATCGGTGGTGAGCTTGCCCTTGGCGATGTTGTAGCCCGCCAGCGATCCGGAGTACGGGTTGAAGATCGGCAGCGGGATGTTCTCGAACTTCATCTCCACGTCGCTGTAGCGCTCGAAGTCGAAGGGCTGAAGCTCGCCGCTGATCGACACCGGCGAGAACTCGCCGAGATTGCCCTTCATGTCCAGCTTGGCATGCGCGTCCCAGGCGCTCGACAGGCCCGTGATCGTGCCTGTGAGCTGCTGCACGTCCGCCGAGAAATTGGGTTGGATGAAGTTGTCGGTGAAGTTCATCCGCCCGGACTCGACCCGCACCTCGCGGATGCGGAGCGGGAACTCGTCGGGCGGAACGACGGCCGGCGGCGGCGCCGTGGCCACGGCCTTGCCGGCCCTGCGCGCCTTGTCGTCGGCCTGCTTCTGCTTCGCGGCAGCCTTCTCGGCGGCCTTTCGATCGCGCTCCAGCCGACGCTTCTCCGCTGGCGAGCGCGCGGCCTCGGCGGCTTCCTCGGCGCGGCGACTGGCGAGCGCCGCGGCGGTTCCCGCGGGATCGAGCACGGCCGCGATGTTGAGCACGCGATCCTGCGAGATGACCACGCGTGCGTAGGGCTGCTTCAACAGCACCTGGTCCATCTTCAGCGCGTCGGGAGCCATCGCGTAGTCGACGGCCGTCAGGTCGAGGCGGGCCCAGCTGACAAACTCCTGCCGCTGTGCGTTGTCCAGCGACTTGAAGCCGTCGATGGCGACGTCGCCGGCGAAGGTGATCTCGGGCCCCTCGCGCTCCGGCGGCGCAAGCGTCACTTTGCCCGCGACGTCGAGCTCGCCGCCCGTGATCGTGAGGTCCGCGAGCGGCAGCACGTAGGGCTGCAGGATCGTCATGCGTGCCCGCGCGAGTTTGATGTCGAGTTCGGCGGCGAGCGGCTCCGGCGTCAGCGTGCCCTTCGCACTGAAGCGCGCGTGATCGTTGATCACGGCGTCGAGCGTGAGCGGCAGCGGCTTCGACAGGTCGAGGCTCGCGTCCGACAGTCGCAGGTTGACCGGCGCGAAGCGGAACTTCGTGACCGGCGCGATGGCGCGGTCCTCGAAGTCGATCGCCGCATTGGTGACCTCGACGCCGCCGATCGCCACCGTCCACGGCCGATCCTCGCCGGCCACCGGGGGCGTTGCGGCCGGTCGGGAGCGCGTTCCCTGCGACGGGGCAGACTGCCCGGGAGGCTGCGCTCCGGCGGCAGCAGCGGCCGGCGCCGTCGACTCGATGGGCGCGGGCGCCGAGAACAGACGCTCGATGTTGATCGAGCCGTCCGGATCCAGCCACGCCTGCGCGGTGAGCGAGTCGATCGCCACCCGCTCGATCGTCACGGCCTGTGCCGGCATCGCGGCGCTCACGCCCGCAACCACCACCGACGGGATCCGTACCCACGGCGCGTCCGCGCCGCGTGCGAGCAGGCTAAGGTCCTTGACGTCGATCCTCGGCAGCTGCACGTCGAGTTCGATCTGCTCGCCGAGCGCGATGCGGTAGGTACCCGCCAGATCCATGGTGCCGGTGGTCGAGGTGAATGGCCGCGCGTCGCCCAGGAACTCGAGCAGGCCCGGCGTGCGCAGCGCGCCGATGCGGAACTCGCCCTGCGAGGAGATCACCGGAGCGAGCGCGAAGCGTCCCTTCCAGTCGAATGTCTCGTCCTCCGGGCTGCGCGCGGTGAAGCGGAAGTCGCCGCCCTCGGGCGTGGTGCGGAAGTCCTCGAGCGCGAACTGCACGTCGTCGAACCTGTGCGAGTAGGGCCGAGCGCGCGCCTGGTCGGTGAAGCCGACCGCGCCGCGTTCGACCCCGAGCCGCTGGATCCAGACCTTCGGCAGCGGCGCGTCGGGTTCCTCGGGGTCGTCCGGCAGCGCGAGGTCGGCGAGATTGATCTCGCCGCCCGGCCTCACCACGGTGCGGATCCGGGGCGCCTCGATCGTGACCTGCCTGAACGTGAAGGCCCGGTTCCAGATCGACGACAGCTCGAAGTCCGCGAACAGTCGCTCGAAACCGAGCATCGGCTGGCCGTCGGCATCGGGCAGCGCTAGGTCGCGCACTTCGACCTGCAGCTTGAACGGGTGGATACGGATCTCGCCGATGGCGAGTTCGCGGCCGTAGTGTTCGCGGACGAATTTCCGGGCCTGCTCGCGCGCAATGCCGGGTGCGACCTTGAAGCCGACCAGTGCGTACAGCCCGACGAGCAGCAGCGGGATCGCGAGCGCCCAGAAGAGCTTCGACTTGAGCAGGCCGCGCATGTGCTCGGAAGACCTCGCGCCGGCGAGACGGAAAGTGGCCCGCCGGCGGCACCGTCACGGATCGTGCGGCGCCGCCGGAGTTTGCATCAGTTCATTTCTCGCTGCCCAGCCAGCGATACAGGTAGCCCGCGATCAGGGCGCCGAGGATCGGAGCGACCCAGAACAGCCAGAGTTGCCCGAGCGCCCAGTCGCCGACGAACACCGCCGGGCCCGTGCTGCGCGCCGGGTTCACCGACGTGTTGGTCACCGGAATGCTGATCAGGTGGATAAGCGTCAGGCCGAGACCGATCGCGATGCCCGCAAAGCCGGTCGGTGCGCGGTGGTGAATGGCGCCCAGGATGATGATCAGGAACATCATCGTCATCACGACCTCGGTCAGGAACCCCGACGCCATCGAGTAGCCGCCCGGCGAGTGTGCCCCGTAGCCGTTCGCGGCGAAGCCCGCCGCGAGGTCGAAGTTCGGCTGCCCCGAGGCGATCATCAGCAGCACGAACGCGCCCGCGATGCCGCCGAGCACCTGCGCCACGACGTAGGGCAGCACCTCGCCCGCCGGGTGGCGGCCGCCGGCCCACAGGCCCACGGTCACGGCCGGGTTCAGGTGGCAGCCCGAGATGTGGCCGATGGCATAGGCCATGGTGAGCACCGTGAGGCCGAAGGCCAGCGAGACGCCGGCGAGACCGATGCCGACGTCGGGGAAGGCGGCCGCGAGCACGGCGCTTCCGCACCCGCCGAGCACCAGCCAGAACGTGCCGATGAATTCCGCCGCGAGCTTTTTTGTCAATGGCATACGAAGGTTCCCAGGAAGGATGAGGTTCAGTGGTGGCCGGCCGGAGCCGGCGCGCAATCTAGCCAGTCGGCGCGGCTCCCGGCAAGCGATTTCTCGGGGGTTTCAAGCGAGCCCGCCAGGGGGCGATGCGCCCGTGCGCCGCGATCCCGTGATGCGCGGCCTCAGCCCTGCAGCAGCGTCCAGGAGCAGCCGTCCGGCGCGACGAACGAGAACGCCCGCGTGCCGAATTCGTCGGGCAGCACGTCGGTGACCTGGGTGGCGCCACCGGAGTGCACCAGTCTCCACAGCCCCTCGATGTCGCTCGCGCGCCAGGTATACAGCGAGTTCCCGAGACAGCCCGGACGGGAGCGGTCGCGCTTGTCGGCGAGTCGGCTGGCGCTGCCGAAGCGCACGACCTTGAGCTTGCCGGAGCGACGCTCCTCGAGCGAATGACCCGAGCGGGGGTCGTCGAAGTCGACCATCCAGTGCGTCTCGCCCTCCTCGAGGCCGAACAGGCGGCGCGACCCGGTGGCCTGCGCCCAGGGCCGCTCGCCGTCGAACCAGCGCTTGAGCCCCAGCACCTCGTCGTAGAAGCGCAGCAGCTGGTGGTCGTCGCTCTGGATCATGAGCCCGGCGTGCGTGTGCTGGCTGCTGCGGAACATCGAGTGCTGGCAGATGCAGCCATAGAGCGGGCTGTCGTAGCCGAATCGCTCGAAGAACACCTGCCGGTAGAGCGGCTGGATCAGCACCATCTCGCGCACGCCGAGGATGGGCTCGGCGAACGGCCGCGGCGCGCGGGTCCCGCTCACCTCGCCAATCACCGCCAGAATCGGCTCGATCACGCGCACGGGCTCGCCGAGGTCGCGGGCCGTGACCGCATGGTTCGCGATGTCGAGCACGCTCGAGGTGAGGCGCACGCCCCAGCGGCTGCCGCGGCAGCGCAGGTCGCTGTCGAGGCCGAGCCCGTCGTTGACCGGACGCTCCCACTGCATGAGACGCACCAGCCCGTGGTCGGCATCCTGGTGCAGCAGGCGCACCGAGCGCAGCGCCGAGTCGACGCCGTAGAGTGCGCGCGCGGCGGCGGCATCGAGCGTCCCGAAGCGCCCCGCCCGGCAGCCGAAGCGCTCGAAGTAGGCAATGGACTCCGCGAGGTCGGGCACGCCGATGCAGATCTCGTAGAGGCCGCCCACGCAGGCGGGGCGGGCGCCGGCATGACCCGGGGTGGTGGTCTGGTTCATCCGAGCCTCGTCACCATGTCGTCCCGCCCACCAGATCGCCTGCAGCCGGCAGGAAAGGCCGCAACTCGATCTTCTCCCAGAAGCCGGCCGCGTAGAACGGGTCGGTCTCCAGCCACGCGCGGGCCTGCTCGAGACTGCCGGTCCGGAACACGTACAGGCTGCCGATCATGCGCCCGCCATCGTCGGAGTAGAGCGGGCCGGCCAGCGCGATGTGCGCGAGCATGGACTCGACCCAGCGCAGGTGGGCCGGCGTGGCTCCGGCACGGGCCGCCTGCGAATCGGCGCGATCGTGGCACAGCGCGGCGACCGTGGTCGGGCGCGGTGTTCGGGGTGCGGCGGCGTCGGTCATGCGAAGGCTGTGCGAGTCAGCGGGCCGGGCCCGGGTCGGGCAGCACCTTGCCGGGATTCAGGATGCCCTTCGGGTCGAGGGCGAACTTCAGGGCGCGCATCACCTCGAGGTCCACCGCGCCCTTGTACCGGCCCAGCGCCTCGCGCTTGAGACGCCCGATGCCGTGCTCGGCGCTGATGCTGCCGCGGTGGCGGCGCACGATGCCGTGCACCGCGTCGTGGATCGCCGGCGCCTGGGCGAGGAACGCCTGCGCGTCGCCGCCCGCGGGAACGCTCACGTTGAAGTGCAGGTTGCCGTCGCCCACGTGTCCGTAGGCGACCATCCGGCCGCCGGGCACCAGCGCGAGCACGGCCGCTGTGGCTTCCTCTGCGAAGCGTGGCAGGGCGGCCACGGGCACCGACACGTCGTGCTTGATGCTGGCGCCCTCGACGCGCTGCGCCTCCGGGACCGATTCGCGCAGCCGCCACAGCGCCTGGCGCTGCGCCAGCGACTCGGCGATCACGGCGTCGAGGACCAGGCCCTCGTCCATCGCCGTGGCCAGCGCGGCTTCGACGAGGCCGCGCAGCGCGGGGTCGTCGCGCGCCGTGGCGACTTCGCACAGCACGTAGGCATCATGGGGACGGTCGAGCGGGTCGGCGACTCCCGGGATGTGACGCACCGTGAACTCCACTGCATTGCGCGGCAGGTATTCGAAGCTTGTGACGAGGTCGCCGGTCGCCGCGCGCAGCGCTGCGAGCAGCCGCACGGCCGCGGCGAGACCAGGCACCGCGAGGAAGGCCGTCTCGACCGTGCGCGGAGGCGGGAACAGCTTCAGGCTCGCCGCCGTGATCACCCCGAGCGTGCCCTCGGCGCCGATGAACAGGTCGCGCAGGTCGTAGCCGGTGTTGTCCTTGCGCAGGCTGGTGAGGCCGTCGAGCACGCGGCCGTCGGCGAGCACGACCTCGAGGCCGAGCGCGAGCTCGCGCGCGACACCGTAGCGCAGCGCATTCAAGCCGCCCGCGTTGGTCGAGAGGTTGCCGCCGATCTGGCAGCTGCCCTCGGAGCCCAGCGATAGCGGGAAGTACCGGTCCGCGGCTGCCGCTGCGGCCTGCACCTCGGCAAGCAGGCAGCCGGCTTCGACGGTGATCGAGAAGTTCTCCCCGTCCACCGCGCGGACGCGGTTCATGCGGCCGAGCGACAGCACGATCTCGTCGCCGCGCTCGCCGGGCGTGGCGCCGCCGCAGTAGCTCGTATTGCCGCCGTGGGGGACGACGCCCACCCCGAGTTCGTGGCAGGTCGCCAGCACGCGGGCGACCTCGGTGGTGGAGGCCGGGCGCGCCACGAGCGGGGTGGCGCCCCGGTAGAGGCCGCGGAAGTCCGTGAGGTAGGGTTCGACGTCAGCGGGGGCCTCGACGCATCCGGCGGGCCCGAGCGCATCGCGGATGCGCGCGACGGCCGCGGCGACCGGCGACGGGAGTTCGGCAGCGGCGGATGTCGGCATCCGCGCTTTATACCGTGGAACCGGCGGCACGGCGCAAGCCGCTCAGGCCGGCTGCGCCCGCGCGAATCTCGCCGCGACCAGCGCCACGACCACGGCGACGACCAGCACGAGGATCGAGGCCAGCGGGTTCGTGAGCAGCTGCGGGGCGAGCAGCAGCAGCAGTCCGAAGCCGAGCATCATGAAGCCAGAGACGAGCTTCAGGATGCGGCCCTCGCTCTCGGTGAGCTTGCGCGCGCCCATCGTGCGCACGAACACGAAAACGATCGCGAGCAGCGGGATGACGTAGATGACGTTGTAGACGGCGAGCCACGCATAGTATTGCCAGGTTTCGAGCTGCGCGAGCGTGAGCACGCGCGTGTAGACCATCGGGAAGCCGGCGGTGCACAGCAGCTCGTAGGAATTCGCCACGATCGCAAGCAGCACGGTGCTCGCGAGCATCGGGCCGAGGCTGCCCGTCGCGACGATGCCGCGCATGCGCTTGAAGAGCCCGGGCTTGGCGGAATCCGGGATGGACAGGCTCGGCCCTTCCTTGAACCAGAAGAAGTCCTTGATGTTGAGCGCCGCGACCGCGAGTGCCAGCAGGCCGGCGATCACCGTGATGACGCGCAGCTCCCCGGCCACGAGGAACACGTTGAGCCACGCCGCCATGAACACGAAGTAGACGAGGCCCGAGAACAGCACGAAGGTGCCGCCCACGATCGCCATGCGCGTCCGGCTCCTGGCGTGCACCAGCAGGCTCAGCAGGAACAACAGCACGAAGAACGCGCAGGGGTTGAACGCATCCATGCCGGCGAGCACCAGCGTCAGCACCGGCAGCGACAGCGCCTTGGCGTCCACTGGCCCGAGGAACGGCAGGTTGACCGTCGTGCCGGCCTGCTCTCCGGGCGGCGGCGCGCCCGCGCCTGCCGGGACGCTCGCCGCGGGAGCGACCGCAGCAGCGGTCGGCTGCGCGAGACGCTGGGCGTGGCACTTCTCGAGGGCGCCGGCGATTTCCGCCCCGGTGGTCGCCGCGGAGTCGTACCCGATCAGCACCTGCCGGCAGAACACGAAGCCGGGCACCGACAGCGCCTGCGTGCCGAGCGACAGCGCGGTCTCGTAGTAGAAGCGCGCGTTCTTGCGGTTGTCCTTGACCGAGAACTTCTGCACCTCGAGCCACGGCGAGCGGGCCTTCAGTTCCTCGATGAATGGAGCGGCGGCCTGGCAGTGCGGGCAGGTTGGCGAGAAGAAGTAGTAGAGCCGCACGACCGGCGTGCCGTCGGCCGCCGTCCCGAACCAGAATTCGTCGGACTCGGGATCCGGCGCCGCCTGTGCGCAAGCGGCGCCGAGGAGCAGGGCGAGCAGGGCGAGCAGGCGGGTCCAGGGCATGGGCATGTCGGGTCGGCCGGTCGAAGTGCGCGCATGATACCGGCGCCGCGGCCGCTGACGGTCCGGTTTTCTACCGATGCCGGAGCGCGTGCGCGCCGGCGGCGGGGGTGCCTGCCCGGCAGTTCAGCGCAGGAGGTTGCGCGGGTCGGGCTGCTCCTCGGGCGGGGCCTGGCTGTAGTCGCCGAAGGGTCCGTCGCGCCGCGCGACCGCGGCGCGCACTCCCTCCTCGCGCGCCAGTGCGATGAAGCGCTTCGCCTCCGGGGTGTTGCGCATCAGACCGTCGAGGATCGGCCCGAGCGTCTGCGTGGCCGCGAGCCCCATGTTCTCGTAGGCCTGGTTGACCACCAGCTTCATTGCCGCGAGCTGCGACAGCGGGATGGACGCGAGCTGCCGGGCCCGGCGCCGCACGGTGGCCTCGAGATCGGCGAACGGCACTGCCGCGTTGATCAGCCCGCAGTCCGCTGCCTCCCGGCCCGACAGCGGACGGCCCGTGAGCGCGTACTCCTTGGCGCGGGTGAGCCCGAGCCGGTAGATCCACATCCCGCTGAGATACGCACCCCACAGGCGCGAGTAGGGCGTGCCGATACGCGCATCCTCGCTCGCGATCACGAGATCCGCGCACAGCGCGTAGTCGCTGCCGCCGCCCACGCACCAGCCGTGCACCTCGGCGATCACGGGCTTCGGCGAGCGCCACAGGCTCATGAACTTCTGCGTCGGTGCGAGCGCGGGCGCGGTAGCGAACATGAAGTCCTTGCCCGCGTCCCACTCGCCGTCGGTGGTGATCTGCTCGTCCCAGTGATGGAAGCCGTCGCTGAAGTCGAAGCCGCCGCAGAACGAACGGCCGGCGCCGCGCAGGATGATCACCTTGACCTGCGGGTCGCGGACCGCGGCATTGACCGCCGCCTCGATTTCGTCGGGCATCGGCGGAACGATGGTGTTGAGCGACTCGGGCCGGTTCAGCGTAATCGTCGCGATCGGGCCGTCCACGGCATACAGCAGGGTCTCGAAGCTCACGGGCATCTCCGGTTCAGCGGTCGGCGGGTCGGGACTCGCGCGCGGCGTCGGCGGCAAAATCGACGGACGCGAGTCCGGAATGACCCGGCGTCCAGTTCGGATAGAGCCGCGCGAGGTCCGCGACCATGCACGCGAGCGGCACGTCGTCGAAGCTGCCGCGCTGCGCGACGTACTCCATGTGCCGCTGGCCCTGCCGGTCGAACGGGTGGTACAGGGAGTCCGCCCGACCGTCGAACTCGAGCGTCTTCAGTCCGAAGCGCTCGCAGAGCTCGCGGTTGAAGGCCGGCGTGGCCTTCAGCCAGCGTCCTTCGATCTCGATCTCGGTATAGCCGTGCCAGTGGAACACGTCGGTCTGCATGACCGCGCGCATGCGCTCGGTCGAGAGATGGTTGCGCACGTCGGCGAAGCCCACGCGGGCCGGGATGCCGGCTGCACGGCAGGCCGCGGCGAGCAGCGTGGCCTTGGGCACGCACCAGCCGTAGCCGAACGCGAGTACCGTGCTCGCCCGCATGCCGGCCGGCGACAGGTCGATCCGGTAGGGGTCGTAGCGGAAGCCGTCGCGGACCGCGTCGTAGAGCGCCACCGCGCGTTCGCGATCGTCCGCGCCGCGGGCCACGCGGGCAGCGAACCCGGCGACGGCCGGGTGGTTGCTGTCGATCAGGTCAGTCGGCGCAAGCGTGACTGGGCTCATCGGGGCTGCCTGCCTCTGCGGGCGATGATCGTCCCACGCCGAACCCCTCGGCAACCCGCGAGGGCCACTACGTGTTTCCCGAAGGGGGCGGCTGTGGCAATCTATCCAGGTCAGGCGCGCTTCGAGAGGCAGGCCCGATGTTACGGATGGATCCGCCACGGCTGCAGCAGGCGCTCGATGAGCTGGAGGAGGCCACGCGCGACCACGAGGCGTGGTATCGGGAGTTGATGCGCAGCATCGTCTGCCGCGTATCCTCCGGCGCCGACGAGACCGCTCCCGACCGCCATCGCCACTGCCGCTTCGGCGAGTGGTACTACGGCCGCGCCCAGACCGAGCTGCGCGAGCAGCGTGCCTACGCGGCCATCGAGGCCGAGCACAAGCGGCTGCACCGTCTGGCGGCGCGGGTGCTGCAGGCATCGGCGTCGAACCAGCCGATCTCCACCGAGGACTACGACGAACTGGTCGCCGGCAGTGCACGGCTGCGACTCGAACTCGGGTCGTTGCGCCAGCAGATCGAGGCGGTGCTGCGCAATCGCGACCCGCTGACCGGCGCGTTCGGCCGCGTCGAGATCCTCCCCGCGCTGCGCGAGGCCGCGGAACTCGGTCGTCGCGGCGTGCAGCGTGCCTGCGTCGCGTTCATGGACCTCGACCGGTTCAAGGACATCAACGACCGCCACGGGCACCGCGTGGGCGACGAGGTGCTGGTCGGCGCCGTCGGTTACGTCGCCGCGCACCTGCGCAGCTACGACCGGCTGTTCCGCTACGGTGGCGACGAATTCCTGATCCTGCTGCCCGGAGTCCACATCGAGGTGGCCCACCGGCTGGTGGACCGGCTGCGCGCCGGGTTGGCGGAAACCGTGGTCGCCTCCACCGAGGCCGGCCTGCCGATCCGGGTCACGGCCTCGTTCGGCGTAACGCCCTTGGAGTCCGACCTGACGGCCGAAGTGTCCGTGGACCGCGCCGACAAGGCGCTGCTGGTCGCGAAGGCGGCAGGTCGCAACCGCGTCATCCGCTGGGATCCGTCGGTCACCACGGCGCGGCTCGCGGGCGTGGTAACGGTGGCCAGCCCCGCCAGTCGCGGCGGGACCGTCTCCCGCGCCTAGCGCACGCCCAGCCAGTCCGGGTTCGGCAACTCGCTGAAGGCCTCGCGCAGCGCCTCGCCCCAGGCGCCGCGGATCATCTGGAAGTAGCGGTTCTCCGGCCCGATGTCCACGTGGCTCGCGACGCGGTACTCGTCGCGGCGCACGATCACGAGGTCGAGCGGCAGGCCCACCGTCAGGTTCGAGCGGATCGTGGAGTCCATCGAGATGAGTGCGCACTTGGCCGCTTCCGACAGCGCCATGCTGCGCCGGGTGACGCGGTCGATGATCGGTTTCCCGTACTTCGATTCGCCGAGCTGGAAGTAGGTCGTGTCGGGCGTCGCCTCGATGAAGTTGCCTGCTGCGTACACCTGGAACAGCCGCGGCACCTCGCCCTTGATCTGACCACCGACGACGAACGAGGCGTTGAACTCCACGCCCTGCGCCCTGAGCGCCTCGCCGTCGCGCTGGTGCATGTCGCGCAGCGCCTCACCGATGCAGCGCGCCGCCTCGAACATGTTCGGGCAGTTGTGCAGGCTCACCGTGTGCGCTTCCTGCGAGGCGAGCCGCTCGGCGAGCAGGTTGAGCGCGCCCTGGGTGATGGCGAGATTGCCGGAGGCGAGCATCACGATGACGCGGTCGCCAGGGCGCTCGAACACCGTCGTCTTGCGAAAGGTGTTGATCTGGTCCACACCCGCGCTGGTGCGCGAGTCTGCGAGGAACACGAGCCCCGAGTCGAGCAGCATGGATACGCAGTAGGTCATTGTTGCTGGCTCTGGCCGCTCGACACCCGCACTGTCACCGTCATCGACTCCCGTCCGCCGCCACGGCGCACCCCGCGCACCGGGGCGGCGTCGAGGTAGTCGCGCCCCACGGCGAGCCGGCAGTGGCGTGTGCCGGCCTGTTCGCCGTGCGTCACGTCGAGGCTGAGCCAGCCCTGCCCGGTGCCGAGCCACACGTCGGCCCACGCGTGGCTCGCGACTTCTCCCGTGGCCCCGCCGTGGAAGTAGCCGCTCACGTAGCGTGCGGGCACGCCGGCGGCGCGGCAGCACGCGACCAGCACGTGCGCCTGATCCTGACACACGCCCGAGCCGAGATCCAAGGCCTCCGCCGCGCTGTGGGTCACATCAGTCGTGCCGGGCTCGTAGACGACGGCCTCGCGGATCCCGGCCACGAGGTCCATCAGCGAGCGGTGCGAAGCGGGGTGGCGGCCGAGGCAGTGTTCGGCGAGTGCGCGCAACGCGGCATCGGGGCGCGTGAGCTGGGTGGGCGCGAGGTAGGCGAGCGGCGAGAGGCTTCCCGCCTCCTGCAGCATCACCGCGGCGTCGTCGTCCACCTCGGCGGTGCCCTCGACCACGATCCGCATCTCGCGGTGCGGCGTCTCGAGGGTGACGAGTTGCGTGAGGTTGCCGAACGGGTCCACCTGCTCGAGCCGCTCGCCAGGCGACTGCACGCGCCAGTTGAGTACGCGCTGGCCGGGGTCGGCGCGCGGGGTCAACTTGAGCGTCTGGATGCTGTAGCTGACCGGCTCCTCGTAGTCGTAGCGGGTCTCGTGGCGGATGTTGAGCAGCATCGTCGCGCCGGCGCTCAGGCCACGTGCCCGAGGAAGTCCCGCCCGATGCGGTCGCTCAGGTCGGCGGTGCGCCCGAGCAGGTCCGTCAGGAATCCCGCGGCGCCCTGCGGCGCAAGCGTGGCGAGCGTCCCGTAGCGCAGTTCGGCATGCAGCAGGCCCGCGCGCCGCTCGGTCTCGCCGGACTGCGCGTTGCCGACGGCGTCGACGTTCTCGTGGATGAGGTTCACCGAGCGGTAGATGGAACGCGGTACGTGCTGGTGCAGGATCAGGAACTCCATGACGTGCCGCGGGCTCACGCTGTCGCGTGACACGCGGCGGTAGCTCTCGAACGCCGACAGCCCGCGCAGCACCACGCTCCAGGGATAGTAGTCGTGCACGACCGCGCCCTGTTCGGCGGCGGCGGCCTCGCAGGCGAGGCGCACCAGCAGCAGCCTCGCCACGGCGTCGGCACGCTCGAGGAACGTGCCGATCTGCATGAAGTGGTAGCCCTCGTCGCGCAGCATCGAGGCGATCACCACGCCGCGGGCAAGGTGGGCGCGATACTTCACCCAGTCGACGAACTCCGAGACGTTCAGGGCGGTGAAGCGGCTCGGCGCCTGGGCGCGCGCCTCGAGCCACGTGGAGTTGAAGGTCTCCCACATCTCCGAGGAGATGGCGCCGCGCACGGCGCGGGCGTTCTCGCGCGCCGTACGCAGGCAGCTCAGGATGCTCGAGGGATTGCCGGTGTCGAAGGCGAGGAAGTCGATGACCCAGTGCGGTTCGATGCGCTCGTGTCGGGTGGCGTAGGCGTCCTCGAGCCCGAGCGTGCGCAGCGCGAGCAGCCACCCATGTGCGTCGGAGCGCTGCTCGTGCGGCAGCAGCGAGAGGCGGTACTGCACGTCGAGCGTGCGGGCGAGTTCCTCGGCGCGCTCGGCGTAGCGGCCCAGCCAGTAGACGTGGTCGGCAGTGCGGCTGAGCATCAGGCCTCCAGCACCCAGGTGTCCTTGGTGCCGCCGCCCTGCGAGGAGTTGACCACCAGCGAGCCCGCTCGAAGCGCCACGCGCGTCAGGCCGCCCGGCACGATCGTGACCTCGCGCCCGGAGAGCACGAACGGGCGCAGGTCGATGTGCCGCGGCGCCACGCCCTGCTCGACGAAGGTGGGGCAGGTGGAGAGCGCGAGCGTGGGCTGGGCGATGTACTTCTCCGGCGCCGCGAGGATCCGCAGCCGGAAGTCCTCGCGCTCGGCCTCCGACGCCGTTGGCCCGACCAGCATCCCGTAGCCGCCGGATCCGTGCACCTCCTTGACGACGAGTTCGTCGAGATGCGCGAGCGTGTAGGCGAGGTCGTCCTTGCGCCTGAGGATCCGGGTCGGCACGTTGGCGAGCAACGGCTCCTCGCCGAGGTAGAAGCGGATCATCTCCGGAACGTACGGATAGATCGACTTGTCATCCGCGATGCCGGTGCCGATCGCATTGGCGACCGTGACGCGGCCGGCGCGGTAGGCGGTCATCAGGCCCGGTACGCCGAGCACGGAGTCGGGGCGAAATACCAGCGGGTCGACGAAGTCGTCGTCGATGCGCCGGTAGATCACGTCGACGCGCTGCGGACCCTGCGTGGTGCGCATGTACACGAACCCGTCGCGCACGACGAGGTCCTGGCCCTCGACGAGCTCGACGCCCATCTGCTGGGCGAGGAACGCGTGCTCGAAATAGGCGCTGTTGTGCGCGCCGGGCGTCAGCACCACCACCACCGGGTCGGCCACGCCCGTCGGCGCCACGCTGGCGAGGTTCTCGCGGAGGCGGTCGGGGTAGTGCTCGACGGGTGCCACGCGGTTGAATCCGAACAGCTCGGGGAAGAGCCGCATCATCATCTTGCGGTCCTCGAGCATGTAGGAGACGCCCGAGGGCACGCGCAGGTTGTCCTCGAGGACGTAGAACTCGCCCGCGCCGGCGCGCACCACGTCGATGCCGGCGACGTGGGCATAGATGCCGCCCGGGACGTCCATGCCCTGCATCTCGGGGCGGTACTGGGAATTGCAGAAGACCTGCTCGTTCGTGAGAAGCCCCGCCCGAAGGATTTCCTGGTCGTGGTAGATGTCGCCGATGAAGGCATTCAGCGCCCGCACGCGCTGCCTCAGACCGTCCGCGAGCCGTCGCCATTCCTCGGCAGAAAGCACGCGCGGCACGATGTCGAACGGGATCAGCCGCTCGTCGCCATCCTGCTCGCCGTAGACCGCGAAGGTGATGCCGACGCGGTGGAACAGACTGTCGGCCTCGGCGCGCTTGCGGCGCAGCGTGTCGTCGGGCTGCCGGGTGAGCCAGTCGGCGTAGACGGCATAGTGCGGCCGGACCTGGCCGTCGGCCGTGTACATCTCGTCGTAGGCGGGTGCGTGCGGGCGTTCCATCGGGCGACCTCCCCGGAACCGTAAGCGAAAATCGTGCCAGCCCCGGCGAGGGTCCCCGGGGCGCCTCCACGGCGACCCGGGGGATGCCAGCGCGCCCCGATTCGGTGCGCGGGCGGGCGAAAACGGGGCGCCCGGCGACGTTCAGTAGCGCCCGTGCGTCTTGTAGAGGTAGTTGGTCAGCTCCGCCGTCTGCATGGAGAGCCGACGCTGGATGTCGTGCACGACGCGCACAATTGCCCGCATCACGTGATAGACCACTTTCGGCCGGGTCTCGAGCAGGCCCTCGAGCGACGCGCGGCTGAGCCCCAGCACGCGGGTGTCGCTCAGCGCGACCAGCGAGGCGTAACGCGTGGCGCCGTCGAGGAACGAGAGTTCGCCCACGACGTCGCCGGGGCGGATCGCGTTGAGCGTCACTTCGCCCTCGCCGCCGGCGCCCTTCACGACGCCGAGCACGCCGCTTGCGACCACGTAGAGGTGATCGTCCGCCGAGCCTTCCTGCACCAGCACCTCGCCGGGCTTCAGGTCGCGGAGCGTCATCGCGCCTGCGAGCACCCGGCGTTCCTCGTCGTTCAACTCGGCGGCCAGCTTCGACATGCTGAGGCCTTCCAGGACCGCGGTCTCGCTCATGGGTACGCTCCGGGCAGGAACCAGGTGTCCGCGTGCGGGATTCTCGCGGTCCCGCCCGCGCCGCGGTAGTAGGTGAAACCCGCTAGAGGATCGCCGGCAGCCGGCAGCGCGGCTTGGTGAGCAGCATCTGCACGTCGCCGAGCTGGCGCTCGAGGAAGCCGCCCTCGCAGTAGCAGAGGTAGTAGTCCCAGAGGCGCACGAAGGCGTCGGGGTAGCCGAGCCGCCGCACCTCGGGCAGCTTCGCGAAGAAGTTCTCGCGCCAGCGACGCAGCGTGGTGGCGTAGTGCGGACCGATGTCCTCGAGGTGGAACACCTTCATGTCGGTGGCGCGCCGCACCGAGTCGGTGATCGCCGTGACCGAGGGGATGAAGCTGCCCGGGAAGACGAAGCGCTGGATGAAGTCCACCGATTCGAGCGCCTCCTCGTAGAGCTGGTCCTGGATGGTGATCGCCTGCAGCAGCATCGCGCCGTGCGGCGCGAGCAGCCGCGAGCACTGCGCGGTGTAGGTGTCGAGGAAGCGCGCGCCGACCGCCTCGATCATCTCGATGGAGACCAGCTTGTCGTAGCGGCCGGAGAGGTCGCGGTAATCGTCGAGCAGCAGCGTGACGCGGTCGGCGAGGCCGGCCGCCGCGATCTTCTGCTGCGCCCAGTCGTGCTGCTCGCGCGAGATCGTCGTGGTCGTGACGCGGCAGCCGTAGCGGCCCGCGGCGTGGATCGCGAGCCCGCCCCAGCCCGTGCCGATCTCGAGCAGGTGATCGTTCGGCGTCAGCTGCAGCTTGCGGCAGATGCGCTCGAACTTGGCGGTCTGGGCCTGCTGCAGGGTGGCGTCGTCCCGCTCGAACACGCCGCAGGAATAGGCCATGGTCTCGTCGAGCATCAGCGCGAAGAGCTCGTTGCCGAGATCGTAGTGCGCGGCGATGTTGCGGCGACTGCCGTCGGGGCTGTTGCGGTTGATCCAGTGCAGGATGCGCCGCAGCGGCGCGGTGGCGATCGCGGCGCCACCCTCCATGGACTGCATGATGTCGCGGTTCACGAGCATCAGGCGGATCACGGCTGTGAGGTCGTCCGCGCGCCACAGGCCGCGGATGTAGGCCTCGCCGCCGCCCACCGTGCCGCCGAACGCGGCATCGGCGAAGGTCTGCGGGTGCAGGACCTCGATGGTCGCGCGCAGGTCGCATTGCGGCGTGCGGCGGCCGAAGGTGTACCGGGCATCGCCGTCGATCACGGTGAGTTCGCCCTCGCGCAGGCCCTCGAGCTTGGCGAGGAACAGTCGGCGGCCGAACTGCTGCAGCGTGCTGCCGCGGCTCGGACGGGCGGCCTCGTCGACGGTCGGGACGATGCTTGGTTTCATGGAGCGAGCCTCTCGACGCGTCCGGCACCGGTGCGGTGGCCGGCGCCGGTCTTGTCCGGATGGGTGTGCACGGGCACGCGCTTGAGCCACAGTCTGAGCGCCTGCCAGTAGATCGCGCCGGTGACCTTCAGCGGCATCAGCGGGTAACTGAGCAGGGCGCCGGCGAGCGCCGCGCCCGACAGCGGTTCGCGATCGAGCGTCATGGTGGCGTCGAACTGCAGCGCATCGTCCCGCCAGTTCTCCATGTGGACGAGCAGGCGGCCGTCGGGGAGATTGAATCGCCAGTCGTAGCTCATGTCCATCGGGAGGAACGGCGAGACGTGGAAGTCCTTGCCGAAGCGGAAGCGCAGCTTCGATGGCGTGCCTTCGTTGTGGCCGGCGGGCAGCACGTAGCAGTGCCGTTCGCCCCAGGGCGTGTTGTTGATCTCGGCGACGACCGCCTCGAGCTCACGATCGGCGGTATCGAAGCAGTAGTAGAAACTTACCGGGTTGAAGCCGTAGCCCATCAGGCGCGGCGCGGTCAGCAGACGGATCGGGCCGCCCGGTCGCCGCCCGGTGCGGGTCGCGACGAGTTCGCGGATTTCCCCGTCGAGCGGCCGCCCCGGATCGCCGTAGTGATCGGCGCGATGCCAGCGCGCCAGGGCGGGGCGGCGGGCCGACCACAGCCAGCGGCCGTCGAGCGCCCGCGGGAGTTCCGCGAGATCGAGGTACAGCAGGCAGAGCCGGTAGCGGAAGGCGTGGGGAACCGGCCCGTTGCGCCGGTGCCTAACCCACCCGGCGTAGAGGCAGCTCTGCACGTTCGTGGTCCTCTTCGAAGTGGGCGAGCGCGGCCTGCGCACTCGCCACGCCGTCCTCGTGGAAACCGCAGCGCCAGTAGGCGCCGCAGAAATAGCTGCGCTGCGCGCCATTGACCTCCCGGTGTCGGGCCTGCGCGGCCACGGCCTGCGGCGAGTACACCGGGTGATCGTAGCTGAAGGTGCGCAGGATCCGGCGCTCGTCGATCGCCCGGCGGTGGTTGAGCGTCAGCAGGAAGCGCACCGGCGCGTCGAGCGACTGCAGGACGTTCATGTCGTAGGTGACGGCCACCGGCTCCTGCGGGTCGGCGAGCAGGTGGTAGTTCCACGCGGCCCGGGCGAGCGGCCGCCGCGGCAGCAGGCTCTCGTCGGTGTGCAGGATCACCTCGTTCGCCGCATAGGGGAACGCGCTCAGCACCTCGGCCTCGGCGGGGCTCGGCGCCTCGAGCATGCGCAGCGCCTGGTCCGAGTGGCAGGCGAGGAACACGTGGTCGAAGGCCTCGACCTCGCCGCGAACCGTGCGCACGCGCACCTCGCTCGCCAGCCGGCGCACGGACTGCACCGGCGTCGAGAGCCGCAGGTCGAGGCGCGTCGCGGCGAGCAGCGCCCGCACGTATTCCCGCGAGCCGCCACGCACCGCCTGCCAGACCGGCCGCTCGTCCACCGACAGGAACCCGTGGCGGTCGAAGAACTCGACGAAGAACCGCGCCGGGAAGCCGAGCATCGCCCCGGCCTCCGCCGACCAGATCGCGCGCCCCATCGGCACGATGTAATGCTCGAGGAACTGCCGCGAGTAGCCGCCGCTCGCGAGGTACTCGCCGAGGGTGAGCGACGCGTCCAACGACCCGCCCTGCGGGCCGAGCAGCGCCTTCGAGCGCGCGTTGAAGCGCAGGATGTCGCCGATCATGCGCAGGAACGAGGGCCGCAGCGCGTTCAATCGCTGCGCGAACAGCGAGTTCACCGACGTGCCGTTGTACTCGAGCCCGGTGCGCTCGCAGCGCAGGCTGAAACTCATGTTCGACGGCTGCCACGCGACGCCGAGTTCCTCGAGCATCGCGATGAAGTTCGGATAGGTCCAGTCGTTGAACACGATGAACCCGGTGTCCACGGCGTAGCAGCGGCCGTCGCGCTCGACGTCCACGGTCGCCGTGTGGCCGCCCGCGTAATCGGCCGCCTCGAACACGGTCACCTCGTGCGTGCGCGCGAGCCGCCACGCCGCGTACAGGCCGGCCACGCCGGCCCCCACCACCGCGATCCTCACGAGGTCGCCGCCGTGTGGGTGTCGCGCACCTCGCGGGGCACGGGCTTCAGGTCCCAGACAACGCCGAGCGCGGCGAGGCCGCGCAGCAGGTAGTAGGTGATGTCAATCTCCCACCAGTAGAAGCCCTGGCGCACCGACATCGGGTAGCGGTGGTGGTTGTTGTGCCAGCCCTCGCCGAGCGTGATCAGCGCCAGCAGCCAGTTGTTGCGGCTGTCGTCGCCCGTGGCGTAGCGGCGCCGGCCCCACACGTGGCACAGCGAATTGATGGTGTAGGTGCCGTGGTAGCAGGCCACCGTCGAGATGAAGAACCCCCACACCAGCATCTGCCAGCCGTCGGTGCCGAGTTGCGGTGCAGCGCGGCCGAGGAAGCTGCCGAGCCCGAGCAGGGCGACCGCGAGCAGCGACCGGCACCAGGATGTCGAAGCGGTCGAGCCAGCGCAGTTCCGGATAGCGCAGCAGGTCGCGCACGCGCCCGAGGTCCGGAGCGAAGTGGCCGCGCGAGAGGAACCAGCCCATGTGCGACCAGAGGAAGCCGCGCTGTGTGGGCGAGTGCACGTCGGTGGTCCGGTCCGAGTGCGCGTGGTGGTGGCGGTGATGGGCGGCCCACCAGATCGGGCCGCGCTGGACCGCCGACGCGCCGATGACCGCGAAGACGAACTGCGCCGGGCGCGAGGTCTTGAACGTGCGGTGGGAAAAGTAGCGATGGTAGAAGCCGGTGATCGCGAACATGCGCAGGACGTACATCGCGATCGCCACGCCCACCGCGACCGGGCTCGTCCCCACCCAGAACACGGCGAGGCAGGCGAGGTGCATGCCCACGAACGGCACGATGCGCGTCCAGTCCACGCGATCGCGCGCTCCCTCGGGCACGGCCACCACGCCGGCCCCGGCGTCGAACCAGCTGACGAGCGCCCGCCACGCCGAGACCGTCCTCGGCGCGACGCTCGACTCCGCGGGGCCGCGTCCGTCGTCCATGATGGTCAGACCTCAGTTCGCAGCGGTGGCGTCGCCCGGCCCGCGCCCACCGACCAGGCGCATCCGCAGGTCGCTCACGACACTGCGAGGGTCGAGCCAGATCGAGAGGAAGGCCGGGCCGAAGGCCGGGTCGTCCACCTGCCCGAACCGGCCGCGCTGATCATAGAAGCGGGTCGGGCCGTTGGGAATCACGACGGTGGTGACGTTCTGCCCCGGCGCGACGTCGGCCCAGGACCGGCGCAGCTCCGCGACCCAGCGCTCGCGCTGGCCCTGGTCGGTGTTCCCGAGCCTGCGCCAGGCCGTCTCGGTGATGCGGATCAATTCGTCGCGGGTGAAGGACCGCTGGTACCAGAGGCTGAGCGCCACGGTCTCGCCGTTCCCGAAGCCGGCGTAGCGACCCGTCGAGGTCCACAGGCTGGCGTCGTAGATGGACATGCCCAACCAGCGCAGCTCCCCGCCGCCGACCTTGCGCAGCGGGTAGCCTTGCTCGAGCACCGGCGCAGGCAGCGTGGAGGCCGGCAGCGGGGCCGCAAGCAGCAACAGCGCCACAGCGAGCGAAGCGGCCGGCAGGAGGATTCTCGGGGCGCGCAGGGACATGCCCGCAGGTTCGGCCAGGTCGTGGGCGCGGATTCAGCGCGGGCGCCGCGCGCCCCGGGGCAGGGCGGCCGTCGAACCCGATCGGGCGGCCGGATCCCCCTGCGTCGGACCCCTGATTGCGGCATAGGCGGCGAGCGCCGCCGCGCGACTCTCGCGGAAGTCCACGACCGGCGCCGGGTAGTCGCGCCCGAGTCGCACGCCGGCCCCGGCCAGCACCGCCGCAGGCGCTTCCCACGGCCGGTGGATCCAGCCGTCGGGCAGGCGCGCCAGTTCGGGCAGCCAGCGACGCAGGTACGCGCGCTCCGGGTCGAAGCGCTCGCGTCTGCAGCATCGGGTTGAAGATGCGGAAGTAGGGTGCCGCGTCCGCACCGCAGCCCGCGGTCCATTGCCAGCCAAGCGTGTTGTTGGCGAGGTCGGCGTCCACCAGCGTGTCCCAGAACCAGCGGGCGCCTGCGAGCCATGGCTGGCGCAGGTTCTTGGTGAGCAGCGAGGCTGCGATCATGCGCACCCGGTTGTGCATCCAGCCCGTCGTCCAGAGCTCCCGCATGCCGGCGTCGACCAGTGGATAGCCGGTGCGGCCGCGCTGCCAGGCCTCCAGCCACGTGGCGTGCGGCTCCCAGGGGAAGGCGTCGAAGCGCGCGTCGAGCGGTGCCGTCGGGGTGGCGGGAAAGTGGTGCAGCAGGTGGTGGGCGAAGTCGCGCCAGCCCAGCTGGCGCACGAAGCTCTCGGCGGAGACCTGCGCCGCCGGACGTTCCGCCACCGCCGCGCGAGCCGCCGCAAGGCATTGTCGCGGGCCAATCTCCCCGAAATGCAGGTGCGGTGACAGCCGCGAGGTGTCCGGCAGGTCGGGGCGGTTGCGACCCTCGCCGTAACGGGCGAGCGCCGTGTCGACGAAGGCCTCGACCCGGGCCAGGGCGCCGTCCTCGCCGGGCCTCCACGCGGCCTCGAGGCCGGCATCCCAGCGCAGGCGCGGCTGCAGAGCGAGTTCCCCGAGCGCGAGACCGTGCGGAGCGGGCGACGGAGCCGGGACCGCCTCAGGCGGTGGCAGGGGCGGCGGCAGCGACTCGAGCCGGGCGGCGCCGGCGCGCCAG
The DNA here is from genome assembly GCA_963707145.1 of uncultured Gammaproteobacteria bacterium. Taxonomy (GTDB): domain Bacteria; phylum Pseudomonadota; class Gammaproteobacteria; order Steroidobacterales; family Steroidobacteraceae; genus RPQJ01. The sequence goes on from CAVPOQ010000004.1 coordinate 668,990, forward strand.
AACGGCGTGAAGACGCGGTACGGCCCGCCCTGGCCGGTGCGCAGTTCCCAGGGCTCGGCGAGCAGCGCGGCATTGAAACTGTCGCACTCGAGTCCCGCCTCGCGCAGCGCGGCCTTGATGCGCGTGTCGCGCGCGACGCTGGCCGGGTCGTAGAGACGGTTCCAGTACACGGCGGTCGCGTCGGTCTCGCGGACCACTGCCTGCAGGACCTGCAGGGAGTCACCAGTGCGCAGGCACAGGGCCCCGCCGCGCGAGCGCAGCGACCGTTCGAGTTGCGCGAGGCTGTGGTGCAGCCACCAGCGGGTCGCGCCGCCGGGCGACCACTCGCCGTCCTCGTCTGGCGCGTGCACGTACAGGGCCACGACGTGGCGCGCGCGTGCGCAGGCGGCGGCGAGCGCCGGGTTGTCGGTCAGTCGCAGGTCGCGGCGGAACCAGACGATGGCGGTCGCGGCGTCGCTCATGGCGCGCATCGCAAACGGCAGAGCCGGGCGTCGAACGAGTCGAACGCCCGGCTCCGGGGGTGGAGCGGGTCGTCGCCGCCGGCGACCCGCTGCGGCAGGCGCGGCCGGTTCAGACGGGGCCGGCCTTGAGGGCCGCGATCCGCTGCTCGAGCGGAGGATGCGTCATGAAGAAGCGCTTGAAGCCTTCCATGCGGCCGCCCGCAATGCCGAAGGCCGCCATCTTGTCCGGCAACGGACCGGTATGGCGCTGCTTCAGCCGCTCGAGCGCATTGATCATGTGCTCGCGGCCGGCGAGGCGCGCACCGCCCGCGTCGGCGCGGAACTCGCGCTGGCGCGAGAAGTGCATGACGATGATCGTGGCGAGCAGGCCGAAGACGATCTCGGAGACGATCGTCGCGATCCAGAACGCCGGGCCGTGGCCTTCCTCGTTCCTGAAGATCACGCGGTCCACCGTGTGGCCCACCACGCGCGCCAGGAAGATGACGAACGTGTTCACCACGCCCTGGATCAGCGTGAGCGTGACCATGTCGCCATTGGCGACGTGGCTCACCTCGTGGGCGAGCACGGCCTCGGCCTCCTTCTGCGACATGCTGGCGAGCAGGCCGGTGCTCACGGCGACCAGCGCCGAGTCGCGTCGCGCGCCGGTGGCGAAGGCGTTGGGCTCGGGCGAGTCGAAGATGCCCACTTCCGGCATCCCGATGCCGGCGAGCTGGGACTGCTGGCGCACCGTGTTGACGAGCCAGCTCTCGGCGGAGTTCGCCGGCTGGGTGATGACCTTCACGCCCATCATCCGCTTGGCCGACCACTTGGACATCGCCAGCGAGATGAAGGCGCCGGTGAAGCCCACGACGGCGGCGAACACCAGCAGCGCGCCGAGATTGAGGTCGACACCCTGGGCGTCGAGGATTCCCTCGAAGCCGATCAGCCTGAGGATGATGCCCAGCAGGACGATGACGGCCAGGTTCGTTGCCAGGAACAATACGATGCGTTTCATCTTCTCCACTCTCCAGCGGGCGTGAACGGACGCCCGTTGCTTTGGGTTGAACAGTCTGCTTTCAAGGCCTGCGGGTTCGGACGGTTCCAGTCGAACCGCTGCCGCCCAACGGGCTGCAACTCCAGTCGGCCCGCCCGGCCCGGCCGGGGGCGCTCCCCGAGCGCGGGTGGCGTGCTGGCGGCCTCCCGACTGTTCGATCATGCTGTCAAAACGTATTCACCGGAAGCGCATCCGATGGCAGCCAACCGTGGTCGCCCGCCCGCCCGTCCGCCGGCCCAGTCGGCGGACGGTGCGCGGCGGGTCGCGACCGCAATCCGTGACCAGGAGCGGCTGCTCGCCGCCGCGACGGCAGGTGCGGCCGCCGGCATCGAGGATGTCCACCGGGCCCGGGTCGCCGCCCGGCGCCTGCGCTCCATGCTCAAGACCTTCCGTCCGCTGCTCGAAGCGCGGCGGGCCCGACTCTACCGGGTGGACCTGCGCAGCTATGCCCGGGTGCTGGCGGGCGTGCGCGAGGCGGACGTCCGCCGGCAACTGCTCACAGACCTGGCAGACCGCGACGGAAGCATCCCCCCGGCGGACCGCGAACGCCTCGACGCGCTGCTCGAGGATGCCTGTATCGGGGCCCGCGCGGCGCTGCACCGCCACCGCGGGGAGCCCGGCTGGGCAGCGTTGTGGGCCGCGCTGCAGCGTGACGCGGGCTCCGAGGCGCTGTTCGTGGATCGCGGCGCCACCCTCGCGCGGGTGCTGGGCCTCGTGGTGCGGGCGTGGCGCAGGCCCGTGCGGCTGCTCGAATCCCGGCCGGCGACCGCCGAGGAGCTCCACGAGCTGCGCCTCGCGCTGAAACACTGCCGCTACGCGCTCGAACCTGTGGCGGATGTGGCGCCCAAGGCAACGGCGCGCCTGTTGCGGCGGTTGCGCGCTGCGCAGGACTGCATCGGAGAGCATCGCGACGCCCTGCTCGCCGGGCACTGGGTTCGCTCCAACGAGCGCCAGCTCGGGCGCGACCTGGCCATGCGGCTGGGCGACCAGCTCACGGCACGCGAGCGGCTGCTGCGGCGGCGGGCGGCGCGGCGCAGCGACAAGGTGCTGGAGGCCTGGAAAGAGTGGCGGGCCGCGACCCGGCGGCTCAGGAAGGAATCGACCCCAGATCGAGCGTGATGCGGACCTGGCCGCCCGAGTTCGGCTCGGTGCGGACTTCGAAACCGAATCGGCGGGCCCAGTCGTGAATGCGCTGGTTCTCCGCCAGACTCGAACCCTCGAACCACCGCAGACCGTTGTGCCGGGCGGCGACGCCGAGGGTGCGCATCAGCTCGGTGCCGAGGCCACGGCCGTGCCACGCGTCCGTCACCACGATGGCGCACTCCGCCCCGTCCGTGCCGGGCAGGCGGGCATAGCGGCTCACCCCGATGATCCTGTCCTCCGGCGGGGTCTCGAGGAAGGCGCCGATGGCGCAGCGGTCGTGATAGTCGAGTTCGAGGAGCCGCGCGGCGTCCGAGCGGCTCACGCCCGACGCGCTGTACTGCAGGCGCTGGTAGAGGGTCGGGCCGGACAACCCGGCGATGAAGGCCAGTTCCCGTTCGAGGTCGTCCGGGCGGAGCGGGCGGAGGCGGATCGGAGTGCCGTCGGCAGCCTGCCAGACCCGCTCGAGGTCAGCCGGGTAGCCGGGCGGGAGCGGGGCGGGGCTCGGGTCGTTCACTCGCGGTCGCGGTACTCGTCGTCGTCGTCGTCGTAGTCCTCGTCGTCGTCCTCGTCGTCGTCCCAGTCGTCGTCCTCTTCATCCTCGTCGTCCCAGTCCGTCGTCCTCGTCATCTCCGGACGCCGTCTCGTCCACCCAGCCCTCGGGCTCGGCCGACAGTTCGAGGTCGAGCGTGTGCCATTCCTCCAGGTCGAGGTCCTCGACCTCGCCGTCCAGCCACTGGATCCGCACCAGCGTGTCGTCCGGGTCCACGCTCATGACGCGAAACGTCTCCTCGCGGTCGAGGTCTTCGTACCATTGGCCGGCTTGCGGCTCGTAGTCGCGGCTCACGATCGGTCCCTCGGCTGGATATTCTGGAAACTTCGCGGAAGCGGAGTGCGAACAACTATACGGTCGCATCCTGACGGCAGGCAACCGGAACTCACCTAGGGATCCGGGAGCTTCCGTCGCGTAAAATTCAGCCGAAAGCACCGAACAGGAAGGAAAGACCGTGTACTCCTACCGCGCACCGCTCCGTGACATCCGTTTCGTGATCCATGAAGTCCTGGACTTCGAGCAGCACTACCGCTCCTTCGGCCGCGAGGAACTCAACCGCGACCTGCTCGAGGGCATCCTGGAGGAGGGTGCGCGCTTCGCCGAGACGGTGCTCGCACCCACCAATCGCATTGGCGACGAGCACGGGCTGCGCTTCGAGAACGGGCAGGTCACCACGCCGCCCGGGTTCAAGGAAGCCTACGATCGCTACTGCCAGGACGGCTGGATCACCATGACCGCCGACCCGCAGTGGGGCGGCCAGGGCCTGCCGGGCGGATTCGCGCTCGCCTTCAGCGAGATGCTGATCTCCGGCAACATGGCCTGGAAGATGTACTCCGGCCTGACCGAGAGCGCGGCGCTCACGATCGAGGCGCACGGCACGGACGAACTGAAGGCTCGCTACCTGCCGAAGATGGTCTCCGGCGAGTGGGCCGGCACGATGTGCCTCACCGAGGCGCATTCCGGCAGCGACCTCGGCATCCTGCGGACCAGGGCCGAGCCGCTCGGCGACGGTTCCTACGCGATCACCGGCACCAAGATCTTCATCAGCGCCGGGGAGCACGACCTCACCGACAACATCGTCCACCTCGTGCTGGCGCGCCTGCCGGACGCGCCGCCCGGCACCAAGGGCATCAGCCTGTTCGTGGTGCCGAAGATGCTGCCGAATGAGGACGGCAGCCTGGGCGCCGCCAACGGCGTCAAGTGCGGGTCGATCGAGCACAAGATGGGCATCCATGGCTCGCCCACCTGCGTCATGCACTTCAACGACTCGAAGGGCTGGCTGCTCGGCAAGGCGAACGAAGGCCTGTCGTGCATGTTCACGATGATGAACCACGCGCGCCTCGGCGTCGGGCTGCAGGGCCACGGGCTCTCCGAGCTCGCGTGGCAGGCATCCATTGCCTATGCCAACGACCGGCTGCAGGGCCGCTCGCTCACCGGCGCCAAGGTGCCCGGCAAGCCCGCCGACCCGATCATCGTCCACCCGGACGTGCGCCGCATGCTGCTCACCCAGAAGGCCTTCGTCGAGGGTGGGCGCGTGCTGTGCTTCCTGACCGGCCGCGAGATCGACGGCGCGCACATGAACCCCGACGAGACGGCCCGCAAGCGCTCGGAGGACCTGATCGCGTTCCTGACGCCGATCGTGAAGGCCTTCCTGACCGATGCGTCGATGGAGGTGACGAGCCTCGCCGTGCAGATTCACGGCGGCGCCGGCTTCATCCGCGAGACGGGCGTCGAGCAGTTGATGCGCGACGCGCGCATCACGCCGATCTACGAAGGCACCAACGGCATCCAGGCGCTCGACCTGCTCGGCCGCAAGGTGTTCGGCACCGGCGGCAAGAGCGTGCAGATGATGGCTGCCCGCATCAAGGAGGCGATCGACAAGTTCGGCGGCCTGCCCGAGGTGGCGCCGCTCGCGGCCGACCTCGGCAGGCGCCTCGAGCAGCTCGGCAAGCTGACGATGGAACTGGGCGCGGCCGCGATGAAGAACCGCGAGGAAGTGGGCGCTGCGGCGGCCGACTACCTGGCGGTGGCAGGCTACGTGTGTCTCGGCTGGTGCTGGCTCGCGGCGGCGGGCGTGTCGGCGAAGAAGCTCGCTGCGGGCGATGCGGAGGCGGACTTCTACCGGGCCAAGCTGGTCACGGCGAAGCACTACTTCGACCGCATCCTGCCGCGCATCGACTCCCACGCCGCGGCAGCGCGCGCCGGCGCGGCCGGGCTGATGGATCTGCCCGCCGAGCACTTCGCGTTCGCATGACGGTGACGGCCGCGGCCGGCGAATCACGCCTCGCCGCGGCCCGGCGGGTCATCGTGAAGGTCGGTTCGGCGCTGCTGGTCGAGAAGTCGACCGGCAGCGTGAACCGCGCCTGGCTCGACTCCCTCGCCGACGACATCGCCGCGCTGCGCGGCCGGGGCCAGGAGGTGGTGCTGGTGTCCTCCGGCGCGATCGCGCTCGGACGGCGCGAGCTGGGGCTGCCGGCCGGCCGGCTGAAGCTCGAGGAGAGCCAGGCGGCGGCGGCCGTCGGGCAGATCCGCCTCGCGCACGCCTGGAAGGAGGTGCTCGAGCAGCGCGGCGCCACCGTGGCGCAGGTGCTGCTCACGCTGGGCGACACCGAGCAGCGGCGCCGCTACCTCAATGCCCGCAACACGCTCGAGACCCTGCTGCGGCTGGGCGCCATCCCCGTGATCAACGAGAACGACACGGTCGCGACCGCGGAGATCCGCTACGGCGACAACGACCGCCTCGGCGCGCGGGTCGCACAGATGGTGAGCGCCGACTGCCTGGTGCTGCTCTCGGACGTGGACGGCCTCTACACCGCCGATCCCACCAGCGACCCCGGCGCACGGTTCATCGCCGAAGTGCCGCGCATCACGCCCGAGATCGAGGCGATGGCGGGCGCGTCGGCCTCGGAGGTCGGCTCCGGCGGCATGGCGACCAAGGTCATGGCCGCGAAGCATCGCGGTGGCGGCCGGCTGCAGCCTGTGCATCGCCGCGGGCCGGGAGGCGCACCCGCTCGGGCGCATCGAGTCGGGCGCGCGCTGCACCTGGTTCCTCGCCGAGGCCTCGCCAGTCACGGCGCGCAAGCAGTGGATCGCGGGGATGCTGCAGCCCGCCGGCGAACTCGCGGTGGACGAGGGCGCGGCGCGCGCGTTGCGCGGGGGGCGCAGCCTGCTGCCCGCCGGCGTCGTGCAGGTGAAGGGTCGGTTCGATCGCGGCGACGCCGTCGTCGTGCGCGATCCGCAGGGAGCCGAAATTGCCCGGGGGCTGTCGGCGTACTCGAGTGTGGACGCCGAGCGCATCCGCGGGCGGCGCAGCGGCGAGCTCGAGGCGCTGCTCGGGTACCGAGGTCGTGACGAGATGATCCACCGCGACGACCTGGTGCTGGTGTGACGCTCGCCGACGTCGCCGCGGTGATGGATCCGATCGGGCGCGCGGCCATCGAGGCCGCCCGCGTCCTGGCGTTCGCGGGGACGGCGCAGAAGAACGCCGCGCTCGCGGCCGCGGCCGAGGCGCTCTCGCGCCGGCGCGCGGAAATCCTCGCCGCCAATGCCAGCGACATGGCGGCCGGCAAGGCGTCGGGCCTCGGCGACGCCATGCTCGACCGGCTGCGGCTCGACGCAGCGCGAGTCGACGCGATGGCCGCCGGCCTGCTGCAGATCGCGGCGCTGGCGGATCCCGTCGGCACCGTGATCGCCGAATGGGAGCGACCCAACGGCCTCAGGATCCAGCGCGTGCGCGTGCCGCTCGGCGTGATCGGCATCATCTACGAAAGCCGGCCCAACGTGACCTGCGACGCCGGTGCGCTGTGCCTGAAGTCGGGCAATGCGGCGATCCTGCGCGGCGGCAGCGAAAGCCATCACTCGAGCACGGCGATCCACGCCTGCCTCGTCGAGGGGTTGCGCGCCGCGGGCCTGCCCGAGGCCAGCATCCAGCTCGTGCCGACCACCGACCGCGCGGCGGTGGGCTACATGCTCTCCGGCATGACCGAGAGCATCGACGTGATCGTGCCGCGCGGCGGCAAGAGCCTCGTGGCGCGCGTGCAGCAGGAGGCCCGCGTGCCGGTGATCGGCCACCTCGAGGGCAACTGCCACGTCTACGTGGACCGCGCCGCGCACCTCGGCATGGCGCGCGCGATCGTGATGAACGCGAAGCTCCGGCGCACCGGCATCTGCGGCGCGGCCGAGACGCTGCTGGTCGACATCGGCTGCGCGGCCACGCACCTCGCGCCCATCGTGCGCGACCTGCTCGACGCCGGCTGCGAGGTGCGCGGCGATGCGGCGGTGCAGGCCGTGGATCCGCGCGTGCGCACGGCGACCGAGGACGACTGGTACACCGAGTACCTCGACGCGGTGATCGCCGCGAGGATCGTCGACGGCGTGGACGAGGCGATCGCGCACGTGGCGCGCTACGGCTCGGCGCACACCGAGTCCATCGTCACCGAGGATCCGGTGGCGGCGGAGCGGTTCCTGTCGCGGGTCGACAGCGCGATCGTTCTGCACAACGCCTCGACGCAGTTCGCCGACGGCGGCGAGTTCGGCATGGGCGCCGAGATCGGCATCTCCACCGACCGCTTTCACGCCCGCGGCCCCGTGGGGGTGGAGCAGCTGACGAGCTACAAGTACGTGGTGCGCGGCGCGGGCCAGGTCCGTCCCTGAATCGGGACGTCGACGCCGTTGCTGCGACGGCGACGCTGGAACCTCCCGGCGATTGCCTGCGGGCCCCGGCACAGTCCCAGGGCGCGGTTCTCGTTAGGGCTGCTGGCTGCAGCTCGCCTGCATCCAGCGCAGGTTGATGCCGAGCCGCCGTGCGCCGGGGTCCGCCCAGCCATAGCTCACTGCGCGGCCGGGCTGCTCGGCGCCCTCGTCGTGCACATACAGCACCAGCGAGTCCTGGTTCGGGCCCGACGGCCAGACCGGCCGTCGGATCTTGAGCCCGACGCGCGTGGCGCGTGCATCGGTCTTCACCCAGACCAGCTCGCCGCCGTCATGCACAGGGACGTCGCGATCGAAGCTCCAGGCCCCCGGCGCATTGTCTGCCACGCCTTCCCGCTTCACCGACAGCCAGCACGCGAACCAGTGCACCTTCTTCAGCTTGTTGGGAATGCCGGCCTTGTTGCCGTACACGTAGGCTCCGTCGGCATCCACGGCACGGTCGTGGATCCAGATCTCATCGCTGTCGAGGTAGAGGTCGTCCGAGACCACGATCGTCTTGCCGGAACGCTCGGACTTGAACGTGCAGGCACCGGGCTTCATCTCGCCGAGGAACGCATCGCCGCGCCGACGCCAATACACCTCGCAGCCGGGCGGGCTGCGGGTGGCAGCGGGCGTGAGCCCCTGCAGCCGCGACGGATCGCGGTGCGCGCCTGCCAGCGCCTTGACGTCCGCCGGGATGTGGATCGCGAGCTTGATGGCCTGCTCACGCTCGTCGAGCGAGAACGAATACAGGCGCTGCCGGTAGATCTTCGTCGGATCCCCGTCGAGATACTGCTCGACGTAGAACACGTGGTCCCCGAACGCCGGCAGGTCGACGCGCCTGAAGACCGAGTGGATGCGCTCGGGCACCGCATCCGGCGGAATGCCGAGTTCGGCGGCGAACTCGACCTGCTCGTTGCTGTCGAACTCGCCCTCGAACCAGCCGAGGAAGGTGCGCAGGTCCTTCTCCTGCGCCGCGCGTGGCGCAGGCGGCTCGCGCGGTGTCTCCGCTGCCAGCGCCAGCGCCGTGGCGCAGGCCAGCAGGCCTCCGAGTGCGGGCAACCAACCCGTCGGTCCCATCATGTCGTCTCCCTGTGATCGCGAGTCCGGAGTCCCGCTGTTTCGATCGCGGCGACGTCGCGGCTCCCGGGCGATCAGGAGCGCAGCGCGGCGAGACCGCCCCTGAGTGAATACACCCCGGCCTGGCCGAGCGAGCGCAGGTGCTCGGTGAGCGACAGGCTGCGTACGCCGTGCGCGCAGATCACGAGGTAGCGGCCTTCCGCCGGAAACTCCGCGTGGCCGTTCACGAGTTCGCTGAGCGGCAGGTGGGTCGGGGCCTGCAGACCGGGCGGGTCGTGGGCGCGCTCCCAGGCCTCCCGGATGTCCACGAGTTCCAGTCCCGATTCGAACGCCTCGGCGAGCGTCGCGAACTCGAGTTCGAGCGGCGCATCCGTGGGCGGCGGCGCAGCCCCGGGACGATCGTGGTCACAGGCCGGGTCGCGCCGCGCGACGATCCGGCTCATCGCGAGCGAGAGCAGGTCGAGCGTGACGAGCGCCGGTGCCTCGCCGGCATCGAGACCGAGCAGTCGCTTCAGTACCTGCATCGCCTGCAGCGCGCCGAGCGTCGCGGGCACGGGCCCGAGCACGCCGGCCTCGGCGCAGTTGCCGACCAGGCCATCGCGCGGCGCCTCGGGCCACAGGCAGCGCAGGCACGGCCAGTGCGGCAGCGGGCGGTACACCTGCAGATGTCCCTCGTACTGGTGGACGCTCGCGAATACCGCGGGCTTCTGCGCGCGAAGCACCGCGTCGTTGACCAGGAACTTGGCGCGGAAATTGTCGGTGCACTCGACCACGAGGTCGTGGTTCGCCACGAGCGCATCGACGTTGCCGGCACCGGCGTGGGTCGCGTGTGCCTCGACGCGCACGCCGGGGTTCATCGCGCCCAGGCGGCCAGCCGCGACCTCGGCCTTGCGCCGGCCGACGTCGGCCGGGCCGTAGAGCGGCTGGCGATGCAGGTTGCTCGCCTCGACCACGTCGCCGTCCACGATGCCGATGCGCCCCACGCCCGCCGCGACGAGGTACTGCAGCACCGGAACGCCGAGGCCGCCCGCGCCGACCACCAGCACCGACGCGGCCGCGAGCCTCGCCTGGCCCGCGGCGCCCACCTCCGGCAGCGCGATCTGCCGCGAGTAGTCCTGGGCGGGCAGGGCGATGGCCGAGGCGCCGGGCCCGTGCGAGTGGCGATGTGCGCTCGCGGGTTCGTCGTGCCCGTGCGGCGCGGTTGCGCAACGCTCGCAGTTCACCCAGCCCGAGTCCCCGCCGGCGTAGTGCTCCTTCTTCCAGATCGGTACGCGGTGCTTCACTTCGTCGATGATGTAGCGGCAGGCGGCGAACGCCTCCGCGCGGTGCGGTGCGCTCACGCCGACCCACACCGCCATCTCGCCGATGCCGAGCTCGCCCAAGCGGTGCACGCAGACGGCCCGCGACACGCCGTGGCGCGCGACCGCCTCCGCCACGATGCGCTCGCCTTCCTTCACCGCCAGCGGCTCGAAGGCCTCGTATTCCAGCCGTTCGACGCTCCGGCCCTCGTTGTGGTCGCGCACCCAGCCCTCGAAGCTGGCGTAGCCGCCGCAGGCGCGATCCGCGAGCATCTCGCGCCAGCGTCCGGGCTCGATCGGCCCGCTGCTGAAGGAGAAGGCCTGCATCAGCCGCCCGCGACCGGCGGGATGAATACCACGTGATCGCCCGTGGCGAGCGGCCGCGACCACTCGGCGAACTCGTCGTTCACGGCGACCCGCAGCATTGCGCGCGGCAGGCCGAAGTCGTGCCGCGTGGCGAGCTCCTCGTACAGTTCGGCGGCCGTGGCGGCCTCGGTCTGGACGGTTTCGCGACCGAGTCCGGCGCGCTCGCGCAGCACCGCGAAGTACTGGACCTCGATCTCGTTCATGCGCGCGGACCGGCGTCGGCGCCGCCCGACAGCCGCGCCGCCGCCGCGGCGAGGTCCTCGGGCGTGTTCACGTTGTCGAGCGCGGTGGCCTCCGGAAGCTCCAGCAGCGGCACGCCACTGCCGAGGATCAGCTTGCGGGGGCAGTACCGGCCGGCGGCGATGGCCGCGAGGATCGCCGGCCGGGTCGAGGGCTCGTAGATGGCGCACAGCGGCTCGGGCAGCCCGTCGTGGGCACTGCGATACGCGGTGACGGACTGCGTGCCACGATGCGCGAGGAGGTGCGCGAGCAGCGCGTCGCCGAGGAACGGCAGGTCGCAGGCGACCACCAGCCACGCGGCGTCTGGCTGCGCGGCCTGCGCCGCCGCGATGCCGGCGATCGGGCCCGCGCCGAGTTCGCCATCGACGATCTGCGGCAGCGCGGCGCGCACTCCGTCCGACGCGTGCGCGGCACGCACCGACACGAACGCACGCTCGCAGTGGCGGGAGAGCAGCCGCCACGCCCACTCGAGCTGCGGCTGACCGTGGTAGTCGAGCAGGGCCTTGTCGCGGCCCATGCGCCGGCTCTCGCCGCCGGCCAGCACCAGGCCGTGGAGGGGCGCGCTCACGGGCGCACCACGTCGCGCTTGCCGCCGTGCTTCTCGACCAGCCGCAGCTCGGCGATCACGATCTCGTGCGACAGCGCCTTGCACATGTCGTAGACGGTGAGCGCCGCGATCGAGGCGCCGGTGAGCGCCTCCATCTCGACGCCGGTCTTGTGGTGCACGCCGACGCTGCAGCGGATCAGCGCCTCGTTGCGGCCGTCCATCTCGATCTCGACGCGGCAGTTCTCGATGCCGAGCGGGTGGCAGAAGGGGATCAGTTCGTGGGTGCGCTTGGCGGCCATGGTGCCGGCGATGATCGCCGTCTGGAACACCGGGCCCTTGCTCGTCTCGAAGCCCGACTCGCGCAACGCCTCGGCCACCGCGGGCGGAAAGCGCACGCGCGCCTCGGCCACGGCCGTGCGGTGGGAAACGGCCTTGGCTCCCACGTCCACCATCGCGGGGTGCCGGCGCTCGTCGACGTGGGTGAAGTCGCTGCTCATGCTCCGACGCTCATCCGCCGATGTAGTGCATCTCGATCTTGCGCAGCGGCTGCGCGCGGTGACGCAGCGCCTCGCGTTGCTCGCTGTAGCGGTCCTCGCGACGCGACCACGCGGCGCGCAGCAGCTCCACGAGCTCGCCGTCGGTGGCCCCGGCGCGCAGCGGGCCGCGCAGGTCGGTGCCGCCGGCGGCGAACAGGCAGGTGTAGAACACGCCCTCGGAGGACAGCCGTGCGCGCGTGCAGTCGCCGCAGAACGGCGCGCTCACCGAGGAGATGAAGCCGATCTCGCCCGCTCCGTCGTCGTAGCGATAGCGTTCGGCGACCTCGCCGTGGTAGCCGCCCGGCAGCGCGGTCACCGGCCAGCGCGCGGCGATCGTGGCCAGCAGCTCCGCCGCGGGCACGACGTCCTCCGTGCGCCACGCGTTGCGGTTGCCCACGTCCATGTACTCGATGAGGCGCACGACCACGGGCGTGCCACGGAATCGCTCGAGCAGCGCGGGCACGGTGTGGTCGTTCAGGCCGCGACGCACGACCGCGTTGACCTTCACCGGATTCAGCCCCGCCTCGAGCGCGGCCGCGATGCCCTCGAGCACCTGCTCGAGCCCGCCGAAGCCGCCGCTCATCCGCGCGAACACCTCGGGGTCGAGCGAGTCGAGGCTCACCGTGACGCGGTCGAGGCCGTTGCCCTTCAGTTCCGCAGCGTGCTGGGCGAGCAGGACGCCGTTGGTGGTGAGCGCGAGGTCCTCGACGCCCTCGATCATCGACAGTTCGCCCACGAGGTCGGCGAGCCCGGCGCGCAGCAGCGGCTCGCCGCCGGTGAGCCGGAGCTTGCCCACGCCGAGCGCCACGGCGGCCCGCGCCACGCGCACGATCTCCTCGAAGCCCAGGCGTTCGCTCGAGCGCAGGAAGCGGTAGCGATCGTGGAAGGTCTCCTTCGGCATGCAGTAGGGGCAGCGGAAGTTGCAGCGGTCCATGACCGAGATCCGCAGGTCGTGCATCGGACGGCCGAGGCGGTCGCGTGTGCGGGCGCTCGCGGGGTGCGCGATCACGTGGCCTGCGGTCGAGCGGGGATCGGTCACGGCGGCCTCACCAGCGGTAGAGCGGGGCCACGTGGCCCGCCGCGAGGTCCACCGGACCCGGCGGCAGTTCCACGAAGCCGTCCGTGCCGAGCAGCGACACGAAGTCGCCCGAGCCGTGGGTGGGCTTCGGCATGGCCACGGTGCCGAGCGCGGGACTGGAATCGAGCTGCACGGGCAGGAAATACCACAGCGCCGGCTTGACGCGGAAGGCCGCCCCGAGGGCGACGGGCTCCGGCGGCCTCGCAGCGAGCCCCGAGGCGGACTGCAGGCCGGCCACCACGTAGCGAACCAGGCAGACCAACGCCGACACGGGATTGCCCGGCAGGCCGAACACCGCCTGACCCTGCGGGCCCACGCCGAACCACAGCGGCTTGCCCGGCCGCTGTGCCACGCGGTGCAGCACCTCGGTCACGCCGAGTTCCCGCAGCGTCTGCGGCACGTGATCGAAGCGTCCCATCGAGACGCCGCCCGACAGCACCAGCACGTCGTGCGCGGCGAGGTGCGCGGCGAGGCGCTCGCGCAGCACCACCGGATCGTCGGGCAGGTGGTCCTCGACGAGGCGCCGCCAGCCGCGCAGCTCGAGCGCGGTCCGCAGCGCGTAGGAGTTCGAGCGGCGCACCTGCCAGTCCTCGATCGGTTCGCCGGGTTCCACCAGCTCGTCGCCCGTGGACACGATGGCGATGCGCGGCTCGGTGCGCACGTCGACGCGCGGGAGTCCGGCAGAGGCGAGCACGGCGAGCTCGGGTGCGCCGAGGCGCGTGCCGCGCGCGAGCAGCAGGTCGCCTTCGCGACAGTCGAGCCCCCGCGTGTGCACGTTGCCGAAAGGCTCCGCCGCGGCCGCCGGGTCCACCTCGGCCCAGCCGTCCGTCACCGTCAGCAGTTCGACGGGGATCACGCAGTCGCTGCCGGGCGGCAGCACCGCGCCGGTCATGACCTCGAGGCACTCCCCGGGCGGCAGCGCGAGCGGCCGCTGGCCCGCCGCCTGGGTGCCCGCGATGCGGAACCGACGCTGCCCCGCGCGCCACGTCTCGCTCGCGATCGCGATGCCGTCCATCGTGACGCGGTCGAATGGCGGCTGGTCGCGTTCGGCGCGCACCGACTGCGCGAGCACGGCGCCGGCCAGCGCAGCGAGCGGCCGCGACTCCACGGGCATCGGCCGGACGTGCCGCCGGATGAGGCTCTCGGCTTCGGCGGGGCTCGGCAGCGTGTTCACGACACTCCTGGCCTCGCGCGGCGCGGCGCGGGCGCCGAGGTCGGGTGACGCGCAGGGGCCGGGTGCGGCTACGGCTTGCTCGCCGCCGTGAACGCCTTGCGCTCCTGGTTCCAGCGGTCGGCGACCGCCTGCAACTCGTCGAGCGCGGCGTTGTGCTTCTTCGCCTGCATGGACTCGATGGCGTTCTTTTTCGCGGTGTACTCGGGATCCATGCTGTCCAGTGCCAGGATGGAGTCCGTCTTCTCCTTGTCCAGGCAGGGCAGGTAGACCTCCTGGACCGTCTTCGAGTACTCCTTCACCTGTGCCTGCGCGGCGATCATCTCGTCCTTGGTGGCCTTGGCGCCGTTCGGCAGCGACTGCGGAGCCTGCGGGTAGACGCAGTCCGCGCGGGCGCCGGCGGCGATCGCGAGCAAAACGGGGAGGGCGAGGAGGGCGGACGAACGCTTCATGAACGGGTCCTCTGAAGTCCTGCTGGAACCGGCCGGCGGCCGGCGCTTGGAGGGGCAGGAATATAGCAGAGCGCCCCCCGGGAACGGCTATGCTTGGCGCCCTTCGCGGTCCCCGGGGTGCGCCCCGGCGACCGGACGACCCGCCGGAGGTGACCCCATGCCAGTACCCGACGCGCCTGCCACCTACGGCGCGAGCACGCACGGGCTGCGCGGCGACTACGCCGACATGCGGCCCGACTACACGGTCGAGCAGAACTACTCGACGTACGGCGACGCCGACCAGGATCGCTGGCGCCGGCTGTATTCGCGCCAGATGCGTCTGGTGCCGGGCCGCGCCTGCGACGAGTTCCTGCGCGTCGTGGACACGCTGGGCTACGACACCGGCATCCCGCGCTTCGAGGAAGTCAACGGGCGGCTCGGTCGCGCGACGGGCTGGGAGGTGGTCGCGGTGCCGGGGCTGCTGCCGGAGCACGTGTTCTTCACGCACCTCGCGAACCGGCGCTTTCCGGTCACCGTGTGGCTGCGCGAGGAGCACGAGTTCGACTACATCGTCGAGCCCGACGTGTTCCACGACTTCTTCGGCCACGTGCCGTTGCTGTTCGACCCGGTGTTCGCCGACTACATGCAGGCCTACGGTCGGGGCGGCCAGAAGGCCGATGGCCTGCACGCGCTCGAGTACCTCGCGCGGCTCTACTGGTACACGGTCGAGTTCGGCCTCATCCGCAGCGGCGCCGGCCTGCGCATCTACGGCGCCGGGATCCTCTCCTCGCCGAGCGAGGTGGGCTACGCGCTCGCGAGCCCGCTGCCGCGGCGCATCGGCTTCGATCTGCGGCGGGTGATGCGCACGCGCTACAAGATCGACAGCTTCCAGCAGACCTACTTCGTCATCGACGACTTCGGCCAGCTGTTCCGCGAGACCGCGCCGGACTTCACGCCCTTTTACGAGGAGATCGCCGGCCAGGACGCGTTTCCGGCCGACGCCCTGCTGCCGCAGGACCGCCTGTTCGACCCCGTCGAGGTCCGACGATGAGCACGCCTTCTCCTGCCGCAACCCCGGCGACCTTCACGCTCGGCCATTTCGTGGCCGGCCGGCACGTCGCCGGAACCTCCGGTCGCGACGGTCCCGGTCTACAACCCCGCCACCGGCGCGCTGCGCGGCCATGTGGCCTATCGCCTCCGCGGATGAGACGCGGACTGCGATCGCGGCGGCCGAGGCGGCGCTGCCCGGCTGGGCCGCGGTCACGCCGCTGCAGCGCGCGCGCGTCATGTTCCGCTTCAAGGCGCTGCTCGAGGCGCACGCCGACGAACTCGCGCTGCTGCTCACCTCCGAGCACGGCAAGGTGCTCTCCGACGCGCGCGGCGAGGTCACCCGCGGCATCGAGGTGGTCGAGTTCGCCTGCGGCATCCCGCAACTCCTCAAGAGCGAGTTCACCGAGAACGTCGGCACCGGCGTGGACAGCTGGTCCATCCGCCAGCCGGTCGGCGTGTGTGCGGGCATCACGCCGTTCAACTTCCCGGCGATGGTGCCGATGTGGATGTTTCCCGTGGCGATCGCCTGCGGCAACACCTTCGTGCTGAAGCCCTCGGAGAAGGATCCGAGCGTGCCGTTGCGCGTCGCGGAACTGCTCGAGGAAGCCGGCCTGCCCGATGGCGTGTTCAACGTGGTCAACGGCGACCGCGAGGCCGTCGACACGCTGCTCACGGACCCGCGCGTCGCTGCGGTGAGTTTCGTGGGGTCGACGCCGGTGGCCGAATACATCTACCGGACCGCCTCCGCGCACGGCAAGCGGGTGCAGGCGTTGGGTGGGGCCAAGAACCACATGGTCGTGATGCCCGATGCCGACACCCGCAATGCCGCGAGCGCGCTGGTGGGCGCCGCGTACGGGTCGGCAGGCGAGCGCTGCATGGCGATCTCGGTCGCCGTCGCGGTGGGCGATGCCGGCGACCGGCTCGTCGAGGAAGTGAAGCGGCAGCTCGCCGAGCTCAAGGTGGCGCCCGGCACCGTCGAGCGCGCCGACATGGGCCCGCTCGTCACGCGCGAGCACCTCGAGCGCGTGCGCGGCTACGTGGACCTCGGCGTGGAGGAGGGCGCGACGCTCGTGGTGGACGGGCGCAATCTCCGCATCACCGGCCACGAGCAGGGCTACTACCTGGGGCCGTGCCTGTTCGACCACGTCACGCCCGGGATGCGCATCTACCGGGAGGAGATCTTCGGGCCGGTGCTGTGCGTGCTGCGCGTGCCGGATTTCGAGGCCGCGCTCGAACTCGTCAACGCGCACGAGTTCGGCAACGGCGTGGCGATCTTCACCGCGAGCGGCGAGTCCGCGCGGGCCTTCACCCAGCGCGTGCAGGTCGGCATGGTGGGCGTCAACGTGCCGATCCCGGTGCCGATGGCCTTCCACTCCTTCGGCGGCTGGAAGCGCTCGCTGTTCGGACCGCTGCACGTGCACGGGCCCGACGGCGTGCGCTTCTACACGCGGCTCAAGACCGTGACCTCGCGCTGGCCCACGGCCGCTCGCGAAGGCGCGCAGTTCGTGATGCCGACGATGAAGTGAGGCGGCGGGCCGTCGGCGTGCGATGCGCGCGGTGCCGCTGCTGTAGAATCCGACGCCTCCCGCGCGGCCGTAGCTCAGTTGGATAGAGCATCAGGCTTCGAACCTGAGGGTCGGGGGTTCGAATCCCTCCGGCCGCGCCAGTACTCCCGCATGCGGCCACCCCGCTTCCGGGAGGCGGTGGCTGCAGTTCGGAGGCAGACGCAGGAGTCGAACCACGCGACGCCCGTGCGCCCCGGCGCCAATGGCTACTGCACCGGCGCCTGCAGGCTCTCCGCCGCGATGAAGTGGAAACCGTTGTCCACCGGCGTCTTGTCCGGGCTCGTCGCACTCACTCCGACGGTGAGCAGCGCGTACCCGGACTCCGGCGACCACAGCACCCGCTCCACCCGCGCGATCGCGAAGGGCAGGCTCATGTCGGGCCCGGCGGTGGCCGAGACCGTCACGGCCGGGAAGCTCTTGAAGCTGCCGGCCGGGAACGTCACTTCGTACTTGCCGACATCGGTCCGCAGCGACGTGAAGCCATAGAGCGTCATCGGCGACTGGACCCCCGTGCGCAACACGATGCCGGCAATCGTCTTCACGCCGGGACCGGGCGCGCCCGCCGGGCCCTGCGGACCGGCCGGACCAGTTGCACCGGGAGGACCAGCAGGCCCGGGCACGCCCTGCGCATTGAAGGAGAAAGCGACCTCGCTCGCGCGGCAGAATGCTGCGTCGTCGACGATGCGAACGCTGCCGGTGGTCTTGTGGCGGCAGCCGATGAGCACCTCCGCGTCGGCGACGGCGGGAATCGACAGCGCGAGCAGGGCAGTCGCGGCAACTAGGAAGAAACGCCGTGGAAGTCTCGACATGACGTGCCCCTTTTCCTTGGAATGAACTCGGGATCGCGGCGACCGACGCTTCGCATTCGTCGTCGTTCGCCGGCCAAGCCCAGTCTGCCGTCGATCGGGGCGAGCGGGTATTGCGCCCGGCGCGAGCAGGCGGAAACGGGCTAGGCAGTAATGCCTAGCAGCGTCGCCAGACGCCGGCGGTCGACGCACCGTCGTTGCTGCGCGGTGTCAGTTTCCTGCAGTTGAGCGATGATGCAGCACCGAGAGTCGCGCTTGCGGCCCGGGACGGTCGCCGCACCGACGGCTGCATTGGTACCGCATCGCAGGGAAAACACATGACCAGACCCACCGTCCTGATCACCGGTATCTCCGGCTTCATCGCAAAGCACTGCGCGGTCGAGATGCTTAAGGCCGGCTACGGCGTGCGCGGCACCGTGCGCTCGCTGTCCCGCAGTGCGGACGTGAAGGCCTCGCTCGGCAACCATGCCGACGTCGCGCGGCTCGAGTTCGTGGCAGGCGGACCTGGAGTCGGACGCCGGCTGGGACGCGAGCGGTCGCCGGCTGCGCCCACGTGCTGCACGTCGCCTCGCCGTTCCCCGCGAAGCAGCCCAGGGACGAGCAGGAACTGATCCGCCCGGCGGTCGAGGGCACGCTGCGGGTGCTGCGGGCCGCCGCCGGCGCGTCCGGCGTCGAGCGCTTCGTGCAGACCTCGTCGATGGTGGCCGTGATGTACGGCCATCCCCGCGACCGTGTCGCGCCGTTCACCGAAGCCGACTGGACGCGGGTCGAGGACCCGGGCGTCACGGCCTACGGCAAATCGAAGACGCTGGCCGAACGCGCCGCGCGCGAATTCATGCAGCAGCAGAAGCCGTCGCTGCATTACTCGTCGGTCAATCCCGGCCTGGTGCTGGGCCCCGCGCTCGACCGCGACATCGGCACCTCGGCCGAGATCATCCAGATGTTCCTGCGGGGCAAGTATCCGGGCGCGCCCCGCATGGCGATTCCCGTCGTGGACGTCCGCGACGTGGCGCGCATGCACCGGCTGGCGGTCGAGGTCGCGGCGCCGAGCGGCGGACGCTATCTCGGCGTGGCCGACAGCCTGTGGCTGATCGAGATCGCGGCGGCGATCCGCGAACGCCTGGGCCCCGCGGCGCGCAAGGCGCCGACATGGGTCCTTCCGGATTGGGCGGTGAAGCTGGCGGGCATCTTCGATCCTGCGGCGCGGCTCGCGGTACCCGACCTCGGCAAGCAGATGCGCGTGGACAACTCGCTCACGCGCCGCACGCTTGGCATGGAATTCATCGCGGCGCCGGAGGCCGCCGCCGCGATGGCGCAGAGCCTCGTGGACCTCGGGCTCGTCTGATCCGGCGACGCCAGCAGCGATGCGGCCGGGTGCCGCCGTCCGCGCCGCGCCTGCCGGGACTCAATTCGCCGGCGCGTACCAGATCGGCGAGGTCCAGGCCCGCTCCTGGATGGAGACGGGCAGGCCCTTCGGGACGGGAATGCCGAGCCGGGCGGCGTCGAGGGTGCTCCAGCGCGGCGTCGGGATCTCGATGACCCGCGCGTAATAGAAGGCACGCACCGACGGGTCGAAATCCGGATCGGTCCACGCGGTGGCCAGTTCCGCCGCACCGATGCTGTTGGCGTAGTCGCCCTTGGCGGCGTCGACGGTGTCGCCGACCGGCGGCAGCTTGCCGGTCTTCGGGTCCGCCGTGCGCTCGCCGCTCCAGGCCACGTCGTAGATCTTCTCGTGCTGACCGCCCTTCGCGTCGAGCCAGCCCTTGATGATCTGGATCCGATCGAGATTGCCGCTCTTCGGATCCTTGCTCGCCATCACCATGAAGCTCGGGGCCTTGCCGTTCGCCGGCTTCAGGTCGCCGCCCATCGGCACGCCGCGGGCATAGCCTGCCTTGACGAACCCGGAGCCCTCGAGGTCGGCAGCGCCGAAGTCCCAGCCGCCGAAGAACCGCACCTTGATCATCGTTCCGGAGGTGCCGAAGGTCTCCTTGCGCTGCATCGCGTCGAAGATCGCCTCGCGTGTGTTTTCCTCCGCCCACACGCCGGCCAGGCCGCCCGAGCTGAATTCCTGCACCTGCCGGACCTGGCCCGCTGGCTGTCCTTCCATGCCCTTCAGCCGGTGCGAGGCGTCGTTCTCGAACGCGAACTTGCCGGTGTAGTTGAATTCCTCGTTGCTGCCGGCGGCGTTGTGCGTGTCGGTGTCGCCGATGAACCCGTACTTGAACGGGTTGCCGTTGCCCGCCGACTCCTGCGCGAGGCCCTCGAGCAGCGCCTGGCGTGCGAAGCTGCCGCGGCGGTTCTTCGGGCGCTCGTAGTCGGCCGATAGCGTGTAGTCCCACTGCTCGAAGCCCGCGAACTCGTCGTTGGGCGAGAGGTCGGGGTGCGTCTCGGAGGTGCCCTTGATCTGGGTGATCTCGTAGAGCGGCTCGTTCGCCGCCCGCGTGCGGTTGTAGGCGGCGTCGATCGGCTTGCCGTCGAACCTGACCGTCTCGAACATGCGGCCGTCGCTGGCGTTGCCGTTGTGCGGGATGGCCAGCAGCGTCGAGCCACGCGCGCGAAGCTCGTCCATCCATTTCCAGAGCGTCTCTGGATCCTCGGACTCCAGTGCCGACAGCACCATGTCGGGCAGGTGGGCCGTGTCGCGGAACACCACGACGCGGTGCAGGTTCCGCTTCTGCGGGTTGGAGGTCCATTCGAAGCCGGCGAACGTCGTGAAGTGGCCCGGCCGATAGGCCGCATCGGCCGCCTTCACGATCTCGGCCCAGACCGAGCGGGCGAGGGCGGGATCGGTG
Source organism: uncultured Gammaproteobacteria bacterium (assembly GCA_963707145.1). GTDB lineage: Bacteria > Pseudomonadota > Gammaproteobacteria > Steroidobacterales > Steroidobacteraceae > RPQJ01. The sequence goes on from CAVPOQ010000004.1 coordinate 689,826, forward strand.
AGCATCGGGTCGACCTTGCCCGCGCTCATGTCACGCAGGATGCCTGCGAACGTCTGCATCCGCACCACCGGGTCGGGCGAGTTGACGCCCTTGGCCAGCTCGGTCTTGCTGAGCGGACTGTCGGGGTTGCTCATCTGGTTGAACACGCCCATGAACTCGGCGTGCTCGGCCACCATATAGAAGTCGAGCGGAGTCTGGATCTGGATCCTGCCGCCCATGCCGCTGTTGGTGATCTCCTGGCCCTGCGCCCAGGCGTAGGCATCCGTCGGCGTCGCGCGACTGCCGTTGGTGAACGCATCGAACGACCAGCCGGTGTGGACGTGCACGTCGCCGAAATAGGCGTTGCGCTCGGTGTTCGCCGCTGGGCGGTCCGGTGTCGCGACGGCCGGGGTCGCGGCGGCGGACTCGGCCCTGGCTGCGCCGGTCTCTGCGGCCGGCTCCGGCGCAGGCGCCTTGCGCGAACAGCCTGTGGCGAGTACGCAGAGAGTCATCAGTGCTGCTGCGCCGAGCAGCGGAACCGGCCGACAGAACGTTGGCGTCTTCATGCGTCTCCCCCCAATTCCTGGTCTGGTCGCCGTCGCGTGCGACGATCGCGCGATTGTGGCGGGTGGTCTATACACCATTGATGCGGTCACGCGCCAGACCTGACCCGTCGGTTTACTTTTGCGGGGAGCGACAGCAACGTACGCGCCTTCGCCACCTTGCTGGGGATCCCGCATGCATCCGTCCGAGCGTCCATGGTGCGCGGTTCTCGCGGGCACCCTGTTGCTGATTTCGCTGGCCGCCAGGGCCGCCCCGGAGTTCGCGGTGCAGTACCCGGCAGCGCAGTCAACCGGTCCGCTCGATGGCCGGCTGCTCGTGATCCTGTCGCCGGGCGGCACCGATGAGCCACGATTCCAGGTCGACTGGGGTGCCGATGCCATCCCGTTCTACGGCATCGACGTGGATGGCTGGCGTCCGGACACGCCGGCTCGGGTCGACGCCGGTGCATTCGGCTTCCCGCTCCGATCGCTCATGGAACTTCCCGCCGGCAAGTACCGCGTGCAGGCCGTGTTGAATCGCTACGAGACCTTCCGTCGCGCCGATGGACACACGCTCAAGCTGCCGCCCGACCAGGGCGAGGGCCAGGCGTGGAGCAGGAAGCCGGGCAACCTGTACTCCACGCCGCGCGAGATCACCTGGGACCCGCGCGCCGAAGGGTCGATCGAACTGGTGCTCGACCAGCAGATCACGCCGGTGCCGCAGTTCCAGGAGACCAAGTACGTCAGGCACGTGCGCATCCGGAGCGAGCGCCTGTCGAAGTTCTGGGGCCGCGACATGTACCTCGCGGCCTTCGTCACGCTGCCGTGGGGCTTCGACGAGCACCCGGATGCGCGCTACCCGCTGGTGATCAACCAGGGCCACTTCAGCGACCAGCCCGACGGCTGGCGCGAACTGCCGCCCGATCCGAACCTCGAGCCCGATTTCTCGAAGCGCTTCAAGCTCGCCGGCTACAACCGCATCCAGCAGGAGCTGGCGTGGGACCTGTACCAGACCTGGACCGGCAAGGATTTCCCGCGTGTGCTGCTGGTGCAGATCCAGCACCCGACGCCGTTCTACGACGACTCCTACGCCGTCAATTCGGCGAACAACGGTCCCTACGGCGACGCGATCCAGTACGAGCTGATCCCCGAGATCGAGCGGCGCTTCCGCGGCATTGGCCAGGGCTGGGCGCGATTCACCTTCGGCGGCTCCACCGGCGGCTGGATCGCACTCGCCGTGCAGACGTTCTACCCGGACGAATACAACGGCGCATGGATCGCCTGTCCCGACCCGATCGACTTCCGTCACTACACGGTCGTGGACATCTACAAGGACAGCAACGCGTACTGGATGCCGAACCCCTACAAGCGCACGCCGAGGCCCGGCCACCGCGACTGGCTCGGGCACGTGGACACGACACTGGAGGAGATGAACCTCTACGAGCTCGCGCTCGGCACGCGTGGCCGCTCCGGCGAGCAGTGGGACGTGTGGGAGTCGGTGTACTCGCCGGTGGGCGCCGACGGCTACCCGCGGCGCATCTGGGACCGGCTGACCGGCGAGATCGACCCCGTCACAGCCGCCTACTGGCGCGATCACTACGACCTCGCCCATATCCTGCAGCGCGACTGGCCGACGCTGGGCCCGAAGCTGCGCGGCAAGCTGCGGATCTACGTGGGCGACATGGACAACTACTACCTCAACAACGCCGTGTATTCGGTCGAGCAGTTCCTGCGCCAGGCCAGTCCGCCGGCCGACGCCGTCATCGAGTATGGCGACCGCGCCGAACACTGCTGGAACGGCGACCACACGCGGGCCAATGCCTATTCGCGGCTGCGCTACCCGCAGATGGTGCTGCCCTGGGCCGTCGAGCGGATGCTCGAGACGGCGCCGCCCGGCGCCGACACGCGCAGCTGGCGGTACTGAAGAACCGTGGGCGATTCGCCGGGATGAGGCGAGCCCGCTCGAAGCTCGAGGACTGCGAGCGGCACGGGCCCGGCTCGGGATCCGAGCTGCTCGTCGTCGAGGGCGACTCCGCTGCGCTCGCGGTCTGCCAGGCACGCGACCCGCGCGTCCAGGCCGTGCTGCCGATGCAGGGCAAGCCGATGAACGCGCTCAAGGCAACCGACGGGAAGGTCGCCACGAACCCGTTCCTGCGGGCGCTGACGGAGGCCATCGGTGCGGGGCGCGGCGCGGCCTTCGACCGCTCGGCGCTGCGCTACGAGCGCGTCGTCCTGCTGATGGACCCTGACGCCGACGGCATCCACTGCGGCGCGCTGCTGCTGATGTTCTTCCACCGCTGGATGCCGGTGCTGCTGGAGAACGCTCACCTCGAGATGGTGCACGCTCCCGTTGGCGAGGTGCGACTCGCAGCCGGCGGGGCGCCTGCGTACGCCTATTCGGACGCACAGTTCCAGGCCATCGGCGCCCGCCTGCGCACAAACGGCGTGACGGCGTTCACCGCGCTGCGCTACCGCGGACTCGCCGGCCTCGATCCGCCCGTGCTCGCCGCGACCTGCGTCCGCCGCGAGACGCGTAACGGGCGCATGCTCGGTCCTGCCGATGCGCAGGCAGCCATGGACGTGTTCGCCTCGCTGCGGGAGCTGCCGCCGCAGGGCGCGCTGTTCTGAGGCCTGTCACAGGGGCGGGACGTCGCGCCCGGACCGCCGGCACGGATGGTCGTCTGGCGCCAGGGCGGCAGTCGCCGGGGGTGATCGCCGTGTGGCCGACGAGGCCCCGGCGTCCAGCGAAGACGCGAGAAACGGGGGCGTGAGTCAGCGACGCAGCAGCCAGAGGATCAGGCTCAGCACCACGCTCACCACGATCATCGTGGTGAACGGCGCGAAGAACCTGAAGCCCGGCCGGTCGACGACGATGTCGCCCGGCAGGCGCCCGAGCGGAAGCTTCGAGAGCCAGGGCCAGAGCAGGCCCGCGACGGCAATCAGCAATCCGGCGGCGATCAGCAGTCGCTGCATGGCGTGTCTCCGGTCCGGGATGCGCGGACCCCGGCTACGCTAGGCGCATCGCGCGCCGCAGACAACCGGCCTGCACCGTTGCGTCTGGCAATCCCCCGGGTCGGCGCCTACGCTGGTGCGCCCGTCGCCCACAGGTCCTGAACGCCGTCATGTCGAATCCCAGCAGCGATCCGCCCGCGGGTACTCCGCGCGCGCGCATCGTGATCGTTGGCGCCAACTTCGCCGGGCTCGCAGCGGCGCAGCACCTGGGCCGCATCGGCGAGGTCACGGTCGTGGATCGCTCGCCGTGGTTCGAGTGGCTGCCGAACATCCACGAACTGCTGTCCGGTGCGAAGCGTCCCGCCGACCTGCGATTGCCTCGCGCGCGGCTCGTGGCGCGCGCCGGGCACCGCTTCGTGCGCGCCGACGTCGCCGGGATCGACGCACCCGAGGGATGCCTCGTGACCACGGCTGGCCGCCGCATCGACTTCGACGTCTGCATCGTCGCCGTCGGCGGCGCCGGGGAGACCTTCGGCGTGCGGGGCGCGGACCGTCATGCGCTGCCCTTCAAGAGCGTGGCCGACTGCGCGGAGATCGGGCGCCGGCTGCGCGCGCTGTCGCGCGAGTCGGTCGTTCGGCAGGTCGTGATCGTCGGAGGCGGACTCGAGGGCGTCGAGGCGCTCGGGGAGATCCTGCGCCGCTACCGCCGCGGCTCGTCGCTGCGCATCCACGTGGTCGAGGCGGGCCGGCGTCTGCTGCCGGAGGCGCCCGCCGCGCTCGACGCCGCGGTTCGCGCCCACTGCGCGGGCCTCGACGTGCGCATCCACACCGGCGCGCGGGTGGCGGCGGTGACGCCGAAGCGAGTGCGCCTCGACACCGGCGCCACGTTGCGCTCGGACCTCACGATCTGGACCGGCGGCGTCACCGCGCCGCCGCTGCTGCGGGAGTCGGGCCTCGCCGACCGGCCCCGGCAATGGGCGCCGGTGAGCGCGACGCTGCAGAGCCGCCGCCACGACAACGTGCTGGTGATCGGCGATGCCGCGGGGCTGCCGCGGCCGCTGGCCAAGCAGGCCTACTACGCGCTGCAGATGGGCGCGTGCGCTGCCGACAACGTCGAGCGACTGATCGCAGGCCGTCGTCTGCTCCCGTTCGAGCCATCGCCGAAGCCCATGCTGATCGCGTTCGGCGACCTCGACACCTTCCTCGTCGCCGGCCGCCGCGTGCTCGCCTCGCCGGCTCTCGCCGCCGCCAAGGAGGCCGTGCTGCAGGTCACCATGTCGCAGCTCGACCCGCCGCTCGGCGCCGCGTCGCTCGCGGGTCTCGCGGGCCGCCTGGCGGGCGCCACCGGCGGACTGCTGCTGCCGACACTCACCTCGCGTTCCGGTCGTGCCGGGCTGCGCCGGCTGCAGATCCTCGGCGGACGGCCCAGCCGTCGCAGGCGCTGAGCCGCCGGCCGGAGCGATGCGGCCGGTGGCCCATCGCCGCGCACATTGCTGCTACCCTGCGCCGCCACGTCCCGGACCCGGAGGCGCCACTGCATGCTCACCGTCCATCACCTCGAGACCTCACGCTCGCAGCGTGTCCTGTGGCTGCTCGAGGAACTCGGCGTGCCCTACGAACTGAAGGTCTACCGGCGCGATCCCGCCACGCGCCTCGCGCCGCTCGAACTGAAGGCCGTGCACCCGCTCGGCAAGTCGCCGGTGATCACCGACGGCGACGTGACGGTCGCCGAGTCCGGCGCCATCATCGAATACCTCGTGGAGACGTTCGGCCACCTCGGGCGCGGCGAACTGTCGCACCTGCAGCCGGCCGTGGGCACGCCCGAGCAACGCCAGTGCCGCTACTGGATGCACTACGCCGAGGGCTCGCTGATGAACTGGCTGGTGATGAAGCTCGTGTTCGTCACCATCCCGAAGCGTCCGATGCCGTTCTTCGCGAAACCGGTAGCGCGCGGCATCAGCGAGAAGGTCCAGGCCCAGCTCGTGGATCCCAACCTGCAGGCGGCGACCGCGTTCATCGAGGAACACCTCGCGCACCATCGCTGGTTCGCCGGCGAGGAGATCACGATGGCGGACTTCCAGATGAGCTTTGCGGTGGAGGCGCTGCTGTCGCGCGCCACGGGCACGGGCCGGCACCCGCACCTTGACGCCTACCACGCGCGCATGCGTGCGCGCCCCGCCTACCAGCGGGCGGAGGCCAGGGGCGGGCCGACCCTCATGGCGCCCTGAGGGTCCGTCGGACGTTGCCCGGCCCGATCGCCGTGACCGCCGTGCCTCGCGCCGCAAGTCTGCTGCTCGCCCTGTGGCTCGCGAGCGCCGCGGCGCAGGCGCGTGACGCTGTCACGAGTGCGGTCGCCGTCGAACCGCCGCTCGAGGAGGTGCTCGTCACCGGCGAGCAGCCCGGTCCCGGTCTGTGGAAAGTGCGGCGGGCCTCCGATCCCGACGGCCACGTGCTGTGGATCCTCGGCAGCTACGCGCCGCTGCCGAAGAAGATCGACTGGCGCTCGAAGGAACTCGAGGCGGCGATGGCGGCGTCGCAGGCGCTGATCGCGCCGCCCTCGGTGGACGCGAAGGTCGGGGCGCTCGGCGGCGTGACGCTGCTGCCCTCGCTGGTGGGAGTGCGCAACAATCCGGGCGGCCAGCGGCTGCAGGACGTCGTGCCGCCGGAACTCTATGCGCGCTGGCTGCCGCTCAAGGCGCGCTACCTCGGTCGCGACGGGGACGTCGAGAAATGGCGGCCGATCTTCGCCGCTCAGGAGCTGTACTTCGCGGCGCTGCGCAAGTCGGGGCTTGCGCCCTACGGTGTCGTTTGGCCCGCGGTCGAGAAGCGCGCCCGGCGCGCCGGGCTCGAGATCACGACGCCCGAGGTGGTCGTGAAGGTCGAGAAGCCGCGCGAGGCGATCCGCGAGTTCAAGCAGGCGCCGCTGTCCGACCTCGAGTGCTTCGCGAAGACCATCGCGCGGCTCGAGTCCGACCTCGATCTCATGCGCGTGCGTGCGAACGCCTGGGCGGTGGGTGACGTGGCGAAGCTGCGCGAGCTGGCGCCGGTCGATCAGGCGAGCGCCTGCATCGCGGTCGTGTTCGGCTCGTCGGTGGTGCAGTCGCGTGGCCTCGGCGACCTGCCGGAGCGCAGCGCGGCGGCGTGGCTCGCGGCCGCCGAGGCGGCGCTCGCCCGCAACGCCTCGACCGTGGCCGTGCTGTCGATCGACCGCATCCTCGCGCCGGACGGTTACTTGGCGCAGCTGCGCGCCCGGGGCTACGTGGTGGAGGAACCATGAGTCGCCTGCACCGCGAGATCCGCCGCGATGGGTGATTACGATCGCGACGCCCTGCCACTCACCGGCTCAGCACAGCAGCTTGCCGATGCAGTATGGCGGATCGTGGCGCCGAACCCGGGGCCGCTCACGGGGCCGGGCACGAATACCTACGTGGTCGGGACGAACCGGCAGGTGGTGATCGATCCCGGCTGCGACGATCCGGAACACCTGACGCGCGTGCTCGAGGTCGCCGGCGGCGCGATCGAGCGCATCCTGTGCACGCACTCGCATCCCGATCACTCCCCTGGCGCCGCGTGGCTGCGCGAGCGCACGGGCGCGCCGGTGCTCGGCCTGCCGGCGCCCGACGACGGGCACCAGGACCTGGGCTACGCGCCCGATGCGGCGTTCGCCGACGGCGAGTGCGTCGCGGCAGGCGACGACCTGCTGCGCGTGGTCCACACGCCGGGCCACGCCTCGAACCACGTCTGCTTCCTGCTCGAGGCCACAGGCCTGCTGTTCACCGGCGATCACCTGATGAGCGGCTCGACGGTGATCATCATCCCGCCCGACGGTTCGATGCGCCTGTACCTCGATTCGCTGCGCCGCCTGCGCGAGCTGCCACTGGTCGCCCTCGCGCCCGGCCACGGCGCGCTGATGCCGGGCTGCGCTGACCGAGATCGATCGCGTCCTCGCACACCGCCTCGCGCGCGAGGGCAAGCTCGCGGGAGCGTTCGCCCGGCGCCGGACTGCGACGCTCGACGACGTGCTGGCGGAGGTCTATGACGACGTGCCGAAGTTCATGCACGTCTACGCCCGCTACTCACTGCTCGCGCACGCCGCGAAGCTCGTGGAGGAGGGGCGGGCGCGGCTCGAGGACGGGGTCTACCGTTGGCAGGGCGACTGAGACGCGCGCAGCCGGCTCGCCTGCGCGCGGTCCGCCTCGAGCGGGCGAGCGTGAGGCTCGGCCGGCACTGGGCGCTGCGCGAGGTGTCCTGCGAACTGCGCCGCGGCGAACGCTGGCTGCTGACCGGCGCCAACGGTGCCGGCAAGACCGTGCTGCTCAAGCTGCTGCGCGGCGACTTGTGGCCCACGCCCACCGGAGCCGAGCAGCGCCTCTATCGGATCGGTGACGAATGGCAGTCGCAGCCGCTCGAGGCGCGCGAACGCATCGCCTACCTCGGGCCGGAGCGGCAGGACCGCTACGAGCGCCACGGGCTCGACCTGCGCGTGGACGCGGTGGTGGCCACGGGCTTCACGGGCGAGGACCTGCCCCTCGAGCCGTGCACGGCCATGCAGCGGCGCGCCGCGCGCCGCGCGCTCGCGGAAGTCGGCCTCGCCGGGCTCGCGGCACGGCGCTTCCTCTCGCTCTCGAACGGCCAGCGCCGTCGCGTGCTGCTGGCCCGCGCGCTCGTCGGCCGTCCCGATGTGCTGCTGCTCGACGAGGCCACCAACGGGCTCGATGCGGCGTCGAGACGCGCGTTCCTGCGATCGCTGGCGCGTGCGAGCCGCGGCGGACTCGCGTGGATCCTGAGCACGCACCGCGCGGCGGAGCGGCCACCGGGCATCACGCACGCGGCCAGGCTCGAGGGCGGCCGGCTGCTCGTCGCGCGGCGTGTTCCAGCGCGCGTCGCGCGCGCCGACGGCGCGGCCCGCGCCACGGCCGCGCGGCGCATCGCGGCGCCGGCGGCGGCACGGGATGCCGAGCCGTTGCTGCTGCTCGAGCGGGTGTCGGTGTACCGCGACGGACGTCGCGTGCTCGGGCCGCTCGACTGGACGGTCGCTGCCGGCGAGCACTGGCTGGTCGGCGGCCCCAACGGCGCCGGCAAGTCCACGCTGCTCGCCCTGCTGTACGGCGACTTCGCCCCCGCCGTCGGCGGGCGGCTGTGGCGCCGCGGTTGCGCGGCCGGCCAGCCGATCGCCGACTGGAAGCGCGAGGTCGGGATCGTCGCACCGGAGTTGCAGTCGGTATATGCCGCGACCGCGTGCACGGCGGAGGAGATCGTGGTCTCCGGGTTGCACGCGAGCATCGGTCTCGACGAACCGCCGCGACCTGCCGAGCGCGCCGAGGCGCGCCGCTGGCTGGCGCGCCTGGGCCTGGGCGGCCTCGGCGCACGCCGTGCCCGCGAGCTGTCCTATGGGCAGTTGCGTCGCGCGCTGCTCGCCCGTGCGTTGATCGCGCCGCGCCGGCTGCTGCTGCTCGACGAACCCTGCGACGGTCTCGATTCCGGCGCGAGGCTGCTCGTGGCGCAGGAGGTTGCACGGGCGGCGCGCAGTGGCACACAGATCGTGATCGCGACCCACCACGACGAGGACGTTCCGGCGTACGTCACGCGCCGACTCGTGCTCGGTCCGCGCGGTGTCCCGCTGGCCGGCTAGAGCCGCTGCAGTCGCCGCTTGAGGCTGGAGCGCAGCGCCGGCGCGTCGGTGATCGCACCGCTGACCGGCGTGACGGTCACGTAGCCCTCGGCCAGCCAGTGATTGTCGGTGTCGAGCCCGTCGGTCGCGTCGGCACGCCTCGTCTCGCTGCGGTACTCGCCGTCGCCGCTGGTCGTGAAGCCGACCCGCAGGTCAGTGGCCGACCCTTGCCGCGCCAGCACCGTCCCGCGGATCTCGCCGATCGGGCGAGCCGGGTAGTTCACGTTCAGCACGCTGCGCGGGCGTACGATGCGCCCGCTCTCACAGAACCACCCACGCGTCACCGCGATGAGCCGGGCCACGTGCGCACCGACGGCGTCGAAGCGCGCGCGGCTGGCGGGCGCCTCCGGTGGCTCCGCGCCGGGCATCCGCTCCGCGCTCACGGCAATGCCGGGGATCGGCGGATCGAGCAGCAGCGTGCCGGCGAGTGCGGCGCCCAGCGTGCCCGAGAGCATCAGCAGCGAGCCGGTGTTGGGCCCGTGGTTGATGCCCGAGACCACGAGGTCCGGCCGCCGTCCCTCCGGGTACAGCGCGGTGGCGGCGAGCACCACGGCAGTGGCGGGCGAACCGCCGACGGCGAACGCCGCCGGGTCGTTCGGCTCGCGCCGGACACGCACGTTGCTCCAGGTGAAGGACAGGCCGCTGCCGCTCGCGTTGTAGTCCGGCGCGGCGAGCGTGACGCGATGGCCCGCGGCGGCGAGCTGCGAGCGCAGCGCGCGGATGCCTGCGGCATCGAACCCGTCGTCGTTGGTCAGCAGGATCTCGAGCGGGCCGTTGCCGCAGAGTGGGGCGGGCTGGGGCGCTGCGACGGCCGCCCCGGTCGTGAGCAGGCCGAGCACGAGCATGCCCCCGATCACGCCCGCCCGGATCTTCGCCGCGCGCTGCAATCGCTGGCGGACGCGCGAGGGTCGCATCCGCTCAGAGTTCGAGTTCGGCCCGGTACACGGTCACGGCGTGACCGGCGACACACACGCTCGTCGCGCGCTTGCCCGACGCCGTGACCTCCACTTCGACCGTGCCCGGCCGGTCCACGAAGCGCCCCTGGTGGCCGACGAACCGGGCCGTTCCGTCCTCGGCGGCGAGCAGACCGTTGCTCAGCAGGTAGACGCCGAGCATGCCGTGGGCGTTGCCGCTCACCGGGTCCTCCGGGATGCCGATGACGGGGCAGAACATACGCGACTCGATCGTGAGTACGTCGCCGTCGGGCCGGATCGCGAACACGAAGAAGCCGTCGGCGCCGACGTGGGGCGTCAGGTGCATCAGCGCGTCCAGGTCCGGCTGCAGCGACTCGAGCGTCTCGGGCGAGCGCAGCCCGATCAGCAGCCGCGAATTCGCCTTGGAGAGCACCTGCATCGGGCAGCCTGGATGCAGGCTCGAGGAACTGATGCCGAGCGCGTCGAGCACCGGGCCGCGGCGCTCCTCGGGGACGAGCGGGCCGAACGTGGCAGGGCCCTGGTGGATCGCGACGCGAAGGTCCGGCGCTTTCCCGGTGACCTCGACCTCGACCGTCCAGTTGCCGGACTTCTGACGGACCCTGCCCTTGGGGACACCGTGGACGATGGCCCGGGCGTAGTGCGCGGCGACCGTCGCGTGACCGACGAAGCTCACTTCCCGGCGCGGCGAGAAGAAGCGGACCTCGACGTCATGGTCGGGGGCGTCGGCCGCCAGCACGAAGGCCACTTCCTGCTGCAGCTCGCGGGCGACGCGGTGCATTTCCTCGTCGGTCAGCTGCTCGGCGTCGAGTACCACGGCGGCGGGGTTGCCACAGAAACGCTCGCGGGTGAACGAATCGACGAGGAACAGGCGGCACGTGCGCTTGGCCATTGAGCAGTGGATCCGGACCGGAGGGGACGGGCATTAGTCCTGAGCCCGCCGTCGCCGTCAACCGGCGGCGGCCTGCGCTCCGGCCCGCCCCGCTATACTGCCCGCGCACCTTGGGGTGGCCTGAAGGGCCTGAGATGCCGACCGCGGCGCCTGCCGCACACCGGCGAACCCGTTGAACCTGATCCGGTTAGTACCGGCGTAGGGAGCAGGTATCGTGTCTCTTGTCTCTGGCTATTTATTTTCTTATTCAAAAGCTTATCAGCACAATGTAAAGTTCATTGTGCTGTTGGCCGCGCTGCTCGTGACGGCGCGCGCAGTTGCCGGGACGGCCGGCGTCGCAGGCGGGACAGCGCCGCCGGCAGCGCCCGAGGAGCCGCTCGAGGAGATCATCGTGACCGCCTCGCTGCGGCCGGCGCCGGCGGGCGAATTCCCCGCGAGCACGACGGTGCTCGACAGCCACATCCTCCAGACCGCCGGGCTGCAGCACCTTCAGGATCTCGTCGGTCTCGTCCCGAACCTGACCTGGGCCGGCGCCACCTCCCGGCCGCGCTACTTCCTGCTGCGCGGGGTCGGCGAACTCGAGCAGTACCAGGGAGCCCCCAATCCGTCGGTGGGGTTCCTGATCGATGGCATCGACTTCAGCGGCGTCGGCATGCCCGCCACCTCGTTCGACCTCGAGCAGGTCGAGGTGCTGCGCGGCCCGCAGGGCACCCGCTACGGTGCCAACGCGTTGGCGGGACTGATCAATATCCAGACGCGCGCCCCGCGGCCCGAGCCCGAGCTCGACACCGAGTTCACGGCCGGCGAGGACGGCATGCTGGCGGCCGGCGTGGTGGCCGGCGGCGCACTGCCTGGCGAGGGCAACGGGCAGGGAGCTTGGCGCCTCGTGGCGCAGCAGTCCGCGAGCGACGGCTTCCGCCGCAACCGCTACCTCGGCCGCGACGACACCAACCAGCGCGACGAACTCACGTTGCGCGGCCGCCTTGCGGTCGAGCCCGTGGCGGGCTGGGAGGTCGGCCTGACCGCGCTCTACGCCGACCTCGACAACGGCTTCGACGCCTTCGTCCCCGACAACTCCTTCGAGACGCTGTCCGACCGCCCCGGCCGCGATGCGCAGCGCTCGACGGGCATCGCGCTCACGGTCGCCGGCGACGCCGGCCGCGCGACCCTGCGCAGCACCACAGCCTGGGCCGACTCCGACATCGTCTACAGCTTCGACGGCGACTGGGGCAACGACGCTTACTGGGGCGAGTACGCGCCCTACGACTACTTCTCGCGCTACGACCGCGAACGCGGCACGCTGAGCCAGGACCTGCGCCTCGTGAGCGAGGTCACGGCGCGCGACGACGGCTTCGGCTGGCTGCTGGGTGTCTACGCGATGCAGCTCGACGAGGACAACCGCCAGCGCGACGAGTTCGCGGGCGAACTGCTGCGCCCGCTGCTCGACAGCCGCTACCAGGCGACCAACCTGGCCCTCTACGGCGAGGGCGAGTGGCTGCTCGACGACACCGTCGTGCTGTCGGCGGGCCTGCGCGTCGAGACGCGCTCGGCCGATTACCGCGACAGCGACGATGGGCGCTTCTCGCCGCGGGACACCATGGTCGGCGGCAACCTCTCGCTCACCGGCGACATCCGGACGCACAGCCACTGGTACGTCACCGCGAGCCGGGGCTACAAGGCCGGCGGGTTCAACATCGGCGCGCTGGTGCCGGAGGAGCGCCGCGAGTTCGAGCCCGAGTACCTCTGGAACCTCGAGGGCGGCCTGCGCCACGCCAGCGCCGACGGCGCGCTCGCCGCCGAGGTCTCGGTGTTCCAGATGTGGCGCGAGTCACAGCAGGTCTCGACCTCGTTCCAGGTGGACCCGGGCGACCCGCTGTCCTACGTGTTCTACACGGACAACGCCGCGCGCGGCCGCAACTACGGGCTGGAGGGCTCGCTCGCGTGGCGGCCACTGGCGACGCTCACCGTGTCGGGCACCCTCGGGCTGCTGCACTCCGAGTACCTGGACTACCGCTACGGCGAGCGCGACCTCGACGGGCGCGAGCAGGCGCACGCGCCGGGCTGGCAGTACTCGCTGTCGGCGGAGTGGAATCGCGGTTCGGGCTGGATGGCACGAGCCGACCTGTTCGGCAGCGATGCCTTCTACTTCGACGCCAGCAACGACCAGCGGTCCCAGCCGTACGCACTGCTGAACCTGCGCGCCGGTTACGCCGCCGGACGCTGGTCGCTCCAGGTCGTGGGGCCGCAACGTCACTGACGAGCGCTACGCGGTGCGCGGCTTCTACTTCGGGCTCGAGCCGCCCGACTTCGCCGACCGGCTCTATGTCCAGCAGGGCGATCCGCGGCAGTTCGGCGTGACGCTGCGGTGGTCGCTGCGATGACAGATCGAGCATTCGAGACCGCGGGCCTGCCGCGGTCGCTCGTCGGTTCGGGAACGGGCTTTCCGGGGTTCCGTCGGCCGGGACGCCGTGAACCCGTCCCTGGGGGCTCGCGCGCCGCATCCCTGCGGCGCGACGCCCGGCCTTTGGAACCCCGGAAAGCCCGTCCCCGAACCGACAACTGCAGCGGATTCCGAAATCGATACACCGGAGCAACGACATGCGCATCGCCGTGGACATCAGCCTGTATCCCCTCGACGCCGACTACGTCCCGCCCATCAAGGACTTCATCGAGCGACTCAACCGCCAACCAGGGCTCACCGTCGAGACCAACGCCATGAGCACGCAGGTGTCGGGCGAGCACGATCGCGTGTTCGCGGCGCTGGCCGAGGAAACCCGACGTACCTTCGCGGGCGACGCGCGCGCCGTGTTCGTGATGAAGGTGCTCGGCGGACAGCCCTCGCCTGCGGAACGCGGATGACACTGGACCGGGCGCTCGACGCGTTGGTCGTCTCGCTCGGCGCGATCCCGGGGAGCGAGTGGGCCGCCGTGGCGCTTGCGCTCGCCTACCTGCTGCTCGCGGTGCGCCAGAATCCCTGGTGCTGGGCGGCCGCCGCCGCGAGTTCCGCGATCTACCTCGTGCTGTTCGCGCGGGGCGGGCTGGTCATGCAGGCGGCGCTGCAGGTGTTCTACGTCGCGATGGCCGGTTACGGCTGGTACGCGTGGCGCGGCGGGGCGTCAGGGCACGGGACCGCGCTGCCGGTGACGCGCTGGAGTGGCGCGCGGCACGCCGCCGGCCTGGGTGTCGTGCTCGTCGTGACGTTCGTCAACGGCTGGCTGATCGCACGGCCGGCCGACGGGCCGCTGCCCTGGGTGGACGCCTTCGTCGCGTGGTCGAGCGTGCTGGCCACCTGGCTGGTGGCGCGCAAGGTGCTCGAGAACTGGCTCTACTGGATCGTCGTGGACGCCGTGGCGGTGGGGCTCTACTGGAGCCAGGGCTTCCACGCGACCGCCGGGCTCTACGTGCTCTACATCGTCATCGCGGTGCGCGGCTATTTCGCGTGGCGCGCCGATCTCGCCCGCGGCGCCGCCGACGGAGCGGTCCGTGCCTGAGTCGCCAGGCAGCGCGCCGGCGGTGGCATCCGGGGAGGCGGAGGTCCGCGAGCGGCTGCGCGGCTGCGCGGCCACGCGGGGACTGGCCGAGGGTGTTCTCGAGGAGCAGCACGGCGGGTTCAGCAACCGCTGCCTGGCGGCTCGACGCCCCCGGCGGGCCGTGGTTCGTGCGCCTCGGCGCCGCCGATGCTGCGGGACTCGGCGTGGATCGCGCCAGCGAGTGCGCGCTGCTCGCAGCGGTCTCGGCCGCCGGTCTTGCACCCGAGGTGCTCGCCTGCGAGCCCCGCGCCGGCCTGCTCGTGACGCGTTGGGTGGCAGGCGGCCCGTGGCGGGCCGGGGACCCGTTCGAAGGCGACAACCTGGCGCGCATCGCGGCGCTGCTGCGCCGCCTGCACGACCAGCCCGTGCCCGACGGCGTCGCGCTCGTGAGCTGGTCGCGGCAGGCCCGCCGGCTCGCGGCGGGAATTCCCATGCGGTCCGGCGAGGCGCTGCTCCACGCGCGGGCGGCGCGACGCCTTCGAACGCCTCGACCGACGCTCCGTCGCGCCGGTGCTTTGCCACCACGACCTGCATCACCTGAACATCCTCGACGACGGCGAGCGGCTCTGGCTGGTGGACTGGGAATACGGCGGAGGAGGCGACCCGCTGTTCGACCTCGCGGGCTTCCTCGCGATGCACGGTCTCGGGCCGGCCGCAACCGACGGCTTCCTGCGGGCCTACGGCGGGCTCGGACTCTCGGGCCGGGCGCTGCTCGACACGGCTCGCTGGGCCTTCGACTACGTCCAGTGGCTCTGGTATCGGCACCGCGCGCCCGACGGAACGGGCGAAGCCGGCGCGCGGGCGCGGCGTTTGGCGCAGCGGCTCCTGCACTGCGATAATTCGACGATTGACCAGGACCACGGGTGACGCATGGCGAGGATGCTGGTGACCGACCGCGACGGCGGGGTGCACGAGGTGCAGGGACAGCTCGGCGTCAAGCTCATGGAAACCCTCCGCGAGTTCGACTATGGCGTCACGGCCATCTGTGGCGGCCTGTGCTCCTGTGCCACCTGCCACATCTTTATCGACCCGGAGTGGATGCCACGCCTGCCCGCGCCGCAGGGCGACGAGAGGGAACTGCTCGTCGAGCTGCAGCATTACGACCCCGAGCGCTCGCGCCTGAGCTGCCAGGTGGACTTCACCGCGGCGCTCGACGGCCTGCCGCTCACGGTCGCTCCGGACGAGTGAGCGCTGCTGCGCGCCGGCCGGCGGCCGGAGCGTTCCCCGTAGGATGCCCGTCCCGCGTTGCCGCCGCGCCGGCGGCCAGACTGATGGCCAGACTGATGGCCAGACTGACGGCCAGACTGGAGGCTCGATGACCGACACCGTGCTGCTCGAGGTCCGCGATGGCGTTGCCACCGTCACCCTGAACCGTCCCGAGGGCGCCAACGCGCTCGATCTCGCCATGGGCCGCGACCTGCTCGCGGCGGCACTGCGCGTGGAGGCCGATGCGGCCGCGCGCGCCGTCGTGGTCACCGGAGCGGGCAAGCACTTCTGCTTCGGCGGCGACCTGCGCGGTATGGCCGATCGGGGCGCGGCGGTCGGCGGCTATCTGAACGAGCTCACCACCTGCATCCACGCGGCGATCAGCTGCTTCACGCGCATGCGCGCGCCGGTGATCGCCGCGGTCAACGGCACGGCGGCCGGCGGCGGCGTCGGGCTCGTGTGCATGACCGACCTCGCGATCGCGGGTCGCGGCAGCCGTTTCTCGCTCGCCTATACGGGCGTGGGCCTCGCACCGGACTGCAGTACTTCGTTCCTGCTGCCGCGCATCGTCGGCCGGCGTCGCGCGCTCGAGCTGTTGCTCACCAACCGCGCGCTAACGGCCGAGGAGGCGCTGGCGTGGGGGCTCGTCAACCAGGTCGTGGACGACGCCGAGGTGCTGGCGACGGCGCAGGTGCTGGCGGCAAAGTTCGCCGCCGGGCCCACGGAGTCTTACGCCGCGGTCAAGCGGCTCGTGGATTCGGCCGACCCCGGCCTCGAGGCGCAGATGGCGCTCGAGGGCCGCGCGATCGCCGCGCAGGCGTGCCATCCGCACGGCCAGGAGGGCGTCGCAGCCTTCCTCGGCAAGCGCAAGCCGAACTACGGCTGAGGGTCTCGGCGCCGTGCCCGCGGGCGCGGCGGACTTTCCCGGCGCGAACCCGCCGGGCACGAATCGAGCGCTGATGTAGCATTGCATTGCAACAACCCCCGGGGACAGACACATGACCGACGCATTCATCATCGACGCCGTGCGCACGCCCCGCGGCCGCGGCCGGCCCGACGGCTCGCTGCACCCGATCACCCCCGTGCAGCTCGCCGCACAGACGCTCGCGGCGCTGCGCGATCGCAACTCGCTCGACACGAGCCGGCTCGACGACGTCGTGCTCGGCTGCGTGACGCCGGTGGGCGAGCAGGGCGCGGACATCGCGCGCGTCGCCGCACTGGTCGCGGGCTACGACGAGAGCGTGCCGGGCAAGCAGCTGAATCGCTTCTGCGCCTCGGGCCTCGAGGCGGTGAACACGGCCGCGGCGCAGGTCATGTCGGGCCAGTCCGACATGGTCGTGGGCGGCGGCGTCGAGCACATGTCCCGCTGCACCATGGGCATGGACGGCGGTGCCTGGGCGGTCGACCCGGCGGTGGCCTGGCAGCAGTACTTCGTGCCGCAGGGCGTGAGCGCCGACCTGATCGCCACGCTCGAGGGCTTCACCCGCGAGCAAGTGGACGCCTACGCGGTCGAGAGCCAGCGCCGTGCCGCGCACGCGCAGCAGAGCGGCTTCTTCGACCGCTCGGTGATCCCGGTCAGGGACGTGATCGGCGAAGTGGCGCTCGCGAAAGACGAGTACCTGCGCCCGGGCACGACGCTCGCGGACCTCGCCAAGCTCAAGCCCGCCTTCGTGCAGATGGGCGAGGAGGGCGGCTTCGACGCGGTCGCGCTGCAGCGCTACCCGGAGGTCGAGGCGATCAATCACGTGCATACCGCCGGCAACTCGAGCGGCATCGTCGACGGCGCTGCCGCGGTGCTGGTTGCGAGCCGCCGCGCCGCGCACAGGGCGGGTCTCAAGCCACGCGCGCGCATCCGCGCCTTCGCCTCGATCGGCAGCGAGCCGACCATCATGCTCACCGGCCCGGCGGGCTCGGCGCGCAAGGCGCTGAAGCGCGCCGGCATGAAGCCCAGGGACATCGACCTCTGGGAGATGAACGAGGCGTTCGCCTCGGTGGTGCTGCGCTTCGTCCGCGACATGGAGATCTCGCGCGACGTCGTCAACGTCAACGGCGGTGCGATCGCGCTCGGCCACCCGCTCGGCGCCACCGGCGCGGTGATCCTCGGCATGGTGCTCGACGAGCTCGAGCGGCGGAACCTGTCCACCGCGCTCGTGACGCTGTGCGTGGGCGCCGGCATGGGCACGGCCACGATCATCGAGCGCGTCTGACGCGCCGCGCACACCGGACGAGGACACTGCAATGACACAGAACATCCGCTACTCCGTCGACGGCGACGGCATCGCGCTCCTGCAGATCGACGTGGAAGGCCGGCCGATGAACGTGCTGACGCCGGGCTTCCAGTCCGACCTCGCCGAGTGCATCGCGAAGCTCGCCGGCGACGCCGCGGTGCGCGGCGCCGTGATCGCCTCGGCCAAGTCGAGCTTCATGGCCGGCGCGGACATCAAGGACATGGTGGGCGCGTTCGCACGCGGCATGACGGCGGCGCAGGCCGCCGAGTTCAGCCTCGGCCTGTCGAAGCTGTTCCGCCGCATGGAAACCTGCGGCAAGCCGCTCGCCGCGGCGATCAATGGCGTGGCGCTCGGCGGCGGCTTCGAACTCGCGCTCGCCTGCCACTACCGTGTGATCGAGGACGGCCCGAAGGCCGGCGTCGGCCTGCCGGAGGTCACCATCGGGCTACTGCCGGGAGCCGGCGGCACGCAGCGCGTGCCGCGGCTGATCGGCATTCCCGAGGCGTTGCGGCTCATCACGGAGGGCAGGCAGCTCGCGCCAGCCGACGCGCTGAAGAAAGGACTGGTGAACGAGGTGGCGCCCGCCGCGGAGATCGTCGAACGCGCGCGGCAGTGGATCCTGAAAGGCGCGGAGGGGATACAGCCCTGGGATCGCAAGGGATTCAGGATTCCCGGCGGCGCGGGCCAGACCTCGCCCGCGGCCGCGCAGGCCTTCATGGTCGGCACGGCGCTCACGGCGCGCACCACGATGCGCAACTATCCCGCACCGCTCGCGATTCTCAGCTGCGTGTATGAAGGCACCCAGGTGCCGATCGAGCAGGGCCTGCGCATCGAGTCGCAGTACTTCGGCAAGCTGCTCGCGGGCCCGGTGGCGCGCAACCTGATGCGCACCATGTTCGTGAACAAGGGCTTCGCCGACAAGCTGGCGCGTCGTCCGGCGGGGCCGCCGAAGTCCCAGGTGCGCCGCCTCGGCATCCTCGGCGCGGGCATGATGGGCGCGGGCGTGGCCTACGTCTCGGCACGCGCCGGCATCGACGTGGTGCTGCTCGACAGCACGATGGAACTCGCCGAGAAGGGCAAGGACTACTCGCGCCAGCTGCTCGCCAAGGACGTGAGCCGTGGCAAGCGCACGCAGGCCGACGCCGACGCGCTCCTCGCCCGGATCAAGGCCACGACCAGCTACGGCGACCTCGCCGGCGCCGACCTCGTCATCGAGGCGGTGTTCGAGAGCCGCGAGATCAAGGCCGACGTGACCGCGAAGACCGAGGCCGTGATCCCGAAGAACGCGGTGTTCGCGAGCAACACCTCGACGCTGCCGATTACCGGGCTGGCGCAGGCCTCGAAGCGGCCGTCGCAGTTCATCGGCATCCACTTCTTCTCGCCGGTGGACAAGATGCCGCTGGTGGAGATCATTCTCGGCAAGAAGACCTCCGAGGACACGCTCGCCCGCGCGCTCGACTACGTCGGCCAGCTGCGCAAGACGCCGATCGTCGTCAACGACAGCCGCGGCTTCTACACCAGCCGCTGCTTCGGCACGTTCTGCCACGAGGGCATGGCGATGTTGCAGGAGGGCGTCAACCCGGCGCTGATCGAGAACGCGGCGAAGATGGCCGGCATGCCGGTCGGTCCGCTCGCGGTCGGCGACGAGGTGACGATCGACCTGCAGTGGAAGGTGATCAAGCAGACCGAGGCCGACCTCGGCCGCCGGTTCGTCAAGCCGGTGGGCTACGACGTCGTGCAGAAGATGGTCGAGGGGCTCAATCGCCCCGGCCGGCGCTTCGGCGGCGGCTTCTACGACTATCCGACGGACGGCAAGAAGCACCTGTGGCCGGGCCTCGCGCAGGCGTTCCCGCGCGCGGTGGCGCAGCCGACGGCGGAGGAGGTGCAGAAGCGCCTGCTGTACATCCAGGCGCTCGAGACCACGCGCTGCATGGAGGAAGGTGTGGTGACGACGCCGGGCGAGGCGGACCTCGGCTCGATCCTCGGCTGGGGCTTCCCGGCGTGGACCGGCGGTACCCTCTCGTTCATCGACACGATCGGCATCCGCGAGTTCGTCGCCGAGTGCGAGCGGCTCGCCAGGCGCTACGGCAAGCGATTCAAGCCTTCGAAGTGGCTGCGCGAGCGGGCGGAGCGGGGCGAGCCGTTCCATCCGGCAGTCGGTGGCACGAAGGCGGCGTGAGGCTGGCTCCAGCCGCTCCTGGCGGCAGCCAGCGTGCTTCGTACGAGGGCTCGGTGCCGAGCGGTCGCCGGGTGTGCCGCGGTTGCAGGCTCCGCCCACCTTGTTCGTGCGCGGGGCCGTGCGCGCCAGGGATGGCGCGCCCGGAGCCCCCATGGACGGGTTCACGGCGTCCCCGCGCATGAACAAGGTGGGCGGAGCCGAAAACGGCAACCGCGCCTGATCGAAATCGAAACCACTGCGACATCCAGAGGACAGACACATGCCGATTCCGGCCTCGTTCCGCGACCGCCTCAGCCTGCCGGTGATCGGCTCGCCGATGTTCATCGCCTCCACGCCCGAACTGGTCATCGCCCAGTGCAAGGCCGGCGTGATCGGCTCGTTCCCGGCGTTGAACGCCCGGCCCGCGTCGCAGCTCGACGAGTGGCTGACGCGCATCAGAGAGGAACTCGACGCCCATGCCAGGGCGAACCCGGGCGCCAAGGTCGCGCCGTTCGCCGTCAACCAGATCTGTCACGCCTCGAACGACCGCCTGCAGCATGACGTCGAGGCCTGCGTGCGCCACAGGGTGCCGCTGGTGATCACGAGCCTGCGGCCCCCGCGCGAGGTGGTGGAGGCCGTGCATTCCTACGGCGGACTCCTGTTCCACGACATCATCAGCGTCCGCCACGCGCGCAAGGCGGCGGAGCAGGGCGTGGACGGCATCATCGCCGTCTGTGCCGGCGCCGGCGGTCACGCGGGCACATTGAGTCCGTTCGCGCTGGTGCGCGAGATCCGTGCGTTCTTCGACGGCACGATCGTGCTCGCGGGTGCGATGTCGAGCGGCGCGGACGTGTTCGCCGCGCAGGCGATCGGCGCCGACCTCGCCTACATCGGCACGCGTTTCCTCGCCACCACCGAGGCGCACGTGCTGCCCGAGTACAAGCAGATGATCGTCGAGTCGGGCTCCGAGGACGTCGTCTACACCAACCTCTTCAGCGGGGTGAAGGGCAACTACCTGCGCGGCAGCGTGGTCCGCACCGGGCTCGATCCCGACAACCTGCCGGAGGCCGACAAGTCGAAGATGAATTTCGGCTCGGGCAGCGACCTGAAGGCCAAGGTCTGGCGCGACATCTGGAGCGCCGGGCAGGGCGTGGGCAACATCCACGACGTGCTGCCCACCGCCGACCTTGTTGCGCGCATGGTTCGAGAGTACGAGGACACGCGTCGCCGGCTGTGCGGCGCGACCTGATCGGGTCACTGGTCTCCCGGCCCGGGGAGGGCGCCCGGGCCCGGCGGGACCGGGCTATTTCTTCGCCTCGGTCTGCCGCGCCACGGCCTCGGCGCGGGCCTTCACCGCTTCGGCATCGCCGAGGTAGCGGCTCGACACCCGAGCGAGCTTCGCATCCAGCTCGTAGACCAGCGGCACGCCGGTCGGGATGTTGAGCTCGACGATCGCGGCGTCCGACATCCCGTCGAGCATCTTCACGAGCGCGCGCAGGCTGTTGCCGTGCGCGGCCACCAGCACGTTGCGGCCCGCGGCGAGCTCCGGCGCGATGCGGGCCGTCCAGAACGGCATGACGCGCCCGAGCGTGTCCTTGAGCGACTCCGACGACGGCAGCTCCGCCGCCGGCACGCCGGCATAGCGGCGGTCGAAGCGCGGGTGCTGCGGGTGGCCGGCGTCGAGCGGCGGCGGCGGGATGTCGTAGCTGCGCCGCCAGATCTTGACCTGCTCGGCGCCGTGCTTCGCGACCGTCTGCGCCTTGTCGAGGCCCTGCAGCGCGCCGTAGTGGCGCTCGTTCAGGCGCCAGCTGCGCTCCACCGGCAGCCACATCATGTCGAGCCCGTCGAGCGTGATCCACAGCGTGCGGATGGCCCGCTTCAGCACCGAGGTGAAGGCGATGTCGAAGGCGATGCCCTCGGCCTTGAGCAGCCGTCCGGCCTCCTGCGCCTCCTCGACGCCCTGCGCCGAGAGGTCCACGTCGATCCAGCCCGTGAACAGGTTTTCCAGGTTCCAGATGCTCTGGCCGTGGCGCAGCAGTACCAGTTTGCCGGTGCTCATGAGACTCGCACTCGAGGGAGGGATGAGGTTCTTATAGCAACGGCCCCCGGCCCGCGCCAGACGGGAAAGTCGCGATGCTCAGCGGTCGAGGTGAGTGTCGATGCCCGCGTCGCAGCGCGTGCGCCCCGTCCGCACTGTCTCGTGCCATCGGGCGCGGTTCTCGCCGGCGTGCACCCGCGAGGCGGGTGGATGGTCGAGGTGCCAGGCCACGGCCGCGAACAGCAACGTCTGGCGCCGTATGCCGGCGTTGCCGAGCCGCGCGCAGAGTTCCTTGTCCTCCGAGCCCCAGCCGCTCATCGACTCGTCGAAGCCGTTCGCGGCGATCAGGTCGCGACGCCAGAAGCCCTGATTGCAGGCCTTCACGGCGACCAACGCGTTGGCCGGCAATCGCAGCGCACCGGCCAGCGCGGGCGAGCGCAGCGCATAGGCGCGACGCGCGAGACCGAGGCCGCGCGACCAAGGCCCCGGCAGCCTGCCGGGGCGGGCGATCAGCCGGCGGGTGGCGCCGGCATCGAGGCGGATCCGAACGCCCTGGCTCCAGTAGCCGGGCCGCGCCGACGCGCGGTGGTCGGCCAGGAACTGCGGATGCACGACCATGTCGCCGTCGAGCAGCACGACGTATTCGCAGCCGGTGCGCGCGATGGCGGCGTTGCGGATGCGGCCGGCACGGAAGCCCGCGTGCGGCTGGCGCAGGTGGCGGACGGGATAGCGTGCGGCCGCTTCGTGCCGCCCGACGACCTGCGCCGTCTCCGGGTCCATGCCGTCCTCGGCGATCATCAGTTCGTCAGGTGGTGAGCTCTGGGCCGCGACCGCCTCGAGCACGCACGCCAGGGCATCGGGCCGCGCGTGCGTGGTGACGACCAGGCAGCAGCGCTTCACCGCCCCGTGTCGGCGAGATGGCGCAGGGCCTGCAGGGCGACCGACAGCGACGCAAAGTCGGCGGCGGCCGGCTGTGCGCGGATGTCATCGACGATCCCGAGCCGCGTGTCCGGCGACGGCTGCGTGCTTCGCGCGCCACGCCTCCACGGCGCGCGCCGGGTCGCGCTCGCGCGTGCCGCGCAGCACGCGCTCCGTGAGTCCGCGGTGCGCGTCGTAGAGCGTCTCGCGCAGGCTGTTGCGCGCGACCGCCTGCCAGTGGCCCTC
Organism: uncultured Gammaproteobacteria bacterium; assembly: GCA_963707145.1. Lineage (GTDB taxonomy): Bacteria > Pseudomonadota > Gammaproteobacteria > Steroidobacterales > Steroidobacteraceae > RPQJ01. Next base: position 713,118 of record CAVPOQ010000004.1, read on the forward strand.
GATGGCGAGGTCCTCGATGCGGTCGCGCAGCCAGTCGAGGCCGAACCCGGCGCCGACGCCGAAGTAGGTGCGCGCCGCGACCGCGACCGACAGGCGGTGCGACTGCGCCAGTTCGACGATGTCGGGCGCGCTCGCGAGTGCGGCGCACGCGGCGACCTGGCGCGCGAGCGTCGCGGGGACGCCAGCGGCGCCGAGCTCCGCTGCACGGCGCTCGCAGGCCTCGCGCTCCAGTCCCTGCAGCCAGTGCGGCAGCCCCGCGGCGAGCTCGCGGATGCCGGGCCGCAGCCGACCGACCTGCGCCTCGATGCCGAGGGCGCCGCGGTGCCGCTGGATGAGCCAGTAGGTCACCTGGCGGACCAGCGCCACGGTGTCCTGCGTCATGCCGTACTGCGCCGCGGCTGCGACGCGGTTGTCCAGCCGCTCGATGCCGGTCCACAGCTCGCGCACGTCCAGCGAATCCCGCGCGATCGAGTAGGCGCGCGCGACCGTGGCGGCGTCGGCCCCGGTGTCCTGCTGCGTGCGCGCCACGAACGTGGGGCCCATGCGATTGACGATGCTGTTGGTGGTCGCCGTGACGATGATCTCGCGCCGCAGGCGATGCTCGCCGAGGAGGTCGGCGAAGCGCCGGCTCAGGCGATCGGGGAAATAGCGGTCGAGCTCGCGACCGAGGTACGGATCCTCCGGCACGTCGGAGGCGATCAGCTGGTTGCTGAGCGAGATCTTCGAGTAGGAGAGCGCCATCGCGAGCTCGGGACGCGTCAGCCCCTCGCCGGCGCGCGAACGCTCCTCGATCTCCTCCGCGCTCGGCAGGAACTCGAGCGCGCGGTCGAGCACGCCCTCGAGTTCGAGGGAGCGGATGAAGTGGGCGTGCTCCCCGAGGCGCTCGCGCGCCGAGAGCGCGAGCAGGCTGATGGCCTGGCTCTGCAGATAGTTGTCGCGCAGCACCAGCGCGCCGACGTCGTCGGTCATCTGTGCGAGCAGTCGGTTGCGCGCGCTGCGTGCGAGTCGTCCGTTGCGCTGCGCCACCTCGAGCAGGATCTTGATGTTCACCTCGTGGTCGGAGCAGTCCACGCCGCCGGAATTGTCCACGAAGTCCGTGTTGATCCGACCTCCGGCACGGGCGAACTCGATGCGGCCGGACTGCGACAGGCCGAGGTTGCCGCCCTCGCCGACCACCTTGCAGCGCAGTTCGCGGCCGTCGACGCGCACCGCGTCGTTGGCGCGGTCGCCGATCGCGGAGTTCGCCTCCCAGGACGCCTTCACGTAGGTGCCGATGCCGCCGTTCCAGAGCAGGTCGACCGGCAGCCTGAGGATCGCCCGGATGATTTCATGCGGCATGGCGCGGGTCGACTCGATGCCGAGCAGCACGCGAGCCTGCGGCGAGAGCGCGATGTCCTTCGCGTCGCGCGGAAAAACCCCGCCGCCCTTGGAGATGAGCTTCGCGTCGTAGTCGGCCCAGGTCGAACGGGGCAGGGCGAACAGCCGCTGGCGCTCGCGAAGGCTGCGCGCGGCGTCGGGATCGGGGTCGAGGAAGATGTGCTGGTGGTTGAAGGCCGCGACGAGCCGGATGTGCGGCGACAGCAGCATGCCGTTGCCGAACACGTCGCCCGCCATGTCGCCGATGCCTGCGACCGTGAAGTCCTGCGACTGCGTGTCGAGGCCCATCTCACGGAAGTGGCGCTTCACGCACTCCCAGCCGCCCTTGGCGGTAATGCCCATCTTCTTGTGGTCGTAGCCCGCGGACCCGCCGGAGGCGAAGGCGTCGCCGAGCCAGAAGCCGTACTCGGCCGCCAGCGCGTTGGCGGTGTCGGAGAACGAGGCCGTGCCCTTGTCAGCGGCGACCACGAGGTAGGGGTCGTCCGGGTCGTGGCGCACGACGTCGGTCGGCGGCACGACCTTCCCGTCGCGGACGTTGTCGGTGAGGTCGAGGAGTCCGCGGATGAAGACCCGGTAGCATTCGGTCCCTTCGCGCTGCACCGCCTCGCGGTCGCCCGCCGGCAGGTGCTTGGGCACGAAGCCGCCCTTGGCGCCGACCGGAACGATCAGCGTGTTCTTGACGTTCTGCGCCTTCATCAGGCCGAGAATCTCGGTGCGGAAGTCCTCGCGCCGGTCGGACCAGCGCAGTCCTCCGCGCGCCACCTTGCCCATGCGCAGGTGCACGCCCTCGACGCGCGGCGAGTACACCCAGATCTCGAACATCGGCCGGGGCTTGGGCAGCTCCAGCAGGCTCTTCGGGTCGAGCTTGAAGGAGAGGTACGATTTCGGCGCGCCCGCGGCGTCGCGCTGGAAGTGGTTGGTGCGCAGCGCCGTGGCGACCACGGCACGGAAGGAGCGCAGGATGCGGTCGTCGTCCGGACTGGTCACCTGCTCGAGCGCCTCGTCGATCTCGCGGTCGAGCGAGCGCAACTGCGCGGCACGCGTGGCTGCGGCGAGCCGCGGGTCGAAGCGCGCCTCGAACGTCCACGCCAGCCGTGCGGCGAGCGCCGGATGACGCAGCAGCACCGACTCCATGTAGCGCTGGCTGAAGGGCAGGCCGGTCTGCAGCAGGTAGCGGCACACGGCGCGCAGCACCAGCGCCTGGCGCCATTCGAGTCCCGCGGCGAGCACCAGCCGGTTGAAGCCGTCGCTCTCGGCCAGTCCGTTCCAGACCGCGAAGAACGCCGCCTCGAAGCGCGCGCCGGCCTGCGCCGGGTCGAGCCGGCGGCCGCCGGCGTGCGCGACCTCGAGGTCCTGGATCCAGCTCGCAGTGCCATCGCGCGTCGCGACCCGGTAGGGGCGCTCGGTGAGCACCCTGAGGTCGAAGTTCTCGAGCAGCGGCAGCAGGTCCGACATCGCGACCGGCTCGCCGCGGCGGAACACCCGCAGGTGCAGGCGATCGCCGCCGCCCCCGCCCAGCAGCTCGAGGCCGAGCGCGTCGGGCGCGTCGGGCAGCGTGCTCAGCGCGAGCAGGTCGGGAATCGCGCGGTCGGCCGTCACGTCCTCCTGGTAGGAGGCCGGGAAAGCGCCCTGGAATCGCTCCGCGAGCTGGTCGGCGCGCTCCGCGGGCAGCCGCGCCTGCAGTGCGGTGCGAAGCCGGTCTTCCCAGGTGCGCAGCGTCTCGCCGATGCGAGCCTCGATGCGTTCGACGTCCGTGGCCACCGTGCGCCCGGGATCCGTGCGCACCAGGATGTGCAGGCGCGCGAGTGCGGACTCCGAGATCTGCACCCGGGCCTCGAGCGACTCGCCGGCGAGCTCCTCGAGCAGGATCTTCTCGATGCGTTCGCGGGCCTGGGTGTTGTAGCGGTCGCGCGGCACGTACAGCAGGCACGAGAAGAACCGCTGGTAGGGGTCGCGACGCAGCAGCAGGCGTACGCGGCGCCGCTCGTAGAGGTTCACGATGCCGCGGAAGCTGTGCACCAGCTCCGGCACGCTCGCCTGGAACAGCTCGTCGCGCGGATGCGACTCGAGCACGTGCATCAGTGCCTTGCCGTCGTGGCTCACCGGCGAGACGCCGAAGTGATCGATCACCCGCTGCACCTTGTGCTGCAGCAGCGGGATCGAGCGCGGGCTCGCGCTGTAGGTGGCCGAGGTGAACAGGCCGATGAAGCGCCGCTCGCCGGTGACCTGGCCGCGCCCGTCGAAGGTCTTCACGCCGACGTAGTCGAGGTAGGTCGCGCGATGCACGGTGGAGACCGAGTTCGCCTTGGTCACCACCAGCAGCGCCTGCTCGCGCGCCCGGCTGCGGACCTCGCCGCGCAGCTCGGTGACCCGCGGCCGCGGCCGCCCCGCGCCCGTGCGCAACAGCCCGAGGCCCGAACGCGGCACCGGCACGAGCCGGTCCACCGACGCGCCGCGATCGAGGCGGTACTCGCGGTAGCCAAGGAACGTGAAGTGGTTGTCCGCCAGCCACGCGAGGAAGGCCGAGGCCTCGGCCGCCTCGGTCCGCGCGATGCCCGGGACCGCGTCGGTGGCCACGGCCGCCGCGATCTCCCGCGCGCGCGTGACCATGCGCGGCCAGTCCTCGACCGCGACGCGCACGTCGCCGAGCGTGCTCTCGATGCGCGCGTGCAGTTGCTCGAGGCGCGCCGTGTCCGTGCTGCGATCGACCTCGAGGTGCTGCCAGGACTCGGCCGTACCGGCCTTCCCATCGCCCGAGACCTCGCGCAGGCGCCCGCCGCGGTCGCGGCGCGCGTCGAACACGGGATGGGCCATGGCGTGGATCGCGAACCCGCTGCCGTTCACCACCATCGCGAGGGAGTCCACCAGGAACGGCATGTCGTCGGTGACGACCTCGACGACGGTCCGGTTCGACGTCCAGCCGTCGCGCTCCTCGGTCGGGTTGAACACCCTCACCAGCGCGTGGCCCGGCCGTCGCACGCGGCCGAAGCGCAGGTGGCTCGCGGCGGCGGCGGCCAGCGTGGCGGGATCCGCGGCGCGCAGGTCGGACTCGTCCACGCCGCGGTAGTAGTCCCGGGCGAAGGCCGCGAGCGGCAGCGGTGCCGACAGTGCACGCGACTTCGAGGCAATGGCGGCAATCAGTTGCTGCCGCGCTGCGGGAATCGTTCCTGGCATTTTTCGTTTTCCTTGGGGCCGTCGCAGCCCGGCCCGGATTATAGGCCAGCCATCGGCGCTTCCCTGCGCGCCGCGACGCGTCGTCGAGTGCCGCAGCGCAGCACCGCCGGTGCCGTGGCCGGTCGTGCGGATCTCCGTGCGCGGCCTCGTCAGGCGAGGTGAGGCCTGGCGAGGTAATCGTGAGTCTGCATCTCCGCGAGGCGGCTGCGAGTTCGCTCGAACGCGAAGGCGAGGCGCTCGCCGCGATACAGCGCGTCGGGCGCGGCCGAGGCCGACAGCACCAGCTTGACGTTGCGGTCGTAGAACTCGTCGACCAGCGCGATGAAGCGCCGCGCCGGGTCGTCGCGGGACGCGTCGAACACCGGCACGCCGGAGACGAACACCGTGTGGAAGTCGCGGGCGATCTCGACGTAGTCGGCCGCGCTGCGCGGTCCGCCGCAGAGCGCCTCGAAGTCGAACCACACGACGTCGTCCGTGCGGCGGCGCGTGCGGATCTCGCGGCCCTCCACGGGCAGCGTCCCATCGACCTCGCCGCGCTCCCCGGCGATCTCGGCGAAGCGCTGCGCGAGCGTGGCGTCGGCAAACGGCTCGTGCGCGGCGAGGTACAGCGGCGCCTTCTCGAGCTGGCGCAGGCGGTAGTCGTGGCCGCCATCCACGTTGACGGTCTCCGTGCAGCGCTCGATCAGCGCGATGGCGGGCAGGAAGCGGCTGCGCTGCAGGCCGTCGCGGTAGAGATCGGCAGGCGGCGAGTTCGAGGTGAATACCAGCGTCACGCCGTGCCCCGTCAGGCCCGAGAACAGCCCCGAGAGCAGCATCGCGTCGGCGATGTCGCTCACGAACAACTCGTCGAGGCACAGCACGCGTGCGTCGCGCGCGATGCCGGCGGCGACGTGCTCGAGCGGGTCCTCGAGGTCGCGCAGTCCGCGCAGCCTGCCGTGCACGTCCTTCATGAAGCGGTGGAAGTGGTCGCGGCGCGACGGCACGCCGAGCCCGGCGCGGAACAGGTCCATCAGAAACGTCTTGCCGCGCCCGACACCGCCCCACAGGTACAGTCCGCGCACGGCCCCGGACTTGCGCCTGCCCAGTCCGCGCAGCCGGCCGAGCCAGCCGCCGCGATCGCCATGGGCGCCCTCGAGCCGCTGGCGCAGGTCCTCCAGGCGCGCCACGGCGTGCTCCTGCGCGGCGTCGGGCCGGTAGCCGTGCCGGCGCAGCGACTCGTGGTAGGCGTGCGTGGAGCGTTCCGGGGCCGCTCATGGCGGGGCCAGGCGCCCTCAGCTCGCCAGCTCGGGGCGATCGCGGAAGTGCTCGAGCGCCGCGGGGTTGGCGAGCGCGTCGGTGTTGCGGACCGGCCGGCCGTGGATCACGTTGCGCACCGCGAGCTCGACGATCTTGCCGCTGATGGTGCGGGGGATGTCCGGCACCGCAACGATGCGGGCTGGCACGTGGCGAGGCGTCGCATTCGCCCGGATCGCGTCGCGGATGCGCTTCTCGAGCGCCGCATCCAGCGTCACGCCCGGCCGCAGGCGCACGAACAGCACCACCCGCACGTCGTTGTCCCAGTCCTGGCCGACGGCGAGGCTCTCGAGGATCTCCCCGAGCGTCTCGACCTGGCGGTAGATCTCCGCCGTCCCGATGCGCACGCCGCCCGGGTTCAGGACCGCGTCGGAGCGCCCCAGGATCACGAAGCCGTCGTGCGCGGTGTGCACGGCGTAGTCGCCGTGGCACCACACGCCCGCGAAGCGCTCGAAGTAGGCGGCGCGGTACTTCGCGCCGTCGGGATCGTTCCAGAAGCCGATCGGCATCGACGGGAAGGGCGCCGTGCAGACGAGTTCGCCCTGCCGCTCGCGCACCGCACGGCCGTCCTCGTCGTAGACCGCGGTCGCCATGCCGAGCCCCGGCGACTGGATCTCGCCGCGATGCACCGGCAGCCAGGGGTTGCCGAGGCAGAAGCAGGAGATGATGTCCGTGCCGCCGGAGATCGAGGCGAGGTGCAGGTCGGCCTTGATCTCGCGGTACACGTAGTCGAACTGCTCTGGAGCGAGCGGCGAGCCGGTCGACAGCAGCGTGCGCAGCGCGCCGAGGTCGAAGGCGCGCCCGGGCGCCGCGCCGTCCTTCTGCAGCGCGGAGAGATACCTGGGGCTGGTGCCGAAGTGCGTGACGCGCTCGCGCTCCGCCAGGCGCCAGAGCACGTCGCGGTCCGGCGCGAAGGGCGAGCCCTCATACAGCACCAGCGTGCAGCCGGTGGCGAGCCCGCTCACCAGCCAGTTCCACATCATCCAGCCGCAGGTGGTGAAGAAGAACAACCGGTCGTCGGGCTTCAGGTCGCAGTGCAGCAGGTGTTCCTTGCGGTGCTGCAGCAGCGTGCCGCCGACGCCGTGGACGATGCACTTCGGCACTCCCGTGGTGCCCGAGGAGTACATGACGAACAGCGGCGCATCGAACGGCACGCGCACGAACTGCGCGGCGGCGCCGCGCCGGCCGAAATCTCCGAACGCCACCGCGTTCGGCAACCCGGCGAGGTCCGGCGTCGCCGACAGGTACGGGATCACGATCACGCGCTCGACCGACGGCAGTCGCTCGAGCACGGCGCGCACCGGCGCCAGCGAATCGATCGCCTTGCCGTTGTAGACGTACCCGTCGGCGGTGAACAGCACGCGCGGTGCCACCTGCCCGAACCGGTCGAGCACGCCGTTGATCCCGAAGTCGGGTGAACAGGAGGTCCACGCGGCACCGAGGCTGGTGGTGGCGAGCATCGCGACCACGGATTCCGGCAGGTTGGGCAGGAAGCCGGCGACCCGATCGCCGGGACCGATGCCCAGCTCGCGCAGCCCGGCGGCAACCCGGCCCACCTCCGCATGCAGCTCGCCGTAGCTGACTTCGCGCCGCGCGCCGCGCTCGTTGCAGAACACGAGCGCCGGATGGTCGTCGCCACGGGCAAGCAGGTTCTCGGCGTAGTTGAGCCGTGTGTCCGCGAACCACACCGCGCCGGGCATGCGATCGCGGTGCTGGAGCACCGGTGCGTTGCCGGGCGCCTGCAGCACTCCGGCGAACTCCATGACTGCCGGCCAGAACTGCTCGCGTTGCTCCACCGACCAGCGCCACAGCGACGCGTAGTCGCCCGTGGATGCGCCATAGCGGTCGCGCGCGAAGGCTGCGAAGCGCGTCAGGTTCGAGGCCGCGACGCGCTCCGCCGGCGGGGTCCAGATCGGCTCGCCCATCCGCGCCGCGCCTACATGGCCTGGTAGTTCGGCCCGGATCCGCCCTCGGGCGTCGTCCAGGTGATGATCTCGTACGGATCCTTGATGTCGCAGGCCTTGCAGTGCACGCAGTTCGACGCGTTGATCTGCAGGCGCCTGCCGCCGGCCCCGTCGTCCACCATCTCGTAGACGTGGGCCGGGCAGAAGTACTGGCAGGGATTGCCGTACTCCTGCGCGCAGCGGGTCACGCAGATGTTCGTGTCGGCCACCTTGAGGTGGACGGGCTGCGCCTCCTCGTGACTGTTGCCCGCGAGGAACACGGCGCTCACGCGGTCGCGGGGCTTGAGCGTGCGCTCGCCCCAGCCGCGATCGGGCGACGCCAACTGGTCGAGCCGGCGCAGCGCGGAGTGGTCGGCGTGGTTGTCGAGCGTCCACGGCGAGTGGCCCGCCGGTGAGCGTCTCGAGCGCACCGTTGGCCATGCCCATCCACAGGCCGCCCTTGAAGCCCGGGCGGATGTTGCGGATCTTGTAGAGCTCGACGCCGCCCGGCGAGGTGCGCCAGCGCTGGTCGAAGCCCGCGCTGCCCCCGGTTTCGACGAGATGCTCGGCCGCGAGCGAACCCGAACGCAGCGCCTGGTGCACGCCCTTGATCTTCGGCACGTTGAGCGTGCCGCCCGTGTCGCCAACCAGGATCGCGCCGGGCATCTCGAGCTTCGGGGCGGACTGCCAGCCGCCCTCGACGATGGCGCGCGCGCCGTAGGCGAGCAGCTCACCGCCGTCGAGCAGCGACTTGATGCTCGGGTGGTTCTTGAACTGCTGGAACGCCTCGAACGGCTGGAAGCGCGGATCGGCGTAGTCGAGCCCGACCACGAAGCCCACGTACACGCGGTCCTGGTCGAGGTGGTAGAGGAAGCTGCCGCCGTAGGTGGCGGTGTCCATCGGGAAGCCGACCGTGTGCTGGATCGTGCCCGGCACCACGCGGCCCGCCGGCAGCTGCCAGAGTTCCTTGAAGCCGAGGCCGTAGGTCTGCGGCGACTTGCCGGCGTCGAGGCGGTAGCGCTCGATCAGCACCTTCGAGACGCTGCCGCGGCAGCCCTCGGCGAGGATCGTGGTCCTGGCGCGGATCTCGGGACCCGGTGCGAAATTGGCGCCCGGCGTACCGTCCTTCTCGAGCCCCATGTCGCCGATGCGCACGCCCGCGACCGCGCCCTGCCCGTCGAACAGCGGTGCGGCGGCGGCGAAGCCCGCGAACACGTCGCAGCCGAGGCCTTCCGCCTTGCCGGCGAGGTAGCTCACGAGGTTGCCCAGGGACACGATGAAGTTGCCGTGGTTGTTCATCTGCGGCGGCGTGGGCAGCTTGTAGCGGCTGGTCTTCGTGAGCAGCGCGAACTCGTCGTCGCCCGCCGGCACGCAGATGCCCTTCAGCTCCTCGCGCCACTCGGGCAGCAGTTCGTCGAGCGGCCCCGGCTCGATCACCGCGCCCGAGAGCATGTGTGCGCCGGCGCTCGCCGCCTTCTCGAGCACGCAGACGTTGAGGTCGGGTTTGAGCTGCTTGAGACGGATGGCGCAGGCGAGGCCTGCGGGGCCTCCACCCACGACCACGACGTCGTACTCCATGACGTCGCGTTCGATGCCTTCGAGTGCTGGATCAGCCATGGCGTTCCCCGGAGTGCGTGGTTGTCGAAGCGGCCGAACGACGCCTCGCTCGATCTGCAATTGTAGCGCCCCGCGCGACGGTCGGCCGCGCTCAGCGCGGAGCCATCCGGATCGCGCCGTCGAGGCGGATCGTCTCGCCGTTGAGCATGGGGTTTTCCACGACTTGCCGGACCAGCGCCGCATACTCGGACGGGTGGCCGAGGCGGGGCGGGAAGGGCACCTGCCGGCCGAGCGACTCCTGCGCCTCGCTCGGCAGCGCGGCCATCATCGGCGTGAGGAACAGCCCCGGCGCGATCGTGACCACGCGGATGCCGAAGGCCGCGAGTTCGCGCGCCATCGGCAGGGTCATGCCCACCACGCCGCCCTTCGAGGCCGCATAGGCGACCTGGCCGATCTGGCCATCGAAGGCCGCGACCGAGGCGGTCATCACGATCGCGCCGCGCTCGCCGCCGGCGTTCGGCGCGTTCTTCTGCATCTCGGCCGCCGCCGCCTTGCACACCAGCAGCGTGCCGACCAGGTTGATCTCGACGACCTTGCGGAAGAAGTCCCCCGGCATCGGGCCGTCCTTGCCGACCATGCGTTTCGGCCAGCCGACGCCGGCGCAGTTCACGGCGACGTTGATGCCGCCCATGGCCCGCGCGGCCTGCGCGACCGCGGCGTCGACCGCGGCCTCCGAGGTGACGTCGGTGGCGATGAAGCGTGGCGCGCGTCGCCGAGCCTGGCCACCAGCGCCGCACCGGCCTCCGCATTGACATCGAGCAGGGCGACGCTGCCGCCGGCTGCGACGACGTCTCTCGGCCACTGCCTGCCCGAGGCCGGAGGCGCCGCCACTGATGATCGCGCGTGCGTCCTTGATCTGCATGGTCAGAGCCTCAGGCCGCCGTCGAGGTCGATGCTGCGGCCGGTGAAGTAGTCGTTCTCGGCGATGAACACCGCGGCGTGGGCGATCTCCTCGGGCAGGCCGAGGCGCTTCAGCGGCACTGGCGCGGTCATCTTCTCGAGCATCTCGGGCGGCATGCCCGCGAGCAGGTCGGTGCGCGTGAATCCAGGCGCGATCGAGGCGGCGCGGATGCCGAAGCGCGCCAGTTCGCGGGCCCAGACCACGGCCATCGCAGTGACGCCGGCCTTGGCGGCCGAGTAGTTCGACTGGCCGGCGTTGCCGACCTTCGAGATGCTGGCGATGTTCACGATCAGGCCGCCATGGCCGAGACGGACCATGCGCTCGGCGGCCTCGCGCCCGCAGAGGAACACGCCGGTGAGGTTCACGTCGATCACGGCCTGCCACTGCTCGAGCGACATCTTGCCGGTCACCGCGCCGTCCTTGACCTTCACGAGCAGCGCGTCCTTGATGATGCCGGCGTTGTTGACCATCACGTCGAGGCGTCCGAAGTCGGCGACCACCGCGTCGAGCGCGGCGATGACCTGGTCTTCTTTCGCGACGTTCGCCGGATAGGCGCGCACGTCGACGCCGCGCCCTGCGAACTCGCCGCGGACGGCCTCGAGGTCCGCGGGCACGAGGTCCAGCAGCGCGATGCGCGCGCCGCGCGCTGCGAACGCCCCCGCGATCGCCTTGCCGATGCCGCGGGCCGCCGCCGTCATCGCGACGACCTTGTCCTTGATCTGCATGGTGCCTCCCGGCGTCCGGTGCGATCGTCAGTCGAGCAGTTCGATGGCGATCGCGGTGGCCTCGCCGCCGCCGATGCACTGCAGGCGACGCCGCGGCGCAGGCCGCGCCGCGCAGCGCGTGCAGCAGCGTGACCACGAGTCGCGCGCCGGTCGCCCCGATCGGGTGACCGAGCGCGCAGGCGCCGCCGTTGACGTTGACCCGGGCCATGTCGAGTCCGAGGTCGTGCACGGCGGCCATGGTGACGACCGCGAACGCCTCGTTGATCTCGTAGAGGTCCACGTCGCCCGGCTTGCCAGCCGGCACGATCGAGCGCCTTGCGGATCGCCGGGGCCGGGGCGGTCGTGAACCACTCCGGCGCCTGTGCATGGCTGGCGTAGGCCACGATGCGCGCGAGCGGCTTTGCGCCGCGCGTCACGCGCCGCCGACGCGCTCGCGAGCACGATCGCCGCCGCGCCATCCGAGATCGACGAGGATGAGGCCGCGGTCACGGTGCCGTCGCTGCTTGAAGGCGGGCTTGAGCGTCGCGATCTTCTCGATCTCGAGCGTGAACGGCGTCTCGTCCTGCGCGACCAGTCTGCTCGCTCTTGCGGGTCTTGACGGTCACCGGGGCCATCTCGGCGGCGAAATCGCCCTCGCCCACCGCGCGCTGGGCACGGCGCACGGATTCGCTCCGCGAACGCGTCCTGCGCCTCCCGTGTGAAGCCGTACTTCTCGGCCGTGATCTCGGCGAAATGGCCCATCGCCTGGCCGTCCCAGGGGCTCTGCAGGCCGTCGTGGAACATGTGGTCGATCAGCTCCGAGTGGCCCATGCGGTAGCCGGAGCGCGCCTCGAGCAGCAGGTACGGCGCATTGGTCATCGACTCGATGCCGCCGGCGAGCGCGATCGCGGCGTCGCCGGCCCGGATCTGGTCGGCGGCGAACATCAGCGCCTTCATGCCCGAACCGCACATCTTGTTCACGGTCGTGGCGGGTACGTGCGTGGCGACGCCCGCGGCGAGCGCGACCTGGCGCGCCGGCGCCTGCCCGAGGCCCGCGGGCAGCACGCAGCCGAAAACGACCTCGTCCACGGCGTCGCCGCCGAGTTGCGCATCGGCGAGCGCGGCCTGGGCGGCCGCCGCGCCGAGTTCCGGCGAGGTGAGCGGAGAGAGGGTTCCCTGGAAGGCGCCGATCGGCGAGCGCCGGGCGGCCAGTATCACGACCTGTTCGTTCATCGCTGCCCCTGATCTGGTGGGTATTGCGGGGACCGGGCTGGAGGAAGTCCTGAGCCGCCGAGTGTAAGCCGGGCCGATTTTGCAGCGCAAGACGACCGCCGGGGGTGCGCGCCGCGGGATCCCGCGCGAATCCGTGGCCGGTGACGCTGCGCTGCGGTAAGGTCGATCAGATCAGCCCGACATTGCCGGTCTGCGGATGACCGGCCGGGCGCGGCAGGGGATCTTCACATGAGCGGCAGCAGGACGGGCGGCGGTGCGGTGCGGCAGCTTGCGGAGACGCGGGCGGAGGCGGCCCCGCTGCGCTTCGTGAGCGCGGCGTCGCTCTTCGACGGCCACGACGCGGCGATCAACATCATCCGCCGGCTGCTGCAGGCCCACGGCGCCGAGGTCGTGCACCTCGGGCACAACCGCAGCGTCGCCGACATCGTGCGTGCCGCCATCCAGGAGGACGCCGACGGCATCGCGGTGAGTTCCTACCAGGGCGGCCACAACGAGTATTTCCGCTACATGGTGGACATGCTGCGCGAGCGCGGCGCCGGGCACGTCCGGGTGGTGGTGGGCGGCGGCGGCACGATCGCGCCGCACGAGATCGCCGAGCTCGAGGCCTACGGTATCGCGCGCATCTACACGCCGGAGGACGGCCGCAAGCTCGGCCTCGACGGCATGATCGCCGACGTGATGGAACGCACCCGCGCCAGCCGGCGCCCGGCGTTCGAGTTCGGACCCATGAGCGCCCGCGATCACCAGCAGGTCGCGCGCGCGATTTCCGCGCTGGAGCTCGACGAGGTGCCCGCCGCGCTGCGGGACACCCTGCGCAAGTCGAGCGCCCGCTCGCCGCGCCGCACCCCGGTCGTCGGCATCACCGGCACGGGCGGTGCCGGCAAGTCGAGCCTCACCGACGAGCTGCTGCTGCGCCTGGTGCGCCACTTCCCCGACCGCAGCGTGGCGGTCGTCGCCATGGACCCGACGCGCCGGCGCAGCGGCGGCGCACTGCTCGGCGACCGCATCCGCATGAACGCGCTGGCCGCCGAGCAGGTGTTCATGCGCTCGCTCGCCACGCGCCGCCAGCACCTCGCCACCAGCGCCGTGCTCGCCGACGTGCTCGAGCTGCTGCGCTTCGCCGGGTTCGACCTGATCGTGGTCGAGACGGCGGGCATCGGCCAGAGCGACACCGAGATCGTCGATCTCGTGGACGTGCCGATCTACGTCATGACCAGCGAATACGGCGCGGCGAGCCAGCTCGAGAAGATCGACATGCTCGACTTCGCAGAGCTGGTGGCGCTCAACAAGTTCGAGAAGCGCGGTGCGGAGGACGCGCTGCGCGACGTGCGCAAGCAGTGGCGTCGCAACCGCGTGGCGTTCCAGCTGCCGGACGACGCCGTGCCGGTGTTCCCGACCATCGCCAGCCGCTTCAACGACCCCGGCGTCAACCGGCTGTTTGCCGCACTGTGCCGCCGGCTCGAGGAGAAGGCCGGGGAGGGCGGGCGCAGCTGGGCCGTGGCCGATCCGGGCCCGACGGAACTCGTGGAGCGCCACGCGCTGGTGCCCGCCAGCCGTAGCCGCTACCTCGCCGAGATCGCCGCCAACGGCCGGCGTGCGCACGGCGACCTCGCACGGCGCGCCGAGGCGGCGAGCCGTGCCCACAGCCTGCACGATGCGCTGCGCGCGCTGGGCGACCCCGCGCTGCCGGCGCCGCTCGAGCGCTACGCGGCCGAGGCGCTCGCCGATGCGTCCGACCCCACGCGGGCGCGGCTGCGCACTGCCTACCATGACGCGCTCGGGGCAGTGGGCGAGGAGGGCGTCGAACTGCTGCGGCGCTGGCCCGCGATCGCGGCGTCGGCCACGGACGAGGAGTACGCCTACACCGTGCGCGGCCGCGAGATTCGCGGCGCGAACTACACGGAGACGCTGAGCCACTGCCGGGTGCCGAAGCTCGCGGTGCCGCGGCAGCGCGACTGGGGCGACCTGCTCGTCTTCCTGCTCAAGGAGCACCTGCCGGGGCACTTCCCGTTCACGGCCGGCGTCTATCCCTACCGCCGCGAGGAGGAGGACCCGACGCGGATGTTCGCGGGCGAGGGCGGACCTGAGCGCACCAACCGCCGCTTTCACTACGTCGCGGGCGGCCATGGGGCGGCACGGCTCTCGACGGCGTTCGATTCGACGACGCTCTACGGCGAAGACCCCGACGAACGGCCCGACATCTACGGCCGCATCGGCAACTCGGGCGTCTCGATCGCCACGCTCGACGACATGAAGAAGCTCTACTCGGGCTTCGACCTGTGCGCGCCGACGACCTCGGTCTCGATGACCATCAACGGTCCCGCGCCGATGATCCTCGCGATGTTCATGAACACCGCCGTGGACCAGCGCGTCGAGCGATGGCTGCGCGAGCAGGGACGCTGGGAGGAGGCCGAGCGGCGCATCGCGCAGCTGTACCGCGACCGCGAGCGGCCGCGCTACGCAGGGGATCTGCCGGCCGGGCACGATGGCTCCGGCCTCGGGCTGCTCGGGGTCACCGGCGACCAGCTCGTCGACCGCGAGACCTACGACCGGATCCGCGCCGAGGCGCTGTCGCAGGTGCGCGGCACGGTGCAGGCCGACATCCTCAAGGAGGACCAGGCACAGAACACCTGCATCTTCTCGACCGAGTTCGCGTTGCGGATGATGGGCGACGTGCAGCAGTTCTTCAGCGACCACGACGTCCGCAACTTCTACTCCGTGTCGATCTCCGGCTATCACATCGCCGAGGCGGGCGCGAACCCGGTGTCGCAGCTCGCCTTCACGCTGGCGAACGGCTTCACCATCGTCGAGTACTACCTCGCCCGCGGCATGCGCATCGACGACTTCTCGCCGAACCTGTCGTTCTTCTTCTCGAACGGCATGGACCCGGAGTACGCGGTGATCGGCCGCGTCGCACGGCGCATCTGGGCCCGCGCGATGCGCGACCTCTACCGCGCCGGGCCGCGCTCGCAGATGCTCAAGTACCACATCCAGACCTCGGGCCGCAGCCTCCACGCGCGCGAGATCCAGTTCAACGACATCCGCACGACGCTGCAGGCGCTCTACGCGCTGTTCGACAACTGCAACAGCCTGCACACCAACGCCTACGACGAGGCGATCACCACACCGACCGAGGAGTCGGTGCGTCGCGCGGTTGCGATCCAGCTGATCATCGGCAAGGAACTCGGGCTGAACCGCACGCAGAACCCCTGGCAGGGCTCCTTCGCCATCGATGCGCTCACCGACCTCGTCGAGGAGGCGGTCTACCGCGAGTTCGACCGGCTCTCCGAGCGCGGCGGCGTGCTCGGCGCCATGGAGACGATGTACCAGCGCGGCAGGATCCAGGAAGAGAGCCTGTACTACGAGACCCTGAAGCACGACGGGCGGCTGCCGATCGTCGGCGTGAACACCTTCCTCGGGCCCGACGATGCGAGCGAGATCCGCGAGGCGGAGCTGATCCGCTCCACGGAGGACGAGAAGCAGGCGCAGGTGCGTGCGGTCCGCGCGTTCCTCGAGCGCAATGCGCAGCCCCGTCCGGAGGCGCTCGCGCGGCTGCAGGCGGCCGCCGCCAGTGGCGGCAACGTGTTCGGCGAGCTCATGGAGACGGTGAAGGTCGCCTCGCTCGGCAGTATTTCTCGTGCGCTCTACGACGTCGGCGGGCAGTACCGGCGCAGCATGTGAGGCCGCGGCCTCGCGGCGCTCCCGGTCGGGGACAAGCCCGGCCGGGCGTCGCGCGACATGGATGTCGCGCGCGAGCCCCCAGGGAAGGGTTCACGGCGTCCCGGCCGGGCTTGTCCCCGACCGGGAGTGCCGGACACCGCGAACTCCGTGGCTCAGCCCGCGCCCGTCTGCTCAGGGGCGAGGTCGGGCTCCTCGAGCCGCGCGGCGATGCGGCGGCGGGTCTCGCGGCGCAGTTCGTCCACGGTTCTGGCGCCGCGCGGCGCTGCCTCGAGTGGCTCCAGGATCTCGACGCGCACGCGGCCGGGACGGACCAGCAACGCGCGGTTCGGCATCGCGCGGCGCGCGCCGTGGATCACCGTCGGCACGACGGGCATGTCGCCGCGCGATGCAGCGGCAAAAGCCCCGACGTGGAATCGCTTGAGTCCCGGCTGCTCGTCGAAGGTGCCTTCCGGGAAGAACACCAGGGCGTGGCCCTGCTCGGCACGGCGCAGCACGCGCATGGCGTCGCGGCGGCGGCCGCCCTCGCTGTGGCGGTCCACGAACTCCGATCCGATGCGCTTGAGCAGGAACCCCGCGACCGGCATCGAGGCCGCCTCGCGCTTGATCACGAACGAGAAGCGCGGCGGCAGCGCCGCCTTCATCACGATCCCATCGAGATAGCTCGCGTGATTCGCCGCCACCACGCAGGAGCCGGGCGGCAGGCGGGCGAGGCCGTCCACCACGAGGCGGATGCCGAGCACCGGCAACGCGATGCGTGCGAGGGCGTGGGTGATCGAGCGGCGCCACTCCAGGCGCGGCACGACGAGCGCGAGCGCCGCGGCGAGCACGAAAATCAGGCTGAAGATGGCCAGCGCGCACACGCCGTATGCGGTCGTGAGAGCGCGCGGCAGTGCACCGCGCATCGCCGGGACCTCGCCGGAGGGGGCGCAAGTCTGCCGCGCCGGGCGCTTTCTGTGAACTGGATCCCTGGCGGGAGGGCAGGGGACGGTGATCTGTGAGGGTTGTCACGCCGCCGGCTGCGGTGCGCCTCCCATACTCGCCGCCACGAGCACTTCTTGAGCCGAAATGAGCACAGCAGTGAAGAGGAGCGTCATCGTACGCACTCAGCGAGGCGGCAGCGAACCGGGCCCGGGCCCGATCGACCGCTTTCTGGACGCGGTCTGGATGGAGCGCGGCCTGTCGCCCAACACGCTCTCCGCCTACCGCGCCGACCTGACGGCCCTCGAGCGCTGGCTGGACGCGCGCAAGACCGATATCACCGCGGCCAAGCGCGCCGACCTGCTGTCCTTCATGGCCGCACGCATCGAAGCCGGCGCCCGGCCGCGCTCGACCGCGCGCCAGCTGTCGAGTTTCCGCCGCTTCTATCGCCAGTTGGTGCGCGAGGGCGCCGTCCGGGAGGACCCGACCGCCCTGATCGACATGCCCAAGGTGGGGCGCTCGCTGCCGCGGTCGCTCACGGAGGAGGAAGTCGAGGCCCTGCTGGCCGCTCCGTCCGTGGGCGACCCGCTCGGCCACCGCGACCGCACCATGCTCGAGGTGCTCTACGCCACGGGGTTGCGGGTTTCCGAACTGGTCAGCCTCAAGCTGTCGTCGGTGAACCTGAGCCAGGGCGTGCTGCGCATCGTCGGCAAGGGTGACCGCGAGCGGTTGATCCCGCTCGGGGAGGAGGCCGTGCAGTGGGTCCAGCAGTTCCTGCAGGGTCCGCGCGTCGAGATCCTGCTCGAGCGACAGACCGACTATCTGTTCCCCACGCGTCGCGGCGACCGCATGACCCGCCAGGCCTTCTGGCACATCATCAAGCGGCACGCGCGCAGCGCGGGCGTCCAGAAGGACCTCTCCCCGCACACGCTGCGCCACGCCTTTGCCACGCATCTCCTCAACCACGGCGCCGACCTGCGCGTGGTGCAGATGCTGCTCGGCCACAGCGACCTCTCGACGACCCAGATCTACACGCACGTCGCGCGCGAGCGTCTGAAGGACCTCCACGCGCAGCACCACCCGCGCGGCTGAGCCGACCGGCTCCCGCCGATTCCGCGGTGCTCTGCTAGACTGCGCCGCCCCGCGTTGAACCCGCGGCGCTCTGCGCGGTCTCACCCGACGCGGACCTGCCGCACCATCGGATCGACAGCAATGCGCCCCACACATGTGATTGCGACCCTTCTTGCCGCGTCCGGCCTCGCGCTGGCGGCCCCTTGCGGGGCCCAGCCAGTGGCCCAGGCGTCAACCCCGGCTCCGAAGGCGGCTCCGAAGGCGGCTCCCAAGGCCGCCGCCGCGGGCGTGCCGGCCGACGTGCGCCAACGGATCGTCGCAAAGCTGCCGGGCACCAAGCCCGACGACATCGCCCTCTCGCCCATCCCGGGCCTCTACGAGGTGACGATGGGCGGGCTGATCGCGTACGTCACGCCCGACGGCAAGTACCTCGTGAGCGGCAACGTCTACGACCTCGACACGGAAGTGAACCTGACCGCGACCCGCCGCAACGCCGCGCGCGCCAAGGCGCTGGCGGCGGTGCCCGAGACCCAGATGATCGTGTTCTCCCCGCCGAATCCGAAGATGACGGTGACTGTCTTCACCGACATCGATTGCGGGTTCTGCCGGAAATTCCATGCCCAGATCGCGGACATCAACAAAGCCGGCGTACGCGTACGCTACCTGATGTACCCGCGCACCGGCCCGGGCACGGAGTCGTGGCGCAAGGCCGAGGCGGTGTGGTGCTCCAAGGACCGCCGCGACGGGCTCACCCGCGCCAAGCGCGGTGACGAACTCAAGGCCAAGAGCTGTCCGGACGCCTCTGCCATCAAGACCCAGTACGCGATGGGCGAGGACCTCGGCGTCGAGGGCACGCCCGCGATCTTCACGCAGGGCGGCGATTACATCGGCGGTTTCATGACTCCCGAACAGCTGGTGCAGGTCATCCAGGAGTCGCAGAAGACGGCGACCGTCGCGCGCTGAGGCCGCCTCAGCGCTCCAGGAACCCGAGCTTGCCGGGTCGGCCGTCCCACTCCTTGGCGTCGGCCGGCGCTTCCTTCTTCTCGGTGATCACCGGCCACTGCCTGGCGAGCTCGGCGTTCAGTGCCGTGAAGGACTGCTGCCCGTCCGGCAGTTCCTCCTCCGAGAAGATCGCCTCCGCCGGGCATTCGGGCTCGCAGAGCGTGCAATCGATGCATTCGTCGGGGTCGATGACCAGCATGTTCGGACCCTCGTGGAAGCAATCCACCGGGCAGACTTCCACGCAGTCCATGTACTTGCACTTGATGCAGTTCTCGGTGACGACGAAAGTCATCGGCTCGCTCCACGCTGGGACTGGGAACGCGCCATAAGGTGAAGGGCGCGCGGGCGCGTATTCTGCCTACCGCCGCGACGCGCTGCAAAAACGCTCAGCGCCCGGCGGGCGGACGCAGGTCGATCGTGGTGAAGTGGTGCCGCTCGAGGCCGTCGCGCCGGTCCTCGAGGTAGCGGCGCAGCGCGTAGTCGACGCTGCGGAACGCGAGGTCGTGCCACGGAATTTCCGCCTCCCCGCACAGCCTCACCTCGAGGCTCTCGGCACCTGCGCCGAACTCCGGCCGCGGCAGGCGCGCCCGGAACATGACGTGGACCTGGTCGGCGTGCAGCACGTGGACCACCGCAAGCAGCGAGCCGATCTCGACCTCGGCGAGCGCCTCCTCGACGGACTCGCGCCGCGCCGCTTCCTGCGTGGTCTCGCCGTTTTCCATGAATCCCGCCGGCAGCGTCCAGTAGCCCCGGCGCGGTTCGATCGCCCGCCGGCAGAGCAGGATCCGTCCCTCGTGCTCCGGCACGCAGCCGGCGACGATGCGCGGGTTCTGGTAGTGGATGCGGCCGCAGGCCGTGCACACGTGCCGGGGCCGGTTGTCCCCCTCGGGCACGGTCAAGGTCACGGGCTGGCCGCAGTGTGAGCAGAAATGCATGGTTCCCGAGGATCCTTGGTGCCGGGAGAGGGAATCGAACCCTCACGATGTCGCCACCGCCGGATTTTGAGTCCGGTGCGTCTACCAGTTCCGCCATCCCGGCAAGGGCTGCGAAGCTTAACCGATCGATGGCGATGGAGATAAAACCGTTGTGCATCAGTCGATTGTTTCCACTATCGAAGGTCGGGTAGAGTCCCGCGGCAAAGCGTCGACCGCCCGGCTCGGCCGGGTCCCGGGGAACTTTCCCGGGCCGTGGCGGTCTTACCCGGCTCACGTCGCCTGCGGGCGGCCTGCGTTCATTGCACGGAGAGTGCCGCATGCGACGACGATGGTGGCTGGCCGCATTGGCCTCGTTGGTGATTTCGGGACCTGCCGGCGCTGCGGATCCGCTCGTCGCGCAGCTCGCCCAGGCCGCCCCCGCCGCCAATCCCAAGGTGCTCGAGCTCGCCACGCGTGCGGCCGAGTGCGCGCGCCGCCAGGGCCTGCTCGATGGCTTCAGGCATCTCGCCGTGATCGACTACTCGGTGCCCTCGACCCAGCCCCGGCTGTGGGTGTTCGACGTGGCGCACGGGCGTCTGCTGTTCCAGGAGCTGGTGGCGCACGGTCGGAACACGGGCGAGCGCGTTGCCGAGCGCTTCTCGAACGTCGAAGGCAGCAAGATGTCGAGCCTCGGGCTGTTCCAGACGACCGAGACGTATTACGGCAGCAACGGCTACTCGCTGCGCATGCGCGGACTGGACGCGGGCTTCAACGACAACGCGCTGTCGCGTGCCATCGTCATGCACGGTGCGCCCTACGTGAGCCAGGCGATCGCCGAGCGACTCGGACGGATCGGACGCAGCTGGGGCTGCCCGGCTGTCCGCCAGGAAGTCGCGCGCACCGTGATCGACACGCTGAAGGGCGGGGCGCTGCTGTTCGCCTACTACCCGGACCGCAAGTGGCTCAGCGAGTCGCCACTGCTGCGCTGCGGCGACACTCGTTCCGCTGACGCCCGGGCGCTCCCGCCCCGCGAGAGGCCACGGAGCATCTGAGCCACGGTGCCCGCTGCGCGGGCGCCGGGTGGGGGCCTGGACGGCCCGCGGCAAGCGCCGAACAGTCACGCAATCGCGCGCGACCTGCCCGTCGACGGGCAGTTCCCGCGACCTTCCGGGCGGCTCGTGCATCTAATGCAGCGAATGACCGCCTTTCTCGACAACGAGCCGCTGAGCGATGCCGTGACCCGCGCCCGCGCCGGCGCGCACGACGCCCACGGCGTGATCTACCGGCAGTTGCAGCAGCCGGTGCGGACCCTGGCCCGACGCCTCGTGTCGAGTGCTGCTGTGGCCGAAGATCTCGCGCAGGACGTGTTCGTCGAAGTGCTCACCAGCCTCGGGCAGTACGACGGCCGCGGTTCCTTCGCCGGCTGGGTGCGCACCATCACGGTACGCAAATGCCTCATGCACCTGCGCTCGCCGTGGCGGCGGGGGCTGGGCTGGATCGAGTCGCTCGGCCTGGCCGAGCTCGATCCCTGCGCGGGCGCGGCCACGGCGGGCGACGCCATCGACCTCGAGCGCGCGCTCGAGCGGCTCGGGGACACGGCCCGCGCCGTGGTCTGGCTGCACGACGTCGAGGGCTACACGCACGCCGAGATCGGCGCGCTGCTCGGCGGCACGCCGAGCCTGTCGAAGTCACAGCTCGCCCGGGCCCATGCCCGGCTGCGCGAGCTGCTCGAGACCGATGGAGCGAAGACCCCATGCATGCCCGCATCGACGAACTGCTGAACCTGCGCGACGGCGGGCCCGTCGACGCCGCGCTCCACGCCCACATGCGTGACTGCAGCGATTGCACCGCCCGACTGGCCGCCACGGTGGAAATGCGCGAGCGCCTGCGTGCGCTACCCCCGGCACAGGCGCTGCGCGCGGACGGCTGGGCCGCGCTGCAGGCTCGCCTGGATGCGCGCCACGCCCGCCGCCGGCGCCTCGCGCGGCTCGCGCCGGTTGCCGCCGCTGCGTCGCTGGCCGCGCTGGCGCTGTTCGCGGGCCTGCGCTGGCTGGAGCGCGACACGTTCACCGTCGCCGAGGCGCCGACCGCTGCCCGCGCGCCGGGCCCGTCGCAGGCCGCGGCGCTTGCCGAGCTGCAGGCCCGCTCGCAGGCCCTCGAGGCCGTGCTCGCGGCGCTGCCTTCCCGTCCGTCGATCGGGCGCGCCGCCACGACCCTGCCGATCGAATCGCTCGAGGCGCAGGTGCAGTGGCTCGATCACAAGCTGACGCTCGCCGACGCCGACGGGCGCACGCCGCAGGCGGAGCAGCTGTGGCGCGACCGAGTCGAGGTGATGAGTTCCCTGGTCCAGTTGCGCTACGTCGAGGCGCAATACGTCTACTGATTCGGAGGTCGATCATGCAGTCCACTGGTCTCAACCGCGCGCGTCTCGTGGCCGCTGCTGCCTGCGGCATGGCGCTGCTGGTCTCCGCCTCGGCCGCAGGCGCAGCGCCTGCCGCGGCAGCGCCGGCTCCCGATCGCTCCGCGCTCGAGCAGCAGCTCAAGGCGGCGCGTGCCGAGCTCGAAGCAGCCGCCCGCGAAGTCGCCGACCTGAGCCGCCAGCTCTACGGCGATGGCGGCAGCGACGTGATGCGGTTCCTCGAGGGCGGCCCGCGGGGCTCCATGCTGGGAGTCAACCTCGGCACCGGCGACGCCCGCGAGGATGGCGTCGCGGTGGCCGGCGTGAGTCCGGGCGGGCCCGCCGCGCAAGCGGGACTGCGCGCCGGCGACGTCATCGCGGCGGTGGACGGTCGGTCGCTCAAGCGCACCGCGGAGCGCAGCGCGAGCGCGCAGCTCGTCGAGATCATGCGAGGCACGACGCCCGGCAGCGTGGTCAAGGTCGACTACCTGCGCGACGGCAAGCGACTCACTGCGTCGGTCACCACCGCGCCGGCCGAGCCGCCGATCGTGCGCGTGATCCGCGAGCGCTTCGCGGGGTTGCCCGGCGGCGGACTCCCGCTGCCGGGCCTCGAGGGCCTGCCTGGGCTCGAAGGATTGCCTGGTCTCGAGCCCGGGTTCGGCGCGCTCGAACTGGTGCCGATGACCCCGCGGCTCGGCCGCTACTTCGGCACCGACCGCGGCCTGCTGGTGGTGCGTGCGCCCGAGGCGAAAGGCCTGCCGCTCGAGGAGGGCGACGTACTGCAGACCATCGACGGCCGCGCGACGGACAACCCGGGCCACGCGTTCCGGATCCTCCGGTCCTACGAGCCCGGCGAGAAGGTGAAGCTCGGCGTGCTGCGCGAGCGCAAGTCGCTGGTGCTCGAGGCGACCGTGCCGGCGGCCGGGGCGGCACGTGAGGGCAGCCGCAGGCTGCATCACCCGCCGCCGCTGCCGCCGCCCGCACCACCGCCGCCGCAATCTCGTGACGGAGCGGGTCCGGCCTGAACGTCGGCGGGCGGCCGCCGGTCGCCCGCCGGTCGCCCGCCGGTCGCCCGCGAGTCCTCTGCTAGCATGCGCGGCCCATGCTGCGCAGCGACTTCCACTACGACCTGCCGGAGGCGCTGATCGCGCGGCACCCGGCGCCGCGGCGCAGCGACAGCCGCCTGCTGCACCTCGATGGCCGTAGCGGTGCGCTGCTCGACCGTCGCTTCACCGACCTGCCGTCGCTGCTGCGCCGCGGCGACCTGCTGGTGTTCAACGACACGCGCGTGATTCCGGCGCGGCTGCACGGTCGCAAGGAGACGGGCGGCCGCGTGGAGGTCCTGCTCGAGCGCGTGCAGGGCACCGCTCGGGCGCTGGTACAGCTGCGCTCGAGCAAGCCGCCCGCGCCAGGTTCGCGGATCGAACTGCCGGGGGGCGTCCGTGCCACGGTCCTCGGTCGCGAGGAGGACTTCTGGCTGCTCGAGTTTGGCGCCGATCCCGCTGGCGTGTTCGAGCGCTATGGTGAAATGCCGCTGCCACCCTATCTGCACCGCCCCGCGGAGGAGAGCGACCGCGAGCGCTACCAGACGGTTTACGCGTGCGCGCCGGGCGCGGTGGCCGCACCCACGGCCGGGCTGCACTTCGACGAGGCACTGCTCGCGGCCTGCGACGAGGCCGGCGTGGCACGGGCGCAGGTGACGCTGCACGTGGGCGCGGGCACGTTCCAGCCGGTGCGGGTCGACGACTTGGGCGAGCACCGCATGCATGCGGAGCGGGCGACGGTGCCGCCCGCGACCTGCAGTGCGATCGCCGCGTGCCGGCAGCGTGGTGGACGCGTGGTGGCGGTGGGCACGACCGCAGTGCGCGCACTCGAGTCCGCGGCGCAGCGGGGCCGCCTCGAGCCGTACGCCGACGACACGCGGCTGTTCATCACGCCCGGGTTCCGCTTCAAAGTCGTCGACGCGCTGGTGACGAACTTCCACCTCCCGGAGTCCACGCTGCTGATGCTGGTGGCTGCGTTTGCGGGACGCGCCCACGTTCTGGCGGCCTACCGTCACGCGGTCGCGCAGCGCTATCGCTTCTTCAGTTACGGCGACGCGATGTTCGTCGAGCCCGATCCTGCCGTGCTCGAGCCGCGGGTGGCGGCGTGAGGTTCGACCTGCTTGCCACCGACGGCCGCGCGCGCCGCGGCCGGCTGCACCTGCGTCGCGGCACGGTCGAGACGCCGGCGTTCATGCCGGTGGGGACCTACGGGACGGTCAAGGCCATGACGCCCGAGGAACTCACCGGGCTCGGCGCCGAGATCGTGCTCGGCAACACGTTTCACCTGATGCTGCGGCCGGGCACCGAGGTGATCCGCGCCCACGGCGGCCTGCACGGCTTCATGCACTGGCCGGGCCCGATCCTGACCGACTCCGGCGGTTTCCAGGTGTGGAGCCTCGCGAAGCTGCGCAAGCTCACGGAGGAGGGCGTGCAGTTCCGTTCGCCCGTGAACGGCGACGCCGTGTTTCTCAGTCCCGAGATCTCGATGCGGGTGCAGGCGGAACTCGATTCCGACGTCGTGATGGCCTTCGACGAGTGCCCGCCGTATCCGGCCACCGAGGCCGAGGCACGCAGCTCCATGGAACTCTCGATGCGCTGGGCGCGTCGCAGCCGCATCGCCCACGGAGAACTCGGCAACCCCAACGCGCTGTTCGGCATCGTGCAGGGCGGCACGTACCTCGGGTTGCGGCTCGAGTCGCTCGAAGCGTTGGCCGGCATCGGCTTCGACGGCTATGCGGTGGGCGGCCTCGCCGTGGGCGAGCCCGCGGCCGAGCGCAACGCGGTGCTCGACGCGCTCGAGCCCCGGCTGCCGGCCGACCGGCCGCGCTACCTCATGGGCGTCGGTACCCCGGCCGACATCGTCGCGGCGGTGCTGCGCGGGGTGGACATGTTCGACTGCGTGATGCCCACCCGCAACGCGCGCAACGGGCACCTGTTCACGAGCGAGGGTGTGGTCAGGATCCGCAACACGGCCCACCGGTCCGACACCCGGCCGCTCGACCCGGCCTGCGGCTGCGCCACCTGCCGCCACTACTCGCGCGCCTATCTCAGCCACCTCGAGCGTTGCAACGAGATCCTCGGTGCGCGGCTCAACACCATCCACAACCTGCACTACTACCTGGACCTCATGCGACGCATCCGCGCGGCCATCGAGGGCGGCGACTACCCGCGCTTCGCCACGGCCTTCCTCGCCGGGCCGGAGGGCGGCAGGGGGCTTCCCGGCAGCGAGGGGGCCGCTCGGGTATAATCCGACGCCTTTTTTGCCGCCCGCATCCGGGCACGGCCACAGGAGTTCCTAGATGGATTGGTTTATCCCGAGCGCCTATGCGCAGGCTGCCGGCGCGCCGCAGCCCAACGTCTTCGTGCAGATGCTGCCGCTGGTCCTGATCTTCGTCGTGTTCTACTTCCTGCTGATCCGGCCGCAGGCGAAGCGGGCCAAGGAGCACAAGGCGATGGTCACGGCGCTGTCGGCCGGGGACGAGGTCGTCACCAGCGGCGGCATCCTGGGCCGCATCACCGAGGCGGGCGAGCAGTACCTGACCGTCGAGGTCGCCGAGGGCGTCCGCGTCAAGGTCCAGCGCCACACCGTGACCAGCCTGCTGCCCAAGGGCACCGTCAAGAACGCCTGAGGCCCGAGGGAGTTTCCGAATGCACAACTACCCGGCCTGGAGGCTCTGGCTGGTCGCTGTCGTCATGCTGGCGGCACTCATCCTCGCGTTGCCGAACCTGTTTGGCGAGGGGCCTGCGCTGCATCTCTCGCGCGACGACCGCGCGGCCTTCACCGAGCAGACCCAGGGTGCCGTCACCGCCATCCTCGGCTCCAAGGGCGTTCCGGTCGCCGCGTCGTGGATCGAGGGCGACCGGCTGGTGCTGCGCTTCGACGACCCGACCCAGCAGCTGGCGGCGCGCGAGGCGATCCAGCAGGCCGCGCCGCGCGAGTACCTGGTCGCGCTGTCGACGGCGCCGCGGATGCCGGGCTGGCTGCGCGCCACGGGCCTCAAGCCCATGAGCCTCGGCCTGGACCTGCGCGGCGGCGTGTACTTCCTCTACGAGGTCGACGTGGCCGGCGCCGTGAAGCAGCTCCTCTCGAGCATGGAGCGCGACTACCGCACACTGCTGCGCGAAGAGCGCATCCCGTTCACGGCCATCCAGGCCGACGGTGCCGACGGCGTGCGCATTGGCCTCCGGAACGGCGCGGACGTCGAGCGAGTCGCCGCGGCGCTGCGCAAGCAGGACTCGAACGTCAACCTCGCGACCGACCGCCTCGGCGAGGGCGGCGCGGTCACGGTGCGGCTCACGCCCGACCAGATCAAGCAACGGCAGGACTTCGCCATCCAGCAGAACATCACCACGCTGCGCAACCGCGTGGACGAGCTCGGCGTCACCGAGCCGATCGTGGCGCGCCAGGGCGTGGATCGCATCACCGTGCAGTTGCCCGGCGTGCAGGACCCGAACGAGGCGCTGCGCGTGCTCGGTGCCACTGCGACGCTCGAGTTCCGGCTGGTGGACGACCAGAACGACGCCGCGGAGGCCGAGCGGCTCGGTCGTGCGCCGCTCGGCTCGAAGCTCTACAAGATGCGTTCGGGCGGGCCGGTGCTGCTCAAGCGCGAGGTGATCGCCTCGGGCGAGCAGCTGGTGGACGCGAGCTCGGGCTTCTCCGAGGGCCAGCCCGCGGTGTTCGTGAAGCTCGACGCCCGCGGCGCCGCCGAGATGCTCGATACGACCCGCGAGCACCTGGGCAAGCCGATGGCGGTCGTATTCATCGAGACGAAGCGCCTCACCGAGGCCGAACCCTGCGCCGGGGTGCGCTCGGGCAGTGAATGCACCGAGGAGGAAGTGATCAGCGTCGCCACCATCCGCGGCGTGTTCAGCAGCAACTTCCAGATCACGGGCCTGCTCGTCGGGGAGGCGCGCGAGCTCGCGCTGCTGCTGCGAGCGGGGTCGCTGGCCGCGCCGCTCTACATCGTCGAGCAGCGCGCCGTGGGCCCGAGCCTCGGCCAGGACAACGTCGACCGCGGCTTCAAGGCCCTGGTGATCGGCCTGGTCGGCATGTTCATCTTTCTGGCCGTGTACTACCGCTGGTTCGGCGTCGCGGCCAGTGTCGTGCTGTTCATGAACATGGTGCTGTTGACCGCCCTGATGTCGCTGCTCCAGGCGACACTGTCGTTGCCCGGCATCGCCGGTATCGTGCTCACGATCGGCATGGCGGCGGACGCCAACGTGCTGATCTACGAACGCATCCGCGAAGAACTGCGCAATGGCATGAGTCCCCACGCAGCCATCAACGCCGGCTTCGAAAAGGCGTTCTCGGCGATCGCGGACTCCAATATCACCACCCTGATCGCGGGCATCGTGCTGTTCACTTTCGGCACGGGCCCGGTGCGCGGGTTCGCCGTGACTCTCTGTCTGGGCATTCTGACGTCGATGTTCACGGCCATTCTGGGCAGCCGGGCCATCATCTACCTCGTCTGGGATCGCCGCCGCAAGCTCGAAGCCCTCCCGATCTGAGGTGAACCAGCGATGGAATTCTTCAAGAAAAGGACCACCTTCCGGTTCATGCCGCTGCGCTCGCGGTGGTACGCGATCTCCGGCGTGCTGATCCTGGCGTCGCTGGTGCTGCTCGCCACCCGCGGGCTGAACCTCGGTATCGATTTCACGGGCGGCGCCGTGCTCGAGGTGAGCTTTCCGCAGCCGGCGGACCTCGACAAGGTTCGCAGTGCGCTGGCGAGCGCCGGGCACCCGGACGCGACCGTGCAGAGCTTCGGGTCGCCCCGCGACGTGCTGGTGCGCCTCCTGCCGCGCGAGGGCCAGGACATCGCGGCTGTCGGTCAGGACGTGCTGGCGGCACTCAAGTCCTACGAGCCAGCCGCCCAGTTGCGGCGCTCGGAGGTCGTGGGCGCGCAGATCGGCGCCGAACTCGCGGAGCAGGGCGCACTCGCCGCGCTTGTTCGCCTTCCTGATGATCCTCGCGTACGTGGCGGTGCGCTTCCAGTGGAAGCTGGGCGTCGGCTCCATCATCGCCGGCCTGCACGACCCGATCCTCGTGCTCGGATTCTTCGCCGCCACTCAGCTGACGTTCGATCTGCCGACGCTTGCCGCCATCCTCGCGGTGGTGGGCTATTCGCTCAACGATACGGTGGTGGTCTTCGACCGTATCCGCGAGCGGTTCGTGATGACGAGAAAGGGCTCGCCCGAGGAGATCATCGATCTGGCCATCAACGACACGCTGTCCAGGACCCTGATGACCAGCGTAACGACGCTGATCGCGGTCTTCTCGCTGCTGTTCATCGCAGGCGACGTGCTGCGGGGCTTCTCGGTGGCACTGGCGATCGGCGTCTTCGTCGGTACCTATTCGTCCATCTTCGTGGCGAGTTCCATCGCGCTCGACCTCAAGCTGACCGCCCGCGACCTGATGCCCGTGCAGCGGGAGAAGGGCACCGTCGACGACATGCCGTGAGCCTGCCCCGGGGCACCGTTCGTGCGTGAGCCAGGAATCCGCCGGTGAACGAGCTGGTCTGGGGCGGCTTTCTCGCGCTCTTCCTGACGCTGCTGTTCCTGGACCTGAGCGTCCTGCACCGGGAATCCGCCGAGCTCTCGGTCCGCCAGGCGCTGTTCTGGACGGCCGTCTGGGTGAGCGTCGCGCTGTCCTTCACGCTGGTCATCTACGGGCTCTACGAGCACCGCTGGTTCGGCTTCGAGTCGAGCGCGGAAGTTGCCGGCGGCAGGGACGCCGTGGTGCTGTTCATTACCGGCTACCTGCTCGAGTGGTCGCTGTCGGTCGACAACATCTTCGTTATCGCGCTGATCTTCGCGTACCTGAAGATCCCGCCGCTGTATCAGTACCGCGTCCTGTTCTGGGGCATCGTCGGCGCGATCGTGCTGCGCGGCCTGATGATCATCGCCGGGGCCGCGCTGCTGCGGCAGTTCGACTGGATGTTCTACGTGTTCGGGGCGATCCTGCTCATCTCCGCGCTCCGGATGCTGCGCGACGACGAAGCAGATCGGGACTTCGGCTCGAGCTTCCCGGCGCGGCTCGTGCGCCGCTTCGTACCGGTCAGCGAGAACCTGGATCGCGCGCGGTTCTTCGTGCGTCGCGACGGGGTTCTGCACGCAACACCGCTGTTCGTGGCACTGGTGATGGTCGAGCTCACCGACGTCGTGTTCGCCGTGGACTCGATCCCGGCCATCCTCGCGGTGACGCGCGACCCGTTCATCGTGTTCACCTCCAACGCATTCGCGATCCTCGGCCTGCGTTCGCTGTACTTCGCCGTCGCGGGCCTGATGGCGATGTTCCGCTACCTCAAGTACAGCCTCGTGCTGATCCTCGCGTTCGTGGGCGTGAAGATGCTGATGGTGAGTCACTTCCACGTGCCGAACCTCGTCTCGCTGGGGATCATCGTCGGCACGCTCGCCGGCGGCATCGTCGCTTCGATGTGGGCGACGCGCCGCGAGCGCGAGCGGACCGGGGAGGGTGGCGCCAGGTGATGTCCCGTGGGCACCGCACCGGACGAGGCGCCACTGAAATCACCGTCCCATCATGCTCGACAACCTGGCCCTCACCGCGGTTGGACTGCTGCTCGTTCTCCTGAACGGCTTCTTCGTCGCGGCCGAGTTCGCGATCGTGAAGCTCCGGCGTACGCAGGCCGAGGAGCTCGCGAAAACCCACGGATTGCGCGGGCGCGTGCTGCGAACCGTGCGGACGCATCTCGACGCGTACCTGTCGGCCTGTCAGCTCGGCATCACGCTCGCCTCGCTCGGGCTGGGGTGGATCGGTGAGCCCGCCTTCGCGCGCCTGGTCGGGCCGCTGCTCGCGTACGTCGGCATCACGGATCCGAAGGTGGTCGGCAGCCTCTCGTTCGCGTTCGCATTCGGCCTGATCTCGTTCCTGCATATCGTGCTCGGGGAGCTGGCGCCGAAGTCCGTCGCGATCCGCCGCGCCGAGCCGGTGGCGCTCAACACCGCGCTGCCGCTCTACGTCTTCTACTGGGTGATGTATCCCTTCATCCACGTGCTGAACGGTGCCGCCAACGTCATCCTGCGCCGGCTGGGCGTCGAACTGGCCACCGAGGGCGACGATGCGCACTCCATCGACGAACTGCGCACCGTGCTGCGCGCGAGCCACCGGCATGGCGAACTCGGGGCGATCGAGACTCAGATCCTCACGCGCGGCCTCGACCTGGGCGAACTCACGGTTGGCGACGTGCTGCGGCCGCTCTCCGATCTGGTGTGGATCGCGTACGACGCGCAGGTCGATGCGGTGCTCGCCGAGGTTCGTCGCTCGCGCTACACGCGCTACCCGGTCCGGGATCTCGAGACAGAGCGGTTCGTCGGCCTGCTGCACATCAAGGACCTGCTGACCGGACCGGAGCGATTGCGGGACATTCGCGACCTCCGGCCGTACCTCCGCAAGCTGCCGCACGTCGAAGAAAGCGCGCGGGTGCAGGCGGTGCTGACGACGTTTCTGCGCGGGGATCCGCACTTCGCGATCGTCACCGACCCGCTCGGGACCGAGATCGGCTTCCTCACCTTCGAGCACATCGTCGAGGCCCTGTTCGGACCGGTCGAGGACGAGTTCTCGAGGGCGAGCCCTGCCTGGCAGCGTGCCGAGGACGGCAGCCTGACGGGCGCTGGCAGCCTTTCCATCCTCAGTCTGGAGGAGGCGCTGGGAGTGCTCGCACCCGAGGTGGACGCCAACAGCGTCGGGGGTCTCGTCCTCGAGCGACTCGGCCGGATCCCGGTCGTCGGCGACCGGGTTTCATGCCCGGAATTCGACATCGAGGTGCTGGCAATGGACGGTCCGCGGACCGTGCGGCTGCGGGTGCTGCCGCGGGCGCGGACCGGTCCCCGCGGCGACTGATCCCGCGCGACCGTTCACGGCCGACCCCGGAGTTCGCGTGTCGCTGCCCGACCTGCATCGAAGACCCCGGAGGGCGCTCTCGGAAATCCTCGCCGGCCTGGCGGAGGACGGTTCGGAATCGGTCTCCCTCGCCGATCTCCTTGCGGCGGTGGGCGAGCGATCCTTTGGTGCGCTGCTCGTGCTGCTTGCGATTCCCAATGTGCTTGCCGGGGTGATCCCCGGTCTCTCGGTCGTCCTCGGCCTGCCGTTGATGCTGCTGAGCCTGCAGTTGCTGGTCGCAGCCAAGCGGCCGTGGCTGCCGTCGCGCCTGGCCCGACTCGAGATCCGGCGCGCGGACCTCGGCCGGCTGATACAGCGGATCGGCCCGTCCCTTCGGCGGCTCGAACGCGGCCTGCGGCCGCGGTGGATGGTCCTGACGGCGCCATGGGCCGAACGACTCGCCGGTGCCGTATGCCTGGCACTCTCGCTGCTGGTCTTTCTTCCCATCCCGTTCGCCAATCTCCTGCCCTCCATCGGCATCATGCTGTTCGGATTCGCCATCCTCGAGCGGGACGGACTGGTGGCAGTCGCGGCCCTCGCGCTCGCCTGTGTCTGCTTCAGCCTCTTCGGCGGCGTGGCGGCCGCGGTCGCCACGGCCGCCGCGCACGCGTTGCGGTGGTAGCTCGGCCGGCGCCACCGGCGCCGGCGCGGCTGAATCCGCCGAGCGTTGCCGACCGAATCGTGGCCCAGCGATGAAGCACGACCGCACGCACGCAATGCGCCGCTCCCGCTGGGCCACGCTGGCCAGCGCGGTCGGGAGACAGTGCCGCCGGTTGCCGGATTCGCCGAAACCGTCCTGACTGCCGGCGCCGGTCATCCACCCTGAAGGCACATCACGAACATGACGACAGGCACCCCCCTGATGTGGACGCTCTTCGTGGCGTTCGTGCTGGTCGCGCTGCTGGTGGACTTCTTCGCGATGGAGAAGCAGGGCGCACACAAGGTGACCATGAAGGAGGCGGCCGTCTGGTCGCTGGTCTGGGTGGCCGTGTCGTTCGTGTTCGTCGGTTGGCTCTGGTGGCACCTGGGTGGCCTGGACGGAAACCCGATCGCGAACGCCAAGGCGCTCGAGTTCACCACCGGTTACCTGATCGAGAAGGCGCTGGCGGTCGACAACATCTTCGTATTCCTGATGGTGTTCACCTACTTCGCGGTGCCGGCCGAGTACCAGAAGCGCGTGCTGATGATCGGCATCCTTGGCGCGCTCGTGCTGCGCGCCATCATGATCCTGGTCGGCGCCTGGCTGATCGCGAAGTTCCACTGGATCCTCTACCTGTTCGGCGCGTTCCTGGTGTTCACCGGCATCAAGATGTGGATTGCCACGGGCCAGGAACCCGACCTCGAGGCCAACCCGGCGCTCAGGTGGATCCGTCGCCACATGAAAATCGCGTCGGGCTACGACGGCGAGAAGTTCTTCACCATGCAGAACGGCGTGAGGACGGCCACTCCACTGTTCGTCGTGATCCTGCTGATCGGCATCGTGGATGTGGTCTTCGCGGTGGACTCGATCCCGGCGATCTTCGCCATCACGATGGACCCGTTCATCGTGCTGACCTCCAACGTGTTCGCCATCCTTGGGCTGCGCGCCATGTACTTCATGCTGGCCGGCATGCACGAACGCTTCCACCTGCTGTCCTACGGCCTCGCGATCGTGCTCGTGTTCATCGGCACGAAGATGCTCCTGCTCGACGTCTACAAGATCCCGGTGACCTGGTCGCTCGGCTTCACGGTCGTGGTGCTGGCCGTCACGATGATCCTCTCGCTGCGGATCCCGCCCAGGGGCAAGGCGACCGCGTCCTACCCGTTCGCGGCCAGGCGCCGCGACGAGGACGTGCCTCGACACTGACGCGGGATCACGCGCCTACCGTGCAGGCGGGGGCTCGGCCTCGCCGGCCAGTCTCAGGCGCGGCACCATGAGCTGGATCCAGCCGAGCGCGAGCAGGTAGGCGCTGCTGCAGATCGCGAACATCGGCCAGTAGCCGTGGCCGTGTTCGAGCGACCAGCCGGCGAACTCGATGATCGCCGTCCCGGACAGGTTGCCGGCGACGGCGCCGAGTGCCACGACGCTCGCCACCACCGACGGCGGCACGACGTCGGCGGCCAGACCGAACAGGTTGGTCATGAAGCCCTGGTGGGCGAACAGCGCGAGGCCGATGACGAACGCTGCCGTCCACGGCGAGCCCGCGCTGATGGCGAGCGGCACCGGCAGGATCAGCAGCGCGTAGGCGAGCATCGGCAGCTTGCGCGCGCGGTCGACCGCGTAGCCCCGGTCGAGCAGTCGCGGGAACAGCAGACCGCTCGAGAGCGCACCGACCGCTGCCATCGAGTAGATGATCGCGATCGGCCAGCCGAGCTGTCCCTGGCCCATGCCGAACACGCGGTGGAAGAAGTCGGGCGTCCAGAACAGGATGAACCACCAGACCTGGTCCACCAGCAGCTTGGCGCCCACGAAACGCCCAGGTGCGCCGGTCGCGCAGCAGCGTCGCCCAGGGGATCGGCGTGCGCGCCGCCGCCGCGGAGGGCGGATCGGTCTGCACCGGATCGAGCCGGCGCACGCTCGGCCACCACACCATCATCCACACGAAGCCGAGCGCGCCGGTGACGATGAAAGCGGTCTTCCAGCCGAAAGCCAGCGCGATCGGCGGGATCAGCAGCGGCGTCAGGATCGCGCCGACGTTCGGCGCCGTGTTCATCAGTCCGATGCCGAGCGAGCGCTCCCTGATCGGCAGGTAGGTCGCCATGCTCTTCACGGCCGCCGGCGTGTGCACGGATTCCGCCACCGCGAGCACCGCGCGGGCGGCGACGAACTGCTGCATGGAGGTCGCGAACGCGTGCGCCATGCCGGCGAGGCTCCAGACGCCAACGGCGATCAGATAGCCCCAGCGCACGCCGATACGGTCCACGAACCAGCCGACGAAGGGCAGCGCGATCGCCGCGGAGAGCTGGAAGACGGACCCGAGGTGCGCGAACTCCTGGTCGCCCCACGAGAACTCGCCCTGCAGCACGGGCTTCAGCAGCGCCAGGACCTGCCGGTCCACGTAGTTGAGTGCGGCCGCGCAGAAGATCAGCGCGACCAGCACGCGCCGAACGCGGCGGGCTCCCGGATCGCCGTCGTTCATGGTGCGCGCCGGCACGCCGACTCGAGACAGGCCCGTGCGCGGCCGTCTATCGGCCGGCCTTGCGCAACTCGCTGTGCCGGAACCCGTAGAGGAAGTAGATCAGGAACCCGATCGCGGTCCACACCAGCAGCCGCAGCCAGGTGTCGTGCGGCAGCGAGACCATCATGCCGGTGCACACGATCGCCCCGGCCGTGCAGACGAACCACGGGGCCGGAACCTTGAACGGCCGCTTGAGGTCGGGCCGCGTGTAGCGCAGCACCAGCACGCCGATGCACACGGTGGTGAAGGCGAGCAGCGTGCCGATCGAGACCAGCTCGCCGAGGATCGTGACCGGGAACAGGCCGGCGATCACGGCCGCCAGCGTCCCGGTGATCAGCGTTCCCACGTACGGCGTCCTGTGCGTCGGGTGCACGCGGCGAAACAGCGGTGGCAGCAGCCCGTCGCACGACATCGCGTAGAAGATGCGCGGCTGGCCGAGAATCATCACCAGCATCACCGAGGTCATGCCCGCGATCGCGCCGAGCTTGATCCAGCCGGCGAGCCACGACAGCTCGGGGTGGCGGTCGAGCGCGAGCGCGACCGGCGCCGGCGAGTTGAGTTCCGAGTAGGGCACCATGCCGGTCAGCACCGCCGAGACCGCGACGTACAGAACGGTGCACACCGCGAGGCTCGCGAGGATGCCGATCGGCATGTCGCGCTGCGGGTTCTTCGCCTCCTGGGCCGCGGTCGAGACGGCGTCGAAGCCGATGTAGGCGAAGAAGATGATGCCGGCGGCCTGCACCACGCCGCTCCAGCCGAACCGGCCGAACTCGCCGGTGTTCTGCGGGATGAACGGCTGCCAGTTGGCGCCGTCGACCACCCAGGCGCCGAAGCCGATGAACAGCACGATCACCGTGACCTTGATCGCCACCACGATGGCGTTGAAGCGCGCCGACTGATGGATGCCCACGTAGCACAGCGCGGTGATCGCCGCGACGATCAGCACCGCCGGCAGGTTCACGAGCGCGCCGGTGCGCAGGATCTCGAGGTGGCCCGCGCCCTTGGTGAAGGGCGCGTTCGTCAGCGCGTCGGGCAGGTGCATGCCGAACTGCTCGACGAGGCTCACCACGTAGCCCGACCAGCCCACGGCGACGGTGGCCGCCGCGAACAGGTACTCGAGGATGAGGTTCCAGCCGATGAACCACGCCACGAATTCCCCGAGCGTCGCGTAGGAGTATGAGTAGGCGCTGCCCGACACCGGGATCATCGCGGCGAACTCGGCGTAGCAGAGCCCCGCGAACGCGCAGCCGAGCCCGGCGATCAGGAACGAGACGACCAGGGCGGGGCCGGCATGGTTCGCGGCCGCCGTGCCGGTGAGCACGAAGATGCCGGTGCCGATGATCGCACCGATGCCGAGCAGCACGAGTGCCCGGGCGTCGAGCGTGCGTTGCAGCTCGTTGAAGCCGTCGGCCTCGTGCAGCTCGCCGACGGGCTTCGTGGAGAACAGGCGCTTGGGCATCGTGCGGCCTCGGGTCCGGGGGGCGCTGGAGCGCAATGGCGCCGGAATGTACCGGAGTGGACTGCGGGCGGATAGGCCGCCGCGGGTTCAGTCCTCGCGCAGGCCCTCCGGCACGTGCGGCCGCAGCGCCTCGAGCAGCGCCTCGTAGACCTTCGGCGTGCCCGCGATCACGTTGCCGCCCTGACGGTACTCGCCGCCGCTCAGCGTGCCGATGCGGCCGCCGGCCTCGGTGATCAGCAGCGTGCCCGCGGCCGTGTCCCAGGCCTTCAGCCCGATCTCCCAGAAGCCGTCGGTGCGGCCGGCCGCGACGTAGGCGAGGTCGAGGGCCGCGGAACCGGGGCGGCGCACGCCCGCGGTCTGCTGCATCACGGCGCGCAGCATCGCCAGGTACTCGTCCATCCAGCGCAGGTTCTCGCGGTAGGGAAAGCCGGTGGCGACCAGCGCGCCCTCGAGACCGGCCTGGCCGCTCACTCGGATGCGCCGGCCGTCGAGCTGGGCGCCGTCGCCGCGCGAGGCGGTGTAGAGCTCCTGGCGCATGGGGTCGTAGACCACGGCGTGTTCCAGCCGGCCGCGGTACTCGCAGGCCAGCGACACCGCGAAGGTCGGGAAGCCGTGCAGGAAGTTGGTAGTGCCGTCGAGCGGGTCGATGATCCAGACGAACTGGTCGCCACCGCTGCGCCCGTACTCCTCGCCGAGGAAGCCGTGGTCCGGGTGGCTGCGCCGGATGGTCTCGACGATGTCGCGCTCGGCGAGCTGGTCGATCTCCGTGACGAAGTCGTTGCGGCTCTTGGCCTTCACGCCGAGGGAGGGCACGCGGTCGACGTTGCGGACGATCAGGTCGCCGGCGCGGCGCGCGGCGCGGACGGCGATGTTGAGCAGTGGCTGCATGCGGCGGCTCGCTCGGTGCGGCTGGAGCTTAAAGAGCGGCGGGAATTCCCGGCACGGCCGGACCCGTCGACGGGCCGGTAGAATACCAGAGCATGTCGATACGCATCGTGCTCGCAGGCATCTCCCACCCGGGCAACATCGGTGCGGCCGCGCGTGCCATGAAGACCATGGGCCTCGAGCGGTTGTGCCTCGTGTCGCCCGCGCGCTTCCCCGCCGCCGAGGCCACGGTGATGGCCGCGGGCGCCGACGGCGTGCTCGAGCGCGCGCAGGTGTTCCCGGACGTTCGCAGTGCCGTGGCCGACTGCGGGCTGGTCGTCGGTGCGACGGCACGCGCGCGGCACCTGCCGTGGCGCGTGCTCGAGCCGCGCGAGGCCGCCCGCGAGATTGCCGCGGCGTCCGGTCACAGCGAGGTGGCGGTGCTGTTCGGCGCGGAGCGCACCGGGCTCACGAACGAGGAACTGGAACTCTGCCAGTTGCTGCTGACGATCCCGACCGGATCGAGCTATGGCTCGCTGAACGTCGCCATGGCGGTGCAGGTCGTCGCCTACGAGATCCTGCTCGCCGTGCGCGCGGCGTCACCGGGCGCGGTACGCGGCGGGATCGCGCTCGCTGGCGCGGTGGAGATGGAGCGCTTCTATGGCCACCTCGAACAGGTCCTCGAGGAGATCGAGTTCCGCGACCGCACGGGCGAGGGTCACCTGATGGCGAGGCTGCGACGGTTCTTCAACCGCGCCGTGCCGGACCAGAACGAGATCAACATCCTGCGCGGGATCCTCACCTCGGTGCAGGGGCGGCGCCGGCGTGCGGGCGAGCCGCCCGCGCCGCGCGGCGCGGCGGGTTCGTGAGCAGGGTCGTCTACCTCGACAATGCCGCGACCACGCCGGCAGACCCGCGCGTGATCGAGGCGATGCGCTCCTGCCTGGGCGAGGAGGGCGACTTCGCGAATCCCGCCGCGGTGGCGCACGCGCCGGGGCGGCGCGCCAACGCACGCGTCGAGCGGGCCCGTGCGCAGGTCGCGGCGCTGGTCGGTGCCGATGCCTCGCGCATCGTCTGGACCTCCGGCGCCACCGAGTCGGACAATCTCGCGGTGCTCGGTGCGGCGCGCTTCTACCGCCCGCGCGGGCGACACGTGATCAGCTCGCGCACCGAGCACCCGGCCGTACTGGCGGCCTGCCGCCAGCTCGAGCGCGAGGGCTTCGAGGTCGCCTTCCTCAAGCCCGGTGCCGACGGCATCGTGGAGCCCGGGCAGGTCGAGGAAGCGCTGCGGCCCGACACGATCCTCGTGTCGCTGATGCACGTGAACAACGAGACCGGCGTCGTGCAGGACGTCGCGGCGGTGGGCCGGCTGTGCCGCGCCCGCGGCGTCGTCTTCCACGTGGACGCCGCGCAGGCGGCCGGCAAGCTGCCGATCGACGTGGAGCGCGACGGCATCGACCTGCTCGCGTTCACCGCTCACAAGATGCACGGTCCGAAGGGCGTGGGCGCGCTGTGCGTGCGGCGCGAACCGCCGCTCGGCCTCGTGCCGCTGCTGCATGGCGGCGGTCAGGAGCGCGGCCTGCGCCCCGGCACCGTCGCGACCCACCAGGTGGCGGGCATGGGCGAGGCCTGTCGCATCGCGGCGGCGGAGATGACCGCGGAGTCGGCGCGCATCGCAGCACTGTGTGAGCGCCTCCGGGCGGGCCTGACGGCCTTGCCCGGCGTGGTCCTGAACGGTCATCCGACGCGTCGCTCCCCCGGGATCCTGAGCCTCGCCTTCGACGGCGTGGAAGGCGAGAGCCTGCTCTACGCGCTGCCGGGCCTCGCGGTGGCCTCCGGCTCGGCCTGCGCCACCACCAGCGCCGAGCCGTCCTACGTGCTGCGCGCCCTCGGACGCAGCGACCGCCTCGCGCAGAGTTCGCTGCGCCTGAGTCTCGGGCGGTTCACGACCGCGGACGATGTCGAGCAGGCGATCCGCCAGATCACCGCAGCGGTCGAACGGCTGCGCGCCGTGGCGCCCGCCCGGTCTTCGGCGTGACGACCGACGACCCGCGCTACGGCGAGGCGGTCCGCCGGCGCATGGCGGCGCTGCCCGGCGCCGGGGATCTGCGGCCGGGCGGCTGCGTGCTGCGCGCACGTGCCGGCGACCGGGAGCAGGGCGCCGAGGTGGTGCTGGAGGTCAGGGTGGAGGATGACCGCGCGTCGGAGCTCGGCTTCCGCGCCTTCGGTTGCCCGCACTTCCTCGCGGCCGCCTCGTGGCTCACCGACCGCCTGCGCGGTTGCGACCGGCACGACTTCGAGCGCTGGGACTGGCGCGAGGCCGCCACCGCCCTCGAGGTGCCGGCGGCCAAGTCCGGACGCCTGCTCGTGCTGCAGGACGCGGTTCACGAAGCGGCTCGGAACTGGCCCGGTCGCGGCCGTGCGTCGGTGTAGAATCCGCGCACACCCGAGGATGGACCCCGCTATGCCCGTTTCCCTCACCCCTGCAGCCGCCGAACGCGTGCGCAGCTTCCTCGAGAAGCGCGGGCACGGCGTCGGCCTGCGCCTCGGGGTGAAGAAGACCGGCTGCTCAGGGTTTGCCTACGTTGTGAGCTACGCCGAGGACGTCGATGCCGGCGACGTGGTGTTCGAGGACCGCGGCGTGCGCGTGATCGTGGACGCCGAGAGCCTGCGCTACCTCGACGGCACGGAGATCGACTTCACCCGCCACGGCCTCAACGAGGCCTTCAAGTTCCGCAATCCGAACGTGCGGGGCGAGTGCGGCTGCGGCGAGAGCTTCAACGTCTAACTGCTCGTCCGCGTTGGCTTTTCTTGGCTGGGAAGCGGCCGCCCGGTATACTGAATAGCTTGATTTCGCCCGAATGCCCCGGGGCGGCGGCCGCGCACCTTCGCCGGCCCGACGCGGGGTTCCATCACACGTCAGCCGGGGCGCCCGCGCCCGTCGAGAGGATCCGCATGACCGTCGAACGCACGCTCTCCATCGTCAAGCCCGATGGTGTCCGCAAGAACGTCATTGGCGAGGTGTACCGCCGCTTCGAGACCGCGGGGCTGCGCATCGTCGCCGCGCGCATGAAGCGCCTCTCGCAGTCGGAGGCCGAGGGCTTCTACGCCGTGCACCGGGAACGGCCGTTCTTCAAGGATCTCGTGGCCTACATGACCTCGGGTCCGGTGGTTGTGCAGGTGCTCGAGGGCGAGGACGCGGTGGCGAAGCACCGCGAGATCATGGGCGCCACCGACCCGAAGAAGGCCGCTCCCGGGACGATCCGCGCCGACCTTGCCGAAAGCATCGAGCAGAACGTCGTGCACGGCTCCGACAGCCTCGAGAACGCGGCGCGCGAAATCGCGTACTTCTTCGCCGAGACGGAACTCTGCCCGCGCTGAGGCGCGCCACTGCACCGCGCGCGCCGCTCGAAGCAGCAGATGACTGAACTCGCCACACCGAAGACGAACCTGCTCGGCCTGACCAAGGCCGGGCTCGAGGCGTTCGTGGTCGACATGGGCGAGAAGCCGTTCCGTGCCCGCCAGCTCATGAAGTGGATGTACCGGCGGGCGGCGGGCGAGATCGAGGCGATGACCGACCTCGGCAAGGACTTCCGCCAGCGCCTCGACGCGGTCGCCGAGATCCGCGCGCCCGAGGTGGTCGTCTCGCAGCGCTCCGGGGACGGTACGCGCAAGTGGCTGCTGCGGCTCGAGAGCGGCCAGGCCATCGAGATGGTGTTCATTCCCGAGCCCGGGCGCGGCACGCTGTGCATCTCGAGCCAGGTCGGCTGCGCCATGGACTGCACGTTCTGCTCGACGGCGCAGCAGGGCTTCAACCGCAATCTCGACACCGCCGAGATCGTCGGCCAGGTGTGGCTCGCAAACCGCGAGCTCGGCTATTCGCCCGACGGCGACCGCGTGATCACCAACGTGGTGTTCATGGGCATGGGCGAGCCGCTCGCCAACTACCGCAACGTGGTGCCCGCGGCCGAGATCATGATGGACGACCTCGGGCTCGATCTCTCGCGCCGCCGCGTCACGGTGAGCACCTCCGGCCTGGTGCCGCAGATGATCCGCATCGCCGAGGAGACCAACGTCGCGCTCGCCGTTTCGCTGCACGCACCGAACGACGAGTTGAGGAACGAACTCGTGCCGATCAACCGCCGGCACCCGATCGCGGACCTGCTCGGCGCATGCTGGCACTACGTCGAAAAGCAGAACGCGCGCAGCGTCACCTTCGAGTACGTGATGCTCGACGGCGTCAACGACCGCCCGGAGCACGCCAGGGAGCTCGCCGCGCTGCTGCGCGGCCACCCGGCCAAGGTGAACCTGATCCCGTTCAACCCGTTTCCCGGCACTCGCTACCGGCGCTCGAGCGAGCAGGCGATCGTGCGCTTCCGCGACCTGCTGATGAAGGGCGGCGTGATCGCCACGATCCGTCGCACGCGCGGCGACGACATCGACGCGGCCTGCGGCCAGCTCGTGGGCCGCGTCAACGACCGCACGACCATCCGTCTCGGGCAGAAGCTCGTGCCGGTCACGGTGGTGCGGGCATGAGGCGGCGCGCGGTGGCATGGCTTGTCGTGGCGCTGCTCTCCGGCGCGGCCGGCGCGGACGAGGAGGTGAACCTCAAGCGGGCCGCCCAGGCGAACGCCCAGCTCGCACTCACCTACCTGAAGGAGGGCGATCTCGCCGCGGCGCGCGACAAGATCGAGAAGGCGCTCAAGCAGGACCCGCGCACGCCCGAGACGCAGATGGCCGCGGGCTTCGTCTACGACCGCCTGGGACAGGAGAAGAAAGCTGCCGAGCACTTCGAGCAGGCGGTGAAGCTCGACCGCGACAATGCCGACGTGCTGAACAATGCGGCGGTGTTCCTCTGCCGCAAGGGCGACCGCAAGCAGGGCGAGGAGTATTTCCTGCGCGCGGCGAAGAGCCCGCTGTACCGCACGCCCGAGGTGGCCTACTCGAACGCGGGCCGCTGCGCGCTCGCCGATGGGCGTCCGAAGGACGCAGAGACGTACTTCCGCAACTCGCTGGCGATCCGCCCGGAGCAGCCCGACGTGCTGCTCGAGATGGCCGGGCTGCTCCACCAGTCGGGCAACAACTTCAACGCCAGGGCCTTCCTGCAGCGCTACACCGCCGCAGCGTCGGCGACGGCCGACTCGCTGCTGCTCGGCTACCGCATCGAGACGGCGCTCGGTGACAGCGCGACTGCCGGCGAGTACGCCCGGCGCCTGCGCGCCGAGTTCCCGACCTCGCAGCAGGCGGGGCTGCTCGACGCCCCGCAGGGTGCTCGTCCGTGAACGGCGTGCGTGGCGCCGGCGGCGAGATCGGCGAAGGTCCCGGGGCATCGCTGCGCCGCGCGCGGGAGACGATCGGCCTCACGGAGCAGCAGGCCGCCGAGCAGTTGAACCTCGACGCCAGCGCGGTCATCGCCCTCGAGGCCGGCGATCTCGCGGCACTCGGCGCTCCGGTCTTTGCGCGCGGCCACCTGAAGCGCTACGGAGCGCTGCTCGGCCTGCCCGAGGAGCAGTTGCTGGCCGCCTACGAGCGGGCGAGCACGCAGCCGGAGCAGCCCTCGCTGGTGCCCCATTCCCGCCTGGAGATGGAACCGGCGCGCGGCCGGCCGGCCTGGCCGTGGGCGGTCGGCGGCACCGTACTGTTCCTGCTCGCCGCGGGCCTGATTGCCTACGTCTCCGAGTTCGGACTGGCATTGCCGGGGCGCGA
Source organism: uncultured Gammaproteobacteria bacterium (assembly GCA_963707145.1). Lineage (GTDB taxonomy): Bacteria > Pseudomonadota > Gammaproteobacteria > Steroidobacterales > Steroidobacteraceae > RPQJ01. The sequence goes on from CAVPOQ010000004.1 coordinate 755,471, forward strand.
AGCGATTTCGTCCGCGCCTCCCGTGGCGACCGGGCCGGAGGCGACCGTGGGCGCCGATGTCGTGATGCCGGGTCCGTCGGCGGCCCCCGCGAGTCCGGTCGTTGACGCTCCGGCCACTGCCGGGTCGCCGCAAGCGGCCGGCGCGACGGTCCCCGCCGTCGACGCGTCGCTCGCGCCCGCCACGGCGGACGCCGGTGCGGCTGCGCCCGCGCCTGCCGACGCGTCCGGGCTCGCGCTCGTTCCCGCGCCCGCGATCGTTCCGCCCGGTCACGTGAGCGTCAGCGTGTCGTTCGCGGCCGACTCGTGGGCGGAGATCTACGACGGCGCGGGGCAGGCCGTGCTCTACGACCTCGGGCGGGCGGGTTCGCAGCGCTCGATCGCGGCCGCCGCGCCCTTGAGCGTCACCCTCGGCAATGCGCCCGCGGTGACGCTGGTGGTGAACGGCCGTGCACGGCCGCTGCCGGCGCTGCCGGCTGGCCAGACCGTGGCGCGCTTCACCATCCAGCCCGATGGCACGTTGCGCTGAGCGCACCGGTGGCGGACATGCGCGAATCCCTGCAGGCCGTGCGCGGCATGAACGACCTGCTGCCGGGCGACACCGCCGCGTGGCAGGCGCTGGAGCAGGCCGCGCGAGATACGTTCGCTGAATACGGCTACCGCGAGATCCGCCTGCCGGTGCTCGAGCGCACGGAGCTCTTCAAGCGGTCGATCGGCGAGTTCACCGACATTGTCGAGAAGGAGATGTACACCTTCATCGACCGCGGCGGCGACTCCCTCACGCTGCGCCCCGAGGCCACCGCCGGCATCGTGCGCGCGTGCCTCACGAACGGCCTGCTGCACAACCAGCGCCAGAAGCTCTGGTGCACGGGGCCGATGTTCCGCTACGAGCGCCCGCAGAAGGGCCGCTACCGGCAGTTCCACCAGATCGACGTCGAGGCGCTGGGCTACGAAGGCCCGGACGTGGATGCCGAGCTGATCCTGATGTCGGCGCGGCTGTGGCGGCGGCTCGGCCTCGGCGGGCTCGCGCTCAACCTCAATTCGCTCGGCACGCCGGAGTCGCGCGTCGGCTACCGCGAGCGCCTCGTCGAGCACTTCCGCCGCCACGAGCACGCGCTCGACGAGGACAGCCGGCGCCGCCTCGGCGGCAATCCGCTGCGCATCCTCGACAGCAAGAACCCCGCGATGCGCGAGATCGTGGCCGGTGCGCCGCTCATCACCGACCACCTCGACGACGCCTCGGCCGAGCACTTCGCGGGGCTGCGCGCGCGACTCGACGACGCGGGCGTGGCCTACACCGTGAACCCGCGTCTGGTGCGCGGCCTCGACTACTACTCGCGCACGGTGTTCGAGTGGATCACCGGCGACCTCGGCGCGCAGGACGCGGTATGCTCCGGCGGCCGCTACGACGGCCTCGTCGCACAGCTCGGCGGCGATCCGGTACCGGCGATCGGCTGGGCGCTCGGCGAGGAACGCATCGTGGAGCTGCTGCGCCTGCAGGGCCGCTCGGCGGCCGATCCCGCGGTGGACGTCTACATTGCGCTCGCCGGCGCGGCCGCCGAGCGCCTCGGCATCGGGCTCGCCGAGACACTGCGCGACGCGCTGCCGGGCCTGCGCGTCGAGACCAACTGCGGCGGCGGCAGCTTCAAGTCGCAATTGAAGCGCGCGGACCGCAGCGGCGCGCGTTATGCCGTGATCCTCGGCGAGGACGAGGTTGCACGACGCGTGGCGACGCTCAAGCCGTTGCGCGAGGACGCCGGGCAGAGCCAGGTGCCGCTCGACGAATTGCCTGCCCGGTTGGCGCGCACGGTGGCGGCGCCGGGTCGCGGCCAGGATTGAACAGCCGGCGCAGGCGCGCCGGCAGCCAGGAGTCAGCAGACGTGGAAGATCTCTCAGACATTGAACGCGAAGAACAGCTGCGCCGCTGGTGGAGCGAGAACTGGGCGTGGATCATCGGCGGCGTCGCCCTTGGTCTCGCGCTGCTCGCCGGCTGGCAGTACTGGCAGCGACACCAGGTGCAGTCGGCGGAGGCCGACGAGGCCGGCTACATCGCCGTGGTCGAGGCGCTCGGCCGCAACGACCGCGACTCGGCCGCCAGCCAGGCGAAGACGCTGCGTGAGCGTCGGCCGGATTCGCCCTACGCCGACCAGGCCGACCTCGCGCTGGCGCGGGCCGCCATCGAACGGCGCGACCTCGACGGAGCGGCGGTGCTGCTGCGCGGCGTGTCCGACCGATCCAAGGATCCGGAGCTGCGCCTGATCGCGCGCACGCGGCTGGCGCGCGTGCTCATCGAGCAGGCCAAGCTCGACGAGGCGCTGGCGCTGCTCGAGCCCTCTGCCGCGGGCGCCTTCGCACCGCTGGTCCACGAGATTCGAGGCGATGCCTACGCCGCGAAGGGCGACGCGGCCGCGGCGCGCGGCGAGTACGACGCCGCGCTCAAGGCGGCGGACGAGGCGAGCGGTCTCGACCGCAACTACCTCGAGCTCAAGCGCGACGCCCTGCCTGTCGCAGCGGTGCCCGCGAAGGCTCCCGAGGCATCCACGGCGCCTGCGGCCACGCCCCCTACGCCGGCGACGGCGGTCCCGTCCACGCAGGCACCTTCTCGATGACCTTCACGCGCGCGCTGGCCATGGTCGTGGCGCTGGCAATGCTGGCCGCGTGCGACAAGGACAAGGAGGCCGAGCCTCCTGCGGAACTCGTGGACATCAAGCCCACGCTGGCGGTGGACCGGGTCTGGTCGACGAGCGTCGGCGGCGGCGGCGAGAAGCTGCGCCTCGCGCTCGATCTGGCCACCGACGGCGGCACGCTGTTCGCGGCGGCGCGCGGCGGCGAGGTGCGCGCCATCGACCCTGTCAGCGGCGACACGCGCTGGCGCACGGACACCGAGCTCGAGCTGTCGGCGGGTCCGGGTGCGGGCGGTGGGCTCGTGGTGGTGGGTACCAACGGCGGGGTGCTCGTCGCGCTCGACGCCGCGACCGGCGCGCAGCGCTGGCGGGTGCAACTGAGCGGCGAAGTGCTCGCCGCGCCGCTGGTGGCCGGCGATCGCGTGGTGGTGCGCACCGTGGACGGGCGACTGCGCGCGCTGGCGGGCGCCGACGGCAAGGAACTGTGGTCGGTCGAGGACCTCGTGCCGCGTCTTTCGCTGCGCGGTACGTCGTCACCGGTGCTGGCGGGCGAGGCAGTGATCTGCGGCTTCGACTCCGGCAAGGTCATGGCGGTCGGGCTCGCGGGCGGCGAGATGCTCTGGCAGGCACAGGTGAGTTCGCCGCGCGGGCGCTCGGAACTCGAGCGCCTCGCGGACGTGGACGCCGCGGTGCGCGTCTCCGGCGGCGACGTCTACGCCGTCGGCTACCAGGGCCGCGTGGCGATGCTCGCACTCGACTCCGGGCAGATCTGGTGGGCGCGCGACCTCTCGAGCTACCGCGGCCTCGGCATCGACGGCGACCAGCTCTACGCCGCGACCTCCGACGGCGACGTCGTCGCGCTGCAGCGCCGCGACGGCAGCGTGGTCTGGCAGCAGCAGGGCCTCAGGCGGCGCGGGCTCGGTGCGGTGGCCGTGGTCGGCGACTCGGTCGTGGTCGGCGACTTCGACGGCTACCTGCACTGGATGGACCGCACCACCGGCCTGTTCGTGGCGCGCGAGCGCGCCGGCGGCACGCGCATCTCCGTCGCACCGCTGGTCATCGGCGACCGCGTGGTCGTGATCGACGACGGCGGCAAGATCACCGCTTTCCGCAGCGGGGCCGCGGCGGGCGGCTGACCGTGATTCCCGTCATCGCGCTGGTCGGGCGACCCAACGTCGGCAAGTCCACGCTGTTCAACGCGCTCACCCGCACGCGCGACGCACTGGTCGCCGACCTGCCGGGACTCACCCGCGATCGCAAGTACGGCTACGCGAACGTCGGCGCGCGGCGCTGCGTGGTCGTGGACACCGGCGGCCTCGTCGAGACGGCGGCCGGCGTCGAGCGGCTGATGGCCGAGCAGACGTTCAAGGCGGTGGCGGAGGCCGACCGCGTGCTGTTCCTCGTCGACGCGCGCGCTGGCTGCACGCCGGAGGACCTGCACGTCGCGGGCATCCTGCGGCGCAGCGGCCGGCCCGTGTTGGTGGTGGCGAACAAGGCCGAGGGCCTCGACCCCGACATCGCCGGCGCGGACTTCCACCAGCTTGGATTCGGCGCGCCGGTGGCGATCGCCGCGGCGCACTGCGAGGGGCTCTCCACGCTGATGGAGCTGGCGCTCGACGGGCTCCCGGTCCCTGAGGCGCCCGCCGAATCCGCCGAGCGCGACGGCATCCGCGTGGCGGTGGTCGGGCGTCCGAATGTCGGGAAGTCCACGCTGATCAACCGGCTGCTAGGCGAGGAGCGCCTGCTCACCTTCGACGAACCCGGCACCACGCGTGATGCGGTGTACGTGCCCTTCGAGCGCGACGGCGAGCGCTACACTCTGATCGATACCGCGGGCGTGCGGCGGCGCGCGCGCGTCAGCGAGGCGGTCGAGAAGTTCAGCATCGTGAAGACGCTGCAGGCGATCGAGGATGCGCACGTGGTGGTGGGCGTGCTCGATGCGCACGAGTCGGTGGCCGAGCAGGATGCGAGCCTGCTCGGTCTGGTCGCGGAGCGGGGCCGGGCGCTGGTGGTGGCCGTCAACAAGTGGGATGGGATCGCCCCCGACCAGCGCGAGGCGATCCGCGACGGCCTGGGCCTGCGCCTGCCGTTCCTGTCCTTCGCGCCGGTGCTGTTCATCTCGGCGCGCCACGGCACCGCGGTCGGCGACCTGCTGGCCGCAGTGCGATCGGCCTACGATGCGGCGATGCGCGAGCTGCCGACCAAGGAGCTCACGCGTGCCCTCGAGCAGGCGATCGTCGCCCACCAGCCGCCACTGGTGCGGGGCCGCCGCATCAAGCTGCGCTACGCGCACCAGGGCGGCCGCAACCCGCCGGTGGTCGTGATCCACGGCAACCAGACGCAGCACGTGCCGGCCGCCTACCGACGCTACCTCGAGAACCAGTTCCGGGAGACGTTCCGGCTGCGCGGCACGCCGATGCGCATCGAGTTCCGCACCGACGACAACCCGTTCGCCGGCCGGCGCAACGAGCTCACGCCGCGGCAGGTGCGCAAGCGCCGGCGGCTGATCCGCAAGGTCAAGGGACGCAAGTAGGCAACGGTCCGGCTTCCGCGGCGCGAACCGTCCTCATAACCGCCACTTCTGAGCCGCTGCCCGCTGAGTCTCGTGCGTTGCGGGGTGCGGCCTAGACTTGGGAACCATGGCCATGACACTGGCGCTTACTCCACGTTCTGCCGCCCGCCAGTTTCCGGCGCGACGCCTCGCGCGACTGGGCGGGCCGCTGCGCCTGCACCGCGGTGGCGTGGTCGACCAGCCGGTGGTGGCCTACGAGTGCTGGGGCCGGCTGAACGCGGCCCGCGACAACACGGTGCTGCTGTTCACCGGCCTGTCGCCGCCGGCGCACGCCGCGTCCTCCGCCGACGACCCGACGTCGGGCTGGTGGGAGTCGATGATCGGTGCGGGCAAGCCGATCGACACGCGGCGGTTCTTCGTCGTGTGCGTCAACTCGCTCGGCAGCCCGTTCGGCTCCTCGGGACCGGCCTCGCCCGACCCGCGCACCGGGCGGCCGTACGGCATCGGCTTTCCGGAGATCGCGGTCGAGGACATCGCGCGCGCGGGCCGCGAGGCGCTGCGCACGCTCGGTATCGCACGCGTCGCCGCGGTTGTCGGGCCCTCGCTCGGCGGCATGACCGTGCTCGCCTACTGTGCGCTGTTTCCGGACGAGGTCGACCACCTGGTGACGATCTCGGGGGCGGCGCGAGCCACGCCCTTTGCGATCGCGCTGCGCTCGCTGCAACGGGAGATGGTGCGCAGCGACCCGGCGTGGCGGGGCGGCAACTACGAGCCGGGACGCGGGCCGCGGCTCGGCCTGCGGCTGGCGCGCAAGCTCGGCACGATCACCTACCGCTCGGCGGCCGAGTGGGACGAGCGCTTCGGCCGCCGCCGCGTGCCAGAGACCGCGGGCCTGTCGGGCGATTTCCGGCCGCAGTTCGAGGTGGAGGCCTACCTCGAGCACCAGGCGCAGCGCTTCGCGGACGCCTTCGATGCCAACGCGTACCTGTACCTGTCGCGCGCCATGGACCAGTTCGACCTCGCCGACCACGGCGCGGGCTCGCTGTCCGACGCCATCGCGAGGTTCCGTCTCAAGAGCGCGCTCGTGCTCGGCGTGGAGACCGACATGCTGTTCCCGATCGAGCAGCAGCGCGAGCTCGCCGAGCTGCTGCACGCGCCGGGACGCACCGTGGAATTCCACGCCTTCCCGTCGCTGCAGGGCCACGATGCGTTCCTGGCGGACCTGCAGCGCTTCGAGCCGGCGATCGGCGGGTTCCTGGCGACGGTCCGGTTCGGCGCTTGAACGGCGGGGCTGCGGCCGGCAGGGGGTCGTGCGCCTCCGTGGCTCCGAGCTGCTGATCAGTCTTGCGGACAGGAAGTTCACACGGCCTTCTTCGTGGCGACGACGCTGGACCCGCGCCGTGCTGCAGCAGTTGACGGAACGGACGGGCGAGGGGAGGCCGGCCTCCGCACGGGCCAGCTGAAGCAGATCAACTGACGGTCGTCGTCGTCGAACCAGGCGCTGCGCCGTAAATCGAGCCCGGTCACCCGGCAACGGGCCGACCCGTCACTCCGAGAAGGACAGGCCCCGTTGCCGGGTCTGCGGTGTCCTTTCCCGCGGTGTCCTCGTGCGAATCGCCGACGGTGCGCCGATGACCGCCACCAAGCGCGCCTGCACCAACTCTTCACGATTCTTCGCGCGCCCTTCATGCAACGGGGGTGTCCGTTCTCTACGGTAGGCCGGGGCGATTGCCCGACACGGTCCACTTACACGATCCAGGGGAGAATGCTCGTGAAATCAATTGCTAGAAATGTTTTGCGCATGACCGACTTCGGTCAGGCTGGCACCCCGGCCTTGGCGATCGTGGTGACGTCGCTCCTCGCCACCGCCGGCGCGGCGAGGGCCGACGTGATCGCGGATTTCAATGCAATCGGGGCCCGGACGGCGACCCCGACCGGCATTCCGGCACCCTACCCGGCAGTCACCGACGAGGAAAAGCGCACCGTCTCGTGGGTCGACCTGGCGACCATGCACCTGGCAATGTACGACGCGGTGGTGGCGATCGAAGGCAAGTACACGCCATACGCAGTGACGCCCGCCAGCCCTGCCGCAGGTGCCAGCTCGTCTGCCGCGGCCGGCGCTGCCGCTTGCGTCGTGCTCCAGGGGCTGTTTCCCAATCGTGCGCCGCAGTACGCGGCCGACTGCGCGCCGTACCAGCCCGGCGCCGGTGCCGACGAGGCGGCCAACAAGGGCATCACCCTCGGCGTCGAGGTCGGCCAGAAGTTGCTCGTCGAACGCTCCGGCGACGGTCGCGCCACCCTCGAGAACTACGTCCCAGGAGGTGCAGTCGGGGACTTCGTACCGGCCGCACCCGGCAACCCGGTCCTGCACTTCGGACCGTACATGCGGCCCTTCACGTTGAGCAGTGTCCAGCAGTTTCGCGCCGACGGACCGCCGGACCTGACGAGTGCGACTTACGCCCAGGATTTTGACGAGGTCAAGAAGCTCGGTGTTGCCGGCGGCGCGAAACTGACTGCCGACCAGCAGGAAGCGGCGCGCTTCCACACCGACAACCCGAACCTGTTCTGGTCGCGGAGCACGCGGGGGTTCATGAACCAGCCTTCGGTGCTCGAGAACGCGCGTCTCGCGGCGATGCTGCAGGCGTCGATGGCGGATGCGATCCTCGGCTGCTTCGACTCGAAGTACTACTTCGACGCATGGCGGCCGCGGACCGCGATTCCGGGCGCCGACGCCGATGGCAATCCGGCCACGACAGCCGATGGAGCGTGGGCCCCGTTCCTCGCAACGCCGAATCACCCTGAGTATCCCTCGGGTCACACCTGCCTCGCCGGGGCGGTGGCCGAAGTGCTCAGGTTCTACTACAAGACTCCGAAGGTCGCCTTCACCTGGAGCAGTCCGGTCACCGGAACCACGCGCTCCTACGCATCGGTGCACGAGATGGTCCGCGAGATCAAGGACGCCCGCGTCTGGGGCGGAATGCATTTCCGCTTTGCGAACGACGATGGCGGCACGCTCGGTCGCCGCACGGCAAAGTGGGTGGTGCACAACTACTTCAAGCCGGTCGGCAAGAAGTAAGCGGGCATGGATGCCGGGCCGCAGCGCCGATGTGCGCTGCGGCCCGGCGTTCGATACGCTGGTAATCAGGGCGGGCGGGTCGGCAGTGGCTCGCCGGGTGCGCGGGCCTCGAGGCGGCGGCGCTGCACGTCCATGTCGCGCTCGATGCGTTGGAATACGGCATCAAAGCGCGGCAGGCCGCGAATGGTGCTGAGCGCCGGGGCGCGGTCGCGCGCGTAGCGCCAGCCTGGCCCGCGCCAACCCTCGCGCTCCGCGGCCTCGAGCGCGTCAAGCGCCGCGTCCTTGTCATTTCGGACGGCGTGGGCGCCGACATCGGCCAGGTAATAACCGTTGGGACTCAGTCGCGGCAGTTCGCGTACGGATCGCTCCACTGCCGCTGCGAAGAGTTCGGCGCGTGCCGGGTCGCCGGTCTGCCGCAGCGTCTCGGCGTAACCGAGGACGACGTGGAGTGGACCTTTGTGAAGATCCAATGCAGTCGCGCCAGCCCACTCCGGATGGGCTCGCTCGTATCGCCGGCGCGCCTGCTCCGGGCGTCGTGCCGCGAGGTCGGCGTCAACGAGCAGCGCAAGGGCCACTTCATCGTGCGGATCGACGTCGAGCGCCTGCCGCGCGAGTTCGGCGGCGGCAGCCGGGTCCGCCTCTGCGTCCGCAACCAGGAGGGTCCAGCCGTCGATCCTGCCGTCGAACCTGCGTTGCCGCTCGAGTCGCCAACGGCGCGCTTCATCGAGACGGCCGAGATCCCAGTTCAGGGTCATCAACCAGCGCAACGCGGGCTCATTGCCGGGGTCCAGCGACGCCGCACGCTCGAGCCAGGGCAGGCCAAGGTCGATCCGACCGTAGCTACGCGCGAACAGCACGCCAATAAAGACGTGCACATCGGCTCGCGCAGGGTCGATCTCGAGGACGCGCAGCAGACTCTTCAGGCCGTCGTCCGGGCGACCGACGTCCTGCAGGACCCCACCGAGCGTAATCAGGGTCTCGATCGAGTACGGATCGAGCCGCGCGGCGGCCTCGAGCTGGCGCAAGGCCTCGCGCGGACGTCCGAGCCCGGCGAGCAGGCTTCCGTAGTTGCTCGCGGCCTGCGAGTTGCTCGGGCTCAGCTCGAGTGCGCGCTGGAACTCGCGTTCGGCGCGCACGACGTCGCCGCGGTCGCCGGCGATCGCCGCAGATACGGTCAGCACCGCGGCGTCGTCGGGCGCAAGCTGCAAGGCGCGCTCGATGCTGGCCATCGCGTCCGCGATCAATGCCGGATTCGTGCGGTCGCGGTCGCGGTCGCTCGCTCGGAGCGCGAGCGCGTCCGCGCGACCGGCATGCGCAAGCGCGAAGCCCGGGTCGCGCGCGATCGCACGTTCGAACAGCAACTGAGCCTCGGGCCCCGCGGAGCTGCGCCCACCTGCCAGCAGGCGCCGCCCGGCCTGATAGTCCTGCCAGGCCTCGATGCTGGCGGTCGGCGCGACCCGCAACCGGGCCTGCTCGACCGAGTCGAGCATCGGCCGCAGTTCGAGCGCGACCGACTCCGCGACCTCGCTCTGCAGCGCGAAGAGGTTGCCCGCGGTCAGCTCACGGTCGTAGTTCCTGGCCCACAGGTGCGCGCCGTTCGCTGCGTCGATCAGCTGCAGATTGACGCGCACACGATCCCCTTCGCGCTGCACGCTCCCTTCGAGCACGGTCGCGACGTCGAGACGCTCGCCGATCTCGCGAATGTCGAGCGCGGTCGCCCGGAAGCGTTCGACCGAGGTCCGCGCGATGACCCGGATGCCGCCGACCTGGGCGAGGCGGATCAGGATGTCGTCGTGGACTCCTTCGGCGAACACCGCGTCCTCGGGCCGCGGACTGCGATTGACGAGCGGCAGGACGGCGATCGACGGATCGACCCGCGCCGCGCCGCGTGCCCGCGGTGCCGAGGCCGGCGACCCGTCATCATGCGTTGCGAACCACGCCAGCGCTGCCGCGAGAACGACCGCAACCGCCAGTCCGGCCCAGCGCATCGACGGCCGGATCGGCCTCGCACGCGTTGCCGCGGATGAGGTTGAAGCGGGTAAGGTCGCATCAGATGAGGTCGCATCATCCGGGAGCAACGCCGACAGGACCTCGACGGGCACCAGCAACCGGTAGCCGCGACCGCGCACGGTGCCCACATAGCGGGGCGTCGCCGCCGGATCCCCGAGCGCGGCCCGCAGCAGCTTGATGCGCTGGCTGATGGTCTCCGGGCTGACGACGACGCCCGGCCAGACCTTCGCGTTCAACTCGTCGATCACGACGAGATTGGGCGCGGCCTGCACCAGTGCGAGCAGCAGTTCGTAGGACAATCGCGGCAGCGGGATCTCGACGCCGTCCCGCTCGACGCAGCAGCGACCGGTATCGACGATCAGATCGTCGATTCGGTATCGCATCGTCCCGTTGGCCGCTGCAGTCATGGCAACCCGCGGTGCTCCCTGCCCCAAGAGTGGGTCGACCGACGAAACCAGGACGAGCCCCGTCCGGCGAACTGCTACGTAGTGTCCGGTCAACTGATGACGGGATCAACCACAGGGTGGAAGCGTCTGTGTCGGTGATCGACCCAGCGGCTCGACGATGCGGGCGAACAGCTGAACGCCGGTGAGGCGGTTCATGCCCGAACGGTCAAGCCAGGCACGGACCCGCCGGCCGTGCGCCCCGTCGACCGTGACCGAGAGCTTGCCGAGGATGCCGAGGCGGGACGAGCACAGTCGCGCGGCAATCGTTCGCGGCCGGTGCGATCTTCGGCCTCGCGAGCGGACCAGAGTTCGCTGTGCGGGTGGAGGCCGGGTGACCGGCCTCCGTTCATCACCGCATCAGTGGCCGCAATCGCCAGGAGGGGCCTGCACGATCGACTGGTAGCGGCCATCCGCCGTACGGATCATCACGCACTGTCCCGTCGACTGGTTGTACCAGGAACTGTACTTCGAGTCGCCCGACGTGGATCCCTTGGCGTACGCGTAGCCGCGTCGTTCCAGTTCCCCCTCGGCCTGCCCACCCTTCGCGCCCACGAGGTCCGCGAGGTCGGGCGCCGTCTCACCGGACTTGTAGGCAGCCGGCGCAGGGTTGCTGGCGGTACGACCCGCGACGAAGGTGACGATGATCTTCTTGCCGCCTTCCCACTTGAACTCCTCGCTGCTGCCGCCCGATCGCGTGCGCACGACCTTGTTGCCTTTCTGGTCCTTGTAATGGTCGGCTTTGTTACCGGGACTCAAGCTGTACCTGTCGCCGTTGCGGAGGTCGAGGTCGATGTAACCTTGGCGCTGCGAGAACGTGCACGGACCGGACGCGCCCTGCTTCGCTTCGCCTTCCTTACGGACCTCGCACGTCGCATCGGCCGTGTCCGCGTGGGTCGACTGGGTCCAGGCTCCCAAAGTCATGACAACAACCGCGGCGGCGGCAATTCCAGGCTTTCTCATGTCGACATTTCTCCGTAACTGTCGGGGTGGGGCGGCAGCGGAACTCGATGTGGCCGAACTCGATGTGGCCGAGCAGGTGCCGCGGTCCGAGATCGAGCGCACGATCGAAACAGTAGTCTATCGAATTGGATCCAGCTACCGCGCCGCCTCCGGCAGGAACAGCGCCGGGTCCACCAGCGCGCGGTTGAGGGCCACCCCCCAGTGCAGGTGCGGACCCGTGACGCGGCCCGTGGCGCCCACCAGGCCGAGCTTCGCGCCCGCCGCGACGTCCTGCCCCGGCTTCACGTCGATGCGGCTCAGGTGGCAGTACATCGTGACGAGCCCCTGGCCGTGGTCGACGAACACCGTGTTGCCGTTGAAGAAGAAGTCGCCCGCGTCGAGCACGCGGCCCGGCGCGGGGCTGAGCACCGGCGTGCCGGTCGGCGCGGCGATGTCCATGCCGCTGTGCGGATTGCGGGGCTGGTCGTTGAAGAAGCGGCGCAGGCCGAAGCTGCTCGAGCGCCGCCCGGCCACCGGTGGCGACAGCTGGAACTCCGGCGTCCGATCGGCGGTGTAGGTGCCGAGCGCGGCGTCGATGCGTTTGCGCTCGCGCTCGATGCGCGCCAGGTCCTCTTTCGAGGGATCGACGTGGCGCTGGTTGCTCACCTTGAGGCGCTGCTCCTCGTACTGCTTGGCGGTCACGATGAACTCGAGCGGCTGTGGCGCGGCCCCGTCGGCCGGCTGCCATTGCGCGATCTGCGCGCCGGCCTTCGCATCGAGCGGGATGCCGACGATCGCGATCCACCCGGCGTCGGTGCGCAGCACCGCAGCCCGGTGGTCGTTGAAGACGACCGTGCCCCCATCGGGCGCGTCGGTCTCGAGCGGCAGGATCGCCACGCCGCCCGGTACGCGACTCTCGCGCGGCAGCGTGGCCGTCGGCCCGGGTGCGCCGCTCTCCGTCGCGAGCGCTGCCGCGCACCACGCCAGCAGTACCGCAGCTGCGCCCGGAACACGGCGCCGCACCACCGCGCGCCGCACGTTCGGCCGCTGCCTCATGGCGGCTCTCCCGGGCCGGGCGCATCAGGCAGCCGTTCGATCACCTCGGCCGTGAATCCGCCTCGCGCGAGGCGCGCAGTGACGCGCTCGCCTGGTCGCAACGCGTGGGCATCGCGCAGCACGTGGCCACCGGAGTCAGCGACGATGGCGTAGCCGCGCTCCAGCGTCGCGAGCGGACTGACGGCGTGCAGCGTGCGCAGCGCGAGTTCCATGCGGCGCCGTCCCTCGCCGACCCGACCGCGTGCGGCGACCGACAAGCGGCTTGTCGCGGCCTCGAGCCGCAGCCGCAGCGCGCCGACGCGCAGCAGCGGCGAGGCGCGCAGCAGCAGGGCCTGCGCAGTCCGGTGGCGGGCCGCGTCACGCTGCAGCCGCCTCCGCATCGCGAGACGCAGCCGCGCGTCGAGTTCGTCGAGCCGCTGCGCGTGCTGGCGCAGCACGGCGCCCGGGTGGACGCGTGCGAGGCGCCGCTCCAGCGCCAGCCGCGCCTGGCCCGCATCGCCCAGCCGGCGCCGCATGGCGTGCGCCAGGCGGCGCGCCGTCGCCTCGATGCTCCGCAGCCACTCGGCCCGGTCGGGGACGACGCGCTCTGCCGCGGCCGACGGCGTGGGCGCACGTTCGTCCGCGACGAAGTCCGCGATCGTCACGTCGACCTCGTGGCCGACGCCGCTCACGATCGGGATCGGGCAGGCGAAGATCGCGCGCGCCACCGCCTCGTCGTTGAAGGCCCAGAGGTCCTCGAGCGAGCCGCCGCCGCGCGCCACGATCAGCACGTCGCAGTCGCGACGCCGGGAGGCGAGGCCGAGCGCCTGCGCGATCTCGCGCGGAGCGGCGCGCCCTGCACCGCGACCGGGTAGATCAGCACGGGAATCGCCGGGAAGCGTCGCGCGAGGACGTGCAGGATGTCGCGGATCGCGGCCCCGGTGGGGGAGGTGATCACGCCGATGCGCCGCGGCAGCGCCGGCAGCGGCTGCTTGTGCCGCGCGTCGAACAGGCCCTCGGCGGCGAGCCGCTGCTTCAGTTCCTCGAAGCGGCGGCGCAGCAGCCCCTCGCCGGCTTCCTCGAGATGGTCGATCACGATCTGGAACTCGCCGCGCGGCTCGTAGAGGCTCACCCGGCCGCGGGCCAGCACGCGCGCGCCGTCGCGCACCGGGAAGCGCACCATCAGGTTGCGCTGGCGGAACATCGCGCAGCGCACCTGCGCGGCCTCGTCCTTGAGCGAGAAGTACCAGTGGCCCGAGCCCGGGCGGGACAGGTTCGAAACCTCTCCCTCGAGCCACAGCGAGCCCAGGCCCCGCTCGAGCAGCACGCGTGCCTCGCGGTTCAGGCGGCTGACGCTGAAGACCTCCGCGGGCGCAGCGGGGGCGAGAGGATCCCTTTCGGGCCAGTCTTCGAGCCGGGGATCGTTCATGGCGGCGGCGAGTGTAGCGGACTCGCCGCGGCCGCAGGGCCGCGCCGGCCGTTTCCCCCGGACGTCCCCGCCGGGTACAATTGCGCGCTTCCTTTTACCCGACGGGACGGCCCATGCTCCGCATCCTCGAGGAAGCCCTCACCTTCGACGACGTCCTGCTCGTGCCTGCCTATTCGCAGGTGCTGCCGCACGAGGTCGGCCTCGGCACGCAGCTCACCCGTGGCATCCGCCTCAACCTGCCGGTCGTCTCCGCCGCGATGGATACGGTCACCGAGCACCGCCTCGCGATCTCGATCGCCCAGGAAGGCGGCATCGGCATCGTCCACAAGAACATGACGGTCGAGTCGCAGGCGCGCGAGGTGACGCGCGTCAAGCGGTTCGAGAGCGGCATCATCCACGACCCGATCACGGTGCGGCCCGAGGCCACCATCCGCGAGGTGCTCGAGCTCACGCGCTCGAAGAACATTTCCGGCGTGCCGGTGGTGCGCGACGGCAGGGCGGTGGGCATCGTCACGCACCGCGACCTGCGCTTCGAGACGCGCTTCGACTCGCCGGTCTCCGCGGTGATGACGCCACGCGAGCGGCTCATCACGGTGCGCGAGGGTGCGCCCAAGGACGAGGTGCTCGGCCTGCTGCACAAGCACCGCATCGAGAAGGTGCTGGTCGTCGGCGAGGACTACGCGCTCAAGGGCATGATCACGGTCAAGGATTTCCAGAAGGCGACCGAGTTCCCGCGCGCCTGCAAGGACGAGCGCGGCGCGCTGCGCGTGGGCGCTGCGATCGGCACCAGCGCGGACACGCTCGAGCGAGCCGCCGCACTGCGCGAGGCGGGCGTGGACGTGATCGTGGTGGACACGGCGCATGGCCACTCGCGCGGTGTGATCGAGACGGTTCGGCGCATCAAGGCCAAGTGGCCCGCCCAGCAGGTGATTGCCGGCAACATCGTCACGGCCGAGGCCGCGATGGCGCTGGTGGACGCGGGCGCCGACGCTGTGAAGGTGGGCATCGGCCCGGGCTCGATCTGCACGACGCGGGTCGTGGCGGGCGTGGGCGTGCCGCAGATCTCGGCGGTCGCCAACGTCGCCGCCGCGCTCGCCCCGCACGGCGTGCCGCTGATTGCCGACGGCGGCATCCGCTTCTCCGGCGACGTCGCCAAGGCCATCGTCGCGGGTGCCTACTGCGTGATGATCGGCAGCCTGTTCGCGGGCACCGAGGAGTCGCCCGGCGAGGTCGAGCTCTACCAGGGCGCCTCGTACAAGTCGTACCGGGGCATGGGGTCGCTGGGCGCGATGTCCCAGGCGCACGGCTCGCGCGACCGCTACTTCCAGGACACTACCGCCGAGCTCGAGAAGCTCGTGCCCGAGGGCGTCGAGGGGCGCGTGCCCTACAAGGGCAGCATCGTCGCGATCCTGCACCAGCTCACCGGAGGGCTGCGTGCGGCGATGGGCTACACCGGCAGCGGCAGCATCGACGAGATGCGCACCCGGCCGCAGTTCGTGCGCATCACCGGTGCCGGGATGCGCGAGAGCCACGTCCACGATGTGACGATCACCAAGGAAGCGCCGAACTACCGTGTCAGCTGAACCCGTGGCGGTGCGGCCGCCGGACATCCACGCCCACCGCATCCTGATCCTCGACTTCGGCTCGCAGTACACGCAGCTCATCGCGCGCCGGGTCAGGGAACTGGGCGTCTACTGCGAGATCCATCCCTGGGATGCCGGGGACGAGGCGGTACGCTCGTTCGGCGCGCGCGGGATCATCCTGTCGGGCGGCCCGGAGTCGGTGACGCAGGCCGGCGCACCGGCGGCGCCGGCCGCCGTGTTCGAAGCCGGGGTCCCGGTGCTCGGCATCTGCTACGGCATGCAGACCATGGCCGCGCAGCTCGGCGGCCGCGTCGAGCCCGGGGCCGTGCACGAGTTCGGCTACGCCGAGGTGCGTGCGCGCGGCCACTCGACGCTGCTGCGCGACATCGAGGATCGCGTCACTCCCGAGGGCCACGGCCTGCTCGACGTCTGGATGAGCCACGGCGACCGGGTCGTGAAACTGCCGGCCGGCTTCAGCGTCAGCGCCTCGACTCCGGACCTGCCGATCGCGGGCATGGCCGACGAGTCGCGCCGGTTCTATGCGCTGCAGTTCCACCCCGAGGTGACGCACACCCGCCAGGGCACGCGCATCTACGAGCGCTTCCTGCACGGCATCTGCGGCTGCGATTCGAGCTGGAACCCCGGCAGCATCATCGAGGATGCCGTCGCGCGCGTCCGCGCGCAGGTGGGCTCCGGCAAGGTGCTGCTGGGACTCTCGGGCGGCGTGGACTCCTCGGTCGTCGCGGCGCTGCTGCACAGGGCGATCGGCGACCAGCTCACCTGCGTGTTCGTGGACCATGGGCTGCTGCGCCACCACGAGGGCGACCAGGTGATGGCCGTGTTCGCGCGCAACCTGGGCGTGCGCGTGATCCGCGTCGATGCCGCCGACCGGTTCTTCGCGGCGCTCGCGGGGGTCGCCGACCCCGAGGCCAAGCGCAAGATCATCGGCCGCCTGTTCATCGAGGTGTTCGACGAGGAGGCGCACAGGCTCGAGGGGGTCGAGTTCCTGGCGCAGGGCACCATCTACCCCGACGTGATCGAGTCGGCCGGCAGCAAGACCGGCAAGGCCCACGTCATCAAGAGCCACCACAACGTCGGCGGCCTGCCCGAGACCATGAAGCTGCGGCTCGTCGAGCCGCTGCGCGAGCTGTTCAAGGACGAGGTGCGGCGCATCGGCGTCGAGCTCGGCCTGCCCGCCGAGATGGTCCATCGCCACCCGTTCCCCGGCCCCGGGCTCGGCGTGCGCATCCTCGGCGAGGTCACCCGGCGCGGCCGCCGACACGCTGCGGCTGGCCGACTCACATCTTCATCGAGGAGCTGCGCAAGGCCGGCTGGTACGAGAAGACCAGCCAGGCGTTCGCCGTGTTCCTGCCGGTGAAGAGCGTGGGCGTGACCGGCGACGGCCGGCGCCACGAGCCTGTGATCGCGCTTCGCGCCGTCGAGACCGTGGACTTCATGACCGCGCACTGGGCGCACCTGCCGTACGAGCTGCTCGACGTCTGCTCGCGCCGCATCGTCAACGAGGTCAAGGGCGTCTCGCGCGTGGTCTACGACATCAGCGGCAAGCCGCCGGCGACGATCGAGTGGGAGTGAAGTCAGTCGAGCGCCCGCAACATGGACGCAGCATGGACAAGTGTTCCGATTGCCCGCATCGAAGACCTGCGCGACGCGGTCTATGGCGCCGGTCTCGACGCGACGCAGATGTCGACAGGCTTTCTCTCGGGCAACCTGGCGTTTTCGCAACGCGATGAGATCCTCTACTGCAGCGGCCTGATCAACGGTCAAGTCGCGCTGCGGGGACCGCTCTCCAGCGAGCAGATCACTGTAGGTGTCGGCCTGCGGATGGGCCGCGGCACCCGTCACTGGCTCGAGGAAACCCCCTCCGGCGCTGTCGGTGTCTTTCACGGCGGCGATGAGCATGACGCGTTCTACGCACCAGGCTCGCTCTATGCGACGGCAACGCTATCGCTCGAGCGGCTGGAACAACTGGCGGCAGACGACGAGATCGTCCTCGACCGGCCGCTCCTCGGCGGCACCGGGCTGCACGCACAGCCGCTCGCGAACGCGACGCTCAGGCGAATTCGCCACGCCTTCGAGCGGATCCACGCGGGCAGTCGCGACGCGATGCGCGGGACCCGGATCGGCCCGGAACTGCTCCGCGCGCTGATCGCTCACCTCGGGCGTGCCCCAAGGGTACGCAATCGGGCGGGCCGCACAGATGCACACGCCATGATCGTCCGGCGGGCACGCGCCTACATCCTGGAGCATCTTGCCGAGCCGATATCACCTGACACACTGGCGCAGGCCGTCCTCACTTCGCGCAGGACTCTGTTTCGAGCCTTTGCAGAGATCCTGGGCGACACGCCGCAACTCCACGTCATGCGTCTACGGTTGCACCGCATCCGGCACGACCTCGCCAGCGACGAGGAGCGGGCCTGCACCGTCGCGCTGATTGCCAACCAATGGGGGATCAGCGAGTTGGGCCGAATGGCCCGCCGGTATCGCGATCTCTTCGGCGAGTTCCCGAGCGAAACGCTTGCGAAGCAGCGCCTCGCGCATGGCCCGAAGCCGGGATGACCGGATTGGCACGCTCTGCATAGCCTGATCCCGGCCGCGTCTCCTACAGTCGGCCGGCAGCAGATTCCTTCGTGTGCGTCGATTCGCGACGGGGCGAATGCGTCCCGGAAGGCGCGTTGATCGTGTCGAGCCAATTCGAAGCCGATGCCGCCATTGGAGGGAGGACAGTATGCGGAGAATGTTCGCTCATCTCGCCGTTTCGACCTCGGCCGTCGTGCTTGCAGCCTCGATGGCCACACCCTTGCATGGGGAGACCGTATCCATGGATGAGACGAAAAAGATCGCGACCGAGGCGTACCTGTATGCCTATCCGATGCTCTACAACTACAAGACGCTCTTTCAGCAGGCAGCGGACCCTTCGTTCCCGGGCTATGCGGGTGGTTTCAACCGCTTCCGTCACTACTCGCGTGGCTTCACGCCGGCCGACAAGGACATCGTCACGCCCAGCAACGACACGCCGTACTCCTGGGCCTGGCTCGACCTGCGGACCGAGCCGATGGTGGTGTCCGTTCCGGCGTCGCCGGACCGTTACTACGTCCAGCAGTGGTTCGACCTGTACACGCACAACTTCGCCTATCTCGGGTCACGGGCAACCGGCACCGCAGCGGGTCACTATCTCTTCGTCGGCCCGAACTGGAAGGGCGAGACACCGGCCGGCATCACGAAAGTGCTGCGCGCCGAGACCGACATCATCGGCACCCTGACGCGGACAAGCTGGTCGGGCCCGGCGGATCGTGACGGCCTGGTTGCGACGCAGCGGCAATATCGCATCCGGCCGCTGAGCGAGTTCACCGGTGGAAAGCCTCCGCAACCCGCGCCGACGTTCCTGTTTCCGGCGTGGGACGAGGCTCGAGCCAACTCCATAGGCTTCATCGAGTACTTGAACTTCCTGCTGCGGTTTGCCCCCGTGGTCGACAGCGAGAAGGCCATGATGGAGCGCTTTGCCCGGATCGGCATTGGCCCTGGGCGAGCCTTTGATCCGGCAACAGTCGAACCGGCGACACGCGCCGCGATCGAGGCCGGCATCAAGGACGGGGCGGCCCAGCTTCAGGCCGAGCTCGCCAGGACGACCAGTTCGGTCGATCTCTTCGGCACCCGTGCGTTCCTTGGCTCGGATTACGTGATGCGACGGGCCGTCGGCGCGGCCATCGGCATCTACGGGAACTCGAAGGAGGAGGCCTACTACACGGCCTACAGCGTGGATGCGAACAAGCAGCCGCTCGACGGCGGCAAGCGCTACGTGCTGCGATTCTCCAAGGACCAGGTGCCGCCGGTGAAGTTCTTCTGGTCGATGACCATGTACAACCTGCCGGATCGGTTGCTCGTCGACAACCCGATCGAGCGCTATGCCATCGGCAGCCGGACGCAGGGGCTCAAGACCAACGCCGACGGCTCGGTCGACATCTATCTGCAGTCGGCATCCCCCGGGAGCGACAAGGAGTCCAACTGGCTTCCTACGCCGCCGCAGGGGCCATTCTTCATGGTGCTCAGAATGTACGGGCCGGAGGGCAAGCTTGCGGCCGGTGAGTGGCAGGCGCCTCAGCCGACCGCAGCCGACTAGCTTTGGCGACCTTGGAGGAGGATGCCGATGAAATCGCAGATGATCATTCTTGCAGCGCTCGCGGCCGGTGCGGCGCCTTTTTCGGTCGTTCGCGCGGACACGGTCTCGACGCGAATCGGCAACCTCGAATTTCAGGGCAGCTATCCGACCGACGCGACGATCAACAAGCTCTATGACGAACGGGACTTCCAGCGGGCTGCGCAAGCATACCTCTGGGCGCTGCCGATCGTCGGCATGGCCCAGTGGCAGAAAGCTCACGAGGAAATCTTTGGCGCCCGGTCGGGCGACGTCGTCATCTACGACGACTTCGTGAGCAAGCGCGGCATCCTGACGGCCAATGCCACGACGCCCTATGTCATCAGCTTCTTCAACCTCGCCGAGACCGGTCCGGTCGTCATCGACATGCCGGAGGGCTCCGTCGCCGGCTTCGTCAATGACATGTGGCAACGACCCGTGGTCGACATGGGCCAGACCGGACCGGACAAGGGCAAGGGCGGAAAGTACCTGCTGGTCGGTCCTGGCCAGAAGGTGGATGACACCGACGGCTACTATGTCGTCAGTCCGTCGACCACGAACGTCTTCTGGGGCTTTCGTGCGCTGGAGCGCGATCCCGCCAAGGTGCAGGCCCTTCTCGATGCATTGAAGATCTATCCACTGGCCAAGAAGGACAATCCCCCCAAAGTCCGGTTTGTCGACGTCAAGGGCAAGCCGTGGTCCCAGACACAGCCGCGGGGCCTCGCCTATTGGCAGAGCCTTGCGGACATCATCAACCGCGAACCTGTCCAGGAGCGGGACCGGTTCTTCATGGCGATGTTGAAGCCGCTTGGCATCGAGAAGGGAAAGCCGTTCAAGCCCGACGAACGCCAGGCAAAGCTGCTGGCGGAAGGCGCTGTCGTCGGGGAGGCCATGGCGAAAGCCAACGACTTCGAAAAGCGGTTTCCGGCCGCTCACTACGTCGATGGGCGACAGTGGGAGTTCGCACTGGCGCTGGACCCAAGCCAGCGCGCCGAGAACTACGATGAACTCGACGAACGCGCGGCCTGGTTCTACGAGGCCACGACGACCTCGGCGGGCATGGTGACGACGACGCCTGGGGTGGGCCAGATTTATCTCGGCACCTACAAGGACAAAGCGGGCAACTGGCTCGATGGAAGCAAGACGTACCGGCTCCGGGTCGCGAAGGACGCGCCGGTCGCAAATTTCTGGTCGATGACTGTCTACGACACCGACACGCGCGCGCTTGTCGACAATCGGACCCAGCAGGCCGACCGATCCTCGCGCATGAATCTCAAGAAGAACCCCGACGGGTCGGTGGATCTTTACGTCGGGCCGACGGCCCCGGAAGGCATGGAGAGCAACTGGGTGCAATCGCTGCCGGGCAAGTCATGGTTTTCCTACTTCAGGCTTTACGGCCCGACGGAACCCTTCTTCGATCGCTCCTGGGTGTTGGACGATTTCGAAGAGGTCAAGTGACCGGCCCGCCCTTCCTTATTGCCAGTTACTCGGAGCCTCGGGCGCTGGCGCAGCCCGGATCGGGTCGCTTCGTCGAACGGACGGATCGAGCCAGTCTGCCTTCGCTCTGGCCCACTCGGTCCATTGCTGCTTCTCGGGCTTGAGCTCGCCGTCGCGGCGTGCTCGGTCCTGCCCCGCGGCGCTCCTCGTTCGTCCTGCTTCGCGCGCCTCCCTTCGGCCAGGCCGACGAGATCTGTTCCGGCAATTCCTGCGCAACAGCCGACGGAGAGTCGCTTGCCGGACCCTCGACAGAAGGGCCAGCGTCAATGGCTCGTACGACGGGCGGGAGGATTGCGGACCGGTGGCGGCGGCCAGCATCGGGGCTGAAGCCTCAGACAGCGTTTGCCGCCCCGACCTCGCCGCGTCGGATGGACGCGGCGCGTTCGCGGATCGCCTGCTTCTGCGCGTCGCTCAGGCGCGCCAGGTTTCTCACCTGCAGCGCCATCCGCGGGTTGGCTGCCAGCGCGGCCTCGTGGCGCATCAGGAAGTCCCAGTACAGCGTGGTGAACGGGCAGGCATTCTCGGCCGTGCGCTGCGCGGGATCGTAGCGACAGCCATGGCAGTGCGGGCTCATGCGCTGGATGTACTTGCCGGTGGCCACGTAAGGCTTGCTGGCCATCAGCCCGCCGTCGGCGTACTGGCTCATGCCCAGCGTGTTGGGCAGTTCCACCCATTCGACTGCATCGACGTAGACCGCCAGGTACCAGGCGTGCACCTGCCGCGGTTGCACGCCAAGCATCAACGCGAACAGGCCGGTGACCATCAGGCGCTGGATGTGGTGCGCATAGCCGTGCGCCAGCGTCTGTGCGATCGCATCGCGCAGGCAGGCCATGTCCGTGGCTCCGGTCCAGTACCAGCCGGGGAGGTCTTCCTGAGCATCGAGCGCGTTGAGCTCGGCGTAACCGGGCATGCGGGTCCAGTAGATGCCGCGCACATACTCGCGCCAGCCGAGGATCTGTCGCACGAATCCTTCCACGCTGGCCAGCGGCGCGGCGCCCGCGCGGTACGCGGCCACGGCCGAGTCCACCACCTCGCGCGGGTTCAACAG
Source organism: uncultured Gammaproteobacteria bacterium (assembly GCA_963707145.1). Classification (GTDB taxonomy): domain Bacteria; phylum Pseudomonadota; class Gammaproteobacteria; order Steroidobacterales; family Steroidobacteraceae; genus RPQJ01. The sequence goes on from CAVPOQ010000004.1 coordinate 777,820, forward strand.
CTTCAGGTTCAGCGCGGCCGCCAGGTGCGCGTGGTAGAGCCAGGGCTCGCCGGGCCACATCGCGTCCTGGAAGCGACCGAATAGGGGCAGGCGCTCGACGATGAAACGCTGCAGGCCCACCAGCGCCTGAGCGCGCGTCACCGCCTTCGGGCTGGTCGCCGCGCATCAGCACGCCGTGGCGCTTGCGCATCTCGCGGTAGAAGTACTCCATGCGCAGCGACTTGCGGCCGCGCGCATGGGCCGCGAATTCGCGCTCGCTGCAGAAGAAGTGGCGGTCCTCGCGGATGTCCAGCGGCAGGCCGTGCGTCTGGGCCACGGCCTTGATCGCCTGCAGCACGCGCCAGTCGCCGGGCGCGGTCATCACCAGACCGGTGGGGTGAAGGCGTTCGATGTCGGCGCGCAACTGCGCCTGCAGGCTGTCGCGGCTGGCGGGGTCGTCCAGCCGGGCGTAATGCAAGGACCGGCCTGCTGCACGCAGGGCCAGTGCGAAGTGGCGCATCGCGGCCAGGAACATCACGGTGCGCGGCTTGCTCGACCAGACGTGCGTCGATTCCTCGGCCACCTCGGCCATCCACACCGCGTCGCGAGCGACGTCGAAGCCGTCGAACGCGGTGGCCTCCAGGTCGAGCTGGTCGCCCAGCACGAGGACGAGGTGGCGCAGTTCAGCCACGGCCACCCTTGGCGGACCGGCAGGCGTCGGAGCCGAACCTGACGTCGTCCCAGCGACGGGTCCAGCGGCGGCGCCAGCGCATTGGCCGGCCGCATCCCGGCACCGCAGCGACGCCGTAGCGGGCATGCTGCGAATGCCGGTGGCGACGCTGCACGTTTGTCCCGGTCGTCCAGGAACCGCAGCGGCACGCCGACCCTGGCCATGCTGTCACTCCGGGTGAATCAATGTGCTGACCTCCGGGAGTGAGAACGGCCGTCCGGGCGGCACCTGGCGCTGCGTCGGCGCCGTGCCCGGCAGGATCTCGAAGTCCGGCGTAAACGTGACCATGAGGTCGCGCAGCTTCGCGATCACTGAACGGTCGCCGTCGAATCGCGCCTTGCCCTCCTGCGAGAGCTGGTCGAAGCTCGCCACGCCCATCATCAGCCGATTCAGGTCCGCCCGGTTCACGGTGATCGTCAGGTCCGCCTGCGGGTCCTGGAAGCCCTCGATGTTGGTGAGGGTCGCGTTGCTGAGCTCGACGATGTACTTCTCCCCGTTGTCGGGCGTCACCAGGTTGACCGTGAAGTTGAGTCCCTCGGCCTTCTTCGGATCCATGCTGATGCCGAGGAAGTCCAGCCAGTGCCCGGTGGTCATCGCCCGCACGACGTCCGGGCCGGTGGAGCGCGGCGGCAGGCCGCCTGGCAGGCCGTTGCGCAGCTCGAAGGCGCCTTGCAGGAAGGTGTTGCGCACGCTGGTGCTCTCGGCCTGGTAGCCGAGCTGCTCGTAGACGTTGGCGAGCATCCGGCGTGCCGGCTGGTTGCGCGGCTCGGCGAACACGAGGCGGTTGAGGATCTCGGCGGCATGGAGGTACTTGCCCTGTGCGAGCAGCTCCTCGCCCCTGGCGATGATCTTCGCCGAGCCGCCCATCATCTCGACATAGAGCGGAGCCGACTCCGAGGGGGACAGCGGAATCAGGTTGGCCGGGTTGCCGTCGAAATGGCCGATGAAACGGTTCACGACGCCGCGCACGTTGTTCTTCACGTCGCCGTGGTAGCTGCGCGCGGCCCATTGCTGCTGCAGGCTCTTCGGCACCTCGTACACGTTGTGGATCTCGTTGATCGTCACGCCCTGATTCACGTAGTGCAGCGTCTGGTTGTTGAGGTTGGCGTAGGCGTCGCGCTGGGTGCGCAGGACCTCCTGGATGCGCGCCGTGCCCCAGCGCGGCCAGCTGTGCGAAGCGAACATCACCTCCGCCTCGCCGCCGAACCTGTGCAGCGACACGTCGATCTGCTTCGACCAGTTGATGGCGTTGCGAACCGCGGCGCCGCGCAGCGTGTAGATGTTGTGGATCGTGCCGGTCACGTTCTCCGCCGCCCAGAATGCCTTGAACTGCGGAAACCAGGTGTTCATCTCGACCGGCGCTTCGGTGTCCGGCGTGTTCTGGAACACCATCGTCACGCCGTCGAGCGTGATCTCCTCGAAGTCGTCCTTGATGATCCGGTTCGGCGCGATCAGCCCGACGCTGCCGTTGGCGATGTTCTTGCCGATCGCCTGGTCGACGTGGCCAAAGGGCCCGCGCGGCAGCAGCACCGCGTACTGCCACTGCAGGCGTCGCGTCATCGCGTTGCCGGCGAACACGTTCTCGGAGATCGCCGCTTCCATGAAGCCCTCGGGCGCGATCAGCATCACCTTGCCGCTCCGGACGTCGGCCTCGTCCACCACGCCGCGCACGCCGCCGAAGTGATCGCCGTGGGAGTGCGAGTAGACGACGCCCACGACCGGTCGCTTGCCGAGCCTTTCGTTGATGAGTTCCAGTGCCGCGCGCGCCGTTTCCTTCGCGGTGAGCGGGTCGAAGACGATCCAGCCCGTGTCGCCCTTGATGAAACTGACGTTGGCGAGGTCGAAGCCGCGCACCTGGTAGATGCGGCCGGGCACCACCTCGTAGAGGCCGTAGTTCATGTTGAGCACGGCCTGCCGCTGCAGCGACGGGTGGATGGTCGCGAAGTCCTGCCCGGTGAGCAGCCACTGATAGCTCGCCATGTCCCAGGCGACGTGGCCCGCGTCGGCCATGATCTGCTTGTACGGCGGGGCGGCGATGAAGCCCTTGTTCGCCTCGTCGAAGTCGCGCTTGTCCGCGAACGGCAGCGTGGCCTTGAGACCGTTGCGCAGTTCGAGCGTGAACGTCGAGGGCGGCTGGCCTTGCGGGTCGAAGTGCTCCGGCGAGCCGGCGGCGTGCGTCGCGGCACCGGCGATGGCAGTTGACAGGCCGAGCGCCAGACTCAGGGTGCGGATCATGTTCATGCGGGCTCCTTGGGAACGGCGGCGGATCGACGCGCGGATCACTCCGTGCAGCTCGGCAAACGGCCATGGACCGCTTGGCGCGCGGAGACTGCCATCGACGCGTCAAAAGATCCAGACATGCATTCGTCGCATGGCAGAAGTGCGCCGGCAGTCATCGGCGGTCGGCCGCCAACAGTGGAAAGAGAAGCGGCGCAGCGCGAAAAGGCGATCTTGAACTACCATCCGCGGCTGCCGGGCAGTACGGCGAACAGGACTCGAAGGGGTCGCTAGAGCCCGGCAAGCTCGCCGACCTCGCGATCCGCGAGCCGAGCCCGCTCGAGGTCGAGCCGATGGCAATCAAGTAGATCCGGGTCATCGAGACGATCAAGGAAGGCGCGACCATCTACCCGGCGCGGTAGCAGCCATGCAGACTACGCGGACGGCCCCGGGAGCAGGTTCGATCTCCCGGAGCCGCCGGCATTGACGGCCCCGACTCAAGCATCACGGAGAATCCTGGTGGACATCGAATCGATCAAGCAGCTTCTCGGCACGACGGCTCTCGACCTCGCGCTCAAGGTCCTGGCGGCGCTCGCCTTCTGGTTCATCGGACGCTGGGTGATCGGCCGGGTCGTCTCCGTCATGCGCGCGGCGATGAACCGCAATCACGTCGATCCGACGCTGATCAAGTACCTGGGCTCGATCGTCGCGGTTGCGTTGAACATCGCGCTGGCGCTCGGCATCCTCGGCTACTTCGGCGTCCAGACCACCTCGTTCGCGGCCATGCTTGCCGGTGCCGGCGTCGCCATCGGCGCGGCGTGGAGCGGAATGCTCGGCAACTTCGCGGCCGGCGCGTTCATGCTGATCCTGCGACCCTTCAAGGTGGGCGACTTCGTCAGCGTCGGCGGGGTCACCGGCACGGTGCATGAACTCGGTCTCTTCGGCACCACGATCATCACCCCCGACAACGTGATGACGCTTGTCGGCAACGGCAAGATCTTCGCCGACACGATCCAGAACTTCTCCGCGCTGCCGGTGCGCCGCGTCGAACGCACCGCCCAACTCGCGGGTGGTGTCGATGCCCTCGATGCGATCGAGCGTCTGCGTGCCGCCGTCGCGAAGATTCCGAACGTCGCCACGGACCCCAAGCCCGAGGTCAGCCTGCTCGACATGAATCTGGTCGGTCCGGTGATCTCGGTCCGCCCCTACACGCACACCGACCATTACTGGCAGGTGTACTTCGACACGAACGAGGCCATCGTGCGCACGGCTCGAGAGGCCGGCTGGCCCGCGCCGACGCCGAGCCAGATCATCCGGCAGGCCTGAGCATCGATCTGTCTTTCGCAATGCACATCAGGCCCGGTCCGCTGCTGCCACTCACGCGTCGTCGAGCGCCTCTGCCCGGCGTGCAACTTCCGCCACGGCACTGTGCACCAGCGGGCCGTAGAGCGGCAGATGCGCGTACCAGTACAAGAGCCCCCAGAACCCGGCCGGGTGCCAGTAGGCACAGAGCTCGACCACGCGCCGGTCGCCTCGCTCCCGAATGTTGAATTCCTGCAGGCCCGAGCCGGGCGCGCGCATCAGCATCGACAACGTCAGCCGCTCGTTGGGTTTCATGCCGAGCACGCGCCAGCCGTCCACGACGTCGCCCATGCGCAGCGTGTCGGGATCGCGCCGGCCGGTGCGGAAGCTCGGGCCGCCGATCAGCCAGTCGAACGCGCGGCGCAGCCACCAGAGGGGACGATACGAGAAAAAATCGCCGTCCTTGCCGAACTGCTGCAGCACCTTGAAGAGCGCCTCGGGGGAGGCGCGGGTCTCGTGTTCGCCGCAGAACTTCTTCGCATAGAACGAGTAGCGCGGGTTCCAGTCGCGGCAGGCGATCGACCCCTCGACCCAGCGTGCGGGGGTCTGGTGGTTCTTCTCCGCCTCCAGGGTCACGGCGACGGACTCGCGGAAGGTGAGCAGGCGCTGTGGCACCAGCTCGCGGATCTCGCGGTCGTCGCCGATGTAGTCGTGCGACAGTCCCTCGACCAGCGACATGGCCGTGGTCGGTGGCACGGAGGTGACGAAATACAGCCAGTAGCTGGAGAGTCTCGGCGTGAGCACGGGCACGGGAATCACCAGCGGTTTCTTGCCGACGAACTCCCCGTAGATCTCCATGATCTGCTGGTAGGTGAGTACCTCGGGTCCAGCGAGTTCGAGAATCCGGTGGCCCTCGAACGGCAGGTCCGCGGCCGCGATCGTGTAGGTGAGCACGTTCTCGAGTGCAATCGGCGTCGAGCGCCGGCGCACCCACTTCGGCGTGATCATGATCGGCAGGTGGTTGACGAGGTCGCGGATGACCTCGAATGCCGCCGAGCCGGGCCCGACGATCATCGCCGCCTGCAGCTCGATGACCTGGATCGGGCCCTCGCGGAGTGCATCGCCGACGACCGCCCGACCCTCCATGTGCCGGGAGCGCTTCGCCTTCGGCATGATGCCGCCCAGGTAGACGATGCGTCGCACCCCTGCGGCCTCGCACGCCCTGCGCGCGTTCTCCGCGGCGCGGCGCTCGACTGGCACGAAGTCGCCGCCGGTCCACATCATGTGCACGAGGTAGAAGACGACGTCCGCGCCCTCGAGCACCGGGCCGAGCGTCTCGGGTTGCAGCACGTCCGCCGACCAGCACTCGATCCCCGGCCATTCGCGGGCCTCGAGCACGGCGGCGTTGCGTGCGACCGCACGCACCTGCCAGCCGTGGGCGGCCAACGCCGGCGCCAGATTCGAACCCATGTAGCCGCTCGCGCCGAGGACCACCGCGATCGGCCCGCGTGAGGATCGCGAGGGGCTGGAACTGGCGCTGTGCATGGAACCTGCCTGTGGATCCTTCATTGCGTTCACTGGAGAGCGGCCATTACACCATGCGGACTGGACCTCGAGTCTTGGGAACAAACCCGAGGTTCGCGTGCACAGCGAGCGATCCTGTTGGACCAGATCCAGGACTACGCGGACGATCTGGCAGTCTCGAGCGGGGATCTCGAATGTCCGCTTCCCTGGGGCAAGACGGGCTGTAACGGCTCGTTTTCGACCTTGCGGAGTCCGCTCCCCGCGGCGCGCATCTCGCTGGACGGACCTGCCGTGCCAGGGCGGTGGCCGACACCCTCTCGGCGGTTACCGATGCGTTGCCTGGACCGAGGGCGCGCGAGTGACTGGATGTCGGTGCGCCGATAGACTTCGATCGATCTCGAAAGGCGGCCGCTTTCGCGAAGTCGCTCGAGGACCGAGCCAATGCTGGACCTTCGCAACCTGGCGGCAGGGATGACGGAAACAGTCGATGACGCCTGCCTCCACGCCGGTACGTGACGACGGCTTGAAGGGACGGTTGATGCCTGAGTGGAATGAGGAAGCACGCGCGGTTGATCCGCTCGACGAAGGTTTCATGCGCCGCGCGCTCGATCTCGCCCGCGCGGCTGAGGCCGCGGGCGAGGTACCGGTGGGCGCGGTCATCGTGCGCGACGGAATCGTGGTCGGCGAGGGCAGCAATCGCCCGATTGGTGCCTGCGATCCCACCGCGCATGCCGAGATCATCGCGCTGCGCGCGGCCGGCCAGGCGCTCGGTACCTACCGGCTCACGGGCACGACGCTCTATGTGACGCTGGAGCCCTGCGCGATGTGCGCGTCGGCGATGGTGCACGCGCGCGTGGCGCGGCTCGTGTTCGCGGCCACCGATCCGCGCGCCGGGGCGGCGGGTTCCGTGTTCAACATCGTCCAGCACGCATCGCTCAACCACCGCCTCGAGTGCACGGGCGGCGTGCTCGCCGAGGAATGTTCCGCGCTGCTGCGTGGATTCTTCCTCGCGCGGCGCTGAGAGTTCCGAACGGACTCAGCGCCCGCCCGGGCCGCGACTCGGCGGCTCGCGCGGGAGGGCCGCAGGGGGCTCCAGTGGCGACGCCTGCTGCGGTGGCAGGTCGCTGCCGATGCCCGCGACGGCGAGGATGTTCAGGTAGGCCTGGATGTTGTCCACGTAGCGCACCGGTTCCCAGCCGCGCGCGTAGCCGCGTTGCGTACGCGTGTACCAGCGTTCCTGGCTGAGCAGCGGCAGGAACTCGCGCACGTCCTCCCAGCGGTCCGGATTGCGGCCGTGCTGCTGCGCGAGGATGCGTGCGTCCTCGACGTGGCCGAAGCCCACGTTGTAGGCGGCCACCGCGAGCCAGGTACGGTCGGGCTCGCCCACCCGCGGGGGCACCATGCGCAGCAGTCGCGAGAGGTAGCGCGCGCCGCCGAAGATGCTCGAGCGCGGGTCGCGGCGATCGCCCGCCCGCATCAGCGCCGCGGTGTCCTCGGTGAGTTGCATGAGGCCGCGGACGCCGGTGTAGGAGACCGCGTGCGGGTCCCACTTCGATTCCTGGTAGCCCATCGAGGCGAGCAGCCGCCAGTCGACGCCGTGCGTGGCGGCAGCCTCCTGGAACCACTCGAGGTAGCGGGGCAGGCGGGTCTGCACGTGCTCCAGGAAACTCCGCGACAGCAGGTAGTCGAACTGCTGCGTGTCGCCGTAGTAGCGGTCGAGCAGCCGGGCCACGGTGCCGTCGGCGCGCGCGCCCACGAAGTAGGCGTTGACGCGGTCGAGCAGCGAGCGGTCGTGGGCGGCGGCGCTCACCACCCAGGCGACGGAGCGCTCCGGAGACAGGTCCAGCGCGATGGCGATCTCGGGGTGCACGACGCGGCTCAGTGCGAACTCGGTGGAGCTCGCGAGCGTGTACTGGACCTCGCCGCGCGACACGCCGGCGAGGATCTCCTCGTTGTCGGTGTCGGCCCGCTCCACCCAGACGAGGTCCGGGTGGCGCAGGCGCAGTTCCTCGAGCGTGCGCTGGTGCGCGCTGCCTTCGGCCACCTCGATCTGCCCGCGGGCCGCCTCGCGGATCGAGCTTGGACGGGCGGCGCGGCGACGGTAGACGAGGTGTTCGCGAACGACCTGGTAGCCCGGGCCGAAGGCGGCCTCGCCGGGCAGGTCGATGCCGGTGGTGAGGCCGGCCGCGGCGAGGTGGGCGCGGCCCTCGGCGACCTCGCGGACCGCGGCTTCGCGGGTCCGCACGGTGTAGAGGCGCAACGCCACGCCGAGGTCCTCGGCGAAGCGGCTGGCGAGCTCGTACGCGGGACCCTCCGGGCCGTGACTGCCGAGGTAGTAGGCGTCCGGGCTGTTGCGGGTCACGACCCGCAGCTCGCCGGTCGCGAGCACCTGCTCCAGCAGCCCGGGGGGCTGGGTGCAGGTCGCGAGCAGCAGCGTTGCCACCAGTGCGAGCAGGGCCTTCATCGTTGCTATAGAATACGCGGCCGCTGGAGAGGTACCGAAGCGGTCATAACGGCGCCGACTCGAAATCGGATGGGGGCATAACCGCCCCACGTGGGTTCGAATCCCACCCTCTCCGCCAGCAACGCCCGCCTCCGCGGGCGTTTGCTCGTGTGGACCGGCGCATGCCGCACCGTCCGCCCCGATGGCATGATGCGCGCATGATCATCGACGCCTGGGCACAGCACCCGACGGCCCGACACCTGGCCCATCCGATGTTCGAGTCGCTGCGCCGCTGGACGCGCAACGAGGCGTTCGCCCACGCGGCGCCGCCTGCCGACGCCGGCTGGCCGGTGTCGGCCACGCTGGCCGCGATGGACGACGGCGGCGTCACCCGCAGCCTGATCAGCGCCTGGGAAGGCCCGCGCGGCTCGCTGATCTCGAACGACGAGGTCGCCTCGTTCGTCCGCGAGGCCCCGGATCGCCTGGTCGGCGTCGGCTCGGTGGACATCAGCCGTCCGCGGCCGGCCGTGGCCGAGATCCGCCGCTGCGTCCGCGAGCTGGGCTTCAAGGCGATCCGCGTGCTGCCGTGGCTGTGGGAGCTGCCGCCCACGCACGCGCGCTTCTATCCGGTACTGAGCGAGTGCTGCGAGCTCGGGGTGCCGTTCTGCACGCAGGTCGGGCACACCGGGCCGCTGATGCCGTCGGAGGTCGGACGGCCGATCCCCTACATCGACCAGGTGGCGATCGACTTCCCGGAACTCGTGATCGTCTGCGGCCACGTGGGCTACCCGTGGACCGAGGAGATGATCGCGGTGGCGACCAAGCATCCGAACGTCTACATCGACACCTCGGCCTACACCGTGCGGCGCTATCCGCCGTCGCTGGTCGCCTACCTGCGGGCGCACGGTGCAGGCAAGGTGCTGTTCGGCACGAACTGGCCGATGATCCCGCCGCGCAAGGCACTCGAGGGCCTCGACGAGCTCGGGCTGCCGCCCGACGTGCGTGCGGCGTTCCTGGCCGGGAACGCCGCACGCGTGTTTGCGCTGTGAGCGCGCCCGGGCAGGGCGCCTACGGCAGGATCTGCCCGCGGATCTCGCCGACGCGATAGTCGCCGGGGCCCGAGTTCGGTGGATTCGTCCCGTCGTTGGTGTGGACGTTGCAGTAGGCGTTGCCGGCCTGGATCTGCTCGAGCAACTCGTCGAGCTTTGCGCCCGCCATCGACCCGACGAGGTCGCCGGCGTCGATCGTGCCCTGCGCCAGCACGCCGCTGAATGGCCCTTTCTTTGCCGCCGCGCCGCCGGTCGGGAACAGCTTCACGACCAGGGGTCCGTTCCCGCCGACGGGACCGAGGTGCAGGTCGCCGGCGGAGGGATTCGTGATGTCCTTGACCGTGAGGACGTACTGGATCGAGCGCCGGTCGGCGCTGACGGTCAGGGTCAGTTCGCCCGTTGCCGGTGTCTTGATCGGGTCGGGCATCATGGCCTCGCCGTTGAGCGTGGCCTTGTAGGTCGTTTCGGCGGACTGCGCGGCACCGGCCCAGAGGCCGAGCAGCGCCACCGCGGTGGCGGTCAGGACGCGACGTGTGTTGGACATGCTGGGACTCCGTGTAGTCGGGCCGCGGCGCAGGCGCAGTCGGCACGCCTCGCAGCTTGGCGCAGCCCGGCCGTCCGTGCATACGTAGTTTCGGAAAGCGTGTCGCGCCTGCAGCGTCAGGCGTGCAGCCGGGCGCGCAGCGACGCGATTTCCTCCCGGCGACGCGCCACGACCGGGTCGTCCTGCGGGTCGAAGCCGCGGTCCCTGAGCCGGCGCTTGCGGAACGCGAGCTCGTTCTGGGCATTGACCAGCGCCGCCGAGGCCTCGCGGTCGCGCGCGTCGATGCGCCGCGTGCGCAACGCCGCGTCGGCCTCGACGGCCGCGTACTCCTCGGGCGTGAGGCTGCGGCCGATCTCCTCGGCGAGCTCGTCGCGGATCACGGCCCGTTCCCAACGGCCGCTGCGCCGGATGATCCATGCGAGCAGCAACGCGAACGGCAGGAAGATGATCAGGTTCGAGACGCTCGCCGTGGCCATCGCCTCGAACAGGCCCATTGCCGGCGGCGCCTGCGCCTCGGTGGGCGGCGCCTCGCCGGACTGTGCGGCCGCGAGCGCCATCAGCAGCGGCAGTGCGTTGTTCCAGGTGTGGCCGAGCACCGCGAGCAGGTAGCCGCCCAGCGGTGCGAGGTAGTGCAGCCACGTGCGCCTGCCCATCCTGGCGAGCCCGAGGGAGGCGCCGAAGATGCCCGAGAACATCGCGTGCCCGGCGAGGCCGAGCCACGCGTAGCGCATGCCGAGCTGGAAGCCGTAGGGCGCGTCGCCGAACTGCGCGAAGTTCTGCTGCACGTACAGCGCCGACTCGAACCAGTTGAAGCCCGCGCCAACCAGCGCGCCGTAGATGAAGCCGTCGCGCAGATTGTCGAACTCGCTGCGCACCAGCCAGAACAGCAGCACGATGCCGATGCCCTTGAGCGTCTCCTCGACGATCGGTGCGGCCAGCGGGGCGCCGATCATCAGCGCGGCCTCGGGCCCGAGCATCTCCTTGAGCGCGACGTTGTGCTCGAGCCAGTTCCCGATGGCCATGATCACCACGGTGTTCGCGGGCAGCGCGTAGGCCGTGGCGATCAGCCCGCCCCAGAGGAAGGCGGCGGCGATCAGCCAGCCCGACTCGCGTTCGCGCCGGTCGAGATACCAGAGGATCGCGACCGGGACCAGCGACAGCGCCGAGGAAATGGCGAGCGCCTTGAGGAACACGCCCATGGCCTCGGTCCCGAGTCCGGTGACCACGGCGCAGATGATCAAAACGGCCACCAGCAGCAGCACGCCGAGCACGCGCGCGGTGGCGCGGGCTACGCGCGGACGGCGCAGCGGCGAGGCGAGCGGCGGCAGCGTCAGGTCGGGATTGGCGGACGGCACATCGGCACCTGCGGGTCGGGAGCGTTCAGGGAATCAGGGCGGCGCCCAGCAGCATCGAGCCGGCGCCGGCGGCGACCACGGCGACGGCCGCGAGCAGGATCGGCCTGCGCAGCGCGCGGCTGCCCAGGCTCGCGACCATTACGGTCTTGACCAGCGTATTGGCGAGCGCGGCGATCGTGATCGCCTGCGCTGCGACGGTGGCGTCTGCCGTTGCGCGCGTACTGCGCCATCGAGAGCGTGATCGCGTCCACGTCGGTCGTCCCGGCGAGTGCGGCGACGAAGTAGAGCCCGCGTCCCGGCGCGTAGGTCTGCACGAGCTTGACGATCAAGCAGCACCAGCGCGAAGAACGCGGCGAATTTCGCGGCCTCGGTCAGGCTGAACGGATTGCGCAGCGGCACGTCCTGCGCCTGGGCGGCCGGCAGATTGCGGCGACGCAGCCACCACGCCGCGGCGGCCGTCACCGCCGCCATGGCGCCGAACGGGACGGCGAGCGCCGGCAGCAATGCACGGTTCACGACCAGCACCTCGACGATCACGCGCACGAACATCACGCCCCAGGCGAGCAGGATGCCGCTCGCCAGCGCGGGCACGGCGCTGGCATAGGCTGCTTCGCGGCTCTGGCGCGCGAACGCCAGCGTCACCGCCGTCGAGGAGACCAGGCCGCCGGTGAGTCCGGTGAGCGGGATGCCGCGGCCGGCCCCGAGCAGGCGCGTGGCGACGTAGCCCACCAGCGACAGGCTCGAGATCAGCAGCACCAGCATCCACAGCGAGCGCGGCCGCAGCACGCCCCAGGGGTCCACGGGCTGGTCCGGCAGCAGCGGCAGCACGATGAACGTGGCGATCAGCAGGCGCAGGCCCGCGTACACGTCCTCGCGATCGAGCCGGTAGACGATGCCGTGCAGCGGCTGCTTGTAGGCGAGCACTGCCGCGACCGCCACGCCGAGGCCCACGGCGAACTCCCGGTAGCCGAGCGTGGTCATCGCCCCGAGCAGGAACGCGGCGACTGCCGCCAGTTCGGTCGTCAGCCCGAGGGCGTCCGGCTGGGTGCGCGCCGAGATCACGTAGCCGGCGATCACCGGCGCGAGTGCCGCAAGCAGCGCTGCCGCGAGGATCCACGGCGAGTCCAGCACCAGCGTGAGCCAGCCGCCGAGCGCGCCGATCAGTGTGAACAGAATGAACGTGCGCAGGCCGCCGATGGTCTGCTCGTCGTGCTCGCGGCGGTGACGCTCGCGCTCGATGCCGAGCATCGCGCCGATCAGCAGCGCGGTCGCGAAGTTCCACACAGCCTCGACGTTTACGACGGGCGGCATGGGTCGCGCATCAATCGCGTTCGCGCGCCGCTTCGGCAGCGCCCGCGGCGGCGGCCCCAAGCGCGCCGATGGCGGCTGCGCGGCGCAGCCACCGCCGCACGTCAGCGGCCCCGGCGCGCAGGGGCGCGGCCGCGCGACCTCGCAGCGGCCGTGCGGCTCGACGTGCCTTTCGGCGAGCGCTTCGACTGGCCTGCGGGACGAGCGTGCGTCTTGCGCGCCTTGCGCTTCGGGGTAATGCGCGCCACGGCGCGCTGCTCGCGGACCTGCAGCGCGGTTTCGACCTGCCGCAGTTGCGTGACGAACAGCTGCGCGGCGCGCGACAGCGACTTCTTGCGCAGGTAGAACAGCCCGTAGCTCAGGTGCAGCCACGGCGCGTCGTACGGCACCAGCGCAACCTTGCCGGCGCGCAGTTCCGCCTCGATCGCGGTGAGCGGCGCGATGCCGACCGCGTCGCCGGCCATCACCGCCGCCTTCGCGACCGCGAAGCTGTCGAGCATCAGGTTGGGCGAGAGGTCGCCGGTGTCGCGGTCCACCTTGGCGAGCGGCATGGACTTCGCGACGTGCACGGCGATGCGCTGCGGGACGCGCGAGGCCACCATCGGGAACACCAGGATCGCGTCGAGCGACAGCTCGCCGCCGGCCGTGAGCGGGTGGCCCGGGCGGGCGAAGAAAAACACGCGGTGCTCGGCGACCGGTTCGATCGCGAGCCGGGTCGGATGGCGTTCCGCGCTCGTGGTGTCGGCGATGGCGAACTCGATCTTGCCGGCCAGCACGGCGCGGCTCAGTTCCTCGAAGTCGCCGAGCACGGCGTGCACGCGCAGGCGCGAGTTCACCGTCGCCATGCGGCCGAGCGCGATGCCGAGCGGCAGCTCGGCGGCGAACATGTCGGTGCCGAAGCAGATCTCCGGCGACTGCAGGCCGGCGAGTTCCTCGAGGTCGCGCGTGAGGTCGCGCGCCTGCGAGAAGATGCGCGTGGCGTGATCGATGACGAGCTGGCCGGCCTGGCCGGGCTTCAGCGCCCTGGCGGCCCGGTCCACCAGCTTCGAGCCGAGTGCCGACTCGAACGACTCGACCCGCTTCATCAGCGCGGTCGGCGTCAGGCCCAGCGCCTTGGCCGCCCGTGTGAGGTCCCCCGACGGGATCAGTCCGACGAGGTCCATGAGGCTCGGAGTTTTCATGCCGAACCCACGCTAGCAGATGATCGCTCCGATGGCACGCCCCGCGGCCCGGCTCTGCGGCGCCCCGGATCTGCGCCACGGGGACCAGCGCCGCTTCGGTCGGACGCGGCTGCGGCGTTATCATGGCCGGATGACCAGCAAGCTGCTCTCGCGCCGCGACCTCGAGTTCCTGCTCTACGAGTGGCTCGACGTGGTCGCGCTGTGCGCGCGGCCGCGCTTCGCGGACCACGGCCGCGAGACCTTCGACGGCGCGCTCGATACGGCCGAACGCGTCGCCACCGAGCACTTCCTGCCCCATCGCCGCAAGTCGGACGTGGTCGAGCCCGAGTTCGACGGCGAGCGCGTGCACCTCATCCCGGAGGTGGGCAGTGCCTGGTCGGCGTTCGCGGAAGCGGGCCTGATCGCGGCCGAGCAGGACTACGGGTTCGGCGGCATGCAGTTGCCGGCGGTCGTGGACAAGGCCTGCTTCGCCTACGTGCTCGCCGCCAACGTGGGCAGCGCGGGCTACCCGCTGCTCACCATCGCGAATGCGAACCTGCTGCTCGCCCACGGGTCCCCCGCGCAGGTCGATGCGTTCGTGCGGCCGATGCTGGCCGGGCGCTGGTCCGGCACGATGTGCCTGTCGGAGCCGCAGGCTGGTTCCTCGCTCGCCGACCTGCGCACCCGGGCCGAGCCCGACGGCGATGCGCCGCTCGGTCCCCGCTACCGCCTCTACGGCAGCAAGATGTGGATCTCGGCCGGCGAGCACGAGATCACCGAGAACATCGTGCACCTCGTGCTCGCGAAGATCCCCGGCGGACCTCCCGGCGTGAAGGGCATTTCGCTGTTCATCGTGCCCAGGCGCCTGGTGGCGGCCGACGGGACGGCGGGGGAGCGCAACGACGTCGCCCTTGCCGGGTTGAACCACAAGATGGGCTACCGCGGCACCGTCAACACGCTGCTCAACTTCGGCGAGGGACGCTTCCGGCCGGAAGGCCGCGAGGGCGCGGTGGGCTACCTCGTCGGCGAGCCGCACCGCGGCCTCGCCTGCATGTTCCACATGATGAACGAGGCGCGCATCGGCGTCGGGCTCGGCGCCGTGGCGCTCGGCTACGCGGGCTACCTCGAGTCGCTCGACTACGCGCGCAGCCGGCCCCAGGGCAGGCCGCTCGCCGCGCGCGACCCCGCCGCGCCGCCGGTGCCGATCATCGAGCACGCCGACGTGCGCCGCATGCTGCTCGCCCAGAAGGCCTACGTGGAGGGCGGGCTCGCGCTCGACCTCTACTGCGCGCGCCTGGTGGACGAGGAGCGCACGGCGCCGCAGGCCGAGGCGCGTGCCGACGCGAACCTGTTGCTGGAGATCCTGACGCCGGTGGCGAAGTCCTGGCCCTCGCAGTGGTGCCTCGCGGCGAACGACCTGGCCATCCAGGTCCACGGCGGCTACGGCTACACGCGCGACTACCCGGTCGAGCAGCTCTATCGCGACAACCGCCTCAACGCCATTCACGAGGGCACGCACGGCATCCAGGCGCTCGACCTGCTGGGCCGCAAGGTGAGCATGGCGGGAGGGCGTGCCCTCGCGCTGCTTGGCGAGCGCATCGGCGCCGCGATCGGCCGCGCGCGGGCCACGGGCGATGCCGATCTCGCCGGCTGGGCCGCGGCACTCGAGGCGTCGGTCGCGCGCACGGTGGCCGTCACGCGCCGCCTGTACGCGGCGGGCGATCCGGAGCGCATGCTGGCCAATGCGTCGCTGTATCTGGAGGCGTTCGGGCACGTCGTGGTCGCCTGGATCTGGCTCGAGCAGGCGGTCGCGGCCCACGGTCGCCAGGGCGATTTCTACGACGGCAAGCGCCAGGCCTGCCGCTACTTCTTCCGCTGGGAGCTGCCGCGCACGGCCGCGCAGTTCGAACTGCTCGAGAGCCTCGACGAGACGACGCTCGCGATGCGCGACGCGTGGTTCTGACGTGACGATGGCGCGGTCCATTGTCATCGGGCGCGCGTGTTCCAGCACGGCCGCTGCGCAAGACCTCGGTTGCCACGCACCATGACCCAAATGCCCCCCGACACCCGGCCCGTCGCCCCCCGGCACGCCATCGACCTCGAGCGTCTCGGCGCGTGGCTCGCCGCCAGCGTGGCGCCGCTCGATGGCCCGCTCGAGGCCGCGCAGTTCAAGGGTGGCCAGTCGAATCCGACCTACCTGCTGGCGGCGGGCCGCCAGCGCTATGTGCTGCGGCGCAAGCCGCCGGGCACGCTGCTGCCGTCCGCGCACGCGGTGGACCGCGAGTACCGCGTGATCCGCGCGCTCGCCGCCACCGGTGTGCCCGTGGCACGCGCGCTGGCGCTGTGCGAGGACGAAGCGGTGATCGGCACGGCGTTCTACGTGATGGAATACGTGGGCGGCCGGGTGTTCTGGGATCCGGCGCTGCCCGAACTCGTACCGGCGCAGCGCGCGGCGATTCACGACGAGATCGGCCGGGTGATCGCCACGCTCCACGGCGTCGACCCGGCGGCGGTGGGCCTCGGCGACTACGGCCGCACCGGCGAGTACATCGCGCGGCAGGTGGCGCGCTGGAGCAAGCAGTACCAGGCCTCCGAGACCGAGAAGATCGAGGCCATGGACAAGCTGATCGCGTGGCTCCCGGAGAACATCCCGGCGGGCGAGGAGACGCGCGTCGTCCACGGCGACTACCGCATCGACAACGTGATCTTCCATTCGGAGGAGCCGCGCATCCTCGCGGTGCTCGACTGGGAGCTCTCCACCCTAGGCCACCCGCTCGCGGACTTCGCCTACCACTGCATGGTGTGGCGCATCCCGCCCGGGGTGTTCCGGGGCCTGGGCGGACTCGACCTCCCGGTGCTCGGCATCCCGACGGAGGCCGAGTACGTCGCCTCCTATTGCCGTCGCACCGGCCGCGCCGGCATCGACCCGCGCGACTGGGAGTACTACATGGTCTACAACATGTTCCGCATCGCCGCGATCGTGCAGGGCGTGATGGCGCGCGCGCTGCAGGGCAACGCCTCGAGCGCGCAGGCGCTCGAGACCGGCCGCGCCGCACGCCCGCTCGCCGAGATGGCCTGGCGCCAGGTCGAGCGGCTCAAGTCAGCCTGAGGAGATCCGCATGGACTTCGAGTATTCACCCAAGGTCAAGGAACTGCAGCGACGCGTCGGCGCCTTCATGGACGAGCACGTCTACCCGAACGAGGCGCGCTTCCACGAGGAGGTTGCGGCCAATCGCCGTGCCGGCAACGCCTGGGTGCCCACGACGATCGTCGAGGAACTGAAGCGCAGGGCACGGGCGCAGGAGCTGTGGAACCTCTGGCTGCCCGAATCCGGGTTCGGCGCGGGGCTCACCAATCTCGAGTACGCGCCGCTGTGCGAGATCATGGGCCGCTCGCACATCGGGCCGGAGGCGTTCAACTGCTCCGCGCCGGACACCGGCAACATGGAGGTGCTGGTGCGCTACGGCAACGAGGCGCAGAAGCGCGAGTGGCTCGCACCGCTGCTTGCCGGCGAGATGCGTTCGGGCTTCGCCATGACCGAGCCCGCGGTGGCCTCCTCGGACGCCACCAACATCGCCGCGAGCATCGTGCGTGACGGCGACGAGTACGTGGTCAACGGTCGCAAGTGGTGGACCTCCGGGGCGGGCGACCCGCGCTGCCGGATCCTGATCTTCATGGGCAAGACCGATGCCGACAACCCCAACCGCCACCGCCAGCAGTCCATGATCCTGGTGCCGATGGACGCGCCGGGCGTACGCGTCGTGCGGCAGGTTCCCGTGTTCGGCTACGACGACGCGCCGCACGGCCACTCCGAGGTGGACTTCGAGAACGTGCGCGTGCCGGTCGGAAATCTGCTGCTCGGCGAGGGCCGCGGCTTCGAGATCGCCCAGGGCCGCCTCGGGCCCGGGCGCATCCATCACTGCATGCGCCTGATCGGCGCGGCCGAGCGCGCGCTCGAGGCGATGTGCAGGCGCGCGCTGTCGCGCGTCGCCTTCGGCCGGGCGCTCGCCGAGCAGGGCGTCTGGCGCGAGCGTATCGCCGATGCGCGCATGAAGATCGACCAGGCCCGCTTCCTGGTGCTGCACGCGGCCTGGAAGATGGATGTGGCCGGCAACAAGGCGGCGCAGAAGGAGATCGCGATGATCAAGGTGGTGGCGCCCACCATCGCCTGCGAGGTGCTCGACCAGGCGATCCAGCTGTTCGGTGGCGCCGGCGTGTCGGACGATTTCGGCCTTGGCTGGCTCTACGCCAACGCGCGCACGCTGCGCATCGCCGACGGGCCGGACGAGGTGCACCGCAATCACATCGCGAAGCTGGAGTTGTCGCGCTACCTGGCGCGCTGAGGCCGGACGATGCAACTGCAGGGCAGGGTGGCGCTCGTCACCGGGGCCGGTCGCGGCATCGGGCGCGCGCTGTGCCGCGAGTTCGCCCGGCGCGGCGCGGCGGGCATTGCCGTGGCCGACCTCGACGGCGTGCTCGCGCAGGCCACGGCGGCCGAACTGGGCGGCCTCGGCCTGCCCTGCGATGTGGCCGATGCCGGGGCGGTCGAGGAGATGGTGCGCGCCGCGCAGGCGCACTTCGGCCGCGTCGACCTGCTGGTGTCGAACGCGGGCTTTGGCGCCAGCGCCCTCGACCTCGACGACGCGCTCTCGGCATCCGACGCGACCTGGCAGCGCATGTGGGACGTGCACGTGATGGCCCACGCGCGGGCCTGCCGGGTGCTGCTGCCCGGCATGCTCGAACGCGGCTCCGGGTGCCTGGTGAACGTGGCCTCGGCGGCGGGACTGCTGAGCCAGGCCGGCGACACGCCCTACAGCGCCACCAAGCACGCCGCCGTGGCGCTCGCCGAGTCGCTCGCGATCACATACAGCGAGCGCGGCATCGAGGTGGCGGTGGTCTGCCCGCAGTACGTGGCGACCGCAATCACCGGCCTCGACGAGGGCATCGCGGCCGGCGCGCTGCCGGGCGTGCTCACCGTCGAACAGGCGGCAACGGCCATCGCCGATGGCATCGAACGCGGCGGCTTCCTGATCCTCACGCACCCCGAGGTGCTCGGGTTCTTCCAGCGCAAGGCCGCGGACTACGACCGCTGGCTCGCCGGCATGCGCCGCGTGCGCGACGGCCTGCGCGCGGGCGGCTTCCTGAAGATCAAGTCCTGACTCGACCTGTGCGGTCCGGCCGCGGTCGCCGCGTGCCGCGGCCGCGCGGCGCAGGCTTCGACAGCTCCTGGTAGGCGGCCGCGCAGGCCCGGGCGATCGGCGCCGCCGCGGCCACCGCGGCGTTCGTGATGACCCCGAATTCCATGTGGCCGTTGACGGAGAGGGTGGTCACGTTGAGGCCGGTGGGGTCCGCGAGCATCGAGACGGGGTAGGCCGCGGCGAGGCGGCAGCGCCCGAGGTAGCGGGGTCCGTCGACCGCACCGACGTTCGAGACCACGAGGTTGATCACGGGGCGCGTGACCGCGCCGAAGCCGAGCGCGCTCGAGGTGAACCACAGTCCGAAGGCGAGCAGCGCATAGTCCTGCATCGCCTCGCGCGAGTAGCCGCGGAATTCGTCCTTGGCGGCGCGCGTCGCGGCGACGATGCGCCGCAGACGGGCCGCGGCGCCGGCCCGCGGCCCGCCGAGCGGCACGAACAGTGTCGCGGTCCTGGTGGTCGCCTCGTGGTCGCCCGGGCTGCGCATCGACACCGGGCACATGGCCACCAGCGGTTTGCGCGGCCGCTCGCCGAGGTCCGCGAGATAGCGTCCGACGCCCGCGTCCACGACCGCGAGTGCGACGTCGTTCAGCGTGCCACCGGCGGCGTGGGCGACGGCGCGCATGCCCTCGAGCGGCAGTTCGAAGCCGGCGAACGAACGGCCGGCTGCCACCGGCTCGTTGAAGCGCGTGTGGGGGCCCGCGAAGGGGCGGTTGCCGGATCTGCGGTTCGCACCGACCGCGGCGCGGGCCCGTGTCGAGAGCGCCCCGAACAGCTCGCGGAACCCGGCGGCCTGTGCGAGCAGTGCGTGCACGCCGCCGGCGAGGCCGGCGGCGGCAACCGGTGTGGCCTCCGGATCGGACACCGCGAAGAACGGCGGGGCGATCGGCCCGGGCTCGCGGGGAAGATTGCCGAACACGCGCTCGAGGGCGTAGCGGCCGTCCCAGTTCGCGTGGTGCGACTTGAAGTACACGGCGAGCTGGCCGCTCGCGAGCGCGTGGATCACGTGCATGGAGAACAGCGGCCGGGAGCGATCGAGCTGACCCTCATGCAGGTCGGCGACGTGACGATAGAGCTGCTCGAGGTCGCCCGGCGGCGCGAGCCGTTCGAGAAATACGTGGCGGCGCAGGTCGATGCGCTCTGCGGTCCGCCACTGCGGCAGCCCGAGGGTCGGCAGGTCCGGGATGCTGTCGAAGGGCGGGGACGGTCGCGCGGCGCGATAGGCTCGCACGACCTGCCGCGCCACCGTGGCCGCATCGGCACCGTCCGGCGGATCGAACAGCAGCAACGCACCCACGTTGGCCGGAGTTTCCGGCCGGTCGATCCACAGGAACGCGAGGTCGAGGAGCGGGATGGGCCGCAGCATCTTGCGTTCGAGTATGCGATATCCGTAACAGGTGCCGCCATGCGGCCGATGCTAGACTCGGTCCGACTGCCACCGGCAGGGAACACAGGCACCGCTACGATGCGCCAGCTGCGCGGAGAGGACGCCCGCTTCGTCTACGCCGAGACGGGTCACGCCAACTCGAACATCACGCTCGTCTACATCTACGATCCCTCGACGGCGCCGGGCGGGCGCGTGCGGTTCAAGGGGCTCCTCAAGCACATCGAGAGTCGCCTGCACCTCTCCCCGATCTTCCGCCAGAAGCTGCTGCGCGTGCCGCTCGACCTCGACCATCCCTACTGGATCGAGGACGAGGGCTTCGACCTCGAGTACCACGTGCGCCACATCGCCTTGCCGAGGCCCGGCGACTGGCGGCAGTTCTGCATCCAGGTCTCGCGCATCCACGCCCGGCCGCTCGATCTCTCGCGCCCGCTGTGGGAGCTCTACCTCGTCGAGGGCCTCGACGCCTTCCTCGATCTGCCACCCGACAGCTTTGCGATCCTCACCAAGGTCCACCACGCCGCGATCGACGTGAAGGGCGGTGCGGAGATCACCACGCTGCTGCACGACACGACGCCGCTGCCGCCGCACCCGGAGCCGCCCGAGCCGTGGTTCCCGGAGTCCCCGCCCGGCTCGCTGTCGCTGCTCGCACGGGCGGCGCTGCACAACATCGTCCAGCCGTTCATGGTGGCCGCCCCGCTCACGCGCGCGGTGCGCCGCGTGGCGCCGGCGATCCTCGGGACGCTGGGCGAGCTGTGGATGCATCCCGAGCGTCTGCCGATCACGCGCTTCAATGCCGAGGTCTCGCCGCACCGGGTCTTCGAAACGCGGCGATTCACGCTCGAGGAGTTCCGCCGCATCCGCGCGCTGGTGCCGGGTGCCACGATCAACGACGCGGTGCTGGCCGTCTGCGGCGGTGCGCTGCGCCGCTACCTGCAGACCCACGACGAACTGCCTGAACCGAGCCTCGTGGCGATGGCGCCACTGTCGATCCGCAACGCCGACAACATCCCCGGGCGGCAGCAGGCGGGCTTCAGCCTGCTCAGGGTTCCGCTCGGCACCGACATCGAGGACGCGGTGGAACGGCTGCGCTCGGTGCGGCAGCACACCTCGAACGCGCAGGACATCGAGCAGGCGGTCGGTGCCAAGGAGCTCACCGACATCACGAAGCATGCGCCGGCGGCGACGCTGGCCGTGTCGGCGCGGCTGCTGGCGGGCTCTGCCATTGGCCTCGGGCAGCGCGCGCCGATCGCCAGCTGCACGATCGCCAACGTGCCGGGACCGGCGATTCCGCTGTACCTGAACGGGGCCCGGATGACGTACTTCTCCGCCATCATGCCGATCTCCGACGGCATGGGGCTGGTCTTCGCAGTCACGAGCTACGACGGGCGGGTCATCATCTCGCCGACCTCCTGCCGCGAGCAGGTGCCGGATCCGGATTTCTTCGCGCTGTGCATACGCGAGTCCTTCCAGGAGTACCTGGCGCTTGCCGACCGGGCAGCGCCACGGCGCGCGCAGAACGCTGGCAATGCGGCTGGCAAGATGCCTGGCAAATCAGCTGGCAAGAGGACCGGCACAGCGGCTGGCGCGGCCCGCAAGCCGGCCGCGAAGGGCAAGGCCAAGCGCGTCGGACGTGCTCGGCGTACGGCCGCGTGAGCAGCGCCGCCTCCGGGAGGCGTCAGGCCGTGCGCGCGACGAGGTCGGCGCAGCGCTCGTAGAGCGAGCCCAGCCGGCCGTCGACGTGGAATGGCTGCCAGCTGCCCTCGGGCTGGGCCAGCCGGTCGGCGAGGATCCACATCACTGCGGCGTTGAACCCGAGGCCGATGTGGCTGCCGGGCACCCAGATGTTCTCGTGCTCGCCTTCCTCGGTCTCGATGCGTGCCGCCGTGGGCGGCACGACCCCGTCGGTCATCGAGTAGATGCAGGTGGATGGCACCGGGGGCGGGGCCTTGAGCACCTTGGCGCGCACGTGGGCGAGATGGGCCACCGGCCCCATCGGATGGGCGAAATAGCGGTAGATCGCGCGCACCACCAGCCGCGTCTTGAAGCTCTCCGCCGAGAAGCGCATCGGGCTGCCGAGCGACACCACCGTGCGCACGCACTCCGGCGCGCTGTGGGCGGTGTAGAAGCCGTAGACGCCGCCCAGGCTCCAGCCGACGACGCTCACCTTGCGACGGTGCCGGTGGTGCATGAAGCGCACCTTCTGCTCGAGCGCATGACTGAACTTGAGCTTGAAACCCGTGTTCTGCCCGAGTCCCCAGGTCTCGACGTGATAGCCGCGGGACTGCAGGAACAGCCGCAGGCCGACCAGGGTCGCATCCCCGGCGGTGAACCCCGGCACGAGCAGCACGGGGTGTCCGTCGCCCCGTGGCGTCCCGGCGAGCAGCGGCATCAGCGCCGGCAGCATCGCCATTTCCAGCAGCGCGCGGCCCTCGAGCAGCGAGTACAGCAGCCGCGGAGCGCGCGCGCTGACCGGGCCCTTGATGTCCGCTTTGTCCGCCGTCCTGGTTGCGGCACTCATCGTGGTGACGCCTTTGTAGTGCAGTCGGGCCCAAGCTTAGCAGCCCGGCGCCATTGCGGGGAGGGCGCGGCCTGCGCCAAGCTTGCCGTCCTGGCAGCCGCGGCACGAAGGCCGCTGACACGAATCAGACGAGGTGTGGGATGACGGCCTCCGGTGGCACAAAGACGCGGCGCTACGCCGGTCTGCGGCAACTCGGCGCAGCGAGCACGATCCCGGCCTCGCCCGGCGAGGCATTGCTCGAGCGGGTCCCGAATCCGCACCCCGGCAAGCTCTACCTGGCACGCTTCACGGTGCCCGAATTCACCTCGCTGTGCCCGATCACCGGGCAGCCCGACTTCGCCCACCTCGTGATCGACTATGCCCCGCGCCGCTGGCTGGTGGAGAGCAAGTCGCTCAAGCTCTACCTGACGAGCTTCCGCAACCACGGGGCCTTCCACGAGGACTGCACGCTCGCGATCGCGGGGCGGCTGGTGGAGTTCCTGTCGCCACGGTGGCTGCGCATTGCAGGCTACTGGTATCCGCGCGGCGGCATGCCGATCGACGTGTTCTGGCAGAGCGGGCGACCGCCGGCGGGGCTGTGGATCCCCGATCCCGGCGTCACCCCGTACCGTGGTCGTGGTTGAAGGGCAGCCAGGGGAAATCGAATGCGAACATGTCTCTTGTCGACCGCGGCGCTCGAGGCTGCTTTCCTGTTCGGGTCGCTCGTCGGTGCCGGTCCGGCCTCCGCCGACGTCCACTCCGCACCGCGCCCGGCGACGACCGTCGCGGTCCCGCAGCTGCCGGCGGACGCGAGCGCCGCGAAACTCGCGGCCGTGAGTTCGGTCGACCGGCACGCGCGCGACCTCGAGGAACTCTCCGACCGCATCTGGGCCTATGCCGAGACTGCGCTCCGGGAGCACAAGTCCGCCGCCGCGCTCGCCGACTATGCGCAGCAGCAGGGCTTCCGGGTGCAGCGCGGTGTGGCAGGCATGCCGACGGCGTTCGTCGCGTCCTACGGGCAGGGCCACCCGGTGATCGGCGTCATGGGAGAGTACGACGCGCTGCCGGGCCTGTCGCAGAAGGCGCTGCCGGAGAAGGTGCCGCTGGTGCCGGGCGCGCCGGGGCACGGCTGCGGGCACAACCTGTTCGGTGCGGCCAGCCTCGGTGCGGCGATCGCGATCAAGGAGCAGATCGCCGCGGGCAAGCTCCACGGCACGGTGATCTTCTTCGGCACGCCGGCCGAGGAAGACTATGGCGGCAAGATCTACATGGCGCGCGACGGACTGTTCGATGAAGTGGATGCCGTGCTCGCCTGGCATCCGTCCGACGACACCCAGGCCGACATGGTCTCGAGCCAGGCGATGGTGGATCTGGCGGTGGAATTCCGCGGTCGCTCGGCCCATGCCGCGAGCGACCCCTGGAACGGTCGCAGCGCCGCCGACGCCCTCGAGCTCTTCACGCACGGCGTGAACCTGATGCGCGAGCACGTTCGGCCCACCTCGCGCATGCACTACACCGTCACCTCGGCTGGCGACGTGCCGAACGTGATCCCGGAGTACGCAAAGGTCTGGATCTGGCTGCGCGACTGGAAGCGCTCGGAGGTCGAGCAACTGCTCGCACGCGTGCGCCTGCTCGCGAGCGGCGCGGCCGAGATGACCGAGACGACCGCCGCGGTGACCGTGCAGGGCGGCAACTGGGAAGTGCTGGTGAACGAGACTGGTGCGAAGCTCCTGCACGCCAACCTGCTGTGGCTCGGACCTGCCGTGTACACGGCGGAGGAGCAGGCCTTCGCAAAGCAGATCCAGCGGGCCACCGGCGTGCCTGAGGTCGGCATGTTCGAGGGCGTGAAGCCGCTCGAGGGCCAGTTGCAGGAAGGCGGTTCCACCGATGTCGGCGACGTGAGCTGGATCGCGCCCACGCTGCACGTGAGTGTGGCGACCTCACCCGTGGACGCGCCCTGGCACGGCTGGCCGGTGGTGGCCACCGGCGGCATGTCGATCGGTCACAAGGGCATGCAGCGTGCCGCCAAGGTGCTCGCGGCGACCATGGTGGACCTCTACGAGCAGCCCGCCGTGCTCGCCGACGTGCAGGCCGAGTTCAGGACCAAGCGGGGCGAGATCGTCTACCGGTCGTACGTCCCCGACGGTCCGCCGCCGGTGCCGAAGGACTGAAGCCCGGCGTGATATAGTCCGCGCCTTCCATGGTGGCTCGCGTCGGATCCCTCGCGACGGTCAGCCGTGAACCCCGTCAGGCCCGGAAGGGAGCAGCGGCAGCGGTGACACCGGGTGCCGGGGGCCTTCTGGCGCGGGCCGCCTCCCTCGATCCCCGACCGCACGCGCCCCGTCGCCGCCCATGAGCTACCTCGTCCTCGCCCGCAAGTGGCGTCCGCGCAGCTTCGACGAGCTGGTCGGGCAGGACCACGTGCGCCGTGCGCTGGTCAATGCGCTCGACTCGGGCCGTATCCACCACGCCTTCCTGTTCACCGGCACGCGCGGTGTCGGCAAGACCACGATTGCGCGCATCTTCGCCAAGTCGCTCAACTGCGAACGCGGCGTATCCTCGAAGCCCTGCGGCGAGTGCGGTGCCTGCCGCGACATCGACGCCGGGCGCTTCGTCGACCTGCTCGAAGTGGACGCCGCGTCGCGCACCAAGGTGGACGACACGCGCGAGCTGCTCGACAACGTGCAGTATTCGCCGGGGCGGGGACGCTACAAGGTGTACCTCATCGACGAAGTGCACATGCTCTCGACGCACTCGTTCAATGCGCTGCTCAAGACGCTCGAGGAGCCACCGCCGCACGTCAAATTCCTGCTCGCCACGACCGACCCGCAGAAGCTGCCGGTGACCGTGCTGTCGCGCTGCCTGCAGTTCCACCTGCGGCGGCTGCCGCTCGGCCAGATCCAGGAGCGCCTCGCGACCATTTCGCAGGCCGAGCAGGTCGAGTACGAGCCTGCGGCGCTGCGGGCGATCGCGCGCAGCGCCGAGGGCAGCATGCGCGACGCGCTGTCGCTGCTGGACCAGGTGCTCGCATTCGGCGCCGGGCGTGTGCTCGAGGCCGAGGTCCGCACGCTGCTCGGCACGCTCGACCGCCGGCACGTCGAGGCGATCGTCAACGCGCTCGCCGCGCGCGACGGCGCGTCGCTGATGGCCTGCGTCGCCCAGCTCGACGAACGGGCGCCGGACTACGACCAGGCGCTCGGGGAGCTTGCCGCCGCGCTGCAGCGCATGGCGCTGCTCCAGGCGCTGCCCGACCTGCGTGGCGAGGATGAGGAGCAGGACGTGGTGCTGGCGACGCTCGCGGCGCAGTTCACGCCCGAGGACCTGCAACTGCTCTACCAGATCGCCATCATGGCGCGCCGCGACCTCGACTTCGCTCCCGACGCGCGCGGCGGCTTCGAGATGGCGCTGCTGCGCATGCTGGCGTTCCGGCCGGACAGCGCGGCGGAAGGATCGCCCGGGTCGCCGCCCGAGGCGCTGCCGGCGAGTGCGCCGTCACGGTCGCCGGCCGCAACGCGCGGCGCGCCACCGGCTGCCGCGCGCGAGTCCGGCGCAGCCGCCGCGCCTGTTGCGCCGCCGCCGGCAGCCGCAGGCGAGTGGGCGTCCATCGTGGCGTCGCTCGGCCTGCAGGGCCCGGTGACGCAGCTCGCGGCCCACTGCGTGCTGGTGGGCCGCAAGGGTGAGCTCGTGCAACTGCGTCTCGACGCCGCGGGCGGCCATTTCCTGCGTCCTCAGCTCGAGCAGAAGCTCGCCGAGGCGCTCGCCCGCCACTACGGCGAGCCGGTGCGGCTGTCGATCGCAGTGAGCGAAGCGCAGGAGCCGACGCTGGCGCGCGCCCACGCGCAGGCTGCCGACGAGCGCCAGCGCTCGGCCGAGCAGGCGATCGAGTCCGACGCGAACGTGCGCGCGCTGCGCGAGGTCTTCGGCGCGACTGTGCAGCCGGGATCGGTGAAGCCCCTGAACTGAGAATATCGAGGAGTCGAAGCGAGCATGAAAGGCGGTATCGGCAACCTGATGAAGCAGGCCCAGCAACTGCAGGCGAACGTGCAGAAGGCCCAGGCGGAGATCGCGGCGATGGAGGTCACCGGCGAGGCCGGCGGCGGCATGGTGAAGGTCACGATCAACGGCCGTCACGAAGCGAAGCGCGTGCAGATCGACCCGTCGGTGCCGCTCGACGACCGCGAGATGGTCGAGGACCTCGTGGCCGCGGCCTTCAACGACGCCGTGCACCGGCTCGAGGCGGCCTCCCAGGAGCGCATGTCGGGCCTGATGGGCGGCATGAATCTGCCGCCGGGACTGAAGCTTCCATTCGGCGGCTGACGCGCCGGCAATGCTCTACCCGCCGTCCCTCAGCCGCCTGATCGAGGCGCTGCGCTGCCTGCCGGGCGTGGGACCGAAGTCCGCCCAGCGCATGGCGTTCCACCTGCTGGAGCGCGACCGCGACGGCGCACGCGAGATCGCCGCGGCCATCGTTGCAGCGAGCGAGAAGCTCGGCCACTGCCGGCGATGCCGGATGTTCGCCGAGGGCGAACTCTGCCCGGTGTGTGCGGGGCACGGCCGCGACCGCAGCCTGCTGTGCGTCGTGGAGTCGCCTGCGGACGTGGTGGCGATCGAGCAGTCGGGAAGCTTTCGCGGCTGCTACTTCGTGCTGATGGGCCACCTCTCGCCGCTCGACGGCGTGGGCCCGGATCAGATCGGCATCGAGGCCTTCGAGCGGGTGCTCGCCGAGGGCGAGGTGCGCGAGGTGATTCTCGCCACGAACCCGACGGTGGAGGGCGAGGCCACCGCGCACTTCCTCGCCGAGGTCGTGACGCGCCGCGCCGTGCGCGCCTCGCGCATCGCACACGGCGTGCCGGTCGGGGGCGAACTCGAGTACGTGGACGGCGGCACGCTCGCGCACGCGCTGGCCGGGCGGCAGGCGGTGTCCTGAGGCCTGCCGCGCCTCAGGACCTGCCCGGGCCCACGCCCGCGAGGAACAGCCAGGTCTCCACGACGGTGTCCGGATTCAGCGACATGCTCTCGATCCCCTCGTCGAGCAGCCAGCGCGCGAGGTCGGGGTGGTCGGACGGGCCCTGCCCGCAGATGCCGACGTACTTGCCGGCCTTGCGGCAGGCCTGGATCGCCATGTGCAGCATCGCCTTCACCGCGTCGTCGCGCTCGTCGAACAGGCGCGCGATCACCGCCGAGTCGCGATCGAGCCCGAGCGTGAGCTGCGTCATGTCGTTCGAGCCGATCGACATGCCGTCGAAATGCTCGAGGAACCGATCGGCGAGCACGGCATTGCTCGGCAGCTCGCACATCATGATGACCTTGAGGCCGTCCTCGCCGCGCCGCAGGCCATTGGCCGCGAGCAGTTCGACGACCTGCTGCGCCTCCCGGAGCGTGCGCACGAACGGCACCATCACCCAGACGTTGCCGAGACCCATCGCGCCGCGCACGCGCTTGAGCGCGCGGCACTCGAGCTCGAAGCACGGCCGGAAGGTCTCGTCCACGTAGCGCGCGGCGCCACGGAAGCCGAGCATCGGGTTCTCCTCGACCGGCTCGTACTGGCGCCCGCCGATCAGGTTCGCGTACTCGTTGGACTTGAAGTCCGAGAGCCGCACGATCACGGGCTCCGGCGCGAACGCCGCCGCGATGGTGCCGATGCCCTCGCAGAGCTTGTCGACGTAGAACTCGACCGGGTCGGAGTAACCCGCCATCTGGCGGCGGATCGTGTCCTGAAGGTCGGGATCGAGCCGGTCGAACTCGAGCAGCGCACGCGGATGCACGCCGATCATCCGGTTGATGATGAACTCGAGCCGCGCGAGGCCCACGCCCTGGTTCGGGATCGCGGCGAAGTCGAAGGCGCGGTCGGGGTTGCCGACGTTCATCATGATCTTGACGGGCAGGGCGGGGAGGGCGTCGAGCTCGATCTGCGTCTGCTCGAAGCGCAGCGCACCTTCGTACACGTAGCCCGTGTCCCCCTCGGCGCAGGACACGGTGACTGGCTGCCCCTCGCGGATCAAGCGCGTGGCGTCGCCGCAGCCCACCACCGCCGGGATGCCCAGTTCGCGCGCGATGATCGCGGCGTGGCAGGTGCGGCCGCCGCGGTTGGTCACGATCGCCGAGGCGCGCTTCATGACCGGTTCCCAGTCCGGGTCGGTCATGTCGGCCACCAGCACGTCGCCGCTCTCGACGCGCGTCATCTCCTGGGCGCTGCGGATCACGCGCGCGGGTCCCGCGCCGATGCGATGGCCGATGCTGCGTCCCCGGACGAGCACCGTGCCCTTGTCCTTGAGCGTGTAGCGCTGCAGCGTGCGCCCGGCGCGGCTCTGCACGGTCTCGGGCCGCGCCTGCAGGATGTAGAGCTTGCCGGTCTCGCCATCCTTGCCCCATTCGATGTCCATCGGGCAGCCGTAGTGCTCCTCGATCACGAGCGCCTGGCGCGCGAGCTCGAGCAGGTCGCGGTCGTCGAGGCAGAAGCGCCGGCGGTCGGCCTCGGGCACGTCCACGGTGACCACGCGCTGCCCGGCCTGGCCGGCGGCGGGGTAGGTCATCTTGATGGCCTTCGCGCCCAGCGTCCGGCGCAGGATCGGCTGGTGCCCGGAGCGCAGCGCGGGCTTGTAGACGTAGAACTCGTCGGGATTCACGGCTCCCTGCACGACGGTCTCGCCCAATCCCCAGGACGCCGTGATGAACACGACATCGCGGAAGCCGGAATCGGTGTCGAGCGTGAACATGACGCCGCTCGCGCCGAGGTCGCTGCGCACCATGTGCTGGATGCCAGCCGACAGCGCGACCTGCGCGTGGTCGAAGCCCTGGTGCACGCGGTAGGCGATGGCGCGGTCGTTGAACAGCGAGGCGAACACCTCGTGCACCGCCTGTACCACCGCGTCGCGGCCGCGCACGTTGAGCAGCGTCTCCTGCTGGCCGGCGAAGGACGCCTCCGGCAGGTCCTCGGCCGTCGCCGAGGAGCGCACCGCCACCGACGCCTCCACGCCGCCCTCGCACATCGCGTCGTAGCCGGCGACGATCTGCTGCTGCAGGCGTTCGGGGAAGGGCGTCGCAAGGACCCAGCCGCGGATGCGGGCGCCGGTGGTGGCGAGCCTCGCGACGTCGTCCACGTCGAGTGCGGCGAGTTCGTCGCGGATGCGGGTGGCGAGACCGTCGTGAGCCAGGAACTCGCGGTACGCGTCGGCGGTGGTCGCGAAACCGCCCGGCACGCTCACGCCGAGGGTGGCGAGCTTCGCGATCATCTCGCCGAGTGATGAGTTCTTGCCGCCGACCAGCGCGACGTCGTGCCGGCCGAGTTCGATGAAGGGAATGGTGTAGCGCATCAAGGCGGACCCCTTGCTACGTCAGCATGCGGGTGGAAGACTGCGCACGACCCGTGCCCCGCCGAGCGATGCGCGAATGCCCAGACGAACAGCTTTTTTCGTATCGGACCAGACCGGCGTGACCGCCGAGACGATGGGACACAGCCTGCTCACGCAATTCGACGGGCTCGAATTCAAGCAGGTGACTCTGCCATTTATCTCCAGCACTGACAAGGCAGCGGAGACGGTCCGGAAGATCAACGCAACGGCCGTCGCCGACGGCGCGCGGCCGGTCGTCTTCAGCACGCTGGTGAAGGACGAACTGCGCTCGATCGTCAAGCTGAGCGACGGCCTGTTCCTCGACTTCTTCGACGCCTTCCTCGGTCCGCTCGAGCGGGAGCTGCAGGTGAAGTCGTCCGAGCGCGGAGGGGCGCGCGCACGGCATCGCCGACCTGATGGTCTACAGCACGCGCATCGAAGCCACCAACTTCGCGCTCGCGGCCGACGACGGCGGAGTGACTGCGGACTACACACGCGCCGACGTGGTGCTGGTCGGCGTGTCGCGCTCGGGCAAGACGCCCACCTGCATCTACATGGCCATGCAGTATGGCGTGTTTGCAGCCAATTACCCGCTCACCGAGGAGGACTTCGAGAGCAAGCAGCTGCCGGCGCTGCTGCGTCCGCACGGCGTGAAACTCTTCGGGCTCACCATCGCTCCGCAGCGGCTGCAGCAGATCCGCAACGAGCGCCGCCCCGGCAGCCGCTACGCCTCGCTGCCGCAGTGCGAGTATGAGGTGCGCACGGCAGAGGCCCTGTTCCAGCGTCACGGCGTCCCGTTCATCGACGCGACGGAGTGCTCCATCGAGGAGATCGCGAGCCGCGTGATCGACCGCAAGGGCATCGAGCGCAGGCTGCGACCGTGAGACGCGGTCGTGGCGTGCGCTGCGTCACGGTCGCGAAAAAGCCCTGTGCTATAGTCAAAAAATGATCGCGGACAGCCTCTGCGTAACCTCCTGGCGCGCCCGGCCGGTGAGCTTCGTCAGCCTGATGACGCTCTACGAGAGCAACTACATCCGGCTGCACGCGCTGCTGGGCGACGCACGGCGGCTCGCCGGCTGCGCGGTGTCGAGCACACCGGGCGACCTCGACCTGCACGTCGAGACGCTCGAGCATTGCCGCTACACGACCATCCTGCGCATGACCTACCTGTTCGGCGACGCCGAGGGTCCGGTGGCCGAGCCCGACCTCGAGGTGCGCGTCTACCACGATGCGCGGCTCGCGGAGGCCACCCACGGCATCGCCCGTCCGCGTCATCCGGGGCTCGCCGGGCTGCGGGCCGCCATGCCGGCCGGGCTGGGAGAGCGGTGGCTGCGCAACATGCTGCTCAACAAGTGGCTCGACTACTGCGCGGAGCGCGGCCATCGGTTCGCTCCGGCGGACCTGCCCGGCGCTGCATGAGCGCGGTGGAGGGCCTGCGCCGGTGGTTCGACCGGCTGCGCGGGCGGCGGGCGTCGGCGGAGGAGGAGCGGCTGGTCGCGCTGTTCCGCAACCGCGCCGAGCTCAAGAAGGAACTGCACGCACTCGACGACGAGCGCCATCGCGTGCTCGACCGCCTGAAGCTCCAGGAAGGCGCGACGATGCGCGTCGAGGAACAGCTCGCCGCGCTCGAGCGCTATCTCGGCCGTCCGGAGGAGGGCCTCAAGTGCCTCGCCTACTACCAGCTGCGTGCGGTCTGGCGCGCGGCGTCCGGACGGCTCGAGCAGTTCGCCGCGGAACTCGTGCGCCAGCAGAAAGACCGCGAGCGGCGCGAGCAGCTCGCGGCCTTCGAGTCCGCGAAGCGGGGTCGCGTCGCCGACGTGGACCGTGAACTCGTCGAGGCGCGCGTGCTGGCCGACCAGCTGCAGAGCGAGCAGCGCCTCGCGGAGCAGCGCCTCGCATCGCTGCGCGGTTTCTGGAACCACTTCCGTCGCAAGCGCCTCGCCGCAGAGATCGAGGCGCGCCGCGCCCGCATCGACGCGGCGCTCACGCAGGTCACCGACCTCGGCGACCGCCGCCACGAGACCGAGTCCGAGCCGCCTCCGGCCTTCGCGGGCCTTAGCCGCGATGGCCGCCGTTCAATCAATCTCGCACTGATCGCCTACGCGGAGTCGCTCTACGAGCGGCTGTCGAGCGCCGGACTCGCGGACCATGCGCGCCAGAGCACGCTCCGGCGCGTCTACGATACGAACTATGGCGGGCAGGAGGAGTGCACGACCCTGATCCAGCGGGCCGGGCGCGCGCTCTCCGACCTCGAGCACATGCACGACGACCTCGCGGACCTCAAGCTGCGCTCCGACCGACTGCGCCGCGGCGCGCGCTATCGCGGCGAGGACGAGACCGTCCCGCTGCCCGACAGCATCGACACCGCCGGTGCCGTGCTGCTCGACGAGTACTGGGACGTCTACAAGGCGCTGGTGCGCTGAGAGGCACCGCGCCGCGTCGCCGCGCAGGCGTGCCACTCGTCGCGCTCGCGGGCGCCGTCAGTCCTGACGTCGGCGCGCCAGACCGAGTCCCGCGAGTCCGAGCCCGAGCAGCGCCAGCGAACCCGGCTCCGGCACCGGCGCTCCGCCGATCTCCCACTCGAACAGGCCGTCCATCGAGCCCTCGAGGTCGAAGCCGACGACGTTGCCCACGTTCGCGTTGTTCACCAGCTGCACGGTGTACTGCTCACCCGAGGTGAGCGCCCTCGAGAACACTCCATTGGCGGTCGGGTCGAGCGGGTCATAGAGCGACAGCCCGCCGCCGGGCCCGCTCCACTCGATGCTCCAGCCCTGCAGGCCGAAGGTGCTGCCGCTCGCCGTAATGTCGTAGGTCATCGTGAACAGGCCGTCGGCGTCGGCCACGAACGTGTAGCGCCAGTCGCCGGGGCCGTTGATGTTGGCGAGTCCAACCGCTGTCTCGAGGCCCGAGCCGGACGTGTTCACCGTCCAGCCGAAGGCGGTGAACGTGACCGTGCCCGAGTTGCCGCCGGCGCCCCAGGTCGCAGCACCCTGGCCGCTGGCCAGCAGGCTGAGGTTGCTGCCGGCCGGAGCGAACGAGGCGGAGGCGGAAACGGCGAGCGGGCCGAGCGGGGCGCCCCAGCTGTCGGAACTCGCGTCGAAGACGTTGGTGCCGCCGAGCACGACGTCGGCACGCAGGAACATCGACGCGCTGACGGGTGCCGCCGCGGCGGTTCCCGCCGCAAGGGCTGCGGACGCAACGGTGAATGCTGCAAGGGCAAGGGTCTGGTGCTTCATCGTCAATCCCATGTTGATTCGGCCGGCCGGGGCAGGCTCCGCGGCGTTGGCCAGTGGGGCAGGTCCGCCGGAGGCCGCAATTTTCCTGCCAGTCGAACCAGGCAACGTGGAATCAACGGCTTGCAGCGTGGGACTCCGGGGGCGACGTCGGCGGCTGTAAAGGCCGCCGACAGCACTCGGGGTGGCGGGTCAGTCTGCCAATGGGTATTCCGACGCGACCGGCCGCATCCGGCCGCGTCGGCAACGGTCAGGGCGCCGCGGGCGCGGTGGCCGGCTCGGGCTGGCCGGGGTCGCGCGCCGGTTCGGTTGCGGCGACGGGATCCTTCCTGCCGAACACGCGCCTGCGCCACAGGTTCAGGTCGTCGAACCAGACGTAGAACATCGGCACGATCAGCAGCGAGACGAGCGCCGAGAACCCGAGGCCGCCCATGATTGCGCGCGCCATCGGGTAGTAGGCCGGGCCCTCGCCGCTGCCGCCGACCTGCGCGTCGCCGATCGCGAGCGGCAGCATGCCGAGCAGCGTCGTGAGCACGGTCATCAGGATCGGCCGGAGGCGGTCGCGGCCGGCCTGCAGGATCGCCTCGCGGCGTGGCAGTCCCGCCTCGCGCAGGTCGATGACGTGCGCGATCAGCACGATGCCGATGTTCACCACCACGCCGATCAGGATCATGAACCCGATCATCGCCATCATGGTGATCGTCGTGCCGGTGAGCGCGAGGAACCAGATGGAACCCACAATGGCGAACAGGATCGAGGTGATGATCGAGAGCGGGTAGAGGATGGACTCGAACAGCGAGGCCATCACCAGGAAGATCAGCACGACCGCGAGGATCATGTTCTGCGCCATGGTCTGCACGGCCTTGTCGTTCTCGTCGAAACCGCGGCCGAACTTCCACGAGTACCCCGCTGGCAGCGGGTAGTCCTTCATGATGGGCTCGACGCGCTTGCGGGCGTCCTCCATGGTCGTGCCCTTGGCGAGATTCGCCGTGATGCCCACCGTGGTGAGCCGGTTGACGCGCTCGATCGAGCGGTCGCTCGGGCGCACCACGAACTCGGCCACCGCGCCCAGTTCGGTGCGAGTGCCGTCGGGCAGCGTGATCGGCACCTTGGCGAGGTCCTCGACCGACTGCCGGTCGCTCTCGCGGAAGGCGAGGCGCATGGTGATCTCGCGCTCCGTGCCGCGCAGTTCGGGCAGCCTGTCGCCGCGCATGGCACCGGCCACGGTGAGCGCGATCTGCTGAGTGGTGAGCCCGAACTGCGACGCGCGATCGCGATTGACGACCACTTGCACTTCCTCCTCGCCGGTGCCGGCCTCGGAGCGCACCGCCTCGAGACCCGGCACGGACGACAGCCGCAGCGCCACCTCGCGCGAGATGTCGGCGAGCCGCTCGGTCGACTCGCCGGAGAGCTGCATGCTGAACGACGTCGAGCCCCCGGCGTTGTCGTCGAACTGGAAGCTCGGCGTGCCGATGATGATCTCGGGCAGCCCCTCGCTGACGCGCTTCATCACCTCGGCGGCCGGGATGGTGGCCTGGTCCTTGGGCTTGAGATAGAGGCGCGTCATCGCCTCGTCGGCAACCCAGAACGTGTAGTACGTGTCGACGTCGAAGCGTTCCTTGTTCTGCTCGATGTAGCCCTCGACGCGCTTCACGGCCTCCTCGACGCGGTCCATCGGGTAGGAGCCGTTCAAGTGGTAGGCGAGCATCAGCGTGCGGCTCGCCTCCTGCGGGAACGGGTCGACCTTGGCGAGCTTGAAGATGAACAGCGGCGCGGGCGAGAGCAGCAGCAGCAGCGTGATGAGGCCCATGGTCTTCGGGTGGTCCATGGCCCAGCCGAGCGTTCGCGTGTAGCGCCGCTGCAGGCGCCCGAACAGCGAGGCCTCGGCCACCGGCGGGGGCGGGGACATGCGCGCGGCGAGCATCGGGATCAACGTCTGCGCCACCACCAGCGAGGCGAGCATCGCGACCACGATCGGCACGGCCACGTGCACCAGGAACAGCGACATCTGGTTCTTCTCGCCGAACACCAGCGGCAGGAACACGATGATCGTGGAGAACGTGCCCGCCAGCGTCGCGACTCCGACCTCGCGCACGCCGGCGACCGTGGCCTCCACCGGCTGGTCCGGCGTCATCTGGCGGTGGCGGAAGATGCTCTCGGTGATCACCACCGAGTTGTCCACCAGCATGCCGATGGCGAGCAGCATGCCCATCATCGTGAGGATGTTGAGCGTGAAGCCCATGAAGTACATCGCACCGAGCGTCACGAGCAGCGAGGCGGGTACCGCGAGCGAGACGATCAACGTGGTGGGCAGGTGGCGCAGGAACAGCAGCAGCATCAGGAAGCTCAGGCCCGCGCCGACCAGGCCGGCGTTGCGCAGTTCGTGCAGCGACTGGCGGATGCTGTCGGCCTGGTTGCCCACCACGAGGATGTCGACGCCCTGCAGCTGCGGCGCCTTGCGCGCCTCCTCGACGGCCGCGAGCACGCGGTCGGCGGTGTCCACGACGTTGGCCTGGGTGGACTTGAAGACGTCGATGCCCACCGCAGGGCGGCCGTCCATGCGCCGTCCCACCGGCAGCTCCGGAGCGACGAGCTCGACCTGCGCGACGTCGCCAAGGCGCACGCCGTCGCGCACCAGCAGGTTGCGGACGTCGTTCGGCGTACGGAACTCGCCCACCGGCCGCACCGTGAAGCGCCGGTTGTTCTCGGTGATCTCCCCAGCGCTTACCGAGAAGTTGGCACGCTCGAGCAGCGTGCGCAACTCCTGCACGTTCACGCCGTAGGCGGCGATGCGGTCCGGGTCCACCAGCACGCGCAGTTCGCGCGGCTGGACGCCCTGCAGCTCGACGCGCGCCACGCCGTCGAGGCGCTCGATCGGGCGCTTGAGGAACTTCTCGAGCGCGTCGTATTCGTCGGTGAGGTTCCGTTCGGAGGCAATGCGGATCACGGCGACCGGTTCGTCCGAGGCGCTGAAGGAGAACATCAGCACGCGGTCGGCTCCCGCCGGCAGCTGCGGGCGGATCGAGTCGATCTTGGTGCGCACCTCGAACGCCGCCGTGTCCGGGTCGCGGTCCCAGCTGAACAGCACGGTGAACTGCGCCGAGTCGGCGTCGGCCGTCGCGCGGATCTCCTCGATGCCCGAGAGTGTCGCGAGCGCCTCCTCGACCGGCCGCACCACCAGCTGCTCCATCTCCTCGGGCGTCGAGCCGGGGTAGGGGATCACCACCCGCATGCCGGGGAAGGTGATGTCCGGCATCGCCTCGAGCCGCAGCAGCTGCGATGAGATCAGGCCCACGGCCAGCACGGCCATGGTCACCATCAGCGTGGTCACCGGACGCTCGAGCGCGAGTCGCGTGTGTCGCATGGGCGTGGCCTCAGCCGGCGGCCGGCGCTTCGGCGGGAACGGGCGCAGGCGCGGCGCCGGCCTGCGGGTAGGTCTTGCGGTCGAGTACCGCGTAGACGACCGGGATCACGAGC
Source organism: uncultured Gammaproteobacteria bacterium (assembly GCA_963707145.1). GTDB lineage: Bacteria > Pseudomonadota > Gammaproteobacteria > Steroidobacterales > Steroidobacteraceae > RPQJ01. The sequence goes on from CAVPOQ010000004.1 coordinate 814,551, forward strand.
AGCGTCAGGAAGGTCGTGAGCAGCACGCCGCCGATCACTGTGATCGCCATCGGCGCGCGGACCTCGGCGCCTTCGCCGAGGCCGAGTGCCATCGGCAGCAGGCCGAGGATGGTGGTGAGCTTGGTGATCAGGATCGGGCGCAGGCGCAGTTTGCCGGCCTCCACGATCGCCTCGTGCCTGGGCAGGCCCCGTTCGCGCGCCTGGTTCACCGCGTCGATCAGCACGATGGACTGGTTCACGACGATGCCTGCCAGCATGATGATGCCGATGTAGGCCACCACGTTCACGGTGGTGCCCGTGAGCCACAGCGCCCACGCCGCGCCCGTGATCGCCAGCGGGATGGTGAGCAGGATCACGAACGGGTGGATCAGCGACTCGAACTGCGAGGCCATCACGAGATAGACGAGGAACACGGCGAGCAAGAGCACGAACTGCATGGAGCGGAACGAGTTGCTCATCTCCTCGCTCTGGCCGGAGAGGAACGCGGTCGTGCCCACCGGGAGCGCGACGTCGGCGACGATGTCCTTAAGCGACTCGACGGCCGTGCCGAGATCGCCGTGGGCGAGGTTGGCCGAGACGACCGCGACGCGCTCCTGGCCGATGCGGCGCACTTCGGCGGGGCCGACCGCGAGCTGGACGTCGGCCACCGCGCTCAGCGGCAGCGGCGAGTCCTCGCCCGGGTTCACGATCAGGTTGCGGATCTCCTCGACCGAGGCGGCACGCGTGTCCACGCTGCGCACCAGCACGTCGATCTGTTTGTCGCGCAGCTTGTAGCGCGTCGCGACCTCGCCGCGCACGCTGTTGACCACGCGGTCGGCGATGTCGCGCACCACGAGGCCCAGCTGGGCGGCGCGCTCCTGGTCGAAGACGATCTGGATCTCGGGGTTGCCGGCCTCGACCGTGGTCTTGACGTCTGCGAAGCGGTCGTCGGCGTCCATGCGGGCGCGGACCCCCTCGGCGGCGACCTGCAGCCGCTCGAGGTCGTAGCCCGACACCACCACCTCGAGCGGCGTCGAGAGACTGAACAGCGCCGGCCGGCTGAAGCGGTACTGGACCCCGGGCAGGTTCTCGAGGCTGCCGCGCATGCCCTGCATCGCGGTTTCCTCGTCCTCGCGGCCCGCACCTGACTGCAGGGTGATGCTGAGGCGTCCGGTGTTCTCGCCCGCGTCGACGGGGTTGGCGTCGAGGCGGTTGCCGGTGCCGGCGACCGAGTAGGCGATGGCGACGTTGCCGAGTTCGCTGCTCGCCTGCTGCGCGGCGCGCACCGCGCGGTCGGTCTGCTCGAGCGGCGCCCCCGGCGGCAGGCGCAGGTCGACGTTGAACTCGCCCTGCGACATCTGCGGGATCAGTTCCGTGCCGAGTCGCGGCACGATGAACACCATCGTGGCGACGAACAGCGCGAACGCACTGCCGATGGTCTTGCCCGGGTTGGCGAGCGCCCAGCGGATCGCGCCCGGGTAGTGCCTCTCGGCCCAGCCGCTGACGGCCTGCGTGACTCCGACGATCGGGCTCAGTGCGATGCGCAGCCCCGCGGCGATCCAGCCGCCGAGACGGCGTGCACCGCTCGCCAGCGACGCCGAGCGCGCGCTCGATCCGGCCCGGCGGACGGGTCGGGGTCGGGCTGAGCGCATCCGCGTCGCCCGCCTGGGCGGGCCGTCCCGCGGCGAGCATCGGCACGAGCGTCAGCGCCACCACCAGCGAGAAGGCGAGTGCGAAGGTGACCGTGAGCGACTGGTCCCTGAAGAGCTGCCCCGCGATGCCCGTGATGAACACCATCGGGAAGAACACGGCGACCGAGGTGAGCGTGGAGGCCGTGACGGCCATCGCCACCTCGCCGGTCCCGAGGCGGGCCGCTTCGCGCCGCTCGACCCCGTGCTCCTGCTTGCGCACGATGCTCTCGAGCACGACCACCGCATTGTCCACCAGCATGCCGACGGCAAGCGCGATGCCGCCGAGCGACATGATGTTGAGCGTCACGTCGAACGCGTACATCAGCACGAACGTGCCGAGCACCGACACCGGGATCGCGATGCCCGTGATGAGGGTGGCGCGCGCGTCGCGCAGGAAGGCATACAGCACCAGGATCGCGAGCAGGCCGCCGATCAGCGCCGCGGACTTCACCTCGCCGATCGCTGCGGAGATGAACTTCGACTGGTCGTAGACGGTGCGGATCTCCGTGCCCTCGGGCAGCGACTCGTTGAGCGTCTCGAGGCGCTTGCGCACGCCCTCGGCGAGCTGCACCGTGTTGGCGTCGCCTTCCTTGTAGACCGCGAGCTCGATGGCCTCGCGACCGTCCACGCGGGTGATCGCCTCGCGATCCTTGTAGCCGCGGGTCACGGCCGCGACGTCGCGCAGGTAGACGGGCTGGCCGTCGCGCGTGCCGATGATCGCACCGGCCATCTGCTCGATGGACTCGAACTCGTTGAGCGTGCGCACCAGGAAGCGCTGCGTGCCCTGCTCGAGGCGGCCGCCGGAGAGGTTGACGTTCTCGGCCCGGATGCGGCGCGTGACCGCCTCGATCGACAGGCCGAGCTGAGCGAGCTTCTGCTGGTCGACGAAGACCTGCACCTCGTCCTCGTAGCCGCCGCTCACCTTGACGGCCGCCGAGCCCTCGACGGCCTCGAGGTCGGGCTTCAGGCGGTCGTCGGCGAAGCGGCGCAGGCCCTTGAGGCGCTCCACGCCGCCGTCGTCAGCCCGCGCCTCCTTGTCGAGGAAGGCGAGGCGCATCACCGGCTCGCTCGCGGGGTCGAATCGCAGCAGCAGCGGTCGCTTGGCTTCGAGCGGCAGCTGCAGCGCGTCGAGCTTCTCGCGCACGTCGATGCCGGCGAGGTCCATGTCGGTACCCCACAGGAACTCGACCGTCACGTCCGACTGTCCGGCACGCGACACCGAGCGCACCTCGCGTACGTTACGGATGATGCTCACGGCCTCCTCGACCGGACGCGTCACCAGCGTCTCGAGCTCGAGCGGGGCGGCCCCCGGCAGCTCGGTGCGGATCGTGAGTGTGGGGTAGGAGAGGTCGGGCAGCAGGTTCAGCTTGAGCCGCGACAGCGACACCAGCCCGAACAGGGCGATCGCCACGGTGCACATGATGACGGTGACGCGCCGCCGGATCGCGAAGTCGATCAGCTGCATGCTATTCCCCCCGGGGTGGCGGTTCTGGGCCGGGGCCGCTTACTTCGCCTTCGCGGCGGCGGCCGGGGCGCCCTGCGGCGCGGCGGCCTCCACCACCTTGACCGCCGAGCCCGACTTCAGCCCGGCCTGGCCGACGACCACGATCTGCTCGCTGCCGTCGAGGCCCTCGACCACCTCGAGCCAGCCGCTGTTGGCGAGGCCGGTGCGCACGGTGCGCTGCTCGGCCTTGCCGTTCGCCACGACGAACACCGACTGCGTGCCGTCGGCGTCGATGACCGCGGCGCGTGGCAGCTGCAGCGCGTTCTCGCGCCGCTCGTAGACGATGTTGACGCGCGCGAACATGCCGGGCTTGAGGCGGCGCGTGGGATCGGGCACCTCGACGCGGGCGCGGAACGTGCCGGACTTTGGATCCACCGTCGGGCTGATGCGCGAGATCACGCCCGTGAAGCGCTCGCCACCCAGGGCATCCACCACCACGTCGGCGGTCTGCCGGGGCGCGAGCTTGCGGAACTCCTTCTCCGGGATGTGCACGTAGGCCACCAGCGGGTCGAGGTCGGTGACGCGAAACGTCGGCGCGTTCTGGGCGATCGTGTTGCCGAGCTTGATGTAGCGGGTCGACACGACGCCGCCGATCGGGGCGCGGATCTCGGTATAGCTCAGTTCGAGGCGGGCGCGGTCGTAGGCAGCGCGCAGGGCGTCGAGGTCGAACTTGGCGTTCTCCGCCGTGCCCTTGGCGACGAGTCCTTTCTCGCTCAATTCGAGCTGGCGCTTGTAGTCGCGCTCGAGCTTGCGAAGGTTGGCCTCGGTCTGCGCGACCTCGAGGCGCAGCCGGTCGCCATCGAGGCGCGCGAGCAACTGTCCGTGCTGCACGGCATCGCCTTCCTCGACCAGGATCTGGCGCACCTCGCCGCCGACCTTGGCGACCACCTCGGCCTCCTCGTGGGCCTCGATCGACGCGGTGCCCGAGTAGACCGCCACCATCGCGGCGCGGCGCAGCGGCTGCACCTCCACGGGCACCGTCGTCTCGACCTCCGCCTCCTTGTCTTTGTCCTTGGCCTTGCCGTTGCTGCAGGCGGTGGCCATCAGGGCCACGAGGACGAGCACGGCAGGCAGGCGTCGATGGTCGAGCGTGGTGGTCACGGGCGTCTTCCGGCAGATGGGAAAAGTGGCCGGATCGTAAGGAACTGTAGTGTTGTAGTCAAGTAAAACACCACAGTTGTGGCCGGCTCCGGGCGGACCGCCCGCCAGTCAGTTCGATGCCCGGGCCCGCGCGACGTACTGCGGTTCGATCTGCGTCAGGTCGGCCGTGATCTGGGTCGCCTCGTTCAGCAGGGCGTCCGGCAGTTCTTCGAGTGCATCGAGATCCTCGGCCGGCTCATCATCTCCCACCGCAGCGCGCTGCTCGGCCGTGTGGGCCTTCTCGCCCGCGCTCAGCGCCGCTCGTTCGGCCCGTCGCTTCTCGAGGTTGAGCGAGACCGACTTCTGACTGCGCATCGCCTCGATCGTGCCGATGTCCTTGACCACCTCCTGGAACTCGGGGTCCGTTGCAACGCGCTGGTCGTGACGCTGCTGCAGGTCGGCCACCAACGGCCCGAGCGAGGTGCTGGGCGAATAGCGGGCCGGTCGGATGCGGTTCCATGGCAGCGCGGCGTCGCGCGAACTCTCGCCGACTTCTTCGGGGCTGATGGCCGAGGGCAGGCGGATGTCAGGCTGCACGCCGCGGTTCTGGGTACTGTCGCCGGTCACCCGGTAGTACATGCCGATGGTCACGGTGAGCTGGCCGTAGCCCGGGTCCTGCCCGATCGCGTAGCGGTCGAGCGGGTAGAGGTTCTGCACCGTCCCCTTGCCGTAGGTCTCCTGGCCGATGATCACGCCGCGACCGTAGTCCTGCATCGCGGCGGCGAAGATCTCCGAGGCCGAGGCGCTGAAGCGGTCCACGAGCAGGGTGAGCGGGCCGCTGTAGGCGGGCGCAGGCTGCTCCGACTCCAGCACCTCGACGCGCCCGCCGGTCTCGCGCAACTGGACGACCGGGCCCTTGGGTACGAACAGGTTCACGAGGTCGATCGCCTCGGTGAGGTGACCGCCGCCGTTTTCGCGCAGGTCGAGGACGAGGCCGTCGATGCCGCCCTCCGCCTCGAACTCCTCGATGAGCTTGCGCACGTCCCGGGTCGTGCTGCGGTACTCGTCGCTGCCCGCTGCCCGCGCGTTGTAGTCCTGGTAGAAGGACGGCACGGTGATCACACCGACCTTGAGCTTGCGGTCGCCGCGCTCGATGGTGCGAAGTTCCTTCTTCGCGGCCTGGGCCTCCAGCGTGATCTTCGTGCGCGGCAGCACGACGGTTCGCTCGGCCATGCCCGGCGCGGCCTTGCCGGGCTGGATCATGCAGCCGCACGTCCGTGCCGACAGGTCCGCGGATCAGCTGCACGACGTCGTCGAGCCGCCAGCCGACGACATCCACCAGTTCGCCGTTCTTGCCCTGGCCGATGGCCACGATGCGGTCGGTGGCCTTGATCTCGCCGCTCTGCTGCGCCGAGCCGCCGGGCAGCAGTTCCATCACCGTGACGTAGTCGTCGATCGACTGCAGGGACGCGCCGATGCCCTCGTAGGACAGGCTCATCTGGATGCGGTACTCCTCCGAGTTCCGCGGCGAGAAGTAGCTCGAGTGCGGGTCGAAGACGTGCGCGAACGCATTCATGAAGACCTCGAACACGTCGTCCGAGGTCACCTGGTCGCCGCGCTTGGCGGCGCGCTCGTAGCGCTTCCTGAGGATGTCGCGCGTCTCGGGCCAGGTCTTGTCGGTGAGCATCAGCGAAATCGCGTCGTTCTTGACGCGCTTGCGCCACAACTCGTCGAGTTCCGCCTCGCTGCTGGCCCACGGCGCCTTGCGGCGGTCGTACTCGAAGCTCTCCTCGAGCTTGAAATCCGGTTCCTTCTCAATGACCTGGAGCGCGAACTTGAGCCGCTCGCGGCTGCGGACCTGGAAGCGGTTGAAGATGTCGAAGGCGGGCTGGAGCTCGCCGGTGGTGATCGCGTCGTCGAGCTCGTAGCGGTAGCGCTCGAACTCGGCGATGTCGGAGGCCAGGAAGTAACTGCGCGACCCGTCGAGCGCCTCGAGGTAGCGCTCGAGCACGAGCGAGGAGACCGGATCGTTCACCGGCGCCTGGCGGTAGTGCGAGCGTTCGAACATGCTGCTCACCAGGCGGGCAACCCGCGCCTGGCGCTCGGTCGGCGCGAAGTCCACGGTCGACGCGGTGGAGGGCGTTTGCGCCGTCCCGAGCAGCAGCGTGGCCACGGCCACCACGACGGCGGCGAGGACCATCGGTCCTGCGCGGCGCAGCGCCTCGCGCCGCGTGCCCGTCTCGTTCGTCCGACCTCGCTGATACACTGAGTGGATTCCTTTACTGTTACCGCCCGGAGCGACCAAGGCTAGAGAGTGCCCGGCCCTCAATCAAGGGCAGGGCGCCAAATCGGCCAAACGGGTCCCATGCGACCGCTCACCGTCCTGACAGGCATCGTGCTCGGCTCCGCGGCCGCGACCACATTCGGACTGGCCGCGACGCTGGTCGTGTTCGTCGTGCTCGCCAGCGAGGAGCCGCAGTTCCGCTCCGAACTGCCCCAGCTGGCCGCCTACCTCGCCGTGTTCATCGCTTTGACAGCGCTCGCGGGCCTGAGTTTCCTCGGTCTCGCGAAACAGCGCCCCTGGCGCGGCTGGGCGCAGGGGGCGATGTGGCTGGCGCTGGCGGGCCTGGCGGCGCTCTACACCGTGACGCGCGGCTGACCCGCGGCGGCTGGCCAGGGCCGGCGCGCCTCAGCGCCCGGCGCGCGGCCAGGCGACGGCGACCAGGATCCGCCAGAGGGTGACCAGCAGCACGGGTCCGAGCAGCAGGACCCAGGCGTTGCCGCGCAGGCGGGCGAGGTCGGCGTAGAAGTCGCCGAAGAACTGCTGCAGCCCACCGTGCGCGTAGGGACCGAGCGTCGCGGTTCCGGTGTAGTAGACGAGCACGGGCAGCAGGGTCGCGGCAAACACCGCCGCCGCGATTACCCAGCCGAGGTGACGATTGGAGCTCACGGCGCGAATGCTGAGGTCATCCCGGACGATCCGCAAGGGGCGCCTTCGGTATCATCGCCGGACATGGACACCGTACGCACCGCCGTGATCGGCGTCGGATACCTCGGCCGCTTCCACGCCCAGAAGTACGCGACGCTGCAGGGGTCGCGACTGGTCGCGGTCGTGGACTCCGTGGCCGCGACGCGCGATCGGGTGGCGGCCGAGCTCGGCTGCCGGGCGGTGGCCGACCACCGCGAGATCCTCGGCGAAGTCGACGCGGTGAGCATCGCAACCCCGACGCCGCTGCACTTCCCGATCGCCAGGGAGTGCCTCGAGCGCGGCGTTCACGTGCTGGTCGAGAAGCCCGTCACGGAGACCCCGGAGCAGGCTCGCGCGCTGATCGCGATCGCCGCTGAACGGGGCGTCGTCCTGCAGGTCGGGCACCTCGAGCGTTTCAACGCCGCGATCCTCGCCCTCGAGGGCACGCTCGGCGCGCCGCGTTTCATCGAGTCGCACCGACTCGCGCCGTTCAAGGAGCGCGGCACGGATGTCAACGTCGTGCTCGACCTCATGATCCACGACATCGACCTGATCCAGAGCTTCGTCGGCGCGCCGATCGAGTCCATCGACGCGGTCGGCGCCTCGGTGTTCTCGGCGGGCCTCGACATCGCCAACGCGCGCATCCGCTACGCCAACGGCTGCGTGGCGAACACCACGGCGAGCCGTGTGAGCATGAAGATGGAGCGCAAGCTGCGGCTGTTCCAGGACGACGCCTACGTCTCGATCGACCTGCAGCAGAAGGTGCTCACGGTCGTGCGCAAGCCCCCGGCCGGCGCGCTCGCGACGCCCGGGCAGGTGGTCATCGAGGAGCGCAGCTACGAACAGGGCGACGCCCTCAGGATGGAGATCGAGTCCTTCGTGCGCTCGGTCCGCGAGGGGCGGCCGCCCGCGGTGTCCGGCGAGGACGGGCTGCGCGCGCTCGAGACCGCGATCTGCATCACCAATCTCGTTCAGTCCCGGAGCGCCACGTCATGAAGCGCACGCACCACACCGGCGGCGAGCCGGGGCGCGCCGTGAACATCGAGGACCTGCGACGCATGGCGCGCCGTCGCCTGCCCAATTTCACCTATGAGTACCTCGAGGGCGGCGCGGACGACGAGGTCTCGCTGAAGCGCAACCGCGACGTGTTCGAACGCATCGCGTGGCTGCCGCGCACGCTGGCGGGAGTCGGCACGCCCGACCTCGCGACAGAGATCCTCGGCGAGACCTGCCACCTGCCGCTTGTGATCGCGCCCACCGGGTTCAACGGCATGCTCTGGCCGCAGGGCGACCTCGCGCTCGCGAAGGCGGCGGCCGACGCCGGCATTCCCTTCACGCTCAGCACCGTGTCGAACTACCCGCTGGCGAAGATGACTGCCGAGGTCCCCGACCGCACCTGGTTCCAGCTCTACCCGTTCAAGGACCAGAGCTTCATCGACCGGCTGGTGGACCTGGCGGCTGGCGCCGGCTGCCGCACGCTGGTCGTGACGACCGACGTGCCCGTGCTCGGTGCCCGCGAATGGGACCAGCGCAACTACCGCGCACCGATGAAGCTCAGCGTCGCGAACCTGCTCGACGTGCTCGCGCACCCGGGCTGGCTGCGCCGTGTGATGTTCCCCCGCGGTGCGCCGCAGTTCGAGAACCTCAAGGAGTTCCTGCCGCCGGGCGTGGATTCGGCGCTGGCCGGCGTGCGCTTCATGGGCACGCAGCTCAACCCGCGGCTCAGCTGGGAGGACATGGAACACATCCGTCGCCGCTGGCCGGGCAAGCTGGTGTTGAAGGGCATCCTCTGCGTCGAGGACGCGAGGCGGTCCGTGGACGTCGGGGCCGACGGCATCGTGCTCAGCAACCACGGCGGGCGTCAGCTCGATTCCTGCGTCTCGGGCGTCGAACTGGTGCCGGCGGTTTCCGCGGAAGTGGGTGGCAGGCTTGCGGTGCTCGTCGATGGTGGCTTCCGTCGCGGCTCCGACGTGCTGAAGGCCCTCGCGCTGGGCGCGCACGGCGTGATGATCGGCCGGCCGACACTCTATGGGCTCGCCGCCGGAGGCCAGCCCGGCGTCTCCCACGCGCTGCAGATCCTGCGCACCGAGATGGAGCGCGTGATGATGCTGCTCGGCTGCCGCTCGCTTGCCGAGCTCGGCCGTCACCTGATCCGCAGCTGAGCCCGCCGCGGGACCGGCCCGCTCAGGGCTCGCCGATCGTCTCGAGCTCGGCCTGCACTGCGAGCCACCGGTCCTCCGCCTGCTCGAGCAGGCGCGCGACCTCGGTGCTGCGACGCGTCGCAGCCTGGACCTCGGCCACCGGGCCGGCGTAGAAGCCCGTATCGCCGAGCCGCAGCTCCAACGACTTCCGCTCGGCCTCGAGTGCCGCGATGCTCCGCTCGAGCTCGCCCGCTTCCCGGAGCAGCGGCCGCCGCCGCACCAGCTTCGCCTGTCGATCGGCTGCCGCGCTCTCGCGCTGCGCGCGGCGCGCATCGCGCCCGCCCTCGGCGGCGTCCGCGCCCGGGGATTCCTCGCGCGTGCGGCGTGCCGCCATCCACTCGAGGTAGTCCTCGACGTCGCCGTCGAATTCGGCGGCCTTGCCGTCGGTCACCAGCAGGAAGCGGTCGCAGACGGTACGCAGCAGCGCGCGATCGTGGGAAACCAGTACGAGGCTGCCTTCGTAGCCCGCCAGCGCCCGCGTCAGCGCGTGGCGCATCTCGAGGTCGAGGTGGTTGGTGGGCTCGTCGAGCAGCAACAGGTTCGGGCGGCGCCGCACGATCATCGCGAGGGCGAGCCGCGAGCGCTCGCCGCCGGAGAAGGCGCCCACCGGCGCGTCGGCCATTTCGCCGCGGAAGTCGAAGTGCCCGAGATAGCTGCGCAACTCGAGCTCGCGGGTGGCGGGCTCGCGGCGCGCGAGATGCGCCAGCGGCGAATCGTCGGGCCGCAGCTGCTCGAGCTGGTGCTGGGCGAAGTAGCCGATCGCGAGGCCGTTTCCCTCCACGCGCCGGCCGGCGAGCAGCGGCGACTCTCCCGCGATCGCCTTGACCAGCGTGGACTTGCCGGCGCCATTCGCGCCGAGCAGCCCGAGGCGGACCCCGGGCGGCAGCGTGAGCTGCACGCCGTCGAGCACCGTGCGGCCGGGGTAGCCGAGCCGCGCGTCCTCGAGCGTGAGCAGCGGGGAGGGCGCGCGCTGCGGCGCCGGGATCTCGAAGTCGAACGGCGCATCCACGTGCGCGGGGGCGATGCGCTCGAGCCTGTCGAGGGCCTTGAGACGGCTCTGCGCCTGCCGGGCCTTGCTCGCCTTGGCGCGGAAGCGCTCCACGAAGCGGGTGATGTGCGCAACCTCGCGCTGCTGCTTCTCATGCAGTGCCTGCTGGCCGGCGAGCCGCGCGGCCCGCTGCTCCTCGAACGAGGAGTAATTGCCGGCGTACAGCGTCAGGCGCCGGCCCTCGATGTGCGCCACGTGGGTCACGCAGGCGTCGAGGAACTCGCGATCGTGGGAGACCAGCAGCAGCGTCCCGCGATATGCGGCGAGCCAGCGCTCGAGCCAGACGACCGCGTCGAGGTCGAGGTGGTTGGTGGGCTCGTCGAGCAGCAGCAGCTCGGCGCGGCTCTGCAGCGCGCACGCGAGATTGAGCCGCATCCGCCAGCCGCCCGAGAAATCGGCCACTGGTCGCGCGAGGTCCGACGGCGCGAAGCCGAGGCCCGCGAGCATCGCCGCGGCGCGCGCCCGGGCGGCATAGCCGTCGATGGCGCCGTAGCGGGCGTGCGCCTCGGCGAGACGGTGCCCGTCGTGGGCGTGCTCGGCGGCCGCCACCTCGCGCTCCACCTCGCGCAGCGCGGCATCGCCGTCGAGCACGTATTCGATGGCGGGCCGCGGCAGCGCAGGCGTCTCCTGGCTGACGGTGGCGATCCGCCAGTCGCGCGGCAGCAGGCAGTCGCCGGACTCCGGGTGCAGTTCGCCCTGCAGCAGCGCGAACAGGCTCGACTTGCCGCTGCCGTTGGCGCCCACGAGGCCGACGCGCCAGCCGGCATGCACCTGCAGGTCCGCCTGCTCGATCAGGCGCCGCGCGCCGCGCGCAAGGGAGAGTCTTCGTAGCTGGATCAACGGGGAGGCTGCTTCGGCACAGGGGCGCGCATTCTAGCGATCTCAGGGGGCGAGGGCCGCGGCCGCGGTGCGGGCCGGGACGGAATCCGGCACAATCCGCGCCTTCGCACGGACCGCCCCGGACCCTGGCGGGCCTTCGCTTCCCCGGAGATCCAGACCCGATGCCGTCGATGCCCCTTGCCCACGCCGCCACGGTCGCCCGAGGCATGCTGCTCGCGCTGATCGCGGCGACCCCCCTCGGCGCGCGGGCGCAGACGAGTCCCGCCCTCTCGACGATCGTGGCGTTCAGCGGTTCGCAGGCGACGTCCAATGCCGTGCGCGGTCCGGACGGCGCCCTCTACGGAACGACCTCGGCCACCTCCATCGTGACCGGCGGCCTGGTCTACCGCGCCGCGGCCGACGGTTCGTCGGTCAGGACGCTTTACCAGCTCACGCCCAACGACGGCCTGAACCCGGTCGCCGGTCTGCTGCTCGGCAGCGACGGGCGTCTGTACGGGTCGACCACGCTCGGCGCTGCCTCGCAGCTCACCGGGGCCGGCACGGTGTTCCGGGTCGCGCCGGATGGCACCGGCTTCTCGGTGATCTATCGCTTTGCGAACTATTCGACCGTCAACGCGGCCGGCGCGCCCGTCAACGCCGACGGTGCCAATCCCGAGGCCGAGCTGGTCGAGGGCGCCGACGGGTTTCTCTACGGCGTCACCCGCACCGGCGGGCCGAACGGCACCGGCGTCGTGTTCAAGCTCGCGAAGGACGGGACCGGCTTCAGCGTGCTGCACGCCTTCGGGCCGATCACGTCCGAAGCCTCCGCCACGCCGATCCGCAATGCCGACGGCATGAGCCCGGTCGGCGCGCTGCTGGCCGGCGCGGACAACTACTTCTACGGCACGGCCTCCGCGGGCGGGGCGAACGGCAACGGAACACTGTTCCGCGTGCGCTTCGACGGCAGCGGCTTCGAGACGCTGTATGTGTTCTCCGCGCTGGTGGCGAACCCCAACGGGCTTTCCACCAACGGCGACGGTGCGACGCCGATCGCGGGCCTCACGGACGGCAAGGATGGCCGGTTCTACGGCGTCAGCAACCTCGGCGGGGCACAAGGCAACGGCACCGTGTTTTCCTACGACCCGGTGGGGAACCTGCTCACGACCATGCACTCGTTCGACGGCACCAAGGGCGCGCGCCCGACCGGCGAGCTGCTGCTCATGCAGAACGGCGGGCTGTTCGGGACGACGGTCACCGGCGGCACGAACGCCTCGGGAGCCACGACGACCTCCGGCACGATCTTCACGATCGCCCGCGACGGCACGGGGTTCACGAGCCTGAAGAGCTTCCAGGGATCCGACGGCTCGAGCCCCACGGGCAAGCCGCTGCAGTTCGACGCCTCGACCTTCGTCGGGCTGGCCGCCGGTGGCGGCAAGTGCGGGCAGGGACTGCTCTACAACTTCAGCCTCACGGGCAGCGAGCTCAAGGGCGTGACCAACTGCGGCCAGAGAAAGAGCGGCGGTGGCGGCAGTGCAGGCCCCGCACTGCTCTTGCTGCTCGGGAGCCTGCTGCTGCTGCGCAGACGCGGCGCTGGCTGAACCCGCGGCACACGGAGGAGGACACGGATGGGGGAGTCCCGCCTGCACCACCGTACCTGTCCGCTGTGCGAGGCCATGTGCGGCATCGTGATCGAGCACCGCGACGGCGCCGTGCTCTCGATCAAACCCGACCGCGACGACGTGCTGAGCCGCGGCCACATCTGCCCGAAGGCCGTCGCGCTCAAGGACCTGCACGAGGACCCGGACCGGCTGCGCCAGCCGATGCGACGCACGGCGGCCGGTTGGGAGGCTGTCTCGTGGGAGGCGGCCTTCGACGAGGTCGAGCGGCGCATCGGCGGGATCCGCGCCAGCCACGGACACGATGCGGTCGCGCTCTACGCCGGCAACCCGACCGTCCACAACCTGGGCGCGATGCTCGGCATCGGCGACTTCATCCGCGCCGTGCGCACCCGCAATCTGTACTCGGCGACGAGCGTGGACCAGCTCCCGCACATGGTCGCCTCCCACGCGATGTTCGGGCATCAGTTCCTGATCCCGGTGCCGGACGTGGACCGCACGCAGCTGTTCGTCTGCATCGGCGGGAACCCGGTCGCCTCGGGCGGCTCGATCATGGGCGCGCCGGGGTTCGAGAAGCGCATCGCGGCACTGCAGGCGCGCGGCGGGCGCTTCGTCGTGGTCGATCCGCGGCGCACCGAGTCGGCCGCGATCGCCGACCAGTGGCTGCCGATCCGGCCCGGTACGGACGTCTTCCTGCTGCTCGGCCTGCTGCGCGAGGTGTTCGCGTCGGGACGCGCCGATCCCGCGCATCTCGCTGCGCACGTCGACGGCATGGAGGCGCTGCGCGCCGCCGTGCTGGGGTTCGATCCGGCAGCAGCTCGCCGCACGCACGGGCATCGCGCGGGCCGACGTCGCGCGACTCGCCGCCGCGATCTGCGCCGAGCCCAACGCGCTGGTCTACGGCCGGGTCGGCGCCTGTACCCAGGAGTTCGGCGGACTGGTGCTGTGGCTCATCTACTGCCTCAACACCGTCACGGGCCACCTCGATCGCGAGGGCGGGATGATGTTCGCCGAACCGGCGGTGGACCTCACCCGCGCCTACGGCTCGAAGGGTCACTACGGCAAGTTCCGCTCGCGGGTGCGCGGCCTGCCGGAGTTCGGCAACGAGCTGCCGGTTGCCACGCTCGCCGAGGAGATCCTCACCGAGGGCGAGGGCCGCGTGCGCGCGCTGATCACCTTCGCGGGCAACCCGGTGCTCTCGACGCCGAACGGCCGCCAGCTCGACCGCGCGCTCGCGGGCCTCGACTTCATGGTGTCCGTGGATCCGTACCTTAACGAGACCTCGCGCCACGCGCATCTCATCCTGCCGCCGACCAGCCCGCTCGAGCGCGCGCATTACGACATCGCGTTGAGCGGCTTCGCGGTGCGCAACGTGGCGAAGTACTCGCCGCCGCTGTTCGACAAGCCCGTGGACGCGCGGCACGACCACGAGATCCTCGCCGAGCTCACGCTGCGGCTCGGCACGCCGCAGGGCAGCGCGCGCACGGCCGCGCGCGCCCGGGGCACCATCGCGCGCCGCCTCGGCCCGCGCGGCGTCCTCGACCTGATGCTGCGCACCGGCGCCTACGGCATGCCCTACGAGGGCTGGGTGCGCTCGATCGCGGCGCTGCCGGGCCTCGGCGCGCTGCGTGCCCAGCTCGCCGCGCCGGATCGCCGCCCGTCGGGACTCTCCATCCGCCGTCTCGAGGCATCGCCGCACGGCGTGGACCTCGGTCCCCTCCGGCCGAGCCTGCTGCGACGGCTCGCGACGCCCGGCGGTCGCGTGCAGCTCGCCCCGGCGCGCCACCTCGAGGACCTCGCGCGCGCCGCGCGGGCACTCGCGTCGCCGCCGCCGGCGCTGGTGCTGATCGGCCGTCGCCACGTGCGCAGCAACAACTCGTGGCTGCACAACAGCCAGCGCCTGGTGAAGGGCAAGCCGCGCTGCACGCTGATGATCCATCCCGAGGACGCGCAGCGCCGGGGCATCGCCGATGGCGCGGCCGTGCGCCTGCGCTCGCGGGTGGGGGAGATCGAGGTGCCCGCGGAAGTGACGCCCGACGTGATGCCCGGCGTCGTGTCGCTGCCGCACGGCTGGGGCCACGATCGCGACGGCGTCCGCCTCGGAGTGGCGAGCCGCCACGCCGGGGCGAGCATCAACGACGTGATCGACGATCAGTTCATCGACGAACTGACCGGCACCGCGGTGCTCAACGGGACGCCGGTCGAGGTGCTGCCTACGGCAGCTGGTCCTTGACCGCGTCCTTCAACGCGTCGAGCGGGCTGAACTTCTTTTTCTTCTTGGGCTCCTCGGCGGCCGGCGCGGCCTGACCGTCCGCAGGCGGCGGTGCATCGCTCATCTCCTCGTCGCCGGTGGCACCGCCCATGCCTCCGGAGCCTTCCATGCCGATCATGGTCGTGGTCATGGACTTGACGCGGATCTTCACGTTCCAGTCGGGTTCCCACGCGACCGTCGGGTCGCTCGGACGCGGCGGATAGGCCATGTTGAGTTCGGTGCCGTAGGCGATCGCGCGCAGCATGCCCTGGCCTGCGGCCTCCTTCGGGACGGCGCACTTCGTGGTCGCGGGCGGCAGCAGCACCCGGTCCTTCAGCCACTGGTCCACGGCCTTGTTGGTCTGGTAGTCGAACAGGCCGAAGCCGCTGTCGGGCAGTTCGCTCGACGTCCAGATCACCATGGTGGCTTCCTCGCCCTCGCGCCCGCCCATGCTGCCGAGGAAGTAGGCCCGCGCATGCGGGATCGCGTTCCACTCCAGCAGCAGGTGGTTGCCCTTGTCGGTCTGCCGGAGCTTGATCTCGGGCATGAGGTCCTGTGCGGCCGGGACCGAGAACTTGAAGTTCTCGGGGACGCCCTGGCCGGAGAAGGCGTGCTCTCCGGCGATCGAGGCGCCGGCCGGGAGCACGCGGTAGTCCACCTTGTTCGGCCAGACGGGACGGCCCACGGCGGCGTGCGTGCCGCGCTGCGTGGCGCGCCGCGACTCGAAGAACTTCGCCAACTCGCCGAGGGTGGCGGTCTCGAGGTTCACGACTTTCGGCTGGCCTGCCTTCACCGTCTCGGAGCAGCCCCAGTACATGATGAGCTTGCCCTTGGGCGGCTCGTAGTCCCACTGCTCGGGCTCATCGTCGCCTTTTTCCTTCGGCAGCGGCTTAGGTCTTTCCGGAGTCTGCAGCTTGAGCGTCGGGGCGAGCTGCGTGGCGGCCGGCACGCTCTGCAGGGCCTCGGCGAGGCTCGGGTTGCGGCTGGTGTAGAGCGTGACGTCCATCCAGTGGCCGGCCACGCCCGCCTGCGTGAAGCCGAACTCGGCCCTCTTGCTCGCGCCGCCCATCAGCGCGCCGAGCGTGGCGCCCATCATGCCCTGGCCCATGCCGCCGCCCATCGGGAAGCCCGAGAACGTTGCGACGTCGATCCAGGCCTGCGACACCGGCGGCTTGACCACCTGCTTGGCCGGACTCTGCGCCTGCGCGACGGCGCACGCGGTAGCGACGGCAGCGGCGACGACGAGGCTGCGGCGGGGATTGTTGAACACGGCGGTCTCCCTGTTCGATGGACCTCTATTCAGCCGGGATTCTCGGGCGACGCGCCGTGCGAGTAAAGCTGCGGTGCAATGGTCTGACAGGAGACGTCATCGACGCCTTTGCAGCCGTCATCGGGTTGAATGTTCCAACGAACCTTGCGTTCGAGTCGGATGGCAATCCTCTCGCACGCGGCATCAACCGTCAGACGCCGAGCGCCGGCCCCGCAGCGGGTCCCTTGTTGCTCTGCCGGCCCTAAGTGACAATCAGCGCGTTGGGCTGTCCGCTGTGGTCAACTGGGCACGAGTCCCACCAGACCGGGACTCACGCCGCGAACAGCGCCTCATGGGACCAATCAAGGTCCCCAACGGCGCGTTGTGCCGGATCCACAGGCGCCCGACCGCTGGAGTGCACATGAGTCGCATCGTCCCTGTCGCCCAGTGCCTGTTGCTTCATCGCGGATGGCGTGCGCTCTGCGTCGCGACGGTCGCGACGCTGTTTCTCCACGGCTGCAGCAGCCAGCCCCTCGAGCCGTGGCACACCGCGAGGCTTTCGGAGGAATACCGCGCAGCCAAGGCTGACGAGATCCGCAGCTTCGAGGACTACCTGCGCCTGGAAGACCGCCTGTTCGCGCAACTCGACGAGAAGGTCTATGCGCGCACCGAAACCGGGCCCGGTACTGCTCTGATGCGCTACAGCAAGGGCAGTGCCAGCGATCCTCAGGGTCGCGACCCCAACTGGAACCGCAGCTTCGAATTGCCGGCCGGAGCGCCGGTCGGTGGGGTGCTGCTGCTGCACGGGATGTCGGACTCGCCCTACAGCCTGCGGGCGCTGGGCGAGGAACTGCAGCGGCGCAACTACTGGGTGATCGGCTTGCGGTTGCCAGGTCACGGCACGGCGCCTTCAGGCCTGCTCGATGTCCGCTGGGAAGACATGGCCGCCGCCGTGCAACTGGGCGTCGAGCAACTCGCGCAGAGGGTTGGGGGGCAGCCGATTCACATCATCGGCTACTCGACCGGCGCGCCCCTCGCCCTTGATTTCACGCTCAATGCGCTGGAGGGGCGGTCCGCGCCGGTGCCGGCCAGCCTGGTGCTGATTTCACCGGCCATCGGCATCCACGCGGCGGCGGCGGCGGCCAGCTGGAAGCGCCGGCTGGCCGTGCTGCCCGGACTGGGCGACCTTGCGTGGCTCAACGTTGAGCCGGAGTTCGATCCCTACAAGTACAACTCCTTCACGACCAATGCCGGCGAACAGGTGCATCGGTTGACGCGATCCGTGTCCAGGCGCATTGCGAGCCGCGCGCGGTCGCGGCAAGCCGGCGAACTGCCGCCGATCCTGGTGTTCAAATCGAACGCGGACTCAACCGTGTCGACCGACGCCGTGGTCACGCGGCTGCTCGGTCTCCTCGATCCCCACCGGCACGAACTCGTGCTGTTCGATGTCAACCGATACGCCGCCAAGTCCATGCTGCTGGTCTCGGATCAGCCGGGCGTTGACCAACCGGGTGATGGGCAACGACCGGTTGCCGTTCGCCGTGACGCTGGTCACCAACGAGAACGAGGAGAGTGCCACCGTAGTGGCCCGCCACCAGGCGCCATTCTCAGCCGATGTGTCGCGGACGGAACCGCTGAACCTGGCCTGGCCACCCGGAGTGATCTCCCTGTCCCATGTGGCGCTGCCCATCCCGCCCGACGATCCTCTGTACGGCCAGCGGCCACCCGACAACCAGGACGTCCTCTTCCTCGGCCAGATGGCCATCCAGGGCGAGCGGGGCATGCTGGTGCTTCCCGCCGAGTGGCTACTGCGCCTGCGGCACAATCCGTTCTACGCGTATGTCGAGGCACGCACGCTGGCGTGGCTCGCCAGCGCGGATCGTCGTGGCGGCGACACTGCGGAGTCGTCGATGCCGGCGGGGCAGAACAGTGCCGTCAGGAGCCGATCGTCCGCGTCTCGATGATCAGGTCGAGCACGAAATGGATGGTCGGCTCACCGC
The DNA here is from genome assembly GCA_963707145.1 of uncultured Gammaproteobacteria bacterium. GTDB lineage: Bacteria > Pseudomonadota > Gammaproteobacteria > Steroidobacterales > Steroidobacteraceae > RPQJ01. The sequence continues at coordinate 832,957 of CAVPOQ010000004.1, forward strand.
CGTTGACTCCGGCCTTCTCGAACCGCTTGACCCGCACCACGTGCTGCTCGCCGGCAACAGGCGTGTAGCCCTCGATACCCTCGGGTAGCGGCCGCCAGTCGCCCGGCGACCCGCTGGCGAGGCCGTTCTCGTCGAAGTGGCGATCGCGCACCATCAGGCAGGGGGGCGTTGACGGGGCCGGCGCCACGCAGGGCTCAGTCGAGACCTCGAGGAACGCGCGCGTGCCGGGGCCACCGAAGCGGGTCTCCGGCGTGGGCGTGCCATTGAAGATCAATGTGCTGCCATCGGCCGCTGCCAGCCGCAGCTGCGGCGCACCCGCCTCGCCCCCGACCGCGACCTGCAGCGTACCGGTCAGGAATCTGGCGAAAGCGGCATCCGCATTCGCCAGCGGTGGCGGGCAGGCCATCATCGTCGACATCCCCTGGCCGACCTGCAGTTGCGTGGAGTCGAGCAGCTGGTAGCCGGCGCTCAGGCGGTTGCAGCCGCCGGTGACGCCGACCCGGCCGTCGACGAACTCGATGCCCAACGGTTGATTCGGCGTCGGGAAAAACGCGGCAATCGACTGGCCCGCGGCGTCGCTGGCGGACTCGAGTTGCCACTGGTAAGCGGCCAGGGTCGTGGCCGTGTCGGCGGCGGGCGCGGCAACGGCGGGGCCGGCTGGCGTCGAGACAACGGCGGGCGCCGTCGCGGGAGCTGCCGCCTCGGGCGGCGTGCTGCGGGCGCAGCCTGCCACACCGATCACGGCGGCGAGGAGGGCGAGACGACAGGGGCGATGCAGGGACATGGGCGTACTCCGCTCGAGAGGTTGACCATGGAAGCACATCGGCTTCCAGGCAGGGCGACGCAACAGCGCACGGCGACGCACGCTGTGCAGCTTCAAGGGGTCATTCCGGGCACAGACTCGCGAATGTGCTGGGAGAAATCCTCCACAGGCTCCGTTGCCGTCACCGACGGACTGACCCGTGATCGGCGCCGCAGCTCCGCGAATGGCAGCGTCGCCTTCAGCAGCCGTGTGTCGTAGAAATATCGGTCGACCCAGCCGTTGAGATAGTGCCGGAAATCGATCTCGCCGATCCGGCCCGCCAGGTTCGCGTAGCGCACGATGTTGATCGTGCAGCTGTTGCTGAGCAGGTGGTAGAACTCCGGGCGATCGGCCAGCTCGTTGATGCGCTCGAGGTAGACCAGGAACAGCTGGCGCGCATTTTCGGCGGGCACGCGGAGGCGGTACATGTACACGTCTTCGTTGCGGTAGTTGGTGCGGACACCGACGATGTCGCGTTCCTCGCCCACCACGTAGATCAGCTCGTACTTCTTGAAGAGCGACGCGAGCGGGTCAAAGCCCTCGTGCACTTCCGGCCGCGTCTCGATGGAGACGTTGAGCGGCGGCGCGTTGTCGAAGATGAAACTCACGAACGTGTGGCCCACAGGTCCCGGCATCCAGTAGGAGATGAAGAAATCCAGCGCCTTCAGGTGCGACAGGGAAACCTCGCGCTCTTCGTACCGCACGGTGAAATCGTCCCGGCTGCGGTAGTCGAAATTACGCACGCCACTGATGCGCACGCGGTCACCGTCGATGGTTGCCCGGGGCATGACCGCGACGTCCTGTCGCCACTCGCGGTCATGAGACGGCCGGATGAAGCTCCACCCGACGAGAACCGCGAGATACAGCCCCGCGACGATCCAGCGCATCTGTGGTCGCCGCGTCAGCCACAGAGCCCAGACGCCGAAGGCTGCAAAAGCGATCGCCAGAGCGACTCGCAACCACGCCCAGGGCAGCGTCGAAAAGTAGAGGGCGAGGGTGGCCCAGGCGAGGACCAGGGCCAGGACGAGATTTCTGGCACCCTTCAGCAGCCGGCCCGGAATTTTTCGCAGCCAGCCGGCTCTGCCACCGCCTGCGCGCGATTCAGTACGCGTCACAGGCGGGGCGCGACGGCATTCTGCGGCTTCGGCGCAATCGAGCTGGCGATGTCGACCCAACCGCCGCCCATCGCCTGGTAGACGTTCACCACCTGCACGTAGCGATCGGCCAGCAGACGCACCGAGGCAAGTTCGGCCGCGAACAACTCGTTCTCGGCCACCAGCACGTCGAGGTAACCGGCCACGCCCTTGTCGAATCGCAGCGTCGAGAGGCGGGCGAATTCGCGCAGCGCGTCCACGCGCTGTTGCTGCATCGCGACCTCCTGAATCTTCTTCTGGGAGCCCGTCAGCGCATCGTTGGTCTCGCGAAACGCGTTCAGGATCGTCTGCTGATAGACCAGCAGGGCCTGCCGGTTCTGCGCCTCCGCCGCATCGACCTGACCCTTGATGCCGCCGAAGGTGAAGATCGGGCCGGCCACGCCGCCCCCGAGCAGCAGCGTGGTCGCCTGGTTGGTCAGCAGGTCCGCGAACGCCGTGCTCACGGTCCCGAGCGCGCCGGTGATCGAAATGTCCGGATAGTAGAGCGCCCTTGTGGCGCCGACGTTGGCATTCGCCGCAACGAGGTTCTGCTCGGCCTGCAGGATGTCCGGCCGTCGCTGCAGCAGCGTCGCGGGCAGGTCCGCAGGGATCTGGGGAGCGACGAGTTCGTCGAGGGTCTTGCCGCGCGGGATCGGCCCCGGATTGCGCCCGAGCAGGATGGAGATCAGGTTCTCCTGCGCGGCGATGGCCTGCTCGAAGGCGGGAATGGCGGCCAGCGCCTGCTGCTGCTGCGAGGTGATCTGCATCACGTCGGTCTTCGCCACGATGCCGGCCTTGAACCGCAGGTCGAAAATCCGCGCCGTTTCGCCGAAGTTGCGGGCCGTCGCCTGCGCAATCTCGAGCTGGCGGTCGAGCGCACGCAGCACGATGTAGCCGGTCGTGACGCCCGCCACCAGCGACAGCACCACGCCGCGTTGCGCCTGCTCGCTGGCGTAGACCTGCGCCTGCGACGCTTCACTGAGGCGCCGCACGCGCCCGAACAGGTCGAGTTGCCAGGACGCGCCGAGCGACGCCTGGTACAGCGAGAAGTAGTTGTCGACACCCCCGGGGATCGGCGGTTGGCCGACGCGGCTGGCCCGCACCCGACTGGCATCTGCACCGTAGCCGATCTGCGGATAAAACTGCGAGCGCGTGGCTTCCAGTGCGCCGATGAACTGATCGACCCGCGCGGCGGCGATGCGCACGTCGAGGTTCTCGCGCAGCGCGGACTCCACCAGTTCGTTGAGCACCGGGTCGCCGAACTGCTCCCACCACTTCGTGTTGGCCACCTCGGCGGCCTGCGTGTAGTCGATGCGCCACGCCGCCGGCGTATCCACGACGGGGCGCACGTAGTCGGGACCGGGCATGCAGCCGGCGATGCCGGCTGCCGCGAGCGCCACGAGCGCCACGAGCGCGTATGTCCTCATCTCGATGCGTTCCTCCTGTGCGTGGCGGGTAGTATATGGCGTCCTCCGCAGGCTGGCGGCGGCGAGTTTGTCCTGCTTGCCGCCGTCGTCATGCGACCGAAGGGGCTCTCATGGCACATGCCAACGATTTTGATGTCGGCGGGCACCCGGCAGTGGGCAGGTGGCGCAGGGCCATGGCCATTGCCGGCCTGCTGCTGGCGGGTGCCGCCCACGCCGCCGAACCGGACCTCGCCAAGGCAGAGCAGCTGCTGCAGGCGGGCCAGGCGGCCGAAGCCAAGGCGCTGTTCGAGCAGGCACTCGAGGCCGACCCGAGTTCGGTCGGCGCCCATCTCGGGCTTGGCCGCGCCCTCTACGCGCTTGGCGAGTACGCGCGCGCACGAATCGAATTCGAGTCGGTGCTGAAGTTCGACAATCTGCCGCGCGACATGCAGACCCAGACGGAAGTCTACGAACAGGCGGCTGCGGACTACGCTGCCGGCCGGCGGTGGCAGCCGTTCTACTACGCTGAGACCGGTATCGGTAACTACCGGGAGAATTCTTCCAGCTCGACGGACATCTTCGGCGGCGCCGGTAACCACGATACGTTTCTGCCGATCCGTGTCGGCGGTGGCGTCAACGCGAGCGTGGGCGAGCGGCACTCGTTCACCGGCACGCTCGACTACCGCTTCCGCTGGTACGACGACAGCGACCGGCGCAACGATTCCGACCTGCGCTGGAACTTCAATCTCAGTCGCCCGGTGGACGACGACAACCTGCGCTTCGGCATGCGCGGCCGGGTCAGCTATCGCGGCGACGGCCAGTACCGCAACGACTGGGGCGCATTCGCCGATTATCGCATCGGGTTCAGCGACACCGATCAGTTCACCATCGCCGGCGAAGTCCGTGAGCGCAGGTACCCGAACGGTCCGCTGCGCGACCGCACGCGCGACATTGCCGAACTCACCGCGAGCTGGACGCACTCGCTGCCGAGCGGCCGGACGTCCTTCACGTTCGGCGGGCAACTGACGCAGGAATGGGCCACGCAGGAGCGTCCGGACGGGAATGGCTCCTTCTGGGGCGTCAACGGCGAGGTCGACCATTCGTTCCGGAACACGCTCGACGGGTTCTTCTGGTGGTCCTACGTCAACGAGTCGTACGACGATGAGCGTCCGGACTTCAGCGAGGATCCCGACCTGCTCCGGGCCCGCAACGACGACCTCTGGAACTTCGGCGGCGGCCTGGTCTGGGGCTTCGCGCCCGGCTGGTCGCTGCGGCCGACGTTCGAGTACAACTGGGAAGACAGCAACATCGACGCGCTGGCATACAGCTCGACCGAGCTCTGGCTGACAGTCCGCAAGTCGTTCTAGGCAGCCGCCAGGCTCATTGCGGCTCGTCAGGAACCGCCGGGTCGCGGTCGACCAGCTCCACGTCCTGCAGGTCGCTCCGGGATTCCTTCACGACTTGGGTGTTGATCGGGCGAATGGTCGCGATCCGGCAGGAGGTGCGGCTTCCCGTGATGCCACCTCTCTGGACGACCACGCTGTCGAATCCCGCCGAGACCCGGCTGGTACGAGTGCTGAGACCGATCGACGTGGCGAATGCCATTTCGGGGCAACGAGTCACCAGTTCCAGCAGGAAACCCTGGTCGCGCCTCGTCCAGACAGTCAGCGCGCTGTCGCCGAGCGGTCTCCACCCCCACAGGCGCCCGGTGTAGTGGATGCTGCGGACGGGCTCACCCGCATTGGCTCGATACCATTCGAGTCGCTCGGCCGGACTCAGCCGGGTCGACGTGGCACAAGCGGTCACCAGCAACAGGGCACCCAGGAGCGTCGACGTCTTGCGGATGCCCGTTCTCCTCCTTACTTCCTGCTAGCACCGCAGTCGGCTGATGCTGTCTTGCGGAGAGTCCACCACCGTCGGACCCTGCATTTCCCGCAGTGTCGCCGGTGCAGCTTACCATCCGGGCGCCGGCTCCGCGGCAACCCGGGCCGGTCGGAACGCCCGCCACGCTTCGCGCTGAACCTCACTCCCGGAACAGACTCATGAACAGCCGCTCCGCCGCCGGGATCGCGACCAACGAGAAGACCTCATGGCTGCCGATGGCGGCGATCGCGATAGGCCAGGCGCAGATGTCATGGAACATCAACGCGCTGCCGGTCTCGATCGGCGGCATCAGCGCGGAGTTCAGCACGGCACCCACGACGGTGGTCACCGCGATCGTGGCGTATTCACTCGGCGTGGCCGCCTTCACCATGCTTGGCGCCAGGTTCGGCCAGAGTTCGGTCCGTTGCGCGTTTTCCCCCGGATGACCGCAGTGTTCCTTGTGGGCGTGCAGCTGTTCATCTCCTGGACGCAGAGCCGCCAGGCCGCCGGGCAGGCGCCGCTGCTGCCCGCTCTCGCCAAGCGGCAGCACGCTGTTCAAGGGATCGCCGTCCCGTCATACTCCGGCCGAATAAAAAAATTGAAACAGTTCCCATCGAATCTCGACCCGCGATTGTCCGACCCCCGGTCGGGTCTAGTCCTTGGAGCGCCCGTGCCCTTCGGCGTCTCATCCCACGGCGAATCTGAGCATGAATGAACTGGCACCCGTGGCAATGACCGTGCAACTGCTTGGCGGGCTGGCGCTTTTCCTCTACGGCATGGAAAAGATGACCGACGGACTGAAGGCCGCCGCCGGCAAGCAGATGAACGTGCTGCTGGCGAGGCTGACAGGCAACCGGGTCCTGGGCGCGATCACGGGCGCCATCGTGACCGCGGTCATCCAGTCGTCGTCGGTCACGACCGTGCTTGTGGTGGGCTTTGTCAGCGCTGGACTCCTGACATTGACCCAGTCGGTGGGCGTGATCTTTGGTGCCAACGTCGGCACCACAGTGACGGCGCAGATCGTGGCGTTCAATACGACCGCACTCGCCTTTCCGTTCATCGCCATCGGGTTTGTCATGACTTTCGTCTGGAAGCAGGGCGTGGTGCGCCACTACGGCGCCATGCTCATGGGGCTCGGCCTGCTCTTCTACGGCATGGCCGCGATGGGCGCGGCCATGGCGCCGCTGCGTACCAACCAGAGTTTCGCCGAGCTGCTGCAGTCCCTGCAGAATCCCATTCTCGGCATGCTCGCCGGCGCGTTCTTCACCGCGCTGGTGCAATCGTCCTCGGCAACGATCGGGCTGGCGGTGGTCATGGCCACCCAGGGGCTGCTCTCGCTGCCAGCGGGCATCGCCATCCTGTTTGGCGCCAAGATCGGTACCGGAATCACCGCCATTCTGGCCGGGATCGGCAAGCCGCCCGACGCCAAGCGCGCGGCGGTGGTCCATGTGCTGTTCAATGTCATGGGCGCCGCGATCTGGTTGCCGTTCATCCCGCAGCTGGCCGCCATTGCCCAGGCGGTTTCGCCGGTCGCCGATCATCTACAGGGCATCGAGCGAGTGGCCGAAGAGGTGCCGCGCCAGATCGCGAATGCCGCCACGATCTGGGCGACTGCCAACACGATTATCTTCCTGCCCTTCGCCGCCTGGTTTGCGACGCTGGCCGTCAGGATCGTTCCGGATCGCGCAGTCGTGCAGAAGGAACTCATTCGACCCAGATACCTCGACGACGAGATGATCCGGGTACCGTCGCTGGCCCTGGAGCGGGCAAGGATGGAACTTGGGCACATGAGTCAGCTCGTGAACACCATGCTGGCAGGGGTGCAGTCTGCCTTCGCGGCACGGGATCTCACCAACCTGTCGCAGCGGTTCGACCAGTTGGTCGTGTTGCGCGACGCAGTGCTCACCTACCTGCAGAAGATCGGACGCAGCGAGCTGAGCGACAGCGAATCCGAGGAGCATGACCGCCTGGTCGCCGCCACCGGCGAAATAGAAACCCTGGGCGCCGCGATCAGTCGCGACCTCGCCCCGTTGTCCCAGGCCCTGGTCGACGCGGAAGTTACCCCGTCCAAGGAAACGGCGGACCTGTTCGATCGTCTGCTGCGGGCCACCTTCGATGCCGCTCGTGCCGCCTTGCACGCCGTGGTGGAGCGGGACCAGCAGGCCGCGCAGACCGTGGTCGCCGGACGCGGCGCGATACTGGCGCTCTCGGCCGACCTGCAGCGCCAGCAGGCCCAGCGCCTCGCCCAGGACGACCCGAATCGCCTCACCAAGCATCGCATCCAGATTGAGATACTCGACCGACTCCGGCGCGTCTACGGCGTGTCCGAACACATGGCGCTCTCGGTCCTGCCGCGGAGCGTGCTTGCGGGCGAACTCTACTCGTAGCCCTCGGCTGCGCGGCGGAACACTGCGCCTGGGCCGGGCACCGCTCAGATGTCGCGAATGGCCTTGATGACACCATCATCGATCGCTTCGCGGAGCCGCGCATGGTCCCGCGCGGTGATGTCCGCGTAGCGTTCTGCATAAGCGATCATGATGTCGTCGAAGGACCTGTCCGTTCCGATGTAACCGTGAAGCATCACGGCGTCGCCGGAACGGGCATGGGCGAACGCGAGCGTCTTGCCGCACAGGCCCGCATAGGCGGCCAGGCGCTTCGGGCCAAGTTGCTCGACATCGATCTTTCCTTTTCCGTCCCACAGCTGACGGAAGTAGAAGTCGACTGCGCGGCCGCGCGATTCGCGCCAGCTCGACCAGCCCAGCAGCACGTCGCTGGTCGCCTGGATCAGGCGCTGGCCTTCGACGACGCGTTGGCCCGCGTGCTCGAACGAGCTGGCTCCGAGGTGGGGTTCGAGAACGGATGGCGTGGCCTGCTTGAGTTGCAGGAAAAGTGGCGTGCCGTCACCGGCCTCGAACAGCGCGATGAGACAACGGGTCCCGACGCTGCCGACGCCGACGACCTTGCGAGCCACATCGACCAGCGTGAACCGGTCAAAGAGCAGGCGATGCTCGAGGGAAAGGCTCTGACGGTAGCGGTCCAGGCACTCCGTGACAGCGCGCTCCCCGGCCCTGGCGAGCTTGTCATCGACGCGCACGATGAGCGGTGGGTCCGGAGCGATTCTGCGACGGCCCTTGACGACTTTCGTCAGCTTCTCGAGGGCAAGCATGCTGTTCCGCCGCGTAGCCTTGGCCAGCACCGCCTCCTTCCACTTCCGGTGGCTCTTGCCGTGTGTCCCGATGCGCTCCAGGGCCCCCCGCGACTCGAAGCGGTAATAGTGCAGGTCGAGTGGACTGCGTGCCGCAGTCTCGGCGATGGACTTGCGGTAGTCGCGCATCGCTGAGCGCGTTGCGCGGCGCGCCTGTTCGTTGGTGAAGCCACTTGCGCGGCCAGCGACCGTAATGCTCGCGGCCAGGCGCTTCACATCCCACTCAAAGGGCCCGGGCAGGGTTTCGTCAAAGTCGTTGAGATCGAACACCAGTGCCCGGGTGGGTGAGTGATACCAGCGGAAATTCCCCAGGTGTGCGTCGCCGCAGAGTTCGACCTCCAGGTCTGTCCTGGCACCAGCCGCGAGATCACTTGCCATGATCGCTGCCGACCCACGCAGGAACGTAAAGGGCGTGCGACTCATTCGGCCATACCGCAGGGGGATGAATTCCGACAGGCGGGTTTTCTCCTGTTTGACCAGGATGGCGAGTGGATCGGCTCGGCGCGCGCCGGCCGCGACCTCGGCGTGAGCCTCCAGGGGAACGGCTTCGCGCCGCGCCCGCCCCGCGGCATAGCGACGGGCGGGCGCGGCCCGCAGGTCAGTCGGTTCAAGCTTAAAGGTGCGGCGCCGTTTGGGCATGGTGCGCAGGCAGGCACTTTAGCGAGGTGGTTGGATAATGCGCGCCCTGCTTTCCAGCGCCAAGGCCCTTCTTCGCGCACTCGCCCGGAGCCGCTGACGCCGTGACTGCCGCGCTCCCCGCACCGCGCCTAACCTGCCAGCATGTCATTCAGCAACCTCGCCGTTGCGGTCGGCACCGCGGTCACGGGCGCGCTGGTGATCGGCATCCTGAGCGCGAACATCCAGCTTGCCGTCGTCGATCATCCGACGATCCCTCCGGGGCTCATTTCGAAGATCGATCTCGACAACGTCACGTTCGTCAGCAATGACCGGCTGCTGGAGATGATGTCGCGCACCACGGCGTCGCCGGAGCAGGTCGTCGCGGCACTGCAGATCAATGCGGACGCGCGGCTGCGCGCGCTGAAGCTCACGTTCCTGCTGTTGACCTGTCTCGGTCTGCTGGCCTTCATTCCGGCAGGGCGGCTGCCCGCCTACAGACCCGACGAGGTGCCGGGCTGATGCGTCGGCGGCTGCGTTTCGCCTGGTTCCGCGCTGCGCGGAATCCGCGCTAAGATCGGGACGTCAGCACTCGTTGCAAGATCAAGGAGCCGGCATGCGTTACGTCTACATGGCGCTCATCGCCATCCTCGCCGCCATCATCATCCTGTTCAAGGTCCAGAACCTGGAAGCAGTCACGGTGTCGCTGTTCGCGGCCAGCGTCACGCTGCCCGTCTCGGTGCTGGTCCTGCTCATCTACGTCCTGGGCATGCTCACCGGGGGCTTCCTGCTGGCGCTGTTGCGAACCTGGGTCCGCGGCGCCACGCGGCGCTACTAGGAGGCGTCGGGCGTGGCGACCCGCACCCGCTACATCATAGGGTTCACGGTGCTGAGCGTGCTGGCGGCCTTCCTGCTGCCGGCCATGCCCCAGCCCGTCTCGTACCACGATTTTGCCGATCACCGGGAGATGCTCGGGGTCGCCAACTTCCTCGACGTGGCATCCAACGTGGCATTCGTGGCGGCTGGCCTGGCGGGCCTTGCCGTCGTCCTGCGGCCACGCACGGTGTTCGAATCGAATCGCGAGCGCTGGCCGTACGCGGTGTTCTTTGCCGGAGTGGTGCTGACCGGGCTGGGCTCCGCCTACTATCACCTCGTGCCCGACAACGAGCGGCTGTTCTGGGACCGCCTGCCGATGACCATCGCCTTCATGTCGCTGATCGCCGCGCAGGTGGTCGATCGCATCGACACGAAGACGGGGCTCGCCCTGCTGGTGCCGATGCTGCTGGTCGGTGCGGCGTCGGTCCTCTACTGGCGGGCGACGGAGCGGGCGGGCGCCGGCAACGTCATGCCTTACGGCGTGTTGCAGGGATACTCGGTGGTGATCCTGCTGCTGCTGGCGCTGCTGCAGCCCTCGCGCTACACGCGGGGCAACGACATCTACTGGGTGTTCGCGGGCTACGTACTGGCCAAGCTTCTGGAGACGTTCGACAGGCAGGTGTTCGGGCTCGGCCACTTGGCCAGCGGCCACACGCTCAAGCACCTTGCGGCCGCCTTCGCCGGCCTCGTGGTTTGCCGAATGCTGTGGCTGCGCACGCTGCAGTCGCGATCCCCCGGCGGTCGCCTCAGCGGCGTCGCGCCTTGATGGCACGAGCGTCGCCGGTCTGCAGGAGCAGGGCGCCGTCGGCTGCGATCGAGAACCTCTGCACGCCGCCGAGCGCGTCGAGGAACCTGCGTTCCTGGTCCATCAGTGCCGCGTCGCACATCATCTTGGTGCCGGCACCCTTGGAAATGGCGAGTCCCTCGCCCGACAGCGCGTACTCGCTCATGAAGTTGTTGCAGGAGGCATGACCCGAAACGCGACCGTCCGGCGCAAAGTCGAGCGTCACGGTCGAACCCGCAACGAGCGGTACCCCGCCGATCTCCACCACGCTCCACTCGGCGCCCTGCAGCAGGGACGCGGGGTCGCCGCCACAGCCCGTCAGGGTCTGCCCGCCAACGACGACCGTCACGGACTGCGGGTGAGGCATGCCGCTCATCGAATCGACGCACAGCTGGTTGACGATCGTCGCCGTCAGTTCCCCTTGCGGGCTGCGGGCGAGGTATGTGGTCGTTCCGCCCGAAACATGGGCCGTCGGCGTGGCCGCAACGAGGCGGTCCTGCCCGAAGTTCGTGAGCAGGGTCAGTTCGGTGCCGCCAATGTCCAGCCGCCAGCTGGGCTCGTTGCCGGTGGCGCGAAACGACGTTCCGGCCGTCGCCGGCGATTGAACCTGTGCGACCGCCGGGGTCGCAGCGGCAGTGGGCCGGCCGGTGGAACAACTCGTCAGCGTCGTCGGCAACGCAACACAGATCGCCGCAGTCGTCAAAACGCGCAACATGAACGCAACCCCTATGCCTGGAGGCAACTCGCGACGAGTCTAGCAGCAATCAACTTTGCAGCGACGCGTGGTCCTGGGAGTTCGCGACATTGTTGGCCGGCTCCGCGTGCCTCACCTGGCCTCGCGCCTCTCCTGCGCCGCCATGTCGTGCTCGAGGAAGAAATTGACGAACGCTCGAATCGCGGCGATGGCGGCAAGTTGACCGATTTCATCCCAGCTCGGCGCGAAGGAAGTCTGGATGATGTCGGCCGCAAGCTGAAAGGTGAGCCCGGCAATCAGCCAGCGCGCATATTGAACGTAGCCACGATGGAAGTTGTGGCCGGCCCCCGACGGGTTGACCATCGCTCGCAGGGTCTGGACGAAAGCCTGGATCGTCCCGAAGGTCACGACCAGCAGCGCCATGATCTGGATGATCGTGACTACGTTGAAGGCAATGACCGCCAGCCAGTCTTTCATCAAGTTCTCCTGTATTGCTCAGGACGTTACGGGGCTGCGAGCAATGGATGTGCGATGGCACATGGTGGCCGCCGCTGCGATCGTGACTCCGCGGCGACGCAGCCTCAGCGCTTCAAGCACATTCATGGAGTTTCTTCGCCGCGGTGCCGAACTGACCCAGCTGATAGACGGCTGCGCCTGCCGGCGAGAACGTGAACGACTCGAACGGCTCAGCAAGCATCTTGTCGAGGTAGTCACGCGGCGCAATGCCCGTGGTGACGTGCGGACTGAAATGTTCGCCGGCCGACTTCTGCACGAACGTCGACACGTAATCGATCAGAAGCGGGTCGATGACGGGATCATCCGGCGTCGTGGAGAAGGCGTCCGAGAGGCCGGTTGCCACGGTGAAAGGGGCCACGGCATCGATCAAGTCCTGCTGCAGTTCGCGCAGTGCAGCATTCGGCCGGGCGGTTATGCCCGCCAGTCCAATGCTGCCGCTCGGGATGTAGTAGTACTTGAAGGCCTCCATCCGCATGCCCGGCACGTCGACGCCGGCAAAGACCTTGCCGGCGGCAGCGAGGACCTTGTCCAGGTCCGCCGCGCGAACGAAACACTGGAGCAGCGTGACATGCGGACGGTGCGTCGCATCCAGCGCGAACCCTTTGGGGAAGACCTTCAACAGCCGGGCGTTGTTCGCTTCGGCACGCTGCAGCATCGTGGCGTCGGGCTCCAGCAGGATGTTGATGGCGGTGACCGCGCTCGACTCGAACGGGAACACCTGCTTCCAATCGTCCTTCATGCTGACGACGGTCCAGCCGGCTCTCTTCGCCTGCTCGAAAAGCGCCGGCGTGAAGGCCCCGAGCTGGGGCGTTGGCAAGCCCTGTGCCGGGCCGTAGGCGTATTCGCGTGCCGCGTCATCGTGCAGCACGAGCAGTCCGAAGCGCGCGCCGCCGCTGCCCAGTGTGTATTCCAGCATCTGCTGGTCACCGACGGAGTTGCCGAAGGCTGCAGTGGGCGCGCGACCGATGTGCTGGTGGATGGTGACCGGCTTGCCGGCCTTGTCGTTGTTGAAGTTCAAGTGCGGCAGGCGCATGAGAACAGGTTTTCCGTCGCGCAGCTCGAATTTGGTCTTGATGCTGCTGCCAATGACCTGCTCGGGTGTGACGCCGTAGATGCGCTCAGCCCATTGGCGCACGAACTCGATGCCGCCGCCCGTGACGATGTAGTTCCTGAACCCTTTGGCGCGCAGGTAAGCGAGCAGCTCGAGCATCGGCTGATAGGTCATCTCTGTGAACAGCCTGCCGGTCTGCGGATGCCTCGCGGTAGCGATCCAATCCTCGACGATGCGCCCGAACTCAACGGTGGTCATTCCCGCGTGGGTAGCCATGACTATTTCGAGCAGCGCCTCGTCACCGCCGGCGATCGTGGCCTTCAGATCCCCCTTGAGCAGCGAGGCGAACGGTTCCGTGGTCTTCCATTCGGGGTGCTGCGACTCAAGGGCCTTCACACGGTCGAGTGCGAAATACACTTGCACGGGAACCGGCGTCTCGCACCAGAGCGTCCCGTCGTTGTCGAAAGTGGCGATCCGTTCGGGGATGGGGACAAAAGATGACGAACCTTCTCTTGTCACCTTTTCGAAGAAGCTGAGGATTCCCTGCTTCGTGGGCCCGTCGTTCCAGGAGGGAAGAGGGTCGGCGGCGAAGGCCGCGTCTGCGGTCGACAGCGGTCCGCGCATGGTTTTGGTGGGTGAGTCTTTCTTAATGGCCATCTCCCGTCTGTGCTGCTATCCACGCCGAGGGCAGGGGGAGGGACCCGGGCGACCGATCTATCGGTGCCCGGGTACGCTGTAACAACGTGCCCGGCCCTCGGGCCGGGCACGGCCCCATCGCCGTGTGCGATGGGGCCGGCAGGTCAATGGTTGCCGCCGCCGCCTGCGGCTTCCAGGTCGCGCATCACGGCATCCAGGTTGAACGAGGCCGGCTTCTGCCGCGGCGGGAACTTCGTGAAGTTCTCGATCTGGCTGGCGACCACGGCCTGCATCATGTAGATGATGTATGCGTGTGAGATGAACCAGTCGTAGTAGGTGTTCGAGTTCTCGTCCGCGCGCTCGAACGGGTCACGGCGCAGGTGGAAGAGCTTAGGCCCGCGCAGCTTCACGAAGGGTTCAAGCCAGCACTGCAGCTGTTTGGCGCGCTGCTCCATCAGCACCACCTTCCAATCCTGCATCCGGATCGCCAGGATGTCGCCGTCGTCGCTGATGTAGAAGAAGAAATTCCGCGGGCTCTCACCCACCTCGCCCTTCAGGTAGGGCAGCATGTTGAAACCGTCGATGTGGACCTTGAAGGTCTTCTCGCCGGCCTTGTGGCCGTTGAGAAGCTTCTGCTTGATGTCCGGCTCGCCGGCGGCGGCGAGGAAAGTCGCCAGCCAGTCCTGGTGGGTGACGATGCCGTTGAGCACCGTGCCTGCCTTGAACTGCCCCGGCCAGCGCACGAAGCACGGCACCCGCCAGCCGCCTTCCCAGTTGGTGTTCTTCTCGGAGCGGAACGGCGTGATGCCGGCATCCGGCCAGGTGTTGTAGTGCACGCCGTTGTCGGTGGAATACATGACGATGGTGTCGTCGGCGATGCCGAGCTCGTCGAGCTTGTTCAGCATCATGCCGATGTTCTCGTCGTGCGCGACCATCACGTCGTTGTAGTCGCCCTGGCCGCCGCTCTTGCCCTTGTGCTTTTCGGCGCAATGGGTGCGGAAGTGCATCGCCGTCGTGTTGTACCAGACGAAGAACGGCGTACCGGCCTTGTGCGCATCGTCGATGAAGCGCAATGCGTGCACGGTCGATTCGTCGTCAATGGTCTCCATGCGCTTCTTGGTCAGCGGCCCCGTGTCCTTGATGGTCTGCCCGCCCTTGCCATCGGCCTTGCAATGCAGCACACCGCGTGGCCCGAACTTCTTCCTGAACTCCGGGTTCTTCGGATAGTCCGGATCCTCCGGCTCTTCTTCGGCATTGAGGTGGTACAGGTTGCCGAAGAACTCGTCGAAGCCGTGCATCGTCGGCAGATGCTCGTCGCGGTCGCCGAAGTGGTTCTTGCCGAACTGGCCGGTGGCGTAGCCCAGCGGCTTGAGCAGCTCGGCCATGGTCGGGTCTTCCGCCTGAATACCATTGGTGGCGCCGGGCATTCCCACCTTGGTCAGTCCGGTGCGAATCGGGTTCTGACCGGTGATGAACGCAGCGCGGCCCGCGGTGCAGCTCTGCTGCGCGTAGTAGTCGGTGAAGGCCACGCCCTCGTTGGCCACGCGGTCGATGTTGGGCGTGCGGTAGCCCATCTGGCCGCGGCTGTTGTAGCTGATGTTCCACCAGCCCACGTCGTCGCCCCAGAGGATCAGGATGTTCGGCTTTTTCGCTGGCATGGTCTTGTCCTTTCAGTGATGACACAAACGCCGGGGCGCCTCGAAGCGACCCGGTTCGAAGAAATCTACGGCCCTGCGCTCCGCCGTCGGTTCGCGATCGACCCGGCTGAAGGGTGAAGCCGGCGCTCTTGTCGCCGTGGCAGAAGCGGAATTTCCTGCCGCTGCCGCAAGGGCAGGGCTGGTAAGCCCCTCGCCGGGCATCTTCTGCGGCAACCGAGGCCATCACGTCGGCCGGCGGGCGGTTCTGGCGCAGCAGTTGCACCATGACGTTGAAGGTCGGCCCGGTGTGGGTGAAGAACAACTCGAGGCCCGGGCACAGGTAGTTCTGCCCCGGCTCTCCGTCGCGCGACAGCGCGAATCGGTCCTTGGGGCAGCCGCCGTTGCACCAGTTGCGGACCTTGCAACTCCGGCACTGGGCCGTCAGCGTGTCGCGCTTGTCCTCGCCGAACTTGCGCTGCGCGGGCGAGGCCACCAGCTCGAGCATGTGGGTCTCATGGATGTTGCCGAGCTTGTACTTCGGCTCGACGAAGTGATCGCAGGAGTAGAGATCGCCGTTGTGCTCGAGCGCCGGGCCGTAGCCGCAGGTGGGCGCATGGATGCAGAGCAGGTGGCGGCCGAAGAAGGCTTCCAGCGTCACGTCGAAGAGCTGCACGTAGACCTGGCCCACGTCGTGGCGCACCCACTCCTCGAAGATTTCGATCAGGAAGCGGCCGTATTGCTCGGCCCCGACCGTGCGCTCTGTGACCAGGTTGCCGGTCTGGGTATACAGCAGGCGCTTCTTGCCGGCCTGCTCGCTCCAGCCCTTGTTGGCGATGTCGATCGTCTGCTCGGTGGCGCGCTCGATGATCGGAATGAACTGCACCCACTTCGCGCCGAGTTCGTCGCGGAAGAAGCGATAGACGGCGCGGCCGTGGTGCTGGTTGGCGGCGTTGACGGTGCACAGGATGTTGAAGTCGACCTCGTGCTTGCGCAGGTACCGCCAGCCGCGCATCACCAGGTCGAACGTGCCCTTGCCGCGGCGGTCGACCCGGTAGGTGTCGTGCAGCTCGCGCGGGCCGTCGACGCTCAAGCCGACGAGGAAGTTGTGCTGCTTGAAGAACACGCACCAGTCGTCGTCGATCAGCAGGCCGTTGGTCTGGAAGGTGTGCTGAACGGTCTGCCCGGGACGGCGGTGCTTCTCGACCAGCTCGACCGCGCGGCGGAAGAACTCGAGCTTCATCAGCGTGGGCTCGCCACCCTGCCAGGCGACGGTGACCTGCGGCGTGCGGTGCGACTCGAGCAACTGGCGGATGTAGGCCTCGAGCGTGGCCTCGGACATGCGGTGCTTGTCGTTCGGGTACAGCGATTCCTTCGACAGGAAGAAGCAGTAGGTGCAGTCGATGTTGCAGGTGGACCCGCTCGGCTTGGCCAGCAGATGGAAGCCCGGCGGGGCGTTCGCGGGCAGCGGCGGGGTCGCGACGGTTGGGAGTGGCGGCAGTCATCACTCGACGCTCAGCAGCACGGAGAAAAAGGCAAAGATGCCGATGACGATCAGGACGCCCGTAATCGCGTAGAGCGGCGTCCTCCTCTGCATGCTGGCCACGCCGGCGATGGCTGAATACCCGCCGCTTCTCAGGTAGCTGATCAGCCGCTGATACTCGAACAGCGACGTGACCGCCGCTGCCACGCCGCAGAAGATCAGCGACAGGCTCAGATACCACGCCGCGCGCGGAAAGTAGACAGCCCTGCCGGGAACCTCCTGGACTCTCTGCAGAAACTGGAAAATCGTGAAACCGAAGCCGATCAGCGCGACGGCCGTGCGCATGTAGGCCAGCATCGTGCGCTCCACGGCGAGCCGCGTGCGCAGCCACGCGAAATGGCTGTCGGAGGTCACGCGGACTTCAAACCGCTCGGCCTGGCCGCTGGCCTGCGGGTCACTCATCGCCGGAGATCCCCGTCACGGTTGAACCACCAGCGCGCGGCTCGCGCGAACAGCCCGCGCAGCAGCAGATAGGGAACGAAGGCAAGCAGGAGCGCGATGATCACCGCCTCGGCCGGGTGGAAGCTGTTGAATTCGATCGCCTGGTAGATGCCGTCCATTATGAGTCCCAGCAGGATGATGCGCGCGGTAGCCACCAGTGCCTCGTTCAGGCGGACCGTGCGCTGTGCCGGGTCGGTGAGGGCGCCCACGAAAAACGGGCTGCGCCCGGTCCGCGCGTCAGCGACTCCATCGCGCCACGCGGCGATCGCCGCCATGGTCGGCTGCAGGAAGAAGCGGAAGACCATCGGCCCACCCGGGCGTTCGAACAGGTTCTGCCAGAGGCGGGTGCGAACCTCCGCCGAGAAGCCGTACCAGAGCAGGCCGCCGACGACGAAAGCGACCATCAACCCGACCACCAGTCGAGCCAAGAATACCTGGGACTTAGTTACTTCCTTGACCATGTAATCGATTACACCCTGCCAGGGGATTCCGTGGCCCAACGGGCTTGATGAACGAGAAGGAAAGCGACAACTGCAGCCCCGGCTCGGGCAGGGCCTTCTGCGCCACCGTGGCGGACAGCGCAGCACCGATTCTTACTTTATGGGCAGGACATGTCCAGTGCATTACAGGCATGCCGTGCATAGCGCGGAAGCATGGCATCGATCCTCCACGGAGGCATCCTGTTGCGGTCCGGGTCGAGCACGGCAGCCCGTCCGTATCGCCGATGCGACGGGGCGGATCCCGATTGCGCTGCGACGCAGCATGCTGGCCGGTTCCGCGACACACCTGCGGCCCTCTGTCATGATTTATCAGTGATCGCGGCGATAGCGTCGCGCGGCCGACGCCATCACGCCGACCACCAGTGCGATGAAAGCCGCACGTGCACAGAAGTTTTACTTCGTGATCACCACTCTATCGGGGTTCCACCGGGCACGTGTCGGAGTACCGCCCTGCCCAGTCCCCACTGTCATAGTCGCCCGCGTCAGGTGCCGGTGCCGGTGAGGAGCGGGCACAGGCTATGGAAGAGGTGCTATGCACTGCCTATACTCGTCCGCCTCGCTCGATGGCGAACCATGCAGCCATCATTGCATCTGCCCGCTTGGCATAGGCGTTCACCAACCATGACTGGATCACTCGCAGAGATTCTGCACGGTGGGCCTGTGGACGCCGAGGAGGTGTCGCGGGTCAGGGATGTCCTGGTGTTCGAGGGAGCGCAGTTGCGCTTCAAGTTCGTCAAGTTCGTCTGTCTGCTCGTGCTGGCTGCCGGCATCGCAACGTTCGGGCTTCTGGGCGACTCGGTGGCGGTGGTGATCGGGGCGATGATCGTGGCACCGTTGATGCTGCCGATCATGGGGCTGGCGTACAGCGTGAGCATCGGCGACCGGAGCGCGATCGTCAGCTCGCTGCTCGTGAGCCTCGCCGGGATTGCGATGGCGATCGCCGTGGGGTTCGTCCTGACGCTACCGATCGCGCGGGTCACGAATCCGGAGGCAATCCAACAGGTCATGATCCGGACGTCGCCGCATCTGCTCGACCTGATGGCGGCGCTCGCCACGGGCCTGGCCGGTGCCTTCGCGCTGTCGCGCAAGGATATTTCTGACACGCTGCCGGGCGTGGCAATCGCAGTCTCGCTGGTGCCGCCGCTGGCCAATGCGGGGATCCTGTTCGCTCTTGGCGAACCTCGCCTCGCCGCCGGCAGCCTGCTGCTGTTCGGAACGAACTACGTCGCCATCCTGCTCACCGGCGCGCTTGTTTTCGGCGTGATGGGATTCCCGAAGGCCGCTTTGTCGCCGTTCGACGCGGGGGCCCGGCGCCGGGCCGTGGCGATCGCCCTCGCGGCCGGCCTCCTCATCGTCATTCCACTCTCGCTGACGAGCTACCACCTGGCCGTCACCAACATGATCGCCTCGCGGACTTATGCGCTTGGCCAGGAATGGCTCGACGGGTCCGGATACCGGCTCATGTCGGTCGATGCCGAGACGGCGGACAGAACGGTGACCCTTCTCCTCCTGGGCGACGGGGACCTGCCGTCGCTGGAGTCGCTTGAAGAGCGCGCCCGTGGTCTCGTCTTCGGCCGGGACATCCGCGTGAAGGTCGTGCAATCCCGCACGCTCCACCTCGGCACGCAGTAGCGTCGAGCCGCGCCTCCCGGCAAGCGCCGCCGCCGGAACTGGAGCACGCGGCGCCGGATGTCCAGGCTGCCGGAGGTCTCGGCGGCTCGATCTCATCGGTGCCGCCAGGATTGGGTCAATTTACCCAAAGCGGGCTGTGGCTCCATGCTAGAAATCGAGGCCGTCGCGCGATGCGTGACGGTAGGCGCCGCACGGCAGCGAGCAAGAACAGGGTGACAATTCACAGGATGCTTTTGGTAGGATCCGACCAGATGCAAAACCGTCGCAAATTCAATCTCACACTGTCGGTCACGCTGATCTGCGCAGCGACTTGCCTCGGCTCCGTGCGTTTGGCGGCAGCTGACACGCCTGCCGAAGCTTCGGCGCAGAAGTCCGAGTTCGAGGCCTACGCGGAGTCGCACCCGTACCTCAATGACGAGTTCTCGGCCGGCGAAGGCAGCGAGAGCGGCATCGACGAGCTGGAGCGGCTGCAGGAACCGGAGACGCCGCTCCTGGATCCGGCGGACAAATACCCCGGTCCGTCGGGCTGGGCGAGGGGAAAATTCGACTCGCTCTATCGCGAGACCGGCTTGCGGCTGGGCTTCGCGGCCACGGCGCTGGGCCTGTGGGCGAACGGCGCCGGCGATCCGGACGGATCCGCCTATGACATCGACTTCATGTCGGCGTGGACGCTGGTGGGCCGCGGGACGCCGGACAGCGGTGTGCTGGTCGTGACCGGGGAGTTTCGCGATGCCATGGGAAGCGACACCGCGGCGTCGGTCGGCCCGAGGATCGGCACGCTGATCAACACGGCGAACGCTTTCAACGATCGTGGCTGGGTCGTGCGTGACGCGTACTGGCTGCAGCGGTTCAACGACGGCAAGCTGCGCATGCTCATCGGGCGCGCCGACACGAGCGATTTCGTCGGCCAGCAGCCGATGCAGAACGTGAACACGATGTTCGTCAATCGCCACCTTTCCGCCAACCCGACCGTACCGTTTCCTGGCCATGGGCCGACGGTCGGAGTTTCTTATCGCCCCAGTGACCGGTTCTATGTGACCGGCGGGGTCGCCAACGCCTACAACACCACGACCGAGTCGGAGTTCGACACGATCAGCGACGGGGATTTCTTCTACAGCGCCGAGGCGGGCTGGACGCCGCAGGTGGAGGGCAGGGGAGCGGGCCGCTACTCCGTGATGGTGTGGCACATCGATGCGCGCAACGAGAACGGCTTCTCCAGCCCGTCGGACGATGGCGTGACGTTCGTCGCCGGCCAGCAGCTGAGCGATCGCCTCCAGGTATGGGGCCGGTATGCGCACGCGGACGGCGCAACGACGAACATTCGCAACCTCGCGCAGGCAGGTGTAGGCTACATCGGCCTGTTCGGCAGCCCGAGTAACATGAGCGGACTCGCGGCGTCGTTCGCGGAGCCTCGATCGGACGCGTCCCGCAACGAAAAGGTCATCGAGGCATTCCAGCGGATCCAGTTGGCACGCTTCACGCAGTTGAGCGCGGGATTCCAGGTCGTCTTCGATCCGGGCAACAATCCGGACGAAGACCAGGTCGAGTTGCTCTACGCCCGGCTTCGTCACGCTTTCTGACCGGAGGTCACCTTGTACAACCCGCTGCCGCCTGACGACGACCAGCCGTTCCTCGTTTCAACCGGGCATCTGGCGGCGCCGCCGCAGGTGGAGGCGCTGGTGAAAGCCGCATACCAGCGTTACAAGGGACTCGACGAGGGCAAGGTCGCTGACTACATCCCGGCGCTTGGCAAGGTATCGCGCGGACTGTTCGGCATCTGCATCGTCGGGGTCGATGGCCGCTCATTCGAAATCGGCGATTCCAGGCACGAATTCTCCATCCAGAGCGTATCCAAGCCGTTCGTCTTTGCGCTCATCAGCGAAGCGATCGGGGCGGAGGAGGCGCGCGCGAAGGTCGGCGCCAACGCCACGGGCCTGCCGTTCAATTCCGTGATGGCCATCGAGCTCAACGCCGATCGCACCATGAATCCGATGGTGAATGCGGGCGCGATCGCGACCACGAGTCTGGCGCCCGGGGACACCGCGGACGCCAAGTGGCGTTTCATCCGCGAGGGGTTGTCGCGCTTCGCCGGCCGCGAGCTGGCGATGGACGACGAGATCTACGAGTCCGAGGCGGCGACCAACCAGCGCAACCGCGGCATCGCCAGGCTGCTGGAAGGCTACGAGCGGATGTATTTCGACTCGCTGCAGGCGACCGACGTCTATACCAAGCAATGCTCGCTCCTCGTCAGCGCGACCGACCTCGCCGTAATGGGCGCCACGCTCGCCGATGGCGGGGTCAATCCGCTCACCAAGGAGCGGGTCGTCAGCGCCGAAGTCGCCAAGCGCCTGCTGGCGGTAATGGCGACGGCAGGATTGTACGAGCGCTCAGGCGACTGGCTGTTCGAAGTCGGCCTGCCTGGCAAGAGCGGCGTCGGCGGCGGCATCGTGACGATTTCACCTGGCAAGGGCGGATTGGGCGTATTCTCTCCGCCACTCGACGAGGCCGGCAACAGCGTACGTGCGCAGCGCGTCACGAAGTACCTGTCCGAGCACCTCGGCTTGAATCTTTTCGCATCCCAACCACAATAGAAATCGATCGATACCTACAGGGAGTCTGCAGACATGGCAACAGCGGCGGCAATCCCAAACCAAGTGAAGGAATCCTGGCTGCCGATGATCGCCATCGCGCTCGGCCAGGCGTTGATGTCGTTCAACGTCGCGTCCCTGCCTGTCGCGCTGAGCGGGATGGTCAACAGCTTCAACGTGCCGCCGACGACCGTCGCGACCGGCATCGTGATGTACTCGCTCGCGGTCGCCGGCCTGGTCATGCTCGGCGCAAAGCTGTGCCAGCGCTTCGGCGCCGTGCCCGTCTTCCGCGCGGTGGTCGCGCTGTTCGGTGCCGCGCAGGTGCTGATGACGTTCAGCCCGAACGCGACCACCATGCTGACGGCGCAGTTGCTGTCCGGCATCGCCGGCGCCGCGCTGGTCCCGTCGCTGGTCGCGCTGATCGCGAACGAGTATCACGGCACGCAGCAGGCAACGGCGCTCGGTGCGCTCGGCTCGGCGCGCGCCGGCGCTGGTGTGCTGGCATTCCTGATCGGCGGCATCCTCGGCTCCAGCATCGGCTGGCGCCCCTCGTTCGGCATCCTGATCGTGCTGGCCGCGATCGTGTTGATGCTGAGCTTCAAGCTCAAGCCGACCACCCCGCGTCCTGAGGTCAAGATCGACCTGTTCGGCGTGCTGCTGACCGCTTCTTCCATCAGCATGATCAGCTTCGGCTTCAACAACCTCAACCGCTGGGGACTCGGCTTCGCCCGCCCGGCCGCCCCATTCGACATCTTCGGCATGTCGCCGGCGCCGTTCATGATCGTGATCGGCATCGTGCTGCTCCAGGCCTTCTTCGTCTGGACGCGTCGTCGCGCCGCAAGCGGCAAGACGCCGTTGCTCGCGCTCGAGGTGATCCGCAACCCCTCGGAGCGCGCCGCGGTCTACGCGATGTTTGCGGTGGTGGCGCTGGAGGGGGCGCTGAACTTCTCGGTACCCCTGTACATCCAGATCATCCAGGGCCGGACTCCGCTCGAGACGGCCGTTGCCATGTTGCCGTTCAACCTGACGGTGTTTTTCTCGGCGATGCTGATCATCCGCGCCTACGGCAAGCTCACGTCGCGGCAGATCGGCATGTGGGGTTTCGGGTTGTGCACGGTGGCTCTGCTGTGGCTCGCATTCGTCGTGAAAAACGACTGGACCGCGGTCCCGGTCATGTTCGGCCTCATCCTGTTCGGCATCGGCCAGGGTTCGCTCGTGACGCTGTTGTTCAACGTGCTGGTCACGGCCTCGCCAAAGGAGCTCGCAGGCGATGTCGGTGCTCTGCGTGGCACGGCCAACAACCTGGCGGCCGCGGTCGGTACGGCCGTTTCCGGGGCCTTGCTGGTCGGTCTGCTCAGCGCTTCCATCCTGACCTCGCTGGCGGCCCATCCGGAGCTCAAGGAGGAACTTCGGTCCCAGGTCGACCTCGACAACAACATCAATTTCGTCAGCAACGACCGCCTGGCCGCGTTCCTCGAGACCACCAACGCGACCCCTGCGGAGGTCGAGCAGGCGATGCAGATCAATTCCGATGCGCGGCTGCGCGCGCTGAAGATCGGTCTCCTGATCATGTCGTTGCTGTCGCTGCTGGCCATTTTCCCGGCATCGCGACTGCCGAACCACAAGCCCGGC
>CAVPOQ010000005.1:0-201628 GCA_963707145.1 uncultured Gammaproteobacteria bacterium
CCGGTCGGCATCCCGGATCACGTAGTACCGCTCGCCGTCGAGGTCGACGAATTCTCCGGTGGCCGATCGTCCGTGCATGGAGCCGTTGTGTTCAGTCATGGTTGGAGCTACGCCCGCCAATCGCAGCCTCGCAGCTGCAGTCGCGTCGCACCGCGTCCTCGTACCGCAGGGCGCCCTCTGCGGCGACGGCTCCTGTACGAGCAGACGAAAGCGCTTTCATGAGTGAATCTAGCATGGGCATTCTCGGTCGTGTCAAACAGGCGGCTGGCAGTGGAAATGCTGCGTCGCGACAGACCATGCGGAGTCGGGTGGACGGTCGCGGGTGTCGGTGCAATACGCGGAAAACGACCCGTCAATCAGCAGGCTGCGCCGGGTGGGAGGCTAACTGTGCAAGGGCCGGGTCGACTCGCGGACGGCAAGCGTCGGCGAAGGAACCTTGGCGCGAGGCGTGCGCCCCTCGACCAGATCGATCATCGCTTCGGCGGCGCCCTCGCCGATCTCGTCGATCGATCTGTGCACGGTCGTGAGTGGCGGAATCATGAAGGCCGAAGCCGGCAGGTCGTCGAAGCCAACCAGGGACACGTCCTGCGGGACCTTGAGGCCACGGCGATGCAGGGCAAGCATTGCGCCGTGCGCCGTCTGGTCGTTCGCTGCGAAGACGGCCGTGAACTCCACCCTTGAGTCCAGCAGTGCATTGATCGCGGTGTGTCCGCCCATCTCCAGGTAGTCACCGGGAGCGACCAGCTTCGCTGCGAAAGGGATCTTGTTGGCGGCCAGGGCGGCCTTGTAGCCACTGAACCGCTGCAGTGCATCCGGATGATTCGGCGGACCGGAGATGAACGCAATCTGGCGGTGCCCCTGCCCGATCAGGTACTCGGTTGCAAGGCGCGCGCCCATCGTGCTGTCCACGTCGAGACTGTACATCCGCTCTCCATGCACACGTCGTCCGGTCACGATCAGGGGCACGCTTCGCGCCAGGTTGACGAGCTCCTGGTCCGGCAGGCAACTCGTCAGCAGGATGATGCCCTCCACGCGCCTGCTCAACAGGTGATCGACGCAACGTCGCTCGTCGCCCTCGCGCCAGTGACCGCTGACGAAGAGCGGGGAATAGTTGCCGCGCAACAGGCCCTTCTCGATCGAAGCCAGCGCCTCGCCGTAGAAAGGGCTGTCGATGCGCTGCGTCACGACACCGATGCTCATCGACTTGCCGCCGGCAAGCGAGCGCGCCACGGGGTTCGGGATGAACTGCAGCTTGGCGATGGCGGCCTCGACGGCCCGCACCTTCGAGTCGCGGACGCGCGCGGTCCCGTTGAGGATGCGCGACACGGTGCTCGGCGACACGCCGGCCTCCTTCGCGACCATCTCGAGAGTGACAGCCGAGCCATTCGCGGCGGCCACCGCGCGACGTTCCAATTCTGACCGGCGCATTGTTCGAATCCTTACAGTTGTTTGCAGCGCTTGTCCTGTCCCTCGTTCGGGGAAGGAATTTGCCGCGCCGCAGCACGGTGCGCAGGCAAACCGGTACCGGAGGGACGGACAATTGACAAGAGTGCCGACGGTCCGCTAGTTTCTGCAAGCGCTTTCAAAGCGTTCACGGTCGCCAGGAAGTGCGCCACTCGGCGTCTCGACCCGCAACAGACCGGAGCCGCGCGGCAACGTCGGGGAATGCAGATGAGCCGGACACAACTACCAGCTGCACGACGCGTCGCCCGTCAGTCCGGGCAGCACGCGCGATCAGGATCCTTCATTCAGGGCAAGCAAGCGGTGAACATCATGCGGACCGTCGCGACAACACTGTGTTCGTTACGGCGCATCGCCGTGATCGGCGTGTCTCTCACGCTTGCGGCGTGCGGCTCGAGTCAGAACTGGGACGACGACAGCGCGTTCGTGACGGTCGGCGGCACGGTCTCGGGCTTCACCGGGGGCGACCTGTCCCTGTGGATGCTCACCGGTGGCAGGGTAGTCGTGCAGAACTCTCTCGGCGGCAGGCTCGCTATTCCCGCCAACGGCTCGTTCACGTTCCCGTCGCAGATCGCCAACGGCAGCGACTACTCCGTGGTCGTGGCGAATCAGCCGGCGGGACTCACCTGCACGGTGACCAACGGTTCCGGCATCACGGATGGCAACGTTCGAAACGTTGCCGTCGACTGCCGGCCCTACTCGTTCACGCGACGCGCACTGCCGGCCATCTACAGCACCGGCAAGGCGGTCAACTACAGCCCGTATCGGACGCCCGCGGGTCCCGCAGGGTTCGAGGTTCCCAGTGACACGGAAATTGTTCAGGACCTCACGCTGCTCGACACGGCCGGCTTCAATCTGCTCAGGCTGTTCGGCACCAAGGCCCTGCGTCCCGATCAGGTGCGCCCGACGGACCCGCCGGGGGCCGGCACCGACATAGTGGCTGAGAAGATCCTGCGCCTCGCGCTGCAGTACTACCCCGACATGAAGTTTCAACTCGGGATCGAACTCACTGGCATCACGTCGTGCAGCCAGCCGACGAACGATAACAACATCGCCTACGCGATCAGCAAACTGTCCAAGTACCCGAACGTCGTCACGATCAGCGTCGGCAACGAGACGTCGTTCTTTTCCAAGTTCATGCCCCTGCCGTGCCTCGAAGGCTACATCCGCACGGTCCGCAGCCAGGTGACGCAGCCGGTCACGACGGACGACGACTGGACTTTCTTTGCCGGCAAGTCTGGCGGCGGCGGCGACCGGGTCCCGGTCAAGCCGGACACGATCCTGCCGCTGATCGATTTCGTCTCGATCCACCTCTATCCGATCAGCTACACGGTCTGGAACTGGCAGCAGACCGGCGTCCCGGCGGGACCGGACCGGGCGAAGGCCATGATGGAGCAGTCACTGGTCGCCGCCAAGGAATGGTTTAACGAGGTCGTGAAGTACACGTATGTCGGTGCCGGAGGCGTGACGGTGAGCGTCGGCGACTCGCTGCCGATCACGGTTGGCGAGACCGGATGGAAGGCCCGCCAGACCAACCCGGCCTTGGACATCGAGTTCTGGGCGGCGCTGCCTCCGAACTCCAAGTGGTACTACGACCTGCTGTACGGTAACCCGGGCAAATACCCCGCCTGGCAGGGATCGACGGGCGGCCCCAGCATGATCTTCTACTTCCAGGGGTTCGATGAGCAGTGGAAAGGCATCGACGACGGCTGGGGTCTGTGGGATCTGGCCCGGAATGCCCGCTACACGCTGTGCGGCACTCCGGCTGGCCCGGCCTGCAAGCCGGACGTGTACGCCGGCGCCGGCTATTACAACCCGCCGCCGTTTTCCGAGGTGACGTTCGACTCGCCCACCATCAACTACGTGCTGGTTGGTTTCGGGGGCGCGGAGGATTCCCAGATCGTGGCGGATCCGGTCGGCGGAACCAACAAGGTGGCGCGGGTCAACCGCGCGGCGACGGCCGAGACCTTTGCCGGCACCGTCGTCGGTACCAATGGCCAGACGGTCGGTCCCATTCCGTTCGATGCGGCCAACACGCGCATATCGGTGCGCGTGTACTCGCCCGCCGCGGGCATCCCGGTGCGGCTCAAGGTCGAGGACGCGGCGAATCCCTCGCGCTCCGTTGAGACCGAGGCGCTCACCACGAAGGCCAGTGCTTGGGAGACGTTGACCTTCGATTTCGCCAACCAGGCAGCTGGCACGCCCGCCCTGAACCCGAACTTCAACTACGACCGGCTGATCATTTTCTTCAATTTCGGCAAGACCGGTGCCGCGGCCGGCGCGCAGACCTACTACTTCGACGACGCCAAGTTCATCGGCGGCGGCGGCCTGCCCGTCGGCGAGTTCAGCGATCTCACCTTCGACTCATCCGGAGTCGTCTACACGCTGACCGGATTCGGCGGCGCCGAGGATGCATCGCTGCAGCCCGACCCGACCAGTGCGACCAACACCACGGTCCGGGTCAATCGGTCGGCGACGGCCGAGACCTTCGCCGGGACCGTGGTCTCGACCGGGCCGAGCCTGACGGTCGGCACGGTGCCGTTCAGCGCGACGAACACGCGGATGTCCGTTCGTGTGTACTCGCCCGCCGCGGGCATTCCGGTCCGGCTCAAGGTCGAGGACGCGGCGGATCCGGCCCGTTCGGTCGAGACCGAGGCGCTCACCACCAAGGCCAATGCCTGGGAGACACTGACCTTCGACTTCTCCAAGCCAGTTTCAGGCACTCCGGCTCTGAACCTGACCTACAACTACAACCGGCTGATCATCTTCTTCAATTTCGGCAAAACTGGTGCTGCGGCCGGCGCCCAGACGTACTACTTCGACGACGTGCTGTTCGTCACCGGCAGCAGCGGACCCTCCGGCAACACCGGGACCTGCAGCGCGCCGTGCATCGACTTCGCGAGCCCCGACGTCAAGTACGAGCCGTTCGAGGGCCTGGTGTCGGCCGCGCAGGCCGACGACCCGGTCGACGCGACCAACAAGGTCGCGAAGTTCGTGAAGGGCCCGACGGGCCAGCCGTGGGCCGGTGCAACGATCTACACCGTGGCGGCGGACAAGTCGGTACCGAAGTTCGACCTCTCGACCAACAAGGTGGTGACCCTGCGCGTCTACGCGCCTGCGGCCGGTCTGTCGGTGCGCATGAAGCTCGAGGACGCGGCCAACACCGCCGTCTACCTGGAGAAGGACGCGCTCACCACCAAGGCGAACGAGTGGGAGACGCTGTCGTTCGACTTCGCGACGCCGGTCAACGGGGTCTACAACCCGGCCAACACCTACAACAAGGTGAGCCTGTTCCCGGTGTTCTCGACCACGGCGCCGCCGGCCAGCAACCTCACCTTCTACTTCGACGAGCTGAAGTACACGACCACCGGTGGCGGCGGTGGTGGCGGTGGCGGCCCCATCGTCTTCGCTTCCGGTTACGCGTCGAACAACCGGACGGTCGAGGCCGGCGAGTGGGGCTTCTACAGCGGGGATTTCACCAGCTATTCAGCCACGTATGCGGGCGGCGGATTCGTCAACGCCAACCCGGCTGTTCCCGCGGCGGATTCCTATGTCTACCTCGTCGTTGCCACCACCGCTCCCACGACGGGAGGCTTCATGGGTATCTTCACGATGGCGCCGGGATACACCGCCGCGGCCCCGAACCAGGGGGTCACACTCAGTGGCCAGACCATGCTCAAGATCGAACTGGGCATGGCCGCCGAGTGGTTCCAGCAGGCGACCAACAAGCAGCTGAACGTGCGCCTGATCGGCAGCCAGGTTTACTCGAACGGTTCCGGTGGGTTCTGCCAGATCCTGGTGGAGAAGCCGCTGACGCCGACCACGGCCGATCTGGTTCAGTACACGGTCACCTTGAACACGATGGTCCTCGCCCAGGCCTGCAATGGCGGCGGATTCAACTCCGGGGTCACGACGCTGACCGAAGCGCTGGCCAAGCCGATCGGAGAAGTCCACGTGCAGGCGGTCTTCCCGCAGGTCAATACCACGGTGAAGGTCGGCACCGAGTACGCGACCGGCTTCACTCGCGGCTCGGTCTCGTTCGAGTGAACCCGCCCATGCCGCACGCAATGACGACTTCAAACAGTTGCTTCGGGAGACCGCTGTGAATACCTACGCTCTCAGTCGATCGCTGGCGGTCGCCACGGCGCTGCTCGCGGGTCCTGCGCTTGCGGCTCAGTACGGTCCATTCGAGGTCGTGGGATTCGTCAAGGACGAGTACTCCCTCTGCGACAACTGTTCCGAAGGCCTGGTGAACGAGTCCGCATACGATCCGCGCGGCGTGCTGTCTCAACCTCCTGCTCCACAGGTGAACCAGGGCGGCGACTCGGAGGTCACGGGACGAAACCTGTTCCTCATGCAGCTCACGCTCGGCGCATCTCACGAGTTCGACAATGCCGTGAAGATCGAGGCGAAGACGAGCGGCCGGATGCGCAACACGGAGGCGGACATCTACGACAACTGGATGACCGACCTCTACGCAGGCGTGTCGCACCCGCAGTACGGCACGCTACAGGTCGGCAAGTTTTCCTCGCGCTCATGGACGCGCACCGACTCGTTCGCATATCCGTTGGGCCTTTCGAGTCCGTGGGCAGAGTCGGGTGCCGGATACGGTGTGTATCCGGAGGCGATTCGCTACGGCACCAAGGAGTTCGAAATCCCGATCGGCAAGATCCGGTTCGAGGCGAGCTACGCGCAGGCCGACGAGCGCTACCCGCTGAACCGCGAGTCGCTGCTCGAAGGCCCGCCCGACCCGAAGCTCTACGAGATCTTCATCCAGTACTCGAACGAGAAGAACCTGATCGAACTGATCTACCAGGACAGCGACGGCGGACGCCAGAGCTCGTTCTCCAAAGGCGCGTTCTACGGCGCCCAGGGCAACACCAACGGCCTGGTCTCCGCGCCCGAGTACGAGGATCCGTCCGAGAACGTGCTGATCCTGCAGGGCAACTACTGGATGAACGAAAAATGGAAGTTCACCTACGGCCTGAAGCGCAGCGAATGGTCGGGCCAGGCCCAGCAGTGCGACTTCGGTCCTGTCTCGACGGTGCAGAACGAATGTTTCTGGGATCAGCCAGGATTCAACTATTCCGACGAGCTGGACGCGGTGTACGACGCCGTCTCCTACGACGTGATGCTCGGCGCCGCATACACGCGCGGCAAGTGGATCTACACCGCCGGTGGCGTCTACCTGAACAAGGCCAGCACCGATAACCCGGTCGAGTGGGGCCAGGACAACACCGCGCTGTTCCTGAACCTCGGCATCTACCGTGACATGCCCGATTTCTCCTTCGGTGGCGCGCTGTTCAAGACGGAGATCTATGGCGGGCTCGGCCGGGTGATGTACGGGCGCCAGGGCCCGGCGCCGCTGAGCATGCCCAGCAACATCGCCTTCGGCGGCGTGGATCCGCGCACCAGCGAGTCGGGCAACTTCTTCACGATCGGCGCAAATCTCAACTTCTGAGGACCAACGCCATGCGCATGGGCCACGCGATACCTCGGGAACGGGCGGTCAGGATGCTCACGAGGGCCGCGGTGCTCATGACCGGCGGCCTGGCATTGCTGGGCAGCGCGGGCCTCACATGGGCCGCGACACCGGATGCCAGCACCGGCCTCGGCGGCTACTTCACGAAATTGAAGAGCGGCGATCCCGCGCTGCCGGTGGCCGAGTTCGTCAGCGGCGAGGCTGCCGGCAAGGCGGCGCCCACCAACCAGTGGTACTCGTCGGTGATGTTCCAGCGCTGGTCGCAGCCCATCCACGCGCATCCCATGACGTACCGCGCGACCGAAGAAGGCTTCGAAGTCGGCCTGCCCACCAAGCGCTTTGCCAACGTCGGTGGCAGCCTGGAGGTCAGTTACGCGCACGTGCCAGCCATCGTGGTCGCGCCGGTCGGTTTCAAGCCCAAGGACGCGAGGCTGTCGAAGTTCTCCGACTGGCTCGCGCAGGTCAGCATGGCCGCGGGCGCGGATGAGTCGCTCACCGCCACGGTTCTGCACGGCAGCCCCTTCAGCTATTTCGAGTCCAGCACCGGCGACGTCCGCTTCCGGTTCGCGGCCAAGCCCGAGATCTTCTCGGATCCAACGGATGCGGCGCGCGACAAGCGCGTGGTCGCAGTCACGATCGCCGGCCAGTCGTACGCGATCTTCGCGCCCACCGGCGCGACCTGGCAGTGGACACAGCCGACCGAGCTCTTGCTGCAGCTGCCGGCGGGCGCCCGCTACTTCTCGGTCGCCGGACTGCCGGATGCACGCGATGCCACGCTCAGCGATTTCCTCGCAGTCGCCTACGCCTTCCCGACGGACACGCGCGTCGAATGGTCCTATGACGAGGCGGCCAGCAAAGTCCGCTCGGTGTTCAAAGTGCAGACCGTGGCCAAGGAAGGCGAGAACCTGACGACGTTCATGGGTCTCTACCCGCATCACTGGTCGAGCGTCGTGTCCGACCATCCGTCGAAGCACGGGTACGACACGGTGCGCGGGCGCATCCGCCTGGTGCCGGGCAACAGCTTCACGCTCGAGCGCACGTACAACGGCTTCGTCCCCATGTGGGCTGGCCTCGAGGATCCGGCCAGCAAGGAGAGCGTCGCCAGCCTGCTGGTCGGCGATCTCGCGAAGTCATCCCAGCTGTTCGGCAAGATGGGGCGCGGCACCTACTGGATCGGCAAGGGCCTCGGCGCGACAGCGCAGCTGATGAGCGTGGCGGAGGCTGAAGGCAAGACCAAGATGAGCGAGGACCTGCTCGAGCAGCTCAAGAAGCGTCTTGAATCCTGGTTCGACGGACAGGGATCCACCTACTTCGTCCAGGACTCCACGCTCGGAACCTTCGTCGGCGTTCCCCAGGAGTACGACAGCATCAAGGCCATGAACGACCATCACTTCCACTACGGTTACTGGGTGATGGCCGCCGCGTACGTCGCACTCAAGGACCCGGAATGGGCGTCCCAGCAGAAGTGGGGCGGCATGGTCGGCAAGATCATCTCGGACATCGCGACCGCCGAGCGAGGCCGCACGGACTTCCCGTTCCTGCGCAACTTCGACGTGTACGAGGGGCATTCATGGGCTTCGGGCGATGCGAACTTCGACGCCGGCAACAACCAGGAGTCGTCGTCTGAGGCAGTGAACGCCTGGGCGGGCCTGCTGCTCTGGGGCGAGGCGACCGGCGACCGAAAGCTGCGCGACCTCGGTGCCTTCCTCTACACGAGCGAGATCGCGTCGATCAACCAGTACTGGTTCGACCTCGACAAGCAGGTGCTCGCACCCGAGTACGGCAAGCCCTTCGCCAGCATGGTGTTCGGCGGCAAGTACGCCTACAACACCTGGTGGACCCAGGAGCCGCGGCAGATCTTCGGCATCAACCTGCTGCCGATCACGCCGGCCTCGACGTACCTGGGCGCAGACCCGCAGTACATCCGCACTCTCGTCGACGCATTGCCGGCCGAGGTCAAGGCGTACCGGGCCCGCGGCGAGACGGATGGCACGCCGGCGGACATCTGGCAGGACGTCGTCGCCTCGTATGCGGCACTTGGCGATCCCGAGGCCGGCCTCGCGCTATGGAACCGCAAGGGCGGTGTCGAAGCCGGAGAGACCCGCTCGCACACGGCGTACTGGCTCGCGAGCCTCAAGGAAATGGGCACGCCCGACTTCTCCGTCACTGCCGATACGCCGCTGTACTCGGTGTTTAAGGACAAGAGCGGCACGCGGACGTACCTCGCCTACAACGCAAAGAGTGCGCCGATAAAGGTGACTTTCAGCACCGGCAAGTCCGTCGACGTCCCGGCGCGATCACTGGTGCGAACCCGTTGAGAGAGCAGCGGGAAGATCAATAGAACGGCGGCATCGCGAGCGGTATTGAAGCATTTGGCGCCCGATGACGGCCGCAGCTTCCTGGCCCGCACGAGACTCCGCCGACGATTGCCGTGAATGACGCCATGCTGATGAAATCTGCCGAGCATTCGGGCAACGCGGTGTTCGGCGTCGAAGCCGGCGCCATCGCGGGGCACGGTACATGACCGCCAGGAACGGACGCTGGAAACTCGTCTGGAGCGATGAGTTCGACGGTGACCAGATCGACGAGACGAAGTGGGACTTCGAGCTCGGCAACGGGTTCTTCGACTACAAGAGCCACCAGTGGGTGCCAGGCTGGGGCAACGAGGAGCTGCAGTACTACACGCGGGAGCCGGACAACGTCCGCGTCCGGGACAGCCTGTTATACATCCGCGCATTGAAAGAACCGCTGCACGGTTGTGGCTACACCTCGGCGCGCATCAGGACGCGCAGGCGCGACGGGACGCCGCTGTTCAGCCAGCGTTACGGCAAGTTCGAGTTCCGCGCCAGGGTGCCACACGGCAAGGGACTGTGGCCCGCGATCTGGCTGCTGCCGCAGGACGACAAGTACGGCGGGTGGGCGGCCTCCGGCGAGATCGACGTGATGGAAATCGTCGGCGAGAAGCCGCACCAGTACCTCGGCACGGTCCATTTCGGGTCGACCTTCCCGAAGCGCGAACTCGTGACGCATGTGCACCAGTTCCCGCCCGGGCAGTCTGTCGGGGAGTTTCACGTCTATGCCGTGGAGTGGGAGCCGGGCGAGATCCGCTGGTCGGTGGACGGTGAGGTTTGGGCCACGCAGACGTTCTGGTGGAGTTGCAGCAGGCTGCGCGGCGGCAAAGGCGTCGTCGCGCGGAGCAGTGCGGACCTGAATCCGTGGCCTGCGCCGTTCGACCAGCCGTTCTACATCGTCATGAACGTCGCCGTCGGCGGCAATTTTCCGGGCCTTCCGAACCCAGCGACCCAGTTTCCGGCCGAACTGGTTGTCGACTACGTGCGCGTCTACGACCGCGTGGGCGGGTACGGCGAGCTCGTGCCGCGCGGCAGAGGCCGTCTGCCGTACCAGAAGAAGCGCTGAACAGATCGCGCCCGGGTGGCGCGTGCGGGGGACCTCGTGAACACCACAGACTCCAAGCTCTCCGTCTCCGAGAAGGTCGGCTACGGGCTCGGCGATCTCGCGTCGAACATGTTCTGGCAGATGTTCGCGATCTTCATGGCGAAGTTCTACACGGACGTGTTCCTGCTCGGCGCTGCCACGATGGGAACGATGATGCTGGTGACGCGAGTCGCCGACGCGTTCTTCGACCCGATGATCGGTACCATCGCCGACCGCACCCAGACTCGCTGGGGGCACTTCAGGCCGTATCTCATCTGGATGGCGATCCCCATGGCCGCGACTGCGGTCCTCGCGTTCACGGCGCCGGACCTCGACGGCACGGCCCGCACGGTCTACGCCTACGTAACCTTGATGCTGATGATGATCGCCTACTCGGCGATCAACATCCCGTACTCCGCTCTGCTCGGCGTGCTGACTCCAGACTCCAAGGAGCGCACCAGCGTCACCTCCTACCGCTTCGTGATGGCGCTGATTCCTGTGTTCATCATCGTCAACCTGACCCTGCCGATGGTGCGCTTCTTCGGTGGCAGCGACACGTCGGCTTATGGCTGGCAGATGACGATGCTCGTCTATTCGATCTTCGCGGTGCTGCTCTACTTCGCGACGTTCGCCCTGACGCGCGAGCGGGTGCAGCCGCCTCCGAAGCAGGAGACCTCGCTGGCAGCCGATCTCAAGGACCTGCTTCGCAATCGGCCATGGGTGGTCCTGTGCGGCGTCGGCATTGCTGCGCTGACGTTCGGCAACATCCGCAACACGGTGACGATCTTCTACTTCGAGAACGTCGTGCCGGGCGGCGACGGCTACTTCGGCCCGGTGATGACGACCGGGGCGATCGCCTTCATCCTCGGCGTGATGG
The DNA here is from genome assembly GCA_963707145.1 of uncultured Gammaproteobacteria bacterium. GTDB lineage: Bacteria > Pseudomonadota > Gammaproteobacteria > Steroidobacterales > Steroidobacteraceae > RPQJ01. The sequence goes on from CAVPOQ010000005.1 coordinate 11,256, forward strand.
CGACGTCGCCGCTCGCGAAGCGCTTCGGCAAGCGCAACTTCTACCTCGTCTCGATGTCTGTGACGGCGCTGCTCACGTTCGGCTTCTACTTCGTGCCGCCGGAGAACATCAAGCTCGTCTGGGCGGCCAACACGATCATCAACTTCTGCGCCGCCCCGACCGCGCCCCTGGTCTGGGCGATGTATGCCGACACCGCGGACTACTCGGAGTGGAAATGGGGCCGGCGTGCCACGGGGTTGGTGTTCTCCGCGGCCTCGTTCGCGCAGAAGCTGGGCTGGGCGATCGGCGGGGCCGGGGCTGGCTGGCTGCTGGCCTACTTCGGCTACCTTCCGAACGTCGCGCAGAGCCCCCGCACGATCCACGGCATCGTGTTGATGATGAGCGTGATTCCTGCCATCGCCGCCGTCGCCGCGGTCGCGGCACTGTGGTTCTACGAGATCGACGAGGAAACCGTGAAGCGCATGTCGGCCGACCTCGAGGCGCGACGCGGACCCGAGCCGATCGAGGGCGTCATGCCGGCAACGCCGGTGCTGCCTACGGCGCTGCCGGCCGCCGCGCTCGCCGAGCACCCGGAGGTCGTGGCCGGCCGTTCCGCGTCCGGCACGACGGACGCGGGGCCGACGGCCCCGACCCGGAGGGCCGCCCCTTCCGCACCGCGGATTCCAGCGCTGGCGGCGGGACATCCTGGTGGCGCCGCCCCGGCGCCGACGGCGCTTTCACCTGAGCAGCTCGCTGATCTGGCCGGTGAGTTCGCCGCAAGCGCTGCACGCAGGCGTGCACGGGTTGTGTTTCAGCCCGTACCTCGAGGGCCAGTCGCCCGGCTCGCTGGTGGACGAGCCGCAGATCCGCGCACGTCTCGGCATCATCCGGCCGTACACGCGTTGGGTGCGCAGCTTCTCCTGCACGGATGGGCACGAACGGACCCCCCGCATCGCGCACGAATTCGGCATGAAGACCCTGGTGGGCGCCTGGCTCGGGACGGACCGTGAGATCAACGAGCGCGAGATCGCGGGCGCGATCGAGCTTGCGAGAGCAGGGCACGTGGACATCCTCGCCGTGGGCAACGAGGTCCTGCTGCGCGAGGACATGTCGGAAGACGAGCTGCTCGGCTACATAGAGCGCGTCAAGCAGGCGGTGCCGGCCGGATTGCCGGTCGGATATGTCGATGCGTACTACATATTCGAGCGCCATCCGCGGATCACGGCGGCCAGCGACGTCCTGCTGACCAACTGCTACCCGTTCTGGGAAGGCTGCCCGCGCGACCAGGCCATCGCGTACATGCAGAGCATGTACCAGCGCACCGTGGCGGTTGCTGCCGGCAAGAAAGTCATCATCAGTGAGACCGGCTGGCCACACACCGGCACGGCATTCCACGGAGCCCTGCCGTCGGTGGATGGCGCCATGCGTTACTTCATCGACACCTTCCGCTGGGCCCGCCAGGACGGAGTCGAGGTCTTCTACTTCGCGGCGTTCGACGAGGCCTGGAAGGTGGGCGCCGAGGGCGACGTCGGGGCCTACTGGGGCCTGTGGGACAAGAACGGCCAGCCCAAGTACGTCTGAGAACGGGATTGTATCGGCATGCTCAAACTTCCAGGCGGCAACGCCATCTGCTACTCCGGTTACCGGCGCGGCCAGAGCCCGGCCGACAGGATCTATCCGACCTTGGCGGAGATCCGCGAGGATCTGCACATCCTGCAGAAGAACTGGCGGCTGCTGCGCCTGTACGACTGCAGCGTGCACGCCGAACGCCTGCTGGAGGTGATCCGACGCGACCGGCTCGACTTCAAGGTGATGCTGGGCGCCCATCTGGCGGCCGAGATGAACAACTTCGGTTGCCCGTGGGGTGCCACCTGCAGCGAATCGCAGCTCGAAGCCAACGTTGCCGAGAACGATGCCGAGGTGGATCGACTCATCACCCTTGCGCGACATCACGACGACATCGTGTTTGCAGTGGCCGTTGGCAACGAGACGACGGTCGACTGGACTGATCATTTCGTGCCGGTCGAGCGGATGATCGAACTCGTGCGCCGCGTGAAGCGCGAGGTTCCGCAGCCCGTGACCTTCTGCGAGAACTACGTTCCGTGGCAGGACAAGCTGCGCCCCCTGGCGCGCGAACTCGATTTCATCTCGCTGCACACGTACCCGGTGTGGGAGTACAAACACGTGCACGACGCACTCGACTACTCCAAGGACAATTACCGCAGCGTCGCCCGCCTGTACCCGGACAAGCCGGTGGTCATCTCGGAGGCGGGCTGGGCCACGAACTCCAACGGCCGCGGCATCTGCCCGGAAAACACGTCGGAGGACCTGCAGGCGATCTACTTACGGAGACTTGATGGACTGGACGGGCCGGGAGGGAATCCTGACATTCGTGTTCGAGGCCTTCGACGAACCCTGGAAGGGCTCGCCGGACCCCCTGGAGCCCGAGAAGCACTGGGGACTGTTCACGGTGGATCGGGAGCCCAAGAAGGTCATGCAGTCGCGCTATCCGGAACTGCTGGGCCGCCGGCGGACGGCGTAGCGTGGTTGCCGCTTTGCAGCAAATCATTGCCCTGGCGGCTTGATTGACACGGATGACATGGCCTGTGTAAATTCGGCCTTGAAAGCGCTTTCGGAAAGGGGGCTCTCCTGTGCCTGTTGCACCAGTGGGCGCCTCCCTCACCTTCTGCATCGGATACCGTCTCGGGAGACGCCACATGACATTCCCCAAGCAGATCTCTCTGCTCGCACTTGCAGCCTGCCTGGGCCTGGTCCTCGTCGGGTGTCAGCCGTCCGATCCGAACTCGCCGAACGTCAAGCAACTGACCTCGATCGCGGTCACGCCCAACCCGGTGAACATGGAAATTGGCGGCGTGCGGGCGCTGACCGTCACCGGAACTCTCGAGGACAACTCCACCTACGTCGTCACGTTCGGGTCCACCTTTACTTCATCCGCCCCGGCGATCGCCAGGGTCGATGCCGCTACCGGTTACGTGACCGCAGTCGCCGCCGGGAACGCGACGGTCACGGCGAAGCACACCGAGTCTGGAAAGACAGCCACGACGGCGGTCACCGTCTCCCCGCTGCGCGTGACCTCGATCGCCGTCACCCCGGCGACGAATAGCCTGGCCGTGGGCGCCACCCAGGCGCTGACCGTGACGGCCACATACAACAACTTGACGACCGGTCCGGTGACCGACGCCTCCACCTTCGTTTCGTCCAACCCGGCCGTCGCCACTGTCGCTGTCACGGGCGTCGTCACTGCACTCGCCGAGGGAACCGCGACGGTCACTGCCACGCACACCCCGTCGGGCAAGACCGGTACGGCGGCCGTGACCGTCAGTGCGGTCCCCGTCGTCAGTGCGTTCAAAGACATCGACTTCGACACGGCGGGTGTCACCTACACGCTGACGGGCTTCGGCGGCGCCGAGGACTCGACGCTGGTGCCCGACCCGACCGGCGCCAGCAACACGGCAGCGAGGGTGGTGAAGTCGGCGACCGCCGAGCTGTATGCCGGCACGACGGTATCGACCGGGCCCAACTTCACCGTCGGCACGATCGCGTTCACCGCGACCGACACCCGGATGACAGTGCGCGTGTACTCGCCGAAGGTGGGCATCCCGGTGCGGCTCAAGGTGGAGGATGCGGCGGATCCGACCCGTTCGGTCGAGACCGAAGTGCTCACCACCAAGGCCAATGCCTGGGAGACGCTGACCTTCGACTTCTCCAAGCCAGTTGCAGGCACTCCGGCTCTGAACCTGTCCTACAACTACAACAAGCTCTCGATCTTCTTCGACTTCGGCAAGACCGGCGCGGCGGGTGGCGCCGGCACCTACTACTTCGACGACGTGTTCTTCGTCACCGGCAGCAGTGGGCCCTCGGGCAACACCGGGACCTGCAGCGCGCCGTGCATCGACTTCGCGAGCCCCGACGTCAAGTACGAGCCGTTCGAGGGCCTGGTGTCGGCTGCGCAGTCGGACGACCCGGTCGATGCGAGCAACAAGGTGGCGAAGTTCGTGAAGGGCCCGGCGGGCCAGCCGTGGGCCGGTGCAACGATCTACACCGTGGCGGCGGACAAGTCGGTGCCGAAGTTCGACCTCTCGACGAACAAGGTGGTGACCCTGCGCGTCTATGCGCCTGCGGCCGGTCTGACGGTGCGCCTGAAGCTGGAGGACGCCGCGAACACCGCCGTGTACCTGGAGAAGGACGCCCTCACCACCAAGGCGAACGAGTGGGAGACGTTGTCGTTCGACTTCGCGACGCCGGTCAACGGGGTCTACAACCCGGCCAACACCTACAACAAGGTGAGCGTGTTCCCCGTGTTCTCGACCACCGCGCCGCCGGCCAGCAACCTCACCTTCTACTTCGACGAACTGAAGTACTCGACGACCGGCGCAGGCATGGACTCCGGCAACACGGGGACCTGCAGCGCCCCGTGCATCGACTTCGCGAGCCCTGACGTCAAGTACGAGCCGTTCGAGGGCCTGGTGTCGGCTGCGCAGTCGGACGACCCGGTCGATGCGAGCAACAAGGTGGCGAAGTTCGTGAAGGGCCCGACGGGCCAGCCGTGGGCCGGTGCAACGATCTACACCGTGGCGGCGGACAAGTCGGTGCCGAAGTTCGACCTCTCGACGAACAAGGTGGTGACCCTGCGCGTCTATGCGCCGGCGGCCGGCCAGTCGGTGCGCCTGAAGCTGGAGGACGCCGCGAACACAGCCGTGTACCTGGAGAAGGACGCCCTCACCACCAAGGCGAACAAGTGGGAGACGTTGTCGTTCGACTTCGCGACGCCGGTCAACGGGGTCTACAACCCGGCCAACACCTACAACAAGGTGAGCCTGTTCCCCGTGTTCTCGACCACCGCGCCGCCGGCCAGCAACCTCACCTTCTACTTCGACGAGTTGAAGTACACGACCACCGGCGCCGGCCCGGGCTCCGGCAGTACCGGGACCTGTACGGGCACCGCCTGCGTCGATTTCTCCGAGCCGGGCATCGGCTTCGAGCCATTCGAGAACCAGGGTGGCGGCACGGTAGCGATCGTGGACGATCCGAACGATGCGGCCAACAAGGTGGTGAAGTTCGTCAAGAAGGTGGGCGACGGCGACTACTTCGGCACGACCATCACCGGTCTCGGTGGTTCCGTGGTGCTCACCGCGACCGAGAAGACCGTCACGATGCGCGTGTACTCGCCGGCCGTGGGCACGAACTTCCTGCTCAAGTTCGAGGGCGGCACTGGCGGACCGCCGGTCACCGAGAAGGATGCGGCGACGACAACGGCGGGGGGCTGGGAGACCCTGACCTTTGTCATGCCGGATGCCGGCACCTTCACGAAGGTCGTGCTGTTCCCGCACGGCCGCAGTTCCGTCACTGCCGACACGACCATGTACGTCGATGAACTGAAGTTCCCCGCGTTCAGCACCGGCGGCGCGTCGTCGGCTTTCGCCAGCAATTACTCGCAACTGGATGCCGTGAACTGGAAATCCACCGAAGGGGGCGATGCCGGCACCTACATAGACACCAGCGTGGCCACGCAGTACTGGTGGAACGGCGTCGCGACCGCCGACGCGACTCCGAGTTTCTACTTCGGCTACGGCATCGACATCAACGCCAAACCCTGGGGTTTTGGCGCCTTCGTCAAGGCGCCCGGCAATGGCACGGCGGACGTCTCCGGCAAGGCGAATCTGAAGATCGCGGTCTGGGGCAACGACGAGCTGATGAACACGGGCCCCACGCTGACGTTGATCCTGAAGGGGCCGACGGTCGCCGGATGCACATCGGAACTGAAGAGCAGCGTTGCGGTCGCTGCGCCCGGTGTGCAGAACTACACGGTGGCGCTCGGCTCGTTTACGCTGCAGACAGCTTGCGCTTACGCGTCGGTCGCTGCGGCCCTGGCCGCCGGAGTCAACGAGGTCCACATCCAGGTGCTGGGCACCAATGTCCAGTACGTCACGGGCACCCCGCCGAACTTCGCCAATGGCCTGAACGTCGGCCCGATCTCGTTCAACTGAGCCGGGATCCGCACGCATGGCGTCCCGCTCTGGTGCCTTCGAGGCATCAGCGCGGGACGGCTCCGGGCCCGTCCTGTACGAGGTAACTGGCAATGGACCGAGGCGGCAGTTCCGTCACGCTCGTGGTGTCGTCGACCTGGAGTGCGACGGGTAGAGACCGCTCAGTACGGTTCAAGACCACGATCGCGACAGCCCCGTCGGTGTTGCGGAATGCGGTCGCCTCGACGGCCGGGTGCGATGCGGTGCAGAGCACGCGCAACGCACCGGGCCGCACGAACCGCGCGAAGTGACCCAGGTAGTAGTACGAACTCTGGAACGAAACGCCGTCTGACGATGCGCTCGGCGTGGATCGGCGCGCTGCAGAAGTTGCCGGCGTGGTTGGGACCGCCCTGGTGGTCGAGAAGCAGGTTCCAGTCGATCCAGCCGACCGTCCAGCGGTTCAGGTCGTTGATCATCGAGCGCGCGTATCGCTCGCCCAGTTCCCATGAGCCGTGATGCGGACCGCCTTCCTGGCAGCCCTCGGTAAACAGCAGCTGCTTGTCAGGCCAGGCGTCATGGACCTGCTGGACGTGATCGAAATGATCCTCGCCGTACCAGTGGAACCCGGTGCCCCAGACGTAGCGCGCAGCCGCGGGATCCGAGTAGACCGTATTGGCCCGCTCGACCATCAGGTCGCGGTTGTGATCCCAGATCACGATGCGCAGGTGACCCAGGCCGGCCGCCTCGAGTTCGGGGCCGAGGTAGTCGCGCACGAAATCACGCTCTTCCTCGGCCGTGTACAGGCAGGACTCCCAGCGTTGCGAGGCCGCCGGCTCGTTCTGCACCGATACGCCCCAGATCGGCACACCCTCGGCCGCGTAGGCTTCCACGAAGCGGGCGTAGCAGCGCGCCCAGGCGCGCCTGCATTCCGGTCGCAGGCTGCCGCCGTGGCTCATCCGGCCAGTCGTCTTCATCCACGCCGGCGGGCTCCACGGCGAGGCGAGCAGCTTGATCGTGGTCCCCGCGACCCGCTGCGCCGCACGGATGAACGGCAGCAACGCCTGGCGGTCGCGCGCGATGCTGAAGCTCGCGAGCGCCATGTCGTCGACGGCATCCACGTGAGAGTAGCTGCCGAGCGCGAAATCGCAGCTGCCCATGTGAACCCGACACAGGGAGTAGCCGTGTCCGCGGCGGGAATCGAAGCAGGCCTCCAGCACCTGCTCGCGGCGGCCGGCGTCCAGTGCCAGCCAGTTCACAGCCGCGGCCTCGGTGAACGCGCCGCCGAAGCCCTCGATGCGCTGGAAAGTCACGCTGGTATCCACCGTCACCGACGGCAGCCCGGCCACGCCGGACGGTCCGGCAGGCAGCGGTTGTTCCGCGAGGCGCGCCCCCGTGTCGCGGGCCGTGAGGATGCAGCGCACCGTCCGGGTCAGAACTTCCAGCCGAAGTTCAGCTCGAGGCCGTCGAATGACGGTGTGCCGTCGGCGTTCTCGAAGTCCACCCAGCGCATGCGGTAGCCGCCGTCGAGCGCGAAGACGTCGCTGAAATCCCAGCGCATGCCGACGCCCACCTGGTAGGCGAGGCCGCTGACGGTCTTGGTGTTCTGGTAGCTGGTGCAGACGTACCCGTACCACGGGTCCCACCAGCAGCCGATCTCGGGCGGCTGGTCCACGATGTTGGTGTCCACCCAGTTCCAGCCCACGCCGCCGCTGACGTAGGGCGTGAGCGGCCCGGTGAGGATGTCGTAGGCCACGTCGAACATCAGCGACGTGGTGTCGAGGCTGCCCTTGGTCTTGAAGGACTCGTTTTCCTCGTCCCCGGCGACCTCGACCGTGTAGTCCTTCTGGTCGTAGGCGAACGTGGAACCGAACTGCAGCCGGTCCGAGTAGTGCCAGGCGATGCCCAGCTGGAAGCCCAGGCCGCTGTCGATGTCCGCCGCCGTGCCGCCCTTGAAGTCCACGTCGGCAGAGTTCGACAGCGCGAGCCCGGCCCGCGCCTCCCAGCGTTGCGCGCGCAGCGCGGGCTTGTCGCTCAGCGGCGCCCCGCCCGCGAGCGACTGCTGCTCGGAGAGCAGCGCAGCGCTCGCCGCCGGGTTCACGAGGTCCGGCTGGTTGAGGTTGTCGGCGCGGACGTTGGCCGTGACCAGCGCCAGGTCGTCCATGTCGAGCCGCCGGTAGGCCTCCTCGGCGATCTTGAGCGCGCCGCTCACCGCCGGCGCGCCGTCGTAGGTCTCGATCAGCCCGCGGGCGCGATTGAGCGCGCCGATGTAGGCGCCGCGCTTCATGTAGTACTTCGCGACCGACAGTTCGTAGTCGGCGAGACGGTTGCGGAGGTAGACCATGCGCTGGCGCGCGTCCGCGGCGTACGGGCTCTTCGGATAGCTCTGCACCAGCGTCTGGAGCGACTGGAACGACTGGCGCGCCTCCTGCGGCGGGCGCTTGGCCATGTCCGCATTGAACGTGCGCTCGAGCAAGTTCGCGCCGCCCTCGAAGTAGACCAGTCCGCGGATGTAGTAGGCGTAGTCGACCCGCGGATGCGTCGGATTCTCGCGGATGAACTGGTCGGCCTGGTCGACCGCCGACTCCGTCTCCCGGTTCTTGTAGTAGGCGTACAGCAGGTCGAGCTGCGCCTGCTTGGCGGGGTCGCTGAACGGAAAGCGCGACTCCAGCAGCTCGAGCTTGCGGATGCCCTCGGGGTAGTTGCCGCCGGCAATGTCCTTGACCGCATCGTTGAAGATGCGCTCCGGCGAGCCCTTCATGTCGTATTCCTTGCCGCCGCCCTGGCAGCCGGTGGCCAGGACCGCAGCCAGGGTGATCAGGAACAGCTGCGGCAGGCGTCGGACGGGGAATTGGGTGGGCACGCCGGCGGGCGCCTGTCGGTCGAAAACGGGGGGCGAAGTATATCGAAACGGGCCGTTTGGCGTGCCGCGGTGCACGAGGCCCCGTCGTTGCGCCACAATCGCCGCCCATGCCCGGTGCCGCGCTCCAGATCTCCCTGACGATTCCGCCGGAACAGGCCGGACAGCGCCTCGACCAGGCGCTCGCGGCGCTGCTGCCGGACTACTCGCGCAGCCGGCTCAAGTCGTGGATCGAGTCCGGCGAGATCCTCGTGGACGGCACCGCCCGGCGGCCGCGGGACAAGGTGCTCGGAGGCGAGGCCGTGGAGATTGCCGCCTCGCTGCCGGAGGACGAGCGCACCGAGGCGCAGCCGATCCCGCTCGTGCTGGTGCACGAGGACCGCCACCTGTTCGTGGTCGACAAGCCCGCCGGCCTGGTCGTGCATCCTGGCGCCGGCAATCCCGACCAGACGCTGCAGAACGCCCTCCTGGCGCTCGATCCAGGGCTTTCGACCCTGCCGCGCGCCGGCATCGTGCACCGGCTCGACAAGGACACCAGCGGCCTGCTCGTGGTGGCGCGCACGCTGCCCGCCCACACCGCGCTGGTCCGCATGCTCGGCGAGCGCGAGGTGCACCGCGAGTACGAGGCGGTCTGTCGCGGCGTGATGACCGCCGGCGGCACGGTGGATGCGCCGATCGACCGCCACCCGACCGATCGCGTGCGGATGACGGTGCGCGACGGCGGGCGCGAGTCCATCACGCACTATCGTGTCATCCGGCGCTTCCGCGCGCACACGCACGTGCGCGTGCAACTCGAGACCGGACGCACGCACCAGATCCGCGTCCACCTCGCCCACGCGGGCTATCCGATCGTCGGAGACCGCGTCTACGGCGGACGACTGGCGATGCCGAAGGGCGCTGGCGAATCCCTGCGTGCGGCGTTGCGCGCATTCCCCCGGCAGGCGCTGCATGCGGCGCGACTGCAGTTCGTTCACCCGGTGACGGGCAGGCCGCTCGAGTGTCGCTCGGCACTGCCGGCCGACATGCGCACGCTGCTCGAGACGCTGGCGGACGACGAGGCCATGGCGTGACCGGTTCCGGCGTCGCCTGGATCGAGCCCGACTGGCCGGCGCCGGCGCACGTGCGGGTCGTCTCGACGCTGCGCGGCGGCGGCCGCAGCGAGGGCGCGTACGCGTCACTGAACCTCGCGGCGCACGTGGGCGATGCGCCCGCCGCGGTCGCCGCCAACCGGACTGTGCTGCGCGACGCGGCCGGCCTGCCCGCCGAGCCGCTCTGGCTCGAGCAGGTCCACGGCATTGGAGTCGTGAACCACGCGGGGCCGGTGCCGGCGCCGCCGCGCGCGGACGCGGCCTGCGCCACCGGGCGTGGCCTGGTCTGCGCGGTGATGACCGCGGACTGCCTGCCGGTGGCGTTCGCCGACCGGCGCGGCACGCGCGTCGCCGTGGCGCACGCCGGCTGGCGCGGGCTGGCGCGCGGCGTGCTCGAGGCGACGATCGCAGCGCTCGGCGTGCCGCCCGCCGACCTGCACGCGTGGCTGGGGCCGGCGATCGGCCCCGACGCCTTCGAGGTGGGTGCGGAGGTCCGCGAGGCGTTCCTCAGCCGCTGGCCCGCTGCGGCGGCGTGCTTCCGCAGCAACGAGCGCGGCCGGCAGCAGGCCGATCTCTGTGCACTCGCGCGGCTGGCGCTGGCGCGTGCCGGCGTGGTCTCGGTCCACGGTGGCGGCTGGTGCACGCACGTCGACGCCGCACGCTTCTACTCGTTCCGTCGCGACGGCGTCACGGGTCGCATGGCCACGCTGGCGTGGCTCGCTTGACGTGCGTGCTAGTCTGAAACGGAAACCCGCCGCACGCAGTTCCCCATGAGCACCCTGGGCCTGATCGTCGTCTTCACCGTCCTGAGCGGCTTCCTGAGCGCGCTCGCCGCCTCGGCGTTCCTGGCGCTGGATACGGCGCGCAGGGCCGCGGTGCTGCCGCACCTCGTGAGCTTCGCCACCGGCGCGCTGCTCGGCGCGGCGTTCCTGGGCCTCGTGCCCCATGCCCTCGACCAGATCGGGCCCGCCGGGACGCACGCGGTGGGGCTCGCGCTGCTGCTCGGCATCCTCACGTTCTTCCTGCTCGAGAAGTTCGTGCTCTGGCGGCATTGCCACGACGACCCCTGCGAGATGCACTCGCCGAGCCATGCGGCGCGCGACGCGGCCTCGGCGCGCATGATCCTGGCGGGCGATGCCTTCCACAACGTGCTCGACGGCGTGCTGGTGGCCGCGGCCTTCATGACCAATACGCACCTCGGCATCGTCACCGCGGCCGCGGTGTTCGCGCACGAGATCCCGCAGGAAGTGGGCGATCTCGCGATCCTGCTCCACGGCGGGCTGTCGCGCCGCCGGGCGCTGACACTCAACCTGCTCACGAGCCTCACCTCGGTCGTGGGCGGCGTGGTCGCCTATTTCGCGCTCGGCGCGGCGCTGCACCTGCTGCCCTACGCGCTGGCGTTCGCCGCCTCGAGCTTCATCTACGTGGCCGTGGCGGACCTGATCCCGGGGCTGCACCGCCGCGTGGACCTGCGCGCCGGCCTCGAGCAGGTGCTTTTCATCGGGCTCGGCGTCGCGGTCGTGTACTTCACCCACCAGCAGATGCACTGACCGGCGGGCCGACGGTTGCCGGCCAGACGGTCGGGCGCCGCGGCGCCCTGTGACGAGGGAGGCGAACATGTACGAGCACCACCGGGAGCCGGTCCTCGACCGGCGGCGATTCCTGCGGCGCGTCACGCTGCACGGCGCGCTGGCGCTGCTGATCCTCGGCGGTTCGCTCGCGGTCGGCGTGCTCGGCTACCTGATCATCTACGAGGACGGCTGGATCAATGCGCTGTTGCGCGCCTCGATGATCCTCTCCGGCATGGGGCCGGTCGGCGATCCGGTCCACGACGGCAGGGCCGCGAAACTGTTCTACTCGGTCTACGCGCTCTACGGCGGCGTCGTGTTCGTGGCGATCGCGGGCATCGTGCTGGCGCCGTTCCTGCACCGGGTGCTGCATCGCCTGCACGCGGAGCCGGGCCGGCGCAGGCCGCCTACGCTCTGACCGCGCGACTCATCCGCCCGCCGCGATCCACGTCACCACGCGCCGCTCGAGGGTCGTGAGCGGCATCGGGCCGGCCCCCAGCAGCAGGTCGTGGAAGCGGCGCAGGTCGAAGCGCCCGCCCAGTGCGGCCGTCGCGCGGGCACGAAGCTCCAGCAGCCGGCGCTCGCCGATCTTGTATGCGAGCGCCTGCCCGGGCCACGCAATGTACCGGTCCACCTCGAAGCCGATCTCCTCGGGCGCGAGCGCGCTGTGCTCGTGCAGGCAGGCGACCGCCCGTTCGCGCGTCCAGTCGAAGGCGTGCAGTCCCGTGTCCACGACGAGCCGGCAGGCGCGCCAGATCTCGAGCGACAGGCGGCCGAAGCGTTCGTACGCGTCGCGGTAGATGCCCATCTCCTCGCCGAGCCGCTCGGCGTAGAGACCCCAGCCCTCGACGTAGGCGGTGAGGTCGTCGGCGCGACGGAAGTCGGGCAGGCCCGGCATCTCCTGCGCCAGTGCGATCTGCAGGTGATGGCCCGGTACGCCCTCGTGCAGCACCCAGGCCGCGAGTCCGAACAGCGGCGTGCGCGGCGCAAGCCAGGGCTTGAAGACGACCAGCCCCGGCGCGCCGGACTCCGGGCTGCCCGGGAGATAGCCATTGGCGCTGCTCTCGAGGCCCTTCGGCATCGGCACCACGCCGTAGGTGAGCCGCGGCAGTCGACCGAAGAAGCGCGGCAGCGCCATGTCGGCACGCTTGGCGATCTCGCTGGCCTTCTCGCCGTACCTGACGGCGTCCACGTAGAAGCGCGGCTCCTGGCGCAGGTGCGCGATGAACTGCGCGTGCGTGCCGTCGAAACCCGTCTCCCTGCGCACCGCGTCCATCTCGCCGCGGACGCGCTCGATCTCGTCGAGGCCGACCTCGTACACCTCCCGCGGCGTCATCGACGTGCTGGTGTGACGTCGCACGAGGTGCTCGTAGTAGGCGGAACCGCCCGGCAGGCTCGCGATGGCAGGCCGCTCTCGTGCAGCGGGCAGGTAGTCGCGCTCGAGGTACGCGGCGAGCGCGAGCTGCGCGGGCCGCACCTGCCGCGCAATCACCTCGAGCCCGCGCGCCTGCAGCGCCTCGCGCCGGGCGGTCGGCAGGGACTCGGGCAGGGCGGTAAAGGGCGCGAACAGCAGCGTGTCCCGCGGCGCCTGCGTCGCCTGCACGCGCAGGTCGGCGAGCGCGCGTTCGACGGTCGCGCGTGGCTGGGTCCAGCCCGTGGCGACGCCGCGTGCCAGGTTCGCGGTCTCGATCGCGAAGTAGCCGGGCAGGGCGGCGAGTCGCGCCAGCCAGGCCTCCGCGGCGGCCTCGTCGTGCAGCGTCGTGTTGAGCGCGGCGTAATCCGGCGTGGTGTAGAAGCCGTCGCCGCTGATGAAGGGGATGCGCTCCTCGTCGAAGGCCAGCGCCTCGAGCGCCGTACCGACGCGGTCCGCGAGCAGTTCGTGATTGAGCGCGTCCTCGCCGGCGAGGACGGTTGCATCCAGGGCGGCGAGCCGCCCCCGGAACCGTTCGAGTGCGCGCCGTCGGTCGGCGACCGCGGCCGGAGAGTTGTCGGGCCAGCGTCGCAGGGCCAGCGGATCGCCGCGCTGGGCGGCCCGCACGGGGTCCTGGATCCGCCCGAAGGCGTCGAATTCGCGGACCATGGCTTGCATGGCGTCGTGGCCGCCGAGGTCGACGGGCGCCGCAGCGCCGATCCCGGTGCCGTTGCCGCTCGATTCGTCCAACCGTATCCGCCTCGCAGGCCTGCCTGCCGGGAGCATACGCGAGGTCGGCGGGAACCTAGGGACGCGGCCGCGGCAACGACCGCGGTCCCGTGGCCAAGTCGTTGATTCCCGGCGCTGACTGGGGCGATCCGGGACCGGCAAGAGTGCGCCCGCAGGTCTTGACCTGCCCGCTGCCGCCCCCATTTCATGGGCAAACGCCCTCCGCGGGAGACTCTGATGCGCCAGGACAAGCTGACCTCCAAGTTCCAGATGGCCCTGGCCGACGCCCAGTCGTCGGCGCTCGGCCGCGACCACCAGTTCATCGAGCCCGCCCACCTGATGCTGGCGCTGCTCGACCAGCAGGGCGGCACCGTGCGGCCGCTGCTGGAGAAGTCCGGCGCGAAGGTGAGTCTGCTGCGCTCGCGGCTCGGCGAGGCGCTCGACCGCCTGCCGAAGGTGGAGGGCACGGGCGGCGAGGTGCACGTCTCGAACGACCTCGGCAAGCTGCTCAACCTGACCGACAAGCTCGCGCAGAAGCGCGGTGACCAGTACATCTCGAGCGAGCTGTTCATCCTCGCCGCGATCGAGGACAAGGGCTCGCTCGGCGCGTTGCTCAAGGACGCCGGTGTCGTGAAAGGCGCCATCGAGCGCGCCATCGACGAGGTGCGCGGCGGCGAGAAAATCACGGACCCCAACGCCGAAGAGCAGCGTCAGGCGCTCGAGAAGTACACCATCGACCTCACCGAGCGCGCCGAGCAGGGCAAGCTCGACCCGGTGATCGGCCGTGACGACGAGATCCGCCGCACGATCCAGGTGCTGCAGCGTCGCACCAAGAACAACCCGGTGCTGATCGGCGAGCCCGGCGTCGGCAAGACCGCGATCGTCGAGGGCCTCGCGCAGCGCATCGTCAACGGCGAGGTGCCCGAGGGCCTCAAGGACAAGCGCATCCTCGCGCTCGACATGGGCTCACTGATCGCGGGCGCGAAGTTCCGGGGCGAGTTCGAGGAGCGCCTCAAGGGCGTGCTGAGCGACCTCGCCAAGCAGGAAGGCCGCGTGATCCTGTTCGTCGACGAGCTGCACACGATGGTCGGCGCCGGCAAGGCCGAGGGCGCCATGGACGCCGGCAACATGCTGAAGCCCGCGCTCGCGCGCGGCGAGCTGCACTGCGTCGGTGCCACCACGCTCGACGAGTACCGCAAGTACGTCGAGAAGGACGCGGCGCTCGAGCGGCGCTTCCAGAAAGTGCTGGTGAACGAGCCCTCGGTGGAGGACACCATCGCGATCCTGCGCGGCCTCAAGGAGCGCTACGCGGTGCACCACAAGGTGGAGATCACCGACCCCGCGATCGTCGCCGCGGCCACGCTCTCGCACCGCTACATCGCCGACCGCCAGCTGCCCGACAAGGCCATCGACCTGATCGACGAGGCGGCCTCGCGCATCCGCATGGAGATCGACTCGAAGCCCGAGGAGCTCGACCGCCTCGACCGGCGCATCGTGCAGCTCAAGATGGAGCGCGAGGCGCTCAAGAAGGAGGGCGACGAGGCGTCGAAGAAGCGCCTGCTGGCGCTCGACGAGCAGCTTGGGCTCCTCGAGCGCGAATACGCCGACCTCGAGGAGATCTGGAAGGCGGAGAAGGCGACCGCGCAGGGCGCGGCGCAGATCAAGGAGGAACTCGAGCGGACACGGCTCGAGTTCGACGCGGCGCGCCGCGCCGGCGACCTGACGCGCATGTCCGAGCTGCAGTACGGAAAGATCCCGGAGCTCGAGAAGCGCATCCAGGCGGCGCAGGCCGCGGAGTCGAAGGCGCCGACGCTGGTGCGCAACAAGGTCACCGACGAGGAGATCGCCGAGGTGGTCTCCAAGTGGACCGGCATCCCGGTCTCGAAGATGCTCGAGGGGGAACGCGAGAAACTGCTCAGGATGGAGCAGGCGCTGGCGAAGCGCGTGGTCGGGCAGGACGAGGCCGTGAAGGCCGTGTCCGACGCGATCCGCCGCTCGCGCGCTGGCCTCTCCGACCCGAACCGGCCCAACGGCTCGTTCCTGTTCCTCGGCCCCACCGGCGTGGGCAAGACCGAGCTCTCCAAGGCGCTCGCCGAGTTCCTCTTCGACACCGAGGAGGCCATGGTGCGCATCGACATGTCGGAGTTCATGGAGAAGCACTCCGTGGCGCGCATGATCGGCGCGCCCCCGGGCTACGTGGGCTACGAGGAAGGCGGCTACCTGACCGAGGCGGTGCGCCGCCGGCCGTACTCCGTGATCCTGCTCGACGAGGTCGAGAAGGCGCACCCGGACGTGTTCAACGTGCTGTTGCAGGTACTCGATGACGGGCGCCTCACCGACGGCCAGGGCCGCACGGTGGACTTCCGCAACACCGTGATCATCATGACCTCGAACCTCGGCTCGCAGCTCATCCAGGAGCTCTCGGGCGAGGAGAACTACGCGAAGATGAAGTCCGCGGTGATGGAGGTCGTCGGCCAGCACTTCCGGCCCGAGTTCATCAACCGCGTGGACGAGGTGGTGGTGTTCCACCCGCTCGGCCGCGAGCACATCCGCTCGATCGTCGACATCCAGGTCGGGTACCTGCGCAAGCGGCTCACCGATCGCGACATGCTGCTCGAACTCGACGACGCCGCGCGCGACCTGCTCGGCGAGGCGGGCTTCGACCCGGTGTACGGCGCGCGGCCGCTGAAGCGCGCGATCCAGCACCAGCTCGAGAATCCGCTGGCGCAGTCGATCCTGCGCGGCGATTTCGCTCCGGGCGACCGCGTGCTCGTCACCGCCCGCGACGGCGCGCTCGCGTTCGAGAAGCAGGGTGACGCGCCGGCGGAGGCAGCGAAGCGGCGGGCGTGACGCGAATGCCGCGGTGTTCCGGCGGCGCGGCCCTGGACGGTCGGGAGCCTGCCGCAGGAACGCCGTGAACCCGTCCCTGGGGGCTCGCGCGCCGCATCCCTGCGGCGCGACGTCCTGCGGCAGGCTCCCGACCGTCCAGGGCCACGCCGCAAGCGGTCGGCCGCTACCTTCGCGCCGGGCCGCAAACGCGGCGCAGCGCCCGCGAACCACAACCGTATAATCCGGCGCCACCCATCCACGTCGACGACTGCCCCATGCCGATCTACGAGTACGAATGTCAGAAGTGCGGCCACACGCTCGAGGCGCTGCAGCGGCTCGCGGACAAGCCGCTGCGCGAATGTCCCGAGTGCGGCAAGCACCAGCTGAAGCGGCTGGTGTCCGCACCGCTGTTCCGGCTTGCGGGCAGCGGCTGGTACGAGACCGACTTCAAGTCCGACAAGGAGAACAAGCGCAACCTCGTCGAGAAGGGCGAGAAGGAATCGGCTCCAGCGGCGGAGTCGAAGGACGCGGCGCCAGCGAAGGATGCCGCGCCAGCGAAGAAGGAGAGCAAGGACGAAGCGCCGGCGAAGTCGCGCACCGTCGTGGCGAAGCCGGCCCGCAAGGCGTCGAAAGCCGCCAAGCCCGCCGCCAAGCCCGCCGCCAAGCGTGCCACCAGGCCCGCCGCCAGGCGCTGAGGGGCCGACCCGGTGACGACTCCGACGCCTCCTGCATCCGAGCCCTTCGACCTGCCCCGGCGCAGCCGCACACGGGCATTGCGCAACTACCTGATCGGCGGCCTGCTGATCTGGATTCCGATCATGGTTACGGTCTGGGTGGTCCGGTTCCTCTCGGGCATCCTCGACCAGTCGCTGCTGCTGCTGCCGCCGTCGTGGCGGCCGGAAGCCGTGTTCGGCATGTACATCCCCGGGCTCGGCGTCATCCTGTCGCTGCTGCTGCTGCTGCTGACCGGTCTCCTGGTGAAGAACCTGTTTGGCGGGCAGATGATCGCGGGACTGGAGTCCCTCGTGCGGCGCATCCCGGTGGTGGGCGCGGTCTATGGTGGCGCCAAGACCTTCAGCGAAACGGTGCTCACGGACAAGGGGAAGTCCTTCAAGCAGGTGGTGATGGTCGAGTTCCCGCGCAAGGGGGTCTACAGCATCGGCTTCATCACGTCGCACGACCTCGAGGAGGTCCAGGCGAGGACGGCGCAGGACGTGACCTGCGTGTTCGTGCCGACCACACCGAATCCGACCACGGGTTTCATCATCCTCGTGCCGAAGAACGAGGTCGTGCACCTGGACATGACCGTCGACGAGGCCTTCAAGATGCTGCTCACGCTCGGCGTAGTCGTGCCGACCTGGACGAACAAGCCCGCCGACGGTCTTCTTGCACCGCCACAAGGCGGCCCGTAACATCGCGGCCCTTCTGGAAATTCCGGCCCCGGGGCTCCGGTAGACCCGCCCCGTCCATCATGCCCATGCGTACCCACTACTGCGGCGAGGTCAACGAACGCCTCGTCGGTTCCACCGTCTCCGTCGCGGGCTGGGTCCACCGACGCCGCGACCATGGCGGCGTGATCTTCGTGGACCTGCGCGACCGCAGCGGCCTGCTGCAACTGGTGTTCGACCCGGACGCGGCCGCCGTCTTCGCCGAGGCCGAGCGCGTGCGCGGCGAGTGGGTGCTCAAGGTCGAGGGCACGGTGCGTCCGCGACCCGAGGGCACGGTCAACCCGAACCTCGCCTCCGGCAGGGTCGAGCTGCTCGCGACCTCGATCGAGGTACTGAACCGCTCCGAGCCGCTGCCGTTCCAGCTCGACGAGGAGGTCCGCGAGGAGACGCGCCTCAAGTACCGCTACATCGACCTGCGCCGCGACGTCATGCAGCACCGCCTGCGCCTGCGTCACTCGGTCACGCGCGCGATGCGGGAATTCCTCGACACGCACGGCTTCGTGGACGTCGAGACGCCGATGCTCACCAAGGCCACGCCGGAGGGCGCGCGCGACTACCTGGTGCCGAGTCGCACCCAGGCCGGCAAGTTCTTCGCGCTGCCGCAGTCGCCGCAGATCTTCAAGCAGCTGCTGATGATGGCGGGCTTCGATCGCTACTACCAGATCGTGCGCTGCTTCCGCGACGAGGACCTGCGCGCCGACCGCCAGCCGGAATTCACGCAGCTCGACATCGAGACCTCGTTCCTCACCCGCGACGAGATCACGGGGCTGATGGAAGCGCTGGTGCGCGCGCTGTTCGAGCGGGTGATGGGCGTGAAGCTGCCCGACCCGTTCCCGCGCATGAGCTACGACGAGGCGATGCGCCGCTACGCGTCGGACAAGCCGGACCTGCGCGTGCCGCTCGAGCTGGTGGACGTCGCCGACCTCGTCAAGGACAGCGAGTTCAAGGTGTTTTCCGCGCCCGCCGCGGACCCCGAGGGCCGGGTCGCGGCGCTGCGCGTGCCGGGCGGCGGCGAGAAGCTCTCGCGCAAGCAGATCGACGACTACCAGGCCTACGTGGCCCGCTATGGCGCGAAGGGCCTCGCCTACGTGAAGGTGAACGACGCCGCGAAGGGTCGCGAGGGGCTGCAGTCGCCGATCCTCAAGTTCCTGTCGGATGCGGCGGTCGCCGGCCTCATGCAGCGCACCGGTGCGCAGACCGGCGACCTCGTGTTCTTCGGCGCCGACAAGGCGAAGGTCGTGAACGACGCGCTCGGCGCGCTGCGGCTCAAGGTCGGCCAGGATCTCGGGCTGGTGGAGGAGGGCTGGCGGCCGCTGTGGGTCGTGGACTTCCCGATGTTCGAGTGGGACCCGGACGCGAAACGCTGGGCCGCCATGCACCATCCGTTCACCTCGCCGGTGGACGACGACGCCGACGGCGCTCAAGCGCGATCCGGGCAAGGCGCTGGCGCGTGCCTACGACCTGGTGTTGAACGGCTCGGAGGTCGGCGGCGGCTCGGTGCGCATCCACCGCAGCGAGATGCAGTCCACGGTGTTCGAGCTGCTCGGCATCGGGCCCGAGGAGGCGCAGAAGAAGTTCGGCTTCCTGCTCGAGGCGCTGAGGTACGGTGCGCCGCCGCACGGCGGCATCGCCTTCGGCCTCGACCGGCTCGTGATGCTGATGGCGGGCGCCGAGTCCATCCGCGACGTGATCGCCTTCCCCAAGACCCAGACGGCGAGTTGCCCGCTGACCGATGCGCCGACCGAGGTGTCGGAGCAGCAGCTGCGGGAACTGCACATCCGCGTGAGGACGCCGGTCAAAGAGTGATGGGCGGCGACACGGTCGTCCTCGTCCACGGCCTGTGGATGAACGGGCTCGAGCTCGGGATGCTCGGGCACAGGCTGCGCCACGAGCACGGATTCGACGTCCGCACCTTTTCCTACCCGACGCTGCATGGCGAGGTGGCGGCGATCTGCGCCGAGTTGGCCGGGTTCGCGGAGCGCTCGGCCGCCGGCCGGCGGGTGCACCTGGTCGGTCACAGTCTCGGCGGGATGCTCGTCTACCGCACGCTGAGCGAGTGCGGCGCGGGCCGGCTGACGGGCAACGCCGTGCTGCTTGGCTCGCCGCTGAACGGCAGCAAGGCCGCACGCGCCGCGTCGCGCTGGCCGCTGCTGCGGCCGCTGCTCGGGCCGCACGTGCTGGGCGAACTCGCCGAGCCCCGCGGCCGCGCCTGGACCGGCGGGAACGCGATCGGGATGATCGCCGGTTCGCTGCGCGTCGGCACCGGGCAGTTCTTCGCGCAATTCGACGAGGACAACGACGGCACGGTCGGCGTGAGCGAGACCCGCATCCCGGGGCTCACCGATCACCTCGTGCTGCCGCACAGCCACATCGGGATGCTGTTCGCCGCGGACGTCGCCCGCGAGGTCGCGGTGTTCCTGCGCGATCGCCGCTTCTCGACCTCCGGTGGCGCTGGTGCCGGAGGCGGCAGCGGGCCTGCGTGAGCCGATTCGGGCTGCGCGTTCATCGCGCGGTGCGCCGACGCTCTCGTGACTGAACCACTGACTGGCGTCGCCTCGGATCCGCTCGACAGGGCGCCCATCTCGCTGAAAGCGACCAGAGCTGGTGTTTCCGCCAGTGGAATATCAAGCTCGATTTCTCGCTGCTGGTGCCATTCAGGCAACCGTTTATTCAGGGGGGAGCAAGCCGTGACGAGCCGTTCCAGGAACCTCGGCGCCGCGACTGCTGGCGCGTTGCTGCTCAGCGCAATCGTGTCCGCTGCCGCGCCTGAAGCCCCAAGGACGGGCGTTTACATCGAGAACGTCCGGATCTTCGACGGTCAGTCCGCCCGCCTGTCGGCGCCGTCCAACGTGTTGGTCGTCGGCAACCTGATCCAGTCCATTTCCGCCCAGCCGGTCTCAGTGCCGGCGGGCACGACGGTGACCAGGATCCAGGGCGGCGGCCGTACGCTGATGCCGGGCCTGATCGACAACCATGTGCACATCGCGCTCAGTACCACCAGCCAGACCGACCTGCTGAGCGACGCCATCACCGAGGACGTGTTGCAGGCGCGGGCCACGGCGGAAGCCGGCGACATGTTGATGCGCGGTTTCACCTCCGTACGCGACATGGGCGGACCGATGCTCACGGCCAGGCCGGCCATCGACAGGGGCGAGCTGCCCGGCCCGCGCATCTATCCCAGTGGCGCGATGATCTCGCAGACCTCCGGGCACGGCGATTCACGTCTGCCGCAGGAGCGATCACGCCGGTTCTTCGGCGAGGTGTCGAAGGGCGAGCAGCTCGGAGCGAATTTCATCGCCGATGGCCGCGACGAGGTGCTGACGGCGACGCGGGAGAACCTGCGCGCCGGCGCGACGCAGATCAAGGTCATGGCGGGCGGCGGCGCCGCGTCGGCCTACGACCCGCTCGACGTCACGCAGTACACGCTCGACGAGATGAAGGCCGCGGTCGAGGCCGCCAGCGACTGGAACACCTACGTCACGGTGCATGCGTACACGCCGCGCGCGGTACGCCGCGCAGTCGAGGCCGGCGTGCTGTGCATCGAGCACGGCCAGCTGCTCGACGAGGAAACGATGAAGCTGCTCGCCGACAAGGACATCTGGCTGAGCCTGCAGGCGCTCGATCCGGCGCCGCCGACTGCCCCCGAGTCGACCCGCCAGAAGAAAGGCCGGGTGATCGACGGCACCGACAATGCCTTCAAATGGGCCATCAAGTACGGCGTGATGCTCGCCTGGGGCACCGATTTCCTGTTCGACCCGCGGCAGAACGCGAAGCAGACGTCCGACATCCTGAAGCTGAAGCAATGGATGACGCCGGCGGAGATCCTCAAGCTGGTGACCCACGACAACGCCCAGCTGCTGGCGCTGTCCGGTCCGCGCAACCCCTATCCGGGCCAGCTCGGCGTGGTGGCGCCCGGCGCGCTGGCGGACCTGCTGCTCGTGGATGGTGACCCGCTCGCCAACATCGACCTGATCGCTGATCCAGCGAAGAACTTCGTGGTGATCATGAAGGACGGCAAGGTCTACAGGAACACCTTGCGGTGACGCCGGATCGGGGTCACCGGCCGCTGGTCGCTCCGATCGCGGCTACTCGCGCCGGGGATCACGCGGGGACCGATGGGGTCACAGCCTCGAACGCGCGATGACCTCGGTCCAGCAGGACTCGTGGATCACCGGTCGGGCATCGCCGCCGGCTGCGGCGCCGCGGCGGTCGCCACGTCCACCCAGCCGCCGCCGAGCGCCCGGTACAGGTCCACGTGTGCCAGCAGGTATTCGCGCTGGCCCTGGCTGTAGAGCAGCTCCGCGTTGAACAGCGAGGTCTCGGCGTCGAGCACCTCGAGGAAGCTCGAGTAGCCGCCCTCGAAGCGCTTGCGCGAGAGGCGCGCATAGTCGCGCAGGGCCTCGACCTGGCGGCTCTGCGCCGCGTTGCGCTCCGCGGTCGTCTGCGTCGCGATCAGTGCGTCGTCCACGTCGGCGAAGGCGCGCTGCACCGTCTTCTCGTAGAACGCCAGCAGCTGTGCGCGCTGTGCGTCGGCCTGTTCGTTCACGCCGCGGATCGCCCCACCCTGGAAGATCGGCCCGGTCACGTTGCCCGCGTAGTTCCAGGTTCCGGAGCCGCTGCTGAAGAGTTCGTCGAGGTCGAGACTCGCGACGCCGAGCAGGCCGGTCAGCGAGATCGAGGGGAAGTAGAGCGCGCGGGCCGCGCTCACCCGCGCGTTCGCCGCGATCAGCGACTCCTCGGCGGCCACGACGTCGGGCCGCTGGGTGAGGATCTCGGAGGGCAATGCCTCGGGCACCACGGGCGTGTCGAGCTGCGAGAGCCGGTTGCCGCGCGCGATGGGTCCCGGGTTGCGCCCGAGCAGCAGCGACAGGGCATTCTCCTGCTGGGCGATCTGCTGCCGCAGGGCCGGCACCGCGGCCGCCGCGACCTCGTACGCCGAGCTCGCCTGCGACAGCTCGACCTTCGAGATCACGCCGCCCTTGTGTCGCTTCTCGAACACGGTGAGCGCCTGGCGCCGGCTGGCGCGCGTGCGCTCGGCGGTGGCGAGCTGGTCGTCGAGCGCGAGCAGCGTGATGTAGCCCGCGGTGACCGCGCTCACCACCGAAAGCACTGCCGCGCGGCGGTCCGCCTCGGACGCGCGCCAGTCGGCGTCGGCCGCGGCGGTCAGGTTGCGCACGCGGCCCCAGACGTCGAGTTCCCAGCCGACGGTGAGCCCGGCATTGCTGAAGTCGCGGCTGCCGTCGTTGCCCGCGCCGACCACCCGTTCGGACGGCTGCTCGCGGCCGGTGCCCGCGCCGTAGCCGACGGCCGGGAACAGCGGGGCGCGGGTCGTCACCTTCGCGCCGTAGTACTCATCGACGCGCGCGGCGGCGATCCTCAGGTCCTCGCTGTTCGCGAGCGCTTCGGCCACGAGGCCGTCGAGCACCGGGTCGTGGAAGCCGGTCCACCAGCGCGTGTCCGCGGCACCCCGCGTCTCGGCCATCGCGAAGCGGTACTGGGCGGGAACCGCGAGGTCCGGCCGCTGGTAAGGCTCGCCCACGCAGGCGGCGAGCGTGCCGGCGGCCAGCAGCAGCGTCAGGTGCCGCACGCTCAGTGCCCTCCGGCGGCGCCCGCCGCGTCGTCCGCCGGTCGCGGTGGGGCCGATGCGGACGGGGTGCCCGGCTTCGGCGGGAAGAAGCGCTCGCTCAGCTGGCTGACGAGCACATAGAACAGCGGCACGAAGAACAGCGCGAGCGTCGTCGCGCCTACCATTCCGCCGATTACGCCCGTGCCGATCGAGTGGCGCGAGGCGGAGCCCGCGCCCGAGGCGATGGCGAGCGGGATCGCGCCGGCCGTGAAGGCGAGTGAGGTCATCACGATCGGTCGCAGGCGTGCCTTTGCGCCCTGCACCGCGGACTCGACGATGGAGAGGCCCTTGGTCCGCTCCAGCACCGCGAACTCGACGATCAGGATCGCGTTCTTCGCCGACAGGCCGATCAGCGTCACGAGGCCGATCTGGAAGTAGACGTCGTTCTCCATTCCGCGCAGCCAGACGGCGAGCAGTGCGCCCAGCACGCCGAACGGCACGGCGGTGATCACGCTGGCGGGCAGCGACCACGACTCGTACTGCGCCGCGAGGATCAGGAACACCATGATCAGTCCGAACACGAACACCAGCGCGGATGCGCCGCCGGACTGCTTCTCCTCGTAGGCCTGGCCCGACCACGCGATGCCGTAGCCCTCGGGCAGCTGCGCGGCGAGTTGCTCCATTGCGGCGATCGCCTGGCCCGAGCTGTAGCCCGGCGCGGCGCCACCGTTGATCTTCGCCGCCGGGAAGCCGTTGAAGCGCGGGATCAGGTCGGGGCCCATGGTGAAGCGCGCACTGGTGAGCGCATCGAGCGGCACCATCTCGCCGCTGCGGCCGCGCACGAAGATGTTGCGCAGGTCCTCGGGGCTGCTGCGGAATTCGGGCTCCGCCTGCAGCACGACCTGCCACACCCGGCCGTACCGGTTGTACTGGCTCACGTACAGCGAACCGAACAGCGACTGCAGCGCGCCGTAGACGTCCGCGATCGGCGCACCCAGCGTCTCGGCCTTTTCGCGGTCCACCTTCACGCTCAGCTGACGTGAGGCCGGGTTGAACGTGGAGTTCACGCCCGCCAGCACCGGGCTCTGCTTCGCGCCGGCGACCACCTGCTGCACCGCCTGCGCGAGGCGCATCGGCTCGCCGCCCGTCAGGTCCTGCACCCAGAGCTCGAAGCCACCCTGCATGCCGAGCCCGGGGATCGGCGGCGGGTTGAGCGGGATCACGATGGCATCCTGGATGCCGGCGAGCCTGGGCTGGATGCTGCCGATCACCGCCTCCAGCGACATCTCCTTGCCTTCGCGTTCCTTGAAATCCTTCAGGCTGACGAACACCGTGGCGGCGTTGGTCTTGTACTGGCTGTCGAGCAGGCTGTAGCCGGTGAGCACGGACGCGAACTGCGCGGCCGGGTGCTCGAGCACGATCTCGGCGATGCGACGGCCGACCGCATCCGACCGGTCGAGACTCGCCGAGTCGGGCAGGATCGCAGCGACCAGCATGAAGCCCTGGTCCTCGGGCGGCACGAAGCTGCCGGGCACCGCCTTGAACAGTCCGAGGATCGCCACGATGAATGCCGCGAACACACCGAGCGCCAGTGCGGCGCGCTGCAGCACCCAGCGCACGCCCGCGGAGTAGCGTTCGGTGAGGCGGTCGAACCACTCGTTGAACTTCTGCAGGATCCGCGGCGGGTGCCCGTGCGAGCCATCGAGCAGCAGGGCCGCGAGCGCCGGGGTGAGCGTGAGCGCGACGAAACCCGAGAGGATCACCGAGATCACGACCGTGATCGCGAACTGCTTGTAGAGCACGCCGGTCGTGCCACCCATGAACGCGGTCGGAACGAACACCGCCGCCAGCACCAGCACGATCGCCACCACCGGACCCGACACCTCGTGCATCGCGGCGAACGCGGCGTCGCGGGCCGAGAGGCCCCTGGTCTTCATGTTGGCTTCGACGGCCTCGATCACCACGATCGCGTCGTCCACCACGATGCCGATCGCGAGCACCATGCCGAACAGCGTCAGCAGGTTCACGGAGAAGCCGAGCATGGCCATGCCCACGAAGGTGCCCACGATCGAGACCACGACCGCGATCGTCGGGATCAGGGTCGCGCGCAGGTTCTGCAGGAACAGGTACACCACCAGCACGACGAGGACCACCGCCTCGACCAGCGTGTGCACCACCTCCTCGATCGAGGCCGTCACGAACTTGGTGGTGTCGAGGGAGACCTCGTAGTCGATGCCGTCGGGAAAGCTCTTCTTCAGGTTCTCGAGCGTGCTGCGTACGCCCTGCGCGACCTGCAGCGCATTGGACCCCGGCTGCTGGTAGACGGCGATGAACACCGCAGGCTTGCCGTTGAGGCTCGGCCGCATCATGTAGTTCTGCAGCCCTTCCTCGGCGCGGCCGACGTCGCCGAGCCGCACGATCGCAGCACCTTCCTGGTCGGTCCGCAGGATGACATTCTCGAACTGCTCGGGCTGGTTGAAACGGCCCTCGGTGACGACCGGTACGGTGATCTCGACCGGCTGCGTGGTGGGCGATTGCCCGATCGCGCCCGCGCTGAACTGCTGGTTCTGCCTGGCGATCGCCTGCTGGATGTCGGTCGGCGTGATGCCGCGCGAGGCCATGCGGTCGGGTCGCAGCCAGATGCGCATCGCGTTGTCGGAAGCGCCGAACAGCGAGGCCTGGTTGGCGCCGGGCACGCGCTTCACCGCGTCGAGTACGTAGAGGTTCGCGTAGTTCGCGACGTAGCCCACGTCGTAGCGGCCGTCGGGCGCGTAGACCGCGAGCAGCATCATGATGCTCGACGAGCGCTTCTCGACGCGGACTCCGGTCTTCTGGACGATGTCGGGTAGCTGCGGCAGCGCGATGTTGACCCGGTTCTGCACCTGCACCTGCGCGGTGTCCGGATCCGTGCCGATCTGGAAATAGACGGTGAGCGTCATCTGCCCGGTCGAGGAACTCGTCGACTGCATGTAGAGCATGTTGTCGACGCCGTTCACCTGCGTCTCGATCGGCGCGGCGAGAGCCTGGGCGACGGTTTCGGCGTCCGCGCCCGGGAAGCTCGCCGAAACGGTGACCGTCGGCGGCGCGATCGGCGGGTATTGCTCGATGGGCAGCCCCACGAGCGCGGCGAGGCCCGCGAGCGTCACGACGATCGAGAGCACGCTCGCGAAAATCGGACGGCGGATGCAGAAATCGGAGATCACGCTGGTGTCCGCCGGTCGTCAGCCGCCGGCGGCGGCCGGCTGGCCGGGCGCGGGCAACTGGCCCGGTTCGACCGGCTTCACCGGCACGCCCGGCGCGAGCTTGAGTCCTCCGTCGACCACGACGCGCTCCCCTGGCTGCAGACCCTCGGCGATCAGCCACAGGTCGCCGCTGAGGGGGCCGACCGTGACCGGCCGGAACTGGGCTTTCGACTCGGCGTCCACCACCCAGACGAAGTTGCCCTGCGGACCCTGCATGACCGCGCGCTGCGGCAGCTGGATCGCATCGACCCAGCTCGAGCCGCCGAGGAGCACGCGCACGAACTGGCCGGGTCGCAGCGCGCCATCCTTGTTCGGCAGCTCTGCCCGCACGAGGAACGTGCCGGTCTCCTTGCTGAACGACGCGTCGCCGAAGGTGATGTGGCCCGGCGCGGGCACGGCGGTACCGTCGGCCAGGACGACCTTCACCGTGTACTTCTCCCCGGGTGCGGGCCGGAGCTTGCCTTGCGCGATCAGCTTGCGGAAGCGCAGCAGCTCGTTCTCGGAAATGCTGAAGTTGACGCGCATCGGGTCGAGCGCCGAGACGTAGGTGAGCAGGCTGTCGGCCCCGGGTGCGATGAAGCTGCCCGGCTGCTTGCGGGCGAAGCTCGTGACACCCTTCAGCGGCGAGCGGATCGTCGTGTAGCCCAGGTTGATCTCGGCCTGCTGCAGGCGGGACTTCGCGCCCTCGACCGCGGCGACCGCCGCGTCGCGCGTACCCTGCGCGTCGTCGAGGTCCTTCTGGCTCAGTGCGTCCTCGGCGGCGAGCGGACCGACGCGCCGCAGGTTCGCGCTGGCGGTGGAGAGCCTGGCCTGCTGCGCCTGCAGCTCGGCGCGTGCCGCGTCGAGCGCGGCTGCGAAAGGCTTGCGGTCCATCTGGAACAGCACGTCGCCCTTGGCGACGATGCTGCCCTCGCGATAGGCGATCTGCTCGAGGAAGCCCTCGACGCGGGCGCGGATCTCGACCTCCTGGGAACTCTCAGTCTCGCCGACGAACTCAGTTTCGTTGGGCGCGTCGGCCGCGGTCACGGTGGTCACGACCACGGGCACCGGCTGCGGTGCGGCGGGCGCCGCCGGCTGGTTGCGGCCGCATCCGGCCAGCGCGAGAGCACAGAACCAGGCGCTCAGCCAGCGCAGCAGGGCATTCGGGATTCGAGTCACGTGGCGCGACCTTCGCGGTGGAGTGCGGGGACCGCGGGAGTATAGCGGCGGCCGCATGCCGCTCAACGCTCGGCGCGGAGGCGCTCCTTGAGATCGAAGAGCAGCTCGAGCGCCGCTCGCGGGCTCATGGCATCGGGATCCGCAGCGGCCAGCTGCGCGAGCAGCGCATCGCGGCCCGGGTCACGGTCGGGGTCGGGTGGCGGCGCGAGGTCGAGCTGCTGCTGCGGTGTCCCGGGCCGCGCCGAGTGGTCGCGCTGCTCAAGCTCGGCGAGGTAGCGGCGCGCGTCCTGGATGACCATTTTGGGCACGCCTGCGAGCCGCGCGACCTGCAGTCCATAGCTCTGGTTCGCCGGCCCTTCCTTCACCGCGTGCAGGAACACCAGCGTGTCGCCGTGCTCGGTGGCGTCGAGGTGCACGTTGGCACAGGCGGGCAGTTCATCCGCCAGCGCGGTGAGCTCGAAATAGTGCGTGGCGAACAACGTGAAAGCGCCCACCTCGCGGCCGATGTGGCGCGCACAGGCCCACGCAAGCGACAGGCCGTCGTAGGTGCTGGTGCCGCGGCCGATCTCGTCCATCAGCACCAGGCTGTCGCGCGTGGCATTGTTCAGGATGTTCGCGGCTTCGGTCATCTCCACCATGAAGGTCGAGCGGCCGCCGGCGAGATCGTCGGCCGCACCGATGCGGGTGAAGATGCGGTCCACCGGTCCGATCTCCGCGGACTCTGCCGGCACGTAGCTGCCGATGCCCGCGAGCAGCACGATCAGCGCAGCCTGCCGCATGTAGGTGGACTTGCCGCCCATGTTCGGACCGGTGACGATCAGCATGCGCCGCCCGTCGTGCAGCGACAGGTCGTTCGGCACGAACGGGCCGTCGAGGTATTGCTCGACCACAGGGTGGCGACCGCCGCGGATCTCGATCCGCGATTCGTCGGCAAGCCGCGGCCGCGTGAGGCGCAGCGCCACCGCGCGCTCGGCCAGGTTCGCCAGCACGTCGAGGGCGGCGAGCGCCGCGGCAGTGGCCTGCAGCTCGGGCAGCCACTCGATCAGCCGGTCGAGCAGCGCCTCGTAGAGTTCGCGCTCGCGGGCGAGGGAGCGGTCGCGCGCGCCGAGGACCTTGTCCTCGAAGGACTTGAGCTCGGCGGTGATGTAGCGCTCGGCGTTCTTGACCGTCTGGCGGCGCACCCAGTCGGCGGGTACGCGGTCGGCCTGCGAGCGACTCACCTCGATGTAGTAGCCCTGCACGCGGTTGTAACCGAAGCGCAGGTTGGCGAAGCCGGTGCGCTCGCGCTCGCGGGCCTCCAGTTCGAGCAGCGCTTCGTCGCTGTGTTCGGCGATGCGGCGCAGTTCGTCGAGATCGGCGTCGTGGCCGGCTGCGATCACGCCGCCCTCGCGCAGCAGCGCGGGCGGCACCGGTACGACTGCGGCCTCGAGCAGCGCGTGCGTGCGCGGATGCGCGCCGGCCTCGCGGGCGAGTCGGGCGAGCAGCGGTGCCTCGATGCCTTCGAGCATCGACTGCAGTTCGGGCAGCGTGCCGAGCGCGTCGCGCAGCCCGGCGAGGTCGCGCGGCCGCGCGGAGCGCAGCGCGACGCGCGCGAGGATGCGCTCGACGTCGCCGACCTTGCGCAGCAGCGCGTGCACGGCCTCGTGCAGCCCGGTGTCGAGGAACGCCTCGACGGCCTGCAGCCGCTGCTCGCGCGCCGCGCGCGCGCGCAACGGTCGCTGGATCCAGCGGCGCAGCTCGCGGCCGCCCATGGCCGTCGCCGTGCGGTCCATGACGCCCAACAGCGTGCTGTCCGCGCGCCCCGACAGGCTCGCGTCGAGTTCGAGGTTGCGACGCGTGGCCGCGTCCAACTGCAGCGCCTCGTCGCGCTCCTCGCAGCGGATGGCGCGCAGGTGAGGCAGCGCCGACTTCTGCGTCTCGCGCAGGTAGTTGAGCAGGCAGCCGGCGGCGCCGATCGCGAGCGGCCGCTCGGCGAGCCCGAAGCCCGCGAGGTCGCGGGTGCCGAACTGCTCGCAGAGCAGGCGCTCGGCGCTGCCGGGATCGAAATGCCACGGCGGACGCGGCCGCACCGCCCCGGCGGCGGAACCTCGCGGCAGGGCAGGGGCGTCCTCGGCGACCAGCAGTTCGGCCGGACGCAGGCGCTCCAGTTCCGCGGCCAGCGCCTCCGACCCCGAGGCCTCGAGCGCGTGGAAGCGACCGCTGGCGAGTTCGAGCCACGCCAGGCCGAAGCGCCCGCCCGAGCTCGAGAGTGCGGCGAGCAGCGTGTCGCGCCGCGCCTCGAGCAACGCGTCGTCGGTGACGGTGCCGGGCGTCACGACGCGCACGACCTGCCGCTCGACCGGTCCTTTGGCCTTCGCCGGGTCGCCGATCTGCTCGCAGAGTGCGACCGACGCGCCCTTGCGCACCGCGCGCGCGAGGTAGGTGTCCACGGTCTGCACCGGGACGCCGGCCATCGGGATGGGCTCGCCGCCGGACTGGCCGCGCGACGTCAGCGTGATTTCGAGCAGGCTTGCCGCGCGTCGCGCGTCGTCGAAGAACAGCTCGTAGAAGTCCCCCATGCGGTAGAAGAGCAGCGCGTCGGGGTACTGCGCCTTGATGCGCAGGTACTGCTGCATGACCGGCGAATGGGTGGGAGGGACGGTCGAGCTCATCGGGCTCACCAGGCTACGCGAAAGAAAACGCCAGCCCACTTGCGGGGGCTGGCGTCGGTTCAGGCAGCGGCTCCGACGGCCGCGTCCTGCGTGGTCTGCGCCGCAAGCGAACCGGGTCGCAGGCGGCGCATCACGCCTGCGTCCTTACTTGGTGTTCGGCGTCTTCGTCACGATCGGGATCGACGCCGCCGCGGCCACGTCGAGCAGCGCCTGGGTCTTGTTCTCGACCTGCACGAACTGGAACACCTTCATTTCGGGCAGCTTCTTGTCGAGCTTGCCCGCGTACTTCTCCAGCAGGTTCAGGCGCTCGTGGCGCAGCTTGAAGAACTCCTTCTGGATCGCCTTGGACTCGGCGTCCGTCATGCCGCCGTAGTCGGCGACGAACAGCCGGTTGCTCAGGTTGGTAGCCTCCGTGTAGAGCTTCTTCATCTCGGCCTGGTACTCGTCGTAGATCGGCGTGAACTTGGCGAGCTGATCCGGCTTGAGCGCCAGCGTGTTCAGCATGATGGCGCGCTTGTCGGCCTGCAGCTCCTTGATGAGCTGCTGCGTGTTGGCCAGCTCGCTGGCGCCGACCGAATCCGCGGCAAAAGTCGTCTGGGCGGCGCCGAGAGCGGCGACGCCGGCGAGGGCGATCAGGATCTTCTTCATTTCACTTACCTTCGTGGGTGGGCAAACGGGAATTGGATAACAGGAACTGGATCAACGGATTCAGCGCACGACCGGGACGATCGAATCGGGGTCGCGTCGCTGATGTCCTGGAAGCGCGATTGGAGCCGGGCATGGCGGAGCGCCTTGCCCGGCATCAGGTTCGGCAACTTCGCCGCGCATTATAGGCTCCATTGCTTCGGGTCGGGGCGCAACTTCTCGATCGTAACGAACTCGTCGGAAATCTTCCTGAACCCGGCGTCGATCAGAGACTGGTATCTGTTCGGACAGACACGGCAGCACTCAGCGGCGCCGCAGTAGCGCGTAGGCGAAGGGCTGCGGGCTGCCGCCGGGCGTGACGTGGTGGTCCGTGCGCTGCTCCACCAGCGTCCAGCACGAGCCGAGCAGCGCGGCGATTTCTCCGGGCGAGCGACGTGCCACCGCGAGGCCGCTGCAGCGCTCGGGCCCTTCCGGCGCGAAGCCCGAGACGACGGCGTGCCCGCCGGAACGCACGGCGCTCGCGGCCTGGCGTGCGTACCGCTCGGCGTCGACCGGGTCGCCGAGAAAGTGCAGCACGGCGCGGTCGTGCCAGAGGTCGAAGCCGCTGTCTGGCAGGTCCGCAGACAGCAGGTCAGCCGCGAGCCACCGGATGGCATCGCCGCGCGCGTCGAGTCGCGCCTGCGCGACCTCGAGGGCCTCGGCCGAGAGGTCGAGGACCGTGACCTGCGCGACGCCCCGAGCGAGCAGGTCGTCCACCAGTGTCGAGGCGCCGCCACCGATGTCGATGATCCGCGAATCGGGGTTCAGTCCGCCCCGCTCGAGAAGTTCGAGGGAGACCTCCAGGTGCGGCCGGTACCAGCTCACCGATTCCGCGGGCCGCGTGGCGTAGACATGGCGCCAGTGCGCCTGGTGATCGGCCGACAGCCCGCTCATCGCGACATGGCCGCCGGTCGATCCAGGCGGATCAAGTCACTTCTTCTCCGGCAGCGGCACCTGCGCCGACTGCCCGGCGACGAACGGGTACTTCTCGAAGACGCGGGCGACGGCGGCGTTCAGCGCCGCTTCGCGGTTGTTCAGCATCTCCTTGGTGACCACGCCTTCGACGCCGCCCTGGTAGACGACCTGCCGCTTCTCGCGGTCCACGACGTCCATCACCAGCGTGCCGACGTTGTAGCGGCGGGTCGTCACCTCGGTGCCGCCGCCGTAGCCACCCCAGGGGGCGCCATACCAGCCGCCGTAGCCCCAGCCCGGCCCGTAGTACGGCGCCGGCGTGGACTCCACGTCCACCTTCTCCTCGAGCTTGCCCTTGAAGTTGATGACGAGGTCGGGGTTGTCGGAGCGGGTGTAGCCGCGCGACTCCATCTGCCGCGACGCCGCGTTCTGCAGGATCTGGGTCGACAGCGACTTGAAGTCCGCGGAGTCGGTGCCGGCCTGCGCGACGAAGCCGTAGGTGCGGTACTTGCCGAAATCGGCGGACTTGTCGTAGTCGGCGCGGACGTCCGGGCCGCTCGCGCAGCCGGCCAGCGCGAGCGCCGCGAGTCCTGCCGCCGCGAACCTGGTGGGCATCTTCAGCATCGGGTGCTCCTCGGGTCAGCCGCCGCTCAGCGGGACGATGCTCGCGGCCTGCACGTCGAGCAGCGCGTTGAGCTTGTTCTCGACCTGCACCCAGCGCAGAACCTTCGTCGTGGGCAGCACCTTGTCGAACTTGCCGGCATACTTCTTGACCAGTGCGTTGCGCTCGTCCCGCACCTTGAAGAAGTCCTTCATGATGGACTTGGCCGCGTCGTCGGTCATGCTGCCGTAGTTGTCCGCGAACCTGGTGATCACGTCCGAGCCGCGCTGCATCACGCCCTTCATCTCGATCTGGTACTGGTCGTAGATGGGGCCGAACTTCGCGACCTCGGCGTCGCTCAGGTTCATGGCCTTGAAAACCACCGCGCGCTTGTCCGTCTGGATCTGGCTGATGAGCAGTTCGGAGTCGTCGCGGGCGCTCTGTGCGACGGCGCCCTCGAAGGCGCCGAGCGCGGCCACGGCGGCAAAGGCGATCAGGATCTTCTTCATGGCGATTTCCTGTGGGTGGGGCTGGCGGATCAGCGGGCGAGCGGGAGCAGCCCGTACACGTTGCGCTGGGCCATGAGATCGACGCGCGTCTCGAGCTGCGCATAGCGCAGCGCCTTCTTCGCCGGCAGCACCTTCTCGATCTTCTTCGTGTAGGTCCTGCTTGAGATCGGCGCGCGCCTTCTCGATCGCCATCTTCTCCTTGAGGATCGCAGCGGCGTCGGCCTCGCTCAGCGTGTCGTACTTCTCGGCGAAATTGTTGATGTTGGCGACGAAGCGGTCCTGGAGAGGCTTCACCTTCGCCTCGTACTCATCATAGATCGGCCAGAATTTGGCGCTCTCCGACTCGGTGAGCCCGAGGTTCCCGGCGTAGACGGCCTTCTTGTCCGTATTGATCTGCTTCAGGAGGATCTGCTCGTCGGAGGCGAGCCCACCCTCCTGGGCCTGAACCACCGGGGACAGCGCGGTAACGAGTAGGGCAATCGCCAGGGGGCCGAATCTCATGTGAGTGACCTGCTAGTAGGTGATGGGTGGACGTTGTCGCCCGGCCCGCCTCTGCGATCGTCCACGAGCGGCTAGAATCCGCCCGTGAACACACGTTGCGCACCGGAACTGGAGCGAATCATAGCCGAAGTGGCCGAGCGGCTGGTCGCGGACGGCCGGCGGCTGGTCACGGCCGAGTCCTGTACCGGCGGTTGGGTTGCCAAGGCCTGCACCGACGTCGCCGGCAGTTCCAGGTGGTATCGAGGCGGTGCCGTGACATATTCGGACGATCTCAAGGTCGCCCTGCTGGGGGTCCGTCCGCAGACCCTGGCGGCTGGCGGGGCGGTCAGCGAGGCGGTGGTGCGCGAGATGGCCGCCGGCGCGCTGGCACGCCTCGGCGGGGACGTGGCGATCGCTGTGACCGGCATCGCCGGACCGGACGGCGGGTCCGCGGACAAGCCCGTCGGCACGGTGTGGTTCGGCTGGGCCCGCCGGACGGAGGTCGGCATCGAGGTTCGTGCCGCACGCGAGCGGTTCGATGGCAACCGGGACACCGTGCGGCGAGCCGCCGTCGGGCGCGCGCTGGCCGGGTTGCTCGAAGGCTGAGCGCGAGCCGAGCGGCGACTCGATCCGATGCTCCACCGCTTCGCGAGGTCGACCCCCTGAACCTGTCGCCACCGAGGCCGCCCGACGCGCGTGCCGAGCGCTGCCACCGGCTGTTTTTCGCGCTGTGGCCCGGCGAGTCGCTGCGCGTCGCGCTGGCGCCGCGCCTGCGCGCGCTGCAGCCCCAAGGCGCCGGTCGTCCGCAGTCGCCGCAGCAGTGGCACGTCACGCTCGAGTTCCTCGGGCCGGTGCCCGCAAGCCGCGTGGCCGCCGCTCAGGCCGCCGCCGCGGCCGTCCGGGCCGGACCCTTCGAACTGGTCTTCGACGCCGTGGAGCACTGGCGGCGCCCCGAGGTGCTCTGCCTGGTGGCAAGCGAGGTGCCGCCGGCGCTCGACTCTCTGGTGCAGGAACTGAGGGCGGGGCTCGCCGCGCGTGGTTTCGAGCCCGAACGACGCGCGTTCCGTGCCCACCTGACGCTGGCCCGCAAGCTGCCGCGACCCGTGGCGCAGGAACCGTTCGAGCCGCTGCGCTGGCCGGCCGAGGAATTCGCGCTGGTGGAGTCCGTGACGGAGCGCACCGGCTCGCGCTACACGCCGCTGGCGCGCTGGCCGCTGGCGGGCTGACGCCCGGTCGAGAAATCGCTGATTTCCCTCAATTTTTCGGCCGGCGAGGGTGTGGCCCCTGTGGAATAATGCCGCCCTTCCCGGATTCCACCCACCTTCGACCGAGCCCGACGGGCTCCACGAGATACCGCCATGGAAGAAAACCGCAAGAAGGCGCTGGTCGCCGCGCTCGGCCAGATCGAGAAGCAGTTCGGCAAGGGCTCGGTCATGCGCCTCGGCGATTCGACCTCCTACGACGTGGAGGCCATCTCCACGGGTTCGCTCGGCCTCGACATCGCGCTCGGCGTCGGCGGCCTGCCCAAGGGCCGCGTCGTCGAGATCTACGGGCCGGAGTCCTCGGGCAAGACCACCCTCGCGCTCACCGCCATCGCCGAGGTGCAGCGCCAGGGCGGCACGGCCGCCTTCGTCGACGCGGAGCACGCGCTCGACCCGGCCTATGCGGAGAAGCTCGGCGTCAACGTGAACGAGCTGCTCGTCTCGCAGCCGGACAATGGCGAGCAGGCGCTCGAGATCACCGACATGCTGGTGCGCTCCGGCGCGGTCGACATGGTCGTGGTGGACTCCGTGGCGGCGCTCACGCCCAAGGCCGAGATCGAGGGCGAGATGGGCGAGATGCAGATGGGCCTGCAGGCGCGCCTGATGTCGCAGGCGCTGCGCAAGCTCACCGGCAACATCAAGCGTTCGAACACCATCGTCGTGTTCATCAACCAGATCCGCATGAAGATCGGCGTGATGTTCGGCAACCCCGAGACGACCAGCGGCGGCAACGCGCTCAAGTTCTACGCCTCCGTGCGCCTCGACATCCGCCGCATCGGCGCGATCAAGGTCGGCGACGAGGTGGTCGGCAATCAGACGCGCGTCAAGGTCGTGAAGAACAAGGTGGCACCGCCGTTCCGCGAGGCCGAGTTCGAGATCATGTACGGCGCCGGCATCTCGCGCGAAGGCGAGATCATCGAGCTCGGCGTGGCCCACAACCTCGTCGAGAAGTCCGGCTCCTGGTACAGCTACAAGGGCGAGCGCATCGGCCAGGGCAAGGACAACGTCCGCACCTACCTGCAGCAGCATCCCGAGACTGCCCGCGAGATCGAGAACGCGCTGCGCGCGAAGCTGCTGACCCCGCGCAAGGGAGAGGCAGCCAAGGGTGAGGCGGCCGAGGAAGCCTGAGGCCGACGCGGCCGCGGCGGACGAGCGCACGGTCCGCACCGCGGCGCTCGCGCTGCTCGCCGGCCGCGATTTCGGCCGGGCGGAACTGTCGAGTCGCCTCGCGCGGCGGGGTTACCCGTCCGACGTGGTGGCGGCTGCCGTCGAGCGGCTCGTATCGGAGCGGCTGCTGAGCGAAACCCGCTTCGTGGAGCAGTTCGTTCGCCAGCACGCGGGCCGCGGCCACGGGCCGGCACGCATCCGTGTCGAGCTGCGGGAACGTGGGGTTGCCGCCGAGGAGATCGAGGCAGGCCTCGAGGCCGCGGCGGAAGACTGGGCGGCAATCGCCCGTGAGGCCCGTCGCCGGCGCTTCGGGCTGTCGCCTCCCGGCGACTATCGGGAGCGTGCAAGACAGTCACGCTTCCTCCAATATCGCGGGTTTTCCGCCGACCAGATCCGGGCCGCCCTCGGCCCGGGCGACGACATCGAGCCATGACCAAACTACGCCCGCCGTCCAGGCAGATGAGCAGCGCGGAACTCCGCGCCGCGTTCCTCGATTTCTTCAAGGGCCACGGCCATGCGGTCGTGGCGTCGAGCTCGCTGGTGCCGGGGGACGACCCGACGCTGCTGTTCACCAACGCGGGCATGGTCCAGTTCAAGGACGTGTTCCTCGGCAAGGAACACCGCGCGTACGTGCGCGCTGCGAGCTCGCAGCGCTGCGTGCGCGCCGGCGGCAAGCACAACGACCTCGAGAACGTGGGCTACACCTCGCGCCACCACACGTTCTTCGAGATGCTCGGCAACTTCAGCTTCGGCGACTACTTCAAGCGCGAGGCGATCCGCTACGCGTGGGACTTCATCACCGGCACCCTCGGCATCCCGCCCGAGCGACTGTGGGTCACGGTCTTCGAGGAGGACGACGGCGCCGCGGAAATCTGGATGAAGGAGATCGGCGTCGACCCGTCGCGCTGCACGCGCCTCGGGCAGAAGTCGAACTTCTGGGCGATGGGCGACACCGGTCCCTGCGGCCCCTGCACGGAGATCTTCTACGACCACGGTCCCGGCATCGAGGGCGGCCCGCCGGGCTCGCCGGACGAGGACGGCGACCGCTACGTTGAGATCTGGAACCTCGTCTTCATGCAGTACGACCGTGCCGCGGACGGCACGCTGACGCCGCTGCCGAAGCCCTCGGTCGACACCGGCATGGGCCTCGAGCGCATTGCCGCGGTGATGCAGGGCGTGCACAGCAACTACGACATCGACCTGTTCCGGGAGCTGATCGCCGCCGCGGCGAAGTACACCGGCGCGACCGACCTGGGGTCGAGCTCGCTGCGCGTGATCGCCGACCACATCCGCGCCAGCGCATTCCTGATCGCCGACGGCGTGCTGCCTTCGAACGAGGGGCGTGGCTACGTGCTGCGCCGGATCATCCGGCGTGCGATCCGCCATGGGTTCATGCTCGGCCAGCGCGAGCCGTTCTTCCACAGGCTGGTGGCGAGCCTCGAGGCCGTGATGGGCGCCGCGTACCCCGAGCTCGCGTCCCAGCGTGCGCACATCGAGCGCGTGCTCGAGCAGGAGGAGGTCCGCTTCGCCGAGACGCTTGCGCAGGGCATGGCGCTGCTCGACGGCGCGATCGGCAGGCTCGAGGGCAAGGTGATCCCCGGCGAGACCGTGTTCCGCCTCTACGACACCTACGGCTTCCCGGTCGACCTCACCAGCGACATCGCGCGCGAGCGCGGCCTCGGTATCGACGAGGCCGGCTTCGAGGCGGCGATGGAGGAGCAGCGGGCCCGGGCGCGTGCCGCCAGCAAGTTCGGCGTCGACCTTCGCGCCGGCGTGCAGATCGAAGGCCAGACCGCATTCACGGGCTACGAGACCGAGCAGGCGCCCGGCCGCGTCGTCGAACTGCTGCGTGGCGCAGCGCGCGTGGACGAACTGCGCGCCGGGGAGGAGGGGCAGGTGGTGCTCGATGCCACGCCCTTCTATGCCGAGAGCGGCGGACAGGTGGGCGACCGCGGCGCGCTCGAGGCGACCGGCGCGCGCTTCGTCGTCACCGATACGCAGAAACTCGGCAAGGCGCACCTGCACGTCGGACGGCTCGAGAGTGGCACGCTGCGCGTCGGCGACACGGTCGCGGCGCGTGTGGATCATGCGCTGCGCCAGGCCATCCGGCTCAACCATTCCGCGACGCACCTGATGCACGCGGCGCTGCGCAGGGTGCTCGGCAACCACGTCTCGCAGAAGGGTTCGCTGGTCGCCCCGGATCGGCTGCGCTTCGACTTCTCACACTACTCCGCGGTCTCGCCCGACGAACTGCACGAGGTCGAGCGCCTGGTGAACGCGGAGATCCGCGCCAATTGCGCGGCCGAGACGCGGCTCATGAAGTTCGACGAGGCGGTGGCCGCGGGCGCCATGGCGCTGTTCGGCGAAAAATACGAGGACGAGGTGCGCGTGCTG
This sequence comes from uncultured Gammaproteobacteria bacterium, assembly GCA_963707145.1. GTDB lineage: Bacteria > Pseudomonadota > Gammaproteobacteria > Steroidobacterales > Steroidobacteraceae > RPQJ01. Next base: position 49,778 of record CAVPOQ010000005.1, read on the forward strand.
CGCATCGGCGGGTTTTCGACCGAACTCTGCGGCGGCACGCACGTCGGCCGCGCGGGCGACATCGGGCTGTTCAAGATCCTGAGCGAAGGCGGCGTGGCCGCCGGCGTGCGCCGCATCGAGGCGGTGACCGGCGAGGCCGCCTACGACTTCGTCGCGGAGACGGAGCGCCGGCTGCGCGACGTCGCGGGCCTGGTGCGCGGTTCGCGCGAGGACGTCGAGGAGAAGGTGAGGCAGCTCATCGAGCGCAGCCGCCGCCTCGAGAAGGAAGTCGCGCAGGTCAAGGACAGGCTCGCCAGCGGACAGGGGCGCGATCTCGCCGCGGACGCGGAGGCGATCGGCGGCCTCAAGGTCGTGGCGACCAGCATCGAGGGTGCCGATGCCGCCGCACTTCGCAATGCCGTCGACCAACTGAAGAGCCGGCTTGGTTCCGCGGTGATCGTGCTCGGCTCCGCCGGCGGCGACGGCAAGGTCACGCTGATCGCCGGCGTCACCTCCGACGCCACCGGGCGGGTCAAGGCAGGCGAACTCGTGAATTTCGTCGCGCAGCAGGTCGGCGGGCGCGGCGGCGGGCGGGCGGACCTGGCGCAGGCCGGCGGCACCGATGCCGCGGGCCTGCCGGCGGCGCTCGCGAGCGTGGCGGCCTGGGTCCGCGAGCGGGCCGGGGGCTGATCCAGAGCCCGGCGTGGCCGGTCGTGGTCGGATCGGACCACGAACCGGGAAAACTCCCCGCAGATCAGCAGGAAACGCTGGATCTCGCCACTGACATTTTCAGGCGCAAAGCGTATGGTTCCGGTCCGCAACGGACGGCGGACGTGCACCGGTGCGATCTTGGGGTTCACAGGCGATCGGCGGGGCCGGCTAAGCAAGAATGCCCGGCTGAGTGCTTGGCAATGGACGGTAGGCGCGGGGTGGCGCCACCGGCGGACATTAAACCGGCCATGCAGGCCAGGAGCTTGGCATGTTGATTCTCACCAGGCGGGTGGGCGAGACCGTCATGATCGGCAACGACGTGACCGTGACGGTGCTCGGCGTCAAGGGTAACCAGGTGCGCGTCGGAGTGAATGCGCCCCGGGATGTCGCCGTGCACAGGGAAGAGATCTACGAGCGGATCAAGCGGGAAGAGCAGGAAGGAATCGAGCGGCCCGTCCGGGGGAACGGCGAGGACGCATTCCCTTGATCTGGAGAGGGCGCCGCCGCGCGGGGGCCCGGACCCCCCGCAACTCCCTGAAACAAACTGATGGCTTTACGCCGCGCCGTGGGGTCGCTATCCTCCGCGGCTCTCCGCATTGTGGAGAGATGGCCGAGTGGTCGAAGGCGCGCCCCTGCTAAGGGCGTAAGGGTCAAAAGCCCTTCGAGGGTTCGAATCCCTCTCTCTCCGCCAGTCTCGGATTTGCCGGTTGCAACGCGCCCGTAGCTCAGTTGGATAGAGTGTCTGGCTACGAACCAGAAGGTCGGGAGTTCGAATCTCTCCGGGCGCGCCAGTTGCATCAAAGGCCTACGTTAGCGCGCAGGCCTTTGTGCTTTCTGGCGTAGGGAACTGGCATCCCTGGCGGCGGGCGCCAAGGGTACCGCGTGCGTCATCCGGCAGCCTCGGCGCCCGAGGTCAGCCGTTCGATCCGCAGCTGCAACGTGCTTGTGCCATGGCGTGCCGGCGATCGGGTCGCGGTCGCCGATGTCGGTCAGCTCGTTCAACGCGACGCCTCGGCGCACCAGCGTGCCGTCGCCACGGTGGTAGTCGATCCCCTGGCCGTTCGGCAGCGAGACGTGACCCGGCTGCAGATCGGTCGTGATCTCGACCGGCGCCTGAGCCGTGCCACGCCGGGTGGTCAGTCGGACCCAGTCGCCTTCCGTGCAGCCGAGGCTGGCGGCGTCCTGCGGACTGATGCGCAGCGTGCCGAACGGGCCCTTGCGATGCCAGTCCGGACTGCGGATCGCAGTGTTGCTGGTGTCGCTGCGTCGCTCGCCGGCAGACAGGATGAAGGGGTACGACGGATCCCTGGCGGAGCCCCCCGAATCCAGTTGCGCCAGCTCCGCCATGAGTTCCGGAACGTGGAGATTGATCCGTGGCCCGGGCCGCCGTACGGCGCGCCAGCTGTCGGCGTACTCGCTCGACCGAGAACACGACGCCGGAGGCCGATTCGACGATGGCTCGGAACAGCCTGTTGCCGGAGCCGATGCGCGTCCCGCCGAAGCCCGCGCGGCGCGCGGCTTCGGGCTGGCGACGAACAAACATCTGGCAGACTCCCCAGAGCGATGCCGCGGCCGCCATGCCCGCAGGCAATTGCTCCCCAGTGTCCGATACAGCACCACCGGCGCATAACGCGCCACCCGCTGGTCGCGCTTCGACTGCCACGCGAACGCCAGGGCAAATGCGGTGGGCCCCAGCCGTGCCGCGCGCCTCAGGAACCGGTACTGGCCGTCGTCGAGTTCGCCCAGAGCCTCCACGATGCGCGCATGAATCTCCGCCTCGGTCAGCGTGCCGGGCCGGGGCTCGAACAGCGCCTGCCGGAGATGGAAGCCATTGCGCGGGAACTCCAGGTTGAAGAAGGTGGCCTCGGCCTTCTCGAACTGACTGGACGCCGGCAGCACGTAGTCGGCCTGTGCGGCGGTCTCCGACATGGCGACGTCGATGACGACGCTCAAGTTCCAGCGCGCGGATCGCCTCGCGCATGCGCCGGCTGTCGGCCAGCGAGTGCACCGGATTCGCGCTCTCGATCAGCATCGCGCGAAACCGCTGCGGATGGTCCGTGAGGATCTCCTCCGGAATCGCGTTGCACGGCACCAGGCCCATGATGATCCTCGCACCGGTCACCGGGCTGCGCGGCGTCTCCGGCCGCGGCGCCGGCGACGCGCCACTCTTCGCGGCCGACCGGTCCCGGTTCGATTGCGACAGGCCGAGCAATGGCACGAAGGCGTTGTTCGTGCCGGGCCGGGCGTAGTGGCCCGTCAGGAGCCACACCAACCGGTTCAAGTAACTGTTGAGCGTGGAGTGCAGGTTCATCTGCACGCCGAGGTCCTCGATCATCGAGACGCTGCTGGCACGCGCGATCCGTTCGGCCGTCCGACGCAGCAGCGACTCCTCGACGCCGCAGGTCCGCGCAAAGTCCGCCACGGAGATCCGCTGCAGGGCCTCGGCGACGGGCGCAAATCCAGTGGTGTGCTCGTCGACCCACTGCCGTGCCACCAGTCCGTCCTGAACGATGATCGCCGCCAGGGCCGCGAGGCACCACGCATCGGTGCCCGGACGAACGGCGAGGTGGAAGTCCGCCATCTCGGCCGTCTCGCTGCGCCTCGGGTCGATGACGATCATGGAGCGCGCGGGGTCGTTCTGAATCTCGCGCAGGATGACCCGTGCGCGCGCGAAGCCGTGGGACTGCCAGGGGTTCTTGCCGACGAACACGGCCACCTCGCAGTGCTCGAAGTCGCCGTGGATGCCCGAGCCCATCATCTTGCCCTGCACCCACGCCTCGCCGGTCTTCTCCTGCGCGAGCGCGTTGGAGCGGTACTTCACGCCCAGGGCCTTGAGCGTGGCGTCGGCATAAGTGGCGCCCAGGTGGTTTCCCTGGCTGCCGCCGCCGTAGTACAGGATGCTCTTGCCGCCGTGGCGCAAACGGATGGCCGACAGCTTCTCCGCGATTTCGCGAATGGCCGTTGGCCAGTCGATGGCTTCGTAGGTTCCGTCCGCGCGCCGTCGCATCGGCGAGTCCAGCCGGTCGGCGCCGTTCTGGTAGTAGTCCATGCGCTGGGACTTCTCGCAGACGTATCCCTGCGACATCGGATGGGCCTTGTCGCCCCGGATGCGCACGATTCGACGACCCTCGATCTGCACCTCCAGGCCGCAGTTCAACGCGCAGATGATGCAGGCGGTCTTCTTCCAGACGGCGGGTTCCGTCGCGCTCATGCCTGACCTCCATGATTGCCGGCCGCGCAGATAGTCGTCGGGGACAACGATAGCGCCTGCGCGGGGAGGGCGTAAGCCGCGCACCGCTCCTTCGCTGATCGCGCCAACTGCGCCGTGCCGGAATTGACCTCTCCGTCAATCGGTGTTGTATTCGAGCTGACGAGGAAGCAACCCGCATGGACCTCCAGACCGTCGTCGGCATCTCGCAGGTCGCCGCTGCCCTGACGGTCATCGGCGGCACCGCCTTCGCGGTCCTGCAACTCCGGGAGTTCAGGCGGCAGCGCCAGGAAGCCGTCGCGCTGGACCTGATGCGCGCCTTCATGGGCGCCGAGTTCGCCGAGGCGATGGCGATCGTGACGAACCTGCCCGAGAACCTGTCGGCCGACGACCTGCACCGGGCCGGGCTCGATGCCGAGAAGGCAGCCACGTTGATGTGCACCACGTTCGAGGCGATGGGAGTCCTCGTGCATCGACGCATCGCTCCGTTCCCGCTCGTGCAGGACCTGGTGGGCGGCATCGTGGTCGTCATGTGGCGCAAGCTCGAACCATGGGTGACGCAGCTTCGGATCGAGCAGTCCTATCCGTCCGACTCGGAGTGGTTCCAGTGGCTGGCGGAGCAGCTCGAACAACGCAAGGCCGAGAAGGTCCCGGCCTACCTTCGTCACCGGGACTGGGCACCCTGAGCAGTCCGCGGCGCGGTCCGTCGTGAAGGTCGATGCCGGTGTCTGTAGAGTGACGCACCACGTCAGTTCGAACGAGGCCGTCATGACGACACGACGGGTGCTGACCGCAGCGTTGCTGGTGCTCACGGGCGCTATTCCGATCGCTGCCGCGCAGGGCGGGGCGACGGGCACGCTGGACCGGCGGGTCGAGGCCGCCCTGAAGCAGGCCAGGCTCGCCTACAGCATCGACGACGGTGATTTCCGGCTGGTGTACCAGTCCGGCGACGGGCGCAGCCAGCGGGTGTGGGTGGCGTCCGGGACGACTCGACTGGACCCGCTCGAGATCCGGGACGTCTGGTCGGTAGCGGCGCGCGGCCGCGGCGAGCCGCCGCCTGAGCTCGCGCAGCGGCTGCTCCAGGAGAACGCGCGCATGACCCTGGGTGCGTGGCAGGTGAACCGGCGGCAGGGCGAGTACCTGGTCGTGTTCTCGGCTCCGGTCGACGCCGCAGCCGACGCCGCGGCGCTGCAGGCGGTGATCGAGGTGGTCATGCGCACTGCCGACCGCATCGAGATGGAATTGAAAGTCAGGGACGAGTTCTGAAATCTGTCGTGAGCCGCGGGTCGATGCGCATCGTGCGCACGTGGACACGGCGGGCGTCGATGGGTTGAGCGGGAGGACGAGACGCGATGACGGATCGAGCACCGACTGAAGCATCTGCCAACAGGCTGGCCACGTACCTGCTCGAGAAGGGGCTCGATGGCGCGGGGCCGCTGTCCGGCGCGGAGGACCTCGCGAACGAGTACCTGATCGACCGCAGCTTCGAGAACGATGACAAGCGGGTCGACGCGCTGATCCGCCGGGAGACGCGCAAGAATTTCACCACCGGGTTCATCACGGGGCTGGGCGGCGTAGTCACGTTTCCCGTCTCGATCCCGGCGGCGCTCGGGGCATCCTGGCTGCTGCAGGCGCGCATGTCCGGCGCGATCGCGCGGATCTACGGGCATGACCTGGCGTCGGAACGCGTCCGCACGACGATCCTGCTCAGCCTGGCGGGCGACGTTGCGAAGGAAGCGATGAGGGAACTCGGCCTCAAGGTCGGCGACAGGCTCACGCAACGGGCTGTGGACCAGATCCCGGGGCGGGCGCTCGTCGAGGTCAACAAGCGGATCGGGGCGCGGCTGCTGGCGAAGGTGGGGCAGCGGGTGGCGCTCAAGTTTCCGAGGGCGGTGCCGGTGGTGGGCGGCGTCGTCGGCGGATCGCTCGACGCGGTGGTCTGCCGGTTGGTGGGCCGTACCGCGAAGTCGCTGTTCCGGCCTCCGGCCGGCGCGGTCATCGAGGGCGACTCCGCGGCGGGACGGACGCGGCTGTCGAAGGGAGCCTAGGCGCGCTCGCGGAGGCGGCCAACTCGCGCCGCGGGAGCGACGCCCCGGAGCGATTTGGCAGGGCTGGGTTCGAGGGACTGACGCATGGTGACAAGACTGCCCACACTCCAGGAGATCGACGAGCTGGTTTCGTTCCGGGAGCGTCTGTATGCGACAGGCTTCGCCCCGATCCGGCGCTGGCGCGGTACCGATCTGGACCCGGACGACGCCCGGACGCTGCCGTGGCCGGAGTACCAGGAGATCGTCCCGGAGTTCTTCCGGGCCGCCGGCAAGGAGTGCTGGAGCGACTACGACTACCGTCACGACGACGCGGGTCATCTGCTCATGGACGAAGCGACGGTCCGGACGGCCGACCTCGCGCAGATCAAGTCGTTGCTGACGTACTGCGTCCGGGGCGAGCGCTCCTGCGAGGGGCACTGGGCCGCAATGATCGAAGGCGGACAGGTGCGTCGACTGCTCGACCGGCTCGCGGAGCTGCGATCGGAGATCGGCTGAGACCCGGTCGAGGAACGTCCGCGGGCCGAAGTTTCCGGCGGATGGCGATGGTCAGGTTCCTGCCCTGGCTGCCGTTGCCCGGCGGGCGGGGAGGTTCAGGCCCGCAGGATTCCCCACAACGACTGGCCCGTAGGGGTTCTCCGCAATAAGTTGTGCTTTGGTGGCGCGGCGGGTATTTTCCCGTGCCTCTAAAATTGAGTCATCCCGACTTGGACTGGGTGTATAGCCATGACGATCCATTTGTATTTCTCGCTGCTGCCCGAAGCGTTGATTGCCTCCATGCTGACGCCGGAGCAGTTCGGCCAGTACTACGCGACCGGCCATCGCTACAAGTCCAAGGGGCAGGCGATCTTCTTCGAGGTTGATCCCGCGTTTCGCCACCCGGCCTTCAACATCGACGAGGCGCTCAAACTCTGCGTGGCGCATCCCGACGGCAGGCCGAAGAACTCCGTGTACGTCTCGATGTACCGGGTGCTCGAGCACATTCCGGTCAGTGCGCTCAAGAAGCTCTACCTGAGCACCGCCTACGGTCACACGCTGGGGTTGAGCCGCGCGGGTTCGCTGCCGGCGCAAGAGCGCGGCCTGCACCTGTATCACGACCTCGCGCCGGTCAACAGCCTCGTCGTCAGCAGCCAGGGCCCGCAGGCGTACTACTCCGGCATCACCAGTCAGCCGGCCAAGTTCATCCGTTTCCCCGGCCTCTGCTTCGTGGAACTCGCGCTCGGCGCGCTCGCGGCCGATCCGCTCGAGGGGGCCGTGGGTGACCTGCCGTATTCCTTCATCCATCACCTGCGCGAGGCGTTGCTGCAGGTCAGTCCCGACGGCAAGCAGAACAAGCTCGTCCACCGGGTGCATTCGCCCGAGTTCCCCTATCGCACGGTCACGGGTGGCTTCTACGTCGGCAACGGGCCAGAACTGGCGTTCTACCCGATGCCGTCCCACGAGGTGCTGCGCGGCGACCATAGCGCTTGGTGGCGCTCGGCCAACCATCACTAGGCGACGCGTCAGGCGAACGCCTGCACTTGGCGCAGAGCGCGGTACAGGGACCAGAACAGCACCAGCGTGCCGGCCGCCAGGCCGGCGCCGATTGCGATCGCGAGCTTCCGATTGGGTTCGAGCACGCCGGTACGGAATCGGCTACCTGACGGCTCGAGCAGGGCGCCGCGACCCTGGCCGACGCAGCGATCGGCCGATGCTCCGGATGGTCGCCGGTGTCGCCGCGCTCAGCGCCGTGGCGTCCGCGTGGCGGCCGATGCCTTCTTCGCAGACCGCCTGACTGCCCGCTTCTTGGCTGCCGGAGCTTTCTTTCGGGCCGCCTTCGTTGGCGCCGTCTTCTTCGCCAGCGCCCTTCTCGGCGCCACCTTCTTCGCGGCGACCTTGCGGGCGGTGGACTTCCTAGCGGGCGCCTTGCGCTTGACGGCCGATTTCGCCGTCGTCTTCTTCGCGCGTTTCTTCGGTGCCGCCAGCGCCTGGATCGCCTCGAAGCCGCGCGTCAGCGGCTCGGCGGGCACTCCGCGGACCGGCGCCGTGGTTCCGCCGCGCGCAACCGACCGCGCGGCCCTTGCAAGGCCGGCCGCGAGCACGGCCCGGGCGCGCTCGAAGTACTTCAGACGGTCGGCGAGTCCGTTGAACCCGCCGTTGATGCGGCGGGTGATCTCGCGGAAGTTCTGCGCGTCGGCCAGTTCGTTCAGCCCGCGATTCGCCCAGTACAGTGCGGCGATCCGGAACGCGACGTCAGGGGCCGCCGCCCGCTCGGGTGCTGCGACCAGGTCGACACCGAGGAGCTTGCCGAAGCGCTGGTAGTTGGCGCGGCCGGTGAGTTGAATCGGACCGCGTCCCTTGAAGCGCCTGCCATCGCCCGGCTGGACGTTGCCGAGCTGCTTCGACAGGTCGGTCGCCGGCTCGTAGCGGCGCTGCGCGGAGGTGGGACCCCAGATTTCCTCCATCCACCGGAACTCGCCCGATTCGTGCGCGAGCTGCGCGACGAAGGCTGCTGCACGTGCCGGCGTGTTGATGCCGTACTCGGCCATGGCGCCGTTGAGGTGTGGCAGCAACGGTGCCAGCCTGGTGGCCGACAGGTTGGGCATGATCTGGCGCAACTGGCTTTCGCTGAGCATGGTGTCTCCTCCGCGGCCAACGATACCAAGAATCAGGCGTTCACCGGCGAACATGTGTCCACCGGCTGCGGCGCATGCGTCGGGTGCCGGCGCCGCTCCCAGCGGCGGCTGATCCGGTTGCACTGCGGCGCATGCGACGTCCGGCCGATGCGCGGGCGTATGATGCAACAATCGAGGTGCAGGCCGCCGGCCCGTGCCTCTTCACCGGAGGGGAGAGAACCGTGGCAAAGAAGCGAAGCAAGCAAGCGGCCGACGGCGGCGTCTACCGTGTGACCGAGGTTATCGGCACCAGCACCGTGTCCTGGGAGGACGCCGCGAGCAGCGCCATCCAGGCGGCCGCCAAGACGCTGCGAGACCTGCGCATCGCCGAAGTCAGCAAGCTCGACATGAAGGTCGAGGATGGCAAGGTGGTCGCGTATCGAGCCCGGGTGTCGCTGTCGTTCAAGTACGAGGGCTGACGACCTGCGAGGGTTGCTCGTATCGCGCTCCCGCCCATGAGGCGCGGGAGCGCCCGCCCGCCCGATGATTGACCGCGGCCCGGACGAGCGTGGCGGCACCGCTGCTGCGCCCGTCCGGGCGCGCCGGGCGCCAAGTCAGGGCGGCGGTGGCGGCGCCTCGTCCTTCTTCTGCTGTCGGCGCTGCTGCTTCTCGTCGCGCTTCTTGCGGGCCGCTTCTTCGCGTTGTTTCTTCTGGTGGGCGTAGTTGGGCTTGGCCATGAACTCTCCGCGACGAGGTTGGGACGCGAGACAGGGTAGCGGGGCGGAGCGCCGCGGAACAGTCCGACGTGATCAGGCGCCCTTTGCGTCCGCATCGTCCGCCGGCAGTCGGGGTGCGATGTCCTGCGAGGTGGCTCAGCGCGGCGTCGGCGAGAGCGGGGACGGCAGATCGATGCGGGCTGCGCGACGATGAAGTCCCTGAAGCAGCTGTTCGACAACAACCAGGCCTGGGCCGCGCGCATCCGGGAGCAGGCCCCGGACTTCTTCCAGGGCCTGTCGCGGCAGCAGTCGCCCGAGTACCTGTGGATCGGCTGCTCCGACAGCCGCGTGCCCGCGAACGAGATCGTCGGGCTGCTGCCCGGCGAACTGTTCGTCCACCGCAATGTCGCCAACATCGTCGTGCACACCGACCTCAACTGCCTGTCGGTGATGCAGTTCGCGGTCGAGATCCTCCGCGTGCGCCACATCATCGTCTGCGGCCACTACGGCTGCAGCGGCATCTCCGCAGTGCTGCGCGGCGATCGCCTCGGGCTCTGCGACAACTGGCTGCGCCACGTCCAGGACGTGCGCGAGAAGCACCTCGCGCGGCTGGCGGCCCAGACTGGCGTGGCGGCTGCCAGCGACCGGCTCTGCGAGCTGAACGTGGTCGAACAGGTGGCCAACGTCTGCCACACCTCGATCGTGCGCGACGCCTGGGACCGCGGCCAGGAACTGGCCGTGCACGGCTGGATCTACGGCCTGGACGATGGCCGGCTGCGCGACCTCGGCACGACGATCGCGGCCAGCGCCGAAGTCGAGCACGTGTATCGCGGCTCGCTGCTGTCGCTGAGCTGATTCGCCGGACTCAGGTGCCGGGCCGAAACCTCACCGGCGCAATTCGCGTTGCAGAGCGCGATCGGACCGACGACGGCGGCCCCGGCGTCCGGCCGGGACCGCTCGCCTGACCGAACCGGTCACTCGGTGGCGTTCCGATGCATCCGGTCGGCGCCGTGCAGTCGTGCCTTGGTCATTCCGGACCCGAGAACACGATATAGCGGCCGTTCTTGGAGTAGGCCGGATCGTATTCACCCTTGCCCGGCCGGTCGAACAGCACCACCGGATCACCACCGTAGACGGACACGGTATACAAGCCCCACTCATACTCGCTGGGGTTGCTCGCGTTGCCCGCGAACACGATGGTCTTGCCGTCGTTCGAGAACGACGGTTGCTGGGCGTAATAGGCGCCCGAGGTGATCGGGTACGGCGCACCGAGCGGCTCGCCCCTGGCATTTACCGGGATCACCATCAGCCGGGCGATGCCTCCGCCTTCGGCACATTCCCTGCTCTCGTAGACGATCAACTTGCCGTCCGGCGAATACGACGGATTGCAGCCGATACCGTCGCCCGTTCCCAGCACCGCTTCGTTGAACAGCGTCTCGCCGGTGCCGTCCAGCGCAATCGTGCCGATGTACTGCGGCCACCAGTCCACGAATGCGACCCGACGGCTGTTGTTCGACCAGCTGGCGTCGCTGGCCCAGTCGCGGACGGCTACCGGAACGCCGCCTTCGGCCGGAATGACGCGCAACTGGGGCGGCACGTTTGGATCGTATCCGGAATCGATCCAATCGCTGAAGTTCCAGTACGCAATGAAACGGCCATTCGGCGACCAGACCGCGTTGTCGCCCGCCACGCCGAGCGAGGTCGTCTCGCCGGTCGCGAGGTCAGTCACGCCGAGCAACTGCGTCATTACGTAGGGGGCGACCGTCAGGTCGTGTACCAGCTTCTTGCCGTTGTTGGAGAACGAGGCGTTGTACGGCTCCAACTCCATCGGGCCCGTCGCCTGCGTCACCGTTCCCGTGTGCGTGTCGTAGATGTAGAGATGAACCGTCGACTGGGCATTCGCCGCCGCGGCCCAGGCGCCGACGGCGAGCGTAGCCAGTGTCAGCCACACATGCTTCGTTGCCATGGAGAACTCCTTTTCAGTCTGGTGCGGCGCTCCGAGCGCCGACTCTTCGCGGGGACTGGGCACGCCGGGAGTGGCGCGTCGTCTGTCCCTCTGGAAACAAACCCTACGCCGTTCCTTCGTGAGCGCCATGCGGGATAGGTGAGAAGCAAGTGAGGGGAAATCGAGCCGCATATGACCAGACCCGAGCCTTCGGATGGCGGCGTGGCACGCACCCCACGGCGCCTGGTCCGAGGCTGCGGGCCGCCTCGCCGGTGGTATCGTGCCGACCGCTGCCACGCAGGTGCAGCGTCCGCCGAGGAAACCCGCCGATGACCGATCTCGATCCGCGCCAGGCCCTCGAGGTGGCCCTCGACGCCGTGCTCGCCGCAGGCCCGATCGCGCTCGAGTACTTCCGCAAACCCATCTCCGTCACCGACAAGCGCAAGGCCGGTCGCTACGATCCCGTCACCGAGGCCGACCGCGGCATCGAGGCGTTCCTCCGCGAGCGGCTGCGCGCGGCGTTCCCGGGACACGGCATCGTGGGGGAGGAGCACGGCAGCGAGGGCGACGGCTCGACCTACTGGGTGATCGACCCGATCGACGGCACGCGCGCCTTCATCAGCGGCATGCCGACCTGGGGCATTCTGCTCGGGCTGGTCGCGGACGGGCTGCCGCAGGTCGGTGTCATGCACCAGCCGTTCACGGGCGAGACGTGGTACGCAGCGGCCGGCACGGGCGCGCGACTGCGGGTGCGCGACGAGGAATTCCTGCTGCGCACGCGCGCGGACGCAACGCTCGCCGACGCGGTGCTCTACAGCACGCATCCCTCGATGTTCGACGACCCGGCCGAGCGCGAGCGCTACGACCAGCTCGCCGGACGCTGCCGCCTGCAGCGCTGGGGCGGGGATTGCTACGCCTTCGCGCTGGTGGCGCAGGGCGGCATCGACCTGATGGTGGACGCGGGCCTGATGCCCTACGACATCCTGCCGCTGGTGCCGATCCTCGAGGAGGCCGGCGGCGTGGTGACCGACCTCGAGGGCCGCGTGCCGCTCGCCGGCGGCACGGTGGTCGCGGCGGCGAACCCCGCCCTGCACGCCGCGGCGCTTGCGATCCTGTCGGGCCGGGAAGCGCGACCATGACCCGCCCGGCGCTCGGCCTCGTGCCCCAGATCCTGATCGGCGTGGTGCTCGGCGCCGCGCTCGGCGTGCTCGCACCCGGAGTCGCCGGGCCGCTCGGCGTGCTCGGTGCGCTGTTCGTCGGCATGCTGAAGGCGGTGGCGCCGCTGCTGGTGCTGGTGCTCGTGATGTCGGCGATCGCGAACCCGCCGACGGAGGCGGGACTCGCCGGCCGCAAGGTCCTGCTGACGCTGCTGCTGTACCTCGTCGGTACCACCTCGGCGGCATTCCTCGCGCTCGTCATGAGCCGCGCCTTTCCGCAGACCATCGCGCTCAGCGCAGCGGCCGAGGGCACGCCGCCCGCGCAGGTCGCGTCGGTGCTGACCGACGTGCTCTTCAAACTGATCGACAATCCGGTCAATGCGCTGCTCACCGGCAACTTCCTTGGCTGCCTGACCTGGGCAGTGCTGCTGGGGCTGAGCTTCCGCCGCGCCCCCGAGGGCTTCCGTCGCAACCTGCAGACGCTGGCCGACGGCGTGAGCGATATCGTCCGCTACGTGATCCGCTTCGCGCCGGTCGGGATCTTCGGGCTGGTCTGTACAACGGTCGCGACGGTCGGCCTCGAGGCACTGGCGGGCTACGCGAGCCTCGCCGCGCTGCTGGTGGCCGCGATGCTGGTGATGGCGCTGGTGGTGAACCCGCTGCTGGTATTCGCGGTGACCCGCGAGAATCCCTATCCCGTGGTGCTGCGCTGCCTCGAGGAATCGGGTATCACGGCGTTCTTCACCCGCAGCTCGGCGGCCAACATCCCGGTCAATCTCGCGCTGTCGAAGAAGCTCGGCATCAGCGAGGAACTCTACGCGGTCACGATCCCGATCGGCGCGACCATCAACATGGCGGGTGCGGCGATCACGATCACCGTGCTGACGCTCGCGGCGACCGAGACGCTCGGCATCGAGGTGTCGCTCGCGGGCTCGCTGGTGCTGTGCGTGATCGCGGCGCTCGGCGCCTGCGGGGCCAGTGGCGTGCCGTCGGGCAGCCTGCTGCTGGTGCCGCTCGCCTGCGCGCTGTTCGGCATCCCGGCCGACGTCGCGATGCAGGTGGTCGCGGTGGGATTCATCATCAGCGTGGTGCAGGACTCCGCCGAGACCGCGCTCAACTCGAGTTCGGACGTGCTCTACACCTACGCCATCGACCGGCTCGGAAAAGACGAGGCGCCCGCGTCGGGCTGACGGGGCGCCCCGGGTTGCCGGCGAGCGAGACCGGCGTTCGCAGCCTCCCTCAGGCGAGCAGGCCCTTCAGCCGGTCCAGGAACTGCCGCTCGCCTTCGCTCACGCGTTCGCCGCCGAAGCCGAGGAAGCTGCCTTCCTTGGACGCGTTGGCGATCTTCTCGGCGATGCCGCCAAGCATCCTGCGGTAGGCATCGGCGTCGGCCGTCGCGCCCTTCGAGGTCAGCGCCGCCACGGCGGCCGTGAGTGCGCTCGCCGCCGCGTCCTGCAGTTTCGCGTTGAGCGTCGCCTTGTCGGCGACGCCTTTGACCATTGCGCGGATCTCGTCCTGCGAGGCACGGATGTCGTCCTTCCCGAAGACCTCCTTGAGCAGCGGATGGTCGCCGCGGACCGCTTCCGCCATCGACGAGGCCATCGCCATGCCCTCGGAGACGCTGCCGAACAGGCCGCTGTTGCCGGCGGCCGCGGTCGCAATCGCCACGAGCTGCGGCGCGTTGCACAGGGCCCGCCACTGCTCGGGTGTGAAGTCGCTGCGCGCGCTCATGCGTCAGCTCACTTCTTCAGGACGCCAAGCGCACGCAGCAGGAAGATCAGCAGCGCCGCGCCCGCCACGGCCACCACGAACCGCAGGATGCCGCCCTGCGGCGCGATGCCGAGCGCGCCCGCCAGCCAGAAACCGATCGAGGAGCCCACGACGCCCACCAGCACGTTGGCGATCATGCCCATCTGCGCGTTGGTCTTCATCACGATGCTGGCGAGCCAGCCGACGATGCCACCGATGATCAGAGAAATTAACCAGCCCATTTTCTGTCTCCTTGGTTGCTAGGGTCCGAGTCCCACCGCCCCGAAAAGCCGATGATCCGCAAGATCGATGGTCCGCGTCCAATCGACTAACGCATCAACTTGCCCGCCATGGACAGGATGTCGTCCAGCGGGTTGCCGTCGCCATCGAGATCGAGCAGCGAGCCGAGCCCGCCGGCGCCGGTCGGTTGCGCACGGCCGCCGCCGACCAGTCCGCCCAGCAGGTCGCCGAGGCCGCCGCCCTGTCCCATGGGCCGGCCACCCGCGAGGCCGCCCCCCAGTCCGCCACCGGCACCGCCGCCCTGCCGCGCCAGATAGCCCGCGACCAGCATCGCGACGATGGGCAGCATCTTCTTGAGCAGCGCGGGATCGAGCCCGGACTTCGCTGCGGCGTCCTGTGCGACCGTGCGGCTCACCTCGCGCGTGCCGAAGATCTGGCCGAGTACGTCGTTGCCACGGCCGACGTTGGTCGGCTGCGGGGAGAGCACGTCGTCCATGAGTCCACCGCCGCCGAGGCCGCCGAGCATGCCGATCAGCCCCTCGAGTCCGGTGGGCTGGGCGCGTGCCTGGCCCTTCATCCCGCCGAGGATCGCGGGGATCAGCGCCGCGGCGCCGCTCGCCGCCTGGCTTTCGCTGACGCCCAGTTCGCGCGCCATGGACTGCAGGCCGCCGGCCTGGCTCAGGAGGTCGATGAGTTGCATGCCTGGTCCCTCGTTCTGGTGGTGCCCGGATGGTACGCGCCGACGGCGCGGCCTGGGTGCATGCGGTTGAGCCAGTAACGCTAGAATCCGGCCGCACCTGTTCCGTCCCCCACCCATCTTGAGCGCGCTGCCGGGCGGACCGGCCAGCGACACCGGGAGCATGCAGTGACGAGTTCGCGATTTCGGCAGTTGCTGCAGGTCTTTGGCCTCGTGCTGCTCGGCGGCCTGTGGTCGGCGGACGCATCAGCCCAGCAGCAGAAGTCGGCGCAGGGCGACTGCACCAAGGAGGCTGTGCAACGTGGCTATCGGGTGCTCGCCACGGGCAACTTCCAGCAGTTCCGCGACGGCTGGTCCATGGACATCCGGGTTCAGGACGCGCGCGGCAAGGTGCTGTCGGGCACCTGTTTCGTCGAGACGAAGACGGGCGACGTGAGCCTCTCCGGGCTCGGCTGGGGCAACGGCGGCGGAGTCGGCAGCGGCAGCGCCATCGAGTTCAACTGTGCCTCGAGCGACGATCGCTACCGCGAGTGCCAGCTGCCCGTGGACGGCCGCGCGCGGCTCGTGCAGCGCCGCTCGGATGCGCCCTGCGTCGAGGGACGCTCCTGGGGACAGAAGGGTGATCGGGTCTGGGTGGACAAGGGCTGCCGGGCCCGTTTCACGGTGGATCCGCGTGGCGGCGGCTCGGGCGGTGGCCAGAACGCGCAGCAGGCGCAGAACGCCTGCCGCATGGAGGCGCCGCGCTACGGCATGCAGGTGGACCGCGTCGCCCCGGCCGAGTGGATCCCCAGCGCCCGGTACTGGCTGACCACGGTGCAGGGCCAATACCAGGGCCGCCGCACGACCGCGGGCTGTCGCTGGTATCCGGACCGCGGTCGCACCGAGTTGAATTTCGGGCAGGGCTGGGTCAGCGGCGGAGGCGGGGGCTCGGGCAGCGGACCGGTTCAGGCGCAGCGCGCCTGCGTAACCGAGGCGCAGCGGCTCGGCTACAAGGTCGTGGGCCAGCAGTCGCCGGTGGCGACCTCGAGCGGCTACGCCATGCAGCTCAAGGTCCGTCGCGGCAACGCCGCAACGGTGGACGCATACTGCCGCTACAACCGTGGCACGGGGCGCGCGCAGCTCGACGTGTACGGTGCCGGACGGTCGGCGCCGACGATGGTGGAGCCCGCGGCGCAGCCCTGAGCGCAGCGCAGTTCCGGCAATCGACGACCGCCTCGACTGTCGCGCGGTCGCGGGCGCTGGCTCGCCATCGGAGCGTCCCCTATAGTCGCCTGGACCCCGCGGAGACCACCGATGGCCTACAGCAAGCCACTGAACCTGCTCGACCTCAGCTTCGTGCTGATGGAGACCCGCCAGACGCCGATGCACGTCGCGGGGCTGCAGACCTTCGTTCCGCCGCCCGACGCGCCGCGTGACTACCCGCGCAAGGTCTTCGAGTACCTGCGTGGCTTCCCGGTCACCGCGCCGCCGTTCAACTACAGGCTGCGCGGCGTCGGTGCGGGCCTGCTGCTGCCGGCCTTCGAGGAAGTGGAGAAGGTGGATCTCGACTACCACCTGCGCCACTCGGCACTGCCCTACCCGGGAGGCGAGCGCGAACTCGGCGTGCTGGTCTCGCGCCTGCATTCCAACCCGATGGATCTCGACCGCCCGCTCTGGGAGATCCACCTGATCGAGGGCCTGCACGGCGGGCGCTTCGCAATGTACGGCAAGCTCCATCACTCGCTCGCCGACGGCGTCTCGGGCGTGGGCCTGCTCAACTTCTCCGAGGACCCGACGCAGAGCCGCACGCCGCCGATCTGGGCGCAGGAGCGCAAGCGCAGGCCACGCAGCGCGCCAGGGCGCCACGATGCGCTCGGCGTGCTGCGTGCGGCGCTGATGAACCAGGCACGCGCGATGCCGAGCCTGCTGCGCGGGCTCGCCGGCTCGGCCTCCGCCGCGCTGGGCCTCAAGTCCGACGCCGACTTCACATCGCTCGCCGAGGCGCCGCGCACCATTCTCAATCGCAACATCACGCCGCAGCGGCGGGTCGCCACGCAGGCCACCAGCCTCGCGCGCATGAAGGCGATCGGCGCGGCCGCCGGCGGCAGCGTGAATGATGTGCTGCTCGCAGCGTGCAGCGGCGCGCTGCGGCGCTACCTCGCGGAACTCGACGCACTGCCGCGCAAGTCGCTGATCGCCTCGATCCCGGTGGCTCTGCCCCGCGACGCCGGCCAGGCGGGCGGCAACGCCATCAGCTTCGCCAACGTGCGGCTCGGCACCGACGTCGAGGACGTGCGCGAGCGTTTCGATCTGATCAAGCGCAGCAGCGTTGCCGGCCGCGCCTACCTGAAGCAGATGAGCGACACGGCGCTGATCGACTACACGGTGCTGATCAGCTCGCCGCAGATGCTGACGCGGCTGCCCGGCATCGGCGCGCGGGTGCCGCCGATCTACAACGTGATCATCTCGAACGTGCCGGGGCCGCGCGGCAAGCTGTACTTCCTGGGCGCCGAGATGGAGGCCTACTACCCGATCTCGGCGCTGGCGCACGGCCAGGCGCTCAACATCACGGTGATGAGCTACGCAGGCGGACTGTACTTCGGCTTCACCGCCTGCCACGACCGTGTGCCGAGCGTGCAACGCCTCGCGGTCTATACCGGCGAAGCGCTGGACGAGCTCGAGGCGGTGTTCGTGAAGCGCGCGGCTAAGCCGGCGAAGGTCGCGTCGCGACGGCGGGCCGCACCGCGCGGCAAGTCCGTGAAGGCCGCGGCGGCGCGCACGAAGGGTTCAAGGACCGCGGCGTCGAGCGGCGTCAACAGCCGCCGCCGGAAGTGACGACGACCGTCTCGCCGTCCTACCTGTAATCCTGCGAGGCGCCGGCATGCCGCCTGGCACTGCGTTCAGAGGCTGTCCTCGAACAGGTGCCCGATGGACTTGCGGAAGCGCTCGATGACGGACTCGGGCCGCTCGAACCCGGCCGCCTGCTCGGGTGTGACTTCGCGGCTGTACCGGAGGTCGTTCTCGAGGAACCGGCGTCGCAGCGTCGCCGACAGCTCCGGCTCGAGGAACACCAGGGCCGTCTCGCTGTTCAGCTTCTCGCTGCGCGGATCGAGGTTGTAGGAGCCCACCAGGCTGCGCTCGCCGTCGACGACGGCGAACTTCGAGTGCATCGTGCCCTGGCTGCGCGCGGCCTCGTCGGCCGACTGGCCGACCCATTCCCAGATCCGCAGGCCCGCGTCGTCGCGAGCGCAGCCGCTCACCTCCGGCGTCTGGTTCACGGCGAGCAGGTCCTTGTAGTAGCCGCGGCCGACGAGGGTGATCTCGGGGAGGTCGTTGGTCTCCGGACTGTTCGAGACCAGACGCACCGAGACGCAGCGCTTCGCCGCATCGGTGAGCGCCGTCGCGATCGAGGGCGTCGGCACGAAGTAGGCGTTGGCGATCAGCACCTCGCGCTGCGCCCGCTCGATCAGCTTCACGTAGGCCTGCTGAATGTACGTCTCCGCGAGCCGCGGCCGGTTCTGCAGGAAGCGGCAGGTGGCCGGGCGGAAGTCCACCGCCGGCTGGCGCGCCTCGAGCGCGGCGACGTTCGCCACCAGGTCGGGCGACGTCCGGTAGTGGACCGGCAGCTTGCCGGTCCTGTCGAGCACCTTGCGCGTCGCGCCCCAGTAGAGGTTGGTGTTGAAGATGCCGCGGCTCTTCTTGACCGAGACGAAGTACTCGAAGTTGCGGTCGAAGGCCGCGACGAGGTCGCCGACGATCGCGCCGCGCACGACGACGTCCTGGTCGCGCCAGTAGACGTCCGGGTGCCCCGGATCCGCACGGAAATACTCGTTGCCGATGTTGAGTCCGCCGGTGATCGCCACACCGTGGTCCGTCTCGCCGTCGATGATCCACAGCTTCTCGTGGAAACGCTTGTTCGGCTGCGCCGGGTCGACGTGCGGCGTGAGGTGGGGAACAGGGATCTCGTTCAGCCACTGCAGCGCGAGCGCCTCGTAGCCCTCGACCTCGATGCCGTGCTGCTTGAGGTCGAAGTACATCCACTGGGTCTGCAGCGATGGGTTCGAGAACGCGTCGACGATCACGCGCACGTCGAGCCCGGCGGCCTGCTTCTGCTTCAGGACCTCGGCGATGCGCAGGCCCGACTCGTCGCCCTTGAACACGAGCGCCTGGATGCGGATCGACTTCCGGGCGCCGCGAAGCGCGGCCATCCGCGCGGCGAAGGAGTCCTCGCCGCCCTCCAGCACGGCGACCTCGCAGCCGTCGGGCCCGTGCGGCGGGAACAGGCCGCTCGTCCCGACATCGGGGTAGGGGCTGCCGACAAAGCGGGCATCCGCGCCCAGCACGGAGGTCGCACTCGTCTGCTCGAGGAACGCCTCGAGCGCCGGCGCTTCATCGCCGTCGGGGGGCGTGGCGCAGCCGGCCAGCAGGGTCAGGGCCGATGCGACCAGCAGTCCTGTTCTGGCGGCCAACTAAGGCGACCTCCCTGAGATCGGTGTGCAGCCGGCAGCCAGTGGCCAACCTGCACGGGTACGGTGGTGTCGGCGCGCCGGCCGCATCGTCATGCCTGCACGTGCGCGAAGTCTGCCAGCGGACTCTCTCGCGGCGATCGATTGTCGGCTAGAGTCTACGGAAACGGTGCAGGTCCCGCATGCGGGCGGCCTGCCAGTCGGCGGCGCGCACGCTCGAGGTTCCCGAAGCACATGTCCATCGATTGCTCACGGAAGGTCGGCGCGAGCGATCGCGCAGCGTGTCCGCGCCCGCGGCGGTCATGGTCACGATGAGGGCGGCGGCAATCATTGCGACCGTGGCAACCCTGCTCGGCGGCTGTGCGGCGACTCCGGACGCGACGTCGCTGCGGTCGTCGGCCCTGCCGTTCACGACCCTCGAGGGTGCGGCGCCGGTGCAGGACGGCCGCGCCGGGTTTCGCGACCTGTTCTGCTCGATGCTGAGTGCCGACGGCCTGCCGCCCGGGGACGACCCCGCCTGCGGCCGCTGGCTGTGGCGGTTGCCGGACGAGCCGGCCGCAGCCCCGGATCGCCAGGTCGCGACCGCGATTCCGCAACGCCTGGCGATCTTTCTGGTCACCGGCGCCTTCAGCGAATGCGTCGCGGAGGCGTCCAGGCCGTTCTCCGCCGGCGTGGCGCGGCTGCGCGCCAGCGGCGTGAGCGTCGAGACCATCGTGGTTGGCGGCCGCTCGGGCACCGCGCATAACTCGCGCCAGGTCGAGGACGCGATTCGGCGCGCGGGCGTCGGCGAGGATCAACCGCTGATCGTCATCGGATTCTCCAAGGGAACGCTCGACGTGCTGCGGCTCCTGGTCGACTCTCCCGAACTCGCCCGGCAGGTGGATGCCGTGGTGAGCGTTGCGAGTCCGGTGTTCGGCACGCCGCTGGCCGACGTGGCGGATCCGCCGTACTCGGCGCTGCTCGCCACCGTTCCGCACGAGCAGTGTCCGCCCGGCGACGGCCTGGTCATGCGCAGCCTGAGGCCGATCGAGGCGACGCAGTGGCTGGCCGCGAACCCGCTGCCGCAGAGCGTGCGCTACTATTCGCTGGCGGGATTCACGACCCGTGATCACGTCGCCCGTGCACTCGTGCCGTCCTGGAAATACCTCAGCCGAATCGACGCCCGTAACGACGGCCAGGTGCTCGCGGCCGATGCGGTGATCCCTGGCTCGACACTGCTGGGTTACGCCAATGCCGACCACTGGGGTGTCGCCCAGACCATCGAAAACGTCCATCCCGTGCTGGCGGCGCGGCGGGATCCGCGGCCGTTCCCGCTCGAGCAACTGTTCGTGTCGATCGTGCGGTTCGTCGCCGACGACCTCGGCCGGAGCCGGCCGGCAGCGGCGCCCGCGGCCGCCGCACCGTCGCAGCGCGGAGAGGTCCCATGAGGACGCGTGAATCGGGTGCAGCAAACGAGCCGGCGGCAGGGATCGCGTCGCGCCTGCTCTGGCCGATCCTCGCCGCGGCGTGGCTGGCGGGATGCGCGTCGGGGCCCGGCGCGGCGCCGGCGGGCGACGCACCGCTGCCGTTCCAGATGGCGCGCGTCCAGCAGCAGTCCGCCGGCGGGGTCACGGTCAAGCTCGCGATCCCGACCGAGGCCGAGGTCGCACGGCACCTCGGCGCGGGCTTTTCGGAATACGGCATCCAGCCGATCTGGCTGCGCATCGAAAACTCCAGCGACTCGGACTTCTGGTTGCTGCCGATCGCCCTCGATGCCGACTATTTTTCCGCGGACGAGGCGGCGCTCGTGGTGGGTGCCAGGCTGACGGACGCCGAACGCGCCGATCTCGCACTCACGCTCCGCGCCAACGCGATGCCGTTGTTCCAGGGCGCCGGAAAGGCCAACGAGGGGTTCGTCTACGCCTCGCACGTGCGGGGCGGGCGTTTCGTGGACGTGCGCCTCACCGGCAACCGGCACAGCGAGCGCCTGCGCTTCGCCGTGCTGCTGCCGACCGAGGGATTCGACTACGAAAGGTCCCCGCTGCGAGAGCTCTATTCGCGCGTGGGCGACTTCCCGGACCTCACGCTGACGGAGCTGCGCCAGCGGCTGCGCGAGCTGCCCTGCTGCACGGCGAACGCCGAGGGCACGCCCGGCGGCGACCCGCTGAACGTCGTGCTCGTCGGCAGCGGGGAGACGGGCATGGCCGCGCTGAGCGCCAGCGGGTGGTCGTTCACGGAGGCGATCACCGCCGACAGCGTGCGCAGGATGGTCGGGGCGGCGATCGCCGAGAAGTCCATGCTGACCGCGCCGGTGAGCGCCCTGTATGCGTTCGGGCGCAAGCAGGACATCGCGCTGCAGCGCGGGCGCACGACGATTTCGCAGCGCAACCACATGCGCCTGTGGCTCGCGCCGTTCCGCTGCGAGGGTCAGCCGGTCTGGGTGGGGCAGGTGAGCCGCGACATCGGGGTGAAGTTCACGCGCAAGTCGCCGACGCTGACGACCCACGTCATCGACCCGGTGGTGGACGAGTCGCGCGAGTACCTGCTGCACAGCCTGTTCTACCGCGAGGCCGTGGAACGCTTCGCCTTCGTGCGCGGCGTCGGCGAAGCCAGCCGCGAGCAGCCGCGCCACAACCTGACCGGCGACCCGTATTTCACCGACGGCCTCAGGCTCGTCGTCTGGCTCTCCAGCAGTCCGGTGCCGCCCGACCGCTCGGTGAATCTCGGCTGGAACGAGTCCACCGACCCCGTGCTGGAGGGCAAGGGCGAGTACTCGAAGGTGCCGTCACGCGAGCCGTGAACGAGCCCGTTGCGCAGTCGGCCTGCACCGGGTTGGTGCCGTAGTGCAGGCGCCGATGACCGCTACAAGGAGGTCGATGTCTCCGCGCCCGAGGAAGTTCACCGACGGGTCGAATTCGCTGGCGGCGCTGTGTGCGGCGGGACAAGTGGTTGTCGCATGGGCTGTCCTTGGCTTCGTCGCCGTTGCCAGTGTCCCGGCGGTCGCAGCGAACGCGACGCGCAACGTCCTCGTGCTCTATTCCAACAGTCGCCTGTTGCCCGTGAATGTCGCAGGCGACAGCGGTCTGCGTCAGGTGATCGAGTCACGGGCGGAACGACCGGTCATCGTCTTCGACGAGTTCCTCGATTTTCCCCGTTTCAACGGACCGGCGCACGACCACACGGTCGCGACCTTCCTGCGCGAGAAGTACGCTGCCCGGCCGCCCGACCTGGTCGTCGCGGGCGGGCAGGCGGCGCTCGATTTCCTGCTGGCGCACCGCGCCGAACTATTTCCCCGGGCGCCGGTGGTGCATTTCGCCGTCACCCGGGCGCACCTGGCGTCAATCGCGCCGCTGCCGCCGGACGTGATCGGCGTGCCTTTCGAGCTGGACTTCGTCCGAACCATCGAGCAGGCATTTCGGTGGCATCCGGACGCCCGCCACCTGGTGGTGGTGACGGGCGCCGCGCTGCAGGACCGCGACTGGGAGACTGGGCTGCGGGACGCGCTCTCGAACTGGAATCCATCCGTGACCCGCGAATTCTTGGCGGGACTTCCCACGGACGACGTGCTGCGGCGTGTCAGGGACCTGGACGTGTCGTCCATCGTGTTCACCCCCGGCTATTTCGAGGACGGCGCGGGCCACGCCTTCGTGCCAGTCGAGGCGGCGCGCGCGATCGCAACTGCCTCCGGCGCGCCTGTCTACGGCACGTTCGAGCCCTTCATCGGCGCCGGGGTCGTCGGCGGCTACATGACGAGTTTCCAGGAGATGGGGCGAATCGCGGGCGCCGCAGTGACCGCGATCCTCGATGGCGCAGCGCCCGCATCGGTGCGCCTGCCGGACACCGTGCCGGCCCGGCTCCAGTTGGACTGGCGCCAGATACGGCGCTGGGGCATCGACGAGGCGGACGTCCCGGCCGACGCGGTCGTCAGGTTCAAGGCGCCGAACTTCTGGGAGCAGTACCGGGCCACAGCTCTCATCGCGGCCACGGTGTTCGCGCTGCAGGCCGCGCTGATCGGCGGACTGCTTCTCGAGCGCCGTCGCCGCCGCCTCGCCGAGGCGGCGGTGCGGGACCAGGGATTCGAACTTGCGCACGCGTGGCGCGTGGCCACCGTGGGCGAACTCACCGGCTCGATCGCCCACGAGATCAACCAGCCGCTCGGCGCCATCCTCAGCAACGCCGAAGCGGCCGAACTCATTCTCGAATCCGGCGCGAATCGACGGGACGACCTGCGGGCCATTCTCGCGGACATCCGTCGCGACGACCTGCGGGCCAGCGAGGTCGTCCGCCGCCTGCGTGGTCTGCTCGCGAGGCACGCGGTTGAGGCGGAGTGGCTGGACCTGAACGACGCGGTGGCGGACGTGACGGCCGTGCTGCAGTCCGAATCGAGTCGCAGGCGCGTGACGATCGACCTGCGGCCCGCTGCGTCCCCTGCCATGATGATGGGAGACCGCGTCCAATTGCAGCAGGTCGTCATCAACCTCTTGCTCAATGCCATGGATGCGGTCGAGGGCCTGCGCGACGAGCAGCGCACGATCCAGCTGGTTGTCGACAGCGACTCTGGGCACGTCGGTATCACGGTGCGCGATCGCGGCCGGGGAATTTCGCCCGCGGACCTGCCGAGGCTGTTCGATTCGTTCTTCACTACCCGGCGCGACGGCATGGGCCTCGGACTGGCCATTTCGCGAACCATCGTCCACGGCCATGGCGGGAAGATCTGGGCGGAGAACGCCCAGGACGGAGGCGCCGTGTTTCACGTCGAGTTCCCGGTGCAGAGCGCATCGCACGCGCATACCCAGAGGTCGGCATGACCACGAAACCGCTGCTCCACGTGGTCGACGACGACGACGCACTGCGGACTGCGCTGCTGCGGCTGCTGGACGCCGCCGGCTTCGAGGCGCGTGGCTTCGCGTCGGCCGGTGAATTCCTGCTGGATCCTCCGGCTGATCGTCCGGGCTGCCTGCTGCTCGACGTGCGGATGCCGGGGCCGTCCGGCCTCGACCTGCAGGAGGCATTGAATCGTCATGGTGTGACGCTGCCCGTGGTCTTCCTCACCGGCCACGCCGACGTGACGGACAGCGTCAGGGCAATGAAAGCGGGAGCAGTGGATTTCCTGACCAAGCCCGTCGAGCGTGCCACGCTGCTCGAGGCGCTGCAGCGGGCCCTGCAGGTCGACGCGGCCCGGCGCGACGCGCGCCAGGAAGCACAGCGGATCCGCGCCGCGTTCGATTCGCTCACACCAGGCGAGCGCGACGTGTTCGACCGCGTCGCCATGGGCAAGCTCAACAAGGTGATCGCCGACGAACTCGGGATCGCCGAGCGCACCGTGAAGGCGCGTCGCGCCGAGGTCATGACGAAGCTCGGAGTCGAATCGGCGGCCGAGCTCGGGCGGCTGGCCGAGCGGCTGCGGCAACTCCCCGAGTAGACTCGAGCGGGCTGCTCCGGGGTGCGACGCAGCTCGTCGCGGCCGCGCCAGTGGGATTGCCAGGTGTCGCGAGTCGACCGCCCGTCAGGGCATTCGTTGATGCCCTTTAGGGCAGAGTTCGGCAAACGCGCTTGCTGAGCGGCACACGGGCAGTAAATTGTCCGCAGTTGCAATCGCCCGCCGTCGATACATGCGACGGGGACCGGTTGGCATTTCCCAGCGCGCGGTGTGCGCCTGCAAACGGGGGTTCATATGGCGAAACGGATCAGTGGCCTGAAGTTGACGGCACTCTCTTCGGCGCTCGTGGCGCTGTGCGGGGTGGCCCAGGCGCAGTCGAGCAAACCCAACATCCTGTTCATCGTATCTGACGACACTGGCTACGGCGACCTCGGCCCCTATGGCGGTGGCGAGGGCCGCGGCATGCCAACGCCGAACATCGACAGGATGGCTGCGGAAGGCATGACCTTCATGTCCTTCTATGCGCAGCCGAGTTGCACGCCCGGACGCGCCGCCATGCAGACCGGCCGCATCCCGAACCGCAGCGGCATGACGACCGTGGCCTTCCAGGGCCAGGGCGGCGGCCTGCCCGCGGCCGAATGGACGCTGGGCTCGGTGCTGAAGCAGGGCGGCTACAAGACGTACTTCACGGGCAAGTGGCACCTCGGCGAAGCGGATTACGCGCTGCCGAATGCCCAGGGCTACGACGTCATGAAGTACGCCGGGCTCTATCACCTGAATGCGTACACGTATGCCGATCCGACGTGGTTCCCGGACATGGACCCCGCATTGAGGGCGATGTTCCAGAAGGTCACGAAAGGCGCGTTGTCGGGCAACGCTGGCGAGCCCGCGAAGGAAGTCTTCAAGATCAACGGGCAATACGTGAACACGCCCGTCATCGACGGTAAGGCCGGCGTGGTCGGCATTCCGTTCTTCGACGGCTACGTCGAGCAGGCGGCGATCGAGTTCCTCGAGGATGCCGCCAAGTCCGGCAAGCCCTTCTACATCAACGTCAACTTCATGAAGGTGCACCAGCCGAACATGCCGGCGCCGGAGTTCGAGCACAAGTCGCTGTCGAAGAGCAAGTACGCGGACTCGGTCGTCGAACTCGACACGCGCATCGGCCGGATCATGGACAAGCTGCGTGCGCTCGGGCTCGACAGGAACACTCTGGTCTTCTACACGACGGACAATGGCGCCTGGCAGGACGTGTACCCGGATGCTGGCTATACGCCGTTCCGCGGCACCAAAGGTACGGTTCGCGAAGGTGGCAACCGCGTCCCCGCGATTGCCGTCTGGCCTGGCAGGATCAAGGCCGGCACGAAGAACCACGAGATCGTCGGCGGCCTGGACCTGATGGCGACCTTCGCGTCTGTTGGCGGCATGAAGCTGCCGACCAAGGACCGAGAGGGCCAGCCGATCATGTTCGACAGCTACGACATGTCGCCGGTGCTGTTCGGCACGGGCAAGTCGGCACGCAACGAGTGGTTCTATTTCACGGAGAACGAGCTGTCGCCCGGCGCCGCACGCGTCGGCAACTACAAGGCCGTGTTCAACCTGCGCGGCGACGACGGGCAGCCCACCGGCGGCCTGGCGGTCGACACCAACCTGGGCTGGAAGGGTGCGGCGTCCTACGTGGCCACGGTTCCCCAGATCTTCGACCTCTGGCAGGACCCGCAGGAGCGCTACGACATCTTCATGAACAACTACACCGAGCGGACCTGGACGATGGTTCCCATCACGGAGGCCATCAACAAGCTCATGAAGACGTACGTGGAGTATCCGCCTCGCAAGCTGCAGAGCATGGGCTACGACGGACCCGTCGAGATTTCCAAGTACCAGAAGTTCCAATGGGTACGCGAGCAGTTGCAGAAGGAAGGCGTCAATCTCGCATTGCCGACCGGCAACTAGACCAGCGCCCAGGCGCCCCGGCCCGGCCGGGGCTGCCTGCTCGCGGCGTGCAAGGTAACGGCCCCGATACGATCGGGGCCGTACTTTTGTCTAATGCGCCGAGGCTTCGTGATGGCCGAAAGCCCGGAGTACTCCAATGAGGTCAATTCAGTTGCGTCGGAACTGGGCCACTTCGGCGGCCTTCTCGCTCTGCGTTGGGCTCCTTGCCATCAATTCGGCGCACGCCCGGGATAATCACCTCACGTCCTGGAACGACGGCCCGGCCAGGAAGGCGATCGTCGAGTTCGTGAGGACCACCACGGACAAGTCGAGTCCGAACTACGTGCCGCCCGATGAGCGCATCGCCACGTTCGACAACGACGGCACGCTCTGGGCCGAGCAGCCGATGTACGTGCAGGGCCTGTTCGCCCTCGACCGCGTGAAGGTACTCGCGCCACAGCATCCCGAGTGGCAGACACAGGAACCTTTTGCGTCGATCCTGAAGGGCGACCTCGAGGGCGCGCTCAAGGGTGGCGACAAGGCGCTGCTGGAAATCGTGATGGCGACCCACGCCGGCATGACGACCGACGAGTTCCAGACGATCGTCGGCGACTGGATTACGACTGCCAGGAACCCGGTGACGAAGCGGCCGGTGCTCGAGATGGTCTACCAGCCCATGGTGGAACTGCTCGCTTACCTGCGTGCACACGGCTACAAGACGTTCATCGTGTCGGGTGGCGGCATCGAGTTCATGCGCCCGTGGGCGGAGAAGGTCTACGGCGTACCGCCCGAGCAGGTGGTCGGCTCGAGCATCAAGACGCAGTACCAGTTGCGCGACGGCCAGTCGGTGCTGGTGCGGCTGCCGGAGCTGAACTTCATAGACGACAAGGGCGGCAAGCCCGTCGGCATCAATCAGCACATCGGCCGCCGTCCGATCGCGGCTTTCGGCAACTCGGACGGCGACCGGGAGATGCTGGAGTACGCGACAGTCGGCGTCGGCGGCGCCCGGCTCGGCATGCTGGTGCTGCACGACGACAAGGCGCGCGAGTTCACCTATGGCCCGGCGACGGGGCTCCCCGCCACCAAGGTCGGCAATTTCAGCCAGGCACTGTTCGACGAGGCGAACAAGAACGGCTGGGTCGTCATCAGCATGCAGAAGGACTGGAAGCGCATCTACCCGTCCGACAAGTGAGCCCTCGAGGCCATTGCAGAGAGCGCGACAAGCTCGGAAAAGACGCCATTTTCGATCCAATTGCTACGAGGAGCAGCGCGATGAAGCGTGCAGCGACGGTCCGATGCCTGGGGGCGAGCGGTCTAGTTCTGACGATGGCGTTGGCCGCGGTCGGCATGGCAGTCACGGCGCCTGCGGCGGCAGCCAGCATCGGCGGGCAGGTTCTCGGTGCGGGGGCGCCGATCGCCGACTCGACCGTCACGTTATGGGCCGCGAGCGCGGGTCCTCCGAAGCAGTTGGCCCAGGCAAAGACCGGCGCCGACGGCCGCTTCGTGCTCGGGGCAGTCGGGGCCCCGGCGAGCGGCACGTCCTTTTACCTGGTCGCCAGGGGCGGCAAGCCGGTCGCCAGCAGGGTGGGCCGCGACAATCCAGCCATCGCGTTGATGACGGTGCTGGGCGCGACTGCCCCGGCCAAGGTCACGATCAACGAGTTGACGACGATTGCGTCCGTGTGGACGCACAACCAGTTTATCGATGGCGCCACGATCAAGGGCTCGGCGCTGCAACTGAAGATTGCGGCAGGCAACGTTTCCAGCTTCGTGGACCTCAGGACCGGCGGCCTTGGCGCAGTGATCCAGGATTCTCTGAACGGCGGCCAGACGACGACGCTGGCGAATTTCTCGACACTCGCAGACGCACTTGCGGGTTGCGTGACGCAGGTCAAGGCTGACGCCTGCTCCAGGCTCTTCACGGCCGCCATCGGGCCGACGGGAGGCGAGCCAAAGGACACGCTCACCGCGGCGCACGCGATCGCACGGCATCCCTGGTACAAGCCCGAGCGCGTGTTCGCGCTGCTGGACGCGCATTACCCGGTACCGAAGGGCAAGAACCTTCGTCCGGCGCCGTACACACCGTACCTGCAGTTCTCGCCCAGTGCCTGGGTGCTGCCGCTCAAGTTCGACGGCGGCGGATACCGCGCCGGCGGCAAGGCAATGTTCGACGCGGAAGGCAACCTCTGGGTCGGCAACAACTTCACGGTCGGCTGGCAGGCCAACGACGCACTTTGGCAAGGCAACGCGAGCAAGTTCGACCCCAACGGCAAGCCGCTCTCGCCGATCACCACCGGCTTCGCCGGTGGCGGCATGCAGGGTGGCACCTTCGGGGCGGCGATCGACCTGAAGGGCAACGTCTGGTTGTCGAGCTACGGCAGCAAGTCCATCGCCGTTTTCGACAAGGACGGCAAGCCGCTGACGCCGCCCGACGGCATCAACTTCGGCGGCCGCCTCGGCCTGATGCAAGGCATCATCACCGCGCCCAATGGCGACATGTGGGCGCTGGGGATTTCGAAGCGCCAGTTGCTGCACTTTCCGAAAGGCGACTGGAAGAACGGCCGAATCGTCTGCGAGGGCGACAGTGCCGAGCCGTGCAAATCGTTTACTGCGCCGTTCCACCTGGCCATCGACCAACAGGATCGGATCTGGGTGTCCGACAGTTCCTTCCACGTGATCCGCTTCCCGACCTCCGATCCGACCAAGGCGGTGCGCTTCGAGGTCAGGTCGAACAACAGCGGCCTGAACATCGACAGCCAGGGCAATGTCTGGGTGACCAACCGCTTTGGCGCCGGCCTGATGGGCATGGCGCATATGATCGATATGGCGGTGCATCTGAAGACCAAGGGCGTGCTCTCGGCCTCCGACTACCTGACCAAGACCATGTCCGAACAGAAGGGCGGCAGCGGCAGCGTCACCGTGCTGCGGCCGGACGGCACGCAGTTGCCGGGCTCGCCATTCAAGGGTGGAGGCCTGCCGGGTCCGTGGGCCGTGGTGGTGGACGGCAATGACAACATCTGGGTCAGCAACTTCGCGATGCCCGCGAGCCCGATCGTTCAACTGTGCGGTGTGCGCGTCGAAGCCTGTCCGCCGGGATTCAAGACTGGTGAGCAGATCTCGCCGCCTGGCGGTTATGTCGGCGGTGGCCTGCAATTGCAGACCGATATCGCGGTTGGTCCAGCGGGCGACGTCTGGGCCATGAACAACTGGCAGGACATCGATAGCTGCTATCCCGGCGCCATCGAAGCGCTGTCGACGCGCTGTGGCGGCCAGGGCGTGGTGATCTTCTTCGGCATGGCCAAGCCGGTGCGTGCGCCGCAGATCGGGCCTGCGAAGCCGTACTAGACGGTAGCCGTACTAGACTATGGTGCCGTGACAACTGCGCAGTCAGTAACCAGGAGATCGCGCGATGACGATTCGAAGTCCAAGACGAGCACTGGCTTGCCTGGGCATTGGCGTCGCGGTCTGCGCCGCAGTGCCTGCTCGTGCGGCGATGAGTTCCGAGGAACTCGCCAAGCTGGCGCAGAACCCGGTGGGCAACCTCATCAGCGTGCCGTTCCAGAACAACACCAATTTCAATGTCGGTCCCGAGGACGGCACCCAGAACATCCTGAACATCCAGCCGGTGCTGCCCATCACGTTGAACGAGGACTGGAACCTCATCACCCGGACCATCGTGCCGCTGATCTGGCAGCCGGGGTTCGAGCCGGGGCAGGGGACGCGCTTCGGACTCGGCGACGTGCAGCTGTCGGGATTCTTCTCGCCGAGCAAGCCCACCTCCGGCGGCCTGATCTGGGGTGCGGGTGCGATCGTGCAGATGCCCACCAACAGCAACGATCTCGGCAACAAGAACTGGGGCATGGGACCCACCGCCGTGGTGTTGCGCATGAAGCACGGCGATCCGTGGGTGTACGGCGTGCTCGCGAACAACGTGTGGTCGCTGTCGAGCGACAACGACGGCGGGGCCTACAACAACGGGCTCATCCAGCCGTTCGTGAACTACAACTTCAAGAGCGGCCTCTACCTGACCAGCGCGCCGATCGCCACGGTGAACTGGAAGGCCGACAGCGACCAGGCCTGGACGGTGCCGCTCGGCGGCGGCGTCGGCAAGATCTTCCATCTCGGCAAGCTGCCGGTGAACACGCAGGTGAGCGCGTACTACAACGTCGTGCACCCGGACTACGGCGCCAACTGGCAGCTGCGCGCGCAGGTGCAGCTGATGTTCCCGAAGTGACGGGCGTGGCGCCGCCGCGCTAGCTAGCGGCCAATGGATCCCCGCACCGCCGCGCGGATCTGCTCGAGCGCAGAGGGATCCTCGATGGTGGTCAAGTCGCCGGGATCCTGTCCCTCGCAGAGCGCGCGGATCGAGCGTCGCAGCAGCTTGCCGGAGCGGGTCTTGGGCAGCGCCGTCACGAAGTGCACGCGGGCCGGTCGTGCCACCGCGCCGAGCTGCGTGTCCACCACCTTCATGATCTCGCCCTCGTGGGCGAGGCGCTTCTCCGGCGTGTCGATCAGGCGCGGTGTCCTTGACGATCGCGAAGGCCATCGCCACCTGGCCCTTGAGCTGGTCGGCCACGCCCACCACCGCGACTTCGGCGACGTTCGGGTGCGAGGAGATGGACTCCTCGATCTCGCGCGTGCCGAGGCGATGGCCCGCCACGTTGATGACGTCGTCCGTGCGGCCGAGGATGAAATAGTAGCCGTCCTTGTCGCGGATGCCCCAGTCGAAGGTCGAGTACGCCTGCTGCCCCGGCACGCTCTTCCAGTAGGTCGAGACGAAGCGCTCGTCGTCGCCCCAGACGGTGGTCATGCAGCCCGGCGGCAGCGGACCGCGGATGGCGACCACGCCCTTGGTGTCGGCGCCGACCTCTTCTCCCGACACGGCGTCGTACAGGCGCACGTCGTAGCCGTAGACCGGCACGCCGGGCGAGCCGAACCTTCCCGGCAGCGCCTCGACGCCGCGCTGGATCGCGAGGATCGGCCAGCCGGTCTCGGTCTGCCAGTAGTTGTCGACGACCGGCTTGCCGATGCCCTCGGCGATCCAGCGCGCGGTCGGTTCGTCGAGCGGTTCGCCGGCGAGGAACAGCAGGCGCAGCGACGAGAGGTCGTACTTGCGCAGCAGCGTGGGGTCCTGTTTCTTCAGCACGCGGATCGCGGTCGGTGCGGAGAACATGATCGACACGCGATACTGCTCGACGATCTTCCACCAGATGCCGCCGTCGGGGCGGATCGGCGTGCCCTCGTAGAGGATCGTCGCCATGCCGGCGATCAGCGGGCCATAGACGATGTAGCTGTGCCCGACCACCCACCCGATGTCGCTCGTGGCGAAAAAGGTCTCGCCCTTGTCGCCGCAGTAGATCAGCTTCATGGACGAGGCGAGTGCGACCGCGTAGCCGCCGGTGTCGCGCTGCACGCCCTTGGGCTTGCCGGTGGTGCCGCTGGTGTAGAGGATGTAGCTCGGCTCGGAGCTCTCGAGCCACGCGCAGGGCACCTCATCGTCGAGGTGCGCGTCGCGCA
Source organism: uncultured Gammaproteobacteria bacterium (assembly GCA_963707145.1). Classification (GTDB taxonomy): domain Bacteria; phylum Pseudomonadota; class Gammaproteobacteria; order Steroidobacterales; family Steroidobacteraceae; genus RPQJ01. The sequence continues at coordinate 82,069 of CAVPOQ010000005.1, forward strand.
GCGTCGCGTAGTCCACGTCGCGGCCGGCAACCCGGGACATCGCTGCCAGCCCGCGGTCGACGAGCAGCACCGTGGCGGGCGGCGTCTTCGACAGGCGGATCGCCTCGTCGAGCAGGCTCTTGTAGGGCACGGCCTTGCCGCCGCGCGAGCCCGCGTCCGCGCTCACGATCACCTTCGGCGTCGCGTCGTCGATGCGTGTGGCGAGGCTCACCGAGGCGAACCCGCCGAACACCACCGAGTGGATCGCACCGATGCGCGCGCACGCCAGCATGGCGAACACCGCTTCCGGGATCATCGGCATGTAGATCAGCACGCGATCGCCGCGGCCGACGCCGAGCGAGCCGAGCACCGCCGCCATGCGGTTCACTTCGCGGTGCAGCTGGCGGAACGTGTAGGTCGTGTCCTGACCGGTCTCGGTCGAGACGTAGATCAGGGCCGCGGCGTCGCCCAGTTCGTCGAGGTGCCGGTCGACGGCGTTGTGGCAGAGGTTGGTGCGGCCGCCGACGAACCACTTCGCGAACGGCGGCCGCGAATGGTCCAGCACCTCGGTGAACGGCACATGCCAGTCGATGAGCGACGCCTGCTCGCCCCAGAACGCCGCAGGATCTCGGATCGATCGCTCGTGGAACTCTTGGTAGCTCGTCATCGCGCTTGACTCCCCCGGTGATCGTGGTGCGTCGCCTCGGCGTCGATCGCGGCTAGCTGGTCATCAGCCGGTCGATGTGAGCCACGGCGCTCGCGGCGAGCGCCGGCAGGTCGTAGCCGCCCTCGAGTGTCGAGACGACGCGGCCCTGTGCATGGCGATCCGCCACCCCGCAGGCGAGGTCGGTGACCCAGGCGTAGTCGGCCGTGGAGAGGCGCAGTTCTGCCATGTCATCCGCGGCATGTGCGTCGAAGCCAGCGGAGACGAAGACCAGCTGCGGCGCGAAAGCCTCGAGCGCCGGCAGCCAGTGCTGGGTCACGGCCTTGCGGAATGCCTCGCTGCCGGCGCCGGGCGGCAGCGCGCAGTTGACGATGTGGCCGGGCACCGAGCCCGGATTGAGGCCCGGGTAGAGCGGGTACTGGAACGACGAGCAGATCAGCACGCGTCGGTCGTTCTTGAAGATGTCCTCGGTACCGTTGCCGAGGTGCACGTCGAAGTCGAGGATCGCCACGCGCTCCAGCCCGTGTTCCTCGAGCGCGTGCGCGGCGCCCACCGTGACGTTGTTGAAGAAGCAGAAGCCCATCGCCTGCGCGCGCTCGGCGTGGTGTCCCGGCGGGCGCACGCTGCAGAAGGCGCGTCGCACCTGCCCGCCCATCACGAGGTCGGTGGCGAGCACGTTGGCGCCGGCGGCGCGCAGCGCCGCCTCGAGCGTGTCGGGGCACATCGCCGTGTCGGGGTCGAGGCGCGCCAGGCCCTCGGCCGGCGACTGCGCGGCGACGTGTTCGACGTGCGAGCGGGGATGCACGCGCGCGAGCTGCTCGAACGTGGCGCGCGGCGCCTCGTGGTGCCGCAGGAAATCGTGCAGCTGCCGTGCGTGCAGCAGTTCCTCGATGACGTCGAGCCGTGCCGGTTGCTCGGGGTGGCCCTCGCCCATCTGGTGCAGGCGGCAGGCGGGGTGGGTGATGAAGGCCACGGGCATGGGGGTGGGCCTGCGGTGTTCCGGGATGGACGACTGGGAGTATATCGCTAGCATGCCTCGGGCCATCCGCCCCGCGCAGGCCCGTCCCGTGACCGCCCAACGCATTGCCAAGCTGCTCGCGCCCGCGTCGGTCGTCCTGGTCGGGGCGAGCGACACCCCGGGCACGCTCGGCGACGTCGTCCGTCGCAACCTCGCGGGGTCGGGGTTCGCCGGTCCGGTTCATTTCGTCAACCTGCGGCACGACTCGGTGGGCGGGCAGGTCGTCCACCGCAGCGTGTCGGAGCTGCCGCAGGTGCCGGACCTCGCGGTCGTCGTGACCCCGGCGGCCACGGTCCCGGGCATCGTTGCGGAGTGCGGCCGCCTCGGCATCCCGGGTGCGGTGATCGTCTCGGCGGGGTTCCGGGACGGCGGCTCTGCCGGCCTCGAACTCGAGGCCGAGCTCGGACGCCGGGCGCGCGAGTATGGCCTGCGCTATCTCGGGCCCGGCAGCCTCGGCGTGATGCGCAGCGAGGCCCTTCTGAACGCCTCGTGCGGGCCGCAGCCCACGCTGCCGGGTCGCCTCGCGCTGGTCTCCCAGTCGGGCGCGCTGTGCGCGGCGATCCTCGACTGGGCACAGACGCGTCGCGTCGGGTTCTCGACCGTGATCTCGACCGTTCCCGGCTCCGACGTCGAACTCGGCGAGATCCTCGACTTCCTCGCGCGCGACCCTGCGACCGACAGCATCATGCTGTACGTCGAAGGGGTGGACGACGCGCGGCGCCTGATGAGCGCGCTGCGCGCCGTGGCGCGCGTGAAGCCCGTCGTGGTGATGAAGGCCGGCCGACATGCCGCGGACGCCGAGGGCGACGAGGCGTTCCACAGCGGCGCGCTGGTGGGCGCCGACGACGTCTTCGACGCCGCGATGCGCCGTGCCGGCGTGCTGCGCATCCGCGACTTCTCGGAGCTGTACACGGCGGCGGCCACGCTCGGCGCGGGCGTGCGCGTGGCCTCGCGCCAGCTCGCGATCGTCTCGAACGCCCGCGGCCCCGGTGCCGTGGCCGTGGACCGTGCCGACGACCGCTGGCTGCAGCTGGCAAGGCTCTCCGCGGACTCCGTCGCGCGACTGCGCGAGCTGCTGCCGTCGGCCGGGACGCCAGGCAACCCGGTCTACCTGCGCGCGGATGCGGAGGCGGGGCAGTTCGCTGCGGCCGCGCAGGTCTGCCTGCAGGATCCCGGCGTGGGCGTCGTGCTCGCAGTCCTCGTGCCCCATGCACTCACCGAGCCCGACGTGATCGCCCAGGAGCTGCTCGAGATCTCAGCTCAGCGGCCCAAACCCCTGTTCGCCTGCTGGATGGGCGGGGAGGGTGTCGAGGCGAGTCGCCGGCGCTTTGCAGCGAACGGCGTGCCGAGCTACGCGCGGCCCGAGGTTGCCGTGGACGCGATCGCGGCCCTGTCGCTGTTCACGTCGAACCAGCAGCAGCTGCTGCAGGTGCCGGCGCCATTGCAGCGTGACTCGGAGCCGGACCGCGCCGCCGCTCAGTCGGTGATCGACGCCGCGCTGGCCAACGGGCAGGAATGGCTCGACCCCGCCGATTCCAAGGCGGTGCTGGCGGCGTTCGGGGTGCCGGTGGTGCGCAGCGTGCCGGCGCGCTCGGCGCAGGAGGCCGTGCGGGTGGCTGCGTCGGTGGGCTACCCGGTGGTCATGAAGATCCTTTCGGCCGACGTTGCCCACAAGACCGATGTCGGCGGCGTGCGCCTCGGCCTGTCCGATCCGCAGGCCGTCCGTGATTCCTACCGGGCCATCCTGCACGACGTGGCGCGCGCCCGCCCCGACGCGGCACTCGAGGGCGTCCTGATCGAGCCGCTGTACCGCCAGCGCCACGCGCGCGAACTGATGATCGGCGTCGTGCGCGACCCGGTGTTCGGACCGGCGATCAGCTTCGGCCTGGGCGGGCTGCTGGTCGAGGTGGTCCGCGACCGTGCCGTCGCGCTGCCACCGCTGAACGCATTCCTCGCGGTCGATCTCGTGCGTCGTACGCGTGCCAGCGCGGCGCTGCAGCCACTGCGCGGAGCGCCGGCGGCGGACGAGGCCGCGGTCACGGACATTCTGCTGCGCGTCTCGGACATCGTCTGCGAGCTGCCGAACGTCAGTGCGATGGACCTCAATCCAGTGATCGTCACCGACGCCGGCGCGGCAGTGCTCGACGCGCGGATCGGCATCGTGCCGCGCGATGCCGGCGCGCGTCCGTACGACCACATGGCGATCCACCCGTACCCGAGCGCGCTCGCGGCCACGCTCGAGCTGCCCGACGGCGCGGTGGTCACGCTGCGCCCGATCAGGCCAGAGGACGCGGCGCTCGAGCGTGAGTTCGTGCACGGGCTGTCGGAGCAGACCAAGTTCCTGCGCTTCATGTTCGGCCTGAAGGACCTCACGCCGGCGATGCTGTCGCGGTTCACGCAGATCGACTACGACCGCGAGCTCGCGTTGATTGCCGTGATCGAGACCGCCGCCGGCGAGCAGCAGATCGGGGTTGCGCGCTACACGACCCTGCCCGACCAGCAGACCTGCGAGTTCGCGATCGTGGTGGCCGACGCGTGGCAGGGCAGGGGACTCGCGCGGCGCCTGCTGTCGCGACTCGCGGACGCCGCGCGGGCCCGCGGGCTGCGCAGCATGGTGGGCGTCACCCTGCGCGAGAACTCACGCATGATCGAGCTGTCGCACTCGCTCGGCTTCGGGACGAAGTCCGACAAGGACGATCCGGACCTCGTGCAGATGACGCTGACGTTGTAGCCCCCGGCGGGCCCGACCGCGCCGTGCCGGACGCTCAGCCGGACGCGATCGCACCGGCAACCACGCGCAGACGTCTGGACCAGGTGCCGTCACCTGGTGACGGGCGATCGTCGATTGTTCGGGATTGCCGAATAGAATGGTCAGATTATTGGCGTTTATCCGGCCAATGTAAGCGCGTAGCTTCAGCCTCGACGACAGAGCGACCGACCGAGCCCGAAAGACATCGACCAAAGACAGAAGCTCACACGACACCGGAGGATCAAGCCATGTTCACCTGCAACAACGCCGACCGCTTCACCACCCGCATTCTCGCCGGCCTCATCGTCGCCGTGACGATCGTGTTCGGCTCCCTGACCCACGCAGTGGTCAACCTGCAGGCCTTTGCCTGAGATGCGGCAACTGACCTTCCTCCGGCCCGGCCGGCTGGAGTGGCGCGAGGCGCCGACTCCACGCCTGCAGGGCCCGGGGGAAGCGCTGGTGCGGCCGCTGTCGGTCGCGCGCTGCGACCTCGACCGGGCCGTGCTGCGCGGCGAGGCGCCGTTCAGGGGCCGCCTGCTGCATTTCCTGCGCAACCACCTGCCGCCCGGCGTCGGGCAGCGGGGTCTGTTCCGCAACGCGCCCTTCAAGGGGCCGTATCCCTTCGGCCACGAATTCGTCGGCGTCGTGACCGAGACCGGCGACGCCGTACGCAGCGTGCAGCCCGGTGCGATCGTCGCCTGCTCCTTCCAGATCTGCTGCGGCGCCTGCGAATTCTGCCGCGAGGGCCTCACCGGCAACTGCACCGGTGTGCCGGCCCGCTCCATGTACGGCTTCGGTGAACTGGGCGGCGACTGGGGCGGTGCGCTCGCCGACCTCGTGCGTGTCCCGTTCGCCGACTTCATGCTGGTGCCCCTGCCGACGGGGCTCGACCCGTTGCCGCTCGGCAGCCTGCCCGACAACATCGTGGACGGCTGGCGCACCGTGGGCCCGATCCTCGCGAGGCGTCCCGGCGCCTCGGTGCTGGTGATCGGCGGCGGCGCGGTGAGCGTCGGCCTCTACGCGGCCGGCATCGCCGCGGCGATGGGTGCGTCCGCCGTCACCTACGTGGACGCGGACGCCGATCGCCGCGGCATCGCGAGCCGCCTCGGTGTCGGCGAGGTGCTCGCCGCAGCGCCGGCGCGGGTGCGTCCCGTCTACGACGTCACCGTCGAGGCGAGCGCCAGCGAGGCGGGCCTGTCGGTTGCGATCCGCGCGACGCGTCCCGGCGGCGTCTGCACCAGCGTCGGCATCTACTACTCGCCGACGACGCCGATGCCGCTGCTCGCGATGTACGGCACGGGCATCACGTTCGTGCACGGTCGCGTCAACTCGCGCAGCTGCATGGGCGAGGTGCTGCCGCTGATCGAGTCCGGCTGCTTCGATCCGCGACCGGTGACGGGCCTGGTCGCTGCCTGGGACGACGCGGCCGAGGCACTGCTCGATCCCGCCGCCAAGGTGCTCGTCACGCGACCCGGATGAGCAGCTTGCCGGCGACGTGCCCCGCGCGCGACGCGGCGATCGCACGCTCCGTCTCCTCGAGCGGGTACTCGCCGGCGATCTCGCAGCGCAGCCGGCCATCCCGCACCTGGCCGGCCAGCTCCTCGTAGGCCGCCGTGTCCGGCCGCAGCATCACCGCGTGCCTGCGCAAGGTCCCCAGTCGATTGAGCAACGGGTCGAGCGTGTAGGTGTATGCCGTCGGCAGGGTGCTCGCGTAATGCCCACCCCGGCGCAGCAGCCGCGCATGGCTCCCGCGCGGCAGGTTCGGTACGCAGTCGAGCACCGCGTCGAATCCGCCCGGCCAGGCCTCCACCGGCCGCTCGCGGTAATCCACGAAGTCGTCGGCGCCGAGCGCCGTGACGAACTCGCGCCGCGTCGCGCTCGCGACGGCAGTGACCTGCGCGCCGCGCGCCTTCGCAACCTGCACCGCGAGATGACCGACCCCGCCGGAGGCGCCGTTCACCAGCACGCGCGTGCCGCGACCCACCTGCGCGAGGTTGCAGAGCGCGACCGCGGTGACGCCGACGCAGGGCAGCGCCGCACCCGTGCGGTCGTCCATGCCAGCTGGTCGCCGGGCGACGAATGCGGCCGGCACCGGCACGAAGTCGGCGAACGTGCCGTGTACCCGCGCGAACGGGTCGATGAATCCCATCACGGGCTCGCCCTCGCGCCAGCCCGCGACGCCCGGTCCCACGGCCGCCACCTCGCCGGCGAAATCCGAGCCCATGGTGCGCGGCACGCCCCCCCTGACGAGGAGCCGGAAGCTGCCTGCAGCGATCTTCCAGTCGACGGGGTTCAGGCTGGCGCAGGTCACGCGGACCAGCAGTTCCCCGGCGTGCAGCGGCGGTGCGGGAATCTCCTCGAGGGTCGGCCGGGCGGCGGCGCCCGTGGCCTGGTAGCGGAAGGCGCGCATGGCGGTCTGCAGGGGTCCTGGCGGGAACGACGGGTGGGGCGATGCTGCCACACCCGCGTCCGACCCACCGATGGAACTGCACGGCCGCGGCGCACCGCGTGGGATTCCACGCGGTGCGGCCGCTCCGGCGACCTGTCAGAACGAGTATTTCGTCGTCATCTGCAACCGGTTCAGGTCGCCGCCCGTTCCGTTCTCGAGCTCGCGCTCCGCGTACCGGTACTCGACGCCAATGTCGAGCTTCGGGAGTGGCGAGAAGAACACGTTCGCCAGCACGCTCCAGCTCGATTCGTTCGGACTGTATGCGTCGGTCGTGGCCGACAGCGAGGCGTCGTTGTCGTAGGCCTGCATCGCGTAGGCGACAGTGCTGCGCCAGCTGCTGCTCCAGACGTGCCGGTAAGCGACGAAGCCCGCGTAGCCATCCACGGACTCGAGATCGCCATTGCTGTCGAGGATCGCGTCGTTCGCGAAGTTGAGGGCCACATAGCGGCCCAGATTGCCGTACAGCGCCATCCAGCGGACGTCGTCCTTGCCGATGTTGAACTTGCCGGACAGGCTGAGTGATCCGGTCAAGGTGCTGTCGTCGATGGGGGCGTTGATCCCCGTGGTGCCGAACTGGGCGGCGGGGGTCTCAAGCGTCAACTCGCGCAACAGGCCAGCAGCGGCGACGTGACCCCACGAGCCTTTCCACACGTAACGCGCCGTGAGGTCGGGCATCCAGCCGTCGTCGGAGCTGAAGGAGCGCCCCGGCCGGGTTGCCGGCGGCACCGGCAGCGCGCCGGCCGTGTAGGGCGAGATCGAGGTCTCGCGGTTCTCGGCGGACAGCGAGAATCCGCCCTTCGTCCAGCGCACCTGCGGCTGGCGCACGAAGGTCGTGCCGTCCGTCGTGCCGATGAAGTCCGCGACGTCCGGCAGGGTGGCGGGATCCATGAAGTTGGACCAGGTCTGGCCGACCAGCCACTCGCGCCAGGTGACGTACGCGTGACGCAGCACCGGAGCGTAGGTGTTGCTGACGTTCTGAGTGCCGAGCGGCGAGCCGAAGAAGTCGATCTCGAAGCGCGTGGAGAGCTTGTCGCCACCCTCGAGGATCGTGTCCGTGCCGAAGTTGATGCGCGACTGCTTGACGTGTGCGTTGAGGTCCGTGCCTTCGTCCAGGCCGCCGACCGGAGTCTGGCCCGGCACGTAGTAGTCGCGGCCCGACGCGCTGTCGGCGATCTCGCCGTCCGACGTATTGGTGAACAGCGCATCGGCCTTCACGTAGCCCGTCAACAGGAACGTCGTGTTCGGTGCGGCGTTGGGCGTGATCGACACGCCCTGAATCGGTGCCGGGGCAGGCTTGGCGGGAGCCGCGGCCGCAGTCGCGGTGGCGGGAGCCGCGCCGGCCGCGGGCGCCGCGGGGGCCGGTGCCGCCTTCTGCGCAGCGAGCAGCTGCTGTACCTGCTTCTCGAGCTCGGCGATTCGCGCCTCGAGCTGCTGTTCCTTCGCGGTGTCCGCGAGCGCGACCACGGGCGCCCCGAGCGCGGCGGTGGCGAGCGTGGCCGCGATCATCCGGCCGAGAATGCTGTGGGCAGGATTCTGTCTGGGCATCGAACGGTCCCCCGTTGGTAGGCTCGAGCGATGCTGCGCCGGCGGCCTGCGGGCGCGGTATTCGCCATTGGTCGAACCCGACGGATGCGGGGTGTCGGCGCGGGTATATTCGGCCCCACCATGAGCCGGCAGATCATCGTCGCGGACGATCACCCGCTGTTCCGAGAGGCGCTGAAGGCCGCTGTCGGGCGGCTGGAAGCGGCGACGCGCTTCGTTGAGGCCGACTCGGTCGCGTCGCTGCTCGTCGCGCTGCAGTCCGAGCCCGACGCCGACCTGCTGCTGCTCGACCTCAACATGCCGGGCGCCCAGGGGTTCAACGCGCTGGTGCACGTGCGCGGCAGCCGGCCCGACCTGCCGGTGGTCGTGGTGTCCGCGGACGACGACGCGGAGACGATTGCCGGCGCGCTGCGCTACGGCGCGCAGGGCTTCATCCCGAAGTCCACCGAGGCCGGCCAGATCGGCCGTGCAATCGAGGCCGTGCTGGCGGGCGAGATCCACACGCCGCCCGGTTACCTCGCGCCGCGAGTGGCCGCGGGTGCCGACGAGGACCTGCGCATCGCGCGCCGCGTCGGGGAACTCACGCCGCAGCAGTTCCGCGTGCTCGGCATGCTCTGCTCGGGCCTGCTCAACAAGCAGGTCGCCTACGAGCTCGACGTGTCGGAGGCGACCGTGAAAGCCCACGTGACGGCCATCCTGCGCAAGCTCGGCGTGGCGACGCGAACGCAGGCGGTGCTCGCCGCGGGCCGGCTCGCGCTCGACCGCGCGAGCATCAGGCCGCCGCCCGACGACGCCGAGTAAGTCAGTCGCGGGTGGCGGGCCGTTGGCTCGCCAGCGCGCCCAGCAGCGCACGCAGCGCGCCCGGCTTCACGGGCTTGCGCAGCAACGGGAAGCCGAGTTCGCGCGCGCGTTCCGCGAGGGCCGCCGAGTGGTCGGCGGTGACGAGCGCGCCGACCGGACCCTGTGCGTCGGGCGGGCAGAGTTCGAGCAGCAGCGCGAGCCCGTCGGGGTCCGCGTCGCCCAACCGGTAGTCCGCCAGCAGCACTGCCGGACGCTCGCGCGCCGCGAGCCCGCGCGCCGTCGCGGCATCCGCGGCCGCGAGTACGTGCACGCCCCAGCGGGTCATGAGCGCATCGAGGCCGGCGAGGATCTCGGGCTCGTTGTCCACGCACAGCACCCGGATGCCCACCAGGCTCGACGGCGCAGCCAAGGGCTCCGGCGTCGACACCACCGGCGGCGTCTCCGCCGCGAGGGCGACCGGGACGCGCACGCGGAACACCGAGCCGCGGCCCGGCACTGAGCGCAACTCGAGCTGCAACCCGAGCAGACGCGCGATGCGATCGCAGATCGAGAGGCCGAGTCCGAGGCCCTGCTCGCCCCAGGGCGAGACGCGATCGAGGCGGCGGAACTCGTCGAAGATCGCCCGCTGGTGCTGCTCGGCGATGCCGGGCCCGGTGTCCCAGACCTCGATCACGACGTGGGCGGTGCGTCGCCGGCAGGCGACCAGCACGCCGCCGCGCTGCGTGTAGCGCAGTGCGTTCGAGATCAGGTTCTGCAGCACCCGCCGCAGCAGCACCCGGTCGCTGCTCACGCGGCTGGCGGGCCGCGTCACGCGCAGGCGCAGGCCGCGCCGCTGGGCCAGCGGCGCGAACTGCCGCTCCAGCCCCTCGAACACCTCGGCGAGCGCGAAGTCCGCGATCTCGCTGCGCATCGCGCCGCTCTCGAGCCGAGCGATGTCGAGCATGTCGTCGAGCACCTCCTCGGCGGCGCGCATCGAGCTGTCGATGCGTGCGGCGAGGGTCTTCACCTCGGCGTCGTCGGAACGCTCCTCGAGCGCGGAGGCGAACAGGCGCGCGGCGTTGAGCGGCTGCAGCAGGTCATGGCTCGCGGCGGCCACGAAGCGCGTCTTCGTGGCGTTCGCCTCCTCGGCGAGGCGCTTCGCCGCCTGCTGCGCCTCGAGCGCAGTCTCGAGCTGCTGCGTGCGCGCCGCGACCCGCTGCTCCAGCGTGAGCGTCGCCTCGCGCAGCGCCTGCTCGGTCTGCTTGTACGCGGTGACGTCGGTAAAGGTGGTGACGTAGCCGCCGTCGGGCATGGGCTGGCCGCGGATCTCGTAGACGCGGCCGCTGCGGCGTGTGCGCTGGATCACGTAGGCGTGCCCGGCGCGCATGTGCGCGAGGCGCTTGTCGACCTGCTCCTCGGGGTCGGTGTCGCCGAACTCGCCGCGCGCCGCGTTCCAGCGGATCAGGTCGGCGACCGGGCGCCCGACGTACACCATGCCCTCGGGGTAGCTGAACATCTCGAGGTAGCGGCGGTTCCAGGCCACGATGCGCGCTTCCGGGTCTGCCACCGCGATGCCCTGGGAGACGTTCTCCATCGTGGCCTGCAGCAGCTGGCGGCTGAAGCGCAGTTCCTGCGAGGTCTCGTCGAGGATTTCGGCCACGTCTTCGGCCGCGATGCCGCGGCCACGCAGCGCATGCGTGAACATGAGCCGCGCGGAGGACGCGCCGATCGCGCCCGCCAGCACCCGCTCCATGGACTGCAGCAGACCGCGGTCGGCGGGCTCCGACGGACGCGGGATCGGGCGGCCCGCCTGGGCACAGTAGTCACGCAGCGCCTCCTCGGCGGTCGCCGTGCCGAGGATGCGCTCGGTGACCGCGAGCAGGTCGCCGACGCGCGCGCCGCCCGCGTCGGCAACGCCCGGCACGGGCAGCGCACCGCGCAGGAACGCCGTCGCCGTCATGCGCTCGCGCAGCGACACGCCGCGAAGCCGCGACACCAATACGAGCAGCAGCACGTTCACGCCGGCGGCCAGCGCGGCGCCGGCCAGCAGCGGCGTGCCGACGAAGGGTCCCGTGCCGAGCGTCGGCAGCAGCAGCGTGTAGATCCACACCACGAAGCCGCCAGCCAGGCCCCAGAACACGCCCTCGCGCGTCGCGCCGCGCCAGTAGAGGCCGGCGAGGATCGCCGGCGCGAACTGCGCGACCGCCGCGAAGGCGAGCAGGCCAATGGAGGCGAGGCTCGCGGGCGAGCCCGTGCTGCGGTGGTAGGCATGGGCGAGCACGGCGAGCAGCACGATGGCCGCGCGGCGTAGCCACAGCACCAGCCGGCCGACGTCGGCGCCAGTGTCGGGTCCGAGCCAGCGGCTGCGCCACAGCGCGGGCATGACGAGGTCGTTGGTGATCATCGTCGCGAGCGCGATGCTCGAGACCACCACCATGGCCGTGGCCGCCGAGAGTCCGCCGAGGAACGCGAGAATCGCGAGCCCGGTCGCGCCGTGAGACATCGGCAGCGTGAGCACCAGTGCGTCGGGACGCTCACTCGCGCCCGCTGCCGAGCCGAGGCCCGCAAGTGCCACCGGCACGACGCAGAGGCTGAACACCGCCAGGTACGCCGGGAACAGCCAGCGCGCCTTGCGCAGGTCCGCCGGGTCGGCGCACTCGACCACGCCCACCAGGAACTGGCGTGGCAGGCAGACGATCGCGGCCGCAGCGAGCATCGTCGAGGCGGCAAAGGAGGGGCTCGCGAACTGCTCGAGGCTGCCCAGGCGCGTGGCGTCGATCGGCGGTGCGTCGTCGAGGTGCAGAAGCGCGAAAACGCCCACCGCGACGAAGGCAAGCAGTTTCACGATCGATTCGAACGCGATGGCGAGCATGACGCCCTCGTGGTGCTCGGTCGCGTCGAGGCGCCGCGTGCCGAACAGCACCGCGAACAGCGCCATGAGCATCGCCACCCACAGCGCCGTGTCGGCGTACCAGACCGGGTGCGTGCCGTCGGAGCCCGTCAGCACGTCGATGCTCGCGCCGACTGCCTGGTACTGCAGCGACAGATACGGCATGGCCGCGGTGAGCGCGATCACGGCGACCAGCGCGGCGAGCGCGGGGCTCTTGCCGAAGCGCGAGGAGACGAAGTCGGCGATCGAGGTGACGTTGTGCGCCCGGGCCACGGACACGAGCCGCACCAGGAACGGCGTGCCGACGAGGAACACCAGCGCGGGACCGAGGTAGATCGGCAGGTACGACCAGCCGTCGCGGACCGCCGTGCCCACCGCGCCGAAGAAGGTCCAGGTCGTGCAGTAGACGCCGAGCGCGAGCGCGTAGATGTAGGGGCGCAGGCGCGCACGTCCCGGGTAGATCGACTTGCGCTCCCCGTAGAACGCCACCGCGAACAGCAGCGCGAGGTAGCTGACCGCGAGCACGGAGAGGAACAACCCGGAGACCATGGGGTCGGACTGTAGCGGACCGACCGCGGGTGAGGCCATCGCCGGCATCCCGTACAATTCGCGGCCCGGCTCGCCTGCCGGGACTCATGGGACCCGACCGATGCTCGACACGAAGCTGCTCCGCTCCGACCCCGACGCGATCGCGCGCAATCTCGCGCGCCGTGGCTTTGCGCTCGACGTGTCCCGCTTCCGCGCGCTGGAGGAGCGGCGCAAGGCCGCGCAGGTGGCGGCCGACGAGACGCGTGCCGCGCGCAACGCCCACGCCAAGAAGGTCGGCATGGCGAAGGGCCGGGGCGAGGACGTGCTGCCGCTGATCGCCGAGGGCGAGGCGCTGGCGCGCCGCCTCGAGGGGCTCGAGAAGGAGCAGTCGGCCGCCTCCGCAGAGTTCGACGAACTGGTGCTCGGACTGCCGAACACCCTGCACCAGAGCGTCCCCGACGGCCGCGACGAGACGGCCAACGTCGAGCTGCGCCGCTGGGGCACGCCGCGCGCGTTCGACTTCGCGCCGCTCGACCACGTCGCCATCGGCGAGCAGCTCGCGATGATGGACTTCGAGGCTGCCGGAAAAATCTCCGGCGCGCGTTTCGTGGTGCTCAGGGGCAGCCTGGCGCGCCTGCATCGCGCGCTGATCCAGTACATGCTCGACCTGCACACTTCGAAGCACGGCTACACCGAGGTGTATGCGCCGTACCTCGTCTCGCGGCAGGCGCTGGTGGGCACCGGGCAACTGCCGAAGTTCGAGGCGGACCTGTTCCGCGTCGCCTCGGGCGAGCAGGAGTTTTTCCTGATCCCGACGGCGGAGGTGCCGGTGACCAACCTCGTGCGCGAGAGCATTCTCGAGGCGAACACGCTGCCGCGACGCTACGCCGCGCACACGCCGTGCTTCCGTTCCGAGGCCGGCTCTTACGGCAAGGACACGCGCGGCATGATCCGCCAGCACCAGTTCGAGAAGGTCGAACTGGTGCACATCGTGCGGCCCGAGGACTCTGACGCGGCGCTCGAGGAACTCACCGGCCACGCCGAGCAGGTGCTGCAGGGGCTCGGGCTGCCGTACCGTGTCGTGGCGCTGTGCGCGGGCGACGTGGGCTTCGGCAGCTCCAGGACCTACGACCTCGAGGTGTGGCTGCCGGGACAGAACGCCTATCGCGAGATCTCCTCGTGCAGCAACTGCGAGGCCTTCCAGGCGCGGCGCATGCAGGCGCGCTGGCGCAACCCCGCGACCGGCAAGCCCGAGCCCGTGCACACGCTCAACGGCTCCGGCGTCGCGGTCGGCCGCGCGCTGGTCGCGGTGCTCGAGAACTACCAGCAGGCGGACGGCAGCGTGCGCGTGCCGGACGTGCTGCGGCCCTACATGGGCGGGGCGGAGTTCATCGACGCGTAGCGGGGCCGCCTCGCTAGAATGCGGGCCACGGAGAGGTGGCAGAGCGGTTGATTGCACCGGTCTTGAAAACCGGCGTCCCCGCAAGGGGACCGAGGGTTCGAATCCCTCCCTCTCCGCCACGCCGTGTCACAGCCGCCATCGGCGGGCAGCAACGCCACAAGTGCTGAGCGGGACGTCGAGTGCCAGTCCGGCCTCGAGCCGGGGACGACTGCCATGCGACGTAATCCGCCTCCGACCCGTCGGCTTGCTTTACAGGCAGCCGCGTCATTGCGCGCCAAGTCACTGAATCTGATCGCTTCGCGGACCGGGCATGCCACTTGCATCGTTCTGGATCGGGTGCCCAGGAACGCGCCTCGCTCTTGCAGGCGGAGCGCGTCCCGGCAGGCCAACGGGGGCTCCCTGTGAGGGCATCCCGACCCAAGCGAACTCAGACACAAGGAGCATCCGATGACGACTACTTTCTGGTCCGGGCACGCGGCGAAATCCCGGCGGCGGCGCGAGCTGGCTCTCGCGGCGAGTATCGCGCTGATCGCCGGGTCGGCGCAGGCGTCGAGCGTCCAGCTCGGCACGATGTTCGAGGGCACTTCCCAGTTCGACAACTTCTTCCTCGACGGCGCGTTCCGGCCGCCCGACACCATGGGCGCGATCGGCACGACGCAGTTCCTGGAGACGACCAACGGCAGCATCACGGTCTATGACCGCAGCAACGGCGCGGTGCTCAAGCGCGAGGGCGCGAACGCGTTCTGGACGCGCAACGGGCAGAACGGTTCGAGCGGCGACCAGCGCGTGCTGTTCGACCTCTACACGAATCGCTGGCTCATGAGCGGCTTCTGCCAGAACGTCAACGAGGTCTGCGTCGCGGTGTCCGATACCTCCGACGCGCTCGGGACCTGGCGGACCACCAAGATCCCGGCGCTCGCCACCGGTGCGGCCGACTACCCGACGCTCGCCATGGACGACAAGGCCGTCTACATCGCCACCAACAACTTCACGCCGAACTTCAGCGGGACCAGCCTGTTCTCGATTCCCAAGGCCGACCTGTTCGACGGCGTGCCTTCGATCGAGAACATGACCGCCTTCACGGCACCCGTGGCGGGGCCGGATCGCGGCTTCGCGATCCAGGGCGCGGTCAACTGGCAGGGCAACCCGGACGCCCAGACCTCGGTCATGACCGTCAGCCGCGACCAGTTCGACATCCTTTTCTACACGCTCGACGGCGTGGACGGACCGGGCGCCACGCAGTCGGCCGTCACCGACGTGAACGTGCAGGGCTACACGTTCAATAACCGCGGCCGCCAACCGGACGGAACCCGGCTCGTCGACACGCTCGACGACCGGATCTCGGCCAACGTGTACGAGGTCAACGGCAAGGTCTATGGCATTCAGACCGTCACGCCGACGGGCGTACCGGCGGCCCAGGCGTACACCGAACTGAGGTGGTACGTGCTCGATGCCGCCAGCGGCGCGCTGCTGCAGTCGGGCACGATCGGCGGCGGCGACTACGACTACTACCAGGGCGCGATCGCGGTCAACGAGCACGGCCAGGCCGTGATCAGCTACAACCGCTCGGGCTTCCAGACCGACGACGCCAACCTCGACGGGCTGCCGGACGGCCGCATCAGCTTCATGGCGCAGGCGTACACGCTCGACGGCGCGGGGCTGCTGTCGCCGCTCGGCAGCGAGTTCCTGCTGCGCGTCAGCGACGTCAGCGACTATCGCTGCGGCCCCCGCACGTCGATCGACCAGGTCTGCCGCCAGCGCTGGGGCGACTACGCGGCGGTGACCATCGACCCGCTCGACCACCGCAGCTTCTGGATGATCGGCGAGTACGCAGCCGAGTGGTCCGACTATGGCACGCCTGCCGCGCCGCTGGTCCGTGCGACGTGGCACACCTTCATCTCGCAGTTGGTGTTCACGCACGACGTTCCGGAGCCGGGCTCGCTGGCACTGTTCGGCCTCGGCCTCGCCGGTCTCGGCATGAGCAGACGACGCAAGACCTGCTGAGCGGTCATCGCCAGTGACACAGGGACCCCGGCACCGTGCCGGGGTTTCTGTTTCTGGGCGTCTCTCATTGCGCGTCTCACTGCGCGGGCGCGAGCGGCGTCCGTGCTGCGTCGCGGCAGCATACATTCGTCATACATTGTTTCCTGGCAACTCCTTGCGATACGACGCGCCGGGGAGTACACGAACTCGAACCGCACTTCGTGCGGCGTTGCCGTCGAAGGCAGCGGCGCCGCGCGGAGACGGCGATCGGGGGAATCGAATCACGATTGATGGATGTCTTCAGTGACGTCGGCCCGTGCGCAACGGGCGGGCGCTGGAGGGGGAGGCCGACTGATCCAGTCGGTCCGACATGGAACTTCATCAAGTCAGAGGGAAATGAACATGAAACGGAGATACTCACGGATTTCTCTGTCCGGCGGCCTGGCGCTGTTGCTGGCAGCGGCGGCGGGTCTGGCTCAAGCGGGTTCCGGACCGCTGCCGCCGAATTCACATGCGTTCGGCAAGGGCTACGACGAACACGCCACAGGTTGGCTGGAATGGGCCCTGGCGGCACCCGCCCCGACCAATCCGATCCTCGACACGGACGGCAGCTACGGCGCGATGGGGCAGTCCGGCAAGGTCTGGTACCTGGCGGGAACGAGCGGTGGGGCGGCGACGCGGTCGCTCACCGTGCCGACGGGCACGGCGCTGTTCTTCCCGATCGTGAACTCGTTCTGGGTCAACACGCCGGAACTGGGTGATCCACCGTGGTCGGATGCGCAGGAAGCGTACGCGCGCGCCGTGCTCGCGGTCGACGTCGACACGTCCCAGAACCTCGTGCTCGAGATCGACGGGAAGTCCTACGCCGTGACCCCGGACGTTCCGCGTGCCGAGCACCGTGGGGAATTGCGTGCTGCCGGTCGACAATCTGTTCGTCTACTTCGGCTTTCCCGTGAATGCCGGCCCGCATGAATGTGTCGTGGACGGCTACTGGGCGCTGCTGCCGCCGCTCTCGGTTGGCAAGCACACGATTCGCTTCGCAGGTGGGTTTGCCTCGAGCGGATTCGCGCTGAACGTGACCTACCTGATCACGGTCAAGCCTCGCCAGAAGCTCGGCAAGAGCGCGATGTCGACGCACCACTGAGCGTGCGCCTCATCCGGACTCCGTCCGGAAGCTGAACCCCGTGGGCCCACGGGCCCATGGGGTTCCCTGCCGCTGCACCGCGGCGACATACATTTGTCAGTCGGATTCGGCGCAAGGCAACTTGCGCTTCATTACATAAGCGAGTAATCGGGACCGTGGAACTCCCCCTGATACTGCCCGAGCAGGCAGCAGGTCCGCGCAAGGAGCGCGTCGGGAGACTCGACCATGGTCGTTCCGATTTCCAATTCATCTCTTCAACGACGCCGGTCCGTTTCAAGCGGGCCGGAGCAGGGGGCGGGCGGGCTTTTTCGTCTGCGCGCGACTGTTGGTCAACAGGAAAGAGGGAATACGACATGAGCAGCTGGAAATACTCGACGGTCCTCAGGGTCGCGGTAACGGCGGCGATCGCCTCGACGCTGGTGGCAGGGGGTGCCCTCGCCGGTGATCTCGAAGGCGCGGCCCGGCGGCACGTGGCAAGCCAGAACGGCGTTGGGGCGGATGCGCTGAAGCTCGGTGCGGCCGAGCAGGGATACCTGCCTCTGACCGGCGCCCGATTCACCATCTTCAAGTTCTATACCACGGACGGGGCGGTCTACGGCGCCACGGTGGATGCGGCGAGCGGCATGCCGGTCGAGCACGCCGACCTCGTGGCGAACGAAGCGCAGGCGCGACTGCGCAAGTACGGCACCATCGAACCCGCGCTGTACGAGCGCATGGCGGCCAATCCCTCCGCTCGCCTGCCCGTGGCAGTGTGGACCCGCCAGGAAGCCATGAGCCAACTGGGCCGTGGTGGAGGCGGCAGGTCGCCCGATCTCGTGGCCTTGCAGGCGGTGACCGGTGATGCGGTGTCGCCGGCGGCGGACTTCGCCCGCAACCTCGGCGCGATCGTGACGACGGCGGACCTTGCACCGGTATTCTTCGCCGACCTGAACGCGGATCAGATCCGCGCGCTCGCCCGGCGCGCCGACGTGATGGCGATCCAGGAGGTGCCGAAGAACCTGATGCGACTGAACGACGACTCGGCCACCGCGGACCGCTTCGCCAACATCTGGACCAGTGCCAACGGCGGCGGTGCGCGCGATCGCGGTGCACGAGGACGACGGCGTGTTCCTGAACCAGTTCCTCCACAGCGGGCCGCGTCCCGTCACCTACTGGAACCCGGGCACTCCGAACGTGGGCAGCCATGCCACCAACGTCGCCGGCGTGATCGCCTCGACGCACAACTGGCGGCGCGGTGGGGCCTTCGGCATCAGCGAAATCCTGTCGGCGAACTTCCAGAGTTTCGCCAACGCCCAGAACATCGTGAACTCTGCCGGCTGGGCAATCCGCTCGGGCGCGGACGCGATCAACATGAGCTGGGGTGGTGGGAGCGGTGGCGGACAGACGTTCTTCACCGCCTGGGTGGACCACCTCGTCAAGAACTTCGGCGTCCCGATCGTGATCTCCTCGGGCAACGACACGAACTTCGTGCTCTCGCCGAGCCTCGGCTGGAACACGATCTCGGTCGGCTCCTACTTCGACAACAACACGGGCGGCCAGTCGGACGACGCGATCTCGGTGTTCTCCTCGTACAGGAATCCGCTCGACCCGGTGAGCGGTGTCCGCTACGAGAAGCCGGACCTGATGGCGATGGGCGGACAGGTGATCGGCCGGAGTCTGCTTCGGCACGGACACGACGGGCACTCAACAACCTGGCGACCGACTCGACCTGCGGCACGAGCTTCTCGGCGCCGGACGTCTCGGCGGTGGTCGCGCTCGCGGTGGCCGAGGAGCCGGCGCTGCGCGCCAAGGCCGAGGCGATCAAGGCGGTCGTGATGGCCGGCGCGACGCACAACATCGTCGACGGAGCCAGCATCGGTGACTGCCCCACCTCGCCGACCCCGGGCGACTGCCGCGACGGCGCCGGGGCGATCAACGCCTACCAGACCATCAAGAACGTCGTCACGCCGGGCAACTGGAAGTTCCAGTACCTGACGCCGGCCTCGTTCCCGGCGGGCTTCATCGAGTATCCGGTCACCATCAGCAAGAACAAGAACGTGCGCTTCGTGCTGGCGTGGGACTCGACCGCGACCTGCGGCAACCTCGGCACGGCGACCCAGACCTGCGCCAGCGACGTGCTGAACGCCGACCTGGATCTCGCGCTCTATGATCCGAGCGGTGCGCTGGTCAAGTACTCCGGATACGTGGCCGGTTCCGCCGAAGTGGTCGACTTCAAGACCCTGGTCACCGGCGTCTACAAGATCCGGATCGTCAGGTGGCGGTTCGACGCGAATACCGACACCTACGCCGGCCTCGCGTGGAACCTCTCGACGTCGGACACGCTGACTGCAGCGACCGGCGTGACGAGCCTGACGCTGGGCGTGGCCAAGGCGGCACAGACCACCGACAAGGGTCGTTCGTACTGGGACAATTACGCGATGGCGCCTGGAGTGCCCGATCCCACCGGTTGTGTCGCGTTCATGAACGCGTCGAGGGGTCTCGAGAAGCTGTACAAGGTCACGACGGTCGCGAACGGCAAGATCACCGCGACGCTGTCGGCCATCGGGTCGGTGCATCCGACCATCAGCAACGACGTGGACGTGGCGATCCTGCGCAAGACCGGTTCCGCGGACCTGCAGAACGGCCAGATGCTCGCCTGCGGCAACTCGACGGCGTCTGCGTCGGGCCAGGCGCCGGGCACCTACTACATCGTGGTCGATGGGTTCAACGGTGCGGTTGCGAACTACACGCTCACGGCAACCTTTGCCGCCGGGCTCTCGGCGGACGCGCCGCAGGAAGCGCTGCCGGTTCGCGAGGTGCTGCCTGAGACCATCGCGGTGGAGTGACCTGCGTTTGAGCGGGGACCGCTGCGGCGGTTCTTCGTGATGCTTCGAGGCCGGCGGGGAGATCTCGCCGGCCTCTTTCGTTGGGGGGTCAGCCGCCCGGGTCGCGCTCGCGCCGCCCGGCGCGCAGGTCCTCGCGCGTTGCGGCGTAGGCCTGCGCGAAGGCCTCTGCAAAGGGGCGCGGCAGGCCGTCGACCGAGTTCTGTACGAGCATGCGGTGCAGGTCGGCGTAGAGCTCCCAGTACTTCGGCAGCGGGTCCTGCCCCGGTGCGAGTGCGCGCGCCCGGCCCTCGTCGAACTGCTCCTGGATGCTCTCCGGCGCGAGCTGGCCGAGCACGGCCTCGAGGCCGGCGTGCAGGCCCGCCTGCATCGCGGCTTCGTGGTCCCGGGCTTCCTGCAGCACGTCGCGCAGCGCATCGACCGGCCCGCCCTGTACCCGGCCGTGCGACTCGAACAGGCGCAGCAGCGCTTCCTCGACGCCCGAGGACGTGCGCAGCGGATTGCTGCCGACGGCGGGCGCGACGGACTGTGCCGGCGCGGACTGGGCGCGCGCCTGCGCGAGGTCGTTCAGGCCCACGACGGACTCGCGCAGCAACTGGCCAGCGACCAGCGGCAGCATCGACTGCGCTTCGGGGGAGAGCGCCGCGGGGTCGACGCCGGCACCGCGGCAGAAAGCCTGCACGGCCGTGCGCAGGTCCGTCCAGGTGGAGGCCTGCTGATGAAACGGCTGCACCTGCTGGCGCGCGGCGATCCGGCCCTGTCGCCGCGCCATCGCGTCGGCGAGTTCCTGGCGGGTGATGGCGCGGGTGCTGAGCGCCCAGTCCGGCGAGCCGGGGGAGTCGGGCGGAGTGTCCGACGGGCTCTCCTCCGGCTCCCCGGCGGTGGGCGGCACCGCCCCGTGCTGTGCCGGCGGGGTGCCCCGCGGCCTGACGAGTCCGGTGCGGCCTACGCCCAGGCGCTTCGGGGTCGATTCGCGCGGCAACTTCAGCCCGAACGCGTTGCGGATCGAGACCGACCCGGAGGGATCCGGATCCGGCTGCCGGAACAGGCTGTCCACGTCGAGGTCCGCGCCGATGCCCGAGTCGAGGTGCCTCGCGGCCGAATGCTCCTCGTGCGCAGCCGGCAGGAAGTCGATGCGCGCATCCACGGTCACCACCAGATCGAAGTCGCCGAGGCGCAGCCGGTCGCCGTCGTGCAGTTCGACCGGTCCGCTGGCGGAGACCGGCTCCTCGGCGTCGTTGACGTACACGCCGTTGGTGCTCGTGTCGCGCAGCCAATAGGTGCCATTGCGGTACTCGATCTCGCAGTGGTGCCCGGAGACGATGCGCTTCGGGTCGGGCAGCACCCAGTCGTTATCCGGCGCACGGCCGATGGTCCCGCCGTTCACGCCGAACACGCGGGCGCGGTGCTCGCCGAGCTCGCGATACTGGTCGCTGATGACGCGCAGCTTGATGGCCATGGTTGCGGCACCCTTGTAATATGGCCCGACCCACTCCGCAAGCGCATGCGTCTCACATGGCGGCCAGCCATCTCTACAAGGTCGTGTTCCACGCGCAGGGCAAGGTCTACGAGATCTACGCCCGCAAGGTGGGGCACGGCGCCCTGTTCGGCTTCGTGGAGGTCGAGGAACTCGTGTTCGGCGAGCGCTCGGCGGTGGTGGTGGACCCCTCGGAGGAGCGCATCAAGGCCGAGTTCGAGGGTGTGAAGCGCACCTTCCTGCCGCTGCACTCCGTGATCCGCATCGACGAGGTGCGCAAGGGCGGCGTCAGCAAGGTCGTCTCTGCCGACACCTCGAACGTCACGCCGTTCCCGGTCCCGCTCTACACGCCCGGCGAGCCCGGTCCGCGCGGCAAGTAGCGCGCCCGTCGGCTGGCCGGCGGACACCCGCTCCGGTATGATCCGGCGCCCCTGCCAGACCGGCGGCGGCCTCCACATGCTCACTCTCAGCGGCGCTCCCGCGGTCTCCGATTTCCGGCTCGCCAAGCTGCTGGCGGCGGTCCGCGAACGCGTTCCCCACGTCACCGCGCTCGACTCGCGCTACCTGCACTTCGTGGACCTTGCGCGCGAGCTCGCCGCCCACGAGCGCGACGTGCTCGAATCGCTGCTGCGCTACGGTCCGGCCACGGCCGCCGGCGCGCCCGCCGGCACGCCGCTGCTCGTGGTGCCGCGTTTCGGCACGGTCTCGCCGTGGTCGAGCAAGGCCACCGACATCGCCCACGTCTGCGGACTCCAGGCCGTGCGCCGCATCGAGCGCGGCATCGCCTGGTACGTGCGAGGGTGCGCTGCCGCTCACCGACGCGCAGTGGCAGGCGCTCGGGGCGCTCGTCCACGACCGCATGACCGAGAGCGTGCTGCCCGACGCGGCCGCCGCGGAGGGTCTCTTCAGCCACGCGCAGCCCAGGCCGCTCGCGACTGTGCCGCTGCTCGCACGGGGCCGGGCGTCGCTCGAGGACGCCAATGCCTCGCTCGGGCTGGCGCTCTCGGCCGACGAGATCGCGTACCTCGAGTCGGCGTTCCGTGAGCTCGGCCGCGATCCGACCGACATCGAGCTGATGATGTTTGCGCAGGCGAACTCCGAGCACTGCCGGCACAAGATCTTCAACGCCGACTGGATCGTCGATGGCGAGCGCAGCGAGAAGTCGCTGTTCGGGATGATCCGCAACACGCACGAGCGCAACCCGCGCGGCGTGCTCTCGGCCTACCGCGACAACGCATCGGTGATCGAGGGCTGGCACGGGCGTCGCTGGTTCGCGCCGGCGGGCGGTGGCGCCTATGCGGCCGTCGACGAGCCGGTCGACATCCTGATGAAGGTCGAGACGCACAACCACCCGACCGCGATCTCGCCCTTCCCGGGTGCGGCCACGGGGTCGGGGGGCGAGATTCGCGACGAGGGCGCCACCGGTCGCGGGGCCAAGCCCAAGGCCGGGCTGGTCGGGTTCAGCGTCTCGAACCTCCGCATCCCGGGCGCCGTGCAGCCGTGGGAGCAGGACCTGGGTCGCCCGGAGCGCATCGCCCCGGCCCTGCAGATCATGCTCGAGGGTCCGATCGGGGCCGCGTCGTTCAACAACGAGTTCGGGCGCCCCAACATCTACGGCTACTTCCGCACCTTCGAGCAGCGCGTCGAGTCGGCCGGGCGCTCGTCGCTGCGCGGCTACCACAAGCCGATCATGATCGCCGGTGGCCTCGGCAACATCCGCCGCCAGCACGTCGAGAAGTCGCCCATCGTGCCCGGCGCGAAGATCGTGGTGCTCGGTGGCCCCGCGATGCTCATCGGGCTCGGCGGCGGCGCCGCCTCCTCGGTCGGCGCCGGCGCGAGCGCCGCCGACCTCGATTTCGCCTCGGTGCAGCGCGGCAACCCCGAGATGCAGCGTCGTGCCCAGGAAGTGATCGACGCGTGCTGGACGCTCGACGCCGACAATCCGATCCTGCTGATTCACGACGTCGGGGCCGGCGGGCTCTCGAACGCCGTGCCCGAGTCGGTGGCGCAGGGCAACTGCGGCGGCCGCGTGGACCTGCGTCGCGTGCCGAGCGACGAGCCCGGCATGTCGCCGCTCGAGATCTGGTGCAACGAGGCGCAGGAGCGCTACGTGCTGATCGTCGCCGCGGCGCAGCTCGCGGCCTTCGGCGCGCTGTGCGAGCGCGAGCGCTGCCCGTTCGCCGTGATCGGCGCAGTGACGGACGACGGCCGGCTGCGCGTCGAGGATCCGCTGTTCGGCAACGTGGCGGTGGACATGTCGCTCGCGACGCTGCTCGGCAAGCCGCCGCGCATGACGCGCGACGTGCGTCGTCTGCCGCACGCGGCGGACGACTTCGATCCCGCCCGGGTGGACCTGCGCGAGGCGATCCTGCGCCTGCTGCGGCTGCCGACGATCGCGGACAAGACCTTCCTGGTCGCCATCGGCGACCGTTCCGTGGGCGGCCTGATCAGCCGCGACCCGATGGTCGGTCCCTGGCAGGTGCCGGTGAGCGACGTCGCCGTCACGATCAGCGACCATTTCTCGAACCACGGCGAGGCGATGGCCATGGGCGAGCGCACGCCGCTCGCGCTGCTCGACGCCGCGGCCGCCGGCCGCATGGCGGTCGCCGAGGCCGTGACCAACATCGCCGCCGCGGACATTGCGCGCATCGAGGACATCCGCCTGTCCGCCAACTGGATGGCAGCCTGTGGCGAGCCCGGCGAGGATGCCGACCTCTACGACACGGTGCGCACCGTGGGCGAGGAGCTCTGTCCCGCGCTCGGCATCGCGATCCCGGTCGGCAAGGATTCGCTGTCCATGAAGACCGCGTGGCGCGAGGGCGGTGAGGATCGCAGGGTCGTGGCGCCGGTGTCGTTGATCGTCTCGGCCTTTGCGCCCGTGGCGGACGTGCGCCGCACGCTCACGCCGCAGCTGCGCACCGACCGCGGACCGACGCTGCTGGTGCTGGTGGACCTCGGCGGCGGTCGCAACCGGCTCGGCGGCTCCTGCCTCGCGCAGGTCTACGGGCGCGTCGGCCGCCACGCCCCGGACTGCGACGACCCGCGTCGGCTGCGCGGGTTCTTCGAGGCGCTCGCGCGGCTGCGTGCCGACGACCTCGTGCTCGCGTATCACGACCGCTCCGACGGCGGCCTGTTCGTCACGGCCGTCGAGATGGCCTTCGCCGGCCGCTGCGGCATCGAACTCGACGTCGAGGGGACGGAGCCGGGCCGGATCGTGGCCGAGCTGTTCGCCGAGGAACTCGGTGCGCTGCTGCAGGTGCGCGACACCGACCTCGAGGCCGTACTCACCGTGCTGCAGCAGTCGGGCCTCGGCCCGCTCGCCCGTGTGGTCGGCCGCGTTGCGCCGGACGACGTCGTGCGCATCGTCGGGGCGGAGGCCGAGCTGTTCGTGGCCACGCGCACGGAGCTGCGGGAGGCCTGGTCGGAGACGAGCTTCCTCATGCAGTCGCTGCGTGACCACCCCGACTGCGCGCGCGAGGAGTACGCGCGCGCCACGGATCCGCTCGACCCGGGGCTGTCGGCGCGTCTCGCCTACGACCCGTCGGAAGACGTCGCGGCGCCATACGTGCGCACCGGCGTACGCCCGCGCGTCGCGATCCTGCGGGAGCAGGGCGTCAACAGCCAGGTCGAGATGGCGGCGGTCTTCCACCGCGCCGGCTTCGAGGCGCTCGACGTGCACATGACCGACCTGATCGCGGGCCGCCGGCGCCTCGAGGAGTTCCGCGGCCTGGTCGCCTGCGGCGGATTCTCCTACGGCGACGTGCTCGGCGCGGGCGAGGGCTGGGCGAAATCGATCCTGTTCAACCCGGGGCTGCGCGAGCAGTTCGCGGCGTACTTCGCCAACCCCGCGACCTTCACGCTCGGCGTGTGCAACGGTTGCCAGATGCTCTCGGCACTGCGCTCGCTCGTGCCGGGCGCGTCGCACTGGCCGCGCTTCGTGCGCAACCGCTCGGAGCAGTTCGAGGGCCGCGTGGGGCTCGTCGAGGTGCTGCCGACGCCGTCGGTGTTCTTCGCCGGCATGGCCGGCTCCGTGCTGCCGATCGCGGTGGCGCACGGCGAGGGCCGCGCTGAGTTCGCCGACGACGCTGCCTTCGCGGCCTGCGCGGCGAGCGGGCTCGTGAGCCTGCGCTTCGTCGACAACTTCGGCCGTCCCGCGGAGGGTTACCCGGCCAACCCCAACGGCTCCCCGCAGGGCATCACCGGCCTCACCAGCCGGGACGGCCGCGCGACGATCCTCATGCCGCACCCCGAGCGCGTGTTCCGCAGCGTGCAGAACTCGTGGCGGCCGGAGGAGTGGGGCGAGGACGGCGGGTGGTTGCGGATGTTCCGCAACGCACGGGTCTGGGTGGGCTGAGCGCTGGGCGCAGCCTGCCGGGCGGCGGGCCCGGCGCGGGATCACTCCGCGCCGGCGGCCCGACCGATCTGGGTGATCTTGTCGATGGACTCCTCGGCGAAGAAGCGCCGGACCATCATCGACTGCTGCAGCTTTCCCTTGCGCACGTATGCCTCGTAGAGCACGTCCTTGACGAGCTCGAGCAGCACGCCCGCCTCGTAGGAGCCGATCTCCGGCATCGAGGGCCAGGGATCGGCGTCGCTGCCGAACAGCACCTTCTTGACCGCGGCGAAGGTCTCGGCGTCGATCTCCGCCATCTCGCGAGCCTCCGCGAGCTGGTTGAAGATCCGCATTCGACCGTTCTCGCCGAGGTCGCGGATCAGGGTCTGCGTGGTACGCCGGCACATCGAGGCGAAGGCGTTGAACTGGCCTGCCGAGTAGCAGGCGAGCGCCTCCCGGAACAGCTTCTCGCTGTCCTCGGGCAGGTAGGTGAAATTGAACTTCTCGCGTGCGCGCTCGAGCTCGACGAAGTTGCTCGCCAGCTCGACGCGGCTGCTGCCGTAGATCTTCACGGCGAAGCGCAGGAACACCGGCGCGTTGCAGGCATCGCAGCGGTAGACGATTCCCACGTGCGTCGGCCGAGCCGCGCTGAGCTCGGCGAACTGCGGCACGGACACGGCAGTGACGTGCGAGAACACCTGGCAGTGCGGGCAGTTCAGCGCCAGGCTGCGTTCCTGATCGTGATGCAGGCGGCTGTTGGCGTCGACGTACACGGACATGGGCGGGTTCGCGGCGGGTGGACCGCGCCGAGTGTAGCCGATGCGCGGCTCGGTGGTGCAACGCTCAGGCGCCGTCGGGGCGGTCCCGTCCCGCGGTCCTGCCGCGCTTCTCCACCACGAGGGCGTCGCCGTCGAGACGGACTTCGAAGCGCGCACCGTCGGACATCGGCCGCCAGGGGCTCGCGCGCTCGCTTCGGACCACGATGCTGGACCAGTTCGAGTCCGGCGCCGCGCGCGTCCAGAGGTCGGTGCCACTTGGTTCAGCCAGCGCGAACGCGACCGACGCGGGCTTCCCGGAGTCGGTCGCGGCGCGTGTCCCGAGCGACTCGAGCCGGTACACGGGCTTCAGACCGAGCGCGGCGGCACGCGCGGTCCAGCCGAGCTCGCGCACCTCGAGCCGCCATTCGTCGCCCTCGAGCTCGAACACCTGCATCCGCCCGGAGGGCAGGCGCGTGAGCGTGGCTCGGTAGCGGCGCGGCCCCGACCGCTCGAAGAAGACGCCAGCCACCGCCTGCCCGCGCGCGACGGGCTCATAGGTGTCGAGGTGGCGGGCCACCGGCCAGACCGTGCCGACTGCGAGCGCCGCGACGAGGGCCAGCAGCAGGTTGCCCGCCGCGGCCCAGCGCCGTCCCGACAGCCAGCGGCTCCAGGCAATCAGCGCCGCGACGATCGAGAAGCCGGCGAGGACGAGCAGCGGCGCATCCATGCGCGCTCAGCCCAGCATGCGCGAGCAGGTCCCGGCGCGCACCAGGCGCGCGAGCGTGTCGATGTCCCGGTCGAGACGGTGATCCTGCCGGCGCAGCGGCACGTGCTCGCGGATCATCGCGAGCACGCGCTGCAGCTCGGGCGTCGTGGTGAGCGGCCGCATCGAATCCACCGCGTGCGCGGCGGCGAGCAACTCGATGCCGAGCACCGCGGCCACGTTGGCGCAGATGGCGAGCAGCTTGCGGCCCGCCCACGGCGCCATGCTGACGTGGTCCTCCTGGCCGGCGGAGGTCGGCAGGCTGTCCACCGAGGCCGGGTGGGCGAGCGTCTTGTTCTCCGACACCAGCGCCGCGGCCGTGACGTGCGCCATCATGAAGCCCGATTCGAGCCCGGGCTCGTTGGCGAGGAACATGTTGAGGTTCGGGTTCACGCGCCGGTCGAGCAGGTCGATGCGACGCTCCGAGATGCTGCCGAGCTCGGCCACGGCGATCGCGAGGAAGTCGCTCACGAAGCCGACCGGCTCGGCGTGGAAATTGCCGCCCGAGAGGATGTCGTCGGCGAAGATGAGCGGGTTGTCCGAGACGCCGTTCACCGCGGCGCCGAGCACCTCGCGCGCGTGCGCGAGCGTGTGCTCGACGGCGCCGAACACCTGCGGCATGCAGCGCACGGCATACGGATCCTGCACGCGCTCGCACCGCTCGTGGCTCTTGAGGATCTCGCTGTCGGTGAGCAGCATGCGCAGCCGGCGCGCCACCTCGACCTGGCCGGGCAGCCGGCTCGCCGCGTGGATGCGCGCGTCGAACGGTGCGTGGCTGCCGGCCAACCCCTCGACCGTCAGCGCGCCGGCGACGATCGAGGCGTCGAGCAGCCGTTCCGCCTGGAACAATCCCTCGAGCGCGAGTGCGAGGGACAGCTGCGTGCCGTTCAGCAGCGCGAGCCCTTCCTTGGCCTGCATCGCGAGCGGCTCGAAGCCCGCGGCGCGCGGCACCGCCTCGCCCTCGAGCCGCTCCGCCCCGCGCATCGCCTCGCCCTCGCCGATCAGCGCGAGCCCGATGTGCGCAAGTGGCGCGAGGTCGCCGGAGGCGCCCACCGAGCCCTGCGCCGGCACGACCGGCAGCACGTCGGCGTCGAGCAGCGCGAGCAGCAGGTCGGCGATCAGCGTCCGTGCGCCT
The DNA here is from genome assembly GCA_963707145.1 of uncultured Gammaproteobacteria bacterium. GTDB lineage: Bacteria > Pseudomonadota > Gammaproteobacteria > Steroidobacterales > Steroidobacteraceae > RPQJ01. The sequence continues at coordinate 110,485 of CAVPOQ010000005.1, forward strand.
GAGTTTCCCGCCGCGAGCGCATTGGCCTTCAGCAGCAGCATGCGTCGCACGAGGTGCGGCGGCAGCGGCTCGCCGGTGCCACAGGCGTGGCTGCGCACGAGGTTCAGCTGCAGCCGGCGGGTCTGCCCGGCCGGGATCACGCGGCTCGCAAACGCGCCAAAGCCGGTGTTGATGCCGTAGGTGACGTCGCCGCGCGCGATCGCGCGCTCCACCGCTTCCACCGAGGCCTGCATGCGGCCGCGAGCGGCCTCGGCGAGGCGCACGCGCGGTCGCCGCGACTCGAAGTCGCGCAACTCCTGGAGCGTGAGCCGCGTCCCGTCGATCTCGAGCACCGCACTCTGTCCGGCTGTCGCCATCCTGCCTCCGCCGCGCAGTGTATCCGGCTCAGGCGTGCAGCGAGCGGTAGCGCACGCGGTGCGGCTGCTCGGCATCGTCGCCGCGCCGGCGCTTCAGGTCCTCGACGTACTCGGAGTAATTGCCCTCGAACCAGACGACCTCGCTGTTGCCCTCGAAGGCGAGGATGTGGGTCGCGATGCGGTCGAGGAACCAGCGGTCGTGCGAGATCACCACCGCGCAGCCAGGGAAGGACAGCAGCGCCTCCTCGAGCGCGCGCAGCGTCTCGACGTCGAGGTCGTTGGTGGGCTCGTCGAGCAGGATCACGTTGCCGCCCGACTTGAGCACCTTGGCGAGGTGCACGCGGTTGCGTTCGCCGCCGGAGAGTTCGCCGATCGACTGCTGCTGCTGCGCGCCGCGGAAGTTGAAGCGGCCGACGTAGGCGCGCGACGGCGTCTCGTAGCTGCCCACCTTGAGCATGTCGAGCCCGTTGGAGATTTCCTGCCAGACGGTCTTCCGGTCGTCGAGCGACTGGCGCGACTGGTCCACGTGGGCGAGCTGCACGGTGGGACCGACGCGGATCTCGCCGGAGTCCGCGGTCTCCTGTCCGGTCATGATGCGGAACAGTGTGGTCTTGCCCGCACCGTTCGGGCCGATGATGCCCACGATGCCGCCCTGCGGCAGGTTGAAGTTCAGGTTCTCGAACAGCAGTTTCTCGCCGTAGGCTTTCGACAGCCCCTTCGCCTCGATCACCAGTTCGCCGAGGCGCGGGCCCGGCGGGATGTAGATCTCGTTGGTCTCGTTGCGCTCCTGGAATTCGCGCGACTGCAGTTCCTCGAAGCGCTGCATGCGGGCCTTGCTCTTGGCCTGGCGCGCCTTCGGGTTCTGGCGCACCCACTCGAGTTCGCGGGCCAGCATCTTCTTGAGCGCGCCCTGCTGCTGCTCCTCGACCTGCAGGCGCGCCTCCTTCTGCTCGAGCCACGAGGAGTAGTTGCCCTGCCACGGGATGCCGTGGCCGCGGTCCAATTCGAGGATCCAGCCGGCGACGTTGTCGAGGAAGTAGCGGTCGTGGGTCACGGCGATCACCGTGCCTGGGTAGGTCTCGAGGTAGTGCTCGAGCCAGCGCACCGACTCGGCATCGAGGTGGTTGGTCGGCTCGTCGAGCAACAGCATGTCCGGCTTCGACAGCAGCAGCCGGCAAAGTGCCACCCGGCGGCGCTCGCCGCCGGAGATCTTCGTGACGTCCGCGTCCCAGGGCGGCAGCCGCAGTGCGTCGGCGGCGACCTCGAGCTGGCGCTCGAGGTTGTGGCCGTCAGTCGCCTGGATGATCGCCTCGAGCTTCGCCTGCTCGGCGGCGATCTTGTCGAAGTCGGCGTCCGGCTCGGCGTAGGCCGCATAGACCCCGTCGAGCTTCGCCAGCGCGTCCTTCACGTGGGCGACTGCCATCTCGACGTTGCCGCGCACGTCCATGGCAGCGTCGAGCTCCGGCTCCTGCGACAGGAACCCGATCTTGATGCCCGGCTGCGGCCGCGCCTCGCCCTCGAACTCCTTGTCCACGCCGGCCATGATCCGCAGCAGCGTCGACTTGCCGGAGCCGTTCAGGCCCAGCACGCCGATCTTGGCACCGGGGAAGAAGCTGAGCGAGATGTCGCGGAGGATGACCCGCTTCGGCGGCACGATCTTGCCGACGCGGTTCATCGTGTAGATGAATTGGGCCATGGGCTGGGGCTTCGCGGGGGAGGCGGAAAAAGGGCCGGGATTATGCGGCCTCGGGCCGTCCTGCGCCACGCGCGCATCCGTGCTGCACCGGCTCGCCGGGCGCTGGTCGAGGGCTCTCCGTCGAACGGCCGGCGGGGATTCGGGGTGCCGTCGCGGGGACGCCGTGAATCCATCCGTGGAGGCTCGCGCGCGGCGTCCCTGCCGCGCGACGCCCCGCGATGGCACCCCGAATCCCCGCCGCCCTGCGGTGGCGGTCCGTAGCGTGTCGCGGCGGCGACCGCGGGAACTCGCGCCGCGCTGCTGCCGGCCGTTGCCGTCGCACGATCCTGCGATGTTGGGTGCGGTCGCAGGCTCCGAAGCGGGGATGGGGCATGGGATCCGGGCCGCCGGGGCGTCGCGCCGCAGGGACGCGGCGCGCGAGCCTCCAGGGACGGATTCACGGCGTCCCCGGTGGCCCGGATCCCATGCCCCAGTGTCGCCGGAGCCGGCGGTCCGGCGGCGCATGGCATGGTGCTGCACGAGGCTGCGGACGCGAGCATCCCGGGAGCCCGCGGCTGCGAACCGCTACAATTACGCGTCCCACGGCCGTGGAGTGCCCATGTTCCCCGCCAGCATGAAGATCGCCGGGTTCGATCCCGAACTCGCGGCAGCGCTCGAGCACGAGCGCGTCCGCCAGGAAGAGCACATCGAGCTGATCGCTTCCGAGAACTACGCCAGCCCGCGCGTGCTCGAGGCTCAAGGGTCGGTGCTGACGAACAAGTACGCCGAGGGCTATCCCGGCAAGCGCTACTACGGTGGCTGCGAGCACGTGGACGTGGCCGAGCAGCTCGCCATCGATCGCGCGAAACAGCTGTTCGGCGCCGACTACGCCAACGTCCAGCCCCACTCAGGGTCGCAGGCGAACGCCGCGGCGTACCTCGCGCTGATCCAGCCGGGGGACACGCTGCTCGGCATGAGCCTCGACCACGGCGGCCACCTCACCCACGGCGCGAAGGTGAACTTCTCGGGCAAGGTCTTCAGGGCCGTGCAGTACGGCCTCGATCCCGCCACCGGCGAGATCGACTACGCGCAGGTCGAGCGGCTTGCCCACGAGCATCGGCCGAAGTTGATCATCGCGGGCTTCTCGGCCTATTCGCGGATCGTCGACTGGGCACGCTTCCGCGCGATCGCCGATGCGGTGGGCGCCTACTTCCTCGTCGACATGGCCCACGTCGCCGGGCTCGTCGCGGCTGGCGTGTACCCGAGCCCGGTGCCTTACGCCGACGTGGTGACGACCACCACCCACAAGACACTGCGCGGGCCGCGCGGCGGCCTGATCCTCGCGCGCGCCAACGACGAGCTGACGAAGAAGTTCAATTCGCTCATCTTCCCGGGCACCCAGGGCGGGCCCCTGATGCACGTGATCGCCGCCAAGGCGGTCGCGTTCCTCGAGGCGCTGCAGCCGGAGTTCACGGACTACCAGCGCCAGGTCGTGGCGAACGCGCGTGCGATGGCCGCGGCGCTCGCGGCGCGCGGCGTGAAGATCGTCTCGGGAGGCACCGACAACCACCTGTTCCTCGTGGACCTGATCGAGCGCAGCTACACAGGCAAGGACGCGGACGCCGCGCTCGGCCGCGCCAACATCACGGTGAACAAGAACGCCGTGCCGAACGATCCGCGCTCGCCGTTCGTGACCAGCGGCCTGCGTATCGGCACGCCGGCAGTGACCACCCGCGGCTTCCGCGAGACGGAGTCGACCGCGCTCGCCGGCTGGATCGCCGACGTGCTCGAGGACGTGGCGGACGAGACGGTGATCGCGCGCACGCGCCAGGCGGTCCTCGACGTGTGCCGGCGCTTCCCGGTCTACGGCTGACGCGGGGAGCCGCGGAGGCCGTCCGGCCATGCACTGCCCGTTCTGCGCGCACGAGGAGACCAAGGTGATCGACTCGCGGCTCGCGGCCGAGGGACAGCAGGTGCGCCGCCGCCGTGAGTGCCTGCAGTGCGGCGAGCGCTACACCACGTTCGAATCGGCCGAGCTGGTCATGCCGCGCATCGTCAAGAGCGACGCGACTCGCGAGCCCTTCGACGAGGGGAAGCTCAGGACCGGGATGCTCAAGGCGCTGGAGAAGCGCCCGGTGTCGAGCGAGGCGGTGGACGCCGCGGTGAACCACGTCTGCCACAAGCTGCGTACGCTCGGCGAGCGCGAGGTGCCGGCGCGGCTGGTGGGGGAACTCGTGATGGACGAGCTGCACCGTCTCGACGAGGTGGCCTACGTGCGCTTCGCCTCCGTGTACCGCAGCTTCCAGGACGTGGACGCGTTCCGCGAGGAAATCGAGCGGCTGCGAAACCGGCGGCCGCGCTCGGTCGAGGACCTGCAGCTCGGGCTGTGGTCGCAGCCGGAACCCGGGATCCGCCGCAAGTGAGCGCCTTCACTGCCGACGACCACCACCACATGGTGCGCGCGCTCGAACTCGCGCGGCTGGGTCTCAACTCCACGCCGCCGAACCCGAGCGTCGGCTGCGTGCTGGCGCGTTGGGGGCAGGTGGTCGGGGAGGGCTATCACCAGCGGGCCGGCGAGCCGCACGCCGAGGTGATCGCGCTGGCCGAGGCGCGCGGCGCCGCCCGCGGCGCGACCGCCTACGTGACGCTCGAGCCCTGCTCGCACCACGGACGCACGCCGCCGTGCACCGAGGCGCTGATCGCGGCCGGGGTGCGGCGCGTGATCGTCGCGATGCGCGACCCCAATCCGCGCGTGGACGGCTCGGGGCTCGCGCGCCTCGAGCTGGCTGGCATCGCCACCGGGCACGGCCTGCTGGCGGGGGAGGCGGCGGAGATCAACCGCGGCTTCCTGCGCCGCATGCTGACCCGTCGCCCGTGGGTGACCTTGAAGCTCGGCGCGAGCCTCGACGGTCGCACCGCGCTTGCCGACGGCACCAGCAAGTGGATCACCGGCGAGCGCGCGCGGGCCGACGTCCAGCGGCTGCGGGCGCGCGCCTCGGCAGTCGTGACCGGCAGCGGCACGGTGCTGGCGGACGACCCGTTGCTCACGGTGCGCGATCCCGCCATCGAGATGCGCGGACGTCGCCCGTTGCGCGTGGTGCTCGACTCGCAGCTGCGCACGCCGCCCGGCGCGCAGGTGCTCAGTTTCTCGGACTCGACGCTGATCCTGACGCGCGACGCCGCGATCCGCGGCGGCGGTGGAGTTGCGCGAGGCGGGCGTCCAGGTCGAGGCGGTGCGGGGCTCGGCGCAGGGACTCGACCTCGAGGCCGTGCTCGAGCGGCTCGGCGAACTCGAGTGCAACGAGGTGCTGGTGGAGGCCGGACCGACGCTCGCCGGCGAGTTCGTGCGCCTGGGGCTGGTCGACGAGATCGTGGTCTACATGGCGCCGGTGGTGCTCGGCAGCGCCGCGCGCGGCCTGTTCAACCTGCCGCCGCTGTCGCGCATGTGCGAGCGCTGCGAGTTCGAGTGGCGCGACGTTGCGCGCATCGGCGACGACCTCAGACTCACGCTGCGGCCGAAACGCGGAGGAAAGTGATGTTCACCGGGATCGTGCAGGGTGTGGGTCGGGTGCGGTCGATCGAGCCGCGCGGCGGCGACGTGACGATGTGGATCGACACCGGCGAGCTGTCGCTGACCGGCGTCGAGACGGGGGGCAGCATCGCGGTCAACGGCTGCTGCCTGACGGCGGTGCGGCTCGAAGCGTCGGCGTTCGCCGCCGACCTGTCGCGCGAGACGCTGGCGCTCACGACCGCCGGCGACTGGACGCCCGGCACGGGCGTCAACCTCGAGCGGGCGCTCACCGCCGGGCAGGCGCTCGGCGGGCACTACGTCACCGGGCACGTCGACGGGGTCGGGCAGGTTGTCTCGCGCCACGACGATGCGCGTTCGGTCCGCGTCGAGTTCGAGGTGCCGGCGGAACTTGCCCGCTACGTCGCCCGCAAGGGCTCGGTCTGCGTTGACGGCGTCAGCCTTACTGTGAACGGCGTGGCGGGCCGCCGCTTCGAGGTGAACCTCGTACCGCACACGCTCGCGGTGACCGTCCTCGGGGGCTACCGGCCCGGCACGCGCGTCAACCTCGAGGTGGACATCATCGCCCGCTACCTCGAGCGCCTCGTCGCAGAGCGCAGCGGCTGAGGAGCGGGGCTGCCGGCCGCGGCCTGCTAAACTTCCGCCCGGACGCACGCGGGGGTGCTGCTTCCCGTGCGTCGCGGGCGGCCGGCCGGCGGGATCCCGAGAGACACAGCTGATGAGTTCCCTGCACACGATCGACGAGATCCTCGAGGACCTGCGCCAGGGTCGCATGGTCGTGATCATGGACGACGAGGACCGCGAGAACGAGGGCGACCTCGTCATGGCCGCCTCCAAGGTTCGTCCCGAGGACGTGAACTTCATGGCCCGCTACGGCCGGGGGCTTATCTGCCTCACGCTTACCCGCGAGCGCTGCCGGCAGCTGCGGCTGCCGCTGATGGTGAGCGAGACCGACCTCGACCAGTCCACGAACTTCACGGTGTCGATCGAGGCCGCCGAGGGCGTGACCACCGGCATCTCGGCCTACGACCGCGCCCACACGATCCGCACGGCCGTGGCCCCGGACGCGCGACCCGAGCACCTGCGCCAGCCGGGACACATCTTCCCGCTGATGGCGCAGCCCGGCGGCGTCCTGAGTCGCGCCGGCCACACCGAGGCAGGTTGCGACCTGGTGCGCATCGCGGGCCTCGAGCCGGCGGCCGTGATCGTCGAGATCCTCAACGAGGACGGCACGATGGCGCGCCGTCCCGAACTCGAGGCCTTCGCGCGCGAGCACGGTCTGAAGATCGGCACGATCGCCGACCTGATCCGCTACCGGCTCGAGAAGGAACGCTCCGTGGAGCGCATCGCCGAGCGCGACGTGCAGACTGACATGGGTCCGTTCCGCCTCCATTGCTACGAGGACCACGTCAACGGCACCGTGCACCTCGCGCTCGTGCGCGGCGTGCTGCGGGCCGGCGGCGAGCCGCTGGTGCGCGTGCACCTCAAGGACACGGTCCGCGACCTCGTGGGCGTGCACGAGGTCGGCCACAGCTGGACGCTGCGCGGGGCGATGGAGCGCATCGCTCGGGAGGGCGAGGGCGTCGTAGTGCTGCTGCGCCCCCACGAGAGCCCGCTCGAGATCGCGCAGGCGGTGCGCTCCGGCGAGCGCCCGGTGATCGCCGCGAGCGCGCAGGGCGCGCAGGTGCTGCGCACCTACGGCATCGGCGCGCAGATCCTGCGTGACCTCGGCGTGAGCCGCATGCGCGTGCTCTCCGCGCCGAAGCAGATGCACGGCCTCTCGGCCTTCGGGCTCGAGGTGGCGGGCTACGTCGACGAAACGAACTGAAAGGCCTCGACATGGACAACATCCGCACGCTGAACGGTGACCTCGCGGCGCGCGACCTGCGCTTCGCCATCGTGGCCGCGCGCTTCAACGAGTTCATCGTGGACTCGCTGGTTCGCGGCGCGGTGGACGCACTGCTGCGCCACGGCGCTGGCGAGAAGCAGATCGAGATCGTCCGCGTGCCCGGCGCCTACGACCTGCCGTTCGTGGTGAAGCGCGTCGCTGCGAGCAGGCGCTACGACGCCGTGGTGGCGCTGGGAGCCGTGATCCGCGGCGCCACGCCGCACTTCGATCACGTCGCGGGCCAGTGCGCCGCGGGACTCGCACGGGCGGCCGACGAAACCGGGGTGCCGGTCGCCTTCGGCGTGCTCACCACCGACAGCATCGAGCAGGCGATCGAGCGGGCCGGCACCAAGGCCGGCAACAAGGGCGCCGACGCCGCGCTCTGCGCACTCGAGCTCGCGAACCTGCTGCGGCGGCTGGACGTCTGAGGATGGCCGGACGCCCCGATCGCGCGTCACGGACCCGCAGCCTGTCGCGCAAGCTCGCGATGCAGGCCCTCTACCAGTGGCAGCTGACCGGCCAGACGGCCGCCGAACTGCGCAACCAGTACGCGACGGAGGAGGGCTACGGCGACGCCGATGCCGAGTACTTCCGTGACCTGTTGAACGGCGTCACCGACGGCGCCGCCACCCTCGACGCCTCGCTCGCGACGTTCATCGACCGGCCGGTGGAGCAACTCGACCCCGTCGAGCGTGCCGTGCTGCTGATCGGCCTGTACGAACTCGACCAGCGGCTCGACGTGCCGTATCGCGTCGTGATCAACGAGGGAGTCGAACTCGCCAAGCGTTTCGGCGCCACTGATGGTCACAAGTTCGTCAACGCCGTGCTCGACCGGGCGGCCCGCTCGCTGCGCGTCGCCGAGCAGGCCGCGGCCGGGCGTGCACGCTGAGCAGGAGCGGGCGTGCCGCTGGGCGAGTTCGAGCTGATCGGGCGCTACTTCTCGCGCGCCACGACCCGACCCGACGTGCTGCTCGGGGTCGGCGACGACGCCGCGCTGCTCGAGGTGCCGCCGGGTCGCGTGCTGGTGGCCGCCACCGACACGCTGGTGGAGGGCCGCCACTTCCTGCCCGATGCGCCGCCCGAGTCGGTCGGCCACCAGGCCCTCGCCGTGAACCTCAGCGACCTCGCGGCGATGGGCGCGGACCCGGCCTGGGTGCTGCTGTCGCTGTCGCTCCCGGCGCCCGATGAGACCTGGCTCGAGGGCTTCGCCAGCGGGCCTGTACGCGCTCGCCGGGCGCCACGGCGTGGCCGTGGTGGGCGGCGACACGGTGCGCGGGCCGTGCGTCGTGACGGTCACCGCGCTCGGCCTGGTCGAGCCCGCGCTCGCGCTGCGGCGCAGCGGCGCGCGGCCCGGCGACCTGCTGTACGTCTCGGGCTGGCCGGGCGAGGCGGCTGCGGGACTCGAGGCGCTGCAGCGCGGCACCGCGCTCGGGCCCGGCGATGCGCTGGTGCGCCGACTGCGCTATGCCGAGCCGCGACTCGAACTCGGCCGCGCGCTGCGCGGGCGCGCCAGCGCGGCCATGGACGTGTCGGACGGATTGCTCGGCGACCTCGCCAAGCTCTGCGAGGCGAGCGGCGTCGGCGCGCGGCTCGACCTCGAGCGGCTGCCGATCTCGCCCGAACTGGCGCGACGCCTCCCGGCCGCGGAATGCGAGCGCCTCGTGCTCGCCGGCGGCGACGACTACGAACTGCTGTTCACGCTGCCGGCGGCGGAGGCCGGATCGATCGAGGCTGTGCTCGGGCCGGCCTGTCGCGTGCACCGCATCGGCCGTATCGAGGATGGCCCCGGCGTGCGCTGCCTGCGCGGCGGGCGGCCGGTGTCCGTCGCGGCCAGGGGCTATGACCATTTCGCGTAACTCGGCGGCCCGCGCCGCCCGGCCCACGTGGCGTCACCTGCGCGACCCCGTGCACCTGCTCGCGCTCGGCTTCGGCGCCGGTCTCGCGCCGGTGGCCCCCGGGACCTTCGGCTCGCTGGTGGGCCTCGCCTTCGCGCTCGCGCTCGCGCCGCTCGGGCTCGGCTGGAACCTCGTCGCGACCGTACTGGCCGTTGCGGCCGGCGTGTGGATCTGCGGGGAGAGCGCGCGGCGGCTCGGGGTCCACGACCACCCGGCGATCGTCTGGGACGAGGTCGCCGGCATGATGATCGCGATGCTCGCGGCGCCCGCGGCGTGGTGGGGTGCGCCGCTGGCGTTCGCCCTGTTCCGGCTGTTCGACATCGCCAAGCCGTGGCCGATACGCGAGATCGATCACGGAATGCGCGGCGGCGTGGGAATTATCCTCGACGACGTACTGGCAGGCATCTTCGCCGCGCTGGTCCTCGTGGTCGTCGGCTACCTCACGTGATGATGCAAAACGCGCACGCAGCCATAAATACCCAGCCAATGCTCTGCGCGGCCTCCGTGCCGCCGGAGCGCATCGGCAAGTACTACGTGGTCCACGAGGTCGGGCGTGGCAGCTCCGGCACCGTGTACCTTTCCCACGATCCGTTCTACGGCCGCGACGTCGCGATCAAGGTCTATCACGCCACGGTCGCCGACGATGCCGACGCGCGCAACGCCCGCCGCATGTTCCTCGGCGAGGCGCACATGATCGGCAAGCTCCACCACCCGAACATCGTGCCGATCTTCGATGCGGGCGAGGAGGACGGGCGTCGCTACGTCGTGACCGAGCACGTGCACGGCGCACGGACGCTGGCGGCCTATTGCCGCATCGGCAGCCTGCTGCCCGTGGACCAGGTCGTGCAGATCATCTACAAGTGCGCGAAGGCGCTGAACTACGCGCATTCGCGCGGCGTCGTGCACCGCGACGTCAAACCCTCGAACATCCTGCTCACGCAGGACGGCGACGTGCGGATCGTGGACTTCGGCATCGCGCTGGTGGCCGATTCCGACATCTCGCGGCTCGAGGGGGTGGCGGGCAGTCCCGCCTACATGTCCCCAGAGCAGGTGCAGGGCTACGCGCTCGACGCGCGCTCCGATCTCTACTCGCTGGGCGCCGTGATGTACGAGATGCTGTGCGGGCAGCGGCCGTTCCGCGCCGGCGCGCTCGGCAAGCTGCTGCGGCAGGTCGTGCAGAGCGAGCCCGAGCCCCTGAGCGAGGCCCGGCCCGGGATTTCCCCGGAACTCGAGGCGATCGTCGTGCGCGCGCTGCAGAAGGACCCGGCCGAGCGCTACCGCAGCGGCGCCGAGTTCGCGGCCGACCTGACCCGCGTGCACCAGGCGCTGCGCACCGAACAGGCGCGCATGGACGACGAGGAGCGCTTCGCCGTGCTGCGGCGGCTGCGCTTCTTCCACGACTTCTCGCACGCCGAGATCCGCGAAGTGATGCGCGCCTGCTGCTGGGCGGAGTGCCAGCCGGGCGAACCCGTGCTGAGCCCGGACGACCCGGACGACCGCTTCTACGTGGTCGTCTCCGGCGCAGTGCGGGTGCTGCGCGAGGGCGAACTGCTCGGGCGCATCGAGACCGGCGGCTGCTTCGGCGAGGCGACGTTCGCGGAAGGGGTGCGTCGCGACTCCGTCATCGAGGCCGAGGGCGCGGTGACCCTGCTCAAGGTTGCCGCCACGCTGCTCGAGCAGGCCTCGGTGGCCTGCCAGCTACGCTTCAACAAGGTGTTCCTGCGGGAGCTGATCGAGCGACTGCAGCGCGGCCAGTCGCGTCCGTAGCCCGCGGGGCCCCCGCCGGCGCGCCGCTGCAACGCGCGCCCGGATGGCCGCCGGCAGTCAGCGGCGAGCGGATTCGCCGGATTCCTTGTCGCGCTCGATGAGCGCGTAGGCCGAGTGGTTGTGGATGGACTCGAAGTTCTCGGCCTCCACGACGTAGGCGAGCACGCGATCCTCCGCGTTGAGCCGTACCGCCACGTCGCGCACGATGTCCTCGACGAATTTCGGGTTGTCGTAGGCGCGCTCGGTGACGTGCTTCTCGTCGGGGCGCTTGAGCACCGCGAACAGCTCGCTGGAGGCTTCCCGCTCGGCGATGTCGATCAGTTCCTCGATCCACATGTGGTCGCTTACCCGCGCCCTGATCGTGATGTGCGAGCGCTGGTTGTGGGCGCCGCGCTCCGAGATCCGCTTCGAGCAGGGGCAGAGGCTCGTGACCGGCACGACCACGCGGATCCAGGTCTCCTCGCGGCCGTCGTGGATTTCCCCGATCAGCGTCGCCTCGTAGTTCATCAGGCTCTGCACGCCCGACACGGGCGCCGTCTTGGTGACGAAGAAGGGGAAGCTCATCTCGACGTGACCGGTGGTCGCGTCGAGGCGCCGGGTCATCTCCCTGAGCATCTGGCGGAACGACTCCACCGAGATCTCGTGCTCGTGCTGGTGCAGCACCTCCACGAACCGCGACATGTGCGTGCCCTTGAAATCGTGGGGCAGCGCGACGTACATGTTGAAGTTCGCGACCGTGTGCTGCTCGCCCGTCGTGCGGTCCCGCACGCGCACCGGATGGTAGATGTCCTTGATCCCGACCTTGTTGATCGGAATGCGGCGCGAGTCGGCGCGGCCCTGGACGTCGTCCATGGCGGCCGGCGCGGTGTCTGCGGGGCTCACGGGGCGATCCACGATCACGCCGCTCCCGGGCGGCGGCGAGCGGCCGCCCGGGCAGCCGCCGGCGCCGGCCAGAGCCGGGCCACCGTCCGCTCCAGACCGGCGACGTCGAGACCGGCCATGACCAGGCAGTCCTCGCGCGACCCGTGCTCGATGAAGCGGTCGGGAATGCCGACGTGCCGGACGTCGCGCTCGATGCCGTGCGCGGCGAGGCACTCGCTCACGCCGCTGCCGGCGCCGCCGGCCACGGCGTTTTCCTCGACGGTGACGATGCGCTCGTGCGAGTGCGCGAGCCGGCAGACCAGTTCTTCGTCGAGCGGCTTCACGAAACGCATGTTCACGAGCGTCGCGTCGAGCCGCTCGGCGAGCGCCACGCAGGGCGCCACCATCGAGCCGAAGGCGAGCAGCAGCAGCCCGCTGCGGCCCTCGCGGCGAAGCTCGGCCTTGCCGACGGGCAGCGCCGACATCTGCGATTCGGGACGCACGCCGGGGCCCTGGCCGCGCGGGTAACGGACTGCCGCCGGTGCATCGAGCGTCACCGCCGTGTACAGCATCTGGCGGCACTCGTTCTCGTCGGCCGGGGCCATCACGACCATGTTCGGGACGCAGCGCAGGTAGCTCAGGTCGAAGGCGCCCTGGTGCGTCGCGCCGTCGCCGCCCACCAGTCCGCCGCGGTCGATGGCGAAAGTCACGGGCAGGTTCTGCAGCGCGACGTCGTGGATCAGCTGGTCGTAGGCCCGCTGCAGGAACGTCGAGTAGATCGCCACCACGGGCCGCATGCCTTCGCAGGCGAAGCCGGCGGCGAGCGTCACGGCATGCTGCTCGGCGATCGCGACGTCGAAGTAGCGGTTCGGGAAGCGCTTCGAGAACTCCACGAGTCCCGAGCCCTCGCGCATCGCAGGCGTGATGCCCACCACGCGCGGGTCGCGCTCGGCCATGTCGCACAGCCACTGACCGAACACCTGCGAGTAGGCGGGGCCGGTGCTCTTCTCCTTGAAGATCGTCCCGCTGGACGGGTCGAAGGGACCGGGGCCGTGCCACTTGATCGGATCGGCCTCCGCGGGCGCGTAGCCCTTGCCCTTGCGCGTCACGACGTGCAGCAGCTGCGGGCCCTGCAGGTCGCGCTGGTTGCGCAGCGTGCCCACCAGCGCGCCGAGGTCGTGGCCGTCGATCGGCCCGATGTAGTTGAATCCCATCTCCTCGAACATCGTGCCGGGCAGCACCATGCCCTTCATGTGCTCCTCGGAGCGCCGGGCGAGTTCCCACACGGTGGGCATGCGGCGCAGGATCTTCTTGCTGCCCTCGCGCAGCGAGGCGTAGGTCTTCCCGGCGAGGATGCGCGCGAAGTAGTTCGACATCGCGCCCACGTTTTCCGAGATGGACATGTCGTTGTCGTTGAGCACGACCAGCATGTCGACGTCGAGCGCGCCGGCGTGATTGAGTGCCTCGAAGGCCTGCCCGGCGCTCATGGCGCCGTCGCCGATCACGGCGACCACGCGGCGCCGCTCGCCGGAGTGCGCCGCGGCGATCGCCATGCCGAGCGCGGCGCTGATCGAGGTGCTCGAGTGGCCGACCCCGAAGGTGTCGTACTCGCTCTCGCGGCGGCTCGGGAAGGGCGCCAGCCCGTCCTTGAGCTTGATGGTCTGCAGGCGGTCGCGGCGCCCGGTGAGCACCTTGTGCGGGTAGGCCTGGTGGCCGACGTCCCAGACCAGCCGGTCGTGCGGCGTGTCGTACACGTAATGCAGGGCGATGGTGAGCTCTACCGTCCCGAGCCCGGCCGCGAAGTGGCCGCCCATCTGGCTCACGCCCTGGATCAGGAACTGGCGCAGCTCGCCCGCCAGCGGCCCGAGCTGGGACGCCGGCAGACGCCGCAGATCGGCGGGCGAATCGATCCTCGACAGCAGCGGGTAGGCGACGTCGGTCGGCATGGGCGCGCAGTTTAACCCAGCGGGGTACCGGCCACCGGCCTAGCGCCGGCGCGTCAGCAGCCATGCGGCCAGCGCCGCGAGCGGGCCGCGATCCCAGCCGTGTGCCTCGAGATGGCGCGCCGCCTGCCCATGCAGTTCGGCGACTCGCGCCCGCGCCGCTTGCAGCCCGGCCACCGCCGGGTACGTCGGCATGGCGCGCGCCTCGTCGCTGCCGGTCGGGCGCCCGGTGAGCGCGGCGTCGCCCTCCACGTCGAGGATGTCGTCCTGTACCTGGAAGGCGAGTCCGACGGCGGCGCCGAAGCCATCCAGCGCGTCGAGCCGGCGTGCGTCGAGGTCCGGCGCGCAGTGCGCAGCCATCATCACGCTGGCGCGGATCAGGGCGCCCGTCTTGAGGGCATGGATGCGCTCGATCTCTTCGATGGCAAGGGAGCGGCCCTCGGCGGCCAGGTCGAGCGCCTGCCCGCCGGCCATGCCTGCGGTGCCGCTCGCCTCGGCCAGCGTCTCGATCAGGCGCACCCGCGTCGCCGCGTCCGCGGGGCCGTGGGGGTGGCAGGCGAGGATCTTGAACGCCAGCACCTGCAGCGAGTCGCCGGCCAGGATCGCCGTCGCCTCGTCGAAGGCGCGATGGCAGGTCGGTCGGCCGCGGCGCAGGTCGTCGTCGTCCATGGCCGGCAGGTCGTCGTGGACCAGCGAGTAGGCGTGGATCAGCTCGACGGCGCAGGCCGCCGCATCGACGCACCCGGCAGGGACGCCGAGCGTCTCGGCCGTCGCATACACCAGTGCGGGCCGGATGCGCTTGCCGGGACCCAGCACGCTGTAGCGCTGCGCCGCGTGCAGGCGCTGTGGCAGCAGTGAGTCGGCGGGCAGCCAGCGCTCGAGCTCGGCCTCGACCCGGCCCTGCCAGCCGAGGAGGCGATCGCCAAGGGAGTCGTTCATGTGTTGAGGCGCGGCCCGCGCGGCCGCTCAGTCAGCGGCATCGGCCGGGAATGGCTCGGGCGTCGCATCCGGGTTCTTCTGCAGCAGGATCTCGACCTTCTGCTCGGCCTGCTTGAGCGAATCCTGACAGGCGCGCGCGAGCTCGATGCCGCGTGCGAACTGCTTGAGCGCGTCCTCGAGCGGCAACTCGCCGTGCTCGAGCCGTTCGACCACGGCCTCGAGTTCGCCGAGCGCCTGTTCGAAATCCGGGGTCTTGCCTTTCCTGCTCGTCACATGGACCTCCCGTGGCGGCGCAGCCTTGCACAGCGCTCCCGAACGGGTCAACGCCGCGAAACCGCAATACCGGACAGCCCGCATCGCCCGCTCGATGCAAACGATCTAGCCTGCTGCAACGCTTGCGGTGCGCGCGAGATTGCGATTAACTTAGAACGAGTCTAAACAGCTCTCGCCGCCGCGGCGAGCGTCATTCCCCGGAGGTACCCATGAGCAACTTGAAGGGCACGAAGACCGAGCAGAACCTGAAGGACGCGTTTGCCGGCGAGTCGCAGGCCAATCGCCGCTACCTGTATTTCGCCCAGAAGGCCGACGTCGAGGGCTTCAACGACGTCGCATCCGTGTTCCGTTCGACGGCGGAAGGCGAGACCGGCCACGCGCACGGTCACCTCGAGTACCTCGAGGCGGTGGGCGACCCGGCCACCGGCCTGCCGATCGGCAGCACCTCGAACAACCTCAAGGCCTCCATCGCCGGCGAGACCCACGAGTACACCGACATGTACCCGGGCATGGCCAAGACCGCCCGCGACGAGAAGTTCGACGAGATCGCCGACTGGTTCGAGACGCTGGCGAAGGCCGAGCGCTCGCACGCCAACCGCTTCCAGAAGGCGCTCGACGCCCTCTGATCGACCGACGTCGACGGTTGCGAAAGAGGGCGGGCCCTGCAGGTCCGCCCTTTTTTTCGCCTGGCGCGGGCCGGGCACGCTCGAGGAGACGATCATGGCCGAACATCCCCAGGTACCTGCCGGACGGGAAGGCAGCCTCGCGGCACCCACGCGCCACCCGATCGACTGGCGCAACCCGGAGTTCTTCGACGAGGAGTCGCTGTTCAAGGAACTCGAGCGGGTCTACGACCTCTGCCACGGCTGCAGGCGCTGCTTCAGTCTCTGCAACTCCTTCCCGCTGCTGTTCGACGCCATCGACGCCTCGCCGACGACCGAGCTCGACGGCGTGGACCGCAAGGTCTACTGGGAAGTGGTGGACCACTGCTACCTCTGCGACATGTGCTACATGACCAAGTGTCCGTACGTGCCGCCGCACCCCTGGAACATCGACTTCCCGCACCTGATGCTGCGCGCGAAGGCCGTGCGCTTCCGCAAGGGCGAGACGCCCCTGCGCGACAAGGTGCTTTCCTCGACCGACCTCGTGGGCGCGATCGCGGGCATCCCGGTGGTCTCGAGCGTCGTGAATGCCGTGAACAGGAGCGCATTCGGCCGCAGCCTGCTCGACAAGACGCTGGGCGTGCACACGCAGGCGCCGATCCCCGAGTACCACAGCGACTCCGGCCGCAGACGCGTCGCCCGCGGTAACAAGCCCGGGCTCGAGGTGAAGCCGACCGCGGAGACGAAAGGCAAGGTGGCGCTCTTCACGACCTGTTACTGCAACCGCAACGAGCCCGACATCGACGCGGACCTCGCCGCGGTATTCCGCCACAACGGCATCCCGGTCGCGGTGATCCCGCAGGAACGCTGCTGCGGCATGCCAAAGCTCGAACTCGGCGACCTCGACTCCATCGAGAAGGCGAAGAACGTCAACATCCCGGCGCTGGCCGCGATGGTCGATGAGGGCCACGACATCGTGGCTCCGATTCCCTCCTGCGTGCTGATGTTCAAGCAGGAACTGCCGCTGCTCTACCCGGACGACCCGCAGGTGCAGAAGGTGAGGGCGGCGATGTTCGATCCCTTCGAGTACCTGATGCTCCGGCACAAGGCGGGGTTGCTGCGCACCGACTTCGCGCAGCCGCTCGGCAAGGTGAGCTACCACGTGCCCTGCCACCTGCGCGTGCAGAACCTCGGTCTCAAGACGCGCGACGTGCTGAAGCTCGTGCCCGGCACCGAGGTCGAGCCGATCGAACGCTGCTCGGGGCACAACGGCACCTACGGCGTGAAGCGCCAGTACCGCGAAACGTCGATGAAGATCGGCAGGCCGGTGTTCAGCAAGGTGCAGCAGGCGAACGCCGACCACTACGCGAGCGATTGCCCGATGGCCGGCCACCAGATCGAGTCGGGACTCAAGGAGCCGAAGGCGCCCACGCATCCGCTCACGCTGCTGCGCAGGGCCTACGGAATCTGACGCGCGCCGGGCTGCGAAAGCCTTCGACAAGAACCGAGGAACGAACCGAAATGACCGCCACGTCCGTCGCGACTCCCAACGTGAAGCTGCGCCCCGAAGACCTCTACAGCCTCGAGCAGTACTCGAAGCAGCGCCCGGAGTTCCGTCCGCGCGTGATCGCCCACAAGCGCAACCGCACGCTGCAGTGCGGGCCGAACTCCACCTGGTGCTTCGAGGACCGCCTCACGGTCCAGTACCAGGTGCAGGAGATGCTGCGCATCGAGCGCATCTTCGAGTCCGACGGCATCGCCGACGAGCTCGCGGCATACAACCCGCTGATCCCCGACGGCTCCAACTGGAAGGTCACGCTGCTGATCGAGTACGCCGACGCGGACCTGCGCCGCGCCGCGCTCGCGCAGCTGAAGGGCGTCGAGGACCGCTGCTGGGTGCAGGTTGCGGGCCACGAGCGGGTGTTCGCGATCGCCGACGAGGACCTGGAGCGCGAGAACGAGGAGAAGACCTCCTCGGTGCACTTCCTGCGTTTCGAACTCACGCCGGCGATGGTGGCGGCTGCGAAGGGCGGCGCCGCGGTGGCGATCGGCATCGATCACGACGCGTACCGTCATGCGATCGAGCCGTTGCCGCAAGCGGCGCGGGATGCGCTGGTGCGCGACCTCGCCTGAGCCGGAGTCGCAACGCGAAGTCGCCGGGTCGCGGGCGCCGCTGGCGTATCCTCTGTTGCAGTCGTGAGCGCGGGCGTGGCCCGCGGACAGAACGGAGGCGTCTCATGGTTCGTTGCAGTCACCTTCGCTACGCGGCGACCGCCGTCCTGGCCGCCTGCGGCATCGCTGCGCTGGCCGGCTGCAGCGGTCGCGCCAACGTCGGGGCCACGGGCGTCGCGCCGCCCGAGGTCGAGCACCTCTGGGTGACCGTGGAGCAGGTGTGGTTCGCGTCGGCGGCCGACACGCCGACCGAGTCCGATACCGGCTGGACCCGCAAGACGCTGTCCACCCCGGTGGTGCTCGATCTCGCCAACGTCGATCCCGGCACGCTCGTGCCGCTCGTGTCGAACCTGTCGCTGCCGGCTGGCAGTTATCGGCAACTGCATCTCGGAATCGCGGATTCCGGGGACCGGCTGGTCGACGCCGCGCGTGCGGTCGGGCTCGAGTACAACGCGCAGGTCAGCCTCAGCAACGATGCCGGGGCCGTGTCGAGGTCGCCGCTCGAACTGCCGGTGCCGCGGGCGGGCCTCACGATCCCCGTGGACCTGACCATCCAGGGCGCCGACGAGTCCGGCGCAACGGACGGCACGGGAGATGTCGCCAACCTCGCCGTCACGCTCGACGCCGCCCGCGACGTGCTCACTTACGCGTACGGTGCGAACACCGGCTACATCCTGAGCCCGAGTGCCGTGGTGCACGATGCGGCGCAGTCCGGGGAGATCCGCGGCAGCGTCGATACCACGGGACTCGCGGCGGATCATCCCGCGATCACCGTCAGTGCACAGACGCCGGACGCCAGTGGCACCCACCACGTCGTCGTGCAGCGGCGACGCGTTGCCTCCGACGGCTCGTTCTCGCTGTCGCCGCTGCCCGCGTCGAAGGACGGCGCGACGCGCTACGAGGTGGTCATCGCCTGCGCCGGGGCGGACACGGTCGTGGTGCGCGAGGTGCCGGTGACCGCCGGCGCCGACGCGACCACGCTGCAGCCGACGCCGATCGTGCTCACTCCCGCACCGACCGTGCATGTGGACACGGACGCGTCCTCGGTCGACCTGCCCGCCGGGACGCGCGTCGAGTTCTTCCAGGCGTTGCCAGGGCGCGAGGACCTGCCGTACCTGATCGACGGCGCCGCGCTCGACCCGCTCACGCGACGGCTGCCTGGCAACGCGTTCGCGCTCGCGAGCGGCTCGCTCCTGGTCGGAACCTACCAGGGCGGCGAGGCGATTTCGTTCGCTGCCACCGCGCCGGCCGGCGGCAGCGGCGGCTATCGCGTCGGCAGCGCCGGGTCGTACCGCGCGGACACGCTGGCCGCGAATCCGGTGGTCGTAACCGGCACCAGCAGCCGGCCGTCGACGGTGACCGTACCCTTCCCGGAGATCGCCGCGGGCGGGCGTGCCGGGCGCCTGACGGTCAACCTGCAGACTCCCGCCGGCCGCTACGACCGCGGTTTCATCACGGTCATGGCCGGGCACCGGCTGATGGAAACGGCGAGCGTCGACGCGCTCGTCGAGCGGGGCGGCGGCACGATCATCGTTACGGGCCTGCCGGCCGGCAGCGGACTGGCGCCGGCTGCCGGCGTGCCTTACCGCGTCGCGCTGCGCGCCTGGAACTCGCGCAATGCCGCCGGCACGATCGTCCGGGTCGGTGGCACCGCGAGCGCGACGCTCGGCGACGGCGGCACGGGCGTCCTGCTGCTGCAGGCCCAGTAACCGCCGCGATCCCGGCAGCGGCGTGCCGCACCGGGGTGTCGCTGCTAGAATCCGCGCGCCTTTTCCCCGACGCGAGACCGCGGAACGATCAACGATGACCCAGACCTACACCGCTCAAGACATCGAGGTCCTGAGCGGACTCGAGCCCGTTCGGCGCCGGCCTGGCATGTACACCGACACCAGCCGGCCGAACCACCTCGTCCACGAGGTCGTGGACAACAGCGTCGACGAGGCGCTCTCCGGGCACTGCAGCCGCATCTCCGTCACGCTCCACAAGGACGGCTCGATCGAGGTCGCCGACGACGGCCGCGGCATGCCGGTCGACATCCACCCCAAGGAGAAGGTGAGCGGCGTCGAGCTGATCCTCACGCGCCTGCACGCGGGCGGCAAATTCTCCGACCGGACCTACAAGTTCTCCGGCGGCCTGCACGGCGTCGGCGTGTCGGTGGTCAACGCGCTGTCGACGCACCTCGAGTGCTGGGTGCGCCGCGGCGGCAAGGAATACAACATCGCCTTCAAGAACGGCCACGTGCACTCGAAGCTCGAGGTCGTGGGCGAGGTCGGCAGGTCGAACACCGGCACCACGGTGCGCTTCTGGCCCGATCCGGGCTACTTCGACAGCCCCGAGGTGGCGCTCGCGAGGCTCAGGCACGTGCTGAAGGCCAAGGCCGTGCTGTGCCCGGGACTCGAGATGCGACTCGAGGTCGAGAAGTCGGGCGAGAAGGACTCCTGGCAGTACGCCGGGGGGCTCGAGCAGTACCTGCGCGAGTCGCTCGAGTCCGCCGAGTGGCTGCCCGACGAGCCCTTCACCGGCGCGATCGAGGGCGAGCAGGAAGGCGTCGACTGGGCGGTGGTGTGGCGCGTCGACGGGGGCGCGCGGCTCGAGGAGAGCTACGTCAACCTGATCCCGACGATGCAGGGCGGCACCCACGTCAACGGCTTCCGCCTCGGCCTCACCGAGGCGGTACGCGAGTTCTGCGAGTTCAGAAACCTGCTGCCGCGCGGCCTGAAGCTCTCGCCCGAGGACGTCTGGGACGACACCAGCTACGTGCTCTCGATGAAGATGCGCGACCCGCAGTTCGCGGGCCAGACGAAGGAGCGGCTCACCTCCCGCGAACCCGCGGCCTTCGTCTCGGGCATCGTCAAGGACCAGTTCGGCCTGTGGCTGAACCAGCATCCGGAGGCCGGCGAGCGCATCGCGCAGCTCGCGATCGGCAGGGCGCAGGACCGCCTCAAGGCGAGCCAGAAGGTGGCGCGCAAGCGCGTCGTGAGCGGCCCGGCGCTGCCCGGCAAGCTCGCCGACTGCACCAGCCAGGACCCGAAGCGTGCGGAGCTGTTCCTGGTCGAGGGCGACTCGGCGGGCGGCTCGGCCAAGCAGGCGCGCGACCGCGAGTTCCAGGCGGTGATGCCCCTGCGCGGCAAGATCCTCAACACCTGGGAAGTGGAGTCGGGCGAGATCCTCTCCTCGCAGGAGGTGCACGACATCGCGGTCGCGATCGGCGTGGATCCGGCGTCGGACCAGGTCGGCGCCCTGCGCTACGGCAAGATCTGCATTCTTGCCGACGCGGACTCCGACGGCCTGCACATCGCGACGCTGCTTTGCGCGCTGTTCCTGCGGCACTTCCGCCCGCTGGTGCTCGGGGGCCACGTGTTCGTGGCGATGCCGCCGCTGTATCGCATCGACGTCGGCAAGCAGGTCGAGTACGCGCTCGACGACGCCGAGCGCAACGGCATCCTCGAGCGCATCCGCACCGAGAACCCGCGCGCGAAGACGACGGTGACCCGCTTCAAGGGCCTGGGCGAGATGAACCCGCTGCAGCTGCGCGAGACCACGATGGCGCCGGAGACGCGCCGATTGGTGCAGCTCACGGTCGAGGTGCAGGACCAGGCCGACCAGATCATGGACATGATGCTCGCCAAGAAGCGGGCGTCCGACCGCCGCGAGTGGCTCGAGACCAAGGGCAACCTCGCCGCGGTACAGCCCTGACGGGCCGGGAGACGACTTGACCACCCAGAGCGAGCTAAATTTCGAAGGCGTCGAGCGGCTGCCGCTGCGGACGTTCACCGAGAAGGCGTACCTCGAGTACTCGATGTACGTGATCCTCGACCGCGCGCTGCCGCACGTGGGCGACGGCCTCAAGCCCGTGCAGCGGCGCATCGTCTACGCCATGAGCGAGCTCGGCCTCGCCGCGACCGCCAAGCACAAGAAGTCGGCGCGCACCGTGGGCGACGTGATCGGCAAGTTCCACCCGCACGGCGACTCGGCCTGCTACGAGGCGCTGGTGCTGATGGCGCAGCCGTTCTCCTATCGCTATCCGCTGGTCGACGGGCAGGGGAACTTCGGCTCGCCGGACGATCCGAAGTCGTTCGCCGCGATGCGCTATACCGAGTCGAAGCTGACGCGCTACGCCGATGTGCTGCTCGCCGAGCTCGGCGAGGGCACCGTCGACTGGGCGCCGAACTTCGACGGCACGCTCGAGGAGCCGACGCTGCTGCCAGCACGCCTGCCGAACGTGCTGCTCAACGGCGGGACTGGCATCGCCGTCGGCATGGCGACCGACATCCCGCCGCACAACCTGCGCGAGGTCGCCGCGGCGTGCGTGCGACTGCTGGAGGATCCGAAGGCGACGCTCGCCGACCTGCTGGAGCACGTGCACGGGCCCGACTTCCCGACCGGGGCGGAGATCATCTCGCCGCGCGAGGATCTCGCGAGGATCTACGAGTCCGGCAACGGCACCTTCCGCGCGCGTGCCCGCTACGAGGTCGAGGACGGCGAGATCGTCGTCACCGAGCTGCCCTACCAGGTCTCCGGCGCCAAGGTGCTCGAGCAGATCGCGGCGCAGATGCGCGCCAAGAAGCTGCCCATGGTCGAGGACCTGCGCGACGAGTCCGACCACGAGCACCCGACCCGCCTGGTGATCACGCCGCGTTCCAACCGCGTGGACGTCGCGCAGGTGATGGCGCACCTGTTCGCCACCACCGACCTCGAGCGCAGCTATCGGGTAAATATGAACGTGATCGCCCGCGACGGGCGGCCGCGCGTCATGGGGCTCAGGCCGCTGCTCGAGGAGTGGCTCGCGTTCCGGCTCGACACGGTGACGCGGCGGCTCGCGCACCGCCTCGCGAAAGTCGAGGCGCGCCTGCACATCCTCGACGGCCTGATGGTCGCCTACCTCAATCTCGACGAGGTGATCCGCATCGTCCGCTACGAGGACGAGCCGAAGGCGGCGCTGATCGCGCGCTTCCAGCTTTCCGAGGCGCAGGCCGAGGCGATCCTCGAGACCAAGCTGCGCCACCTCGCGCGGCTCGAGGAGATGAAGATCCGCGGCGAGCAGGACAAGCTCGCCGCCGAGCGCGACGAGCTCACGCACATGCTCGGGAGCAAGGCGAAGCTGAAGCGCCTGGTGCGCGAGGAGATCGTCGCGGATGCGGCGAAGTACGGCGACGAACGGCGCAGCCGGCTGGTCGAGCGCGCCGCGGCGCAGGCCATCGCCGAGACGGAGATCATGGCGAGCGAGCCCGTCACCGTGGTGCTGTCGCGCAGCGGCTGGGTGCGCGCGGCGAAGGGCCACGACATCGACCCGCGCACGCTGTCCTACAAGACGGGCGACGCGTATCACGCCGCTGCGCGCGGCCGGAGCACGCAGCTCGCGGTGTTCCTCGACAGTACCGGCCGCGCCTACAGCCTGCCCGCGCACACGCTGCCGTCGGCACGCGGGCAGGGCGAGCCGCTCTCCGGGCGGCTCGACCCGCCCGACGGCGCCTCGTTTCCAGGCGTGCTGATCGGCGAACCCGCCGAGCGGTGGGTGCTCGCGAGCGGTGCGGGTTACGGCTTCGTCGTCCAGCTCGCGGAGCTGCACAGCCGCAATCGCTCGGGCAAGGCGATCCTGAAGGTGCCCGAGGGTTCGTCGGTGCTGGCGCCGGTGCCGGTGCCGACGGGCGAGCAGGTGCTGCTGGCCGCGCTGCACTCCGACGGCCGCCTGCTCGCGTTCCCGGTCACCGATCTCCCGGAGTTGCCGCGCGGCAAGGGCAACAAGATCTTCGGCATTCCCACCAAGAAGGCCGCGAGCGGCGCGGAGACGCTGGTCGCGATCGCGGCGGTCGCACCGGGGCAGACACTGCGCGTGCTGTCGGGCGAGCGTCGCATGGGTCTCAGCTATCGCGAGCTCGGTGAGTACCGGGGCGAGCGCGGTCAGCGCGGCGCGGTGCTGCCGCGCGGCTGGCGCAAGGTGGACGGGCTGGAAGTCGAGTGAGGCTGGACCGACGCGGCGGGACGCGTCCCGACGGCGGCGAGCGCCGCGGGACGCCGGCCTTTGCGACGTTCAGCGGGCGCCGTGCAGCACCACTTCCTCGGGACTGCCGACGAAGTAGCCCTGCACGAACTCGACGCCCAGCTGCCACAGCACCGCCATCGTGTTCGCGTCCTCGACGCGTTCCGCGATGGTCGTGACGCCGCGCGCCTTGGCCGCCTGCACCAGCGCCTTGACCTGCTCCTGCAGCCTGCGGTCGCTGGCGAGCCCCTGCATGAGGGCGCCGTCGATCTTCACGTAGCTGGCGCCGAGCTGGCCCAGCAGGCCATCGGAGTCGCTGCCCGAGCCGAAGTTCTCCAGCGCGAGCTGGAATCCGAGCGGCCGGACGATCGCCTGCAGCGCACGGGCCTCCGCCAGGTGCGCTTCGGCCGTCTGCTCGTGCAGTTCGAACACGACGCGGCGCGGATCTGCGCCCGACGCGCGCAGCTGCTGCGTGAGCCACGTGCCCAGCGTGCCGTCGCGCATCGAGTCGCGCGACAGCCGCACGAACACGCGGCCCGCTTCGCGCCCCGAACAGAACGACATCGCGGCGCCGACCACCCAGCGGTCGATGTTCTTGAGCAGGTCGGTGCGTTGCGCGGCCGCCAGGAACTCCGAGGGCAGGACTTCCTCGCCGTTCTCGTCGAGCATGCGCACCACGAGGTCGAACATCGGCTCGCCGTCCCCGACCAGGCTCGCGATGGGTTGATGCACGAGACGGAAGCGGTTCGCCATGAGCGCCGAGCGGATGCGCATGGCCCAGGCCTGGTCTGCGGCCTCGACCTCCGGCTTCTCGGCCGAGGGCTCGGGCCGCCTGAGCCGGTTGCCGCCGGCCGCCGCGGCGTTGCGCGCCGCCTTCACCGAGGACTCGAGCGCCGCCGTCAGCTCCTCGCCGTGGGCGTTGAGCAACGTCGCGCCCGCACTGCAGGTGATCGGCAGCGAGCGCTCGCGTGTGCCGTAGTCGTGTTCCGACACCCGCTGCAACACCCGCGCCACCCAGGCGTCGAGATCGCGCGTGTTGCCGCGCTCAACGAGCAGCGCGAAGCCGCGCGCGGTGATGCGCGAGGCAAGGTCGCCTGGCTGGAGCTGCGCGCGCAGTTGCTGCGCGACTGCCTCGAGCAGTTCCTCGCCGGCGAGGGGGCCGGCCTCGGCCTCCAGCGCCGCGAAGCGGTCCGGCTCGAGGTACACGAGCGCGCGCAGCCCGGCCTTGAGCGCCTGCGCCGCTTGCGCTGCGGCGTGTTCGAGGAACGCGGCGCGCTTCATCAGTCCGGTGGCGGTGTCGAAGCGCAGCGCCTCCTCGAGCTGGCGGGTCAGCGTCTCGACGTCGCGTCGCTGCGTCGGCACGCGCATGCGCACCGCCGGCTCGCCGTCGAAGTCGAAGCATTCGAACTCGATCTGCACCGGCAGTTCGGTGCCGGCGGGCATCACCGCCACGGCCTGCAGCGTGTGGTTCGCCCAGCGGCCCTGCGCGGCGGCCACCAGTGCGCCCTTGAGCGCCGCGTGGCTGCGCTGCTGGAAGAAATCCATCAGCGGCTGCCCGAGGAATCCGGCGGGCTCCTCGTGACCGAACAGTTCGACCCAGGCCGGGTTGACGTCCACGACGATGCCTTCCTGCACGTGCGCGATCGCGTCGGCGGAGCCCGTCATGAATGCCTTCATCTGGTCGCGGTACTGCCGGGCCGAGGCGAGCGTGCCCGCGAGCGCGTGGTCGAGCCGGGCGGCGTGGAGCTCGCGGCTCGCCACCGCCTGCAGCCTGGGCCGCGCCTGAAGCGTCACGACGTCCTGCGCGCCGAGCGTGAGCGCGTCGCTCAGGTCGACCTCGGTGAGCGCCTCGCGCACCAGCAGCGTGGGGACCTGGGTCGCGAAGCGCTGGCGAGCGTCGAGCGCCGCCGCCGTCTCCTCGGGATCCGAGCAGCAGAGGAAGATCAGCTGCGGTACGGCCTGGGCCAGCGCGTCCCCGAGCGAGGACAGGTCACGCACCCAGGTGCAGTGCACGGGGTGACCGGCATTGCGCAGGGTGCTGTTGATGATCTCGACGGGATCCTGCTGACGGGACAGGACCACCACAGGAATCGCGCCGGTTTCGGCCAAGTCATTCCCCCAGCGGGGCCGGTCCGGCCGGCGCCGCGTGTCCACGAACGGGCCGGGACTATAGCAGGGCCCCCTGGCCGCTAACGTGACGCAGGTGGCAGCCTCGCTGCGGCCACCGGGTGCCTGCGGCCCCGGCGACTTTGCGCCGGGGGCTGACGTGCGCTCGGGGTTACGGGTAACATGCGCGGCTCCGTTGCGGCGGCGGGAGCTCTTTCGGGAAGCTCGCGCGTTCCCACGACAACCGTCCGCACGTCCACCACCCGGTGACACCGCCATGGCCAGCTACAGCACCAATGAATTCCGCTCGGGGCTCAAGATCATCCTCGACGGCGACCCGTACGTGATCGTCGAGAACGAGTTCGTCAAGCCCGGCAAGGGCCAGGCCTTCAACCGCGTGCGCATCCGCAACCTCAAGTCGGGCCGCACGCTCGAGCGCAACATGAAGTCGGGCGATACGGTCGAGGCGGCTGACGTCGTCGAGACGGACATGCAGTACCTCTACAACGACGGCGACTTCTGGCACTTCATGGTGCCGGACACCTTCGAGCAGCACACCGCGGGCAAGGAGGCGATGGGCGAGGCCGCGCAGTGGCTCAAGGACGGCGTCAACTGCCAGGTGATGCTCTGGAACGGCGCCCCGCTCGCGATCAACCCGCCGGCGCACGTGGAACTCAAGATCGTCGAGACCGACCCCGGCGTGCGCGGCGACACCGCCACCGGCGGCCAGAAGCCCGCCAAGCTCGAGACGGGGGCGGTGGTGCGCGTGCCGCTGTTCATCAACGAGGGCGAGGTGATCCGCGTCGACACCCGCACCGGCGAGTACCTCTCGCGCGCCAAGGGCTGATCAGCCCGCTCGCTCCGGGTGTAGCGGCCCGCGCCGCCGCCCGTCTCCGCCGCGCTCCCGCGTCCCACGAGCCGTCGACGCCACGGCTGCGACGCGATATGTGAAGACGGTCACAATTCGGCCGCCGGGCGGCGTACGGTCCTCCTAACAACAACAAGGAGGACCCGGTCATGGGGAGCAATCTTCCGGACGGACGCCGCGGGGCTGCGGGTGCGCGGGCGCTCGAGTGGCTGACGACGCGGGTGCTGGTCGCCTATCTCGCGGTCGCGGCGTTGCAATGGCTGTGGACCCTGCTCAACACCGACGTGCGCAGCCTGCTGCGGCCGCTGCCCTGAGCCCTGACGCCGGCCGTCGCGCTCAGTCCGCTCGAGGCCCGAGCGAGGCCACGAACACGGCCACCAGCGCCTCGAGGCCGCGGGCGTCGGAGGCGTCGAAGCGCCCGTGCACCGGGCTGTCGAGATCGAGCACGCCGAGCAGGCGGCCGCCGCGCAGAATCGGCACCACGATCTCCGAGTTCGAGGCCGAGTCGCAGGCGATGTGTCCCGGGAACGCATGCACGTCGGCCACGACGACCGTCTCGCGCCGCGCCGCGGCCGTGCCGCACACGCCGCGTCCTAGCGGGATGCGCACGCAGGCGGGCTTGCCCTGGAAAGGACCCAGCAGCAGATCGCCGCTGGCTGGTTCGACGAGGTAGAGGCCCGCCCAGTTGAGCTGCGGCAGGCTCCAGTAGAGCAGGGCGGCGAGGTTGGCCGCGTTCGCCACGAGGTCGTGCTCGCCGTCGAGCAGGGCGCGCAGGCTCGCCGCGAGCTCCGCGTAAGCGGCCGCCTTGTCCGCGGGTAGTTCCGTCAGGTGGTGCATGATTGCGTCGTCCTCCGGATTCGTTCAGGCGCGCTCGACGGGAAAGGCGATGACATCGTCGATGCGATTCACCCCGGCAGCGACCATCACGACGCGATCGAAGCCGAGCGCCACGCCCGCGCAGGCCGGCAGGCCGGCAGCGAGGGCGGCGAGGAAATGCCGGTCCGTCGCGCGCGCAGGCTGTCCGCGCCGGGCCCGCCCAGAGGAATCGGCGGCGAACCGCCGGGCCTGCTCGGCCGCGTCGGCCAATTCGTGGAAGCCGTTGGCGAGTTCGAGGCCGCCCCAGAAGGCCTCGAAGCGCGAGGCGACCTTGCCGCGCACCCGCGCGAGCGCCGCCTGGGAGGCCGGAAAGTCGTGCACGAAGGTGATGCGGTCGCCGGCGAAGCCAGGCGCCACGTGGCTCGCCATGGCGAGATCGAGCAACCCGTCGCGATCGCCCGCGAGCGACGCCGGCACGTCGGCACCGTGCTGCCGCAGGCAGGCCTCGATCTCCCGCGTGGCCGCCTCGATCGGGTCGCAGCCCAGCGCCGAGCGAAACGCGTCCGCGTAGGTCGTGGTCAGCGTCGGGGCGACCGTGCGCAGCGGCTCGAGCAGCGCACGCAGCAGCGACTCGACGTCACGCATCAGCGCGTGGTGGTCGATGCCGAGCCGGTACCACTCGACCATGGTGAATTCCGGGTTGTGGTTGCGCCCGCGCTCGCCCTCGCGAAACACCTGCGCGACCTGGAACAGGTCCGGCGCGCCCGCGCACAGCAGGCGCTTCATCGCGTACTCGGGCGAGGTCTGCAGGAATCCGACACGCGCGCCGTCGCCGCGGCGCACTTCGAGCGACTCGAGGTGCACGTCGGTGACCGCGGCTCCGACCATCACCGGCGTCTGTACCTCGAGCGCGCCGCTCGCGGCGAAATGCGCCCGCACGACCGCGAGCAGCTGCGCCCGCAGGCGCAGTACCTCGAGCCGCGCAGTCGGCCGCCAGTGCTCGCCGCTGCCGCCGCTCATGCCACGCGCGCGAGCGCCTGCCCGAGCCGCAGCGTGCTGCCGGCGCCGAGCCCCGGCGCGAAGCGCGCACCCGCATTCCCGAGTAGCAGCACCACCGTCGAGCCCATGTTGAAGCGCGCGAGTTCGTCGCCGCGCGCGAACGAGGTGCCGAGGCCGGCCTCGAGGCTGCGTACCGCGCCACCACGCACCGCAGGCGGGTTCACCTCGCCTGCGTACACGGTCTCGATGCTGCCGACGAACAGCGCGCCGACCAGCACCATCGCGAGCGGGCCGAGCGCCGTGTCGAACTCGCACACCACGCGCTCGTTGCGGGCGAACAGCCCCGCGACGCTGCGCGCCGTGGCGGCGTTCACGCTGTAGAGGCGACCGGGAACATAGCGCGTGGCGGTGAGGCGTCCGGCCAGCGGCATGTGGATGCGGTGGTAGTTGTAGGGGGCGAGGTAGATGCAGGCGTAGCCGCCGCCCTCGTAGCGGCGTGCCGCGGCCTGCTCGGCGAGCAGCGCGCCCGCCGTGTAGTGCATGCCCTTGGCCTGCAGCAGCTGGCCCTCGCGCACGGCGCCGAGCTGGCTCAACGTGCCGTCCACCGGCGAGACGAGGTCGCTGTCCCCGCCGGCGAGCGGGCGCGCGCCCGGGCGCAGCGCCCGGGTGAAAAACGCATTGAACGAGGGGTAGGCGAAGGGGTCGGGTTCGGCGGCCTCACGCAGGTCGATCGCAGGATAGGCGCGCAGCACCGCGCGGATGATCGCGTTGCGGACTGCTGGTTGCGTGCTGCGCGCCAGCCGATGCATGGTTCGCGAGAGCAGGTGCTGCGGCAGCAGTTCCTGCAGCAGCGCGAAGGCGCGGTCCGATGCGCCGGCTTCCTCGGCCGCCGGGACCGTCATCGCCCGCCTCCCGCCCACGCGACGATCGTGCGGTAGTCGCGCGCGATGGTCGCTGCCTCGTGCGGCGCGGAGAGGTAGGCCACCAGGCCGCCGGTGGGCCCGACGAGGAACAGCCCCGAGCCGTGGTCCATGGTGTAGGTTCCCCCGGGCATCGCGACCCTGGAGTAAGGCACGCCGAAGGCCGCGGCGGCTGCGGCCGTCGCCTCGGCCGTGCCCGTGGCGCCGAGGAACGCGGGATCGAAGAACCGCACGTAGGCGGCGAGACGCTCCGGCGTGTCGCGCTGCGGATCCACGCTGACCAGCAGCACGCGCGGCTGTCGCTCCGGCGGCAGATCGGCGAGCTGCCGTCGCGCCTCGGCGAGCGTGGCGAGCGTGGTCGGGCAGATGTCGGGGCACTGTGTGAAGCCGAAGAACACCAGCGTCCAGTGGCTGGTGAAGAAGTCCGCCGGCAGCGGACGGGCATCCTGGTCGACGAGGCCGAGCGCCGGCAGCGATCGGGGCTCCGGCAGCACCGTGGCCCGCTCCGTCTGCGGCGGCGCGACACGTACGGGCGTCGCGAGGCGGGCGAGGAGCAGCCCGGCCGCAAACGCTACAATGACGAGGATACCGATCCTCAGCGGACGTGCGGCCATGGGCGGGTTGGTGAAAACTCGGTCGGGCTGACGAAGCCGCAATTATCCCACAACGCTCCGACCCGACATGCCGACCGCACCCGCCGCGTCCACCGACCTGCCGAGCGCACCGAGCGTGGCCGACCTGATCGGTCACGGCGCCGCGATTTTCGAGCGCGCCGGACTCGCGTACGGCCACGGCACCGAAAACGCAGTGGACGAGGCGGCGGCGCTGGTCTTCCACGCGCTCGCGCTCGACCATGCCGAGGCGGAATCCGCGTACGCGCGGCGGCCCGACGCGCAACAGGTCGGGCGCGTGCTCGCACTGTTCGAGCAGCGCATCGGGCGGCGCGTGCCGGCGGCCTACCTGATGGGTCGCATGTGGTTCGCTGGCCTCGAGTTCGAGGTCGACGAGCGCGTGATCGTGCCGCGCTCGCCGTTCGCCGAACTCGTGCACGCGGGCTTCGAGCCGTGGGTGGAGCCCGCGCGCGTGCAGCGTATCCTCGACGTCGGCACAGGCTCCGGCTGCATCGCCATCGCCTGTGCGCTGGCCTTTCCGCAGGCGCGCGTGGACGCCGTGGACCTCTCGGCCGATGCGCTCGAGGTGGCGGCCCGCAACTGCGCGAAGCACGGCGTCGGCGACCGCGTGCGGTTGCTGCAGGGCGATTGCTTCGAGCCGGTGGGCGACGATCGCTACGATCTCATCGTGGCAAATCCGCCGTACGTGAGCGATGCCGAAATGGCGGAGCTGCCCGAGGAGTACCTGCACGAGCCGGACCTCGCGCTGCGGGCCGGGGCGGACGGCCTCGACGTGGTGCGGCGTATCCTCTCCGGCGCGCCGGGTCACCTCACGGCGCAGGGCGTGCTGGTCGTCGAGGTGGGCAACAGCGAGCCGCGCGTGATGGAGGCGTATCCGCGCCTGCCGTTCGTGTGGCTCGAGTTCGAGCACGGCGGAGGCGGGGTGTTCCTGCTCCGGCGCGCCGATTTCGACGCCTGACGGCGGCCGCGCGGCGCGATCGCCAGGAGCACTCATGGCTGGCAATACCTTCGGTCACCTGTTCACGGTCACCAGCTTCGGCGAGAGCCACGGGCCGGCGCTCGGCTGCATCGTCGATGGCTGTCCACCGGGGCTCGGGCTCACCGAGGACGACATCCAGCGCGACGTCGAGCGCCGCCGCTCGGGAACTTCGCGCTATACCAGCCAGCGGCGCGAGCCCGACGCGGTGCGCATTCTCTCCGGCGTGTTCGAAGGACGCACCACGGGCACTCCGATCGGACTGCTGGTCGCCAACGAGGACCAGCGCTCCTACGACTACGAGAAGATCAGGGACCGCTTCCGGCCAGGCCACGCCGACTACACCTACCAGCACAAGTACGGTTTCCGCGACTACCGCGGCGGCGGCCGTTCCTCGGCGCGCGAGACCGTGATGCGGGTCGCGGCGGGCGCGATCGCCCGCAAGTACCTCGCCGAGCGGCTCGGGGTGCGTATCCGCGGCTTCCTCGCGCAGATGGGCGACATCCGCCTCGAGCCCAGCGACCTCGACGAAGTGGACCGCAACCCGTTCTTCTGCCCGGACGCCGCGCGCGTGGCGGAACTCGAGGCGTTGATCGACCGGCTGCGCCGCGACGGCGACTCGATCGGGGCGCGCGTCACGGTCGTGGCGACCGGCGTTCCGCCCGGCCTCGGTGAGCCCGTGTTCGATCGCCTCGACGCCGACCTCGCCCACGCGATGATGGGCATCAACGCGGTCAAGGGCGTGGAGGTGGGCGATGGATTCCAGGTCGTCGGCCAGCGCGGCTCGCTGCACCGCGACGAGATCACGCCGGCCGGCTTCCTGAGCAACCACTCCGGCGGCACGCTGGGCGGCATCTCGTCGGGGCAGGACCTCGTCGTGAGCCTCGCGCTCAAGCCCACCTCCAGCATCGTGCTCCCGGGACGCACGATCGACGTGCGCGGCGAGGCGACGGAGGTGAGCACCACGGGCCGCCACGATCCCTGTGTCGGGATCCGGGCCGTGCCGATCGCCGAGGCCATGCTCGCGCTGGTGCTCGTGGACCACTACCTCCGCCACCGGGCCCAGAACGCCGACGTGCGCTGCTCCACACCCGTCGTCCCGTCCTCCGCATGAGCGGCGCCCGTCGGCGTGGAACTGTGCACCGCGTCCCCGATTCGGCCGCCCGGAAAGGTTAAAAAGCACCGGCAGATAGGCCGACCTTGGGAGCTGTCCCGGCCGTGGGCTATAGTTATGTTCAATTCACAGTCGTCGCCTGAGCGTGCCGGAGCCGTGATGCGGCCCTGCGCGATGCGGGTTTGCGTGTCCGGGGAGTCCCCATGAAGAGAGCCGTACGCCGTGCCCTGTTGCTGAGCGCCCTGGCAGCGCCTTCTGCGCTCTACGCGCTCGGGCTCGGCGAGATCCGCCTCAACTCGGCGCTGAACCAGCCTTTCGACGCAGAGATCGAACTGGTCTCGGCCGCCCCGGAGGACCTGGATGCGCTGCGCGCCGCGCTCGCGCCCACCGACACGTTCCAGCGCTACGGCCTCGACAAGCCGGCCTTCCTGTCCGATTTCACCTTCCGCGTCACGCGCTCCGGCGGCCGCGACGTCCTGCGCATCACCTCGCCCCGGCCGGTCACCGAGCCGTTCGTGACCCTGCTCGTCGAAGCGAGCTGGCCGCGCGGCCGACTGCTCCGCGAGTACACGGTGCTGCTCGACCCGCCTTCGCTCGCGGCCGCCCCGGTGGCGGCGGCGCCGGCCCCGTCGGCGCTCGCACCGCCCCCGGTGGTGGTGGCGCCTGCCATGGAGGCGGCAGCACCCCCGCCGCCGGCACCTGCGCCCGTGCCGCGTCCGGCGCCGACGATTCCCGCGCCGCGCGCGAGCGTCGAGCCGGGCAGCACCTACCGCGTGCGTCCGAACGACACGCTGTGGCGCATCGCGAGCGCCTCCAGCCCGGGACCGAAGTCCGAGGTCAACCGGACGATGGTCGCGATCTACGAGGCGAATCCCGCGGCCTTCGGCGGCAACATCAACGTGTTGCGAGCCGGCAGTGAGCTGCGCATTCCGGCGCGCAGCGACGTCTCGGCGATCTCGGCGGCCGCGGCCGCGGACGAGGTCGCGCGACAGTACCGTCTGTGGAATGCGGGTGCCGACGCCGGCGCGCCGGCCGCCGAGGCCGCCGGCCGCCTCCGCCTGGTGACGCCCGAGCGGGGCAGCCCGGCCCCGTCGCCCGCGACCTCGCCCGCCGCGGCACCTGTTGCGGGGGCGCCGTCCGCGGCGCCGAGTCCGACTGCAGCGGCGACCAACGCCGACCTGCAGGACCAGGTCCAGCGGCTGCAGACCGAGCTCGCGGAGGCGCGCCGGCTGCTCGAGGTGCGCAACGCCGAACTCGCCACGCTGCAGGGCGCGGCCGCCCCGCCCGCACCCGACACCACGGCAGAGCCTGTGGCGCCAGCGGCGTCTGCCAGCCCGGTCCCCGACGCACCGCCGCGGGAAGCGCAGGCCGTTTCTGAACCGACGCCAGCGGCGGAGCCCGAAGCCGTGCCGCCGAAGAAGCCCAAGCGCAAGGCGGCGCCCCCGCCGGTCGAGGAGCCCTCGCTGCTCGATCGGCTGAGCGATTACTGGTACGTGCCGCTCGGACTGCTGGCCGCCGCACTGGGCGCAGCGTTCTGGCGCCGTCGGCGTCGCGTGTCGGAGCCTGCCGAGGAGCGCCTCGAGGAGGCGCTGGCTCGTCCGACGCCAAGCGACCTGCGTGGACGTTCGATGGGAGCGGGGCGCCCGGGCGAGTCCGACATCGTCGTCGAGGAGCGTCATCCGACGGAGCCCGTTGCGGCCAGCGCGGCCTCCGCGGCGGCGGCCGAGTCGGCGCGCCGTGCGACCACCGTCGCCGATACGCTGTCCGGCGATGGCCCGGTGAGCATCGAGGCGGGCGATCCGCTCGCCGAAGCCGATTTCCACATGGCCTACGGCCTCTACGACCAGGCCGCCGACCTCGTTCAGCTGGCGCTCAAGCGTGAGCCGCAGCGACGCGAGCTGCGGCTCAAGCTCGTCGAGATCTTCTTCGTCTGGGGCAACCGCGAGCGCTTCCTCGAGAGCGCACGACAGCTGCACTCCACGCGTGCGCAGGCAGAGCCGGCCGAGTGGGACAAGGTCCTGATCATGGGTCGCCAGATTGCGCCGGACGACCCGCTGTTCTCGGAGAAGTCGCTGTCGCCGTCCGCGCACCTCGATCTCGAGCTGCAGGGCGGTGCCGCGACGACGGATTTCGAGCTGTCCGAGGGATCCGCCGCGCCGCTGGACCTGGAGCTGACGGCCCTGGCGCCCCACGTGAGGGGCGACGACTCCGTCGACTTCCTCCTCGACGAGCCGCAGCGGGGCGCTGACGCCGCCGCCGCGCTCGCGCCGACGGTCGAGACGCCGCGTATCTCGTCTCCCGTCGACGATCCGACCGCGGAGGTCGCCATCGAGGAACTCGGTCTCGAGCCCGGGGACCTCGACGGACTCGACGACCTCGCCCGTCTCGATGCCACGCTCAAGGGTCGCCGTCTGCTCGTGGTCGAAGACACCGTCGAGCAGCCGCTCGCCGAGCGCGGCGCCCTGGTCGAGGACACCGTGCAGGAGAACATGGGCGAGCGCCGCTCTGCGTTCGAAGATACCGTCGAGCAGCCGCTCGCCGAGCGCGGCCGCCTGGTCGAGGACACCGTGCAGGAGAACATGACCGAGCGCCGCTCCGCGTTCGAGGACACCGTGCAGCAGCCGATCGTCCGGCGCGGCAAGGACGAGGCCCCGGAGCCGGACCTCCTCAGTGCCACGAGCATGCTGCGTGTGGACCTCGAAGAACTCGGCAGGGAGGTTCTGGCAGCCGACGCGTCCGCCGATCCCGGCACCGAGATCATCGACCTCTCGGGTCGCACCGGCGAGCTGGCGACCGTCGAGGTGTCCGATCTCGACGTCACCGGCGAGCTCGAGCGGATGGATCTCAATAGCGAAGGCGACATTACGATGAGCGAGGTGGGCACCAAGCTCGACCTCGCCCGTGCCTACATCGACATGGGCGATCCCGAGGGGGCGCGCAGCATCCTCGAGGAGGTGCTCAAGGAAGGCAGCGCCGGGCACAAGCTGGAGGCCGAGCGGCTGATGGCCGGCCTGCCCTGACGGGCGACGATGCCGCGGATCGCGCTCGGCATCGAGTACGACGGCACCGCTTACGCCGGCTGGCAGCAGCAGGCGCATGCGCCCAGCATCCAAGGCGAGCTGCAGGCGGCGCTCGCCGGCGATTGCCGGCCACCCGGTGGGGCTCACCGCCGCGGGACGCACCGATGCGGGCGTGCACGCCCTGGCGCAGGTCGCCCACTTCGACACCACGGCGCAGCGCCCCGAACAGGCCTGGTCGCTGGGCGGTACCGCCGGCGCCGCCGACGACCTGAGCATCCTGTGGGCGTGCGAGGTCCCGGATCGCTTCCACGCGCGCCATTGCGCGCTGTCGCGGACCTACGTCTACCGGGTGCTGAATCGACGCATCCGGCCCGCGCTGGAGCGCCATCGCGCGTGCTGGGTGCGCCGCCCGCTCGACGCGCCGGCGATGCATCGCGCCGCGCAGCGGCTGCTCGGCGAGCGCGACTTCACGTCGTTCCGCGCCGCCGAGTGCCAGTCCGCCACGCCGATGCGCCGGCTCGTCGCAACGGGCGTCGAGCGCTGCGGCGACGAGCTGCACATCACGGTACGGGCCAACGCGTTCCTGCACCACATGGTGCGCAACATCGCGGGTTCGCTGCTGCTGGTGGGCTCCGGGCAGCGGCCGGAGGACTGGCTCGCCGAGGTGCTCGAGGCGCGGGACCGGACGCTGGCGGGACCGACTGCGCCGCCCCAGGGGCTGTACTTCGCCGCGGTCGAATACCCCGCGGAGTTCGCGCTGCCGTCCACACCGGCGGCTTCCGGTAGACTCGCCTCCGTGTTTCCGGGGGAACCGCCGTGACCTGGTTCGAGAAGATCATGCCCTCTCGCATCAAGACCGAGCGCCGCACGCGCTCGGTCCCGGAGGGGTTGTGGATCAAGTGCCCGGCCTGCGACGCCGTGCTCTACCGCGCCGAGCTGGACCGCAACCTGCAGGTGTGCCCGAAGTGCACGCACCACATGCGCATCGGCGCCCGCGAGCGCCTCGGCCGCTTCCTCGACCCGGGCACGACCCACGAACTCGCGATCGGCGTCGAGCCCGACGATCCGCTCAGGTTCCGCGACAGCAAGAAGTACCGCGACCGCATCGCCGCGGCCCAGAAGCAGACCGGCGAGCGCGACGCGCTGGTCGTGATGGCCGGGCGCCTCGAGGGTCTCGAGATCGTCGCCTGCGCGTTCGAGTTCCGCTTCCTCGGCGGCTCGATGGGCTCGGCGGTGGGCGAGCGCTTTGCGCGCGCCGCCGAGTTCTGCATCGAGCAGCGCCGGCCGCTGGTGTGCTTCTCCTCGAGCGGCGGGGCGCGCATGCAGGAGGGACTGCTGTCGCTGCTGCAGATGAGCAAGACCAGCGCCATGCTCGCGCGGCTGGCCGCGGCGCGGCTGCCGTTCATCTCGGTGCTCACCGACCCCACCACGGGCGGCGTGTCCGCCAGTCTCGCGATGCTGGGCGACCTGAACCTCGCCGAGCCGCGCGCGCTGATCGGCTTCGCCGGCCCGCGCGTGATCGAGCAGACCGTGCGCGAGACCCTGCCCGAGGGCTTCCAGCGCAGCGAGTTCCTGCTCGAGCACGGTGCGCTCGACATGATCGTGGACCGCCGCGACCTGCGGCCGCGCATCGCCGCCGTGCTCGCCATGCTGATGCACCAGCCCGCCATCGAGAAGCCCGCCGAGTCGGCCTGAGATGCCGGCCCCGGTCCGCTTCCCGCGGCTCGAGGACTGGCTCGCCTGGCAGCAGTCGTCGCACCCGCAGGCCATCGACCTGGGCCTGGACCGCGTCTCGCGGGTGTTGTCGCGCACCGGGTGGCGCGGTGCGACGCAGCCGGTAATCACCATCGGTGGCACCAACGGCAAGGGCTCGTGCACGGCGCTGCTCGAGTCGATGCTGCGCGCCGGCGGCTACCGCGTCGGTGCCTTCACCTCGCCGCACCTGATCGACTACCGCGAACGCATCCGCCTCGGCGGCGAGTGGGTGTCCGAGGCCTCGCTGCTCGAGGCCTTCGAGCGCATCGCCGACGCCTGCGGCAGCGACACCCTGACGTTCTTCGAGTACAACGCGCTCGCGGCGCTGCTCGTGTTCGAGACCGGCTGCCCCGACGCGATCCTGCTCGAGGTCGGCATGGGCGGCCGCCTCGACGCCGTCAACGTGGTGGATGCGGACGTCGCGATCGTCGTGAGCGTCGGGCTCGATCACATGGAGTTCCTGGGCCCCGACGTCGAGTCCATCGCGCGCGAGAAGGCCGGCATCTTCCGGGCGGGACGAGTCGCCGTCTGCGGGATGTCCGATCCGCCTGTTTCACTGGTTGCGGCCGCGAGCGCGCTCGGCGGCCGGCTGCTGGTGCGCGAGCGGGATTTCGAGGGACGCCAGCGGCCGGACGGCAGCTGGGACTACGCGGATGCGCAGGGGCGGATGGAGCGGCTGCCGCTGCCGGCCCTCGCCGGCGCAGTGCAGGTGGGCAACGCAGCGACGGCCATCGCCGCACTGCGCGGGCTTGGCTCGCGACTGGCGCTGCGTCGCGAGGCGGTGGAGGAGGGCCTGCGCTCCGTGCGGCTGCCCGGCCGCTTCCAGCGCATCGCCGGCCGCGACGGCCTCGAGTGGGTGCTCGACGTGGCCCACAATCCCGACGCTGCCACGGCGCTCGCCGCGAGCCTGGCGCAGTGGCCAGCGCGCGGACGCACGCTGGCGGTCTGCGGCATGCTCGCCGACAAGGACGCGCGAGGCGTGCTCGAGGCACTGCACGGCCGCGTGGACCGCTGGTTCGCAGCGAGCACCGACGGAGCGCGCGGCCAGACGGACGCGGCGCTGGCTGCGCGTGCCGCGGAGGCCGGCATCGCCATGACTCCCGCCGGTTCGGTGACGGAGGCGATGCGGCGCGCCGCAGGCGAAGCGCGCGCCGGCGACCGCATCGTGGTGTTCGGGTCGTTCCACACCGTCGGCCCGGCGCTCGCCTGCGTATAATTTCCACGCCATGGATCAATCCCTCAAGGCGCGGCTGATCGGCGCCACGGTCCTCGTCGTCCTCGCCGTCCTCCTCATCCCGGAACTGCTGACGGGCCGCAAGCTCAGCGCGCCGACGGCCGAGGCTCCCGCGGCCCGCGACACGCGCACCTTCACGATCGAACTCGGCAGGTCGGGTGGAACGATGTCGAATCCGACGCCGGCGCCTGCGAGTTCCGCCCCGGTTCCGGCGCCCACACCGGCCGGGTCGGCATCCGCCGCCGCATCGCCGGACCTCGCGCCGCAGGGTCCCGGCGGCATCGCGACAGTGCCGGACGATGCGCCCGCGCCAGCCGGTCCAGCCATGCCCGCCGCCACGCAGCCAGACCGCACGCCGTCAGCGGCGACTGAGCCCGTCGCCGCGGCCCCGACGCCTGTGGCCGTGCAGCCGGTGGAGCCGGTGCAGGACACGGTGCCCGCCGCTGCGCCCGCCGAGGGCGGCGCCTTCCTGGTGCAGGTGGGTGCCTTCGGGTCGGCCGACGCGGCACGCAAGCTCGTGGCGGAGCTGCGGTCCGCGGGCTACTCAGCCGAGGTCGCTCCGATCACGCGCAATGGCAAGACGCTGCACCGGGTGCGCGTCGGCCCGGCCTCCGGGCGAGCGGCGGCCCGGCAGGTGGCCGGGCGGCTCCAGGCCCGCGGCCTGCCGGCGTCGGTCGTCGAAAGCGACTGAAGCCGCTCTGGTAAAATCCGCGACCTCTCGGCGCGGAGTCCGGACAGCACGCAGCAATGACCACAGTGGACTACATCCTCGCCGCCACGGTGCTGCTGTCGATCGTCTTCGGCATGGTGCGCGGGTTCCTTCGCGAGTCGGTTGCGCTGCTCGGGTGGCTGGTCGGGTTGTGGCTCGCCTGGCGCTATGCCTTCCTGGTCGAGCCCTACCTCGGCGGGTCCGTCGCCGGCACCGAGCTGCAGGAATGGCTGGCGCGGACGATCGTCCTGCTCGCCGTGGTCGTCGCGAGCTGGCTGGTCGGGGCGATGCTCAGCTGGCTGGTGCAGCGCTCCGGGCTCACCCTCGGCGTGGACCGCCTGCTCGGCGGGCTGTTCGGCCTGGTGCGCGGCGCGGTGATCATCGGCTTCGTCGTGATGCTCGGCCAGGCGGCGCAGCTCGGCGGCGAGTCGTGGTGGCGCGAGTCGAAGCTCCTGCCGCTCGGCGAGGAGATGGCCTCGGTGCTCCGCGGCTACGTCGAGACCGGCCGGCAGTACGTGTCGGAAAACCCCTCGGAAGCGTGAGGCGCAGGCCATGTGCGGCATCGTCGGCATCGTCGGCTTCAGCGCGGTCAACCAGCAGATCTACGACGCGTTGACGGTCCTGCAGCACCGCGGTCAGGACGCCGCGGGCATCATGACGGCCCACGAGGGCGAGC
The DNA here is from genome assembly GCA_963707145.1 of uncultured Gammaproteobacteria bacterium. Classification (GTDB taxonomy): domain Bacteria; phylum Pseudomonadota; class Gammaproteobacteria; order Steroidobacterales; family Steroidobacteraceae; genus RPQJ01. The sequence goes on from CAVPOQ010000005.1 coordinate 150,190, forward strand.
TGTTCCTGCGCAAGGACAACGGGCTGGTGCGCGACGTGTTCCAGCAGCGCCACATGGTGCAGCTGAAGGGCAACGTCGGCATCGGCCACGTGCGCTATCCGACCGCCGGCTGCGAAAGCTCGGCCGAGGCGCAGCCCTTCTACGTCAACTCGCCCTACGGAATCTGCCTGGCGCACAACGGCAACCTGACCAACGCCGCCGAGCTCGCCGACGCACTGATCCGCGAGGACCGCCGCCACCTGAACACCTCGTCGGACTCCGAGGTGCTGCTGAACGTGCTCGCGAGCGAGCTGCAGCGCGTCGGCGACCAGCGCGCCACCGTGGCCGACGTCTTCGCCGCCGTGCGTGCCGTCTACCGGCGTATCCGCGGCGGCTACGCGGTGGTCGCGATGGTGCTCGGGCACGGCGTGCTCGGCTTCCGCGACCCCAACGGCATCCGTCCGCTGGTGATCGGCACCCGCGAGGGCCCGCGCGGCCGCGAGCACATGCTGGCCTCGGAGAGCGTGGCGCTCGACCAGTCCGGCTACGAGCTGCTGCGCGACGTCGGCGCCGGCGAGGCCGTGTTCATCGACGAGCACGGGCGTCTGCACAGCCAGCAGTGCGCTGAAACGACGCGCCACGCGCCGTGCATCTTCGAGTACGTGTACTTCGCGCGGCCCGACTCGATCATCGACAACATCTCGGTGTACAAGGCGCGCCTGCGCATGGGCGAGCTGCTCGCCGAGAAACTCCGCCGCGAGCGGCCGAACCACGACATCGACGTGGTGATCCCGATCCCCGACACCAGCCGCACCAGCGCCCTTCAGGTGGCGCAGCGGCTCGGTGTGAAGTACCGCGAGGGGTTCATCAAGAACCGCTACATCGGGCGCACCTTCATCATGCCGGGGCAGGAGCAGCGGGCGAAGTCCGTGCGCAGCAAGCTCAATCCCATCGACCTGGAGTTCCGCGGCAAGAACGTGCTGCTGGTGGACGACTCGATCGTGCGCGGCACCACCTCGGCCCAGATCATCGAGGTGGCGCGCGAGGCCGGTGCGCGCAGGGTCTATTTCGCCTCGGCCGCCCCGCCTGTGCGCTACCCGAACGTCTACGGCATCGACATGCCGGCGGCCTCCGAGCTCGTGGCGGCCGGGCGGACCGAGGACGAGGTGGCGCGCATCATCGGTGCGGACTGGCTCATCTACCAGGACCTCTCTGACCTCGTCCGGGCGGTCCGCCACCACGATTCGCAGGTCCAGGACTTCGACACCTCCTGCTTCTCCGGCGAGTACGTCACCAACGACGTCACGCCCGAGTACCTCGCCCGCCTGCAGGCGGAGCGCTCCGACCACGCAAAGACGCAGCGCAGCTCGGCGGGCGTCGGCCGCGGCTCGCTCAAGGTCGTGGGCTCGCCCTGATCGGGAGGGCAGGGGCACGCGGTGACGTTGAAGATCCTGATCGTCAGCGACCGACCGGACTATCGCCAGCTGCTCGCGCACCACGTCACGCTCGAGTGGCCTGACGCGCTGCCGGCCGAGTACGAGGCGGCCTCGCGCGGCCCGCTGCGCCCGGGCTTCACCGGCTCTGCCTACGACGCCGTGCTGCTCGACGAGGGGGTCGCCGACGGCCGCGGCCTCGAGTGGCTCGAGGACCTGAGCGAGCGGCCCGACTTCCCGCCGATCGTCTATTTCGCTGCCTCGGTGGAGCAGGCCGCGATCGAGCGCGCGCTCGCCTCGGGTGCGGCCCGCGTCCTGCCGCGCGGGGAGTTCGAGCACGCGCAACTGGTGGGGGTGCTGCGCGGCGTGCTGGCGCGACGGCGCAACGTGCTCGCCGACACCTCACGCGTGGCGCGGCAGCCGCCGGAGCTGGACCGGTTCGGCTCGATCCGGGTGCGCGGGCACCACTGCCTGCGCCGCCTCGCGGTGGGTGGCTCCTCGAGCGTGTTCCTGGCGCAGTGCCAGCGCAGCGGCCAGCAGCGGGTGCTCAAGATCTTCCGGCAGGTACCGGACGTCGTGGAGGGCGGCACCACCTTCGAGCGCTTCCTGCGCGAGTACGAGCTGGTCGCCCACCTTGACCACCCCAACATCGCCCGCATCTACGACATCGGCGTCGCCGACGACCATGTGTTTCTGGCCATGGAGTACTTCCCCGGCGGCGACCTGCGCTCGCGGATGCGCGCGCCAATGGGTTGCCGCGAGGCGCTCGGCTACCTGCGCCAGCTCACGGCGGCGCTCGGGGCGCTGCACGCGATCGGCGTCCTGCACCGGGACGTGAAGCCCGGCAACGTGCTGCTGCGCGATGACGGCAGCCTCGCCTTCATCGACTTCGGGCTCGCGCGCCAGCTCGGGCTCGAGAGCGACATCACCGGCGACGGCGCGATCTTCGGCACTCCCCACTACATGAGCCCGGAGCAGGGCCATGGCCTGCCGCTCGACGAGCGCAGCGACCTCTACAGCCTCGGCGTCATGCTCCACGAAATGCTCACCGGCGAGAAACCCTACGTCGCCGAGACGCCGCTCGCCGTGATCTACCGCCATGCGAAGGCGCCGTTGCCGCGCCTGCCGGAATCGGCCGCGCGCCTGCAGCCGCTGCTCGACGCGCTGCTCGCGAAGCAGGCGACGGAACGGCCCGCCTCCGCACAGGAACTCCTCGCGCGCATCGACGCGCTGTCCGCCGGGACGGCGCCGGCATGAGCGGCCCGTCCGAGCTGCTGCTGGCGGCCACCGATCCCGCGTGGTTCGAGCTTGCCGCCGGTCGCACCGGCGACCTGCTGCTCGACCACGCCAACTGCGAGAAGAAGGCGGCGTCCACCGCACTTGCACTGATGTTCGCGTACCCCGAGGACTTCGAGCTCGCGGGACGCATGTCGAGGCTCGCGCGCGAGGAGCTGCGGCACTTCGAGTTGGTGCAGCGCCTGCTCATGGAGCAGGGCGTCGCTTTCCGGCGCGTGAGTCCCTCACGCTACGCCGAGGGACTGCGCCGCTGCGTGTCCCGCAGCGAGCCGCAGCGGCGTCGCGACCTGCTGCTCTGCGGTGCGCTCATCGAGGCGCGCTCGCACGAGCGCTTCATCGGGCTGATCGCCCGGCTGGCCGAGCCGCTCGCCGCGTTCTACGCCTCGCTCGCGGCCGCCGAGGCGCGTCACGCGGGGCTGTACCTGCGGCTCGCAGGCCGCGGCGGCGAGCCCGTCGAGGCGCGGCTCGCCGAACTCGCGGCGGTCGAGGCCGGACTCGCCACGGCCCCGGATGCCGAGTTCCGCTTCCACTCAGGCACGCCGGCGTAGGCCGACCGGGTCGCCGCGCGGTTCAGCGCGGCAACGCGCGCAGTTCGAAGCCCTCGCGCGACCACGCCAGCACGCTGCCCTGCGCGTACCAGTCGCCGAGCACGATGCGCCGCGCGCCCGCACCGTCCACCGCGAGCTCGTGCACTGCCGGACGGTGCGTGTGGCCGTGGATCAGCGTGCGCACCCGCGCGTCGCGCAGTGCCTCTGCCACGGCCGCGGCGTTCACGTCCATGATCTCGGGTGCCGTGGCACCCACGTGCGCGCGGCTGCCGGCGCGCAGGCGGCGGGCGAGTGCGCGGCGCCGGGCGAGGCTCAGGTGCCGCAGCGTCCAGAGCACCACCGGGCTGCGCAGGATGCGGCGCAGGCGCTGGTAGCTCGCATCGTCGGTGCACAGCACGTCGCCGTGCATCAGCAGCACGCGCTCGCCGTAGAGGTCCACGACCGTGCCGTCCTCGAGCAGCACGGCGCCCGTCTCGCGGCAGAACCGCTCGCCGATCAGGAAATCGCGGTTGCCGCGCATCACGAAGCAGGGCACGCCTGCGTCCGTGAGACCGCGCAGCGCCGCGACGATCGCGCGCACCGCGGGGTCCGGATCGTCATCGCCGAGCCAGACCTCGAACAGGTCACCGAGCACGTAGAGCGCGTCGGCACGCCGGGCGTCCCCCGCGAGGAACGCAAGGAACTGCCGGGCGATGGCCGGATCGGCGGGGTCGAGGTGCAGGTCCGAGACGAACAGCGTGACCGACGGGTGCGAGCCGTGCATCGGTGCCTCCGTGGCCGGGATTCAGGTGGCGATGGTACGGCGTGCGGACGCGGCGCGGCCAGCGCCGGTCCCGGACCCGCCGGCACGATCCGGTAACATGCGCAGTCATGTCGTCCGCCGCATACGTCACGCGATTCGCGCCGAGCCCGACCGGTGCCCTGCACCTCGGCAACGCCCGCACCGCGCTCGTCAACGACCTCGCGGCGCGCGCCAGCGGCGGGCGGCTGGTGCTGCGCATCGAGGACACGGACGCGGAGCGCAGCGACCCGCGCCTGCTCGAGCGTCTGCTCGAGGACCTGCGCTGGTTCGGCCTCGACTGGGCCGAGGGGCCGGATGTCGGCGGTCCCGGCGGCCCGTACCTGCAGAGCGAACGGGGCGCCCGTTACGCCGCGGCGCTCGAGGTGCTCGAGGCGGCCGGTCACGCGTATCCCTGCTTCTGCTCGCCGCAGGAACTGCAGCTGTCGCGCAAGGTCCAGCTCGCCGCCGAGCGGCCGCCGCGTTACGCGGGTACCTGCGCGGCGCTCGGGGCCGGGGAGGTCGCGGGTCGCGTGGCGTCCGGGCAGCGTCCGGCGCTGCGCTTCCGGGTGCCCGCCGGACGGATCGTGGAGTTCGACGACGTCGTGCACGGCCCGCAGCGCTTCGCGAGCGACGACATCGGCGATTTCGTGATCCGCCGTGCCGACGGCAGCGCGGCCTTCTTTCTCGGCAATGCGCTCGACGACGCGGCGATGGGCGTGACGCTGGTGCTGCGCGGCGACGACCACCTCGCGAACACGCCTCGGCAGATTCTGCTGCTCGAGGCACTGGGGCTGCCCGCCCCGCGCTACGGTCACCTGCCGCTGCTGCTCGGAACGGGCGGTGCGCCACTGTCGAAGCGCGAAGGCGCGGCGAGCCTGCGCGACCTGCGCGAGCGGGGCTACCTGCCGGGCGCGCTGCGCAACTACCTTGCGCGGCTCGGCCAGGCCTGCATCTCCGAGGGCTGGCTCGAGCCCGCGGAGATGCCCAGGCACTTCGACCTCGGCCGCGTGGGCCGCTCGGCCCCGCACTTCGACGAGGCGCAGCTGCGGCACTGGCAGCGCGAGGCCGTGGGCCGCGCCAGCGAGGCCGAACTGCTCGCGTGGCTGTCGGGCCGCCTCGAGCGGCTCGGCGGCCGGGAACGCGAGCGGGCGTTCGTTGCCGCGGTGCGTGGCAACCTGATGTTTCCTGCCGATGCCGGGCCGCTGATCGCGATGGTCTGCGATGCCGAGGTCGTTCCAGACGGCGATGCGGCGCGCGAGATCGCTGCCGCCGGCCGCGAGTTCTTCGAGCAGGCGTCGGCGGCGTGGCGCGACGGCCCGGCGGATTTCCGCTGCTGGGCCGGGGCGGTGAGCCTCGCCAGTGGCCGCCGTGGCGCCGCACTGTACATGCCGCTGCGCGCCGCGCTGACCGGCTGCACCCACGGCCCCGAACTCGCGCCGCTCGTCGATCTCATGGGCCGCGAGCGCGTGGACGGGCGGCTGCGCGCGGCTGGCGCGCTGGCCCGCGCGGCCTGACCCGAAACCGACGACGAGACCGAGGCGAGCCCAGGCATGCTCCAGATCCACAATTCCCTCAGCGGCCGCAAGGAAGCGTTCGAGCCGATCCGGCCCGGCGAAGTGCGCATGTACGTCTGCGGCATGACCGTCTACGACTACTGCCACCTCGGTCACGCGCGCATGCTGATCGTGTTCGACGTGGTGTGGAGGCACCTCGAGGCGTCGGGTTACCGCGTCACGTTCGTGCGCAACATCACCGACATCGACGACAAGATCATCCAGCGCGCGCAGGACAACGGCGAGCCGATGGCGGTACTCACCGAGCGCTTCATCCGCGCCTATCACGAGGACTGCGAGGCGCTCGGCGTGCGTCGCGCGGACCACGAGCCGCGGGCCACCGAGTACGTGCCGCAGATCGTCGCCATGGTGCAGACGCTGATCGAGAAGGGCTACGCGTACCTCGGCCCGAACCGCGACGTCTACTACTCCGTGTCGCGCTTCGAGCCCTACGGCCGGCTCTCGGGCAAGCGCCTCGCCGACCTGCGCGCCGGGGCGCGCATCGAGGTCGACGAGTCGAAGCGCGATCCGCTCGACTTCGTGCTGTGGAAGGCCGCCAAGCCCGGCGAGCCCTCATGGGAGTCGCCGTGGGGTCCCGGGCGCCCGGGCTGGCACATCGAGTGCTCGGCGATGTCGGTCGAACTGCTCGGGGATCACTTCGACATCCACGGCGGCGGCATGGACCTCAAGTTCCCGCACCACGAGAACGAGATCGCGCAGACCTGCGCGGCCTGCGGCTCGAAGTTCGTCAACACGTGGATGCACAACGGCTTCGTGCGCGTGGACGACGAGAAGATGTCGAAGTCACTCGGCAACTTCTCCACGGTGCGCGAGGTCCTCGAGTGGGTGCGTGACCCCGAGGTGGTGCGCTACTTCATGCTCGGCAGTCATTACCGCGGGCCGATCAACTACACGCCCGACAGCCTCGCGCAGGCCGACGCGGCGCTCGAGCGGCTGTACCTCGCGCTGCGCGGCGTGACGGCTCCCGCGGCGTTCGAGCCGACGGCGGCGAGCGCGCGATTCGTCGAGGCGATGGACGACGACTTCAACACGCCGATCGCGGTAGCGGAGTTGCAGACGCTGGCGCGGGAACTCAATTCTGCGAAGGGCGCGGGAGAGTCCGAACGCGCGTCGGCGCACTCGGCGGAGCTGAAGGTGCTGGGCGGGCGGCTCGGCCTGCTGCAACTCGACCCGGACGATTACCTTCGCAAGCAGGCGAAGCACAAGGCGGGGAGCGACGGCTGCACGTCGAACCGGCCCGGTCAGGCTCGATGGCCAGCAGGTCGAGATGCGCGTCGTGCTCGCGGAAGCAGATATCGAGGGCCTCATCGAGAAGCGTGCCGCGGCACGCAAAGCGAAGGATTTCAAGGAATCCGACCGGATCCGCGACGAACTCGCCGCGGCCGGCGTGGTGCTCGAGGACCAGCCCGGCGGGCGGACGCTCTGGCGCCGGGGCTGAGAATCCGGCCCGACCGTACCTCCGAAGGAATCCGCTGACCAAGGCCGGGGTTCGGTCGCGGCCGGGGGTATTGCGTGCCAGAGCGCCCGCTCCAGCTGCCATCGCGCGTTTCGACGACCAGTTGCCGCGTGCCACGGCTGCGCCGCAGCTCGATCGCGCGCAGCGCGCTGCTGGCCCGCCTCGCATCGGCCGCCGCGGACTGTTCCGTGGTGACGGTCGTCGCCCCGGCGGGGTACGGCAAGACCACGCTCCTGGCTCAGCTGGCCAATGCCACCGCGGCGCCCGCGCGCGTCGCGTGGTATGCCGTCGACGCCGAGGACGACGACGTGGTCCGTTTCTTCGCGGCCCTCGTCGACGTGCTGGCGCCACTCGACCTCCGGTGGAGGGTGGCGCCAAAGCTGCTCGTGGCGAACATGGAGGCCACGGCCCGCCAGGCGCGCTCCGCCGCGGGCGAGTTGGCGGCGGCGCTGGAGTCCGCACCCGCCGGGCGCATCCTGGTCCTGCTCGATGATCTGCATCGGGTCGGCAATGCCGAGGTCGCGGTGCTGCTCGAGGCGCTCGTCGAGCGCCTCCCGGAACACGTCGCGCTCGTGATTTCGAGCCGGGTCCCCCTGCCGCTGCCCATGGCTCGCTGGGTGGTGAGCGGTGAGGCCCGGGAGTTCGGCTCGCGGGATCTCGAGTTCTCCGAGCAGGAAGCGTCGGCGCTGGCGGCGAGCGTCGGCATTTCCCGGGGTGCCGATCGACGGGTCGGCGATGTGCTATCGCTGGCCGAGCGGTGGCCCGCCGGCGTGGCGCTCATGCTGAGGGCGGTGGCCGACGGTGATTCGATTGCCACCGGCACGGGCTCGCACGAGCTGCTGTACGAATACCTCGCCGCAGAGGTGCTGCAGCGCCTGCCCCCGGAACTGCAGCAGTTCGCGCTGGAGGTCTCGATCCTCGCCGAACTCACCCCCGAACTGTGCGGGGCCGTCACGGAACGCTCGGACGCCCGCGCGATGCTGCGCTCGCTGTACCGCCAGGACCTGTTCGTGACCGCCCTCGACAGCGCGACGCCGGTGCTGCGCCTGCACGACCTGTTCCGCGACTTCCTCCGCTCGCGCCTGTCGGCGACTGCTCCCGAGCGGGTGCGGACGCTGCACGAGCGGGCAGCGCGCGCCGAGCCTTCCTTGCCGCGCGCCATCGGGCACTACCTGGCCGCGAGCCAGTGGCAGAGCGCGCTGCAGTTGCTCGCGCGGCACGCCGACGTGCTGCGCGAGCATGGGCACCAGCCGTCGATGCAGCGCTGGCTCGAACAGATTCCGGTCGAGGTCGTCGACGGGAGCGAGGAAGGCCTGTACGTCCGGGCCTGCTGCGCGTGGCTGCGCTGGGACTGGATCCAGTCGCGCGCCGACATGTCCCGCCTGCTCGAGCGGGTGCGGGCCTCCGGTCGTGAGCCACCCACGCAGGCGCTGCTCTCCCTGATGGGCTTCGTCAGCGCGGTCGGCGAGCGCGAGGAGGCCTCGCGCATCGCGGAGGAAATCGCGCGCCGCCCGCTCGTGCGGAAGGACCGCGCTGTGCTGGCGCTTCGCCGGGCCTGGGCGGCGATGGACCTCGGGGACCTGCCGGCCGTCGAAGTGAACTTCGGTGCATTCGTCGCCGCGGCGGCGGAAGATCCGCGCGAGATCGCCCCGCTCATCGTCGATCGCACCAGCCTCTACATCGGCCTGCCGGGAATGCTCACCCAGTACGACCGGTTCCTCGCCATCGGACGGGCCGCGCTGGGGTCGGAAATTGCGCTGTGGCACAGCGCGTACCGGACGGTCGAGGGGTGGGTCGCGCTGTGGCGCGGGCAACGCGACGCGGCTGCGCAGGCGATCGACGCCGCGAGGGAACTTCAGGCGCGCTTCGGTGGGGTCACGCCGACGGAGGACGCGCTCGCGCGACTCGAGTCGGTCCATCTCGCGGCGACTGGCGACGGCGCCGGCGCCGTCCGGCTGGCGCGGACGCTCGTCGAGCGCTTCGAGTCGCCGGGCTCTGCGTCCATCGGGATCGTCTTCGAGCGTGCGTACTGGGCGGGCGTGGGCAAGGTGGCATGGATGTCGGGCGACGCCGAGTCGCTGCGCGAGGCTGCGCGGCGCATGGTGCCGCCGCGGCGTCCGCCGGAGTGGCACTTCATCGACCTCGTGCGCCCGACGCTGCAGGCGCAGGCCGCGATCCTGGGGCGCCGCTGGGACGAAGCCGGGCGTCAGCTGGCGGTGGCACTCGATCTGCATCGGCGCATGCGCTTTCCGCAGGGCCATTCCGACCCTCGCGTGCTCGCAGCGTTCGTACACTGCATGCAGGGCGGCATGGAGCGGGCATGGACGGAACTCGAGCCTGTCTTGCAGGAATGCCTCGCCGACGATGCGATCGGCCTGCTGCTCTGTGAGCCCCGTGCGATCACCGACGTCGTGCGGGAGGCGATTCCGCCGTCACGCCGTGCGGACGCCCACCTGCGGGCGCTGCTGCAGCGCCTGGATGCGTGGCATCGGCGCGCCGATGCCAGCGGGCCGGCCGGGCCGCTGGCGAAACTGAGCGAACGCGAGCGGGCGGTGCTGGCCAGGGTGGCGCTGGGCGACGGCAACAAGGACATCGCACGACGCTTCGACCTGTCGCTTCACACGGTCAAGCGGCACGTGGCCAACATCCTCGGCAAACTCGATTGCGTTTCCCGCCGTCAGGCGGCGGATCTCTATCGACAGCACGGCGGCTGACGCGCTCGGAGTTCCCCGCCGGCCGATGGCTCCTCGGAGCCGAGGCAATGGCTCCCCGGGGCGGATTCGCGCTGCCCGGCTGGCGGCAATCATGACGCTCTCGTTGCCAAGGAGGTCGTCATGTCCATCAAGCCGCTGTCTGTCGCTGTTGTCATGGGTGCTCTGTGTATCGGCCTGCTCGGCTGCGGAGGTGGCAGCGGCGGCAGCGGCGGAGGCACCCCCCCGCCGACCGGCCCGGGTCCGAATCCGCCGGGCGGCGGCCCGCCTGCCAAACCCGAGATCGTCGAGTTCAGTGCCGACAAGCCGGGCTACCTCATCGGCGAGAAGGCAGTGCTGACGGTACGCTTCACCGGTGGCGTCGGCCGCATCGATCCGGACGTCGGCGCCGTGCAGAGCGGAACGCCGGTGCAGACCGTGGCACTCGACGGACCTCGCGCGCTGCGCCTCGTGGTCGAGTCGGCCTCCGGCACGGTGACGCGCTCATTGCGCCTGGACGTTCGCTACCGCGACGCGTATCGAGCGGTGGGCATACCCTTCGTCGGCCGCGGGCACACCGCGTCGCTGGCCGCCGACGGCAGCGTGCTGCTGATCGGGGGCTCGCGCGGCGAGCGCACCGTCTCGGCCGCGATCGATCGCTACGACCCGCGCACCGGCAATCTCGCCAGGATCGGCGAGCTCCGCAACGGCCGCGAAGGTCACCGGGCCGTGCGGTTGAACGACGGGCGCATCCTCGTGACCGGCGGCATCTCCGCGCTGCCGCTGGCGACTGCCGAGATCGTCGACGAGCGAACCGGTGCCGTGAGCCCCACCGGTCGTCCGCGGGTGCCGCGCGTGTCGCACACCGCGACCCGGATCGGGAGCGACAAGGTGCTCGTCACTGGCGGCTACAGTTCGGGCGAGGGTGCCGTGCTCGGCATCAGTCGGACGGCGGAAATCTGGGAACCGTCCACGAACCAGTTCCGTCTGCTGCCGGCGACCATGAAGGTGGCGCGGGCCGGCCACAGCGCGACCCAGCTGCCGGACGGCAGGGTCTTGATCGTCGGCGGCTTTTCACCCGACGGCAAGTACGAACTGGCGGAGGTGTTCGATCCCGCGACCGAGACGTTCACCGTATTCGCAGCCGTCGACAATCGCGAGCGAGGGCTGCACTCGACGGCGCAGCTGCCCGACGGGTCGGTGCTCGTGCTCGGCGGAGAGACCGAGGCCACGGAGCCGCTCGCGTCGGTCATGCTGTTTCGCGGCGACAACGGCGGGACGTCGCAGGTCCTCGCCAACCTCGTGCGGCCGCGTACACTCGTGGACGGCGCGATGTCGCGTGACGGGCGGGTCTTCCTGTTCGGCGGCGAAGTCGGGCCGGGGAACGTCACGACCGACACGGCCGAGGCGTACTCCGGGGCGGCCGGCGGCGCACCGATCGCAAGCATGGCGTCGCCGCGCGTGGGGCACACGACGACGCTGCTGCCCGACGGCCGGTTTCTGATCGCCGGTGGCGAGGACGGCGGCGGCCGGCTGGTTCCTGCGGCACTGCTGTACGAGTGAGCGGGGGAGCGAGTGGAGGACGAAGCCATGACGGTAATCCGCCTGGCTGCCGCGGCGTGTGCCCTCGCAATGTGCGGTGGGCTGGTGGGCTGCGCGTCACTGGATGCGATGGCCGTGGCCGAGACGCATCGGCTCGGAGACGCCCCGTACTACGTGGAGGTCGCGCAGCCGCAGCCCGCGGCGGGCAGCTGCGCGATCGTCCTTCCGGTGACGGCCGATCCCGAGTTCGGCCAAGCCTTCGGTTATGCCGGACGGGCGGGTGAACTCGCACCGCTGCTTGCCGCGCTGGATGCCAGGCTCGTGGCGCGACGGGGCTGCATCGAAGGCGTCAGGGAGCAACTGACCGCGCCGAAGCCGCCGCGGGTCTACGTCGGGAGCGCGGCCGGTGAGTACGCACCGGCCGGCGTCGATGGTCAGAGCGTTCCGGGCGATCGGTTCGCCCCGATGGTCCTGCAACTCGAGCGTCCGGGAGCCGAGTGGAGCCGGGAGGCGGCCGGGCTGATTGCGCGCTCGGGGGCCGGCTACGCCATCGTGATCCAGCTCGGTGTGAGCCAGTATGGAAAGGGCTACTCGGGTGTCTTCGCCAAGGAGGTGGTCCTCGGCACCGGCTATCGTCAGCCGGTCAGGTTCCTGACGGCCGAAGACAAGCCGGTTGAGGTCCTGCACCTCACGGGAGTGCTCGTCGATTCGGGCGGCAGTGTGGTGCGTGCGGGTGCCGAGGGCATCGTGCTCAGGGACACGCCGTTCCTCGCGCAGACGATCGACGTCACGAGGACCCTCGACGCCGAGGAACTGCAGCGGGTGCTGGACCGGGAGCGGCGCGACGATCTGCCGGGGGCGCCGCTCAAGCTCGAGGTGGCGCTGGACAACCTCGTCGCGCAACTGACGCGGTCGGCGGTACGCGTTCCGGCACGGTAGGACAGCGGGCGCCCTCGGGCGATGCTCCCGGGCGTGCATCGCCGGGGCACGTCAACGCAACGCTAGGTGCGTTGCTGCGCCGACTCGAGCGTGTTCTTCATCAGGATCGCGACGGTCATCGGGCCGACGCCGCCCGGCACCGGCGTGATCCAGCTCGCGCGCTCGCGCGCCGACTCGAACTGCACGTCGCCGCAGAGCTTGCCGTCGGGCAGCCGGTTGATGCCGACGTCCACCACCACGGCACCGGGTCTGACCCATTCGCCGGGGATCAGGCCCGGCCTGCCAACGGCCACCACCAGCAGCTCCGCGCGCTCGACGTGCGAGCGCAGGTCCGTCGTGAACCGGTGGCAGATTGTGACCGTGGCGCCCGCGAGCAGCAGCTCGAGCGCCATCGGCCGACCGACGAGGTTCGAGGCGCCGACCACGACCGAGTGCATTCCTTTCGGCGAGATTCCGCAGCGCTCGAGCAGGCGGATCACGCCGTAGGGGGTGCATGGCCGCATCAGCGGATTGCGCAGCGCGAGGCGGCCGACGTTGTAGGGGTGGAAGCCGTCCACGTCCTTCGCCGGCGAGATCGCCTCGATCACCACGCGCTCGTCGATGTGATCGGGCAGCGGTACCTGCACGAGGATGCCGTCGATCGCGTCGTCGGCATTGAGCCGCTCGATCAGGCTCAGCAGCTCGGTCTGCGTGGCGGAGTGGGGCAGGTCGTGGCTCACCGAGACGAAGCCGCACTCCTCGCAGGCGGCACGCTTGTTGCGCACGTAGACCTGCGAGGCCGGGTCGTCGCCCACGAGCACTACCGCGAGGCCGGGACGGCGTCGGCCCAGCGCTGCGAGGCGGTCGCTCTGCTCGCGCACCTCGCGGCGAATGTCCGCTGCAATCGCCTTGCCGTCGATGATCTGGCCAGCCATGCGCGCTCCGGGCTGCGGTTTTCCGCCGCCATTCTGTCACGGTCGTCAGTGCGTGAACGAGCGGGCGCCGCCGGAGAAGGGCCGTCGAATCGCCGGCAAGGCGCAGGCGGAACGCAGCGACGGTCCGGTCTGGTCGCGCGCGATCCGCTGCCGGGTCGTTCCGCACGACCTGTAAATTGACGCTCGGAGTCGCCCTCCGTATCATTCGCGCTCCCGTGCAGGGCCATTGCGACAACGCGACGGTCCGAGGCGGCGACCGCAGGTCGGTGCAGGGCGGGGCATGGCGCAGTCTGGTAGCGCATCTGCTTTGGGAGCAGAGGGTCGGGGGTTCGAATCCCTCTGCCCCGACCATCCGGGCTGCGGACTTTGGACCTCGGCGCCCGTAGCTCAGCCGGATAGAGCATCGGCCTTCTAAGCCGAGGGTCGCAGGTTCGAGTCCTGCCGGGCGCGCCAGGCCTCGGGTGATTCCGCTGGACGATGGTGGACGTAGCTCAGCTGGTTAGAGCTCCTGGTTGTGGTCCAGGAGGTCGTGGGTTCGAATCCCATCGTCCACCCCAGGTTTCGAGTGGGGCCGTTAGCTCAGTTGGTAGAGCTGCTGACTCTTAATCAGTAGGTCGTAGGTTCGAGTCCTACACGGCCCACCACTTTCCCCGCCGCCGCGTCCCAGCGGTTCGACGAGCGCCACGATGCAACAAGACCTTGCCCCGATCGAGCCCATCCTCGCCTGTCCGGCCTGCCGCGCGGCGATTCGCCTGACAGACGATGCCGCGGTCTGCACGAAGTGCGGGACGAGGTTTCCGGTCCAGGACGGCATCCCGATGTTCGCCCGGATCGGCTCACCGGGCGACGCGTCCGGGCAGCAGCCCGGCGAGACGAGCGAGAGCTACCAGCGGCGCTACCAGCAGGACGATCGCGCGGCGAAATACAACGCCATGTACCGCGACAGCTGGGCCAAGACGCTCAGCACGCGCCGCGAGGCGCGCCTGCTCGACCGCCTGCTCGAGAGCCAGGGACACTGTGGCACGCTGCTCGACCTGCCGTGCGGCGGAGGGCGCGTGAGCGCACCGCTGGCGCGCCACACCGACCTGCTGATCGAGGCCGACATCGGGCTGGGGCAGGTGCGCTACGCCCGGCAGAACGGTCGTGTTCCGACCCGGCAGATCTGGATGACGGCCTCGGGCTTCGAGATTCCGCTCCAGGATGCGGCCGTGGACGGGACGGTCTGCGTGCGTCTCAACCACCACCTGCCGACCGCAGTCGAGCGCGAGCGGCTGGTCCGCGAGCTGCTGCGGGTCTCGCGCCGCTTCGTGGTGATGACCTTCTTCGACTATGACTCGTTGAAGAACCGCCTGCGCCGTCTGCGCGGCAAGCGTCCGAAGCTCACGATGCGCGTGGACGAACTGGCGACGCTGGCGCAGTCCTGCGGGGCGGCGCTCGTCACCAGCCCGGCGCTGTTCGTCGTCGGTTCCGGTCACCGCTACGCGCTGATGGTGAAGCGGCCGAATTGATGGTGGATTCGCCCGCGCCGGTCGCCACGCTACGCGTGAATCCGCGATTCACCCGGGCGGGTCACGGTGCCGCCCTGGAACTCCACCCCGCCGGCGGCGTCATCCTGAAGCAGGAACCCGGGACGCTGATCTGGCGCGAGCGGCTCGCCGACGGCACCGACGCCGTGCTCAAGCTCTATCGACGCGGATTCGTCGCCTGGTGCCGCTGCCACCTGAGCGCCTTCCGGACCTGGAACGAATTCCGTGCGCTGCGGCAGCTCGAATCGCTCGGCGAGCGCTGCACGCCGCCGCTGTTCTGGGGGCACGGGCGCTTCGGCAGCCATGGGTGGGGCGAACTGCTGGCGACGCGGTGGCTGCCCGACAGCCGGCCGCTGGAGGACGTGCTGATCGCCGATCCGGCGGCAGGCAGGCAACTGGACCTCGCGCCGCTGTGGTCGACGGTTGGTCGCCTGCACGATGCGGGCCTGCGCCACGGCACGCTGCTCGCCCGCAACGTCCTGATCCGCGGCGAGCCCGATGCGCTCGAATTCTTCCTGCTGGACCTGCCGCGGTTCCACCGGTTCCCGTACGGAATCCGCGGCACGCGGATGGCCCGCTACGATCTGATGTTCCTGGCCCACACACTACTGCGAGCGCTCCCGCCGGACGACCTGCCGCGCTGGCTCGCGGCGTACGGCATGAACGACGACGAGCAGGCCGAGTTCCGCGCCAGCCTGCGCCGCTTCCGGAATTCCTCGCGCCTGCGTCGCGCCGTCGGCGTGGAGTTCAACGTGCGCGCCCTGCTGGCCAGGGGCCGTCACGCGCTGGGGGCGGCCGGGTCGACCCGCTGACGGGCGTCGCAGGCTGCTCGAGCGGGATCGCCCGCACCGTTCTTGTCGATTGATTTCCCTATAGAATCGGCACCGCCCGTGGCCCCGGGACCGGCGGTTCGCGAAAGTGGCGGAACTGGTAGACGCGCTGGATTTAGGTTCCAGTGGGCAACCCCCGTGAGGGTTCGAGTCCCTCCTTTCGCACCAGCCGCCGCGGCGAGGCCCGTCCCGGCGGCAGCAGTTTGATGGCAAAATACCAAGCTTTTCCCGGCCGGGATCGTTCCCGCCCAGAGAATTCCGAGGACCGACGACGATGCAGGTTTCCGTAGAGACGATTGGCGCACTGGAGCGCCGGATGGAAGTGAGCGTGCCGCGCGAGCGCATCGAGCAGGCAATCGACGAGCGCCTCAAGCGGGTCGGCCGTACGGCGAAGCTCAAGGGCTTCCGACCCGGCAAGGTCCCGTTCAAGGTCGTGAAGCAGCAGTTCGGGGCGCAGGTACGCCAGGAAGTGCTCTCCGAACTGATGCAGTCGAGCTTCGCCGATGCGGTCACGCAGGAAAAGCTCTCTCCGGCGGCTGGCCCGCGCATCGAACCGCTCTCGGTCGCTCCCGACGAGGATCTCCGCTACCGCGCCACCTTCGAGGTGTTCCCGCAGATCGAGCTCAAGGACGCGGAGGGCATCGCCGCCGTCCGTCCGGTCGCCGAGGTGGCGGAGGCGGACGTCGACGCGATGGTGGCGAACCTGCGCGAGCAGCGCCCGAGCTTCGTGGTCGTGGAACGCGCCGCCCGCGAGGGAGACCGCGTGACCATGGACTTCGAGGGGCTGGTGGACGGCGCGCCGTTCGAGGGCAGCAAGGGCGACGGCGTCGCGGTGCTGCTTGGCGGTGGCCGCATGCTCCGGGACTTCGAGGCCGGCGTCACCGGCCTCGTGGCCGGCGACCGGCGCGAGGTGCGCGTGCCTTACCCGGCGGACTACCACAACGCCGCGCTGGCGGGAAAGACCGCGGTCTTCGACGTGCACGTCAAGTCGGTCGAGGAGAAGCGGCTGCCGGAGCTCGACGACGAGTTCTGTCGCGACTACGGCGTGCTCGAGGGCGGCATCGAGCAGCTGCGGCGCGAGGTGCGCGACAATATGGAGCGCGAGCTCGCCGACAACGTGCGCGCACGGCTCAAGCAGCAGCTGCTCGACGCCCTGCTCAAGGCCAATCCCGTCGAGGTCCCGCAGAGCTTCGTCGACGGGCAGGTGCGCGAGATGCAGATCGAGGCGGCGCGCCGCATGGGCGCGACGGACGCCTCGCAGCTGCCCGCCGCCGACTCGTTCGTCGAGCCGGCCCGCCGCCGCGTCGCGCTCGGCCTGCTGATCGGAGAGCTGATCAAGAGTCGAGGCATCAAGCTCGACCGAGGACGCGTCGAGGCGCGGCTCGCGGACATCGCCGCGAGCTACCCGGATCCCGACGCGGTCATCAAGGCCTACCGCCAGAACGCGGACGCGCTGCGCCAGGTCGAGAACCTGGTGCTGGAGGACCAGGCGGTCGAACTGCTCCTCGAGCACGCCAAGGTCACGGACCGCGAAGCGACGTTCAAGGACGTGATGAATTTCGGCGCCTGAGCGGCGCCGGCCTGCGGTGCGTCAACTGCTCTACACTACGGTCCCTGCAACTCCTCGAGACGGCGCCACTTCCATGCCCACTTCTCCCGTCGCCCTGAACCTCGTGCCGATGGTCGTCGAGCAGACGGCCCGCGGCGAGCGCGCCTACGACATCTACTCGCGCCTGCTCAAGGAACGAGTGATCTTCATCGTGGGGCCGGTCGAGGACTACATGGCCAACCTGATCGTGGCCCAGTTGCTGTACCTGGAATCCGAGAATCCCGACAAGGACATCGCGCTGTACATCAACTCGCCCGGCGGCTCGGTCAGCGCGGGACTCGCGATCTACGACACGATGCAGTTCATCAAACCCGACATCAGCACCATCTGCGTGGGCCAGGCGGCCAGCATGGGTGCCGTGTTGCTCGCGGGCGGCTCGAAGGGCAAGCGCTTCTGCCTGCCGCACTCGCGGGTCATGATCCACCAGCCCCTCGGCGGCTTCCAGGGCCAGGCCACGGACATCGAGATCCACGCCCGCGAGATTCTCGACGCGCGCGAGCGCCTGAACCGCATCCTCGCCCACCACACCGGTCAGTCCATGGAGAAGATCAAGCAGGACACGGACCGCGACAATTTCATGACGGGCGAGCAGGCCGTGGCGTACGGGCTCATCGACGACGTGCTGCACAAGCGCGGCAGCAGCGACCCAGTGCAGCGCGCCTGAGTCGATTGCGGACATAAGTAGCTGTCGGGACGGGCTTTTTTGCGCGTCCGACAGCCCCATGGTATAAGCCAGACGGGCGCGCAACGGGCGACCCGAACAGTGCCCGCGAGGGCGGCGTAGAAGGGCAGGGCATGGCGGACGATCCACGCGGCAAGCACGACGACGGCAAGCTTCTCTACTGCTCCTTCTGCGGCAAGAGCCAGCATGAGGTCCGCAAGCTCATCGCGGGCCCCTCGGTGTTCGTCTGCGACGAGTGCGTCGAGCTCTGCAACGACATCATCCGCGAGGAGCTTGAGGAGAAGGCGGAGAAGACCCGCGAGAAGCTGCCGAAGCCGCAGGAGATCAGGCGCGTCCTCGACGACTACGTGATCGGCCAGGACCGCGCCAAGAAGGTGCTCTCCGTCGCCGTCTACAATCACTACAAGCGCCTGCAGACCCGCGGTGCCGAAGGCAAGCGCGACGAGGTCGAACTCGCCAAGAGCAACATCCTGCTGATCGGGCCGACGGGCAGCGGCAAGACGCTGCTCGCCGAGACGCTGGCGCGGCTGCTGAACGTGCCCTTCACGATCGCCGATGCGACCACCCTCACCGAGGCCGGCTACGTCGGCGAGGACGTCGAGAACATCATCCAGAAGCTGCTGCAGAAGTGCGACTACGACGTCGAGAAGGCCCAGACCGGCATCGTCTACATCGACGAGATCGACAAGATCTCGCGCAAGTCGGACAACCCCTCGATCACACGCGACGTGTCTGGCGAGGGCGTGCAGCAGGCGCTGTTGAAGCTCATCGAGGGCACGATCGCCTCGGTGCCGCCGCAGGGTGGCCGCAAGCACCCGCAGCAGGAGTTCCTTCAGGTGGACACGGGCAACATCCTGTTCATCTGCGGCGGGGCCTTCTCCGGCCTCGAGAAGATCATCATGAACCGCACACAGAAGAGCGGCATCGGCTTCGTGGCCGACGTGCGCGAGCAGAACGCGAGGCCCCACGGCTCCGACCTGTTCCACGACGTCGAGCCCGAGGACCTGATCAAGTACGGGCTGATCCCGGAGTTCGTCGGCCGCCTGCCGGTGGTCGCCACGCTCGACGAGCTCGACGAGGCGGCACTGATGCAGATCCTCACCGCGCCGCGTAATGCGCTCACCAAGCAGTACCGCAAGCTCTTCGACATGGAGGGCGTCGAGATCGAGTTCCGCGAGGAGGCGCTGCGCGCGGTGGCAAGGCGGGCGATGCAGCGCAAGACCGGCGCCCGGGGCCTGCGCACCATCCTCGAGAACGTGCTGCTCGACATCATGTACGACCTGCCCGGCATGCGGAACGTGCAGAAGGTCGTGATCGACGAGGACGTGATCGCCGGCGAATCGAAGCCCTACCTCGTCTACGGAGTCGAGGAGGCGAGGCTCGCGGCGGTCGAAGAGCGGCGCACCGGCTCGGACCACTGACCGCGCGCTGCACGGCGCCCGTCCACGACGCGGCGGACCGGTTCCACTGGCGTTCCCGCTGCAGCATGGTCATTGCGGACGTCGAGGCGAGGCCGCCTCCGCAATTCCTCTCTTGAATCTCCGCCGCGGCTCCCCAAAGATGCCCGTATCCTGACGGACCGGCCGGGCGACAGTCACTCGCGCACGTCCGCCTCCCACGCATCCGGCGCCGGAGATCCCAGCCTTGAGTACCGACGACACCCAGCCGAAACCCGCCAACCCGCCCGACACGCTGCCGGTCCTGCCGCTGCGCGACGTGGTGGTCTACCCCCACATGGTCATTCCGCTGTTCGTGGGCCGCGAGCGCTCGATCGTCGCGCTCGAGCAGGCGATGAAGGTCAACAAGCAGATCCTGCTGCTCGCGCAGCGGCAGGCGGACGTCGACGAGCCTGGGCCGAAGGATCTCTACGACGTCGGCACGATCGCGACCATCCTGCAGCTGCTCAAGCTGCCCGACGGTACCGTCAAGGTGCTGGTCGAGGGCGTGGAGCGAGCCAAGGTCGAGCAGCTGGTCGCAGGCGAGTTCTTCGCGGCGAAGTCCGCGGTGCTCGGCGAGGGCGAGGCCTACGACGAGCGCGAGATGGACGTGCTGGTGCGCTCGGTGGTCTCGCAGTTCGAGCAGTACGTGAAGCTCAACCGAAAGGTGCCGCCCGAGATCCTCACGTCGCTCGCGGGCATCGAGCAGCCGGGGCGCCTGGCCGACACGGTCGCCGCGCACATGTCGCTCAAGCTCGACGCGAAGCAGAAGATCCTCGAGATCCAGGACGTGCGCAGGCGCCTCGAGCACATCCTCGCCCTCATCGAAGGCGAGATGGACGTGCTGCAGATCGAGAAGCGCATCCGCGGCCGCGTCAAGCAGCAGATGGAGAAGAGTCAGCGCGAGTACTACCTCAACGAGCAGATGAAGGCGATCCAGAAGGAACTGGGCGAGATGGACGATGCGCCCAACGAGATCGCCGAGCTCGAGCGGAAGATCGCCCGCGCGGGCATGCCCAAGGAAGCGAAGGAGAAGGCGACCTCGGAACTTGCGAAGCTCAAGCTCATGTCGCCGATGTCTGCCGAGGCCACGGTGGTGCGCAACTACGTGGACTGGCTGGTGAAAGTGCCGTGGCGCAAGCGCACCAAGGTGAAGCACGACCTCGCGGGCGCCGAGCAGGTCCTCAACGAGGACCACTACGGCCTCGAGAAGGTCAAGGAGCGGATCGTCGAGTACCTCGCCGTACAGCAGCGCGTGCAGAAGCTGAAGGGCCCGATCCTCTGCCTGGTGGGGCCGCCAGGCGTCGGCAAGACCTCCCTCGGCCAGTCCATCGCGCGCGCCACGAACCGCAAGTTCCTGCGCATGTCGCTGGGCGGCGTGCGCGACGAGGCCGAGATCCGCGGTCATCGCCGCACTTACATCGGCTCCATGCCCGGCAAGATCGTGCAGAACATGGCGCGCACGGGCGTCCGGAATCCGCTGTTCCTGCTCGACGAAGTCGACAAGATGTCGATGGACTTCCGCGGCGACCCGTCGTCCGCGCTGCTCGAAGTGCTCGACCCGGAGCAGAACCAGGCGTTCAGCGACCACTACCTGGAGGTGGACTTCGACCTCTCCGAGGTGATGTTCGTCTGCACCGCCAACAGCCTGAACATCCCTGCGCCGCTGCTCGACCGCATGGAGGTGATCCGCCTCCCCGGCTACACGGAGGACGAGAAGGCGAGCATCGCGCGCCGCTACCTGCTGCCGAAGCAGGTGAAGGCGAACGGCCTCGAGGCCGAGGAGATCAAGGTCAGCGACCCGGCGATCCTCGAGATCGTCCGTCACTACACGCGCGAGGCCGGCGTGCGCAACCTCGAGCGCGAGCTGTCCAAGATCTGCCGCAAAGCGGTCAAGGAGCTGCTGCTCGAGAAGGACCGCAAGGTGGTCGCGGTGACCCCGAAGAACCTGTCGAAGTACCTCGGCGTGAAGCGCTTCCGCTACGGCCGCGCCGAGGAGAACGACCAGATCGGGCAGGTGACCGGGCTTGCCTGGACCGAGGTGGGCGGCGAGCTGCTCACGATCGAGGCCGCCGTCATGTCGGGCAAGGGCAAGCTCACCCACACGGGCCAGCTCGGCGAGGTGATGCAGGAGTCGATCCAGGCCGCCATGACCGTGGTGCGCAGCCGCGCAGCCGTGCTCGGGCTTGAGCCCGAGTTCTATCAGAAGGCCGACGTCCACATCCACGTGCCGGAAGGTGCCACACCCAAAGACGGCCCGAGCGCCGGCATCGGCATGTGCACGGCGCTGGTGTCGGCGTTGACCCGCATTCCGGTCCGCAGCGACCTGGCCATGACCGGCGAGATCACGCTGCGCGGCGAGGTGCTTCCGATCGGCGGGCTGAAGGAAAAGCTGCTCGCAGCTCACCGTGGCGGCATCCGCACGGTCCTGATCCCGGACGAGAACGTGAAGGACCTCGCCGAGATCCCGGATAACATCAAGGGCAGCCTGGAGATCAAGCCCGTGAAGTGGATCGACGAGGTGCTGCAGGTAGCGCTGAGGAACATGCCGCAGCCGGTCGTGATCGAGCCCGAGGCGGCGCCCGGCGCGAAGCGGGCCAAGCGCTCCGGGCGGCGCACGGGCAAGCAGGTGCACGCGCACTGACGCGCGGCGCCCCGAATCAGCAAGAGGAGTACTCAGGTGAACAAGAGCGATCTCATCGATTCAGTGGCAGAACGCACCGGACTCGCCAAGTCGGACGCGGCACGGGCCGTCGACGCGGTGCTCGGCTCACTGACCGAGGCCCTGAAGCGGGGCGACGTCGTGGCCCTGGCCGGATTCGGCACCTTCCAGGCCAAGGTCCGGGCGGCGCGCACCGGGCGCAATCCCCGCACCGGGGAGAGCATCGCGATCCCGGCCAGCCGGGTGCCTTCGTTCAAGGCTGGAAAGGCGCTGAAGGATGCTCTAAGCTAAGCGGCTTCCCAGGGAGCTCGGGTGCTTAGCTCAGCTGGGAGAGCGTCGCCCTTACAAGGCGAAGGTCGGGGGTTCGATCCCCTCAGCACCCACCAGAATACGCGGAGTGGTAGTTCAGTTGGTTAGAATACCGGCCTGTCACGCCGGGGGTCGCGGGTTCGAGTCCCGTCCACTCCGCCAGTTTCTGGCCGATCGCGCTCGATGAAGGCCCGCCCGTGCGGGCCTTCGTGCATCCGACGGCAGGAAATCGTGGCGGGCTGATGGCCCGCCTCTTACCATCCCCCATCCGTTCAAACCGGTCGCCCTACACATGCTGCAGCAGATCCGCGACAAGATCACCGGCTGGTTCGCCATCGTTTTCCTTGGCGCCATCGCCATCGTCTTCATCTTCTGGGGCATCCAGTTCGAGTCGTCGGTCAATGTCTCCGCCGCCACGGTCAACGGCGAGAAGGTCCCCGTCGAGTCGGTGCGGCGTGCCTGGCAGGAGCGCCAGACCGAACTGCAGCGGGCGACCCGGGACGAACTGCCGCCGGAGGTCGTGAAGCAGGGCCAGGAGCAGATCGTGCAGGAGTTCATCCGCCGCGAACTGCTCGTGCAGCGGGCCGACCAGCTCGGCTACCGCGTCAGCGATCGCGAACTCGCGGATGCGCTCGCCGCCATCCCGGCACTGCAGGTGGACGGGAAATTCTCGCGCGACCGCTATGCGGCGCTGCTGCGCGCGCAGGGTCGCAGCGAGGCGGACTTCGAGGCGGAGTTCCGCCGCGACCTTGAGATCAACCAGCTGCGCAATGCGGTGGCGGTCTCCGCCTTCGCTCTGCCCGGCGAGGTGCGCCGTCGCGTAGAACTGCAGGGCGAGATGCGCGACGTGGATCTCGTCGTACTGCCCGCGGCACCGTTCGAGGCGGGCGTGACACTCACCGCCGAGGACGTCGCGGGCTGGTACAAGACGAACGAGGCCGACTACCGGACGCCCGAGTCGGTGTCGCTGCAGTACCTGCAGCTCAGGGCCGACGACGTCGCGGCCACGGTGCAGGTGACAGACGCAGCGCTGCGCGCGCACTACGACCAGGTCGCCGGCGAGCGTTACGTCTCCGCAGAGCGCCGTCGCGCGCGCCACCTGCTGGTGGAGTCCGGCGCGGACGATGCCGCCGCGCTCGCCAAGGCCGAGGCGCTCGCCAAGCGTGCCCGCGACGGCGAGGACTTCTCGACGCTGGCCGCCCAGAACTCCGATGATCCCGGCTCGAAGTCGCAGGGCGGCGACCTCGGCTGGTCGACGCGCGAGAGTTTCGTCGCGCCGTTTGCCGAGGCGTTGTTCGCCATGCAGAAAGGCGAGATCCGCGGACCCGTCAAGACCCAGTTCGGCTATCACGTCATCAAGCTCGAGGAGATCGAGGCGGCACACCAGCGCACGTTCGACGAGGTGCGCGCCGAGCTCGAGTCGGACTACCGCAGCGAACAGGCGCAGGCCACGTTCTACGAGCGCTCCCAGCAGCTCGCCGACGAGGCGTTCGCCAGCCTCGATTCGCTCGAGCCGGCTGCACAGAAGCTGGGGCTCGAGCTGCGCACGGTGCCGACCTTCACGCGCCAGGGCGGCGCGCCGCTCGGCAACGACCGCAAGCTGATCGAGTCGGCGTTCAGCGACGAGGTGCTCCAGGAGCGGCAGAACAGCCCCGCCATCAGCGTCGGCGACGACAGTGTGGTCGTGCTGCGGGTCACCGAGTACCGGCCCTCCGCCCAGCGACCGCTCGAGGAGGTGCGTGCCGAGGTCGAGGCCTCGCTGCGCGCCGACCGCGCGCGTCTGGCGGCGGAAGCCGCTGCGAAGTCGGCCGCGCAACGGCTCACCGCAGGTGGGTCGTGGGCGGACACCGTCGCGATGCTCGGCCTTCAGGCCGGGACGACGACCACGATCACGCGGGGGTCCGAAGGTATTCCGCCGGAACTCATGAAGGCGATCTTCGGCGTGGCTGCGCCTGCGCAGGGCCGGGTCGCCGGTGGCGTCGGACGTTTGCCGAGCGGCGACGCGGCGCTGTTCGCGGTGAGTGCCGTTCGACCCGGATCGCTCGACTCCCCGGAGCTCGCGGCGCAAGCCGCCTCGATCACGCAGCAGGCGGCAGGACAGTCCGCACTCGAGGAATTCTCCGCCTACGTGGCCGAGCTCGAGCGCAGCGCCGAGATCAAGCGCAACCCCAAGCTGTTCGAGTAGGTCCGCAGCCGCTGCGACGCAACGGGCCGCTGCCGCCCCCTCAAGCGGGTCAGGCAGGGGGGCGGCTATTCGGGGAACGCCATGCCGACGTGGCTGTAGCCCGCGTCCACGTAAAGCACCTCCCCGGTAATGCCCGAGGCAAGGTCCGAGCACAGAAACGCCGCTGCATTGCCCACTTCGTCGATCGTGACGTTGCGCCGCAGGGGAGTGTAGGCGGCCACGTGTCCGAGCATCTTCCGGAAGCCGCTCACGCCGGCGGCCGCCAGCGTCTTGATCGGGCCAGCCGAGATCGCGTTCACACGGACACCCTGCGGGCCGAGGTCGGCCGCCAGGAAGCGCACGTTGGCCTCGAGGCTGGCCTTCGCCAGGCCCATCACGTTGTAGCTCGGTACCGAGCGTACGGCACCGAGATAGGACATCGTGAGGATTGCGCCCTGCCGGCCGAGCATCATCGGGCGCGCGGCCTTCGCGAGTGCCGCGAGGCTGTAGCTCGAGATGTCGTGCGCGACCTGGAAGCCCTCGCGCGTGACGCTGTCGAGGTAGCCGCCCGCCAGCTGCTCGCGCGGGGCGAACGCCACCGAATGGACGAGGATGTCGAGCGAGTCCCAGTGCGCACGCAGCGTGCCGAAGGCCGCATCGATCTCCGCGTCGCTCGCGACGTCCATCGGCAGGACCAGCGGGGCGCCGAAGGTGGTCGCCATATCCGTCACGCGTTCACGCAGCCGCTCGTTCTGGTAAGTGAGCGCGAGCTCCGCGCCCTCGCGGCGCATCGCAGCGGCGATGCCGTAGGCGATCGAGCGCTCGGTGGCGAGGCCGACGATCAATGCGCGCTTACCCGAGAGGAACCCCATCGCCTCAGCCCCCGTTGACCCGGCGCGGGTCCACGTAGATCACGATGCGCTGGCCCGCCTTGAGCGAGCCCGACTGCCGGATCTGGTTCCAGGAGCGGAGCTGCTGCACGGAAACGTTGAATCGATCGGCGATCTCGGAGAGTGTGTCGCCACGCCGCACCTGGTACGTCATGCGCGATGACTCCGCGGCGGGAGTCGCGCGGCCGCCACTGCCGGGAATCTCGAGCCGCGTGCCGGCGACGAGCTGGCTCTTCGTCCCGATGTCGTTGGCCGCGGCGAGCGCGGGCACCGTCACGCCGTACTTGCGTGCTACGCCCCACAGCGTCTCGCCCGCCTTGACCTTGTGCGTACGCGCGGCGGACGCCGGGGCCTTCGGAGCCGAGGCGGCCGGCGCGGGCTGGCGCTCGGGCAGCTGCGCCACGATATCGGAGCGGGCTTCCGCCACCGGGATCCCGCCGCCCGATCCGTCGCGCGGCACCACGAGCGTCTCGCCCGGATGGATGACCGAGCCGCGGAGGTTGTTCGCGGCGCGCAGCGTTTCGACCGGGACGCCGTACTGGCGCGCGATGCCGGTCAGCGACTCGCCGCGGCGCACGTTGTGGCGGATCTCCGGCGGCGGTGCTGCGGCTGCGACCCGTTGCGGGCCTTCGCCGGCCGCCAGCGCGAGGCGGAAGGGTTCGACACGCTCGACCGGCAGCAGCAGGCGATAGGGCCCGCTCGGCGGCGTCGTCATGCGGTTGAAGGCCGGGTTGAGCGCGAACATGTCGTCGCGGCTGATGCCCGCGAGGTCGGCAGCCTCGCCGAGGTGGATCTGCTTGCCCGGGTCCACCACGTCGAAATACGGCTGGTTCGGGATCGCCGCGAACTGCAGGCCGTAGGCGGCCGGATCCGCCACGATGCGGCTGATCGCGAGCAGCTTCGGCAGGTACTCACGCGTCTCGCGCGTCAGGTCGAGGCTGAAGAAGTCGGTCGCGCGCCCGGCCGCGGCGTTGCGCTGCACGGCACGGCTCACCGTGCCCTCGCCGCCGTTGTAGGCGGCGATGGCGAGATACCAGTCGCCGTTGAAATACCGGTTGAGGTACTGGAGATAGGTGAGCGCCGCATCCGTTGCGCGCAGCACGTCGCGACGTTCGTCGATCCACCAGTTCTGGGTGAGCCCGTAGTGCTTGCCCGTGCTCGGGATGAACTGCCAGAGCCCCGAGGCCCGGCTGCGTGAGTAGGCGACCGGGTTGAACGCGCTCTCGACCACCGGCAGCAGCGCGAGTTCGAGCGGCATGTCGCGCCGCTCGATCTCGCTGACGATGTAGTGCAGGTAGCGTGCGCCGCGGCGGAACGTGCGGTCGAGGTAGTCGGGCTTCGCGCGATATGCCTCGACCTCGCGGTCGATCGCGTAATGGCGCGTCTCCGGCAGGGCGTAGCCGGCCCGGATGCGGTCGAACAGGTCCTGATGGGCCTCCGGCGGGATCTGCGGGCCGCCGTGGCGAGTGAGCGCGGTGGCGCCGGGAATGGTCGGGCCGCTCCCGGCGGATTTCCCCGGCGGGTGCTGCGGGGCCGGTGGCAGGCTGGAGTAGTCGTCGCCGTGCGGCGTCGTGCTGCAGCCGCCCAGCGCGAGTCCGAGCAACGCGAGCAGCGGCAGGGCTTGCTTGATTCGTGGCATTCAGCGGAATCCGTCTTTCCAGGCCCGGATCACCGCGAACACGTCGGCTGGACCGGGCAGTGGCGAGCCTGCGCGTGCCTCGGCCGCCGCGCGTACGGCAGGCTCCCGGCAGCGCAGGAAGGGATTGATGGCGCGCTCGCGGAGCAGCGTCGTGGGCAGTGTGATCGCGTCCCGGGCGCGCAGCGCACGTACCGCGTCCAGCGTCTCGAGGACCGCGGCATTGCCCGGTTCGACCGCGGCCGCGAAGCGCAGGTTGCCGAGCGTGTACTCGTGGGCGCAGAAGATGCGGGTGTCGTCCGCCAGCGCGGCGATGCGCTCGAGAGAGTCGTGCATCTGTGCCGGCGGACCCCTCGAACAGGCGGCCGCAGCCTGCGCTGAACAGCGTGTCACCGCAGAACAGGGTGCCGTGACCGTGGTAAGCGATATGGCCGAGGGTATGCCCGGGCACCGCCATCACGCGAAACTCGAGTCCGAGGTCTTCAAGGCTGACAGTATCTCCGTCGTCGAGTGGCACGGCCTCACATGGCATGCGCTCCCTGGCCGGACCATAGACCTCCGCTCCATGGTGCACCGCCAGTTCGGCGACGCCGCCGACGTGGTCGGCGTGGTGATGCGTGACGAGGATCGCACGCAGCGACAGTCCCTGCCGCTCGAGCGCGTCCTCCACCGCGAGGGCGTCGCCTGGATCCACCACCACGGCGCCGCGCGGGTCGAGCGGGGCGCGGATCAGCCAGAGGTAGTTGTCCGAGAAAGCCCGCACGGGACTCACGTCGAGCATCGCCAACCCCCGTTGCCCCTCGGGCATGACTCCGGGCGCGCGTATTAGACCCCGTCAGGGCACAAAATTCCACAGCATTGCGCACGTTTTTCACACGACTGCACCGGCGGTGCCGCTATCCTTGCGCGCGATGAACGACACCCAGGCAGACGCGTGGCTCGATACGCCGCTCGGCATCGCGCTGCTCGAGACCGAGCAGCGCGTGCTCGCCGACGTGCTCGCCGACGTGTTCGGCTTCGAACTGCTGCAGATCGGCTGCTGGGGCAGCGGCGTGGACCTCTGCGCCAGCGCACGCACGCAGCATCATCGCTGCGTCGCGCCACGCGCGAGCGGCGCGCGGGCGATCCGCGCGGATTTCGCCTCACTGCCGATCGCCACCGCGTCCGTCGAGGCAGTGCTGCTCCCCCATACGCTCGAGCACGCGCCGCACCCGCATGAGCTGCTGCGCGAGGTCGAGCGCGTGCTGGTGGGCGAGGGCCACGTGATTGCCTGCGGATTCAATCCACTCGGCCCGTGGGGCCTGCGCCACCTGGTCGCGCGCGGGCGGTTCCCGCCGACCGGCGAGCGCCTGCTGGCCGAGGGCCGGCTGCGCGACTGGCTGCGGCTGCTCGGCTTCGAAGTGGTGGAGTCCCGCCGCTATTTGTTTGCGCCGCCCTGGAACCGTGGCTTCGCGGCGCGCAGCGGCCGGTGGCTGGAGCAGCGCGGGCCGCAGCTCGCTCCGCCGCTCGCCGGCGCCTACCTCGTCAAGGCCCGCAAGCGGGTGCGGGCCCTCACACCGATCCGCCCGGCCTGGCAGCGGGCTCCGGCCGTGGTCGGCGGGCTCGCGGAACCGACCACGAGGAACGCGGCGTGACCGAGGTCGAGATCTACACCGATGGCGCGTGCCGCGGCAATCCCGGGCCGGGCGGCTGGGGCGCGCTGCTGGTCGCGGGCGCGCACCGCAGGGAACTGTGGGGCGGCGAGCCGGACACCACCAACAACCGCATGGAGATGACCGCCGCGATCGAGGCGCTGGCGGCGCTGCGGCGCCGCTGCCACGTAGATCTCTACACGGACTCGCAGTACGTGCGCAACGGCATCACCGAGTGGCTGCCGCAGTGGAAGCAGCGCGGCTGGAAGACCGCCGCCCGCAAGCCCGTGAAGAACGCCGACCTGTGGCTGCGGCTGGAGGCGGAGATGGCCCGCCACGAGGTGCGCTGGCACTGGGTGAAGGGGCACGCCGGGCACGTCGGCAACGAGCACGCCGACGAGCTCGCCAACCGCGGCATCGACGAGCTCGGACAGCGTTGAGCCGCACGTGCGGCCCGGCAGTTGCGTCGGCTGCGCACGCCGCCGGCAGCCAGTGATCACGCCCGTGCCTTAGACTATACGGATTGCGACACGTCATCCGGGCAGGACCATGGACTTCATCGACCTCAAGACCCAGTACCGCCGCATCAAGCCGTCCGTGGATGCGCGCATCGGCCGCGTGCTCGAGCACGGCCAGTACATCCTCGGCCCGGAAGTCGTGGAACTCGAGCGCGTGCTCGCCGACTACGTCGGCGATGCGCCACTGCGTGGCCGCCTCGAGCGGCACCGACACGCTGCTCATCGCGATGATGGCGCTCGACATCGGCCCCGGCGACGAGGTGATCACCGCGCCTTTCACGTTCTTCGCGACCGGCGAGATGATCGCGCTGCTCGGCGCCACGCCGGTGTTCGTCGACATCGATCCGCGCACCTACAATATCGATCCGGCCGGCGTGGCCGCGGCCATCACGCCGCGGACCCGGGCGATCATGCCGGTGTCGCTCTACGGCCAGTGCGCCGACCTCGACGCCATCAACGCGATCGCCTGCGCGAACGGGCTGCCGGTGATCGAGGACGGCGCGCAGAGCTTCGGCGCGACCCATCGCGGCAGGCGCTCCTGCGGCCTGTCGCTGGTGGGGTCGACGTCGTTCTTTCCCTCGAAGCCGCTCGGGGGCTACGGCGACGGCGGCGCGCTGTTCACCGACGACGACGCGCTGGCGACGAAGATGCGCGAGATCCGGGTGCACGGGCAGGACCGTCGCTACCACCATCCGCGGCTCGGCCTCAACGGGCGGCTCGACACGCTCCAGGCGGCGGTGCTGCTCGCGAAGATGGAGATCTTCGAGGACGAGGTCGCGGCGCGTATCCGCCTCGGCGCCCGCTACACGGAGCTGCTCGCGGCGGCCTTCGCGGAGCGGCCCGAGGCGATCCGCCTGCCGTACGTCGAGCCGTTCAACACCAGCGTGTACGCGCAGTACACGATCGAGGTCTCCGACCGCGATGCCTTCGAGTTGCGCATGAAAGCCCTCGGCGTGCCGACCGCCGTGCACTATCCGCTGCCGCTGCACCTGCAGCCCGTGTTCGAGCACCTCGGCCAGCGCGCGGGTCGCTTCCCCGTGTCCGAGGCGGCGGCCCGACGGGTGGTCAGCCTGCCCATGCATCCCTACCTGACCGAAGCGGACCAGGCGATGGTCGTCCGGGCGGTCCGCGAAGCC
Organism: uncultured Gammaproteobacteria bacterium; assembly: GCA_963707145.1. GTDB lineage: Bacteria > Pseudomonadota > Gammaproteobacteria > Steroidobacterales > Steroidobacteraceae > RPQJ01. The sequence goes on from CAVPOQ010000005.1 coordinate 180,371, forward strand.
ACGGCCTGAACCGTGCGGCAGGTCGTCCTCGACACCGAGACCACGGGCCTCGAGCCGGAACTCGGGCACCGCGTCATCGAACTGGGGTGCATCGAGGTGGTGAACCGCCGCCGCACCGGCCGCGTGTTCCATCGCTACCTCTGCCCGGACCGCGACATCGACCCCGGCGCGCTGCAGGTGCACGGGATCACGGCGGAATTCCTGCGCGACCAGCCACGCTTCGCCGATGTGGCGGCGCAATGGCTCGAGTTCGTGCGCGGAGCGGAGCTGGTGATCCACAACGCGCCGTTCGACGTCGCCTTCCTCGACGCCGAGCTCGGTCGCCTGCCCGAGCCGCCGGGACGCGTGGGAGACTTCTGCCAGGTGGTCGACACACTGGCGCTCGCCCGCCAGCTCCACCCAGGCCAGCGCAACGGCCTCGACGCGCTCTGCAAGCGCTATTCGGTGGACAACTCCCAGCGCGACCTGCACGGGGCCCTGCTCGATGCGGACCTGCTGCTGGAGGTCTACCTCGCGATGACGGGCGGCCAGGGCGCGCTCACGCTGGACGAGGCGGACGAGGCGACCGCGGCGCGCGTGGCCACGCGACGTGCGAAGCGGCCGCGGGGCAAGTTGGTGGTGCTGTGCGCCGCCGACGCCGAGCTCGAGGCCCACGAGCAACGCCTGCTCGCGCTCGATCGCTCGAGCGGCGGCCGGACCGTCTGGCGCCGCCCGGAGGGCGAGGCTTGAGCCAGGAGCCCCAACCCGAACTTGACGTGGGTCGCATTCGCCGCGACCTGCCCGTGGCATCCTTGCGACCCGCGGCGTGCCGCTCGAACACCCAGAATTCCTTCACGACCCTCCAACTCTCATGCCCAAACTGAACCTGCGCAACCTCCGCATCGGCGTCGTCGGCCTCGGCTACGTCGGACTGCCGCTCGCCGTCGAGTTCGGCAAGCGATTCAGTACCGTCGGTTTCGACATCAAGGCCGCGCGCGTCGACGAACTGCGTCGCGGCCACGACAGCACGCTCGAAACCGACGAGGCGGAGCTGGCGTCGGCGACCAAGCTCAGCTACACGACCCGCCTCGAGGACCTGAAGACGTGCCGCGTCTTCATCGTCACGGTCCCGACGCCGATCGACGAGTTCAAGCGGCCCGATCTCACGCCGCTCGAGAAGTCGAGCGAGTCGGTCGGCAAGGTGCTCAAGAAGGGCGACGTGGTGATCTACGAGTCGACCGTCTATCCGGGCTGCACGGAGGAGGTCTGCGTGCCGATCCTCGAGCGCGTCTCCGGGCTCAAGTTCAACAGGGACTTCTACGCGGGCTACAGCCCGGAGCGGATCAACCCCGGCGACAAGCAGCACCGCCTCACGACCATCCGCAAGGTGACCTCGGGCTCGACACCGGCGGTGGCCGAGTTCGTGGACTCGCTCTACCGCTCGATCATCACGGTCGGGACGCACAAGGCCTCGAGCATCAAGGTGGCCGAGGCCGCCAAGGTGATCGAGAACACGCAGCGCGACGTCAACATCGCGCTCATCAACGAGCTGGCGCTGATCTTCAGCCGCCTCGGCATCGACACCGAAGAGGTGCTGAACGCCGCGGGCAGCAAGTGGAACTTCCTGCCGTTCCGTCCGGGTCTCGTGGGCGGGCACTGCATCGGCGTGGACCCGTACTACCTGACCCACAAGGCACAGGCGATCGGCTACCACCCGGAGATGATCCTGGCGGGCCGGCGCATCAACGACAACATGGGCATCTACGTCGCGCAGCAGGTCGCACAGCTGATGATGCAGCGCAGGATCCAGGTGAAGGATTCGCGCGTGCTGGTGATGGGCCTCACCTTCAAGGAGAACTGCCCCGACGTGCGCAACACCAAGATCGTCGACGTCGTCAACGAACTCGAGAAGTACGGCGCGAAGGTCGAGGTCTGCGACCCGTGGGCCGACCCGGACGAGGCCGAGCACGAGTACGGCCTGCGTCCCGTCAGCAAGGCGAAGCCCGGCAGCTACGACGCGATCGTGATCGGCGTCGCCCACGACGAGTTCCGCAAGATGGGCATCGCCAACGTCCGCAAGCTCGGCCGCAGGAACCACGTCCTCTACGACATCAAGTACGTGTTCAAGGCGGACGAAGTCGACGGCCGGCTCTGAAGCCATGAAGATCCTGGTCACCGGTGCTGCCGGGTTCATCGGCTTCCACACCGCGCAGCAGCTGCTCGCGCGCGGCGATGAGGTCGTTGGCCTCGACAACCTCAACGAGTACTACGACGTCCGCCTGAAGCTGGCCCGTCTCGAGATCCTGAAGCGCCAGAGCGGCTTTCGCTTCGTCAAGCTCGACCTCGCCGACCGCGACGGCATGGCGGGCCTGTTCGCGCAGGAGCGCTTCGCGCGCGTGATCCACCTCGCGGCCCAGGCCGGGGTGCGCTACTCGATCCAGAATCCGCTCGCCTACGTGGACAGCAACGTGGTGGGCTTCGCCAACGTGCTCGAGGGCTGCCGGCACAACGGCGTCGAGCACCTCGTGTACGCCTCGACGAGCTCCGTGTACGGCGCCAACACGAACATGCCGTTCTCGGTGCACCAGAACGTGGACCACCCGCTGTCGTTCTATGCGGCCACCAAGAAGGCCAACGAACTGATGGCCCACACCTATGCGCACCTCTACGCGCTGCCGGTGACCGGCCTGCGCTTCTTCACCGTGTACGGGCCCTGGGGCCGGCCGGACATGGCGCTGTTCCTGTTCACGCGCAACATCCTCGCGGGCCAGCCGATCGACGTCTTCAACTACGGCCACCACCGGCGCGACTTCACCTTCGTGGCGGACATCGTCGAGGGCGTGGTGCGCTGCTGCGACCGCGTCGCAACCGGCAACCACGCCTGGGACAGCGACGCGCCCGACCCGGGCTCGAGCCGCGCGCCTTACCGTCTCTACAACATCGGCAACAACCAGCCCGTGGAACTGATGCGCTACATCGAGGTGCTCGAGCAGTGCCTCGGCCGCAAGGCGCAGATGAACCTGCTGCCGCTGCAGCAGGGCGACGTGCCGGACACCTGGGCCGACATCGACGATCTGCAGCGCGACGCCGGCTACACGCCCTCGACGACCGTCGAGACCGGCATCCGGCGCTTCGTGGACTGGTACCTCGACTATTACAGCGAGCGCCCTCCCGCCGGCTGACCCGCGCTCTCCAGGCTGACGGCGACTCCGGCGTCCGGATACAATCGCCGCCCCCCGAGGCCAGCAGCGCGACGCTCCGCGCGGTGAAAGTCGTGTCAGGAAAGACCCCGATCGTGGACCGCCGGATCCGCGTCGCCGTGGTGGGCTGCGGACGCATCGCGTCCAATCACTTCAGCGCCATCGAGAAGCACGCGGATCGCATCGAACTCGCAGCCGTGTGCGACAGCGATCCGCGCGCGCTGGCCGACGCCGTGGCGAAGACAGGCGCGCGCGGTTTCGCGGACCTGTCGGACCTGCTGGCCGAGGGGATGGTCGACCTGGTCGCGCTGTGCACGCCGAGCGGGCTGCACCCGGCCCAGGCGATCCAGGCAGCGCAGGCGGGCTGCCACGTCATGACCGAGAAGCCGATGGCCACGCGCTGGACCGACGGGCTCGACATGGTGCGCGAATGCGACCGCGCGGGCGTCCGGCTGTTCGTCGTCAAGCAGAACCGGCGCAACGCGACGCTGCAACTCGTCAAGCGGGCCATCGATGGCGGCCGCTTCGGCCGGATCTTCATGGTCACGATCAACGTGTTCTGGTCGCGACCGCAGTCGTATTACGACAGCGCGAAGTGGCGCGGCACCTGGGAGTTCGACGGCGGTGCGCTGATGAACCAGGCCAGCCACTACGTGGACCTCGTCGACTGGCTGATCGGCCCGGTGGAGAGCGTGCAGGCCTACGTCGCGACGCTGGCGCGCAACATCCAGGTGGAGGACACCGCGACCGTGGGCGTTCGCTGGCGGTCGGGCGCGCTCGGCTCGGTGAACGTGACGATGCTCGCCTATCCGCGCAACCTCGAGGGGTCCATCACCATCATCGGCGAGCGCGGGACCGTCAAGGTGGGTGGCGTCGCGGTCAATCAGATCGAGCACTGGGAGTTCGCCGACCAGGACCCGGACGACCAGCGCGTCCGCGACGCGAGCTACGAAACCACGTCGGTCTACGGCTTCGGGCATCCGCTGTACTACGACAACGTGATCCGCACGCTGCGCGGCGAGTGCGAGGCGGAGACCGACGGCCGCGAGGGGCTGCGCTCGCTCGAGATCCTGATCGCCAGCTATCTCTCGGCGCGCGACCAGCGCCGCGTCGCGCTGCCGCTGCAGTACTGACGATGGCGACCGCATCGATTCACGCCAGCGCGATCGTCGATCCGGGTGCGACGATCGGCGAGGGCAGCCGCATCTGGCATTTCGTGCACGTCTGCGGCGGGGCCGTGATCGGGCGCGACTGTTCGCTCGGTCAGAATGTGTTCGTCGGCAACCGCGTGCGCATCGGCGACAACGTCAAGATCCAGAACAACGTCTCCGTCTACGACAACGTGACCCTCGAGGACGACGTATTCTGCGGTCCGAGCATGGTGTTCACCAATGTCTACAACCCGCGTTCGGCCGTCTCGCGCAAGGCCGAGTACCGTGACACCGTGGTGCGCCGCGGTGCCACGCTGGGCGCGAACTGCACGGTCGTCTGCGGCATCGAGATCGGCGAATTCGCCTTCGTCGGCGCCGGCGCGGTCGTCAACCGGGACGTGCCGGCGTTCGCGCTGATGCTCGGGGTTCCCGCCCGCCAGGCAGGCTGGATGAGTCGCCACGGCGAAAGACTGGCGCTGCCCCTCGAGGGAAGCGGCGAGGCGACCTGTCCGCAGACCGGGGATCGCTACGTCCTCGTGGGCGGCGTGCTGAGACTCGAGCCGCGCTGATCGCCCGGCCCGGGCATGCTGCCCTTACAATGGCGCATCCCCAGCCGCGGATGCACCCATGTCCGACCGCACCCTCCTGCCGCAGTGGCAAACCCTGCAGGCCCATGCCGCCACGATCGAGCGCCAGCACCTGCGCCAGCTGTTCGCCGCGGACCCGGCGCGCTTCGACGCGCTGGGCATCACGGCGCTCGACTTCCTCTATGACCTTTCTCGGCAGCGGCTGACGGCCGAGACGCTCGGGCTGCTGCTCGAACTCGCCCGGGCCTGCGACCTCGACGGCCGCATCCGAGCGCTGTTCGCCGGTGAGCCCGTCAACAACACCGAGCGCCGTCCGGCGCTGCACATGGCGCTGCGCAACCGTTCGGGTCGGCCCATCGAGGTCGCCGGCCGCGACGTGATGCCCGAGGTGCGCGCCGAACTCGAGAAGATGCGCGCCTTCGTCACCGGCGTGCACGAAGGTCGCATCACCGCGGCAGGCGGGCAGCGCTTCACCGACGTCGTGAACATCGGCATCGGCGGCTCGGACCTCGGCGTCGTGATGGCCACCGAGGCGCTCGGCCGCTACCGCAACCGCGCCATCCGCCTGCACTGCGTGTCGAACATCGACGGCGTCGAGCTCGCCGAGGTGATGGAGCAGGTGAATCCGGCGACGACGTTGTTCGTGGTGTGCTCCAAGACCTTCACGACGCAGGAGACGCTCGCCAACGCCACCGCGGCGCGGGAGTGGCTGGTGGGCGAACTCGGCGAGGCGGCCGTGGCCCGGCACTTCGTCGCCGTCTCCACGAACCACGCCGCCATGGACGCCTTCGGCATCGCGCCGCAGTCGCGCTTCACGATGTGGGACTGGGTGGGCGGTCGCTACTCGCTGTGGTCGGCCGTCGGGCTCTCGATCGCGCTCGCGCTCGGCATGGAGCCCTTCGAGCTGGTCCTGCAGGGCGGCCACGACATGGACGAGCACTTCCGCAGCGCCCCGCTCGAGGCCAACCTGCCGGTGCTGATGGGTCTCGTCGGCGTCTGGAACTCGAATTTCCTCGGCCACGACTCGCTCGCCGTGCTGCCCTACGACCGGCGCCTGCACCGCTTCTCCGCGTACCTGCAGCAGCTCGAGATGGAGTCGAACGGGAAGTCCGTGACGCGCGACGGCCGGCCCGTCGCCCACGGCACGGGCACGGTGGTGTGGGGCGAACCCGGCAACAACGCCCAGCACTCGTTCTTCCAGCTGCTGCACCAGGGTACGGCACGCGTCGCGATCGACTTCATCGCGCCGGTCAACGCCTCGAGCCGCTTCCAGCCGCAGCACGACCTCGCGCTCGCCAACTGTTTCGCGCAGGCCGAGGCCTTCGCCTTTGGCCAGACCGAGCTGCAGGTGCAGGCCGACCTCGAAGGCAAGGGCACGCCCCCGGAGGAAATCGCGCGCCTCCTGACGCACAAGGTGCACGTCGGCAACCGGCCTTCGAGCCTGATTCTGTTCCCGCGCCTCGGACCCCGCACGCTCGGCCGCCTGATCGCCTGGTACGAGCACAAGGTGTTCGTGCAGAGCGTGATCTGGGACGTGAACCCCTTCGACCAGTGGGGCGTCGAACTCGGCAAGAAGCTCGCCGGTTCGATGGCGCCGGCGGTGCAGCAGGCGTCGTGGCCCGAGGGCCCGCGCCACGTGCAGTCCCTGCTTGCGGCGGTCGCGCGCTGGCGCGGCGAGTCGGCGAGCCGGTAGCATCCACGCAATGCAAAGATTCATCGTGCCGCTGCTCGCGGTCCTGCTCGCGAGCGGTGTCGCCCGGGCCGGAGAGCCCTGGATCCCGCCCGGCGACCTCCAGTCGCGCCACGACCTGCAACTGCTGGTGGACGACGGCGTCATCGACCTGCCGGTGTCGGGCTGGCCGATCGCCGCGTCGGACGTGGCCCATGCGTTGTCGCGCATCACGCCGTCGGGGTCTGCTTCCGCCCCGGTCGTCGAGCCGGCGTCGCGTCCCTTCTGGAAGCCGCGGCCGGCGGGTCCGGTCCCGCAATCGTCGCTCACGCCCGCCCAGGCCGCCGCCGTCGCGCGGCTGAGGAAGCTGGTCACGGAGGGTCGCTGGTCGCTGGTGGCCGAAGTGGCAGGTGCCGCCCGCCCCACCCAGCTGCGGACGTTTGCCGACACACCGCGTGAGGAGGGCGAATTCACCGCCTGGACCAGCGGATTCTTCGGCGAGCGCTGGGGTGCGCGCCTCGAGTTCTCGGCCGTCACCGATCCGGAGGACGACAACCCGTTTCGCGCCGACGGCTCCTACGTCGCCGGCAAGTTCGGCAACTGGATCGTCACGCTCGGCGAGCAGGACCGCTGGTGGGGTTCGGGCTGGGAGGGCAACCTGATCCTCACCAACAGCGCGCGGCCGGTGCCTGCGATCGCGCTCGACCGCGCGGTGTCCGATCCCTTCGAGACCAAATGGTTGAGCTGGATCGGTCCGTGGCGGCTCACGACCTTCATGGGCTACATGGAGGCCGGCCGCAAGGACTACGACCATCCGCTGCTGTTCGGCTTCCGGGTTTCGGCGCGGCCGCTGGATGGCCTCGAGATCAGTCTCGAGCGCACGGCGCAGTGGTGCGGCGAGGGCCGCTCCTGCGACTGGAGCGACTTCTGGAATCTCTGGTGGGGCAACGACAACCAGGGCGAGAACGTCGACCCCGAGGACGAGCCCGGCAACCAGCTCGCCGGCTGGGACATCCGCTGGGCCTCGCCGATCGGCGACTGGAACTACGCGCTCTACAACCAGCACACCGGCGAGACCATCGACAACCAGATCCCGCGGCCCTACCGCAGCATGGACGTTGCGGGACTCGAGACCTGGGGCGACGCGGGCGAGGATGGCGACTCCTGGCGGGCGGGCTTCGAGTGGGCCAGCACCCGCTGCGGCGGTACCGAGAACGGCGAGAGGCTCTGGGACTGCGCCTACAACAACGGCATCTTCAACGTCGAGGGCTACCGTTCGAAGGGTCGGCCGCTCGGGCACTCCATGGACGGCGACGGCCAGATGTACAGCCTGCGCTACGTCCGATCGGACGCCTCGACCGCGATGCTGACCGCGCTACTGCGCTACACCATGGCCAACCAGGGCGGTGTCGTCCCGGATACGCGCAACACGCTGGCGCCGGGTCCCGAGGACTGGTGGAGCGTCGACGTCTCCTACCGCCATCCAATGCGGACCGGCTGGATCGAGGGCGGCGTCGGCGCGGACTACCAGGACCGCGACTGGAACGACACCCAGGCCGTCCTGCCGCGGGCCTGGGTCAGCTGGCGCCACGATTTCAGATGACGGATTGGGCGACGCGGACGGCCGGCCTCGGCGCGGGGCGAGTCGCGCCCGCGTTCGCGCTGCGGCCGGGGCGCCTGCTGCGCAACCTGGCCGCGGCCTGCGCGCATCGGGCTGCTGGTCGTTCCGGCAGCGTTCGCCGAGCCCTGGATCGGCCCCGGCGAAGTCATGGTGCGCCACGACCTGCAGCGTCTCGCAGACGCGGGCCTGCTGTCCGGTCCGACCCTGAGCTGGCCGATCGGCTGGTCGCAGGTGGCGCGCGAACTCGGCCGCATCGACACGCAGCCGCTGGGCGACGGAGCGCGGGCCGCCGTGGAGCGGCTGCGCGCGCGCGCGGCGCGCGAGATGCGCACGAACGACATCGACCTGGAAGCGAGGCTCGCCGCGGCGGCCAATCCCACCCCGCTGCGGACGTTCGAGTCCATCCCGCGCGAGGAAGGCGAGGCGGCGCTTGCCGCCGACTGGGTCGGCGAGCGCTTTGCGTGGAAGCTCGAGGCCACGGTCGTGGCCGATCCCGACGACGGCCAGGAGTTCCGCGCCGACGGCAGCTACGTCGCGGCCAGCCTCGGCAACTGGATGGTCTCGGCAGGGTACCTCGACCGCTGGTGGGGACCGGGCTGGCAGGGCAGCCTGATCCTCTCGAACAACGCGCGGCCGATGCTGTCGATCGCCGCTGGACCGCAACGAGTCCACGCCCTTCGACGTGCCGGTGCTGCGCTGGCTCGGGCCCTGGCGCCTGAGCACCTTCATGCAGCAGTTCGAGCACGACCGCGACTACCCGTATGCGCTGCTCTTCGGCCTGCGCGCCGAGATCCGGCCGCATCCGACGCTGCAGCTCGCGGCGAGCCGCACCGCGCAGTGGTGCGGCGAGGGCCGACCCTGCGGACTCGACACGTTCTGGGACCTGCTGGTGGGCAACGACAACGACCAGGCGCTCGACGAGCAGCCTGGCAACCAGCTCGCGGGCTTCGACGCGCGCTGGACCTGGCCCGGCAGCCGCGTGCCGCTGGCCCTCTACGGACAGGGCATCGGCGAGGACGAGGCGGGGTTCCTGCCGTCGAAGTACCTCGGGTTGTTCGGCGTCGAGACCTGGGGCGACGTCGGCGGCGGCTCGTGGCGGGCCCACCTCGAGTACGCGGATACGACCTGCGACTTCCTCGCCGATCCCCCGGAGTTCGGCTGCGCCTACACCAATTCGATCTACACCACCGGCTATCGCTACCTCGGACGGGTGCTCGGCCACAGCATCGACGCGGACGGCGAGTCCCTCGGCGGTGGCGTCCTGTTCGTGGACGCACGCGGCCGCCGCTGGGAGGCGCTGGTACGCGACGTCAAGCTCAACCGCGCCGGGGCCGCACCCGGCAACCCGCTCGCGGACGCCCCGGCCAAGGTGTTCGACGTCGCCCTGGCCCACGAGTCGAGCCACCCGTGGGGTACAATCGGCGTTTCGCTGGGGTACGCGGACGTGGACGCAACCGGGACCGTGGCCGTCGAGGACGGCTGGCGCGGCTTCCTGACGTGGCGCCACGAGCTCCGCTGAGGCCGGCTTGGCTCGCTCAGGGCGTCAGATGCAGGAATTCTCGTCAGTTCGGGTGATGCGCGGATGGTCGGGCTGCCTGACAGCCCTGCTGCTGCTCGTCGGAATCGGCGCGGGCATGGATGCCGCCGCCCAGTCGCCGACACCGGCGCAGATGGAAGCGTTCAAGAACCTGCCGGCGGACCAGCAGCAGGCGATCCTCGAGAGCCTCGGCACGGGCACCCAGGACGGCGTGCGACGCGACCGCGACCTGAGCACGCCTGAGACCGTTCGTCCGCGCAGCGTGGACGGCGCGACGATTCCGGAAACCGACGGTCTCGACGCACAGTACGAGCTGCGCCCGCGCGAGCCACGCATCCGCGCCAGCGACACGGTGCTGCTCGAGGTGGAACTGCGCCCCGTGGACGCCGCCGCGGGACAGGTCGCGCTCGCCGGAGGACACGGCCCGGCTCAAGGGCATGCTCGAGCGGGCGCTGCGCGGCAACCCCTACAAGCTCGATGCGAACGGCGTGCTGCGCATCCCGGGCGTGGCCCCGGTGCCGCTGGCGGGCCTCACGGAGGACCAGGCGACCGACCGGCTGAACCGCGACCCGGCGCTCGGCGATTTCGACATCACCGTGACGCTGCTGCCGCTCGAGAAGATCGACGCCGAGGCCCTCAGGCCGTTCGGCTACGACCTGTTCGCCGGCGTGCCGTCGACGTTCGCGCCGGTGACCGACGTGCCCGTGCCGTCGGAGTACGTGGTCGGCCCGGGCGACCGCCTCGAGGTGCAGCTGATCGGCAACACCCGCGCGCGCCACTCGCTGGTCGTGAACCGCAACGGCCAGATCATGTTCCCGGAGCTCGGGCCCATCGTCGTGAGCGGCCTGCGCTTCGAGGATGCTCAAGGCAGCGCATCGAGGCGCGGGTGAACGAGCAGATGATCGGCACGCAGGCCGTCGTCACCATGGGCGGCCTGCGCTCGATCCGGGTGTTCGTGCTCGGCGAGGCGGAGCGGCCGGGTTCGTACACGGTGAGCGGGCTGGCGACCATCACCAACGCGCTGTTTGCGAGCGGCGGCGTCAAGACCATCGGCTCGCTGCGCAACATCCAGCTGAAGCGCAACGGCGTGCTGGTCCAGCGGCTCGACCTCTACGACCTGCTGCTCAAGGGCGACACCTCCGGCGACGCCCGGCTGCAGCCGGGCGACGTCATCTTCATCCCCGCCGTGGGCAGTACCGTGGGCGTCACGGGCGCGATCCGCCGGCCGGCCATCTACGAGCTCAGGGGCGAGAGCACGGCGGCGGACCTGCTGCACCTCGGTGGCGGCCTCACGCCCGAGGCGGACCCCGCGCTGGCGCGCATCGCGCGCATCGACGAGGGGCGCGACCGGATCGTGCTCAACGTCGACCTCGCGGGTTCCGAGGGCCGCGCCACGCGCCTGCGCTCGGGCGACGTGCTGAGCATTCCCGTCGCGCGGCCGACCTATGCCAACGACGTGCAGGCTCTCCGGGCACGTCTACCGGCCCGGGACCAACCAGTACCGCAGCGGGCTGCGGCTCACCGACGTCATCCCGTCCATCGACGACCTCAAGCCCAACGCCGACCTGCACTACGTGCTGATCCGGCGGGAGCAGGTCGGCACGCGGCGCATCCAGGCGTTCTCCGCGGACCTCGAGCAGGCCTGGCGGTCGCCGTTGTCAGACGCCAATCCGCGGCTCGCCGCGCGCGACCAGGTGATCGTCTTCGACCTCGAGACCGGCCGCGGCCAGTACCTCGCTCCGATCATCGAGGAGCTGCGCCTGCAGTCGAGCAGCGGCGAGCCCTCGCGCGTCGTGAGCGTGACGGGCCAGGTCCGCGCGCCGGGCGACTACCCGCTCGAGCCGGGCATGACCATCAGCGACCTCGTGCGCGCCGGCGGCGGCCTCGACGAGCGGGCGCTCGACGGCAGTGCGGAGCTGGCGCGCTACGAGGTGGTCGGCGGCCAGTCGCGCCGCACCGACGTGCTCCCGGTCAATCTCGGCGCCGTGCTCGCCGGCGACGTGGCGGCCGACCTGCCGCTGCGGCCGTTCGACACGCTCGTGATCCAGGAAATCTCGGAGTGGTCCGACCAGGAGTTCGTGCGCCTCGAGGGCGAGGTGCGGTTCCCCGGCGAGTATCCCATCGCGCGCGGCGAGACGCTGCGCTCGGTGGTGGCGCGCGCCGGAGGACTCACGCCGCTCGCGTTCCCGCACGGCAGCGTGTTCACGCGCGAGTTGCTCAAGGAGCGCGAGCGGCAGCAGATGAAGGTGCTGGCCGGCCGCCTGCGCCAGGACCTGAGCTCGCTGGCGCTGCAGGGCGCGCAGGCCGGCGCGGCGGGCGGCGCCCGCGCCTCCGAAACGCTCGCGATCGGGCAGTCGCTGCTCACGGACCTCGAGACGATGCAGCCGGTCGGACGCCTGGTGATCGACCTCGAGCGGGTGCTCGCGGCCGCACCGGGGTCCGCCCGAGGATCTCATGCTGCGCAACGGCGACCGGCTGCGGATCCCGAAGCGCGCGCAGGAAGTGACCGTGATCGGCGAGGTGCAGAACCCGACCTCGCACCTGTTCGATCCCGCGCTGTCGCGCGACGACTACCTGGGCTTGAGCGGCGGCACGAACCAGAAGGCCGACGACAATCGCATCTACGTGGTGCGCGCCAACGGCAGCGTGGAGACCGGCGGCGGCAGCCGCTGGTTCCGGGAGGAGGGCGGCATCCAGCCCGGCGACACGATCGTCGTGCCGCTCGATGCCGAGCGCATCAGGCCGCTGACGCTGTGGACGGCGGTGACGACGATCATCTACAACATCGCGGTCGCCGTGGCCGCGGTGAATTCGTTCTGAACATGGTTACCCCGGCGAGAATCCCTGAGGGCGGGTATCCCATCGAACCGCAAGCAGCAGGGGAACTTACGTTCACTGAACTGGCGGCCTGGTTGCGCCGGCATCTGTTCGGCATGGTCGGGGGCGCGGCATTGGGTCTCATGCTTGGTCTGCTCGCGAGTTCCGCGATGCCGCGTGTCTATCGCTCCCAGGCAGTGCTTGCGCCCAACCTGGAAACCATGCAGAGCGGCGGGCTTGCGGATCTGGCCGGACAGCTCGGCGGGCTTGCGGCGCTGGCCGGTGTGCGCGTCCCTGGCGGCAGCAACAAGGACGAGGCGATTGAACTGCTCAAGTCGCGCGGTTTTGCCGCCCGGTACATCACCGAGAAGGAACTGCTGCCGCGACTATTCGAAAAAGACTGGGATGCGACGCGCGGCGATTGGGCTGTCGCCGCGGACGACGTGCCGTCGGTCAACCAGGGCGTCGACCGTTTCGTCATGCGGGTCCGTCGAGTTCAGGAAGATCGCGGTACGGGAATGGTTACGCTGACGATTGACTGGATCGATCGGGAAGAGGCAGCCCGATGGGCTGACGAGATGGTCAGTCGGGTGAATGAAGAACTGCGGGCGAGGGCGGTTACCGACGCCGATCGAAGCCTCGCCTTTCTACAGGAACAGGTCGAGCAGACCACAGTCCTACCCGTCAAGGAAGCGATGTTCAAGCTGATCGAAGGCCAGATGAAGACGATCATGCTGGCCAACGTGCGCACCGAGTACGCATTCCGCATCATCGATCCGCCCGTGGTTGCGGATGCGGACGACTACATCTCTCCCAACTGGGCGTTGAACTGCCTTCTGGGCGCATTTTTCGGCGCAGCCTGCGGAGTTGGCGTTTCGATGTTGCTGCGTCAGAGAAGGTCCGCAAGGTCAAAGACAGCCGCTGCATGACCAGGTCATGGAGCCGGTGGCTGAAGGACAGCACAGGCGGACTCAATCTCGGCGGCATCCTCAGCCTGACCGGTGGCAGTGCTGTCGGGCAGCTCGCCGTGCTCGCGGCGGCACCGCTATTCGCGCGCCTGTTCCGGCCCGACGAACTCGGGCAGTTCGGGTTGTTGCAGGCCTTTGTGGGTTTCGCTGCCGTCGGATTGTGCCTTCGACTCGACCTCGCGATCGTCTCCGCCGACTCGGAGACCGATGCCGACGGCTTGCTGAGAATATGCCTGCTGCTTTGCCCGGTGCTGTCGCTAGTCGCGACGGTAGCACTTGGGATTCTCGTGGCGTCCGACCGGATCGGGTTTGGATCGCTGGAGCCGTGGACGCTGGTCGCAGCGTTCGGACTGCTGCTCCTGACCGGTCTTTTCATCGTACTGCGCTTCTGGGCGGTCCGTCTGAGGCAGTATCATCGCATCGCGGGAGCGCTGACCTTGCAGGGCATGGGCCGCGCAGTGTTCCCGGTCGCGTTCGGCCTGGCGGGCAGTGGCTGGGGTGGGCTGGTGGCGGGCGAAATTGCGGGCCGCGCGCTCGGCATCCGGTCTCTGGGTCGACTCGCCTGGCAGCGACTTCGCGACGAGCCGTGCCGCCACACGGAAGTGAACCGTCTGCTCGGCAAGTACCGCCAGTATTGGGCCGTGATTCTTCCGTCTTCGGTGCTGGATGCGCTGGCGCTCGCTCTTCCGGTACCCGTCGTAGTGGCGACCTATGGTCTGGAGGCGGCGGGCTGGTGGGTGTTGGTCAACCGGGTGGCAATGGCGCCTGGCCAGCTCGTCGCGGCCGCGGTCGCCGACGTATTCCATACGGAGGCGATGCGTCAGCTTCCGGCTGACCCGCCGGTCCGCGACGCTGGCTGTGGTCGACGTTGCGACCGCTGCTGGCCGGCGCGCTCGCAGTCTACACTTGCGCTGGCGCAGTCGCGCCGTGGGCATTCGGGTTCGTGTTCGGTTCCGAATGGGCCGAGGCTGGTCGGCTGATGATGATTCTCGTGCCCGCTCTGGTCGTCACCGTCGTAGTCGGGGCCACCGGACGCATGCTGATGGTGATGAATAAGAGCCACTGGAAACTGCTTGCCGATGCGCTCAATGTAGCTGCGCCGCTGGCGGCATTCTATGGAGGCGTTGTCGCTGGTTGGACGTTCCTGCAGGCATCGGCGGCATTCTGCGCAGCCTATACGACCGCCAACCTGGTGTACCTGGCAGCAATATGGCACTCGACCCGCCCGCGCTGACCAATGCACACGCTGGCGGCATGAGCGTCGAACGTGTGCTATTTGTGTTAGCGGTGCTGGTGCTGGCCGCCGTGTACCAGCTCAGCTACGCGGCTTGGGTTGCCGACGTGCACGCGAGCTGGGGTTTCGGGTGGCGGCCGCCGCCCGGGCCCTATCTTGCCATGTCGTTTGTCCTGGCCGTTGTACCCGCACTCTGGATGCCGCTGAGCTTCAGACGTCCCTCGCAGTTCCTGTTCCTGCTGCAGTACTTGGTGCTCTACGTCCCGACCCTGTTCGTCTCCTATCACTCACTGAATCCCGCCGTGTCGCCGGAACGCGTGCTGCTGATCAGCGCCGTGCTGTTCGGCGGGATCTCGATCATGCAATCAGCACTGTGGCTGCCGGTATTGCGGATCCCGAAGCCGGCGCTTCCGCCCTGCGTGTTCTGGGCGGCGTTCCTGGCGTTGACCACCGCGCTGATGGCGTATGTGGCGGTCAATCTCGGAGCGTCCTTCAGGCTGGCTGGATTCGTGGAGATGTACGCCGTGCGTGCGGAGACGGCGCGACAGGTCTCAGAAGGCGCTCGACTCGGTGGGTACGCACAGCTCTGGCTGGCAGGTCTCTGCCTGCCGTTCCTATTTGCCGTCGCAACGTACTCTCGCCGGTACTGGATTCTCGTGCCCGTGGCAGCAGGCTACCTGTTCCTGCTCGGCATCGGCGGCTCGAAGAGCCTGATGTTCGCCATCATATTCTTGGCGGCGATCCGCGTCTGGTTGCGGCGCGAGGATGCCCGCCGCGCGACATGGCTTGCCGTCGGTCTGAGCGTGTTGCTCGCCATCCCTGCCGTGCTGTTGAATGCTGGACCCCTACTTGAGGTTGTGGGGCGCTGGTACGTTGCCATCGTCAATGTCCGGACATTCAGCGTCCCGCAGTTGCTGCACCTGCAGTACTCAGAGTATTTCGCCAGCCATCCGCTCACGCTCGGTGGCCACGTCCGGGGCGTCAGTCTGCTCGTGCCGAGCCCCTACGCGGCGGACATTCCCTATACGGTCGGAGATCACTTCTACGGCGTGCCGGTGGGAGCCAACGTGGGGTTGTGGGCGCAGGACGGGATCGCCAGTTTCGGCCTGCCGGGCGTCTTCATCATCTCGGCCATTTGTGCAGTGTTCTTCTGGATGCTCGATAGCTGCTGTGCTCGGCTTCGGCCGGGATTCGTGGCGACCTGCCTCGGTTTTGCGGCTGTCGCCTTTACCAATGTGTCGCTGTTCACGACGCTTCTGAGCGTCGGCGTGCTGCTGTTCCTGATCATGGCGCCGTTGATTCCCTGCTCAGGAGTCCTCGCCGCCGCCTGCCGCCCTGAGGTGAGAGAAGCGCGCCGACACGGCACGGCTGCCCCCAGGCCACGCAGCAGCTAGCGGACCCATCGTATAAAATAGCGGGTTTTGGTCACATGAAGTTTCCCACGATGTTCGCAAGGGTATCGCGCGAACAACACCTCAAAGGCTGATTCGGTTATGTGCGGCGTTGCAGGGATCATCAGTCGTGGGCCGGTGGCACATTCCGTCATTGCGTCGATGACGAGGGCGTTGGCGCACCGTGGACCAGACGGCGAAGGGTTCTTCATCAGGGGTCGAGCCGTTGCGGACATGGAGTTGCGCAACCTGCAAGCGGAACACGCAGACGGTTCAACGGTCGGATTCGGTCACCGTCGGCTCGCAATTGTCGACTTGTCGCCGGCTGGGCACCAGCCGATGTCCTACCGGGATCGGTACGTAATCACGTACAACGGCGAGATTTACAACCACGTTGAACTTCGCGAGGAGCTGCAGGCTGCAGGTCATCGTTTCTCGACTCGCACCGACACTGAAGTGATCCTGGCGGCCTACGACCTCTGGGGGGCCGATTGCCTGCGCCGCTTCAATGGCATGTGGGCGTTTGCACTGCTGGATCGCCTGTCTGGACGCCTGCTGCTTGCCCGTGATCGCTTCGGCGTCAAGCCGTTGTACTTGTATCACCGCCCGGGACTGCTGCTGTTCGCCTCGGAGATCAAGGCACTCCTGCCACATCCGGCGTTCACTTCGAATCCGGCGGTCGAGGGCGCGCGTGCCTACCTGCGGCGGGGCCCAGCGGAGCACCTGGACGAGACGCTGTTCTCCGGCGTCGTGCGACTGTCTTCCGGCTCATTCATCGAGGCGTCCGTAGAGGATGCTGTGGCTGCCAGATACGACAAGCGACGTTATTACGGCCTAACCCCATCGATTTCCGACGAGCCGTTTGATGCGGTTAAGGCCGGTCAGCTCGCGGACCGCTATCGCCAGATCCTGGATGATGCGGTGCGCCTCCGTCTGCGTGCCGACGTCAAGGTCGGGTCCGCGCTGTCCGGTGGGCTCGATTCCTCATCCGTCGTCAAACTGGCGAACGCGCACCTACGGGCGCTAGGCAAGGCCGAGGAGATGCAGGAGACGTTTTCGAGCGTGTATCGCTCGCCGGGGCTCAATGCCTACGATGAGAGCCGATACATCGATTCACTGGCGCGCGAACTCTGCGTCGGTCTCATCAGACCGAGCCCTCAGCGGACGACGTGCGTCGCGAATACGGACGCATGATCCACGCGATGGACACGCCGCCGGAGGGCAGTTGCATGTCCGGGTGGCATGTATTCAAGCTGGTCGCCGGCTCGGACGTGGTCGTGACGCTCGATGGGCAGGGCGCTGACGAGCAGCTTGCCGGGTACTTCAACCACCTCGTATTCCGCGTAGCCGCCGGACGGAGCGTGGCAGCGGAGGCATGGGCGCTGCGCCGTGTCCCGCGAGCTGCGAGGTTCGTACTGCTGGGCACTATGCTGGCGATCCTTGGCCGGCTCGGGCTGCGTGGTGCTGGGCGGGCGATATCGCGCCATATGCCGCGGCTTGGGCTGGGTGACAACCCGTATCTCCCGCTCAACCAGAGGCTGGCGACGGAGGTCGACACCGCGCTCGGGAACCTGCTCCACTACTCGGACCGCGCGTCGATGGCATGGTCCGTCGAATCGCGCATGCCGTTCATGGACTACCGCCTGATTGAGTTCACGCTGGCGGTACCTCCTGCATACAAGATCCACGACGGTTGGACGAAGTACCTGGCCCGCCGAGCGTTCGATGGCATCCTACCTGACGAGATCGTCTGGCGTCGTGACAAGATGGGTTGGCCGGTGCCGGACCGGGTCTGGTTCGACGGGCCACTGGCCGAGTGGCGTCGTGCGGTCATCGCGCAGAGTGAGTTCGTAAAGGGTGTCGATGCCGCGCGGGTCGCAAGGGCCGTGTCGGGGAGGCTGTCGCACATCGAGTCGATGCGTCTGTTGAATTTGGCGGTCTGGTATGGTGTCTACTTTGGATCGGATCCGGAATTGTATAGGGCCGCTCTACCGTTCTTTCGCGGCCAGGCTCTACACACGTGACGACGTAATCGTGATGTGGCGTCTTGAGCCCAAAGCGGTGACGTCGGAGGCGCGCGTCGTGCGCGCGGTAAAGCGAGATCAAGAGGACTTGCGGTCATTTCAGACCGCCGACCAGGTTGCTCGCTTCGCCGCCATGCTCGACGGCGGTGAGTCGTGTTATCTGGCGTACCTGGGCAACGAATGCGTGCACCGGTCGTTCGTGCGCAGCGGGCCGGCGACCGTGCGGGTGCATCCGCTGGTTGTCGAAAGCCAGCCGACCGGTCATGCCTATGTGCACTACTGCGAAACCACTCCGTGCGCGCGTGGCCGTGGGGTGTTCCCGGCCGTACTTTCGAAGATCGCGCGTGACTATACGACGGAAACGATCTGGACAGCGGTGAACTCGCGCAATGCGGCAAGTCTGGCAGCCATGCGCAAGGCCGGATTCGTGGCGGTCCGTCGCATAAAGGTCCGTTTCCTGCTTGGCCTGCGGCGAGTCACAGCGGAACCGATGGAGATGCAAACGTGACGGCGGTCGCGCGTACTGATGTTCCGATGGAGCTGCCTGATTCCCAGGTGAATTCTGTGTTTCAGCAGCCGTGGTGGTTGGAGGCCGTCGCTCCCGGCCAGTGGGCGGCGGCCGAGTACCGCGTAGCAGGGGAACTGCGCGGCCGACATCCTTACGTGCTGCGTCGCACGCGCGGCTTGACGGTGCTGACCCAGCCGCCATTCACGCAGACGCTCGGTCCGTGGCTCGCCCCTAGCCAAGCGAAGTATGCGAAGTCACTGGGGCAAACAGAAGGACGTGATGGAGGCGCTGATCGCGCAGTTGCCGGTCTGTGACTACTTCGCCCAGAACTTCCACCACACCGTAGTGAACGGTCTGCCCTTTGTCTGGCAGGGGTTCGAGCCGACCGTGCGCTACACGTACATACTCGAAGCCCTGGGGGATCTCGAGGCCGTCTGGGACGGATTTCTGGACAACATTCGGGGGGATATACGCAAGGCGGAGCGCAGCCTTGCCGTCGACGAGTCCAACGACCTCGAGGAGTTGATACGGCTGGTAACGCTTACGTTCGAACGGCAGGGGGTGCGACATCGATTGGACGTCGATGCGCTGCGGCGCGTGGATGCTGCCTGCGCGCAGCGCGCGGCAAGGTCCCTGCTGCTTGCGCGTGATGCGCGAGCGGCCGGGCGCACGCGGCGGCATACCGGGACGGACCGAAACAGCGCGTATTACCTGCTCGGAGGAGCCGATCCGGATCTGAGGAGTAGCGGCGCGCAGAGCCTGGTGCTGTGGAATGCGATTCGGCGGGCGTCGGGTCATGCGCAGTCGTTCGATTTCGAAGGTTCGATGTTGGAGCCTGTCGAGCGCTTCTTCCGCGCGTTCGGCGCGCGGCAAAGGCCCTATCTGCGGTTGGTACGAATGAGTCGGCGCATGAGTGCCCTGTGGCACGGGTACCGTGCGGTCCGTTCCCTGGCCAAGCGCCAATGATCGAGGTCGAGGTCCCAGCGGGCCGCGCTCCGGAACGTGAGTACATCCTGCGGGTACTGCTGCAGGATTTTCTCGGCCTGCCGTTCAGAATCCGAGTGTGTGAACGGCGGGATGTCGTCATTCGACTGCCAAACGGGGCGTCGCTTGCGATACCTGATGTGTTGCTCAGCACGTCTCGGTGCTGACGGTTGTCGCCGTCGTCGCTCCCTCTTCGCGCCCAGCGAGGCGCTAGACATCGCCTGTTTGGGCGGCGTGGCGCCGGACGCCAGCTTCGCCGTGCCGGTGTTGTATCCGTCCGGCGGGGGACCTGTGTTGCAGCAAGAGTCGACCGAGCTGCGGCTCGGCTTCGATCTGATCGGAGCGTGCTTCTTTTTCTGCAGCACGCTACGAGGAATACGTGATCAAGGAGCGCGATTCCGTCGGCCGGTTTCCATTCCATCTCTCATATGCCGCGCGGGCGGGGCTCATCGAAAGGGCCGTCGTCAATGAATATGTCGATCTGCTTTGGGAACTCATGTCGCGATTGACGCCTGGACTGCCAAGGAGTCGTCGTGAGTTCCGAGTTCGCCCGTCGCATGACGCTGACTTTCCGTTTGCGCTGCGCGGTGCCGGGCCGAGGCGCCTGCTACGCTCGGTAGCCGGTGAGGGTTGGCGCAGACGCAGCGTGACCGCGGCCGTCAGGCGCCTGCGCGACTGGTGGGCGGTTCGCAGAGGGGACGCGACGCGTGATCCATACAACACGTATGGTTGGCTAATGAGCGAAAGCGAGCGGCGCGGCTTGGTCAACACCTTCTATTTCATGGCCGGAGCCAGTGACCGTCGCTACGACCCGGGCTTCCCGATCCTCGATTCCTGCGCTGCGGCGGATTCTGCGGGAGATCGCCGATCGCGGGCACATAATTGGGCTGCACCCTAGCTTTCAGTCGTATCGCGACACCAAGATGGTCGAACGCGAGCTGTTGGCCCTAAAGTCCGCAGCGGCTGGGTTGGGGTGGTTCAGCAGGAATGGGGGTCGCGACAGCATTTCCTGCGATGGGAGGCGTTCCAGACCCCGGCTGGTCCTGGCCGACGCCGGGATCCGCAGCGACAGTAGCGTCGGCTTTGCCGAGCGCGCGGGGTTTCGTGCCGGGGTGTGCTACGAATACGAGTGGTTCGACATACGCCAGCGTCGTGCAATCGGTCTTCGTGAGCAGCCGCTCGTGGTCATGGACGCGACACTTGTCGAGCGGGCATACATGAACTGCGACTCGAGTGCGGCAGCCGGCGAAGTGATCAAAAGGCTGAAGAACGCGTGTCGCCGACACAGTGGCGACTTCGTGCTGCTCTGGCACAACTCACGCCTTGACGCGGCCGAAGCCAAAGAACTGTACCGCGAGGCGATCTCAGGATGACCGACGCACCCAGCAGTACCGCGCTACCCGCTCCCCGACACGTGGCAGTCGTCACATCAATTCATCCGGACTTTGATGCGCGGATCTGGAGGCACGCACGTTCGCTCGCCAGGGCGGGAATCCGCGTAACACTGATCTCACCCTGGCCCGACGTCTCGGATGGTGCTGAGGACGGCGGGAACCTCAGGCAGGTTTCTTTCGAAACGCGTCACGAG
>CAVPOQ010000006.1:0-129155 GCA_963707145.1 uncultured Gammaproteobacteria bacterium
CGGCCGGCCGGGTCGTCACCCCCGAGCGGGACCATTTCCTCGGCACCCAGCGCGCGGTCATCGAGCGGCTGGCCCGGCTCGGGCTGGTATTAAATGCCCCATTGCAAAGACACGATTTGAACCGGCCATCAGAGGAGTCAGGCGCGTGCGCAGAATCATGGTAGGCGTCAAGCGCGTTGTTGACTACAACGTCCGCATGCGGGTGAAACCGGACAACACGGGAGTGGTAACCGAAGGGGTCAAGATGAGCATCAACCCCTTCGATGAAATCGCGCTCGAAGAAGCGCTGCGCATCAAGCAAAAGGGGTGGCCGACGAAGTGTCGCGGTTTCCATCGGCCCGGAGGATTCCCAGCAACAGCTGCGCACGGCCCTGGCCATGGGTGCGGACCGGGCCATCCTCGTGCAGACCGACGTACGGTCGCGCCGCTGCGGTGGCGCGGACCTTCCGCCTGCTGATCGTCAAGGAGCAGCCGCTGCTGGTGCTGCTGGGCAAGCAGGCCATCGACGACGACAGCGGCCAGACCGGCGCAGATGCTGGCCGCGCTGTGGGACCGGCCGCAGGCACCTTCTGCTCCAAGGTCGAGATCGCCGACGGCAAGGCCACGGTGACCCGCGAAGTCGATGCCGGCCTCGAGATCCTCGAGGTCGACCTGCCCGCGGTCGTCACCACCGACCTGCGCCTCAACGAGCCGCGCTACGTGAAACTGCCCGACATCATAAAGGCAAAGAAAAAGCCGATCGAGACGATGTCGCTCGGTGACTTCGGCGTGCGGAAGCCGCGACGTTCCGCACGCGCGTCGAGCCGCCGCCACAGCGCAGCAAGGGCGTCATGGTGAAGGACGTCGCCGAACTGGTCGCTGCGCTCAAGAAGAAGGGGCTGATGCGATGAGCAAGATCCTGATCATCGCGGAGCACGACGGCGCCATCCTCAACGCGAGCACGTCGGTGCGTGAGTGCGCCGCGAAGATCCCCGGCGCATCCGTGGACGTCCTGTACCGCCGCGCCGGCGAGGCCGTCGCCGCGGAAGCCGCGGAGCTCGCCGGCGTGAGCAGGGTGCTGGTCGCGGAGAACGCCGCCAACGTCGAGCCGCTCGCCGCGGTGCTGGCCCCGCAGCTGGCGAAGCTGGCCGCGGGCTACACGCACGTGTTCGGTCCGTCGACCACCTTCGGCAAGGACCTGATGCCGCGCGTCGCCGCACTGCTCGGCGTCGGCCAGGTGACCGACATCATGGCCGTCGAGGAGCACACTCGTTCAAGCGGCCGATCTACGCCGGCAACGCGGTGCTCACGGTCGAGGTGCCGGCGGATGCGACCGTGGTCGCGACCGTGCGTGTGGCCTCGTTCGAGGCGGCCCCGCAGGGCGGCAGCGCTACGATCGAGAAGGTGGACGTCAGCAGCGTCGCCCTGCCCTCGCACACCCGCTTCGTCTCGCGCTCGGGTGCCACGACGGGCCGCCCCGACCTGCAGTCCGCGACTCGCGTCGTGGCGGGCGGCCGGGCGCTCGGCAGCGCCGACGGCTTCAAGATCATCTACAGCCTGGCCGACAGGATGGGCGCCGCCGTGGGCGCCTCGCGCGCCGCTGTGGATGCGGGCTACGTGCCGAACGACCTGCAGATCGGCCAGACCGGCAAGATCATCGCGCCGGAGCTCTACATCGCGATCGGCATCTCGGGCGCCATCCAGCACATGACCGGCATCAAGGACGCGCGCACCATCGTCGCGATCAACAAGGACGGCGAAGCGCCGATCTTCGAGGCCGCAGACATCGGGCTGGTGGGCGACCTGTTCGCGATCGTGCCGGAGATCGAGAAGCAGCTCGGCGGCTGAACGCGGGCACGGCACGCCCGCCGGATCCGGTCCCCGGCCGTTCCACGCTCCGCGACGCGGACGTGGGCCGGCCGGTCACCTCGTCTCCTGCCGGCGGCGTACGGGGCTGTGGTCAGTCGGCGGCGACGCGCACCAGGCTCTTGCCGAAGTTCCCGCCGCGCATGAGCCGGCAGAAAGCCGCGGGGGCGTTCTCCAGACCGACGGTCACGTCCTCGCGGTAGCGGAAGCGCCCCTCGCGCATCCAACCGCCGATCACTCGCTGCATCTCGTTCATCCGATGCAGGTGGTCGTAGACAACGAAGCCGCGGACCGTGGCGCGCGCGGCGACCACCGGACCGAGGAACGGTCCGTGCGCGGGCGGCACATCCAGGCTGTAGGCCTCGATCATGCCGCACAGCACGACCCGCGCGCCGCGTGCGAGGTTGGCGAGCGCCGCCGCGAGCACGTCGCCGCCGACGTTGTCGAAGTACACGTGTGCTCCGCCAGGACAGGCGTCGCGAACCTGTGCCGCGAGGTCGCCCTGCGTTCGGTCGAGGCAGGCGGCAAAACCGAGTTCCTCGACCGCGTAGCGGCACTTGTCCTTGCCGCCCGCAATTCCGACCGCACGCGCGCCGAGCAGCCGTGCCGTCTGTCCGGCGGTGCTGCCAACGGGTCCTGTGGCCGCCGAGATGAGCACGGTCTCGCCCGCCTGCGGCTCGCCGCAGCAGGTTAGCCCTGCGTAGCCGGTCAGGCCCGGCATGCCCAGCACGCCGAGCGCGGTCGACAGCGGTGCCGCCTCCGGATCCACCCTGCGCACGCCCTGTCCGTCGGAGAGCGCGTACTGCTGCCAGCCGTTGCGCGCGACCACGTACTCGCCGGCCGCGAACTCCGGGTGCCGGGACTCGACGACCCGGGCCACGGCCTCGCCGTGCATCGGATCGCCGGGCCTGAGCGCCACACCGTAGAGCGCGTGCCCCTTCATCACGTTGCGAAGGTAGGGGTCGAGCGACAGCCAGATCGTTCGCGACAGGAACTGCCCGGGGCCTGGCGACGGGGTCTCAATGGTGTCGGACGCGAAATCGCCGGGCGCCGGGAGGCCCTGCGGCACCCGTGCGAACAGGATGCGCCGGTTGGATGCCAATCGGGATCAGAGCTGGCCGAGAACGTACTCGGCGCTAGACACCTTGAACTCGCCCGGTCCCTCGACGAACACGCCCTTGGCGACGCCGTCCTGCACGACGATCGCGAAGCGCTTGCCGCGCAGACCCATGCCGAAGCCGGTCGCATCGAGTTCGAGGCCCAGCGCCTTCGCGTAGTCGGCGTTGCCGTCGGCGAGCATCAGCACCGTGTCGTCGACGGCCGAGGCCTTGCCCCACGCCTTCATGACGAACACGTCGTTCACGGCCATGCAGGCGACGGTGTCGACACCCTTGGCCTTGAAGTCGGCGGCGTGCTGCACGAAGCCCGGCAGGTGGCGCGCATCGCAGGTCGGCGTGAAGGCGCCCGGCACTGAGAACAGCACCACTTTCTTGCCAGCGAACAACTGCTCGGTGGTGAGCTTCTGCGGACCGTCCGGGCCCGGGATCGTGAACACACCCGAGGGCATCCTGTCGCCGGTCTTGATTGTCATGGTCGTTCTCCAGTGGAGGTGGCTCGCGAACTCGCGATGGTACCAGTGGTTCGTGTCGGTCGCGGACGCGGATTCGCGAGCAACCGCGACGCCGCCCTCTGGGCTGCTACCGGGCCGGACAGCGGTCCGGGCGGGCCGCCTCAGCAGGGTCGCCTGAGGTACCGGCCAGAAGGTGCCCCGAGAACCTTGCCCCGATCGTAGATCAGCCGGCCGCGCAGGTAGGTGCTTGCGACCTTGCCCGTGAGCTCCATGCCCTCGAACGGCGTGTAGCCCTGCGTGGATTCGGACTCCGCCGCGCGCACCACGAACGATTTGTCCGGATCGAACAGCACGAGGTCGGCGTCGTAGCCCGGCGCGATGTCGCCTTTGCTCCTCAGCCCGAAGCGCTGCGCCGCATTCCAGGAGGTCAGCTCCGCAATGCGGTTCCAGGACAGCCCGCGCCTGCGGCCCTCGCTCGCCACGCCCGACAGCAGGTACTCGGTGCCGCCGAACCCGGACTTGCCGAGGAAGATCTCGTCGGGCTTCGATGCGTTGACCTTCATCTCGTGCCGGCAGCACGCGTGGTCGCTGCACACCCAGTCGAGCTTGCCGTCGAGCAGCGCCTTCCACAGATACTCGACGTCGTCGCGCGACCGGATCGGCGGATTGACCTTGGCGAGCGCCCCCGTCGGCGCGTCGTCGTCCAGCAGCAGGTGCCCGACCGTGACCTCGCGGCGGAAATTCACGTGCGGGAAGGCCTTCGCCATCCTGAGGGCCGCCTCGACCGCCTTGCGCGAGGTGAGGTGCAGCAAGTTGATGTTGATGCAGTCGGTCTCGTGGGCGAGGTAGGACGCGATGCAGATCGCCAGGCCTTCGGAGTGCGGGGGACGCGCCGCGCTGTAGGCCTTCAGGCCCGTCAGCTTGCCCTGCTGCTGCACGATCTTCGTGTACGCAGCCATGATCTCCGCGGTCTCGCAGTGCAGGCTCAGGCTGATGGCGTCGCGACGGTCCGGAAACTGCTGCATCGCGCGCTGCACGCCGCGCATCACGAACTCGAAGTGCGCAATGTCGTACTTCTCGTCCTGGTCGATCATCAGGAACTCGTGCTGGTGGCTCGAGGCCCCGTGCAGCCCGTAGCCGCCGTAGAACATGTAGATCTTGAACGAGGTGACGCCATGCTTCTCGACGAGCATCGGGATCTCGTCGATGTGCCCGCGGTCCATCGGTGCGAGGTGATACGCGTAGTCCACGTGGAAGCGTCCGTCGGAGATCGCGAGCACCTCCGGGAAGAACCCGGCGTAGGCGCCGCCCTTGTTGAGGTAGTACTGCCCGGTGCGGAAGTAGTTGAGGCTCGAGGTCACTCCGCCCTGCGCCGCCGCGCGGCTCTCGGAGACCGCGTCCTCGGCGAGCGGCGAGTAGATCCCGGTGTGCATGTGCGGGTCGACCAGGCCCGGGAAAGCGAGCAGCCCCTTCCCGTCCACCACCCTGCGCGCCTCGTCCGCGGCGATGTCACGCCCGACCCTGGCGAACTTGCCATCCTTGATCGCGACGTCGCCCTTCTGCACGGACGCCTTGTTCGGGCGGACGATGCGCACGTTCTTGACGAGCAGGTCGTAGGTCTTGTTCGTCGGCATGGCGAGCCCCAGGGAGGTCAATGGCCGGATTCTACCCCCGGCCCGAACACGAACATCGCGTCGGGGATCGGCTGGCCGATCTCGGCGGAGGTCCAGCGGATGTCCACGCTCTTCACGCCGTCGTAGTAGTGGCGCACGCGCCCAGGCTGCAGGAATCCCCGCTCGCCGACGCGGTAGAAGTCCGAATAGACGCGCTGGTGGAAGCCCTTGGGCGTCGGCCAACCGGCCGACAGCACGGCGTACGTCTCCCGATCGATACCGAACAGGGTCCGGGTGCCGCTCGGGTCGGTCACGCGCACGAAATGGCTTGGCCGGCCCTCGACCTGATCGTCGGTCAGCCGCTCGACCGCGAAGCCCGGCTGCAGGGCGAAGCGGATGGCGCTGAAGCCGAATGCGCTCGCTTCGTCGTTCGCGGCGCGCCCGGGCGGCACCGGGCCATTCTGGTCGTAGGAGCGCTCGCCATCGAAGGCCACCTGGAACAGCAGCTTGCCGCCGGAGTACGCGTCGAGCCGGAACTTGCCGCTGCCTGCGTGTGCGCCGTGCGCGAGTTGCGTCGGATAGACGCGGAACATTTCGTAGCGGTCGGCCTCCACGCAGCGCGCCGGGTCGCCGTCGCGGCAGAGCGTTGCGTGCCCGCGCATCACGTTGGTGCCCGCGGCGAGCCAGGCGTCGCCGCCCGCGGCCGCATGCACACGCTCGACGATCTGCCGCGCAGTGAGCTCGTCAGCCCCGGCCGGGAGCAGGCCGAGCGCCGCCAGCAGTGCCAGAAACCCTCGCACGATCACGCCGCGGCGGGATCCCGCGCGAAGCGCGGCGCCGTGCGCAGGCGCCCATCGAGCGACTGCAGCAGTCCCTCGGTGGTCTCCCAGTCGATGCAGGGATCGGTCACCGACACGCCGTACTGCAGGGACGCGCGGTCCGCCGGGATCGGCTGGTTGCCCCAGTGCAGGTTGCTCTCGAGCATCAGCCCGACGATCGAGCGATTGCCGTCCAGGATCTGGTTCGCGACGTTCTCGGCGACCTGCGACTGCAGGCCCGGGTCCTTGTTCGAATTGCCGTGGCTGCAATCGACCACGATCCGCGGCGGGAGTTCCGCCTGCTCGAGCTCGCGCTCGCAGACGGCGATGCTGACGGAGTCGTAGTTGGTCCGGCCGCCGCCGCCGCGCAGCACGATGTGGCCGTATCGGTTGCCGCGCGTGCGAAACACCGCCGACTGGCCCTGCTGCGTGATGCCGAGGAAATGATGCGGGTGGCGCGCCGACTGCAGCGCATTGATCGCGACGGCGAGCGAGCCGTCGGTGCCGTTCTTGAACCCGACGGGCGTCGAGAGGCCGCTCGCCATCTCGCGGTGGGTCTGCGACTCCGTGGTGCGCGCGCCGATCGCCGTCCAGGTCACCAGCTCGGAGAGGTACTGCGGCATGATCGGGTCGAGCGCCTCGGTGGCGGCGGGCAGCCCGATGTCGGCGAGGAACAGCAGCAGCTCGCGCGCCATCCCGATGCCCTTCTCGATGTGGAAGGAGTCGTCCATGTCGGGATCGTTGATGAGGCCCTTCCAGCCGATCGTGGTGCGCGGCTTCTCGAAGTACACGCGCATCAGCACCAGCATCGTGCGCTCGACGCGGCGCGCGAGGCCGGACAGGCGCGTCGCATACTCGCGCGCGGCCTTCGGGTCGTGGATCGAGCAGGGCCCCATCACCACGAACAGGCGCGGGTCCTCGCGGTCGAGGATCCGGCGCACCGCGCCGCGGCTGCGGAACACGAACTCCTCGGAGGCCGCGGGCAGCGGCATGGCGCGCTTGATCTCCTCGGGCGTCGGCAGCAGTTCGCTCGAGAGGACATTGATGTTCTGGAGGCGTTCTTGCATCGGTCTCGTCACGTGTGGGGAATTCGGGGGCGCGATATCTTACACAGCACGTCCCGAGCCGGCCTCGCCGGCATGGAGTGCCATCCGGCGCCGGCGCGGCACTCAGCCGGAAAAGACCCACGCCGGGACGTTGCGCCAGCCCTTGAGCAGCTCCGCGTCGAGCGCGCGCCAGCCGGGCTCGTGGCTCTCCACGAGGCTCCAGAAGCGCGGCGAGTGGTTCATCTGGAGGCGATGGCAGAGCTCGTGCACGAGCAGGTAGCGCACGACCCCGGGCCGCTGGAACATCAGGCAGACGTTGAGGCTGATCGTGCCGGCCGCGGAGCAGCTACCCCAGCGCGTGCGCTGCCGGCGCAGGCGCATGCGGACGTAGTCGATGCCAGTCGCGCGCGATGTCTCCTCGAGCCGCCGGCGCAGTTCGTCGGTTGCGATCCCCGCCAGCCAGCGCAGCAGCAGCTGCCCCACCGCCCGGTCGGTCGCGGATGCCAGACGCACCTGCAGCACCCCGTCGGCACGCTGGTGCACGGCGGCGCGGCGCGCCGGTTCGTACTCCACCGCCCAGCGCTGTCCGGTCAGCGGCAGGTCGAGCGAGGCCGGCCGGCGTTCGCCGCAGGCCGGCGCCAGCAGCGCGTAATCGCGCACGCGTCGCTCCGCCCACGCCCGATGCCGGGCGACGAAGCGCTCGATGGCGGGCAGTCCGACGCCGGGCGGCACCACCACTTCGACGCGCCCGCCAGGGAACACCCGCATCGAGAGCCGCCGGGCGCGGCGGCTGATGCGGACATGCCAGCCGAGGGACGCCTCCTGCGGCGACCACAGCGGCATCTGCAGCGGATTCCCGTTCGCGCCACCGTGGCGGCCCTCACCGATGCGTCCGCCCACGCCTACAGCTCCCGCAGGCCCGCGGTGACCGGCATCCGCGCCGCGCGCAGCGCCGGCAGCAGCCCGCCGACGAGGCCGAGCACGAGCGAGTAGGCCAGACCGGTCGCGAGCAGCTTCGGCGTCACCGTGAACGCGAACGTGATCTGGCTGAAGCTCGCCCAGTTGAGCGTGGAGGCCTGGTAGCCGTTGAGCCCGAGGTAGACCAGCGCGCCACCGACCGCGCCGCCGAGCAGGCCGAGCGCCACGGCCTCGAGCAGCACGGAGACGACCACCGGCGCGGCCCCGAACCCGAGCGCACGCAGCGTGGCGATCTCCCGGGTTCGTGATGACACCGCCGAATACATGGTGTTGAGCGCTGCGAACACCGCGCCGACGCCCATCAGCACGGCGATGGTCGTGCCGACGTAGCGGATCAGCGCAATCAGGATGCGCGACTGGTCGGCGTAGAACTCCCGTTCGCTGCGCACCGAGGCATTGATCCGCGGGTCGGCATCGAGCCAGCGTTCGAGGTCTTCGATCGCGCGCGGCGATTCGAGCCGCGCACGCACGACCTGCACCGAGTTGCCGCGCCGGTACACGCCCTGCAGCACGGTCAGGTCGGTCCACACCTCGGACTCCGACACGCTGCCGCCCGCCTCGAACACGCCGACGACCCGCCAGACGTGCGAGCCCCAGGTCACCTCGCGCCCGAGATCCACGTTGCCGAACTGGGCGAAGGCGCCGCGACCGACGATCACCTCGTCCTTGCCGGGCTCGAACATGCGGCCAGCCACGATCCGGAAGCCCTCGCGCACCTGCGGCGCACGCGAGGTAACGCCCCGGAACGGCACGTTGGCCTCGGTGCCGGTGCTGCGCATCGGCAGGTCCACGATCGTGTAGAACTCCGGCGACGCCACCGGGCCACGGGAGTCGCGCGCGATGCCGGGAGCCGCGACGATCACGCTGACCTCGTCGCGCCCGAACGCGCTCGAGAGCTCGTCGGAGGAGCCGCCGCGCAGCACCAGCGCGACGTCGTCGCTCCCCGACAGTTCCATGGCCGCGCGGAATCCCTCGCCCATCGACAGCAGCGACACGAGCACGGCCACGACTCCGCCGATGCCGACCACCGCGACCAGCGACGTGCCGAGCCGCGCGGGCAGGTTGCGCAGGTTCATGGCCGTGACGGCCGCGATCTGGCGGAGCCACGCAGTCACGCGCGCCTCACTCGCGCCGCAGCGCTTCGGCGATGCGCAGGCGCATCGCCTGCGCCGCCGGGACCGCGCCCGCGATCAGCCCGAGTGCGACCATGAACACCGCCCCGAGCACGATGGCGTCGGCCGGCACACGGAATCCCGGCAGGTATTGGCGGAACACCGGCTCGAACTGCACGCCGAGCCACCATGCGCCGGCGAGTCCGAGCGTGCCACCGATCACGGTGATCAGCACGGCCTCCGCCAGCACCAGCCCCAGCACACCGC
Source organism: uncultured Gammaproteobacteria bacterium (assembly GCA_963707145.1). Classification (GTDB taxonomy): domain Bacteria; phylum Pseudomonadota; class Gammaproteobacteria; order Steroidobacterales; family Steroidobacteraceae; genus RPQJ01. Next base: position 9,250 of record CAVPOQ010000006.1, read on the forward strand.
CGTTCGTGTAGCCGAGCGTCTTGAGCACGCCGATCTCGTTGGTCCGCTCGCGGACCGACTGCGCCATGGTGTTGGCGGTCACCAGCAGCATGGTGAAGAACACGGCCGTGACGATCGCGCGCAGGATCGCGCCGATGTTGCCGACCTGGTTGACGAACGACTGCGCCATGGCTCGCTCCGAGGAGGTCTTCGTCTCCGCGGGCGAGTTGGAGAACTGGGCGTCGATCTCCTTCGAGATCGCCGCGGCACGGTCCACATCGGACACCTTGACGAGGTACCAGCCGATCAGTCCCTTCGCCTGCCCGCGCGCCTCCTCGAAGTACTCCTGGTGCAGGAGGATCTGGCGCGTGTCGCCGCCCTGCGGCAGGTCGTAGATCGCGCGCACCGTGACGTCCCAGGTGTCGCTGCCGTCGACCGTGCGCCAGATCGCCGAGCGCAGCGGCACCGCCTCCCCCACCTTCCAGCCCGTCAGGTCGGCGAGCCCGCGCCCGATCAGGATGCCACTGCGGTCGGCGACCCACGCCAGGCGCTGTTCCTCCGGCACCACATACTCCGGGTACATGCGCAGGAAGGCCTCCGGCTGCACCGGGAACGTCGGGATCTGGTTGCGCTCGTCCTGGTACCAGGCGCCGAACCAGGTCTGCGGCGTCACGTCCACCACCCCGTCCACGGCGCGGATCCGGCTCTCGTAGCTCTGGGGCAGGAGCTGGGTGAACGAGATCTTGTGCATGGTCAGCAGCCGGTCTGCGCCCGCCACGTCCACTCCCGACTGGAGCGAGTAGCGTAGCGACTCGGCGAGCCCGAACAGCAGGAAGGCCACGGTGATCGAAGCCAGCGTGAAGAACGTGCGCAGGCGCTTGCGGCGCAGGCTGGCGGCGAGCAGCGGCAGGTACTTCGCGATCATGGCGTCTCGTCCCGCAGCAGTCCCTTGTCGAGGTGCACGGTGCGGTGGGAGCGCTCGGCCGCGTGCGGATCGTGGGTGACCATGACGATGGTCGTGCCGTACTCGCGGTTCAGCGCCTGCAGCAGGTCGAGGATCTCGTCACCCGCCTTGCGGTCGAGGTCGCCGGTAGGCTCGTCGCACAGCAGCAGTGTCGGGTCGGTGACGATGGCACGGGCAATGCCGACGCGCTGCTCCTGGCCGCCGGAGAGCTCCCGCGGCCGATGCCTGGCGCGATCGGAGAGCCCCACGAGCTTGAGCGCCGCCGCGACGCGCTGGCGCCGCTCGTCGCGCGACAGGTCGCGCAGCAGCAGCGGCAGCTCGACGTTGCGCTCGGCGGTGAGCACCGGCAGCAGGTTGTACATCTGGAACACGAAGCCCACGTGGTCGGCGCGCCAGCGCGCCAGCGCGGCCTCGCCGAGTTCGTCGACGCGCAGCCCGTCGATCTCGAGCACTCCGGAGGTCGGGCGGTCGAGGCCACCGATGAGGTTCAGCAGCGTGGACTTGCCGGACCCCGACGGCCCCATCAGCGCGACGAAATCGCCCCGCTCGATGTCGAGCGACAGTCCCTGGAGCACGCGCACCACCTCGGTGCCGCGGCGGTACTCCTTGACGAGATCGCGGATGCGGACGATCGACTCGGCCACGGTCACTCGGCCTGCAGCTCCACCGCAGCGCCCTCCCGCAGGCGCGCGGGCGGGGCGACGACCACGGCCTCCCCGGACTGCACGCCGTCGGTCACCGTGACCCGTCCATCGATCGTCTCCCCGACCTTGACTGGCCGACGCGAGGCGTGGCCGTCCTTCACGACCCAGACCGCCGTCGCCTCGCCGTCGCGCAGCAGCGCGCCCTCGGGGATCGTGGGGACCGCGCGGGCGACGGCCGCGTTGCCGTCCTCCAGGAACCGCACCTTGATGCCCATGTCGGGCAGGATGCGCGGGTCGAGCGCTTCGAAGGCGATGCGCACGCGCACGGTGGCCTTCTGCCGGTCGGCGGTCGGCACGATGCCGATCACGCGCGCGGGGACGCGCCAGTCGGGGTAGGCGTCGAGCACCGCCTCGACGCGCTGTCCGTCGCGCACGCGGTTGATGTAGGCCTCGTTCACGTCGACTTCGATCTCGCGCGAGTCCATGTCGACGATCGTGGCAATGCCGGTGCGGGTGAACCCCCCGCCCGCCGACACCGGCGATACGGTCTCCCCGGGCTGCGCGTCCTTCGAGATCACCACGCCGGCGAAGGGCGCGCGGATCGCGAGGTCGTCGACCACCTGCTGGCTCACCGCGAGTCGCCCCTCGGCCACGCCCACCTCGGCACGCGCGGCCGCGAGACGCGCGCGCAGCGCCGCAACGTCGGCCTCGGCGGTGTCGAGCGCGCTCTGGGCCACCAGCCGGCGCTCGACGAGACTGCGGGTGCGGACCAGCGTCCGCTCGGCGTCGGCGAGCCGCACCTCGATCTCCCGGAGGCTGCTGCGCGAGGCCTCGACGCTGCGCACGGCGACCACGTGCTCGGCCTTGACCGTGGACGGATCGAGGCGCGCGAGTACCTGCCCTTCCTGAACCGCGGCGCCTTCCTCGAAGAGAACCTCCGTGATGCGTCCGGTGACCTTGGAACTCACCGTGGCGAGGCGCCGCGCGACGACGTACCCGGAGGCATTGAGCACCGTGCCCTCCGATGCACCCGCCGGCAGTTCAACCACCGCCGTCTGCACCGGCACCGGGGCGGTGGCGAAGCGCCAGGCGAGCAGCAGGCCCACGAGCGCCAGGGCGGCGCCGAGCCACCACCAGCGACGGCGCGACGCGCTGCGGGTCCGGTAGCGGGTCGTCCCGGAGTCGGACGTTCGGCGCAAGCTCGCGAGGGCTTCCTGGTCGAGAGGCATGTTCTGGCGGGTCGTGTGTCGGGGGACCGGGGCGCTCCGGAGCGTCGGTGGCTACAATGTCCGGGAACTTTCATTCGTTCGGACGCGGGCCCGCCGGCTCGGCGACGCGCACCTTAGCACAGCTGCCACACGTGAACCCGCCCCTCGTCGACATCGGCCTGAACCTCGCGCACGACAGCTTCGATCCCGACCGCGAGCGGGTCGTGGAGGCAGCCATCGGCGCCGGCGTGCGCTGGATGGTGATCACCGGCAGCACGCTCGAGAGCACGCGGGCCGCGGTCGAACTGGCACGCCAGCGCACGGCGCACTTCCGCGCGACGGCGGGCATCCATCCGCACCACGCCCGCGAGTTCCACGCTGCGGACCTGCCGGCGCTGCGCGCGCTGCTGCAGGCGCCGGAGGTCGGCGCCGCCGGCGAGTGCGGGCTCGACTGGTTCCGCAACTTCTCCCCGCGCGAGGATCAGGACCGCGTGTTCCGCCAGCAGCTCGAGCTGGCCGCGGAGCTCGGCAAGCCGCTGTTCCTTCACCAGCGTGACGCCCACGACGCGTTCACGGCGATCCTGCGCGAGTACCTGCCGCGCATCGCGGGCGGCGTGGCCCACTGCTTCACAGGCGACCGGCGCGAACTCGACGACTATCTCGACCTCGGACTCTCGATCGGCATCACCGGCTGGATCTGCGACGAGCGCCGGGGCCGGCACCTGCGCGACCTGGTGGGACGGATCCCGGCGGACCGCCTGATGCTCGAGACCGACGCGCCCTACCTCCTGCCTCGAGACCTGGAGCCGAGGCCCCGCAGCCGGCGCAACGAACCGCGCCACCTGCCGCACATCCTGCGGGTGGTGGCCGAATGTCGCGGCGAGGCGCCCGAGGCGGTCGCGGCGGCCTCGACCCACAACGCCCTGCGTTTCTTTGGATTCGAGCAATACGCAATAACTAATTGATTTGGTGACATTCATGAACAGCAACAAGATCCGCGAATTCGTCAACGGCCGCTGGGACGACTCGATCCTTCCCGAGCTCGTCGAGTACGTCCGCATCCCGAACAAGTCGCCCATGTTCGACCCCGACTGGGAGGCGCACGGCCATATGGAGGCCGCGGTGCAGCTGATGCGCCGCTGGGCCGAGGACGAGGTGCGGTCGCTGCCTGGCGCCCGCGTCGAAGTGCTCCGGCTTGCCGGACGCACGCCAGTGCTGATGGTGGACGTCCCGCCCAGTGCGCCCGCGGCGGCCGGCGACTGCGTGCTCATGTACGGGCACCTCGACAAGCAGCCTGAGTTCTCCGGCTGGTCCGACGGGCTCGAGCCGTGGACCCCGGTGGTCCGCGACGGCAAGCTCTACGGTCGTGGCGGCGCCGACGACGGCTACGCGCTGTTCGCGTCGCTCACTGCCATCCGTGCGCTGCGTGAGCAGCGCCTCGGGCACGCCCGCTGCGTGGTGCTGATCGAGGCCAGCGAGGAGAGCGGCAGCCCCGACCTCGCCCACCACATCGAGGCACTCGGCGCGCGGCTCGGCTCGCCCACGCTGGTCGTCTGCCTCGACGCGGAGTGCGGCAACTACGAGCAGCTGTGGTGCACGACCTCGCTGCGCGGCAATCTGATCGGCTCGCTGCGCGTGGACGTGCTCACGGAGGGCGTGCACTCCGGCACCGCCAGCGGCGTCGTGCCCTCGAGCTTCCGCATCCTGCGCGAACTGCTCGCACGGATCGAGGACGCGGGCTCGGGCGCCATCCTCATCGAGGAACTGAATGCGCCGATCCCGCCCGACCGGCGCGCGCAGGCCAAGGCCGCCGCCGCCGTGCTCGGCGACACGGTGTTCGCGAAGTTCCCGCTCATGCCGGGCATGCGGCCGGTGTCGAACGATCCGTTCGAACTGCTGCTCAACAACAACTGGCGGCCGACGCTCAGCATCACCGGCGCCGAGGGATTGCCTGCATTTCGCAGCGCGGGCAACGTGCTGCGACCCCACACGACGCTCAAGCTGTCGTTCCGCCTGCCCCCGACGCTCGCGCCAGCCGCGGCAGCGAGCGCGATCGAGCGCACGCTCGCGCGCGACGCGCCGTACGGGGCGCGCGTGAGCTTCACCGTGGAGTCAGCGATGGGCGGCTGGAATGCGCCCACGCTCGCGCCCTGGCTCGAACAGTCGATGCAGGCGGCCTCGCAGGCGTTCTTCGGCCGCGACGCGATGTATATGGGCACGGGCGGCAGCATCCCGTTCATGGGCATGCTCGGCGAGCGCTTCCCCGGGACGCAGTTCCTGGTCACCGGGGTGCTCGGGCCGCAGTCCAACGCGCATGGCCCGAACGAGTTCCTGCACCTCGAGACGGCACGGCGACTCACCGCCTGCGTGGCGCGGGTGCTGGCCGATCACGCCGCGCGCGGGCAGCGCGCCGCGGCCTGAGCGATCGCCCGGCCGCGCCATGGACCGGCGCGACCCCGGCGGCGTCAGTGCGACTCAGTGCGACAACGGGTTCGGCTGCGCCGCCTGCTTGACGCGTTCCCAGACCGGCGCGAAGGCCGCGGCCACGCCGCCCTGGGCGCGGTCCACGGCAGGGAACTCGTCCTGCAGGGCGTCGAGACGCAGCACCGTCTCGGGCCGGCCCTTGGGGAACTCGCCGCGCATCGAGAACACCGCGCGCCCCACCACCGGCATCTCGCCCGCGAGCTGGCGCACCGCGCTCACCCGCTCCTCGAGCATCGGCAGCGGGTTGGTGAACGTGAAGTGGCGCTTCGGGCCGAACACCGACCACTGCGACATCTTGTCGCCGGCGAAGATCAGCCCCTGCACGTCGAAGAGGTCGATCACCAGCAGGCCGCGCTGCGTGAGCAGCAGGTAGTGGACGTGGATCTGCTCGCCCGTGCCGGTGGGGACGAGCACGTTGCGCAGCTCGTCGTAAGCCACCGACGAGATCACGTTGTCGATCGCGCGACGCGCGCGCGCCTGACGCAGGCGCCCGCGCGCGAAGATCACAGCGGCGGCCAGCACGGCGACCCCGAACAGCACCCACAGCCAGGGCGGCAGGCCCAGCAGGACGTTCACGCAGCCTCCGACAGCACGCCGCGCAGCGACTCGAGCCCGGGCTCGACCTCGACTTGCCGCGACGGCAACGCCAGCAGCGCCGCGAGCGGCGCGGGCACGGGCACCTCCGCGCCGATCAGCGGTTCGACGACGTCGTTGAACTTGGCCGGGTGCGCGGTCGCCACGAGCACCCAGCGCCCGGCGCGCCGCGCGGGCTCGAGGCGCCGGTAGACGCAGGCGGCGGTCGCCGTGTGCGGGCACCACGTCTGCCCGAGCTCGCGATGGTCGCGACGAATGGTCGTGCGGATCTCCGCGTCGCTCACCGGCTGCGCCTCGAGTTGTGCGCGCAGGCGCGACATGTCGGGGAACAGCCAGCGCAGCCGCTCCATGTTGCTCGGGTTGCCGACGTCCATGGCGGACGCCAGCGTAGCGACGCTCGGCCGCGGACGCCAGTCGCCGCTCGCGAGGAACTCGGGTACCGCGAGGTTGGCGTTGCTCGCGAGCACGATCTCGCCGATCGGCAGCCCCGCCTCGCGCGCCCACACGCAGGCGAGCGCATTGCCGAGGTTGCCGCTGGGAATGAGGAAGTTCGGCGCCCGGCCGTCGCGACGCGCGAGTTCGAGGCTCGTGCTGGCGTAGTAGACCATCTGCGGCAGCAGGCGACCGACGTTGATGCTGTTCGCAGAGGACAACTGCAGCGACGCCGACAGCGCCGGATCGACGAAGGCCTGCTTTACCATGGTCTGGCAGTCATCGAAGGTGCCGGCGACCGACAGCGTGCGCACGTTGCCGCCCCAGCAGGCGAGCTGCTTCTCCTGTCGCGGCGAGACGAGCCCGCGCGGGTAGAGCACGACGACGTCCACCCAGGGTCGACCATGGAACGCGGCCGCCACCGCACCGCCCGTGTCGCCCGAAGTGGCGACGAGGATGGTGAGCCGTCGCGAGTCGGCCCGCGGGATGCGTTCGAGCGTCGCCGCGAGAAAACGCGCGCCGAAGTCCTTGAACGCCGCCGTCGGCCCGTGGAACAGCTCCAGCACCGACAGCGGCGCGCCGGCGCCCTCGACCTCGACCACGGGCGCCGGGAAGTCGAAGGCGTCGCGGGTGATCGCGTCGAGCTGCTCGGCGACGGAGTCGCCGGCGGCGAACGGCCGCAACAGGCTCGCGGCGAGCGCCGGCAGGTCGCCGGGGTCCCCGAGCGAGCCGGCATCCACGCGCGGCAGCGATTCCGGCACGTACAGCCCGCCGTCCGGCGCGAGGCCGCGCGCGATGGCCGCGCCCAGGCCCGCCGCGTGCGCGGCGTCGCGGGTGCTGAGATAACGCATCAGCCGTCCACCACGCGCGCGCCTTCGCGGTCGATCGCCGAGATCCACGCGTCGCTGTCGAGTCCGTGTCGGTGGAAGGCGGCGACCATGCCCGAGCGCACCGCGGCGGCCTCGGCCTCAAGGGTCCAGGCGAATACGGTCGGGCCGGCACCGGAAATCGAGCAACCGAGCGCGCCCGCCTCGAGCGCGGCCTGCTTGACCGCCGCGAAGCCCGGGATCAGCGACTGGCGCTGCGGCTCGATCACGACGTCCAGCAGCGACTGGCGGATCAGCGGCAGGTCGTCCGTGTAGCAGCCGGCGAGGAAGCCCGCGAGGTTCGCCTGCTGCCAGATCACGTCCGACAGCGGCACGTCGCGCCTGAGGATCGCGCGCGCCTCGCGCGTCGCGAGCACCATGTGCGGGTGCACCAGCACGCAGCGCACACCCTTTGGGACCGGCACCTGCTTCACGTACGGGTCGTCGATGCCCACGGTGAGCACCAGCCCGCCGAACAGCGACGGCGCGATGTTGTCCACGTGCACCGACCCGCTCGCCACCTGCTCGCCCTGCATGGCGAAATGCAGCAGCCGCGTCTTCTCGAGCGGCTGCTCGACGAGCGCCGCGGCCGCCACCACGGCAGCAACCGCCGAGGCCGCCGAGCCGCCGAGGCCGGACCCGAGCGGAATGCCTTTCTCGACGTCGAGGTCGAACCCCCAGGGCAGCTCGAGCGCGCGCGCGAGCGCGAGCACGGCCATCCCCGCGGTGTTGCGCTCGGCATCGAGCGGCAGGTCCTCGACCACGCCGCGGATCGAGCGGATCGAGACGCCCGGAGCGTCGCGTCGCGTGGCCGTCACGCGGTCGCCGAGCGCCGCGACGGTGTGGCCGAGGATGTCGAAGCCGACCGCGACGTTGCCGACGCTCGCGGGCGCAAACGCCGTCGCCCGTTCGCGCCGCCCGCTCACAGCTTCGCCCCGAGGTACGCGCAGACGCGCAGCAGGTCGGCGAACACGCCGGCCGCCGTGACCGCGGGACCCGCACCCGGCCCCTGCACGATGAGCGGGTTGCGGTCGTAGCGCGCCGTCTGGAAACGGACGATGTTGTCGGTGAGGGCGATGTTGGCGAAGGGATGTGCGGCGGGCAGTTCGACGACCCCCACCTCGGCGCCGCCGTCGGCAGCCACCGAACCCACGTAGCGAAGCACGTGGCCGCGTGCCCGGGCGGCCTCGAGGCGCGCGAGCATCGGCGCGTCGAACTCGTCGAGGCGCTCGAGGAAGTCCTGCACCCCGCACTCGGCGAGCGCCGGCGGCACGAGGCTCTCGACGCTCACGTCGGCGAGCTCGAGCGACTGGCCCATCTCGCGGGCGAGGATGATCAGCTTGCGCGCCACGTCCATGCCGGAGAGGTCGTCGCGCGGGTCGGGCTCGGTGTAGCCCAGCGACTTCGCCTGGCGGACCACCGCCGAGAACGGCTGGCTGCCGTCCCAGGTATTGAACAGGTAGGCGAGCGTGCCCGAGAAGATGCCCTCGATGCGGCGGATCTCGTCGCCCGTCTCGCGCAGGTCGCGCAGGGTCTGGATCACCGGCAGCCCCGCGCCCACCGTGGCCTCGTAGAGGTAGTGCGAACCCGCCGAGCGGCGCGCCTCCTTGAGACGCTCGTAGTCGCCGAGCGCCGCGCTGTTGGCCTTCTTGTTGGGCGTGACCACGTGGATGCCCTCGGACAGCCAGTGCGCATAGCGACCCGCGACCGCCGCGCTCGCGCTGCAGTCGATGATCACCGCGTGCGGGAAGTGATCGGCGTTGACGTGGTCGGCGAAACGCTCCAGGTCCACCTCGTCCCCGCCTGCGGCGTAGGCGTCGCGCCAGTGCGCCAGCTCGATCGCGCCCGCGGAGAGGCGCATCGCCTTCGAGCCCGCGATGCCCCGCACGCGCAGGTCGAGCTTCAGGTCGCGCCGCAGGCGCTGGACCTGCGAGGCGAGCTGGTCGAGCAGCGCGCCCCCGACGAGGCCCGGGCCGATGAGCCCGATCGAAATCGTGTGGGCCGAGAGGTAGAAGCCCGAGTGCACGGCGCGCAGCGCGCGCGCGCTGTTGCGCCCGTCGATCACGACCGAGATGTTGCGCTCGGAGGCACCCTGCGCGATCGCGCGCACGCTGACGCCCGCGCTGCCGAGCGCGCCGAACAGCTGCGCCGCGACGCCGTGCGCACCGGCCATTCCGTCGCCCACCACGGCGAGGATGCTGCAGGCGTGGTTGACGTCGATGCTCTGGATCTGGCCCTCGCGCAGCTCCGGCTCGAAGGCACGCCGCACGACGCGTTCGGCGCGCTCGGCCTCGATCTCCGGCACGGCGAAGCAGATCGAGTGCTCGGAGCTGCCCTGCGAGATGAGGATCACCGAGATCCCCTCCTCGCGCAGCGCGCCGAAGAGGCGATGCGCAGTGCCGGGCACGCCGATCATCCCGGCACCCTCGAGATTGACGAGCGCGATGCGTTCGACGGTGGTGATGCCCTTGACCAGCGGCATGGGTGCGGTGCGGTCGTGGATCACCGTACCGGCCGCCTCCGGCGCGAAGGTGTTCTTGATCCAGATCGGGATGCGCTTGTGGACCGCGGGCGCCATGGTCTGCGGGTGGATGACCTTGGCGCCGAAGTAGGCGAGTTCCATCGCCTCGTTGTACGACAGTGCCGCGATCACCTGCGCCTCGGGCACGAGGCGCGGGTCGGCACTCAGCACGCCGTCCACGTCGGTCCAGATCACGATCTCGGCGGCGTCGAGCAGCGCGCCGAAGATCGAGGCCGAGAAGTCGCTGCCGTTGCGCCCGAGCGTGGTCTGCAGCCCCTGCGTGTCGGTGGCGATGAACCCGGTCACCACGACCGTGCCCGTGAAGTCCGCCGCCAGTTCCTCGCGGAGGTTTGCGCGCGACTGGTCCCAGCGCACGCCGGGCCCGAGCGGCCCCCACTCGACGAGCAGCACGCGACGGGCGTCGAGCCAGCGCAGGTGCCCGCCCGAGAGCCCGCGGCTGCGCAGCAGGCGCTCGAAGATCCGCGTCGACCAGATCTCCCCGTAGCCCGAGATGAGGTCCCGCATGGTCGTGGAGGCTGAGCGCACGAGGCGAACGGTCTGGAGGATCCCCGCGACGTCGCGGCAATCGCGCTCCAGTCCCTCGACGAATTCGTCGAACAGGTGCCCGGCGAGCAGTTCGCGCGCGATGCCCACGTGACGCTCGCGCAGCTCCGCGATGCGCTCGTCGAGCGACGGGTCCTGCTGCTCGGCCAGCGCGATCAGGCCCAGCAGCGCGTCGGTGACGCCGCGGCAGGCCGACAGCACCACTGCCTTGCGGCTCGCGGGATCGCCCTCGACGATCCGCGCGACGCGTTCCATGCAGGCAGCGTCCGCGACGCTCGACCCGCCGAACTTATGGACCTTCCATGCTTCCACGCTATTTCCGCCTCCCATTCAGCCGCACACCGTCCCTCGCCGGCGGGTCACGGCCACGCAGCGGGCCGCTGGCGGCTCGGGCGGAGGGGACTCGGGCGGTTCGGGCATCCGGTGGCGGACTCGGGGAACTGTAACTTCCTGCAGCGCAGCAGGCAAACTAGCGCTCCATGGAGCACGGCGATTCACCGGCCCTGCACGCAGCGATCCTCGCCGCGGGTCCATCCACGCGCTTCGGCAGCCCGAAGCAGCTGGTGCGATTGGGCGGCGCCCCGGTGCTGCATCAGGCAGTCGCGGCCGCCTCCTGCGTCGCCGGCAGCTCGGTGACGGTCGTGCTCGGAGCGCACGCCCGCGAAATCGCGCCGGCGCTGCGCCAGTCGGCGGCCTCGGTCGTGCTGAACCGCGACTGGGAGGAAGGCCTTGCGAGCAGCGTGCGCGCCGCTGTGCGCACCGCCCCGCCGCGCTGCGAAGGACTGCTGCTGCTGCTCGGCGACCAGGTGGCGGTGACCGCGGAGGACCTGCGGCGGCTGTATGCGGCGTGGCGCCGCCACCCGGTCCTGATCGGTGTCGCCCTCTACGGCGGCGGCGCGGGCCTGCCGGCGATCTTCCCGCGCTGGGCCTTTCCCGACTTGCTCGAGCTGCGCGGCGACCGTGACCCGGGTCCCGTGCTTCGGCGCAACGTGGATCGCCTGGTGCGCCTGCCGATGGCCAACGCTGGCGTCGCGCTCGACACCCCGGAGGACCTGCTGATGCTGTCGACCGCCGACAGGGGCACCCTGCCCTGACTGCGGCAACGGCCGGAGCGACGCCCGGGATCCGCGCGTGGAAATTTGTGAGACCTGCCTCGTGGAAATTGCCGGGCCGAGGCGGGATCCTGTCCCCTCAGTTAGACTTCGCCGGCTGGACGCCCATGGAGAATCCCGCATGAGCAGAATTTCGCTGTCGGCCACCTGCGCCGGCGTGCTTGTTACCCTGGTGGCCGCAATCGCGACGGCCGGACCGATCACGGACCAGTACCGCGGCGGCGCCTTCGGCCTGCCCTGGAACGCCAGCAAGTCCGCGATCGAGGCCAAGTACCCGGGCGGAACCTGGGACCAGGACGAGAAGGGTCGCCCGCGCTACTGCGCCGCGAGCCGCCAGACGCTGCTGAAGCTGCCGGCACAGCACCAGACGAAGGAGCTGTGCTTCCTGATCGGGAGCGACGGCACCATGGCCAGTGCCACGGCGCGCATGGACCCCTCGCTGCCCGCGCTGCTCGCGGTGGTGAACCGCTCGCGCACGATCTTCGGCGACTTCGATGCGGTGCTGCGCGACGAGGCGTCGATCCAGTCGCGGTCCACCGCGATGCTCTGGACCCGGGACAAACCCTACCTGGTGCAGGTCTCCAGCAGCAACGACACCGACGGGCGGCCGCTGCAGGTGAACTTCACGATCGCCGACGAGGCGGCGCTGCACGCCACCGGGGCCGCTGCGGTCTCGAACAAGCCCACCAGCCCGTAGTCCCTGCGGGGCAATCCGGCCGGACCGTCGTTGCGAACGGTCCGGCATGACCCTCGACCTGCTCCGCGCCGGCCGCGACCGGCTGCTCGACGCCTCCATTTTCTGTTCGTTCGACCGCGGCGGCTACGCGCGCCACGCGGAGCGGTTCCGGCCGTCCGATCTCGAGGTCGACCTCGCCGGCCGCGTCGCGCTGGTGACCGGCGCCAATTCGGGGATCGGCTTCGCGACCTCGCTTGCGCTCGCTGCGCGCGGCGCCACCGTCTGGATGCTCTGCCGGGACCCGCAGCGTGGCGCGCGGGCGGTGCGCGAAGTACGCCGTCGCACCGGTTCCGCTCGCGTGCACCTCGGCCTGCTCGACGTGTCCGACCTCGGTGCGGTGCGCGCCTTCGCCGCGGGCCTGCGCGCGCCACGAGTGGACATCCTGGTGCACAACGCCGGGGTGCTGCCCGACGCGCGGGTGGCCTCGCCCGAGGGTCACGAACTCACCCTCGCCACACACGTGCTCGGCCCCTGGCTGCTCACTCGCGAACTGGAACCGAAGCTGCTCGCCTCTGGCGACGCGAGGGTGGTGTTCGTCTCCTCCGGGGGTATGTACACCCAGCGCCTCTCGCTCGACGACTGCGAGTGGCAACGCCGGCCGTACGATGGCGTGGCGGCCTACGCCCAGACCAAGCGCATGCAGGTGGTGATGGCGCGGTTGCTGGCCGAGCAATTCCCCGCGCGATGCGTCACCGCGAGCGCGATGCACCCAGGCTGGGCCGACACTCCAGCCGTGCGCACCTCTCTGCCGAAGTTCTGGTCGGCGATGCGCGGGCGGCTGCGCAGCCCGGTCGAGGGCGCCGACACCGTGATCTGGCTGGCTGCGAGCGACGCGGGCCCGCGGCCGCTCGGGTCGGTTCTGGTTCGACCGCGCGGAGCGATCGCGCGCACCTGTTGCCCTGGACGCGCGAGTCGCTGGCCGACCGCGCAGCGCTGCGGGAGTTCTGCGAGCGCAACACCTCACCCGGCGCAGCGCGGGCCCGGGCGGCCTGATCCCGGGCCGTAGTCAGGTACCGGACGAACGCAGCTTGGCGGCGATGAACTCACGGTGCGACACGTGCAGCAGGCCCGCGACCCGGCGGATCAGGTGCTCCTCGTACTTGTGCACCGCCTCGTCCGCCTGCGCGACGCGCCACAGCTGCTCCATCAGCTGGAGCTTCTCGGGATGCGACAGGCTGTCGTTCAGGCGCGAGGTGAACTGGTGAAGGTCGTGGGCACCGTCGACGTGCCGCTCGGCGTCGGCAATCAGGGCTTCGCACTGCGGCGCCTCGAGTCCGAGTATGCCGCGAACGGATTCGATGACCTGGCGGCGCTCCGCCGCGCTCGAGTCGTAGTCTGCACGGAGCACCTCGACGAGCAACGCGGCGACCGCGAGGTCGCGCGTCCGGGCCGGGTCCTGCGCGTCGGCCGTTGCGCCGAAACGCTGCGCGATCCAGTCCTTCCAGTTGCTCGCCACGATCCTCGGTCCTTGCGCTGGCCGGGGATGTCCGGCCCGCGGCATGCTGCCACCGGAAGCGGCGCCTGCCAATTCCCCCCGGATGCTGCACGACCCCTGCGGGAGCACAGATGACCCGACACGCACCTGACGCGAGCCGCCCGCGCGGCGTCCTCGACCGCTTGCTCGACGCGATCGAGCGGATCGGCAACGCCCTGCCCGACCCGACCACGCTGTTCGCGCTGCTCGCGGTCCTGATCGTGGTGCTGTCGGGCATCGCAGCCCAATTCGACCTCGCCGTCGCGCACCCGACCACAGGCAAGCTCATCGAGCCGGTCAGCCTGCTGTCGGTGGCGGGCGTGCACCGCATCCTCACCGAACTGGTCACGAACTTCACAGGCTTCGCGCCGCTCGGCACGGTGCTCGTCGCCATGATCGGCATCGGCGTCGCCGAGGTCTCGGGCTTCATCGGCGCGGTGATGCGCATGATCGTGCTCCGGTCGCCGCGGGCGCTGCTGACGCCCGTCGTGGTGTTCTGCGGCGTCATGTCGAACGCGGCGAGCGAGGTGGGCTACGTGCTACTGGTGCCCCTCGCGGCGCTGATCTTCAAGGCCGCGGGGCGCCATCCCGTGCTCGGCCTCACCGCCGCATTCGCCGGAGTCTCCGGAGGCTACAGCGCCAACCTGGTGCTCGGCACGATCGACCCGCTGCTCGCGGGACTCTCCCAGGAGGCGGCGCGGATCATCGATCCCGCCTACGTGGTGAGCCCGGCAGCGAACTACTACTTCATGGCCGTCTCGACCTTCCTGATCACCGGCCTCGGCTGGTGGGTCACGGAGAAGTTCGTCGCTCCGCGCGTCGCGGGGATGGAGGCCGCCGCGTCCGGCCCGGAGGATGCCGCGGGCGAGGACATGGCCAAGCCCATCACGGCGGCGGAGAAGCGCGGCCTGCGATTTGCACTGGTGGCGTTCCTGGCGATGAGCGCGCTGCTGCTGTGGGGACTGCTGCCCGCGGACGGCTTCCTGCGCGAGCCCGGCACCGGCAGCGTGCTGCATTCGCCGTTCCTCAAGGGCATCGTCGCGCTGATCTTCTTCTACGGCGTCGGCCTCGGCGTGGCCTACGGCACCGGCGCGGGCACGCTGCGCAGCGATCGCGACGTGATCCGGGGGATGAGTCAGCAGATGTCCACGCTCGGCGGCTACATGGTGCTGGTGTTCTTCGCCGCCCAGTTCGTCGCGTTCTTCAACTGGACGAACCTCGGTCTCATCATCGCGGTCGAGGGTGCGCGGTTGCTCGAGTCCGCGGGCCTGCACCAGGTCCCGCTGATGCTGTCGTTCATCCTGCTGTCGGCCACCATCAACCTCGTGATGGGCTCCGCCTCGGCGAAATGGGCGCTGATGGCACCGGTGTTCGTGCCGATGTTCATGCTGCTCGGCTACCCGCCGGAGCTCACGCAGGCGGCCTACCGCGTCGGCGACTCGGTCACCAACGTGATCTCGCCGATGATGAGCTACTTCGCGCTGATCATCGCCTTCGTGCAGCGCTACGTGGCGAAGGCCGGGCTCGGCACACTGGTGTCGCTGATGCTGCCCTACTCGGTGACGTTCCTCGTGGGCTGGTCGCTGCTGTTGGTCGCGTGGATGACGCTCGGGTGGCCGGTGGGCCCGGGGGCGCCGACGTCGCTCGCTTCGGGCGGGCTGGCACGCTGACGGGCGGTCGCATCGAGCATCGCCGGGCTTTCGCGGTGTGTGGTCGTGCCGCGGCAGGTCGTCTCGGAAACGGCTGTCGCCCCTCAGCCCCGGGTGGCCTCCATCCGGATCAGTTCCCACAGCGCCGCGACGTGTTCGCGCTGCGTCGTGAGCGAACCCACCGACAGACGCACCATCCAGCGTCCGTCGAGCATGGCCGGCGTCACGTAGGCCTCGCCCGAGGCATTGACGCGCTCCGCCCACGCGAGCGTGTGTCGGTCGAGCGCCTCGCCCGTCAGTGCCGGCGGCTCGTGGCGGACGCACAGCGTCTGCAGCGCCACCGGCGCCAGGACACGCCACTCGGGCGCTGCGCGGACCTGCGCCTCCAGCCAGCGCGCGTTCTCCAGGTCGCGACGCAGGCGACGCTGCAGTCCGGCGACGCCCTGCTCGCGGATCAGGCACCACAGCTTCAGTGCGCGAAAGCGCCGGCCGAGCGGGATGCCCCAGTCGCGCAGGTTCTTCACGCGATCGTCGACCCCGCTCTGCAGGTAGCTCGGGTTGGTGCTCATGACGCGCACGAGGTGCTCGGGGTCGCGCACGTAGTACAGCGAGCAGTCGAACGCGGCACCCAGCCACTTGTGCGGGATTCATCACCAGCGAGTCGGCCCGCTCGACGCCGCTGCAGAGCGCGCGGCACTCGGGCAGGATCATCGCCGAGCCCGCCATCGCCGCGTCCACGTGCATCCAGAGCCCATGCTCCGACGCCACGTTGGCGATCGTCTCGAGCGGATCGAAGGCCGTGGTCGTGGTCGTGCCGCTGGTGGCCACGACCGCGCAGGGCCGGCGGCCCACGGCGAGATCGTCCCGCACTGCCTGCGCCAGTGCATCCACGCGCATGGCGTAGCGGTCGTCGGTCGGAATCACCCGGATGTTGTCGCGACCGTAGCCCGCGAGCAGCGCGGCCTTCTCGACGGAGCTGTGGCTCTGCGCGGAGACGTACACGATCAGCGGCGCGGCTTCGGCCTGCAGGCCCGCACCCGCCAGCGAGAACGCGCTGGTACGTTCCCGCGCGCAGATCAGCGCGACCAGCGTGCAGCTCGAAGCCGTATCGGAGATCACCCCGCTCCATGCGTCGGAGAGACCAACCATTTGCCGCATCCAGTCGGTGACGACTTCCTCGAGCTCGGTGAGCGCCGGACTCGACTGCCACGACAGGCCGAGCACGCCGAGTCCCGTGCTGAGGTAGTCGCCGAGCACTGACGACAGCTCGCCGTTGGAGGGGAAGTAGCCGAAGAAGCGCGGATGCTGCCAGTGCGAGAGCCCGGGCAGGATGACCCGGTCGAGATCCGCGAGCACGGCCTCGAACTCCTCGGCCTCGATGGGCGGCGCGGCGGGCAGCCGCGCCTTGATCTCGCCCGGCACCGAGCGCGACCTCACCGGCAGGCTCGCCGCGCGTTCGCGATAGTCGGCAACCCAGTCAACCACCTGGTGCCCGAGCCGGCGGAACTCCTCGGGGGTCATGCAGCGATCTCCTGTCGCGGGCAGAGTCGGCGCGGGAGGATACCGTGGGCGCGGCTGGGGCGGGGCGCCGCAACCCGGTACCGAGATCCGCTCGGCGGCCGCTCGAAGCGCGGCGCGCTCACAGTGGCAGGCACGGCCAGCGCGCCGGCAGCCGGTCCTGCGGCATTCCAGTCCCCACCTAGGTATTTCTGGCCCCGTCCGACGCCACCTTGCCCAGCGCCGATCCGGTAAATTCGGACAGCACGGGTTGCCGACGAGAAGGACCTGAGTCCGGGCTACGGATGCGCATCGACCGCTACGTCCACGACGAGCGCCTGACATGGGGCGCAGCGGGCGTGTTGATGGTGGTGACGGCCCTGCACCTCGCGGGCATCGGCCGCCTGCTGCTCGCCCCGCCTCCGTCCTACGAAGCCTCCGCGCCGCCGCCGATCTTCCAGGTCAGCCTCCAGAGGCTGCCGCCACCGCCGCCGTTGAGGCAACCGCGGCCGCCGGACGCACCGCCGCCGAGCGATGCAGCGCAGGACCGGCCACGACAGACACGGCCCGTTCCGATCCTGGTGGACACTCCAACGACCGAACCCGTTCCGCCCGACACCCAGGTCAAGCCCTACGAGCTCGGCGACGAGCTGCTGCCCGGCGAGCCGGGACCGCCGATGCCGGAAGGCGTTACCGGCACGGACGAGCCCCTGTACGCCGACGCCGCGCCCGTCCAGGAGACCCCGGTCCAGTGGAACCTGAAGCTCGTCGAGATGAAGCCCCCGGTGTATCCGCCGCGCTGCCTGCGAATGGGCATCGAGGGCCGCGTCAAGGTGCGCGTCCTTGTCGGCGAGAACGGCCGCCCGCAGGAGGTCACGCTCGGCGAGTCGAGCGGCGAGTCCGCGCTCGACCAGGCGGCGATCGACGCCGTGCGGGAATGGCGCTTCGAGCCGGCGAAGCGCAACGGCGTGCCCGTGCGCGCCTGGGCCGTCGTACCAGTCGAATTCAAGCTGATCGATTGAAGGCAGGAGCCGAACATGCATCCCACCGAAGCCCTGACCACGATGAGTTTTGCGAACTTCCTGCGCCAGACGGACGCCGTGGGAATCTTCGTGTTCTGCCTGCTCGTCCTGATGTCCGTCGTGTCCTGGTATTTCATCTTCCTGAAATCGGCGCGCGTCGCCAGGATCCGGTCGCGCTCGAGTCGCGTCGTGTCCACGTTCTGGAAGACGCCAGCCGACCAGGCGATCGGCTACCTCGAGCGCCAGCCCGACTGGGAGCCGTTCTCGAAGATCGCGCTCGACGGCGAGTTCGCGATGCAGCACCACGACCAGCTCACCGAGGACCGCGTCGCCGGCACGCTGCACCGGGCGGAGTTCCTCGACCGCTCGCTGCGCGCCTCGATCAACCGCGAGATGGAGCGCCTCGAGACCGGCCTCACCTTCCTCGCCACCGTGGGCAGCACGGCGCCGTTCGTCGGGCTGTTCGGCACGGTCTGGGGCATCTTCCACGCACTGGTGCGCATCGGGGCCACCGGGGAGACCTCGCTCGACCAGGTCGCGGGTCCCGTGGGTGAAGCGCTGATCATGACCGCGCTCGGCCTCGCGGTCGCTGTGCCGGCGGTGCTCGGATACAACCTGCTGGTGCGCAACAACCGCGTGATCATCGCGAGCTTCCACGCGTTTGCCGAAGACCTGCTCGCCTACCTCACCACCGGCGCGCGCGTGCCGTCCTCGATGGACCACCACCGTGCCCACCGCCTCCAGCAGGCGGCCTGACGTCCACGGGAGACGACCATGGCATTCAGCGGACTCGGCGGCGGCGGTGCGCCAAACTCGGCCCCGATGGCGGAGATCAACATGATCCCGCTGGTGGATGTGATGCTGGTGCTGCTGATCATCTTCATGATCACGGCTCCGCTGGTCGCACACAAGATCAAGATCGACCTGCCGCAAGCCTCGACCGTGCTGCTCGAGGAGAAGCCAGACACCATCGTGATCCAGCTCATGGCCGACGGCCGGATGTTCCTAAACGACGTACCCATCGAGCGCGCGGAGATGCTCGAGCGACTGTCGGCGGAGGCACAGCGCAAGCCGCAGCCCGAGCTGCACATGCACGTGGATCGGACGCTCCAGTTCCAGGCGCTCGCGAGCGTCATGGCGGACGCGCAGAACGCCGGAATGGTCAAGGTCGGCATCGCGACCGAACCGATCAAGGGCGCCGACAAACCCTGAGGGCGAGGGCCGACGCATGCCGCTCACCGTGACGATCGACATCTCGGACGCGGAGCTCGAGCACTTCCGTGCGCTGATGCTCGGCGTCCGCGAGCGCACGCGCGATCGTACGCCGCACGAGGTCGCTGCCGCCGCGGCGGCCGAGGTGGCGCGGCTGAGATCGTCCGCGCGCTCGCCGTTCGTGGCGCGCCGGATCGAGCGCGTCGGCTGCCTGATCGCCATGCTGGAGGACCCCGAATGGGCGCTGCCGGAGGCGGAGCGCCGCCGGGTGCTCGACGGGCTGGCGTACGTCGCAGAGGCCGACGATCTCGTCCCGGACGACCTGCCGGTGCTCGGTCTGGTGGACGACGCCGTCATGCTGGAACTCGTGCTCCGCGAACTGCGGCACGAACTCGACGCTTACCAGGAGTTCGAGGCCTTCCGCCGCGAGGAAGGCTCGCACCGGGACAAGCCCGGCGTGCACCGGCCAGTGTCGCGCGAGGACTGGCTCGAAGCGCAGCGCGTGGCGCTGCACGCGCGCATTCGCGAACGCCGGGATCGCGAGCTGGCCCGCGACGGCGAGGCGTTCCGGCTCATCACCCGCTTCTGATTAGAGCCGCGAGCGCACCAGCACAAAGTACCCGAGCAGCAGCGCGTCCACGGCGCTGAAGAACAGTGCCGCGAGGAACAGCGCTGACACCGTGACGGCGGTGAATCCAATGCGCCCGCGCTGCTCGACGCCAGTCGCACTCGCGATGTCGCTCGTCACCGTGCTGGTGCCGAGCGCGGCGTTCGGCCAACTCCTGCGTGACTCCCCTCGCCGCTGGTGTTGACCGCAGGGCCCACAAGCGAAAAGCCCGGCACGAGGCCGGGCTTTCCGCTGCGACTTGAGGGGTCGCTCAGCTGCGACGGCGACGCGTCATGCCGAGACCGGCAAGACCGAGGCCGAGCAGCGCCAGCGTGCCGGGCTCCGGCACCGGATCAACCGGATTCCCATCCACGAACAGGCCGGCGAAGGCCAGGCCCGTGTGATAGATCTGGTCGGACATGTTCGCGGTGCCGAACTTGAGCTGATAGTTGCCGGCGTTGGCGATCGTGTACTCGCTCTTGATCCAGCCCGTGTAGCCGCAGCCATTGGCGGCACCCTGGAAGCACGCGCCCGAATAGGCGCCGAGCGGCAGCCACGCCGGACCGCCCGGGATGATCGGCGTCGCGGGGGGGGTCAGGACCACGCCCGGAGCCAGACCCGGCAGGCCGAACCCAGGCACGGTGTTGGCGCCGCCGGGGACGGTGCGCGCCGTGAACAGGGTGGTGTTGCCGCCGTTGACCAGCGACGCCCACGCATAGTCGGTGAACTGCCCGGTGCCGTCCGAGGTCACGAAGTTGAAGTAGAACTCCAGCTTGGCACCAGCCAGCGCGGCGAAGGTGTCGGTCGTATAGGTCGAGCCGTTGGTCGTGCCGGCGACCGGGAAGCCCGGAATGCTGCCGCCGCCAACCGGACCGCCGTTGGTCGACACGTAGCGGTAACTGCCGCCGAGCGGCGGTGCCGAGACGACGCCGTTGGCGCCGAGCGTGCCGCAATTGCCGACGCAGACCGGCGCGGCCTGCGCCGCGGAGGCCGCAAGTCCGAGCGCCAGCGTGAGACCGACAGCCTCCAGCCGGCCAACGCGATGACGCGTGATCGAATTGACGTTCATGTGATCTGACTCCCGCTTGCTTGGTCGATGGAGACGCCACCCCGGCGCTCCTTGTCTTGCTCCAATGCAAGTCGCGGGCCACCCTTTTTCATCAAGGACTTGCGACGGCGGGAGGACAGAATCGGGTGGAGTTCGTAAGAAAATCCGACGGTCCGGCAACACCGGTCGCGGGGGGGCGGAACGTGTGCCGGAGCACGCTGCGGCCGCCCGAACTCCCGCGGATCAGCGTTCGACGATGATCTGCGGGTCGAGCACGCACGACGTGCCGTCGACCGCCACAGAGTACTTGTAGGGGGTCCGCTGGCCACCCTTGGCGGCACCTGCCTTCACGGTGCCTTCGATCTTGCTTCCCTGGAACCCCGAATCGGTCCACCCCTCGAACGGGCTGTCGCCCTCGAATGACGACCGACTTCTTGGCGCCGGACACCGACCACCTGACCGTGTCGCCCTCGCAGACGTCGATCGAGGTGGCGTCCGCGTCGTCGGCAAGTTTGACGACCTTCAACACGCACTGATCGTCCTTGACCTTGAACTTGAGCTTGTGGGTCTTCTTCTCTGTCGGACAATCGGCAACGGCGACACCCACGGCGGACTGCAGCAGGAACAGGCAGAGCACAGAAGCGGCGACCGACAGTCGATGGCTGGTCATGGTTCCCCCGATTTGTTCTGGTCCGACTCGACGTGCACCCGCCGAGTCCTGGCTCGCAGACGCAACGACGCTCGACGGAGTCTCCTCGCGCGGGTGCGAAATGTCACGCGACGGGACGCAACCTATGCCCTGCCGGCGCGACTACGGCGCCAGCACGCCCGTGCTCGCCCCGATCACCATCTCGACCAGCGACGGATCGGAGCCGCGCACCCAGCCGGCAACAGCCCGGTCGGCCGCCACCGCCACGCTGCCGACGTAGGGGTTCGGCGACAACGACTGCGTGTTCCATGCGACGGTCTTGACGCCGATGCCCGTGCCGGCCGTCACCTTGCCGTCCCAGGCGATGGCGTAAAGGCCGCTCTCCCCTCCCGCCGCGTCGGCCTGGGTGGTCACGACGTCGAAGGTGTACAGCGAGCCCCAGCTCTTGCCCGCGGTCGCCGTCGTACTCGCGCGCAGTTTGCCGGTCATGTAGTCGACGCCGTAGAGCATGGCGCCGCCGGCCCCGCCGCCCGTGATCGCGAGCGAGCTGCCGAGTGGATCGAACTTGGCGAGGTGACGCAGCGCGGTCCAGTTCGAGGTCGGCGTCGACGTCGAGATGTTCATGCCGCCGTAGCGGTTGTAGAGCACGAAGTAGCCGTTGCCGGCCGCGTCGAGCGCCGCGTCGGTCGCGTAGGTCTGGCCGGCCTTGGACGGGATCGCCTTGGGAGTCGTGTTCCACGCCCCCGGGCCCGCCGAGCGCCACGCGAGGTAGCCGGCCACCACCATCCCCTGCCCGTGCGAGTTCACCAGCAGCCGCGGGAAGGCGCCCGGCGTCTTCGTGAGCACGGTGGGCGCGGTCCAGTTGCCGAGCCGGTCCAGGACGAGGACCTCCGCGTCGTAAGACCTGTAGCTGCCGTTCACCCGCGTTGCGGCCAGCAGCAACTGCACGTCGCCGTTGCTGTCGACCCCGGCTCCGGCGACCTGCCCGTAGCCGGAATCCGCGGGAATCACCGCGGCCGGCGACCACGCGCCGTTCGCATGGATCCGGTAGTACGGGGTCTCGCCTTCGGACCAGTAGACAGTGACCTTGCCGTCGGGCGCGACGACCACCCCGGAGGGCGAGTTGTAGGCCGTCGGGCTCGCCGTCAGCCGCAGCGGAGCAGTCCATGCGCCGCCGGAGTTCACGGCCGCGTAAACGTCACTCGTGTAGTCGTCAACGCGTTCGTCCCAGACCAGCGCGGCCGCCCCGTTCGCATTGACAGCCGTCCGGGCGTAAATCGAGCCGCTCGGAGACGGCACCGCGACCACTGCCTCGGGAGACCACGTCGCCTGCGCGGCCGCGGCCTCGTGCAGCGGCACGCATAACAGTGCCGCCGCCGACAGTCCCAGTGCCACTGCGCGCTGGCGCGCCACCCGATGCGCACGGTACCCCGCTGCGACCGATCGATCCCGCATCGCGAACGGATCGTATTCGTCATGAGTTGACTGCTCCCGCTTGGATTGACCGCCGTAGGACGGCGGGCAAGCGGGAAATCAATCGCGTCCGAGAGGACGCCCCGCGAATCAGGTACTGATCAGTTCGACGCCCTCCGACGGACGTACCGTGCCTTCATCGGGCTGCAAGCCCGGGACCCGACGCCGAACGAGGGCAGCGCAACGGATCGCCTGGCAGCGGCGGATGGCCCTCGGGCAGCACTGGCGGATGACCCTCCGGCAAGCCCAGATGGTGACCCGGAATCGGCGGATGGCCGTCGGGGAGCGATCCGGCATCCACGAGCATGCCGCCGGCCTCACGGGCCGATTCGACCGCGCTCGCACCGGTGCCGCCGTCGAAGCCGCAGCCCGCGACCATCAGGGCGGCCGCCATCCAGGGAAGAACTCTCGCGACGCGACTCATGGCCTGCCTCCAGTCTCGACGGTACTGAACTCTGCGCCGGAACCGCCGGCATTGCAGACGAAATCGCTGTCACGTCGCTGGTGGATTCATCCGGGACGGCCCGCCGCGGGTGGCTGCTACAATGCCTTGCGTTGCGGATCCATGCGCGCTGGCGCTGCGAAACGGTCATCTGCATTGCGATCGACGAACCGACAGCGAGATGCCATGAGCGACCGGATTCCACCCGACTCAGACGATCCCGCCCTGCCCGTCTCGGCCCGCATCCGCACGCGCATCGAGCAGGCGCGCCATCGCTTCCACGCCAACGACAACATCTCCGCCTTCCTGCGCCCGGGCGAGCTCGAAGCGCTGATCGACGAAGTCGAGGGTCGGATGCGAGGCGTGCTCGAGAGCCTCGTGATCGACACCGAGAGCGATCACAACACCCAGGACACCGCACGGCGCGTCGCGAAGATGTACCTCACGGAAGTGTTCCGCGGGCGCTACGTGCCGGCGCCGCCAGTCACCGAGTTTCCGAACGCCGAGCACCTCAACGAGCTGATGATCGTCGGCCCGATCACGGTGCGCAGCGCGTGCAGCCATCACTTCTGCCCGATCCTCGGACGGCTGTGGATCGGCATCATGCCCAACGAGCACTCCAACCTGATCGGACTGTCGAAGTACTCGCGTCTCGCCGAGTGGATCATGGGGCGGCCGCAGATCCAGGAGGAAGCGATCACGCAGATGGCCGACCTGCTCATGAACAAGGTGAGCCCGGACGGACTCGCCGTCGTGATGGAAGCCGATCACTTCTGCATGCACTGGCGCGGCGTCAAGGACGACCGTACCAAGATGGTCAACAGCGTGATGCGCGGTTCGTTCCTCAAGGACCCCACGCTGCGCCGCGAGTTCCTCTCACTGATCTCCCTGACCGACTGAGGCCACCATGCTCGTTCGCCTGCTCTACGCCAGCCGCGCCACCTCCCCGATGATCGCCTCGGTGCAGGAGTCGATCCTCGAGCAGTCGCGGGCGCGCAACCCCAAGGCCGGCATCACCGGCATCCTGTGCTTCAGCGACGATCTGTTCATCCAGGTGCTCGAGGGCAGCCGCGACGAGGTGTGCGAGCTCTACAACACCATCGTTCGCGACGGCCGCCACCAGCACGTGCGCATCCTGAGCTTCGAGGAGATCCACGAGCGACGCTTCGGCAACTGGACCATGGGCCAGGTGAACCTGGCCAAGGTCAACCCGTCGCTGCTGCTGAAATACGGCGAGCGCGCCGAGTTGAACCCGTTCTCCGCCTCCGCGCAGGCCACGATGGCGCTGCTCGATGAACTGATCGCGGCCGCCCTCGTGGTCGGCCGCGCCAGCTGAGACGATTCAGGCGGAGCGCAGCTCCGGCGCCTCGGGCACCAGCGACGGATAGTCGCTGTAACCCTCCGGGCCCGGCGTGTAGAAGAGCTCCGTCCGCGGCTGCGCCAGTTCGGCCCCCGATCGCAGACGCTCCACGAAGTCGGGATTGGCGATGAACGGCCGCCCGAAGACGGCGAGCTGGATCAGTCCCGCGTCGAGCAGTGCCTGCGCGCTCGCACCGTTCAGGTTGCCCGCCGCGAGCAACGCGCCCTTGACGTGCGGACGCAGCGCCGGGATCAGTGCCTGGGAGTCCCCTGCATTGTTGAGCTGCGGGCTGAACGCGTCCGGCAGCATGATGTGCAGGTAGGCCATGTCGGCCGTGGGCAGCGCGTCGAACAGCGCGCGGTGGGTCTCGAGCGGGTTCGCGTCCACGAGATCGTTGAACATGTGGCCGGGCGAGACGCGCAGGCCGGTGCGCTGCGCCCCGATCGCGGCCGCAACGGCCTCGACCACCTCCACGACGAACCGGATCCGCCCGTTGATCGAGCCGCCGTAGGCGTCGCCGCGCTGGTTGGTGTTCGTGGCGAGGAACTGGTTGAGCAGGTAGCCGTTGGCGGCATGCAGCTCGACGCCGTCGAAGCCGGCAGCGACCGCATTGCGGGCGGCGGCAACGAACTCCTCGACGACGGCGGGCAGTTCGGCGGTGGCGAGCGCACGCGGCGCCGGGTAGTCCTGAAGTTGCTTCTGGTCGGTCCACATCTGGCCCGCCGGCGTCACCGCCGACGGCGCCACCGGCGCATCCGGGATCTGGCGGTTAAGCGGGTGCGCGATGCGGCCCACATGCATGATCTGCAGGAACATGCGCGCGCCCTTCGCATGCACGCCGTCCGTGACGCGCTTCCAGGCAGCCACCTGTTCCGGCGTGTGGATGCCGGGCGTGCGGCAGTAGCCCTGGCCCGCGAAGCTCGGCTGCGTGCCCTCGGCGATCACCAGCCCCGCACCGGCCCGCTGCGCGTAGTAGTCGGCGACGAACGGCATCGGTACGCCGCGCACGTCGGCACGCTGGCGCGTGAGCGGCGCCATTGCGATGCGGTTCTTCAGGGTGTGGCCGGCGAGGACCGTCGGGTCGAAGAGACTCTTCATGCTGGGTGGGCTCCTGCGATGGAGTTCACCGGTTCGCCCGGCAGGAGCCCCGGGATTCACCCGAGCCCGCGCTTCAGGGCCAGCCGGCGCCCGGCGTGGCCACTTCCGTCACGGCGATGCGGCCGAGCCGAGCCCGTGAAACCACGTCCGCCACCGAGGACGGCGCGGTCATCATGTACAGCGTGCGCCGTTGCGGGCCACCCAGCATGCAGGCGAAACACGGCTGGTCCGTCTCGACCGTCGCGACGATCGCGCCGCCCGGCGCCACCAGCACGCACTCGGGCGCAATGGCATTGGCAACCCAGACGTGGCCGTTCGCGTCGAGACAGATGCCGTCCGGCGCCCGCATGCCGAGCGTGGCCCAGACCCTGCGATTCGACAGCGCGCCGTCCGGGGCGATGTCGAAGGCCGTGAGACGCAGCGCGAGCGTCTCGGCGACGATCATCGTGCGTCCGTCCGGCGTGATGACCGAGCCGTTCGGAAAATGCAGGTCCGCGGCCGCCTCGCGCACCACTCCGTCCGGGCGCACGCATGCGAGCCGCGCCGTCGGGTGCTCGGCGAGCACCCCCTCGACGCCGCGCGCCTCGAGCGCCTCGTCCAGCGCGAAACCGAAGTTGCCGACGTAGGCCCGCCCCTGCCCGTCGACGACCATGTCGTTGGCGTGATGGGTCGCCACGCCGGAGAGCTCGGCATGCACCTTCACGCCGTCGGGATCCACCCGCAGCACCTGCATCCGGTGCATTGCGACGACCAGCAACCGACCGTCCGGCAGCCAGCCGAGCCCGGAGGGCTGGTCGTCGATCTCGAACTCCGTACGCACCACGCCGGCCGCATCCATGGACTTGACCGCGTGATCGTAGAAATCGCTGAACCACAGCCGGCCGTCGTGCCAGCGCGGTCCCTCGCCGAAGAACAGGCCCTCGGCCAGGTTGCTTGCCTTGGTCATGGAACGGTCCTCGCAGCGGCGGACGGAATCCTGAAGCTACTCCTCCGCGGAGTGCTTGAGGAGCGTCCCGTGGGTCGGCCACGCTCGTGCAGCGATCCATGGCAACGGACGTCGTTCGCCGCGGGCCGCGCGCTGCACGGCCGCGGACCTACGCCAGGGCCATCATGATCGACTTCAGGATCTTGTCGGTCCGGGTCTCGCGGCGGAACCCCATCACGCCGTCGAGCCAGGGTCGGACCATCAGCAGTTCGACGTTGAATCCCTGCGGGTCGTTGAGATACCCGACGACGACCTGCCCGGCCGAGCTCACGAGTTCCGCGTTCGGCCTGAAGCCGCCCGCCACCATCCGTTCCCAGGCCGCGCGGATGTCGTCCGCGTTCCTGAAGCCGAACGCGACGTTCATCATGCCGTGGTCACAGATGCGATAGCCGTCGGGCCACGGCCGCGGCGCGGGATCGGCGTACTCGGTGATCTCGAGCCAGGCCGTGCCCGCGTCGAGGAGGACGCCGCGCTTGCGGGCGGGCGGCTCGTCCCAGAGCGGTCCCTTGTCGGGCGGCGCCGCATCGAGGAGCGGGCAGCCGATGGCGTCGCGAAACGACTTCAAGGCGACGTCGAGGCTCGGGACGCTCAGTCCGACGCCGGCGAAGCGCGCGCGCAGGTGCGACGGAACCGGGCGCGATGCGGGACCCACCTCGAGCAGCACGCCGTTCGGGTCGTGCAGGACGAAATAGGGCTTGCCGTCGATCGACTTGATGGACGACAGGCCGGGCACGGAGCGCCGGGCACAGGTGGCGTGGAAGGCGACCGGGTCGTTCACCTCCATCGCCATCCGGCTGTACCCGATGTCCCAGGGCCTGCGCTGCCTGGCGAAGGAACGCGACTGCGGCGACTGGTACTGGAACAGTTCCAGCTGGAAGAACTCCCGATCATCCATGTGCCAGTTCGCGATGAACCGCGGATCGGGCAGGGCCTGCACCTTCGCGGGCACTTTGCCCTTGAACACGGTGCCGCCGACGCGCGGAACCCCGAACAGGGACTCGTAGAACGCCACAGAGTTGTCGGCGTTCTCGACGATGATCGCGATCTGATTCAGGCACATTGTCATTTCAGGCTCCCTTGCTTGCCGCATTGCGGCCAGAGCGAGACCGGGTCGGACTCGGTCATGCAGATCGTGCGGCTCAAATGAGACCGGTCGACCGCGCCCAGGCCTCCGACCGTCGCATGCCTTCGGCAAGGTCCACCTTTGGTTCGAAGCCCAGCAGTTGCCGCGCCTTCTCGATGCTGTAAGTCCCGGGCCGCGACATCAACCCGATCGCGCCCCGGCCCATCTCGGTGCTGCGCCCCGTCAGCCGTGCCAGCCTCCCCCCGGCCTCGGCCAGGCCGATGGCGAGGCCTTTCGGCATGCTGGGAGGCGAACCCGTCTTGCCGAGCCAGCGCCAGTGATGGCCGAAGAATTCCGCGCATGTGACCCCGGTACCGGCTGCCAGGTTGAAGACCTGGCCCACCCCTGTCTCGAGGCCAGCCGCAAGCACGACTCCGTCGATCAGGTCGTCGACGTAGATTGGGCTGAAGATCCCGCGGCCGCCGTCGGGCAGGATGAACTGGCGCGATTTCATCATTTGCACCGGAACGACGACCCACGCGCGCGAGGCCGGGCCGTACACGTCAGCGGGCCGGATGATGGTGCAGGCGATTTCCCCGCTGGCGTGAGCCGCGAGGATCGTGTGCTCGCCGGTGATCTTGGTGTCGGTGTACGAATTGCCATTCGTGATCAGTGGCCAGGATTCGTCCGCGCCATCCGGAAAATCGAAACCGTATGCCGCCACCGACGACAGGTGCACGAATCGCTTCACGCCGGCCTCGCGGCAGGCCGTCAGCAGGCGCCGGGTGCCATGGCAGTTCACTTCCCAGGCGCTTCGCATTGGAGCCACCATGGAGACGACGGCGGCGGTGTGGATGACGAGGTCAGCGCTATCGATGTGCCTGTGCCATCGGTCCACCTCGCGCACGTCGCCCGCGACGACGTTCCAGGCCGGATCGGCCGCCATGTCCACGCCGCAGGTCTCGGCACCGTAATCACGGTAGCGCCGGGCCAGCGCACGACCGATGAAGCCATTCGCGCCGGTGATGAACACCCGCCTCGGCAGTGCAATGCTCCCCTTGATGTTCATTCGGTAAACCTCGTACGGCCGGTCAAAGGCGATGGTGGGCGGCGCGCCGGTCCCGAGGCTCAGAAGCTCATCGAGGGCAGGTCGGCGAGCGTCCTGCGGGCCTTCGCGATGTCGAGCGTCTGCATGGCGTCGGCGGGCTCGAGCGTGACGGCCTTCTGCAGCAGCTGCATGGCATCGTCCTTGCTCGAGTCGCCGAACATCAGCAGCAGGCCGCTCGCCTTCTCGATGCAAGGCACGGGCGAGCCGGGTGCCAGCGCGACGGCCTGGTCGTAGTGCTCCTCGGCGAGGTCCTTCTTGGCGCCGAAGCTCAGGCCCGCGAGCATGCCGCCAACCTTGTCCACGATCTCGGCATGCCAGCCCGCCAGCGTCGCGTGGCCCTCCGCGTGCTTCGGCTGCAACTCGAGACAGCGTTGTGCCGAGTCGCGGATCTTCGGACCGAGGCCCTTGCTCAATGCCTCGATCATGCTGATGAACTGGCTGTAGCGACCGCGCGAGACCGCCAGCATGTAATGTGCGTTGGCGTTGTCCGGACACGCTTCGGTCGCGCGCTCGGCGAGATCCATGGCCGTCTCGAAGAGGGCGACTTTCCGGTCTTCCTCGGGCTCGAGGTAATGGGCATAGATCGTCGCGGCGAACGCCGCCGGCACCAGCCCGAGGCCACCATGGGCCTTGCCGAGACTGACGGCGTCCTCGAATCGGCCCTCATGGTAGGCGCGCCACGCCTCCTGCACCGCGGGCTCGGCCGGGTACGGCTCGAGGTTGCCCGCATGGAGGACCTGCCAGTGCTGCTCGAGGGACGGGCCCGCGAAGTCGAACGGCGTGCCCGTGTATGCGTGCCAGTTGCTCACGTTGATCTCCTTGGGTAATCAGTGCGCCCGGCGCAGCGGCGCCGTGTTCAGGTGGCGAGGCAGAGTTGCGACAGCTCCGCCTCGAGCGCGGCGGCCAGCGAGTCGGTCGAGGGAATGTCCCGGACTGACACGAGTTGGTCGCAACTGGCGGTGCGATCCTCGATCGCCCTTACGAGCCGCGGCTCCTCCCGCCCGAGCCAGACGCGCATCAGCGCCTCCCAGTCGGAGCGGCCGATCAGCACGCCGATGCACACCGCGATCGCATCCCGGCGCCGGATCTGGGAGAGGCCGACGATCTTGCGGGCTCCCGCCGCAACCAGCTCGCCGTGCGATACCCCGGCGAAGCAAAGCCAGCCCAACTCGTCGTCAAGGTGCAGCGGCGTCGCTGCCGGCGACGGGGTGCCTGGTGCGAGTTCCGTCGGCACGCGAAGACGCTCGAGCACACGGCGGCAGGCTTCGCCAACCACACGGTACCCCGCGGGCAGGCTCATCCGCGCAAGGGCGTGCGCTGCGGGCAGCAGCAGGGTCAGGCTCAGCATCCACGGACCCGCCAGGACCGCCCCGCCGCCGCTGGCACGCCCGATCACCGCAAGACACTCGCGATCGGCGCGCTGCAGGAGTTCCGGTGACGGCTTCTGGCCGCGCCCCAGCACGACCGCAGGCGTGGAGTAGTGCCAGCTGATGACGCGCGGTCCGGTCGCGCCCGCCGCCATCGCATCGCGGATCTGCCGCTGCTCCGTTTCTGCGTCACTGATGGTGAGCATGTCCGGCGGCCCCGGTCAGAAATCGCAGGCGCTGAGGCGACGCACCACCGCGCTGAGGAACAGTCCAGCGGGGTGCCCGTCGAGCGCCCGGTGGTCGAATACCAGCGTCAAGGTCATCATCGGTCGGGCCACCACCGCGCCATCCACCACGACGGCCCGCGGTGCGACCCGGCCGACCCCCAGGATGGCGATCTGAGGCGGGTTGAGGACGGGAGTGAACCAGTCGATGCCCGTGGCACCGAGCGTGCTGACCGTGAAGGTGCCGCGCTGGTAGGCCGACGCCGGCAGGCGCCCGGCGCGCGCGCCGTCCGCGAGCGTCGCGACCTCGGCCTCGAGCGCCGCGAAGTCCTTCGTGTGCGCCTGCGGGACCACGGGCACCACGACGCCGTTGGAAGTGTTCACGGCCACGCCGAGGTTGACCTGCGGCCAGAGCTCGACGCCCTGCTCGGAAACGATGCCGTTGACCGCCGGGTGCTCGCGCAATGTCAGGGCGACGGAGCGCAGCACCGCATGCGTGATCGAGATCCTGCGGCCGGTGTCCTGCCGTTCCTTCTCGACGCGCGGCAGGACCGCCGTCATGTCGGCATCGAGCCCCTGCGCCACCCGCGGCGCCTGCCACGCCGCCGTGAGGCTGCGCGCGATCATGCCGCGAATGCCCTTGAGGGGAACGATCGTCCTGCCGTCGTCGCCGGCGCTCATGGATCAGCCGGCCTCGATGCGAGCGAGGACCTTGCCGCGTGGGAAATTCTGCGTCGCAGCGACCTCGATCGACTCGACGACCCCGGCGGCTGGAGCCGTGACTTCGTGCGTTGCCTTCACCAGCACGACGTTCGCGATGATCTGGCCCATTTCGACCCGGTCACCCACCGCGACGAGCCACTCGTCGAGCAGCGCTTCGGTGCCCTCCTCGACGTCGGCCCACGGTTCATCCGGAAACGTAACGTCCACCATAGTCTTGCTCCTCGGTTACCAGGCGAGCTTGCTGGCCATGAGCGCCTCGGCGGCCGCGACGATGTGATCCACCTGCGGGATCACGACCTTCTCGAGCGCCGGGCTGTACGGAATGGAAACTCCGGGAATGCCCAGGCGCCGGATGGGCGCCTTGAGACGGATGCGATCGAGCCGCTCGGCGACCAGCGCCGTGATCTCGCCCGTCATGCCGAAGTTGAGGTAGTCCTCGTCCACGACCAGCAGCCGGCCGGTTCTGGCGACCGAGGCCGTGATGGCCTCGACGTCGAGTGGCACCAGCGTGCGCGGGTCGATGACTTCGGCCGAGATGCCCTTGTCTGCCAGGTGCTGCGCGGCCAGTGCCGCCTTCTGCACGGTCTGGGAGAGTCCGACGATCGTGAGGTCGCTGCCTTCGCGCACCACGCGAGCCTTGCCGAACGGGATGGCGTAGGACTCCGCGGACACCTCGTCGTCGATCGTGATGTCGACGTAGCCCATCACCGGCAGGCCGAGGATGGCCTTGTGGAACAGGTACACCACCGGGTTGTCGTCCCGGATCGCGGTGATCATGAGTCCCTTGGCGTCGTGCGGGTTCGACGGCACCACGACCTTGAGTCCCGGCACGTGCGCAAACAGGCCGTGCAGGGTCTGCGAGTGCTGCGCGGCGTCGGAAAAGCCACCACCGGTGCTCGCCGTGATGACCAGCGGCAGTTTGAGTGCCCCGCCGGACATGTAGGTCGCTTTACCGATCTCGTTCATGATCTGCCCGAAGCAGACACCCATGAAGTCGACGAACATGAGTTCGGCGATGGGGCGGAGACCTGCGCTCGCGGCACCGAGTGCGGCCCCCATGATCCCGGTCTCGGAGATCGGCGTGTCGAGCACCCGGTCCGGGAACCGCTTGTGCAGCCCGGCCGTCGACTGGAACACGCCGCCCATCTTGCCAACGTCCTCGCCCATGACGATGACGCGCGGATCGCGCTCCATCTCCTGCTGGATGCCCTCGACCATGGCCTGGAAGAAGGCCAGCTTGCGAGTCTTCACTTCAGTCATGGCGCTGTACCTGCAGTGCGTCGGTCAGGCCGACGTGGTCTCGACGAACGTGTGAAGGAAGGCCTCCTCGGCTGCCGGATAGTCACTCTGCCGCGCGAACGCGATGGCAGCCTCGACGCGGCTCTTCGCGCGGTCGCGAATCTCCTTCTGCCGCGCATCGTCGAGCAGCCCCTCGGCCTTGAGCCGCCCCTCGTAGGCCTTGAGGGCATCCTTCTTCTTGAGCAACTCCACCTCGCCCTTCGGACGATAGGTCTCGGGATCGCCCTGGAAGTGGCCGTAGAACCGGTCCACCTTGACCTCGATCAGCGTCGGGCCGTCGCCTGCGCGCGCGCGCGCAACCGCCTCGCCCACCGCCGCGAACACCTGGTCGGCGTCGTTCTCGGGGACGCGAACGCCCGGCATGCCATAGCCGGCGGCGCGGGTCGCTACGGATTCCACGGACGTCGAGGCCGCCTTGTTGACGGAGATGCCGTAGTTGTTGTCCTGGCACACGAAGACGCAGGGCAGCTTCCAAAGGCCTGCCATGTTGAGCGCCTCGTGGAACGAGCCCTGGTTGCTCGCGCCCTCGCCGAACTCCGACAGCGCCACGGCACCGTTGCCGAGCTTCTTGCAGGCCAGCGCGGCGCCAACTGCCTGGGGAATGCCCGCACCCACGATCCCGGAGCAGGCGAAGTTCACGTTCGTGTCGAACAGGTGCATGTGGCCTCCCTTGCCACGGCCGAGGCCGGTCACCTTGCCGAAGATCTCGGCCGCCATCCGGTTAAGGTCCACGCCCTTGGCGATCGCGAAGTGGTGGGCGCGGTGAGTGCCCCAGACCGAGTCCTCGCGCTTGAGGTGCGCGCAGGAACCGACCGCAGCCGCCTCCTGGCCCGCGGCAAGGTGCATCTCGCCCGGGATCGGCCCCGCACCGAGATCGAACGCCAGCCTGGGCTGGATCCTGGGGGGCAGCTTGCCCTCGAAGTACGCGAGCGCGAGCGTGTCCTCGAAGTTGCGGATCACGCACATCGTCTCGTACATCCAGAGTCGCTGCTCGGTGCTCGGTTTCATCGTGTCTTCCATCGTCATCGGTATTGCCTCGGGGTCAGCCGCCCTGCTTGCGCAGCGCGTCGGCCACCATCCTGTCGGTGATGCGGTTCATCAGGCCGGGGAATAGCCGGGCCAGGACGCGTGTCAGCCTGGCCTTGAACCCGGTCACGATCATCCACTCGCCGCGCTCGGCGCCCCGGAGAATGTCGTTGCAGAGGTCGTCGATCGAAACGACACCCGCGAAATCCTTGGTCGCCATGCTGACCGGCGAAGCCGTCTTGCGTTCCTCGAGGACCATCGGCGTCACCACCTCGGGCGGGCACACCACGGTGACGTCGATACCGCGCGGCTTGCACTCGATGCGCAGCGCCGAGGCGAGGCCGACCACGCCGAACTTCGAGGCGTTGTAGGCCGCGTAACCGTAGTTGCCGACGAGGCCGGCCAGCGACGCGACGAGCACCAGGTTGCTGCCCGGCGCCATGTGCGACAGGACCGCGGCCGCGAAGTTGCGAGAGCCGCGCAGGTTCACGTCGACTACCCAGTCGAAGTCGGCCGCGCTCAGTTCCGCAAAGATCCTGTTGCGCTGCACACCAGCCGAGTTGATGGCAAGTTGCGGCACTCCCACCTGGCCGACCGCGGCGCCCACGGCGGCCGCCAGCCCTTCGGCGTCACGCACGTCGACCTCGTGAAAGACGGAACCGGGCGCCGCGCTGCTCAGCCTGCGCCGAACGTCGTCGCTCAGCTTGAGGTCGAAGATGGCGAGCCGCACCTTGCGCTGCGCGAGCATTTCCGCGAGCCGCAAGCCGATGCCGCTGCCGCCGCCCGTCACGAATGCGGTCGTCCAGACGCTGCTCATGTGGCTCCCCCTGTTACCGCCCCGACTGCCATCGCCCGATTGGGGCCGGTTCGAAGGCGCCCGACGGGTTCTCGCGAGCGAGGACGACATGCGCCCTGCGCGATCCGCAGCCTTTGGACTCTAGGCTCGGGACCGGTGGCAGGGAATCCCGATCTCTTGGTACCACCGATAAGCGCGCTAATCGGAGCAGCCGCGCCACGCCGTCGTCACTCGGCGGTCCGTCGCGGCGACCCCCTACGGGGAATACCAGATCGGCGAGCCGTAGACGCGTTCCTGGATGGTCGCGGGGCGTCCCGTGTCCTGCCACGGCTTGTCGAGCGCGATCGAGTCGAGCAGCGAATAGCGCGGCGTCGGGATTTCCAGCACGCGCGCGTAGTAGAACGCACGCTGCGCCGGGTCGAACTGCGGATCCCTCCACACCGCCTGCAGTTCGGCGGCTCCGATGTCGTTCGAATAGCGCCCGGTGGCGAGATCCACGGTGTTGCCCACGGGCGTCGCGCAGCGGCCGTCCGGCCCGATCGTCCGTCCATCGGACACCGCGACGTCGTAGATGCGCTCGCGCGTGGTGCCATCTGCCTCGAGCCAACCCTTCACCACCTGCACGCGATCGAGGTTGGCGCCGAGCGGATCCTTCATGGCGGCCACGAGGAACGCGGGGGCCTTGCGGCCGGCGCCCGCCCTGAGGTCGCCGCCCATGGGCACGCCCTTGCGGTAGCCGAGCGCCGCGAGATCCTTCGTCTTGAGGTCCGCCCTGTCGAATTCGAAGCCACCGAAGAATCGCAGCGTGATACGCGGCCCGGTCGACGCATAGACCTCCCTGCGCTTGAAGGCTTCGTAGATCGCCTGGCGGGTATTGTCCTTCGCCCATGCCGCGACATAGCCTGCCGCGCCCATGTCCCAGCCCTTGGCAGCACCCAGACCGCTTGGACCGCTGCGCGTGGCCGGGAAGGCATCGTGATAGCTCTTGCCCGCGAAGCCCGTCTCCTCCACCGCCGACATGCCGGTGTGGGAGTCGGAACTGCCGATCAGGCCGAACTTGTAGGGATTGACGCCGAGCTTCGCGTCCAGCGCCAGCCCGCGCCTGAGGCCCGCGCGGGCGTAGTCGGCGTCGGTGGGGTCCGGAGTCTTGCGATCGACGGTCATGACGAAGTTGTAGGTCTCGTAGCCTGCAAACTCGTCGGTCGGCGACAGCATCGGGTGAGTCTCCGAGTCGCCCTTGATCTGCGTGACCTCGAGCACCGGTTCCCACTCGGCGCGCGTCCTCGCGTAGGACGCGTCCAGCGGCTGGCCGTTCGCCCGGGCGAGCGGGAACATGCGACCGTCGCTCAGGTTGGCGTTGTGCGGGATCGAGAGGAACTGCGCGCCGGTGCGGCCGCTCACCTCGCCCAGCCAGCGCCAGAGCGCCTCGGGGTCCTGGCTCTCGAGCGCACTGAAGGGCAGGAACTGGCGCGCGACCTCGCCACCCTGCGGCGTGAACACGACGCGGTGAATGTTTCCGCCGCCCGGCTGCGAACTCCACTCCCAGCCGATCAACGCCGTGAACACGCCCGGCTCGTTGTAGCGCTCCGCCGCATCGATGATCTCGTGCCACGTGCTGCGCCGCTTCTCACCGCCGTGCAGGTCTACGTAGGCCTGCTTCGGCGTGAGTCCATAGGCATTGGGCAGGCCGCTGCCGGCCGACGCGAGCAGGTCGTAAACCGCCTGCAGTTCCGATTCGCTCTTGCTGCCCCCGATACGGCGCAGCAGTTTGCCGGTGTCCGTGTCCGCGAACGCAGGGTCCCCGGCGAACAGTTTGGGCATCGCTCCAAGCACTTCCGCGTGATCGGCGACGACCAGGAAGTCGAGCGGACGGGATAACTGCCAGCGCGTCTGCGTCGTGGGACTCACGACCGGCAGGCCCCGGGCAAAGCGGTAGGCGGTGTCCGGTGTCGCGCTGAACGTGCCGAACAGGTAGACGTCGAACGAGTAGCTCGTGTGCAGATGCGTGTCGCCCCAGTAGGGGCGCGTCTGTGCGCCGCTGGCCGGCGCAAGCACTGCTCCGAGACACGCGAGGCCTGAAACCACGACTCGCAGCCTCATGAATTCTCCTCCGAATGCGGCCGGTGGCGAACGCGACCGACCGCGCGTCGCGCCGTCACCGCCGCGGATCGCCCGTGCGGGTCTTGATTCCCTGCCGACTCAGCGAGCGCTCGTCGGCACCGGGGCCGTGATGTAGGTCATCTGGTCGCAACACTGGTCCTTGATGCCCTGGTCGACCCACGCCTTGATCATCCCGGCGTCCATCAGCCCGAGGAACGTGCCGTCGGGCATGAAGTTGATGTTCGAGCCGGTCACGACCATGAACGTGTCGGTGTCCTCGGTGTTGCCCGCCGGCGTGTTGAACTGGTGGATCGAACCGCCCGGCTCGTACAGATAGTCACCCGCCTTCTGCACCTGGTCGGGATATTCCGTGTAGTACCACGCGCCGGACATCGTGTAGATGTGCACGGTGCCGGTGTGGAAGTGCAGCGGCAGTGTCACCCCTGGCGCGAACTTGACCCGCAACACCCACACGCCGTTGTGCGGATCGAGAAACAGCGGGTAGGCCTTGATGCCGGGATGCAGCAGGCCCTCGAGGAACTTGCCCACGTTCGTGTTGACCGTGAGCAGCTTGTCCTGCTTGGTGACGACTTCTGGCAATGACATTCGTACTCCCCCTTTGTTGAAGCGGCAATCAGCGCAGCGGCTTGGTCACGGTCTTGCGGATTACCTTGTCCTTCTTGTCGTCCACCTTGTCCTCCATCTTGTCGACGGGACCCTTGTCGATCAGCTTGTCCGTCTGGTCCTTGACTTCGTTCTCGACCTTGTTGGTCACGACTTTGGTGCCAATGCCCATGTCTGCGCTCCTGTCTGCTGTGGTTGAGGGGTGTACCAGACCGGCGAGTTATCGGCGCGTTCCCGGATGCTCGCCGGCACGTCGGTGCGCAGGGTCGAAGCGCGCCGACTGACGACTCTGTTCACACCTGTGGCTTGCATCTCGGTACCTGCCGCCCCATCACCGGGGCTTCTTGTCCTTCAGCTTTGCGTCCTTCGCGTCCTTTGCCTTCGCAGGCGCGCCGGCAGGCATGCTCTGCTTGCCGCGGTCGCTCGCTGCGCGATCGCCGCCGCCGCCCTTGGCTCCCGAGATTGCGCTCGATCTGGCACGTTCCGGTGCGCCGGACGGCACGGCCGCGGGCTTGCTCGCAGGTTTGCTCACCTTCGGTGCCGCAGGAGCGGCATCGCCGCGGTCCGACGCGGTGGAACGCGCGGCACTCGCCGACGGCTTGGCCTCGGGACGACTGACATTCGACGTCGCCGGCTTCGCAGCCGCCTTCGCCGTGGGCGCCGCGCTCGTCGCCTTGCTCTTGACGGCATCGCCGGTCGCCTGGCCGCCCGCGTAAGAGCCCTGCACCTTCGGCACGGCCCCTGCGGCACTGGTGGCCGCGCCCGGCCTGGCTTCCGGCACCTTGCTCTTGGCGGCCTGCGGAGCGCCCGCATAGGAACCCTGGCCCTTCCAGGCGTCTGCAGCCGGCGCAGGGCGCTTCGGCCCCTGCCTGGCCTGTGCATTCAACGAATCGAGCTCCGGCCGATTCGGCTTCGCTGCCGTGATCGGGCTGCTTGCCTTGCGGGACTGCCCGTCGCGCGTCGCACTGTTGTAGCCCGACCGGTTGTTGTCGTAGCGATCCCAGTACCCGCCGTTGTTGCCGCCCGGGTTGACCACGACGATGTTGCCGCTGTTGTTGAATCCGCCGCCGTAGCCGGGTGGCCGGTTGTAGCCACTGCTCGGGTAATAGCCATTGCCGTATCGCGGGCGGTACGGATACGGGGGGTAATAGGGCATCGGCGGTCCGTAGTACCGCGGGTTGTAATAGCCCTTCTTGTACCAGTCGTCGTCGTCATCGTCGAAGATGTTGGCGACGAGCATGCCCGCGCCGAATGACAGCAGGCCCGTGGCGACCAGCGCTCCCGTACTGTGGCCCGTGTCTGCTGCGCCGGTTGTCGCGGTCGCGGCAGGAGCAGCGACCGCCGGCGCAGGAGCGTAAACCGCCACGGGATCGTACTGCGGCACGTACACCACCTCCGGGCTCGGTGGCGACACCGTGATGACCTGGTGGCCCTCCTGGATCTCGGTCGCAACCTTCATCTGCTCGGAACTCTTCAGGTTGCCGACGTCCCTGGCCTGAGTCCGCAGGCGCTGCACCGCGTCGAGCGCCCCCGCCTGGTCATTGACGTAGGCCTGGCCGAGCTCGGTCGTCCAGCCCATCTCAAGGCACATCATGTCGATGACTTCCGGCGACTGCAGCAGCCCGCGCACCGGCGGCGTAAAGCCGACCTGCTTCGCGGCCTCGTCGAGCGCGTTGCCCGCGAGGCTCGGGTTCTGCAGCAGCCAGTTGCCCGCGTCGAGCACTTCCTGCGGATTCGTCGCTGCGACCAGCACCTCGCCGAGTATCACGTCCGGGTACAGCGCGACGGGCGCCAGCAGCTCTTCCATCGCTTCTGGAGTCCAGGTCGCCGTGCTGGCCTGCAGCGGTTGCGGAGGCTGTGCGGCGGCCTGCTGAGCAGCGTCGGGGGGCGTCTGCACCGTTACGACAGGCGGCGTGGCAGGCGTCGCAGGAGGTGTCTCCTTGCTGCCACATCCCGACAGGGCGATTGCCACGCCGATCGCGAGCGCGAGGCCTTGCCTGGGCGGCGATTTGTATTCCAAGCGTATCTCCTGTCCATTCACCGATGCGGGACGGCGCGGCCTACTTCACCGCTGACTAACCGTTGTTGTCATCCTTCTTATCGTCCGTTTAGTCCTTCTTGTCGTCCTTATCCTTCTTGTCGTTCTTGTCGTTCTTGTCGTTCTTGTCGTGCTTGTCCTTGTCGCCGATGTTGGCGGCGTCCTTGGCCGTGTCGTGCATGGCCTCCTTCGGGTCGCAGCGTCCACCGACGCCGACGGTTGCCTTCGCTGCGGCACTCTTCGCGGCCTTCTCAGCCGTGCAGTCCGGATCGAGCGGACCCGCGCTGACCGCCGTCACTGCCAGCGCCATCGCCAGACCCAGTCCCAGTCGCGACTTGAGTGAATTCATCATGACTACTCTCCAGTTGGTCGATTGTTCAATACGGCCGCGCAGCAATTCGCTGCGATACGGCATCATGCGTTACGGCGTGTACCAGATCGGACTCGTCCATGCGCGCTCCTGGACCGCCGAAGGCACGTCGGGCAGCAGCGGCAGCTTGTTCCTGACGGCGTCGTAGGTCGTCCA
Organism: uncultured Gammaproteobacteria bacterium; assembly: GCA_963707145.1. Taxonomy (GTDB): domain Bacteria; phylum Pseudomonadota; class Gammaproteobacteria; order Steroidobacterales; family Steroidobacteraceae; genus RPQJ01. The sequence goes on from CAVPOQ010000006.1 coordinate 48,764, forward strand.
CCGCGGCGTCGGTATCTCGAGCACGCGGACGTAGTACAGCGCGTTCCTCGAGGGATCGAAGTCGGGGTCGGTCCACGTGCCCATCAGCTCCGGGCTGCCGATCGTGTTGGCGTACGTCGCCTTCGTCAGGTCGACCGTATTTCCAACGGGCGGGACCTTGCCGTCGCCACCGCGCTTGCGATCGCCGCTCCAGACCACGTCGATCACCTTGTCCTGCGGCTCGCCCTTGGCGTCGACCATGCCCTTGATGATCTGGATGCGGTCGAGGTTGGCACCGTTGGGGTCCTTTGATGCCCAGACGGTAAACGTCGGCGCCTTGGATACCTTCTCGATCGTGCCGCCCATCGGCACGCCATTGCGATAGCCCTGCTCCACGAGCTCCCGCGGGTTCGTCGATGCGGCGCCGAGGTCCGCGCCACCGAAGAACCGCACCTTGATGCGCGTGCCGGAGGTGACGAACGTTTCGCGCGCGGCCATCGCGTCCCAGATCGCGCCGCGCGTGTTGCGTGTCGCCCAGACGGCGGCCAGCGAGCCTGGATTCGATTCCTTCGACTTGATCCAGCCGTCGATCTCGCCATCGCGCCGCGCCTCGAGCGTGCCGTCCGCTGGGCCATGGCTGCCGATGTAGTCGTCCTCGGCGACGTCCGAGGGCAGGCCGTTGTGATTGTCGGTGCCGCCGATGAAACCGAGCTGGTAGGGATTCGCACCCAGCGTCTGCTGGTAATAGAGGCCCTTGGTCACGGCCCAGCGCACGAAGTTCTCCTTCTTGAACGTGCGGCCGCTGAACGTGCCGACGCTGTCGGCGTTCTCGAAATTCGCAAACTCGTCGGCCGGCCAGAAGCTCCGGTGAACCTCCGAGTTGCCCTTGATCTGCATCATCTCGATCAGCCGCTCGAAGTGGCTGCGCAGGCGCGCGTAGTCCGCCGTGATCGGCTTGCCGGCATTGTCGAGCGGCTCGAACATCAGGCCCTTGCTGCCGTTGGAATTGTGCGGAATCGCCAGCAGCCGCGAGCCCTTCTTCTCCTGCTCGGCCATCCAGGCCCAGAGCTTTTCCTCGTCGTTGCTGTCCAGCGCCGAGAACGGCACGTCCGGGACGTTCAGGTCACGGAAGATGACGTTGCGATGCATGTTCCCGGCGTTCTGGGCGGACGTCCACTCGAAGCCGGCGAGTGTCGTGAACTTGCCGGGCCGGTAGTTGTCGATCGCGGCCTTGATCTGGACGTCCTTCCATGCGCTGCGCGTCGTCTCGGGACCGGCGTAGAACGGCGGGTGGTCCGGGTGTTCGCCGCGCATGTTGTTGATAACGTACTTCATGAACCAGGCACGCTGCTCGTCCACGGTCTTGAGCCCGCGCAGTTCCTCGAGCATCGGGTTGTCGCCGCCCTTGGCGCCCGGGACCTGCGTCGAGTACATCTCGCCGATGAACTCGGCGTGGTCGGAGACGGCCACCCAGTCGAGCGGACGGCCGATGTTGTGCTTCTGGCCGTTCACGACGACGTCGGCGCCCTGCGCGAACTTGTAGGCCTCGTCCGGCGTGATCCGGGCGCCGCCGATGTAGGCATCGAGGGAGAACGACGTGTGCACGTGCGTCTCGCCGAAGTAGGCGTCCTTCAGCGGGTTCTCCGCAACAGCGGCCTCGAGATCCGCGACCGTCGGCGCCGGGGCGGATGCTGGCGCGGCCGCCGGCACGGCAGCGACAGGTTGGTCGCTGCTCCGTTGACAACCCGCCAGTGCGAACACGACTGCGAACGCGATCAGCGCAATCTGCGCGCTGCGCACTCGGGATAGGGTCTGCGTGTGCATTACATTCATTGTGATCAAGCCTCCATCTGTATGACTGCGGTCACCGGCCCGCCGCCAGCACGTGGCCGAGCTCCTTCATCTCGTCGCCGGTACCAGCAGGGCCACGCCTGCCCGCAGGACCCATTCCTGATTGCCAGGATCGTCCTTGAAGTCGTAACCGACCTCGACATTCGGGCGCCATTTCTGTTCCGCCCAACCGATCACGAAGCCGTAGTTGACGCTGAGCAGAAGGGATGACCACCGGGAATGTTCCGTGTCGTAGACGAGGGCGCTGTTGCCCACCGAAAGCGAGCGTCCCTTGCCAAGCTGATAGCTCAACACGGGCTGCAGGTTGATGATCCCGACGTCCGGTGCGTCGTCATCGCCGGCGTACGAAAAGAACGTCTGGGCGAACAGGCCCCAATTGACCTTCTTGGCCGACGAGTTGACGAAGCCCAGTGCCGGCCCTGCGGTCCACTTGTCGAGCGTCAAGCCATCGGCGCCGGTTGGCAGCGTGCCGGAAACGCCGATGCCGAAACGTCCCCAGTTACGATCGAACGTCACCAGATCGAACACGGTGAAATCCGCGAAGCCGTCGGCTCCGCTCGGCGAGGAGGTCACATAGGGCGCGGTCAGCCGGAAGATGTGGTGCGTGCCTGCCAGCTCGAACGGCAGCGCCGCGCGGAAGACGACCTGATTCGCCGAACCGCCGATGCCGTGAAAACTCGGCGTGTACCAGTCGTTCAGCTGGAAGGACATCAGCGCGGCGGTGGGGTCGGTCGCCTGCGCCGCAAGTTCCTCGCTGTCGCTCGCCTCCTGCGCACGCGCCGCCGGGCTGCCGCCCGCAATCATGGCGGTGGCGGCCAGCGCCACACACTGCGCAGGCAGCGTGTCCCGGACGGACGATTCCCGCTTGTTCATTACGCTGGGGAACTCTGCACGCACGCTGATCGGGACTCAGTCGCTGGATCAAGCCTTGTTATCGTCCTTGTCATCCTTGTCTTTATCCATGTCCTTGTCCTTGCCGTCGCGCCGCTCCTCGACCGGTCCCTTGTCTTCGATGTTGACCACGTCCTTGGCCGTGTCCGATAGGGCTTCCTTCGGGTCACAGCGGCCGCCCACGCCGACCGTGGCCTTTACCGCGGCACTCTTGGCGGCCTTCTCGGGAGTACAGTCCGGGTCGAGCGGGCCCGCGCTTGCGATGGCCGCGGTTGCGGCAAGCAGCGCGCCGGTGATCCAGTGCCATGACGTTGGTTTCATGATCGAGTCCTCCAGTTCAAGTGATTTTCACTTGCCCGGCGTGTACCAGATCGGCGAGGTCCAGCCGCGCTCCTGCTGCATCATCGGCACCTCGGGCGACATCTTGATGCCGAAGCGCACCTGGTCGTAGGCGGTCCAGCGCGGCGTCGGGATCTCGATCACGCGTGCGTAATAGAACGCGCGCAACGACGGATCGAAGTCCGGGTCTTGCCACATTCCCGCGAGTTCAGGATCGCCGATCGTGTCCGTCCACGTCGCGGTCGCGACGTCGACGGTATTGCCAACCGGCGGCAGCTTGCCGTCCTTGCCGGGCTTGCGACGGTCGGCGTCGCCCCAGGCCACCTCATAGATGCGCTCGTGTGCCTTGCCGTCCTTGCCGAGCCAGCCCTTCACGATCTGGATGCGGTCGAGATTGCCGAACATCGGGTCCTTGCGCGCCGCCACGAGGAACGTCGGCGCCTTGCCCGCCGGCGCCTTCGTGAGATCGCCGCCCATCGGCACGCCCTTCGCGTAGCCGACGTCCGCAAGGCTGCGGCTGCGGGCGTCGGCGGGCTGGTAGTCCCAGCCGCCGAAGAAGCGCACCGTCATCCGTGTGCCGGAGGTGCCATAGACCTCCTTGCGCTGCATCGCGTCCCACAGCGCTTCGCGCGTATTCGCCGTCGCCCACACGGCGGCATAGCCGGCCCCGAGGTAGTGCCATGTGTAGCGCGTCTTGCCGAAACCCTGCTTCGAGACGTGCTCCCAGCGGGTCGGGCTCGGCTCCTGGTAGGGCATCTTGCCGTAGAAATTGTCTTCCTCGATCGCCGTGAGCGAGTTGTGCACGTCGGTGCTGCCGACGAACCCGAACTTGAACGGATTCACGCCGAGCTTTGCTTCCTGCTCCATGCCGCGCAGCAGGCCTGCGCGCAGGTAGTTGGTCGGCATCATCTCGCGCGACAGCGGCTTGTCGGTGAGCGTCAGGTTGCCGTACTCCCAGCCGGCGATGCCCATGTCACCCGCAAACTCATCGTTGGGCGAGATGCCTGGGTGCGTCTCGCTGTTGCCCTTGGTCTGGACGATTTCCTGCAGCACTTCCCAGCGCGCGCGCCGTTCGGCGTAGTCGCGCGTGAGCGGCTGGCCGGAGAAGTCGGTCAGCTCGAACATGCGTCCGTTCGAGAGATTGCCGTTGTGCGGGATGGCGAGCATCCGGCCGCCGGTCTTCTTCTCGTAGGCATCCATCCACGCCCAGAGCTTCTCGGGGTCCTCGCTCTGCCAGGCGGAGAACGGGAAGACCTGGTCGGCCTTGTCCTTGCCGTCGCGGAACAGCACGTTGCGGTGCAGGTTGTTGCCGCCCGGCACCGAGGTCCACTCGTAACCGATCATCGCGGTGAAGCGGCCGGGCTCGTTGTACTTCTCCGCGGTTGCCGTGTACTCCTGCCAGACGGACTTCATGATCGGTCCGACGACCTTCGGGTCCTTGATCGGGGCAGGCAACGTGCCCATCGCCTGGGCCTTGGTCACTTCGGTCTGCGTCGCGGCCGCTTCGTCACCGCCGGCCTTCATCCCCTTGCTCCACTGCGCCAAGGTCGGGTCGGAGACGAACGCCGGATTGCCCTTGTAGACCTCCTGCATCAGGCCGAGACCTTCCGCATGGTCCGAGACGACGAGAAAATCGAGCGGACGCGACAGCTTCACCGGCACGCCCGTCGACGAAATGACTTCCTCACCGCGGGCGAAACGGTACGAGTCCTCGGGCGTCAGGCGATCGCCCGCCGCGAAGCCGTCGCCCGAATTCGAGGTGTGGTGGTGCGTGTCCCCCCAGTACACCTGGGTCGGATACTTGCGATTGGCGTACGGCGAGTAGTTCCGGGTCGCCACCGACAACTCCGCTTTGGCCGTGGGCGCGGGCGCTGCTTCGTAATCGTCGATCAGCTTCTGCGCCAGCACGGGACCGGCGCTCGCAGCCAGCACAAACGCGACTGCCGCCGCAATCGCCGCCCCATGGTGGATGCGAGACATGTTGCGCTGGTTCATCGTCATCTCCTCGCGAGTCAAATGCAGAGTTCGAATGTCCATGCGTGCACATCGGGCATCGATGCCGACCAATCACCCTCTGGCCGCGCCTGGTGCTTCCGAGGTCAGGGCCTCTACTGCGCCGATTCGGCCTCGGTCCAGTCCTCGCTCGTGTTGCGGGGCGGCTTGATGCGGAGCGGCACCGACACAGTGAGAAACACGCCGTCGCCCTCGAGACGATTCTCGGCGCCGAACTCGTGATACCAGCGCAGGTCGACCCCGACCGGGTGCACCTTGCCGGGGAACTGGTAGGCGATCTCGGGTCCGACGCCGAAGACCCGACCCTTGAAATCGCCGAGGATGGCCGGGCCGTTGCTGTCGGCGGTCAACTGCTGGAACCAGTAGCCCACGATCCCGAACGCCCAGTTGTTCGGCAGGTGCTGACGCCCGGATATCTCCAGGTGGAAGTCCGTGCCGCTGCTGTAGTCGGTGTCCTGGTTGTCGCCGTTGAAAGTAAATCCCAGTACCGACGAGAACTCACGGCCGCCCTTGAAGTTGGCCATCGTGTAGGCGGCGCCGACGTCGAGCGCCCAGCGGTTGCTGCTCAGGTTGGCGAGCCGCCCGAGTTCGTAGGAACCGATCGGGATCCACACCGACGAGTACACGCTCCAGGCCCGGAACTTGTCGCCCTCACGATGCTTCCAGCCGACCGAGCCGCCCACGACCGGATCTGCGAATCCGCTGTCCGAATCGGAGAGGTTGACGGTAGGGCTGGTGCCGCCGTTCGGCAACTCCACCGCGCCTTTGCCGTCCACGTCGACTTTGCCGAACGGCGTGAGCAGGCTGAACGCCAGTCGCCCGCCAGCAACCGTGACATCGGTAACCCAGGTGAATTGCGGAATATCCATCAGGGCCTGCGCAGACACGTCCTGGACGAGGCGGTCGCCGCCGAACGGCAGCAGGTCGCTGCTGCTGGCGTCGTAGTAATACACGTCGTTCGTGAGATAGATGCCCGGCTTCGGCACGAACGCGGCGAGCGGGCCACGCTTGCCGAGCAGGTAGACGCTCTTGCCACCGTCATCGGCCTGCGCAACCGGCGCGAGCACGATGCTGAGACCGACGACTCCCGCCGCCAGGGCCTCGATGCCAGCCGGTCGACGGGACGGTCGTCGCTTCCTTCCGGGATGCGTTACGGCCGGAGGCCAGACTGGCTTATCTGCATGGTCCATGGCAGGAATCCCCCCAAGCCTCCGATGCGGTGCGGCTGACAGGCCGACGAACTCCCGCGCCGAGGCAGGCGCGTTCCTCGGCACCGACCGCCACGGCGTGATCGCCAGGGCGGCCAGAGTCCGGCAACTCTATGAACCCACGGCGGCTGCTGGAATACCGAAGATCAACGAACGGTGATAACTTGGGTTATCACCGCGCCGTCGAGGGGGCCAAGTGAACATCCGCGATTTCCTGGACGTCAGGGTGATCTGCGAGGCAGGCAGCCTGCGCAAGGCGGCTGCGTTGCTCGGGGTCACGCAGCCCACGCTCGGCAACCGGGTCTCGCACCTCGAGGACCAGCTCGGAGCACAGCTGTTCGACCGCAGCCGCGGCCAGTCGCAACCGACGGAACTCGCACTGTTCATCGCCCGGAGGGTGGCCACGATGGCCTGCGAGGCCGGGCGACTCGCGGAGGAAGCGAAGCGGCTTGCGTCGGGCAAGGGCGGGCTGGTGAGGATCGGGGTCTCGCCAGTGCCGTCGCGCATCATGTTCCCCGACATCATCATCGGCATCTCCGACCAGTTTCCGAGCATCAGTCTCGACGTGCTCTCCGCCCCCACGATCCAGCTCGCCGACGGTCTGCTGCGGCGCGAGCTGGACCTGATCGTCTGCCCGGCCCTGGACGGGGATCATCCCGTGGTCGCCTCCGAACTGCTGCTGGAAACCGACATCATCGTCGTCGCGCGTCCCGACCATCCGTTGTGCGCCGATCCCCCCGCCACGATTCCCGGCCTGTTCAAGTTCCCGATCGCGTTGCCGGTCACCGAAAAGCACTACCTGGACGCGATCAAGCGTGAGTACGGCATCGATATCGAGAACCTTCCGGGCCGGATCCTGTGCTCCGATCCGAGCATGCTCGCCCGCATCGTCCAGAAGAGCGCACGGGTATTCACGGCCGCGCCGCGGTTCTATTTCTCGCCCGAACTCGACGCCGGGCTGCTGCGCATCGTCGACACGCCGGTGCCCCTGGGGCATTCGCTGTACCTGCACTGGAACCGGGACGCCTACCCGCTGCCAGCCGTCGAGCGCACCAAGGAAGCGATTCGAACGGCGTTCGCCGCGCGCTGAGGCCCGCGAGGACGGGGCCATGACCCGGCCGAACTGCGCGTCACCATTCCCGGATTGCGCGAGGGGCAGAGTCGCGTATGGTCCCTGCTGGCAAGGTCAAATTCCGATTGCAGCGTCCAGGGCTTGGGGCGATTCGGAGCGCCGTGGCACGCTCAACGCGGCATGCAGTTCAACCGCCCCGCTCGTGCAGCCCCGAGAGGAGGAAGGTGTCGTGGGCAAACGCTGGAGATGGTTCGCAGGCATCGCGTCGGCGCTCTGCTTTGCAGGTGGCTTGTGGATCCTGATCTACGGTGGCTTCGACAGGGATGATCCGATCGGAACCGGCATCGGCCTGTACTTCCTCGGCAAGGCATTCTTCGTGGGGCCGACACTTCTTCTGCTCTCACGGAAGGTCGCCAGGGACTGACCCCGGGAAGGGTTCGCGCACTCAGCGGCGAGCCGACGACCGCGCCGCCACCCGCACCGCGCGTCCGCGACCCGCCCGATCTGCACGCCAGGTACACCGCCGCGGTGGCTACAGACCCGTACCCGACAGCGACACGCTGAGTGGTGCGGTGGTGGCGCTGGTCGCGATGCTGAGCTTCGCCGACTTCGCGGCCGCCACCGTCGGCGAGAACGTCACGCCGATCGTGCACGAGGCCCCCGCCGCCAGCGTCGCCGGACAGTCGTTCGTCTGCGCGAACAGCGGCGCCGAGCTGCCCGTGAGGCTGATGCCGGTGACCGCGAACGACGCGATGCCCTTGTTCTGCAGCGTCGCACCGAGCACCGGGCTCGTGGTGCCGACTACCACGTTGCCGAACTTGAGGCTGGTCGGGCTGACCGAGGCCGCCGGGTTCACCGTCAGCACCTTGGTCTTCTTGATGCCGTTGGCCGTGCCCGAGATGCTCGCCGTCGCCTTGGCCAGCACCGGGCTGGTCGTGATGTCGAACGTCGCCGACTGCAGGCCCTGGGGCACGAACACGCTCGTCGCGACCGGATTCGCCACCGCCGGGTTGCTGCTCGCCAGCACCACCTCGATCGGCCCCGGCGCCGCCTTGCACTCGAGCTTGGCCGTGCCGACCACCGGGTTGCCGCCTGCGACGGAGCTCGGCTTGTAGGCCAGCGACAGCATGCCGATCGGCCGCACCGCGAGGTCCTGGCTCGCGGTGAAACCGTCGAGCGTGGCGCTCACCGAGCCACTCTCGAGCGCGAGCACGGCCGCCGTCTTGATCGAGAAGGTCTTCTTGCTCGCCCCGGCCGCAAACGTGACCGACACCGGCGCGGTAGCCGACGCGAGCGTGTCGGCGATCGTCACGGTCTTGCCCTCCGCCGGAGCCGGGAACGGCAGCGTCACCGTGCCGGTCACGCTCTTGCATCCCGCCACCGTGGCGACGCTGAGCTTGAGCGCAACCGGATCCACGGTGGGCTCCACCTTGACGTTGTCGAGGAACCCGCCGTTGATGCCGTTGACGGGTCCGCCGTCGACGAAGCGCAGCTCGGTGCTGGACGATGTGGCCACGAAGGTGAAGCTCTGCTTCGTCCAAACAAGCGGCACCAATACCGCCGCACTCCCGTCGACGTAGTGGCGCTCGATGCCATCGATCCGCACGCTGACGGCGTCGTCTACGCCACTCACGTTTCCGTGCGGCGCATAGTCGAAACTGACCGTGTACTCGGCGCCCGGGGTGGTCGGGAACGACTGGTAGAGCTGCGCGGTGAAGCCTTCGAGTTCGAGGAACTGCTGGCCGTCGCTCGGATTGAAGCCTTGAAGGTTCGTGTGCCACGCGATCGTCCCACCGGTCCGGCTCCAGCCGGTCGGGTTCGTGGTGTTGCGGATGTAGTAGATGGTGAACGTGAACGCCGGCAGCTCGAACGACCCGTTGGTGATCACGGAGGTCGCGCCTGCCTCGGGGCTCAGCGCGACCAGGCCAGTCAAGCAGATCACGCCACGCAAATGGGTTTTGAGCCGCATGATGATCTCCCCTGCTTTGTTATCGATTTCGCCGCATCCAGCCGGCGATTACGCTGCGATATACGCCGGTCGGCGCGCTGGCGCAAGCAACTGCGCGGTCGCACGGCCTGCGGCCCGCGCTGCGATCGCATCGGGTCTCCGCTCCAGAGTCGTCGGGGACGCCGTCGTAACTGCCAGCGATCCTGCCGCGCCTCGTGTCGGTCGAGTGCAGAAAGAAGAGCCCCGGCGCGTGGTCCGGGTGATATCCACGAGCGCCTCATCCCGACCGTCCCTCTGCCATCACCCTGCAGGAGCCTGCCTGACCGGCGCAGCCCCGACTCGGCACCGGACGCAGCAGATCGAGGTCGAGCGACGAACGATCCGGAAATAGCGCTACGCTTGCGTCCGCAAGGTCTGCGGGTACGCCGGCGAACGCCTTCATGGCGACGAAGTCCTCGCGGCGGAGACGCTCCTGCGTTTCTCCGGCCAGTTCGACCTGCCGCGTTCGGTTCACGCCTCCGGGTCCTTTCCCCGCAGGCCGGCGACACCCTCTTCCACGGATGCGCCTGTCGAGGTGCTGGACGGATAATGTGAACGGACTGGCAACGTCAGCCAGAGTGATCGCTCTCCCGGGGCATTCATGACGGATATCAAAGGTCCAGCGATCGACCCGGAGACCTTCCGGGTCGAGGGTCATTGCTGCGGCATCCGCATCCCGGCTCTTGCGGATCTCACCGGCGAAGGTCTCCGGTTCGAAATATCGGCCGAATTGAAGGCCGAACTTGTCGCGGCAGGCATCTTGACCGTCGAGGGCAGACCGGAACCGCCCAAGCCCCGCATTACGCCGGGTCAACCGGAGCGCGTCAGGTAGGTGCCGATTCCGACGATCAACCATGCATTCGATGTCTGCGGCAACAGGCTGCCGATGAACAGGATCGCAGACGTCGCGCTGAAGGTGACCGCGAACCTTACGCCCAGCAGGAATGCGCCTGGCAGACCGCGATCGGCCAAGCCCTCGGTGACACCAGGCTTCGCCGGACCAAGATTCAGGTTCAGCGGAATCCACCGCAGCAGCAGGCCCGCAAGGATCAGGAATGGCCCGATGAACGGCTCCAGTGCCGTCTGCAGGAGGCCGGAGGCCGTCGGCGCCGCTGCAATACCCGACGCCACCAGCAAACCGACAATCGCGTACGCCGTGGCGCGGCCTGCGGCGTCGCTGATCACGCCGAGGGTCGCCCGGCATCCACGACATGCGCCTCGAAGGCACCCTCCTCCTTCTGCTTTGTAAAGACCTTCTGCAGGTTCTTCCAGCGGACCTCCTCCCATTCGCGAGGTCGGAGACGATGACGGTCCTGCTGATGAGCCGGTAGCCCAGGATGAAATGCTTGTTGCCGGGCCCCTCCAAGCTGACGGTACAGAACTGGATCCAGTCGCTCTGGAACTCTGGCGCAACGTTGCGCTCGCGGCAGTCCCGGGTGAGCCGCTCGATCCGTACGCAGGTGGCGCAGCGCACGCGACGGTCGCGAGTGCGAGCAGCGCCCGTCCCAGGAATTTCTTCTTCGTCAGATCAAGAGCTTCTTCGCCTCATCCAGCGAAGGCACCTTGCCGCTGAGCTTCACGACCCCGTCGATCACGAGCGCCGGGGTGAACATCACGCCGAACTCGGGATAGCGCTTCATGTCGGTGACTTTCTCGAGGTCGTACTGGATGCCGAGGTCCCTGCGCCGCCTGCTCTGCGATCGCCGTGAATGCCGGCACTTCGCGCAGCCCGAACCGAGGATCTGGATCTTCATCGTCGTCTCCTGCGGGCGATGCCCGCATCAGGACATCAGCATTCCATACGCCCAGCCACAGATCGCCGCCATGACGATGACGAGGGCGATGTAGGTGGCCGTCCTCTTCGGGCCGAGGATCGAGTTGATCACGATCATGCTGGGGAGGCTGAGCGCCGGCCCGGCCAGCAGCAGGGCCAGCGACGGCCCGGCGCCCATCCCACTGCCGACCAGGCCCTGCACGATGGGCACCTCGGTGAGAGTGGCGAAGTACATGAACGCACCTGACACCGCGGCAAACAGGTTGGCTGCGACGGAATTGCCGCCCACGAGCCCGCTGATCCAGGCCGACGGAATCAGGCCCTCGTGGCCGGGCCGACCGAGCAGGAAGCCGGCCACCAGTACGCCCGCCAGCAGCAGCGGCACGATCTGCTTCGTGTAGCTCCAGGCCTGGTTGAACCACTCGCCGGCCTCGTCGGTGCGGCCGGCCGTGAGCCAGGCCAACCCGAGCACCGCGACGAGAAAGGGCCACGTCGGATGGCCGGGAACGGCCAGTGCAACCAATAGCGACACGACCGTGACCCCGGCGATGCGCAGCGGCTCGAGCTTGAACCAACGCCACAGCAGCAAGCGGCGAGGGTCAGGCCGAGCGCCGATGTGAGCCACCACTTGACGGCGTAGACGGCCGCGAAGAATCCCGTGGTCTGTGCGGCGGCTCCCCAGTTCGCGAACACGAGGATGCCCAACTGCACCGCGAAGAACGTCGCCGTCTGCCACAAGGGCCGACCGGCCTCCGGCTCCGGCAGTGCCGCCGCGCCGCAATCTTCGCTTGCTCCTCGCGCCGGAAGATCGTTGCCATCAGCAGCCCGATGACGATCGCGAACGAGACTGCACCCACGGCCCGGGCGATGCCTAGCGGCGCGCCGAGCACCTTGGCGGTCAGTGATGATCGCGAGCACGTTGATCGCCGGGCCCTGAATAGAGGAACGCCGTGGCGGGACCGAGGCCCGCACCCATGCGGTAGATGCCCTGGAACAGCGGCAGTACCGTGCAGCTACAGACCGCCAGGATCGTGCCGGAGACGGAGCCCACGCCATAGGCCAAGGGTTTCGGTGCGGTCGGGCCGAGGTAGCGCATCACCGAAGCCTGAGATACGAAAGCGGCGATCGCGCCCGCGATCCAGAACGCGGGCAGCAGGCAGAGCACCACGTGCTCGCGCGCGTACCACTTCGTGAGTTCCAGGGCCTCGGTCACTGCACCGTCAAATCGGGGCGTGCCGACTGGCAGGAAATAGACGTGGCTGAAAGCAGCAGCAAGCCAGCCGAAGACCTTGAGTTCGTGCCGAGCGGACGAGTTCAGCGTGAGGGTGGCCATGGCGGCCTCCGTCGGAAAAGTCAGGCGCAGTCGCAGGCGGTCCGCGCCGAGGAACGGCCGAGTCGTGCCCTGTCGAGGCAATGGATGAAGTGAGATACGCACTCCAGCTCGAGGCGGTAGAAGATCTTTTGTCCGCGCTTGTCGCTGGAGACGACTCCTGCCTCGCGGAGGATGTCCAGATGCTTCGACGTGGTGGACCAGCCGAGCCCGACTGCGTGCACGAGATCGCAGACGCAGCGCTCCCCGTCCATCAGCGTCCGAACGAGAGTCAGACGTCCGGAGTTTCCGAGGGCCTTGAAAACCTCGTCCGGCGACGCGCCAAGGGGCTTGGTAACCATAGCGGAAGTATTTCGCTAATCAGCGAAACATGAATCAGGACCTTCCGCAGGGCACCTCAAAAGCCGAGGTGCATGCGGTACAAGACGCTGCAAATCAAAACAGCCCCAGCGGGGCCGTTCGCTTCGAATGCGCCGGTAGCGGGGGCGTGCTACGGATCCGAGCAATCCCGATGATTGGCATCTTCCCCAGGGACGCTTCAGTCCACGGCGCCGATGAGGAGCTCAACGGCTTTCGCCGTCTCGCGACCGAATCGGTGCGCCAAACGACGCAACAACTCCACATCAAGTGACCCGCGATCCTGCTCGATAACTGCACGCGCATCCGCCAGGTCGACCGGTCCGCCGGCGAACGCCTTCATCGCGATTAAGTCCTCCCGACCGACGATCTCCAGGAGCGCTTCCGCGAGCCTGACCTGCCGCGTGCGGTTCAGAAGTTCGGGGTCCATGCCGCGCAGGCCGACCAGGAGATCGACGCGGTTACCGTGGCCGTCCCTGACTTCGAGCAGAGCCGGGATCGGATCATCGGCATCGCCGACCCTGAGAGCGGCCTCGTAACCCTCCTCGGCGAGGGACTGCCGCAGGGTCTGCGCCTCGCGAACCTGCAGTGCCACGACAGCGTCGGCATCGAGACTGGCCCGTACGACCCCGTGCACTGCCGCCGCCATCGCACCGATGACGGCATACCGAACTCCTTGCGCGGTGAGGAACTCGGCGACGTCCGCCATCAGCAGCGCTGACTGGCCCGGAGCGCTAGCCCGCATTTCGCGCCGCCACGTGTCGAGGGCTTTGCTGGACTGCTACGCCTGCGCCGTGAAGCTGCGCCATGAGTTGGCAGTGAGCCAGGAACGCGGCCAGCCGCTGCTCCGGCGTCATACGCTTGACGTCGTCGCTCAAGCTGCGGCGAGCAGCATCGGCCAGTTGTGACCTCATGTGGCGATGTGCAACCGGTGCGGAGGCGGTGTCAAGCAGCAGCACGAACATGCCAGGCGGATCTGCTTGCCCCGGACAGCAAAACGGCCCCAGAGGGGCCGTTCGCTTCGATTCGATGGTAGCGGGGGCAGGATTTGAACCTGCGACCTTCGGGTTATGAGCCCGACGAGCTGCCAGACTGCTCCACCCCGCAATCGAGCCGCTCATGATACAGAGCAGGTGAAGCTCTTTCAAGCACGCGGGTCACGGCGACCGGTTCGGCTGTGGCGGGCGTATCAGCCACCGCCGCCAGAGCACCCTCCCCCGGCGCAGGTGCGGCGGTTGCGGTCGACCTCCTGCTGCAAAGTGCGCTTACTCGCTTCCATGCGCTGGAGGTCGGCCTGCGAATAGCAGTACTCCTTCGCAAAGCGCGTGCCGACCGGGGTGTCGCTGCGGCAGTACAACGTCTTTTCGCCGAAAGTCTTCTTGCGATAGCCAGCAGGGGCGATGAAGTCGCTGCTGACTGCAGCTGCGGCGGCCGCCGCAGCAGGATCGGCCGGATCTGCCTCAGACACTGCCGCCGGAGCAGCCGCTGCGGCAGTCGCCGCGACGGGCGCAGGCGCCGTCGCGGGCTCCTGGGCGGGAGCAGCCGCGACCGCGGCGGACGCAGGCTGCTGCTCTGCGTTCGGCCGAGGCTGTTGCGCGGGTTCCGACGCAAGGGCGAAAAGCGGGGCAATGGCGATCAGGACGAGGAGATTGCGCATGCAGTCGGGCCTCAAGGAAAGACGTTGGTGGATGATCTCATGGCATGCGCCTTTGCACAGCCACGACGGTCGCCATCTGCGAAGTTCGTCCGCACTACGGCAGTACACGGGCGCATAACGCGAGCAGCAGACCCGGGTATATCCCGAGCAACAGTACGGCAAGCCCGTTGGCGCTCAGCACGAACCGGAACGAGGCGCTGCCCTCCAGCGGGGCGCGCTGCACCGGCTCGTCGAAATACATGACCTTCACGACCCGCAGGTAGTAGTAGGCGCCGATCACGGAGAACACCACGGCCACCACTGCGAGCCAGAGCAGGCCCACGTTGAGCGCCGCCTGGATCACGGCCAGCTTGGCCCAGAATCCTACGAACGGCGGTACGCCGGCCATGCTGAACATGATCATCAGCATCACGGCCGCGAACCACGGGCTGCGCGCGTTGAGGCCCCTGAAGTCGTCCAGGCGGTCGGCCTCGAATCCCCGGCGCGACAGCAGAATGATCATGCCGAATGCGCCGATTGCCATGATCACGTAGGTGATCGTGTAGTAGAGCGCCGCCCGGTAGCCCTCGCTGGTGCCCGCGAGGATGCCCATCAGGATGAAGCCCACGTGCGAGATCGTGGAGTACGCGAGCATGCGCTTGAGGTTCGTCTGCGCGATGGCGACCACGTTGCCCAGGGCCATCGACAGCACCGCCACCACCACGAGCATGTCCTGCCAGCCGTCGTGCAGGCCGCCGAGCCCTTCCGCGAGCAACCGGAATGCGAGCGCGAACGAGGCGAGCTTCGGTGCGGAGCTCAGCAGCAGCGTCACCGGCGTGGGCGCGCCGTGGTAGACGTCCGGCACCCACATGTGGAACGGAACGGCGCCGAACTTGAACGCGATGCCTACGATGATGAACGCGAGCCCGAACAGCAGGCCGATCTGGTTCGGCCCGAAGCCCATGACGGCGTCGCTCACCTGACCGAGCTGCAGCGAGCCGGTGACACCGTAGATCATCGACATGCCGTAGAGCAGCGCGCCCGAGGCGATCGAGCCCAGCACGAAGTACTTGATCGCGGCCTCGGCCGACACACCGGAGTCGCGGTTGAACGCCACCAGCGCGTACAGCGACAGCGCCAGAAGCTCGACGCCCAGGTAGAGCGTCACGAGGCTGTTGGCGGAGATCAGCACCATGATGCCGAGCAGCGCGAACAGCCCGAGCACGAAGAACTCACCCTTTAGCAGCTGCCGCGCGTAGAGGTATCCGTACGAATAGAGGAACACCACGGCGACCGCGCCGTACGCGACGACCTTCAGCAGCGTGCCGAGCGGATCCGCGACGTAGGTGCCGTGCCACGCGACGGTGCGGACCTCCACGCCGGTGCGGGCCGTGATCCAGGCGGCGCCTGCCAGTGCAACCAGCGACAGCACGAACGTGACCACGCGCTGCCCGTCCTCGAGGAACAGGTCCACGAGCAGGATCACGCAGACCGCGGCCAGCAGAAAGATCTCGGGCGCGGCGAGCATCAGGTCGAGGCGGGTGATGGATGCGGGATTCATGGTCCTACAGCTTCGTCAGCATCAACTGCTGCACCAGCTGCTCGATCGTGGGTCGCATGACTTCGAGCAGCGGCGCCGGCCAGAGGCCGAGCGCCAGCACCGCCACCGCCAGCACGCCGAGCACGAGGTACTCGCGTCCGTTGAGGTCCTGCAGCTGTGCGACCTGCTCGTTGCCGACTGGTCCGAAGACGACCCGCTTCACGAGCCACAGCGTGTAGGCGGCGCCGAGGATCAGCGTCAAGGCCGCGAGGAATGCGTACCAGAAGCTGGCGCGGAAGCTCGCGAGGATCACCAGGAACTCGCCGACGAAGCCAGACGTGCCGGGAAGCCCGGCGTTGGCCATCGCGAACAGCACCATGAACGCGCCGAATGCGGGCATGGTGTTGATCACGCCACCGTAATCGGCGATCTGGCGGCTGTGCATGCGGTCGTAGAGCACCCCGATGCAGAAGAACAACGCGCCCGAGACGAGGCCGTGGGAGATCATCTGCACCATGGCGCCATCGAGACCCATCGCCGCACCCTGCACGCTGCCCGTGTTGGCGACAATCTGGAACGCCGTGAAGGCGCCCAGCGTCACGAAGCCCATGTGCGCGATGGACGAATAGGCGATCAGCTTCTTCATGTCCTGCTGCACGAGCGCGACGAGGCCGATGTAGACCACCGCGATCAGCGACAGCGCGATGATCAGCCAGTCGAGCTCCCGGCTCGCGTCCGGCGCGATGGGCAGGCTGAAGCGCAGGAAGCCGTAACCGCCCATCTTGAGCATGATGGCGGCCAGGATCACCGAGCCGCCCGTCGGCGCCTCGACGTGGGCGTCTGGCAGCCAGGTGTGCACCGGCCACATCGGGACCTTGACGGCGAATGCCACGAGGAAGGCCGTGAAGACGAGCACCTGCTCGCGCATCGACAGCGGCAGCGCCTGCAGGTCGGCGATCGCGTAGCTGCCGCCCTGCAGGTACAGGTAGACCAGGGCCACCAGCATCAGCACCGAGCCGAGGAACGTGTAGAGGAAGAACTTGACGGTCGCGTACACGCGCCGCGGGCCGCCCCACACGCCGATGATCACGAACATCGGGATGAGCATCGCTTCCCACAGCACGTAGAAGAGCATCGCGTCGAGCGCCGCGAAGACGCCGATCATGAGGCCCTCGAGGATCAGGAACGACGCGAGGTACTGCGCGGGCCGCTTCTCGATGACCGTCCAGCCCGCGATCACGACCAGCGGGGTGACGAATGCGGTGAGCACGATCAGCGGCATCGAGATGCCGTCGACGCCGAGGTGGTACCAGGCGTTGAACGCCCCGATCCAGGGCTCGCGCTCCACAAACTGCATCGCGGCCGTGCTGGTGTCGAAGTCGCGCCACAGGACCACGCTGGCGATGAACGTCGCGACCGATGCCGCCAGCGCGATCCAGCGGGCCGCCGCTGCACTGCGCTCGCCGATCAGCAGCAGCAGCGCTCCCGCCGCGATCGGCAGCCAGAGGAGCACGCTCAGGATGGGCCAGTCCGCTTGCATGGGTCAGCTCACCCAGAGGAGCCACGCGAGCAGCGCCGAGAGGCCGATGATCGTCGCGAAGGCGTAGTGATACAGATAGCCGGTCTGGACGCCCCGGGCGGCGTTGGCCAGCCAGCCGACAATCCGCGCCGAGCCGTTGACCGCCGCGCCGTCGATCAGTGCGACGTCGCCGCCGCGCCACAGGAGGCGGCCGAGTGCGCGGCTGCCGCCGGCGATGACGCGCTCGTTGAACGCATCGAAGTAGTACTTGTTGTCGAGCAGCGTGTAGAGCCACCCTGCCCGCCCCCGCAGACGCTCGGCGAGCTGCGGCTGCCTGACGTAGAGGTACCAGGCGAGCATGACGCCGGCCGTCGCGAGCCCGAGGATCGGCGACTCCAGACCGTGCAGCACGAACGCCCACGGGCCGTGGTAGTGCTCACCGAGGCGCGCCAGCACGTCGTGCGCGGGGGCCACATAGACCGCGTTGCCGAAATAGTCGCCGAACAGCACGGCCCCGACCACCGGCCAGCCGATCACCACGGACGGAATGGCGAGCAGCACGAGCGGCAGAGTCACCACCCACGGACTCTCGTGCAGGTGCTCCCGGGTGTGCTCGTCCATGCGTTCGCGTTCCGTGGAAGGTCATGAACACGAGGCGGAACGTGTAGAAAGCCGTGACAAACACTCCGATCAGCACGCACCAGTAGCCGTAGCGGGCGGCCGGCAGCGTCGAGAGCCCGACCGCCTCGATCAGGGCGTCCTTGGAGAAGAACCCGGAGAACGCCGGGAAGCCGATCAGGGCCAGCGCGCCGATCAGGCAGGTCCAGTACGTGATGGGCATGTATTTCTTCAGGCCGCCCATCTTCCGCATGTCCTGCTCGTGATGCATCGCGATGATCACCGAGCCGGCGGCGAGGAACAGCAGCGCCTTGAAGAACGCGTGCGTCATCAGGTGGAAGATCGCGCCGGCATACGCCGACACACCGAGCGCCACCGTCATGTAGCCGAGCTGAGAAAGCGTCGAGTAGGCCACGACCCGCTTGATATCGTTGCTGACGATGCCGAGGAAACCCATGAACAGCGCCGTCGTGCCTCCGATCACGATGACGAAGTTCAAGGCCGTCTCCGACAGCTCGAACAGCGGCGACATCCTCGCCACCATGAAGATGCCCGCAGTGACCATGGTGGCCGCGTGGATCAGGGCCGAGATCGGCGTCGGGCCTTCCATCGAGTCGGGCAACCACACGTGCAGCGGCACCTGGGCCGACTTGCCCATCGCGCCGATGAACAGGCAGATGCAGATCACCGTCACGGCCGACCACGCCATGCCGGGAATCAGCTCGAAGGTGCTCGCGGCGATCTTGTCCGCCTGGGCGAAGATCTCGGCGTAATGCAGCGATCCGGTCAGGTACGCGAGCCCTGCGATGCCGAGCAGGAAGCCGAAATCGCCCACGCGGTTGACGATGAACGCCTTCATGTTGGCGAAGATCGCCGACGGCCGCGTGTACCAGAAGCCGATCAGCAGGTAGGACACGAGGCCCACCGCCTCCCAGCCGAAGAACAGCTGCAGCAGGTTGTTCGACATCACGAGCATCAGCATCGCGAACGTGAACAGCGAGATGTAGGAGAAGAACCGCGTGTAGCCGGGGTCGTCGTGCATGTAGCCGATGGTGTAGACGTGCACCATCAGCGAGACGAAGGTGACGACCACCATCATGAGCGCACTCAGGCGGTCGACCAGGAAACCGACCTCCATGCGGATGCCGTCGCTCACCAGCCAGGTGTAGACAGGACCGTCGAAGACAGGCGCGCCCTGCAACAGTCCCCAGAACACCTTGACCGACAGCGCGAACGACACAGCCACACCCAGTATCGTCACGGTGTGCGCCCCGGCGCGGCCGATCTGGCGGCCGAGGAATCCCGCGACGATTGCCGCAACGAGTGGCGCGAGCACGATGGCGAGCAACACCTGTTCCACGGCTCAGCCCCTCATCGCGTCGAGATCGTCGACGTTGATGCTGCGACGCTGCCGGAACAGCACGACCAGGATGGCGAGCCCGATCGCGGACTCCGCCGCCGCCACCGTCAGGATGAAGAACACGAACACCTGCCCCCCGAGATCACCGAGGTGGCGCGCGAAGGCGATGAAATTGAAATTCACGGCCAGCAGCATCAGCTCGATGCACATCAGCAGCAGCAGGACGTTCTTGCGGTTGATGAAGATGCCTGCCACCGCGAGACTGAACAGGATCCCCGACAGCAGCAGCACGTGGGAGAGCGGGATCACTGCCGGCCCTCCGCGTCCATCTTGACGATCCGGACGCGGTCCTCGGCGCGGACCGCGACCTGCTTGCCGACGTTCTGCAGCTTCTGGCCCGGCCGGCGGCGCATGGTGAGCGTGATCGCCGCGACGATCGCGACGAGCAGGATCACCGCCGCGACCTCGAACGGGTACAGGTACTGCGTGTAGAGCAGTTCGCCAAGGGCCTGCGTGTTCGAGTGCCCGGCGGGCAGCGGCGCCGGTCCCTCGCCCTCCGGGAGCCCGAGCCCGCGCACCCACACCACGAGGCCGATCTGCGCCACGACGATCAGCGCCACCAGCGCACCGAACGGCGCGTAGCGCGTGAAGCCCTGCCGCAGCTTCTCGACGTCCACGTCCATCATCATGACGACGAACAGCCACAGCACCATCACCGCGCCGACGTAGACGACGACCAGCGTGATGGCGAGGAATTCCGCCTCGAGCAGCAACCAGAGCACGGCGCTGTTGACGAATGCGAACACCAGGAAGAGCGCACAGTGCACCGGATTGCGGGCCGTGATCACGCCGAGTGCGGCGACCACCAGCAGGGCAGCGAACGCATAGAAGAGAACGTTGACGATCATCGTGGCTGCCTGCTCAGCGGTACGGCGCGTCGGCCGCCTTGTCCGCGGCGATCATGGCTTCGTAGCGCTCGCCCACGGCGAGCAGCTTGTCCTTGGTCATGATGTTCTCGCCGCGGTGCTCCATGTGGTACTCGTGGATGCGTGTCTCGACGATCGCGTCCACCGGACAGGCCTCCTCGCAGAATCCACAGTAGATGCACTTGAAGAGATCGATGTCGTAGCGCGTCGTGCGGCGCGTGCCGTCCGCGCTGACGTCGGATTCGATGGTGATCGCGAGCGCCGGGCACACCGCCTCGCAGAGCTTGCAGGCGATGCAGCGCTCCTGACCGTTCGGGTAGCGTCGCAGCGCGTGCAGGCCTCGGAAGCGCGGCGACTGCGGGGTCTTCTCCTCCGGGTACTGGATCGTGACCTTCGGCGCGAACAGGTTCTTCAGCGTGACCGACAGCCCGATCAGCAGTTCGTAGAGGAAGAAAGTCTTCAGGACGCTGCGCACGGCGACCTCAGGCGGCCCACGGGCCGATCTTGTAGATCCACATGGCGGCCTCCACGCAGAGCCACACCAGCGTCACCGGGATGAAGACCTTCCAGCCGAGCCGCATGATCTGGTCGTAGCGATAGCGCGGGAACGTGGCGCGGAACCACAGGAAGCAGAACAGGAAGAACGAGATCTTGATGACCAGCCAGTGCAGCCCGGGCGCGGCGAGGAAAGTGTCGCCCAGCAGCGGGTAACCCTGGAACGGGGACAGCCAGCCACCGAAGAAGAAGGTCGCGGTCAGCGCCGCGATCAGGATCATGTTCGCGTACTCGGTGAGGAAGAACAGCGCGAACGCGATCCCCGAGTACTCGACGTGGAAGCCCGCGACGATCTCCGACTCGCCCTCGGCCACGTCGAACGGAGCGCGGTTGGTCTCCGCCACGCCCGAGATGAAGTAGACGAGGAACAGCGGGAACAGCCACAGCCAGTACCACGACAGCGGCCCGCCCGACTGCGCCTCGACGATCTTCCCGATGTTGAGCGTGCCCGCGGCCATCACCACGCCCACCAGCGCGAAGCCCATCGCGATTTCGTAAGCCACGATCTGCGCCGCGGAGCGCATTGCCCCGAGGAATGCATACTTGGAGTTGGTTGCCCAGCCCGCAAGGATGATGCCGTAGGCGCCGAAGCCCGCGAGTGCGAGCACGTAGAGCACGCCCGCGTCCACGTCCGCGATGGCGAAACCGGGCCACAGTGAGATCACCGCCCAGGCCGCGAATGCCGGCGTGAGCGCGAGCAGCGGTGCCACGACGAACAGGAAGCGGTTCGAGCGCGCCGGCACGACCACTTCCTTGATCAGCAGCTTGATGACGTCGGCGAACGGCTGCAGCAGGCCCTTCGGTCCGACTCGGTTCGGGCCGATGCGGACCTGCATGTAGCCGATCACCTTGCGCTCGGCGAGCGTGAGGTAGGCCACGCACAGGATCACGACGATCGTGACCGCGAGGATCTGGGCGAGGGTCGTGAGCGTGTGGCGCAGCCCCTCCGGCCATGCCGCCCAGGTGCCGGCGACGAAGTCCATCACGTCGCACCGCCAGTGGCGCCCGAGCGGCCTTCCACCGTCTCCTGCAGCGGTACGGAACGACGCACCACGGCGTCCACCGCGTACAGCCCGACCTCGCGCGTCGCGTCGAGCGCCGCGAGGCGTCCCGGCGCGAAGGTCGCGGCCGCTGCGGCGGCCGGGATCTCATTCAGCTCGCGCGCGAGCTCGTCGCGGATCTCCTCGGAGCTCAGGTACTCGAAGCCCGCGAGCCCGAGCAGGTTGCCGAGCACGCGCAGGACCTTCCACGCGGGCCGGGCCTCGCCTGGAGGCCGCGCCGCGCCAGGGACGCTCTGCCAGCGGCCCTCGACGTTCACCCACGTTCCCGATGTCTCGGCGAAGGCCGCCACGGGCAGGATCACCGAGCAGTTCGCCAGCTGCTCGTCGCCCGCGTAGGGCGTAACGGCCACGACGCACTGCGCGCCCCGCAGGGCGGCGTCCGCCGCCTGCGCAGCACCGAGGTCCGCGCCCTCGACGCCGCCCACCAGCAGGTAGCCTCGCAGGCGCGCGCTGATCATCTCCGCGGCCGCGAGGCCCGGCTTCGCGACCGCGCGGCCACCAACGCCACGATGCGGCACCGCGCCGCCGAGCGACGCCCCCACCGCGTTCCCGCCGTCCGGAAGCTGGCCGAGCGTTGCGCCCGTGACCTCCGCGAGCGCCGCGGCGAGCGCACGGATTTCCGAGAAGGCGACGTGCCGCTCGGCCAGCGCTCCGAGCAGGATCACGCGAAGCCCGCCCTGGGCGAGCTGCCCTGCGACCCGCTCGTGGTCGACGGTCGGCACGATGCCCTCGAGGGACGGCGCCAGCGCGGACGGGACGGGACGCCCGGCGGTCCGCAGCGCCGCGGCGAGCAGCGCCGCGAGGTGCTGCGCCATGCCGTGACCATTGCTGGTGAAACTGGCCTCGACCGGGAACAGCACGTCCACCGGCCGCGGATTGACGAACGCAACCCGGGTTCCGTGGCGCACCGCGCCCTTGCGGATGCGGTTCGCGACGATGGGCACCTCGCGCCGTACGTCGCAACCCACGAGCAGCACCGCTGCAGCGCGTTCGAGCTCGGCGATGGCGACGCCGAGCGTGGGAGCCACGGGGTCACCGGACTGGTCGCGGACGTCCTGGCGGCGCAGGCGGTGATCCACGTTCTCTGATCCGAGACCACGCGCGATGCGCGCCGCGAGGTAGGCTTCCTCCACCGTCGCCGCAGGCGACACCAGCACGCCGAGCTGCCCCGACCCGTGCGCGCGAACGACCGCCTGCAGGCCCTTCGCGGCGGTCTCCAGCGCGGTCTCCCAGTCCACCTCGCGCCAGGCGCCCGCCTCCCTGACCATCGGCTTGTGGGCACGGTCCGCCGAGTACAGGCCCTCGCAGCTGAAGCGGTCGCGGTCGGCGATCCAGGTCTCGTTGATCTCGTCGTTGGTGCGCGGCACGACGCGCATCAGGCGCCCGCGCAGCACGTGGCCCCACAGGTTGGTGCCGGCGCAGTCGTGCGGCGAAACCAGCGGGTGCCGGGACATCTCCCAGGCGCGCGCGCGGTAGCGGTAGGGCTTGTTGTTGAGCGCGCCGACCGGGCACAGGTCGATGATGTTGCCCGACAGCTCATGGTCCACGCTCTTCTCGATAAAGGTCGAGATCTGCATGCGGTCGCCGCGGCCGACCGTGCCGAGCTCCGGAATGCCTGCGATCTCCTGGCCGAAGCGCACGCAGCGCGTGCAGTGGATGCAGCGCGTCATGTCGGTGGAGACGAGCGACCCCAGGTTCTGGTCCTTCACGACGCGCTTGCGCTCGGTGTACCGTGCCACGTCGCGGCCGAAGCCCATCGCGAGATCCTGCAGCTCGCATTCCCCGCCCTGGTCGCAGATCGGGCAGTCGAGCGGATGGTTGATGAGCAGGAATTCCATGGTCGCTTTCTGGGCCGCAATGGCGCGGGGCGACTTCGTGAAGACCTTCATGCCCTCGGCCACGGGGGTGGCGCAGGCAGGCAGTGGCTTCGGCGCCTTCTCGACCTCGACCAGGCACATGCGACAGTTCGCCGCGATCGAGAGCTTCTCGTGATAGCAGAAACGCGGCACGTACGCGCGCTGCGCGTCGGTCGCGTGAATGATCATGGCGCCCCTGGGCGCCTTGACCGGCACGCCGTCGATCTCGAGGTTGACCAGTTCTTCGCTCATGCCGTCATGCCGCGCGGCCGCGCGCCTCGACGATGCCGTGCCCGTGCTCGATCCAGTGCTCGAACTCGTGGCGGTAGTGCTTGACGAAGCTCTGCACCGGCCACGCGGCTGCGTCGCCCAGCGCACAGATGGTGTGGCCCTCGATGTTGTTGGCGACGCTGACCAGCATGTCGACGTCCTCGCGGCGGCCCTGTCCAGCCAGGATCCGCCGCAGCGTCCGGTTCAGCCAGCCCGTCCCCTCGCGGCAGGGCGTGCACTGGCCGCAGGACTCCATGTAGTAGAACCGCGACAGTCGCTCGAGCACGCGCACCATGTCGGTGGTCTCATCCATGACGATGACCGCGGCCGAGCCGATCGCCGAGCCCGCCTTCTTCAGCGAGTCGTAGTCCATGTTGGTGGTGAGCATTGTCTCGCCCGGCACCACCGGCACCGACGAGCCGCCCGGGATCACCGCCTTGAGCCTGCGACCGCCGCGCATGCCGCCGGAGATCTCGAGCAGGTCCCTGAACGGCACGCCCAGCGGCAGCTCGTAGTTGCCGGGCTTCGCGACGTGGCCCGACACCGAGAAGATCACCGTGCCGCCCGAGTTCGGCGGACCGAGGCCGGCGAACCATTCCGGTCCCTTGCGCATGATCGCCGGCACCGAGGCGAAGCTCTGGGCGTTGTTGATGGTGGTCGGCTTGCCGTAGAGACCGTAGTTCGCCGGGAACGGCGGCTTGAAGCGCGGCTTGCCCTGCTTGCCCTCGAGCGACTCGAGCAGCGCCGTCTCCTCGCCGCAGATGTACGCCCCGGCGCCGACGAAGGTGTAGAGGTCGAAATCGATGCCCGAACCCATCAGGTTCCTGCCGAGCAGCCCGGCCGCGTATGCCTCCTTGAGCGCCGCCTCGAAGCGCGGCACGGGCTCGGCCATGAATTCGCCGCGGATGTAGTTGTAGCCCACCGTGGCGCCCATCGCGTAGCCACCGATGGCCATCCCCTCGATCAGTGCGTGCGGGTTGTAGCGCAGGATGTCGCGGTCGTGGCAGGTGCCGGGCTCGCTCTCGTCGGAGTTGCAGACCGCGTACTTCTGCACCGGCGCGCTGCGCGGCATGAATGACCACTTGAGGCCGGTCGGGAAGCCCGCACCGCCGCGGCCGCGCAGGCCAGAGGCCTTCACGGTCTCGATGATCTGCTCGCGCGGCGTCTTCTCGGCCAGGATCCGGCGCCACGCCTCGTAGCCGCCGGTCTGCACGTAGGTCGCGAGTTCCCACGGACGCTCGAGCTTCAGCGGCTCGAAGCAGACCAGGTTCATGCGGTCGGTCCAGTCGCTCACGGCGTCGCCCTATTTGTGCTCGTCGAGAATCCTGTCGACCTTCTCGGCCGTCAGGTCCTCGTAGTAGACGTGGTCCACCATCATCATGGGCGCGCCGTTGCAGGCCGCGAGGCACTCCTCCTCGGCCTTGAGGTAGAAGCGTCCGTCGGGCGTGCTCTCGCCGACCCCGATGCCGAGACGTCTCTCGACGTGGGCGAGGATCTCCTCCCCGCCGCAGAGCATGCACGAAATGTTGGTGCACACCGAGACGTGATGGCGGCCGCAGGGCTTCGTCTCGAACATCGAGTAGAAGCTCGCGACCTCGTAGACCTGGATCGGCGGCAGGCCGAGGTATTCGGCGACCGCGTCCATCGCCGGCTGCGTCAGGTAGCCCCGCTCGTGCTGCACCGCGTGCAGCGCCGCGATCACGGCCGAGCGCCTGCGCTCCGGCGGGAACTTCGCCACCCAGTGGTCGATCTCCTCGCGCACGTGCGGCGACAGCACGGCGTCGGCGGCATCGTGGATGGTCTCGCTCACCGGTCGATCTCCCCGAACACGATGTCCGCCGTCCCGATCACGGCCACCACGTCCGCCAGCATGTGGCCGCTCACCATTTCCTCCAGCGCCGCAAGGTGCGGGAACCCGGGGGCCCGGCACTTGAGACGGTACGGCTTGTTGGCGCCGTCCGACACGAGGTAGATGCCGAACTCGCCCTTCGGCGCCTCGACCGCGGCGTAGGCCTCGCCTTCGGGGACGCAGTAGCCCTCGGTGAACAGCTTGAAGTGGTGGATCAGCGACTCCATGTCGCCCTTCATCTGCTCGCGAGTCGGCGGAACGACCTTGTGGTCGCCGGCCATCACCGGCCCGGGGTTGGCCCGCAGCCATTCCACGCACTGCCGGACGATCCGGTTCGACTGGCGCATCTCCTCGATACGCACGAGGTAGCGGTCGTAGCAGTCGCCGTTCACGCCCACCGGGATGTCGAAGTCGACGCGGTCGTAGACCTCGTAGGTCTGCTTCTTGCGCAGATCCCATGCCACGCCCGATCCGCGCAGCATCGGGCCGGTGAAGCCGAGGTTGAGTGCGCGCTCAGGAGTCACCACGCCGATGTTCACCGTGCGCTGCTTCCAGATGCGGTTGTCCGTCAGCAGCGTCTCGTACTCGTCGACGCAGGCCGGGAAGCGCGTCGTGAAATCCTCGATGAAGTCGAGCAGGCTGCCGGAGCGCTTGTCGTTAAGGCGGGCGACGTCCTGCTCGCTCCTGAATCGTGACGGCTGGAATCTCGGCATGTGCTCCGGCAGGTCGCGGTAGACGCCGCCCGGGCGGTAGTACGTCGCGTGCATGCGCGTACCGGAAACTGCCTCATAGCAGTCCATCAGATCCTCGCGCTCGCGGAAGCAGTAGAGGAACACCGTCATGGCACCGATGTCGAGGCCATGCGCGCCGAGCCACATCAGGTGGTTCAGGATTCGCGTGACCTCGTCGAACATCACGCGGATGTACTGCGCGCGCAGCGGCACCTCCACGCCGAGCAGCTTCTCGATGGCCATCACGTAGGCGTGCTCGTTGCACATCATCGAGACGTAGTCGAGCCGGTCCATGTAGCCGATGGACTGATTGAAGGGCTTCGACTCCGCGAGCTTCTCGGTCGCGCGGTGCAGCAGCCCGATGTGCGGGTCGGCCTTCTGCACGACCTCGCCGTCCATCTCGAGCACCAGGCGCAGTACCCCGTGAGCCGCGGGGTGCTGCGGCCCGAAGTTCATGGTGTAGCTGCGGATCTCAGCCATGGCCCCCGCCCCTGCCCGGCGCATTCTTGAGGGCCGCGTCGTAGCGGTTGTCGTCGCGGATCACGCGCGGCACGAGCGTTCGCGGCTCGATCGCCACGGGTTCGTAGACCACGCGACCCTGCGCCGCGTCGTAACGGACCTCGACGTTGCCGATCAACGGGAAGTCTTTGCGGAACGGGTGGCCGACGAAGCCGTAGTCCGTGAGGATGCGCCGCAGATCAGGATGGCCGCGAAACAGGATGCCGAACAGGTCGAAGGCCTCGCGCTCGTACCAGTCGGCGGCTCTCCAGACCTCCACCACCGAGTCGAGCAGCGGCGGCTCGCCCGGTTCGCACCAGCAGCGCAGGCGCAGGCGCCGGTTGTGCACCACCGAGAGCAGGTGGTAGACGACGAGGAAGCGCCGCTCCGGGGCGTCGCCGGCCGCGCGCGCGCGGCTCACGCCGCGACTGAAGCCGCCACTGGTGGCCGACTGCGTGTCCCACTCGGTGCGCCCAAAGTCGAGGTAGTCCACGCCCGCCAGGTCGATCAACTGCTCGTAGCGCCACTCGGCCTCCTCGCGCAGCGCGCGACAGATCTCGAGCAGGCGACTGCCCGGCACCTCGAACGTGAGTTCCCCGCAGCGCGAAGGCACCCGCGCGAGCGCCTCACCGAAGCGCGCGGACAGGGCGGAAGCGAGGCTTTCCAGCGGGTCGCTCATGGTCGGTTCAGCGGGCGATCGTCTGAGTCCGGTGGATCTTCTTCTGCAGCTGCAGGATGCCGTAGAGCAGCGCCTCGGCCGTGGGCGGGCAGCCCGGCACGTAGACGTCCACCGGCACGATGCGGTCGCAGCCGCGCACCACGGCATAGGAATAGTGGTAGTAGCCGCCGCCGTTTGCGCACGAGCCCATCGAGATCACCCAGCGCGGCTCCGGCATCTGGTCGTAGACCTTGCGCAGCGCCGGCGCCATCTTGTTCACGAGGGTGCCGGCCACGATCATCACGTCGGACTGGCGCGGGCTTGGACGGAAGACGATGCCGAAGCGGTCGAGGTCGTAACGCGCGGCGCCTGCATGCATCATCTCGACCGCGCAGCAGGCGAGACCGAAAGTCATCGGCCACATCGAGCCCGTGCGGGCCCAGTTCATCACTGCGTCGACGCTGGTCGTGACGAAGCCGCGCTCGGGCAGCCCGGAGGCCTCTAATCCCATTCCAGGGCCCCCTTCTTCCACTCGTAGACGAAGCCGACCACGAGCACGAGCAGGAACACTCCCATGGCCGCGAGGCCTACGACGCCGATCGAATCGAGCGCGACAGCCCACGGGAAGAGGAACGCGATCTCGAGGTCGAAGACGATGAACAGGATGGCGACGAGGTAGTAGCGCACGTCGAACTTCATGCGCGAATCCTCGAATGCCTCGAACCCGCACTCGTACGAGGAGAGCTTCTCCGGGTCGGGGCTGCGCGGGCCGAGCAGGAAACCGAGCACGAGCAGCAGGACGCCGAGCGCGCCCGCGACCGCGAGGAAGATCAGGATTGGCAGGTACTCGGCCAGCATCGCTCGGTGGCGTCCCGGAATGGCAATCCGACGGCCCGCAAATTCTAGCAGGGACTGCTGCGGCGCAGTATGGCTACAAACGAACAGGCGAACCCGGAGGTTCGCCTGTCACGTACATGGTGCGGATGGAGAGACTCGAACTCTCACGCCTTGCGGCACTAACCCCTCAAGCTAGCGTGTCTACCAATTCCACCACATCCGCAGTAAGTCTCGACCGTCACTGTAAGGTCATTGTCCAGCCGGGGCCGGGGCCGGAGCAGGCTCGGGCGTCGTGACCGGAACCTCGGGAGCAGTGCCCGGCAGCGTGGCCGGTGCCGCGTTCTCGGGCACGCTCGGCAGCAGACCCGGGGGCGCCTGCGTCTCAAGCGGCGCAGGCTGCTCCGTCGGCACGCGGTCCACCACGCTGGTCGGTGCCGTTCTCTGGCTGAACAGGAAAGAGAGTCCGAGGCTCGTCAGGAAGAACAGCGTCGCGAGGATCGCGGTCGTCCTCGAGAGGAACGAACCCGACCCGCGCGCACCGAACACCGTGCCCGACGCGCCGGCGCCGAAGCCCGCGCCGGCGTCGGCGCCTCGGCCGCGCTGCAACAGCACGAGGCCGATGATGGACGCCGCGAGCAGCACGTGCACGACCACGGCCAGAGTCTGTACCCAGTTCATCAGTTGACTCCTCGGTCAGCCGGCGGCCGCGCAGATCTGCGCAAACTCGTCCGCCTTGAGCGAGGCCCCGCCCACCAGGCCGCCATCGATGTCCGCCATGGCGAAAAGCTCGCGTGCGTTCGACGCCTTCACGCTGCCGCCGTAGAGGACTCTGACCTCGTTTGCGATTCTAGCATCCAGGGCCTCGACCCTCGCGCGGATCATGGCGTGAACGTCCTGCGCCTGCTCGGGCGTGGCGTTGCGTCCGGTGCCGATCGCCCACACCGGCTCGTAGGCGATCACGGCCGAGCGCAACGCGGCCACGCCGCACACCGCGAGCACCGCGTCGAGCTGGCGCGCCACCACCTCGGTCGTGCGACCCTGCTCGCGTTCCTCGAGGGTCTCGCCGACGCACAGCACCGGCACCAGTCCCGCCGCCTGAGCGGCCACGAACTTGCGCGCGACCAGCGCGTCGTGCTCCCCGAACAGCTGGCGTCGCTCGGAGTGGCCGACCAGCACGTAGCGGCAACCCACGTCGCGCAGCATCGCTCCCGAGACTTCGCCGGTGAACGCGCCGCTCGACTCCGCGCACAGCGACTGGGCCCCCAGGTCGATCTCGGCGTCCTTCAGCAGCCGGCCCGCCTCGGACAGGTAGACGAATGGCGGACAGACCAGCACGTCGGCGGCGAGCGACTCCGGCAGCCGGTCGAGCAGGTCGCGCACCAGTGCCGCGTTCTCGGCCCGTGAGCCGTGCATCTTCCAGTTTCCGGCGACGAGGGGTTTGCGCATTGGAGGCCTGCACCGTGGGCGGGGACGGGCGCCGGGCCGGCGATGGGCCAGCGGGCGGACCGCGAAAAGCCCGCGATTTTAGCCACGGGTCACCGGGAAATCAATGCGCGCTGCGGTTCACACCGCCTGTCGCACAACCTCCGCGAGTTCGTTCGCGTGCCGGGCGACGACGGCCTCGTCCTCGCCCTCGACCATGACCCGGATCAGTGGTTCGGTGCCCGAGGCGCGCAGCACGACCCGTCCGCTCGCGCCGAGCGACGCCTCCACGCGCGCCACCGCCTGCTGGATCGCCGATGACTGCTTCGGGTCGACCCGCTCGCGCACGCGCACGTTCACCATGACCTGCGGGAACTGCGGCATGCCGGCGGCCAGTTCCGCGAGCGAGCGGCCGGAGTGCTTCATTGCCGCCAGCACCTGCAACGCGCTCACCAACCCGTCCCCGGTCGTGGTCCGGTCGAGACACAACAAGTGCCCGGAGGTCTCGCCGCCCAGCACGCCGCCGTGCTCCTTCAGCATTTCGAGCACGTAGCGGTCGCCGACGGCGGCACGCAGGAACGTCACGCCGGCCGCCTCGAGCGCGTGCTGCAGGCCGAGATTGCTCATCACGGTCCCGACCACGGGCCCCTTGAGTTCGCCCTGCGCGAGCCGGTCGCGCGCGATGACGTACAGCAGCCGGTCGCCGTCGACGAGGCGTCCGAGGTGATCGACCATGACCAGCCGGTCGCCGTCGCCGTCGAGGGCGATGCCGACGTCGGCCTGCACGCCGGACACGGTGAGCTGCAGCAGTTCGGGCGCCGTCGAGCCGCAGCGCAGGTTGATGTTCCGTCCGTTCGGCGAGCAACCGATCGGGATGATCTCCGCGCCGAGGTCGGTCAGCACGCGCGGCGCCACCTTGTAGGCCGCACCGTGCGCACAGTCGATGACCACCTTGAGGCCCGCGAGGTCCATGCCGGGCGGCACGGTCGAGGCGCAGAACTGCTGGTAGATCACGCGCGACTTGTCCACGCGCGTGGCGCGACCGAGGCCGGTGGACTCGCGGGTCAGCACCGCTCCTGTCAGCAGCGCCTCTATCTGCCCCTCGACGTCGTCGGAGAGCTTGCTCCCGCCGGCGTCGAAAAACTTGATGCCGTTGTCCTCGTACGGGTTGTGCGAGGCGCTGATCACCACGCCGAAGCGACAGCCGAAGCGCTGCGTGAGGTAGGCGATCCCGGGTGTGGGCAGCGGCCCGATCAGGCTCACGTCCACACCGGCGGCCACGCAGCCGGCCTCCACCGCCGCCTCGAACATGTACCCGGACAGCCGCGTGTCCTTGCCGACCAGCGCCGTGCCGCCCTGCGGCGCCAGCACGCGCGCCGCCGCACCCGCGAGCCGCAGCGCAAACTCGACTGTCATCGGCTCCTCGCCGACCCGCCCACGCACGCCGTCCGTGCCGAAATACTTGCGGCTCATGTCCATCCACCTCCGGTCCCGGCGCGCTGCAGCGCGCTCGCCACTTTCACTGCATCCACCGTCGCCGCCACGTCGTGGGCACGGACGATCGCCGCCCCGTGCATCACCGCCAGCGCCGCGAAAGCCACGCTGCCGGCGAGCCGCCCGGACGCCGGGCGGCCGGTGATGATACCGACCAGCGACTTGCGCGACACACCGACCAGTACCGCAATCCCGGGGTCCGCCAGCCGCTCGAGCGCCGCGAGCAGCGCGAGGTTGTGCTCGGGTCGCTTGCCGAAGCCGATGCCGGGGTCCACGCAGATCCGTTCCGACTCGATGCCCGCCCGGTGGCAGGCTTCAACCCGGGCGGCGAGATAGCCGCGAACCTCCGCGACCACGTCGTCGTAGCGCGGGGCGTCCTGCATCGTACGCGGCTCGCCTCGCATGTGCATGAGGCACACGGCCGCACCCGAGGCGGCGGCGGCCTGCAGCGCGCCGGGCGCCTCGAGCGCCCTGACATCGTTGATCAACCCGGCGCCTGCCGCGACCGCGGCGCGCATCACCTCCGGCTTGCTCGTGTCCACCGAGACCGGGATCGCGAGGCGGCCGGCCAGGCCCTCGATGACCGGCAGCACCCTGCGCATTTCCTCGGCGGCATCCACCGGTGTCGCGCCGGGGCGAGTCGACTCGCCGCCGACGTCGATGACGGCGGCTCCTTCCTCCGCCAGCTGCAGTCCCTGCGCGATGGCCGCGTCCGCGCAGCCGTAGCGCCCGCCGTCGGAGAACGAGTCCGGCGTGACGTTCAGCACGGCCATCACGGCGGGAGTGACCAGTTCGATCGGCTGGCCGCGGCAGAGGAGTCGCATGGATCAGGCGGCTGAAACGAAGCGCCCGGCGGTGCCGGGCGCTTCAGGAAGCATCAGTGCTGAGGCGCCGGTCGTCCCGAGGGCGCATCGCCGTCGAGGCGTTCCCGTGGCGGGCGCGCACCGGCATCCGGCACGTCGCGATCGTCCCAGTCCTTGGGCGGACGCGGCTCGCGCCCCTGCATGATGTCGCGGATCTGCTCCTCGTCGATGGTCTCGTACTTGATCAGCGCGTCGGCCATCTTGTGTAGCTTGTCCATGTCCCGCTCGAGGATGTCCTTCGCGCAGCGGTAGTTGTCGTCGATGACGCGTCGCACTTCCTCGTCAATCGCGTCGCGCGTCTTGTCGCCGACCTGCTTGTGCTGGGTGACGGAGCGTCCGAGGAACACCTCCCCGTCCTCCTCGGCGTAGGTGAGCGTACCGAGGCGGTCGGAGAGACCCCACCTCGTGACCATGTTCCTCGCGATCTCGGTGGCCCGTTCGATGTCGTTCGAGGCACCCGTGGTGACGTAGTCCGCACCAAAGATGATCTCCTCGGCCACACGACCGCCGAACAGCGTGGCGATGCGGCTCTCGAGCCGCCGCTTGCTCGTGCTGTAACGGTCGGCCTCCGGGAGGAACATGGTGACCCCGAGCGCACGGCCGCGCGGGATGATGGTCACCTTGTAGACCGGATCGTGATCGGGAACGCTGAGGCCCACGATCGCGTGGCCGGCCTCGTGGTAGGCGGTGAGCTTCTTCTCGCTCTCGTCCATGACCATGGACTTGCGCTCGGCGCCCATCATGATCTTGTCCTTGGCGCGATCGAACTCGTCCATGCTCACCGTCCGCTTGTTGGCGCGGGCGGCGAACAGCGCGGCCTCGTTGACGAGGTTGGCGAGGTCGGCGCCCGAAAACCCGGGCGTGCCGCGCGCGATCACCGAGGGCTTGACGTCTTCCCCGAGCGGCAGCTTGCGCATGTGCACCTTGAGGATGTGCTCGCGGCCCCGCACGTCGGGCAGCGGCACGACCACCTGGCGGTCGAAACGGCCCGGGCGCAGCAGCGCCGGGTCGAGCACGTCGGGGCGGTTGGTGGCGGCGATGACGATCACGCCCTCGTTGCCCTCGAATCCGTCCATCTCGACGAGCAGCTGGTTCAGCGTCTGCTCGCGCTCGTCGTGGCCGCCGCCGAGGCCCGCGCCGCGATGGCGGCCGACGGCATCGATCTCGTCGATGAAGATGATGCACGGAGCCTGCTTCTTGGCCTGCTCGAACATGTCGCGCACGCGCGAGGCGCCGACACCCACGAACATCTCGACGAAGTCCGATCCCGAAATGGTGAAGAACGGGACCTTGGCCTCGCCGGCGATCGCCTTGGCGAGCAGCGTCTTGCCCGTCCCCGGCGAGCCCACCATCAGCACGCCGCGCGGGATCTTGCCGCCGAGCTTCTGGAACTTCGCCGGGTCCTTGAGGAAGTCGACGATCTCCGCGACTTCCTCCTTCGCCTCGTCGACGCCCGCGACGTCGGCGAACGTGACCGTGACCTGGTCCTCGTTGAGGAGCCGCGCCCGGCTCTTGCCGAAGGACATCGCACCGCGCCCGCCCGCCCCGCCCTGCATCTGGCGCATGAAGTAGACCCACACGCCAATCAGCAGCAGGATCGGGAACGAGGAGACGAACAGCTGCATCAGGAAGGACTGTCGCTCCGGCGGCGCGGCGCTGAAGGTCACGCCGTTCTTCTGCAGCGTGCCGATGAGCGCGGAGTTGTCGGTCTCGGGGTTGTAGACCACGAACTGCTCGCCGCTCGAACGCACGCCCGCGATGCGGTCGCCGCTGAAGGTGACCTGGGCGACGGAGCCGTCCTTGACGTGCTCGAGGAACGCGGAGTACGGCATCTCCTGCGACGCGGCGGTGCGCGAGCTGAAGTTGCTCACCACCGTCGCGAGCACGACGGCGATCACGATCCACAGGACGACGTTCTTAGCCAGATCGTTCAAGTTCTTGACCTCAGGGTCGGTTTCGGCGCAGGCGCTGCAGAACGCGTATACGCCGGATGACACTACACCAATCGAAATCCGCGTGCCAGAACGTACACCTCGGCACTGCGGGGCCTCGAAGCTTTCGGCTTGCGCAACTTCACGGATTCAAACGAACCCCGCAGCCGCGCGATCAGCGGCTGGAACTCCCGGCCCTGGAACACCTTCATCAGCAGGTCGCCACCGGGTCGCAGCGCCTCTCCGGCGAACTCCTCCGCCAGTTCCACCAGCTGCATCGAGCGGTCGTGATCCACGTCCGGCATGCCCGTCATGTTGGGGGCCATGTCGGACATCACAAGGTCGACCCGCAACCCGCCGAGCAGATCGCGCAGGCGCTCGAGCGTCGCCTCCTCGCTGAAGTCGCCCTCGATGAACTCGACTCCCGGCAGCGCGGGCATGGGCAGCACGTCGAGGGCGATCACCCGTCCACGTCCGCCGAGCAGCCGGGCGGCGTACTGGCTCCAGCCGCCCGGAGCGGCGCCGAGATCGACGACAGTCATGCCGGACCTGAGCAGCCGGTCGGACCGCTGGATCTCCTCGAGCTTGAAGGCGGCTCGCGAGCGCCAGCCCTCGGCGCGGGCGCGTTGCACGAAGGGATCGGCGGCGTGCTCGGCGAGCCAGCGGGCGGAGCTCCTGGTGCGCTTGGGCATGGCTCAGCATCCTCTGCGGCCGGCCGGCGGATCACTGGCCCGGGCTGCGGCCAGGCGCCCGGGGCCTGTAGACTGTCGCGCGGCGCCGCAGGTGCCCCGGCGGCGCAATCTCCCTGCCGGAAACCCCGGTCCGCAAGCCAACCGATGCCGCTCAACGACGCCCAGCGCAAGTACCTCCGACGCCTCGGCCACGACCGCAGTCCGATCGTGCTCGTCGGCCAGGGCGGCCTGGGGCCCAACCTCGTCGCCGAGCTGGACCGGGCGCTGCGCGACCACGAACTCGTGAAAGTCCGCGCGCGGGTCGGTGACCGCGGCGAGCGCGACCGCGTCCTGGCCGGACTCGCGGCGCAGACCGGGGCGGAACTCGTGCAGCAGATCGGGCACGTAGGCCTGTTCTACCGCCGCCACCCGGACCGGCCGCGGATCCTGCTCCCGGACTGACGGCCCGGCTCCGGCGGCCCGCCCGCGGGCAGCGCGGCGGCGTTCAGACGTAGCGCACCGCCACGATCTCGAAGGCGCGCGTGCCCCCGGGCACGGCCACGTCGACGACGTCGCCCTCGCTCTTGCCGACCAGCGCCCGGGCGATCGGCGAGGTGATCGAGATCAGTCCGAGGCGCACGTCGGCCTCGAGCTCGCCCACGATCTGGAAAACGACCTCGGCCCCATCGTCCTGGTCCTCGAGGTCCACCGTGGCTCCGAACACGACCCGGTTGGTCGGCGGCAGGTGCCCGACATCGATGATCTCGCAGTGCGACAGCTCGTGGTCGAGCTGCTTGATGCGGCCCTCGATGAATCCCTGCTGCTCGCGAGCGGCGTGATACTCGGCGTTCTCGCTCAGGTCGCCGTGGGCGCGCGCTTCGGCGATCGCCTGGATGACGCGCGGGCGGTCCTCGCTCTTCAGCCGCCGCAGCTCGATCCGCAGTCTCTCTGCTCCCTTGAGGGTCAGCGGCTTGCGTTTCATGCGCGCACCTCGGTGTGCAGGTCCTGCAGCCGGTTGACCTCGACCTCCTGCAGATGATCGATGGCCTCGCAGGTGGCGAGCGCAGCGGCGAGCGTCGTGTAGTAGGTGACCCGGCGCGCGACGGCCTCGCGCCGGATCGAGTTCGACTCGCTGATCGCCTGCTTGCCCTCGGTGGTGTTCACGATCAGGCTGATCTCGTCGTTCTTGATCATGTCCACGATGTGCGGCCGGCCCTCGCGGACCTTGTTGGCGCGGCCGCAGTCCACGCCGGCGGCCTCGAGCACGTCGGCCGTGCCGTGCGTGGTGACGATCGTGAAGCCGCGCGCGATCAGCAGCCGGGCGAGGTTCACGGCGCCCGGCTTGTCGCGGTCGCGCACGCTGATGAGGCACACGCCGCGCGTCGGCAGGGTCACGCCGGAAGCCGTCTGCGCCTTCGCGTAGGCCTCGCCGAAACTGCGGCCCGTGCCCATCACCTCGCCCGTGGACTTCATCTCGGGACCGAGGATCGGGTCGGCGTCGGGGAACTTTCCGAAGGGGAACACCGCTTCCTTGACCGAGAAGTACGGCGGGATGCGCTCGGCCGTGAGCCCGAGCTCCGACAGACGCCGGCCCGCCATCACCCGGGCGCCAGCCTTCGCGAGCGGTACTCCGGTCGCCTTGGAGACGAACGGCGCGGTCCGCGAGGCGCGCGGGTTGACCTCCAGCACGTAGACGATCCCGTTCTGGATTGCGAACTGCACGTTCATCAGCCCGATCACGTCGAGCGCGAGCGCCATGCGGCGCGTCTGGTCGCGGATCTGCGCCTGCAGCTCCGGGCTCAGGCTGTAGGGCGGCAGCGAGCAGCCGGAGTCGCCGGAGTGCACGCCCGCCTGCTCGACGTGCTCCATGATGCCGCCGATGTAGACGTCCTTGCCGTCGCAGATCGCGTCGACGTCCACCTCGATGGCGAGGTCGAGGAAGCGGTCGAGCAGCACCGGACTGTCGTTCGAGACTTTTACCGCCGTGGCCATGTAGGTCCGCAGGTCGGCCTCGGTGAACACCACCTCCATCGCCCGGCCGCCGAGCACGTACGAGGGCCGCACCACCAGCGGAAAGCCGATCTCCGCCGCCAGCCGCACGGCCTCGTCTTCGGTGCGCGCCGTGCGGTTCGGCGGCTGGCGCAGCCCGAGACGCTCGACGAGCTTCTGGAAGCGCTCGCGGTCCTCGGCCACGTCGATCGAGTCGGGGCTCGTGCCGATGATCGGCACGCCGGCGGCGCCGAGCGCCTTGGCGAGCTTGAGCGGAGTCTGTCCGCCGTACTGGACGATCACGCCGAAAGGCTGCTCGACGTGCAGGATCTCGGTGACGTCCTCGAAGGTGAGCGGCTCGAAGTACAGGCGGTCGGAGGTGTCGTAATCGGTCGAGACCGTCTCCGGGTTGCAGTTGATCATCACGGTCTCGAACCCGTCCTCGCGCAGCGCGAGCGCGGCGTGCACGCAGCAGTAGTCGAACTCGATGCCCTGCCCGATGCGGTTGGGTCCCCCGCCGAGGATCACGATCTTGCGCCGGTCGGTGGGCGCGGCCTCGCACTCGTCCTCGTAGGTGGAGTACAGGTAGGCCGTCGAACTCGCGAACTCCGCGGCGCAGGTGTCGACACGCTTGAACACCGGCCGGATGCCGAACCCTTGGCGGCGCTCGCGGATCGCCTGCTCGGTCGTTCCACAGAGCCCCGCGAGGCGGCTGTCGGCGAAGCCCTTGCGCTTCAGTGCGCGCAACCGCTGCGCATCGAGCCGCTGCTCGCCCTCGCCGGCGACGCGCTGCTCGTCGCGGACCAGGTCCTCGATCTGCGCCAGGAACCACGGATCGATGCGCGAGGTGCGCTGCACGTCGTGGAGCGAGAGCCCGGCGCGAAACGCGTCGGCGACGTAGCGCAGGCGATCCGGGCCCGGCATGCGCAGTTCCTCCCGCAGCGCCCGCAGGCCCTCTTCCCCGAGCGGCAGCGCCACCACCGGGTTCAGGCCGTCCAGGCCCGTCTCGAGCCCGCGCAGCGCCTTCTGCAGCGATTCCTGGAAGGTGCGGCCGATGGCCATCACCTCGCCGACCGACTTCATCTGCGTCGTGAGACGGTCGTTCGCGCCCGGGAACTTCTCGAAGGTGAAGCGCGGGATCTTGGTGACGACGTAGTCGATGGTGGGCTCGAACGACGCCGGCGTCGCCCCGCCGGTGATCTCGTTACGCAGTTCGTCGAGCGTGTAGCCCACGGCGAGCTTGGCCGCGACCTTGGCGATCGGGAAGCCCGTGGCCTTCGACGCCAGCGCCGAGGAGCGCGACACGCGCGGGTTCATCTCGATGACGAGCAGGCGGCCGTCGGTGGGACTCACCGCGAACTGCACGTTCGAGCCGCCGCACTCGACGCCGACCTTGCGCAGCACCGCGATCGAGGCGTCGCGCATGATCTGGTATTCCCTGTCCGTGAGCGTCTGGGCCGGCGCCACGGTGATCGAGTCGCCGGTGTGCACGCCCATCGGGTCGAGGTTCTCGATCGAGCAGACGATGATGCAGTTGTCCGCCTTGTCGCGGACCACCTCCATCTCGTACTCCTTCCAGCCGAGCACCGACTCCTCGAGCAGCACCTCGCTGGTGGGCGAGGCGTCGAGCCCGCGGGCCACGATCGCCTCGAACTCCTCGCGGTTGTAGGCGATGCCGCCGCCGCTGCCGCCGAGCGTGAAGGAGGGGCGGATCACGCAGGGGAAGCCGATCTCCGACTGGATCGCCAGCGCCTCCTCCATGCTGTGGGCGATGCGCGAGCGCGGGCACTCCAGGCCGATGTCGCGCATGGCGTTGCGGAACTGCTCGCGGTCCTCGGCCATGTCGATGGCCTCGCGGGAGGCCGCGATCAGCTCCACGCCGAACTTCTCGAGCACGCCCTCGCGCACGAGGTCGAGTGCGCAGTTGAGCGCCGTCTGGCCGCCCATGGTGGGCAGCAGCGCGCTCGGCCGCTCCTTCTCGATGATGCGCGCCACGGTGCGCCAGTTGACCGGCTCGATGTAGACCGCATCCGCCATCTCGGGGTCGGTCATGATCGTGGCGGGGTTCGAGTTCACGAGCACGACCCGGTATCCCTCCTGGCGCAGCGCCTTGCAGGCCTGCGCGCCGGAGTAGTCGAACTCGCACGCCTGGCCGATGACGATCGGGCCTGCGCCGATGATCAGGATGCTCTCGAGGTCGGTGCGCTTGGGCATGGCGGTTGCGCTCCCCGGCTCAGGCCGACTGGCGCGCAGGGACGACGCCCTTGCGCAGCATCGACTCGACGAAGCGTGAGAACAGCGGCGCGAGGTCGCGCGGGCCCGGGCTCGCCTCCGGGTGGCCCTGGAAGCTGAAGGCCGGCCGGTCCGTGCAGGCGATGCCCTGCAGCGAACCGTCGAACAACGAGCG
Organism: uncultured Gammaproteobacteria bacterium; assembly: GCA_963707145.1. Classification (GTDB taxonomy): domain Bacteria; phylum Pseudomonadota; class Gammaproteobacteria; order Steroidobacterales; family Steroidobacteraceae; genus RPQJ01. Next base: position 88,256 of record CAVPOQ010000006.1, read on the forward strand.
GTGCGTGGCCCGCACCTCCGGCGGCAGCGTGGCCTCATCGACCGCGAAGCCGTGGTTCTGGCTCGAGATGAACACGCGTCCGGAGTCCAGATCGATCACCGGGTGGTTCGCGCCGTGGTGACCGAACTTCATCTTGAGCGTGCGGGCGCCGACCGCGAGCCCGAGCAGCTGGTGCCCGAGGCAGATGCCGAACAGTGGCACGCCCGCCTCGAGCAGGCGGCGGATCGCCACGATCGCGTAGTCGCAGGGTTCGGGGTCGCCCGGGCCGTTGGAGAGGAACACGCCGTCGGGCTCGAGCGCGAGCACCTCCTCGGCCGGGGTCTGCGCCGGCACCACCGTCATGCGGCAGCCGTGGTCGGAGAGCAGGCGCAGGATGTTGCGCTTGATGCCGAAGTCGTAGGCGACGACGTGCAGCCGCTGCCCGGGGCGGCGCTTCGGTCCGCGCTCCAGCGACCAGTTGGTACCCTCGTTCCACTGGTAAGGCCGCCGGGTCGACACCACCTTGGCGAGGTCCATGCCCTTCAGCCCGGGGAACCGGCGCGCCGCCTCGCGTGCGAGGTCCGGGCGGGCTGCCGCGTCGCCGCTGGCGATGCAGCCGGCCTGCGCGCCCTTCTCGCGCAGGATGCGGGTGAGCTTGCGCGTGTCGATCTCGGCGATCGCCACCACGCCGCCGCGAATGAGGAACTCCGGCAGCGACTCGGTGGCGCGCCAGTTGGAGTGCAGCAACGGCAGGTCGCGGATCACGAGTCCGGCGGCATGGATGGCGCCCGACTCGAGGTCCTCGGGATTCGTGCCCGTGTTGCCGATGTGGGGATAGGTCAGGGTGACGATCTGCCGGGAGTAGGAGGGATCCGACAGGATCTCCTGGTAACCGGTCATGGCCGTGTTGAACACGACTTCACCGGTCGCGGTGCCGGACGCACCGATGGAAACGCCGCGGAACACGGTGCCGTCCTCGAGCGCCAGAACAGCGGGTGTCGTCAAGGTCGCCTCCTCCGTTCCACCGGCCCGCCGACGGCCGGCAGACACGTTTCGCGCGTGCGCCGACCTCCGAGATGAGCGTTGCTCACCCCGGTCGCGTTTGGCTCCACGGGCTAAGTCAGGAAGTCTACGCGAGGGCCGCACGAGGCGCCACGCGAAAACGGCGTCGCGCCGGCAACCCGCCGCCGTCGGCCGGCTACAGCCCGAGCACGTCCAGCATCGAGTAGAGCCCCGGCGGTCGGCCGGCCACCCAGCGGGCAGCAACGAGCGCCCCGCGGGCGAATGCGGAGCGGTCCTCGGCGTGGTGCGCCAGTTCCACCCGCTCGCCGGGGCCGGCGAAGACGAGGCGATGGTCGCCGACGATGTCCCCGCCACGCACCACGGCGAAGCCGATCGCGCCGTCCGGGCGCGGTCCGCTCGCCCCGTGCCGGTCGTACACGGCGGCCAGCTCGAGCGTCGTTCCGCGTCCGCGGGCCACGGCATGCCCGAGGCCGAGCGCCGTGCCGCTCGGCGCGTCGACCTTGTGGCGGTGGTGGGCCTCGACGATCTCCGCGTCGTACCCGGACCCGAGGGCGCGGGCCGCAAGTTCCGCCAGTCTGAACAGCAGGTTGACGCCGAGACTCATGTTCGGGGCCAGCACGACCGGGATCGTGGCCGCGAGACGCGCCAGCTCGGCGCGGCCGGCGTCGTCGTGCCCGGTGGTGCCGATCACGAGCGGAATTCCCGCCGCGGCGCAGCGCCGGGCATGCGCGAGCGACGGCGCCGGAAGGGTGAAGTCGATCGCCACCGCGGCGCCATCGAGTGCGAGACCGGGATCGCTGCCGATGGCCACGGCGAGCGGCGCGATGCCGGCGATTACGCCCGCGTCGTGGCCGGTCGCAGCGTCGCCTGGGGCTGCCAGGGCGCCGCTCAGGCGCAGGTCGCTCGCCTCCGCCAGCAGCGCGACGATGGTCCGCCCCATCCGGCCCGATGCGCCGAGCACTGCGATATTCAGCACGACCAGCTCACTCCCCGAGGCTGCGGAAGAAGCGCTTGACCCCGTCGAGCCAGGAGTCCTCGCGCGGGTGGTGACGGCTGGAGTCGCTCTGCAGCGACTCCTCGAACTGCTGCAGCAGTTCCTTCTGCTCGCGCGTGAGGTCGACGGGCGTTTCGACCACCACCCGGCAGAAGAGGTCACCGGTCGCGCCTCCGCGCACGGGCTTGATGCCCTTCTCGCGCAGCCGGAAGACCCGTCCGGACTGAGTCTCCGCCGGAATCTTGATCGTTGCCTGGCCATCGAGCGTCGGCACCTCGACGGAACCGCCGAGTGCCGCGCGCGCGAAGCTCACCGGCACCTCGCAGGACAGATGGCTGCCGTCGCGCTCGAAGATCGGATGCTCGCGCACCCGGACCTCGACATAGAGGTCGCCGGTGGGCCCGCCGTTGCGCCCCGTCTCGCCCTCGCCCGACAGCCGGATGCGGTCGCCCGTGTCGACGCCCGCGGGCACCTTCACGGACAGCGTCTTCTGCTTGCGCTGGCGGCCCTGGCCGCGGCACTTTCCGCAGGGGTCGCTCACGATCTGGCCGCGCCCGTGGCAGCGCGGGCAGGTCTGCTGCACGGTGAAAAACCCCTGCTGCATCCGTACCTGGCCGGCACCCCGGCAGGTGTCGCAGGGCGCGGGCTTCGAGCCCTTCGCCGCGCCGCTGCCGCTGCATTCCTCGCACTCCGCGAGCGTCGTGAACTCGATGCTGCAGGTGTCGCCGAACACCGCCTGCTCGAGGTCGAGCTCGAGCTCGTAGCGCAGGTCGGCGCCGCGGAACACCTGCGAGCGACCACGGCGGCCGCCACCGAAGATGTCGCCGAACACGTCGCCGAAGATGTCGCCGAAGGCGTCCCGGGGGTCGAAGCCCCCGCCTGCGCCCCCGCCACGCATGCCGTCCACGCCGGCGTGGCCGAACTGGTCGTAGGCCGCTCGCTTCTGGGCGTCGGTGAGGGTCTCGTAGGCCTCCTTGGCCTCCTTGAACTTACCCTCGGCGTCCCCGTCGCCCGGATTGCGATCCGGGTGGAACTTCATGGCGAGGCGGCGGTAGGCCTTCTTGATGTCGGCCTCCGACGCCGTCCGCGGCACGTCGAGGACCTGGTAGTAGTCGCGCTTCGCCATACGATGTGCGGCCGATGTCCGGTCGGTAACGAAAAGCCGCCGCGGACGTTGTATCCCGCGGCGGCCAGTCAGTCAGTGCAGCATAACCCCTCGGGGCCAGCTCAGGCCTTGCCGTCCTTGTCCTTCACTTCCTCGAACTCGGCGTCGAGCACGTCGTCCTTCCCGCCCGAGGCGCCGCCGCCCGGACCGGGGCCAGGGCCGCCGGAACCGCCCGGCTGCTGGCCCGCGTAGGCCTGCTGTGCGACGGCCGCGGAGGCCTCCGCGAGCGCCCGTGCCTTGGTCTCGATCACGTCCTTGTCATCGCCCTTGATCACCGACTTGAGATCGGAGATCGCCGACTCGGTCCGGGCGCGATCCGCGGCCGAGACCTTGTCGCCCAGGTCCTTGAGCGCCTTCTCGGTGGCGTGCACCAGCTGGTCGGCGCGGTTGCGGGTCTCGGCGAGCTCGCGGAACTTCCGGTCTTCCTCCGCATGCGCCTCGGCGTCGCGCACCATGCGCTTGATCTCCTCGTCGTTGAGGCCGCTCGAGGCCTTGATGACGATCTTCTGCTCCTTGCCGGTCGCCTTGTCCTTCGCCTGGACGTTGAGGATGCCGTTGGCGTCGATGTCGAAGGTGACCTCGACCTGCGGCATGCCGCGCGGCGCGGGCGGGATGTCGGAGAGGTCGAAGCGGCCGAGCGACTTGTTGTCGGCAGCCCGGTCGCGCTCGCCCTGCAGGACGTGGATGGTCACGGCCATCTGGTTGTCGTCGGCCGTCGAGAACACCTGCGTCGCCTTGGTCGGGATCGTGGTGTTCTTCTCGATCAGCTTGGTCATCACGCCGCCGAGCGTCTCGATACCGAGCGACAGCGGGGTGACGTCGAGCAGCAGCACGTCCTTCACTTCACCGGTGAGCACGCCGGCCTGCACGGCGGCACCCACAGCCACCGCCTCGTCGGGGTTGACGTCCTTGCGCGGCTCCTTGCCGAAGAAGTCCTTGACGACCTTCTGCACCAGCGGCATCCGGGTCTGGCCGCCCACGAGGATCACCTCGGCCACGTCGTTCATCGACAGGCCGGCGTCCTTGAGCGCGATGCGGCAGGGCTCGATGGTCTTCTGCACGAGGTCCTCGACCAGCGACTCGAGCTTCGCGCGGGTGAGCTTCATCGCCAGGTGCTTGGGGCCCGAGGCGTCGGCCGTGATGTACGGCAGGTTGACCTCGGTCTGCTGGCTCGAGGAGAGTTCGATCTTGGCCTTCTCGGCCGCTTCCTTCAGGCGCTGCATGGCGAGCGGATCGCGCCGCACGTCCACGCCGCTTTCCTTCTGGAACTCGGCCGCGAGGTAGTCGATGACGCGCTTGTCGAAGTCCTCGCCGCCTAGGAACGTGTCGCCGTTGGTGGCGAGCACCTCGAACTGGCGCTCGCCGTCGACGTCGGCGAACTCGATGATCGAGATGTCGAAGGTGCCGCCGCCGAGGTCATAGACCGCGACCTTGCGGTCACCGCCGGACTTGTCGAGGCCGTAGGCGAGCGCCGCGGCGGTGGGCTCGTTGATGATGCGCTTGACGGTCAGGCCCGCGATCTGGCCCGCGTCCTTGGTCGCCTGGCGCTGGGAGTCGTTGAAGTACGCGGGCACCGTGATCACGGCCTCGGTGACCGGCTCGCCGAGGAAGTCCTCCGCGGTCTTCTTCATCTTCATCAGCACGCGCGCTGCGATCTCGGGTGGCGCCATCTTCTTGCCGTGCACTTCGACCCAGGCGTCGCCGTTGTCGGCCTTGACGATCTTGTACGGCACCATTTCGACGTCCTTCTGCACGACCTTGTCGTCGTAGCGGCGGCCGATCAGGCGCTTGATCGCGTAGAGCGTGTTCTGCGGGTTGGTGACCGCCTGGCGCTTGGCCGACTGTCCGACCAGCACCTCGTCGTCCTTGGTGAAGGCGACGATCGAGGGGGTGGTGCGGTCGCCCTCGCTGTTCTCGATCACGCGCGGCTTGCCGCCGTCCATGATCGCGACGCAGGAGTTGGTGGTGCCGAGGTCGATGCCGATGACTCTTGCCATGGTGGGGCTCCGTCCAGTCAGGATTTCGTTGACCGCCTAGGTGGGGGTCGACGGCCGGGATTCAAGTCAGTTCGCATGCGGATCCGCTGCGGCGGGGTCCGGGACGCGGGCCACCAGCACCCGCGCCGGGCGCAGCAGGCGCCCGTTGAGCACGTAGCCCTTCTGGACCACGGCCAGCACGGTGCCCGGCGGCTGCTCGGCGCTCGGCTGGGTCGCAATGGCCTCGTGGAACTCCGGGTTGAAGGCCTGCCCCGCCGGGTCGAGCACACTCACGCCGGCCTTCTCAAAGGCCCGGTTGACCAGCCGCAACGTGGCCTCCATGCCCTCGAGCAGGCGTTCAGGCTGGGCGGTCGCAACGGACTGCAGGCCGAGTTCGAGGCTGTCGCGGACCTCGAGGAGGTCGCCAGCGAAGCGCTCGACCGCGTAGCGGCTGGCCGACTCGAGGTCCCGCTGGCCCCGCTTGCGGACGTTCTCGGTCTCGGCGACCGCCCGCAGATAGCTGTTCCAGTGCTCCTGGGCCCTCGCCTCGGCGTCGGCCAGCGCCGCCTCGAGGTCGTCGGGCACGGGATCCGCGGCGCCGCCTGGGGTGTCGTCCAGGTTCGATGGGGTGTCGGAGGGGTGGGTCATGTCGGCTCGCCTGGTTGCAGTGGCCGCGCCCCGTCCGGCCGCAATGGCCGAAGGCGACACGGGTCGCAGGGGATATCGGGCCTAGCGGCGTGAATTCAAGGCGGAGCCGAGCAGCCGGGCCGTCACGTCCACGATCGGAATGACTCGCTCGTAGGCCATACGGGTCGGGCCGATCACGCCGAGCACCCCGACCGTCTCGTTGTCGAGCAGGTAGGGGGCGGTGACGAGGCTGCAGTCGTCGAGGATCTGGTAGCCCGACTCCTGCCCGATGAAGATCTGCACGCCCTCGGCCCGCAGGCTCAGGTCGAGCAGGTTGAGGATGTCGCGCCGGGCCGTGAAGGCCTCGAACAGCCGCCGCAGCTTCTCGACGCTCGAGAGCTCCGCGAACTCCATCAGGTTGGTCTCCCCGGCGATCACGTACTCCGGGGCGTCGCGGCCGCCCTCGCCCAGCATCTCCTGCGCGACGCGGATCGCGTCGAGCATCAGCTGGTTGAGGCTCTCCCCGGTCTGCTTGAGCTCCTGCACGAGATCCTCGCGCACCTGGCGCAGTTCCTTGCCGGCGAACTGGGCGTTGAGGAAATTGGCGGCGCGGCGCAGTTCCTCCGCGGAATGACGGCGATCGAGCTGGACGATGCGGTTCTGCACGTCGCGGCCGTTCACGACCATCACCGCCAGCACCCGGTTGTCCGACAGCGGCAGGAACTCGATCTGGCTCAGCGACTGGTGCGGCTGGCGCGGGATCGTCACGACACCGGCGAGGTGCGTGATCGAGGACAGTACCTGCGAGGCGACCGACACCAGCGCCTTGGGGTCGCGGTCGTGCTCGTCCTCGAGCCGCCGCTGCAGTTCCGCGATCACGTCGTGCTCGGCGCCGGGGCCGCGCTGGCGCAGCAGCGTGTCGACGAAGAAGCGGTAGCCCTTGTCCGTGGGGACGCGCCCGGCGGAGGTGTGCGGCGAATTCACGAAGCCGTACTCCTCGAGGTCCGCCATCACGTTGCGGACCGTGGCCGCGCTCAGGTTCAGCCCGGAGTCGCGCGACAGGGTCCGCGAACCGACCGGCTGGCCCTCGCGGATGTAGCTCTCGACCAGCACGCGCAGCAGGTGGCGCGCGCGGTCGTTCAGCACGTCCTCGGGATGCTCACGTGTCATGCAGCGCAAGCCCTGCTGCGGCCAGCGAAAACTCCGTCCATGGCGCACAGAATTGCAACGCCTTCGCCGGCAAGTCAAGCGCTCGAATCGGAGCGCATCGCCCACGATTGCGCGCTGGCCCGCCGCCGCACCCGCGTGCTAAAAGACCAGCCAACGATGGACAGGGCTCACGCCGCATTCTCGACGATTTCCCTCGCGGGCCGGGCCACCGATCCGCGGGTCACCGAGGCCATGCTCGGCCTCGCCCGTCACCTCCTCGATCGCGGTTGCAGAGTGCGGGCCGTGGCGGCTTCGGGCGTGGACTTCGCGGCGCTGCCGGTCGACGCCGTCACGGAGGCCGAGCTGGTGCGAGGCGCCGACCTGCTGGTTGCGGTGGGCGGCGACGGCACGATGCTGCACGCAGCCCGCATGGCGGCTGCCGTTGGTGTCCCCGTGCTGGGCGTCAACCGCGGTCGCCTCGGCTTCCTCGCCGACATCGGCCCCGAGCGCATGCTCGAGAGCGTGGACGACGCGCTCGAGGGTCGCTGCCTCCCCGAGCAGCGGATGCTGCTCGAGGCGAGCCTCGGCGCCGCCGCCGGACGCCGCACCGCGCTCGCGCTGAACGACGTGGTGGTCGCCAAGGGCGAATCGGGCCGGATGCTCGACCTGCGCACCTGGGTCGACGGCGCCTACGTCAACACCCACGGCGGCGACGGCTTCATCGTGTCCACCTCCACCGGCTCGACGGCCTACGCGCTGTCCTGCGGGGGGCCGATCGTCCACCCGGCGCTGGCGGCGCTCGTGCTGGTGCCGATCTGCCCGCACACGCTGTCCGACCGCCCGATCGTGGTCGGCGCCGACAGCGTGGTCGAGATCGAGATCGCCGACCGGCACGAGACCGGCGCGCTGGTGGTCTGCGACGGCATCGTGCTCGGCGAACTCGAGGCCGGTGCGCGGCTGCGCGTCGCCCGGGCGACGATCACGGCCACCCTGCTGCACCCGCCCGGCCACGACTACTACCGCATCCTGCGCTCGAAGCTGCACTGGGGCCGCGGCGACCGTCACGGCCAGCCGCCGGTCGTCTGAGGCTGCGGTGCTTACCCAGCTGCAGATTCGCGATTTCGCGATCGTCGAGGCCGTGGAGGTCGAGCTGGGCCCGGGGTTCACGGCACTGACCGGCGAGACCGGCGCCGGCAAGTCAATCCTGGTCGACGCGCTGCTGCTGGCCGTCGGTGGCCGCGCGGACAGCGGCGTGGTCCGCCACGGCGCCGCGCGTGCCGAAGTCACCGCGACCTTCGACGTACCCACGAACGCGGCGGCGCTGGCGTGGTTGGCGGCCCAGGAAATCGCGCATGACGGCGAGGTGGTGCTGCGCCGGACGGTCGGCGCCGACGGTCGCGGCCGCGCCTGGATCAACGGGCGGGTCATGCCGGCGCAGTCGCTGCGCGAGTTGGGCGGGTTGCTGGTCGACGTGCACGGCCAGCTCGAGTTCCAGTCGCTCGCCAGGCGCGACTACCAGCGCGAGCTGCTTGACGACAGCGGCCGCCTACAGGCCGCGACTCAAGCGATGCGCGAGGCCTACCTAACGTGGCGCAGGCTCGCGGAGGAGCGCGCGGCCTTCGAGGCCCGCGGCCGCGACCGCGGGCACCGACTGGAGCTGCTGGAGCACTACGTGACTGAACTCGAGGCACTCGATCCCACGCCGGAGGAGCCCGCGCGGCTCGGCGAGGAGCGGCGGCGCATCGCCGCACTCGGGAGGCTTGCGGAGGGCACGGCACAGGTCGAGGCGCTGCTCGCGGGCGAGGGAGCCGACGTGGCCGCAGCGCTCGGACGCGCGCAGACGGTGCTCAGGCAACTCGCAGCACTCGATCCCGCGCTGGACGGCACCGGTCAGCTGGTCGAGGAAGCGGCCATCGCCTGCCGCGAGGCGGTGGCGAGCCTGCGTCGTTACGCCGACTCGCTGGAGGCGGACCCGGCGCGGCAGGAGTGGATCGAATCGCGGCTCGCCGCGCTGGAGGACGTCGCGCGCAAGCATCGCGTGGACGCGGGAGAACTGCCCGAACTGCGCCAGCGGCTGGCCGAGGAGCTGCAGGCCTTGCGCAGCGGCGCCGTGGACCTCGGCGAACTCGAGCGTCGCCTCGCCGCCGCGCGCCTGGAGCGCGACGCTGCCGCGGAGCGGCTGCGAACGGCGCGGCGCGGTGCCGCGACCGTGCTCGACGAGCGCGTCACGGCGCTGATGCAGGGACTCGGCATGCCCTCCGGCGTCTTCCGCACCAGCATCGAGGCCCGCGATCCCGGGCAGTGCGGCGAGCACGGTGCCGACGACATCGAGTTCACGGTGAGCGCCAACCCCGGTCAGCCGCCACGGCCGCTGGCGCGCGTCGCGTCGGGGGGCGAACTCTCGCGCATCAGCCTGGCGCTGCAGGTCGCCACGCTCGACGCGGCGCACCTGCCCTGCCTGGTGTTCGACGAGGTGGACGCCGGCGTGGGCGGCGCGGTGGCCGAAATGGTGGGTCGGCAGCTCGCGTCGCTGGCGGAATCCGGTCAGGTGCTGTGCGTCACGCATCTCGCCCAGGTGGCAGCGCAGGCCGACCACCAGTTCAGCGTGTCGAAGCAGGTCTCCGGGGGCGCGGTCCGCACCTCGGTGCAGTCGCTTGGCGCGGCGCCACGGGTCGAGGAACTCGCGCGCATGCTCGGCGGCACACGCATCACCGCCACCACGCGCGAACACGCCCGCGAGATGCTGGAGTCGGCCCGGCGGCGGCCGCGGTCGCTCAGGGCTGGCGCAGGCGGTGCGGGCAGTCGGCGCGGAGGCAGCGGCCGCGCAGGGTCAGCGAGTGGTCCATGAGCTCGAAGCCCAGCCGCGCGGCGATCTCGCGCTGGCGCTCCTCGATCGCGGCGTCGGTGAACTCCTCGACTCTGGCGCAGTCCTCGCAGACGATGTGGTCGTGGTGCTCGCCCTCGTCGAGTTCGAACACCGCCGTGCCGCCCTCGAAATGGTGGCGCGTGACGAGCCCGGCGGACTCGAACTGCGTGAGCACGCGATAGACGGTCGCCAGTCCGATGTCCTCGTTGGACTCGAGCAGCCGCCGGTAGACGTCCTCGGCGCTCATGTGCCGCGCGGGGTTGCCGGCCAGGATCTCGAGGATCTTGAGCCGCGGCACCGTGATCTTGAGGCCGGCGCGACGCAGTTGCGAAGGTTCCACGTGTACACCGTCCCCTGTGGCAACCGCGAGGGCGTCGCCGTTGTTGTATGATCCGCGGCCATTATGTCCGGCGCGCGCCGGCAACTCCATACACCATACCGCCAACTCCATATACATGAGACGCCCGTCGTCCCGGTCCGCCCCGCACGCCGCCATGCGGTCAGTGCTGCTCGCCGTCACCGTCGTCGCCGCTGGCTGCGTCTACCGGCCCGACATCCAGCAGGGCAACCTGCTCAAGATCTCCAGTATCGAGCAGGTCACGGTCGGCATGTCGCGAAGCCAGGTGCGCTTCCTGCTCGGGACCCCGATGGTTTCCGACCCGTTCGCGCCCGACCGCTGGGACTATGTGTACAGCTTTACCTACGGCAGCGAGCGCTACACCGACATCGCGCACTTCGTCGTGCGCTTTGAGGGCGACAAGGTCTCGAGCGTGGAGAAGCTCGACCTCCCCGAGCCGCCGCGCAGGAACCGGCCGCGGTCGTGGAAGTTCTGGCAGGACTCCGCCGTCGTGGCCGCGCCTGCCTCGACACCGGAACCGGCAGCGCCGCCGCCAGCGCCGACCGCCACCGATCCCAAACCGCCAGGCCTCGCGTCGCCCGCGGGCGCCTGATCCGGGCGTGCCCTGAGCGGCCTCAAGCGGCCCGCTCAGACCGACCGGTCCCTCGCACGGCGCGTCGCCGGCCGATCGGCGCGTGCCGCTTCGCGCCGCGCCGCCCGCGGATCGATCCTGAGCGGGCGGTAGATCTCGACGCGATCGCCAGCCCGCAGGCGTTGCGTACAGTCCACGCGCCGGCCCCACACGCCGAGTGCCAGCGACGACTCCCGCAGTTCCGGGAACTCCGCGAACAGCCCGGACGCCTGCACTGCCTCCCCCGCGGTGGGGCCCGCCGCGAGCGGCAGGACCACGACCCGTTGGCAATCGGGCCGTGCATAGGCGACCTCGACCGTTGGAGGCACAGGGCTGCGGATCAACTCTCGCGCCCCCCCTGCCAGCCGTCGCGTCGGCCTTCCGGCCGGTCGTTCGCCGGGCCGTCCGGCCCGCCGCCCGCCGGACCATCCAGCCGCCCGTGCAGCGCCCTCGCCCGCACGATGAATGCGTCGATCAGCGCGCCGCAGCTGTGCTCGAAGGCCTTGCCGAACAGCAGCGAAACCACCGGGTTGGCGAACTCGAAGCGCATCTCGAGTTCGATGCGCGTGCCCGCCGCACCGATCGGCGTGAAACTCCAGCGGCCGTCGAGCGTGCGGAACGGACCCTGCACCAGTTGCAGCGTCATGAATGCAGGGCGATCGAATGTATTGCGCGTGGTAAAGCGTTCGCGCACGCCGCCGCGCTGCATCTCCATGCTGGCGAGCAGCTCGTGCCCGGACTTCTCGTGCAGTTGCGCGGCCGCGACCCAGGGCAGGAACTCCGGATAGCGCTCGACGTCGATCACGAGGTCGAACATCTGCTCGGGGCTGAAGGTGACGAGCGCGCTGCGGCGGATGTCGCGGATGGCCATCGGGATCCCTGATCGCGGCGCAAGTGTAAGCGGGACGGTTAGAATGCGCGACCGCACCCGCCAGGTCCGACATGCCCGCACCCGGCAAATCCCCCGGCAAGATCAAGGACGACGCGCCGCCGCCAATCGCGGTGAACAAGCGCGCGCGCCACGAGTACTTCATCGAGGAGAACCACGAGGCGGGACTCGCGCTGCAGGGCTGGGAAGTCAAGAGCCTGCGCGCCGGCAAGGCGCAGATCACCGAGGCCTACGTGATTGTGAGGAGCGGCGAGGCCTGGCTGCTGGGCGCGCACGTCAATCCGTTGCCCACGACCTCGACGCACGTCGTGGCCGACCCCACGCGCACGCGCAAGCTGCTGCTGCACCGCGCCGAGCTCGATCGCCTGCTGGGCGCCGTCGAGCGCAAGGGCTATACGCTCATTCCGCTGAGGCTCTACTGGAAGCGCGGCAACGTGAAGCTCGAAGTCGGCCTCGCCAAGGGCAAGCAGGCGCACGACAAGCGCGCGACGGAGAAGGACCGGGACTGGAAGCGCGAGAAATCGCGCCTCCTGAAGGCGCACCGGCGCTGAGCCGGCGTCCGCAGACGGCCGCCCCCCGTTCGGGACTTCGCGACTTTCGGCGGCCATCCCTTGCTTTTCCGCCCCCCGCCCCTACACTGAGTGCCTCATCCGGGGGCGACCGGTTTCGACGTGGGTCACGAAACTCCAGGTGCATGCCGAGGTGCAAGGTTCCTCGTAAAACCGCTTGCAAACACTTAGTTGCCAACGAAGACAACTACGCTCTGGCGGCTTAATCCCGCCTAACCCTCGACTGGCATGTGCTTGTGCATCCAGACCCGAGGGACGCGCTCACAAGCTCGCGGGTCCAGTGTGCTGAGGGCTGGCTCGCTAAAATGCTCCTGAGCTGGTCGAACGTCTTCCCTGCCGCTCGGGTAGCGTTCGACGAGAATCAAAGAGACGGCTAAGCATGTAGTTCCTGGAATGTAGGGCTTGCGGACGCGGGTTCGATTCCCGCCGCCTCCACCAATTCGGTCTCTAAGAAAAATCTATGTTGAGCGCGGGTCGGGACCAACCGACCCGCCATTCCCGGCGCCCTGCCCGGCTGCTCGTCGGCCGACCGCGGCTCGAGCGTAGGCCGGTCGACTCCCGCCGCGTTGGCTGCGACCACCGGGCTGTCCAACTCCGGCCCCGGTCTCCGTCGGACCCGGTGCACCGACCGCCAGTGAACCCTCGCCAGGGCATCGAGGTCGCCCATGCCGCGGACGATCCCCAGTGTCATTCAGGTCGGCCAGGTCGGCGGCAGCGCGTCGTGCACCGCACGCCACGCGGCCACGGTCACCGCGGACCACGATGCCGCGCCGACACGAATGGCCCGACGCCTCAGCGATCCTGCAGGCTGTTCTTGTAGATCCTGCCGTCCTTCATGATCACCCGGAAGTTTCGCTCCGGATCCGCGACGAGGCGGATGTTCGAGATGGGGTCACCCTCGACCAGCAACAGGTCGGCAAGGGCTCCCTCCTCGACCACGCCGAGCTTGCCCTTGTAGGGGCTGCGCAGGCCCGACAGCGCCAGCAGTTCGCCGTTGGTCGAGGTGGCCATGCGCAGCGCTTCGGCCGGCGTGAACCAGCGCGTCATCTCGGCCAGCAGGAAGCCCTGCCGACGGGCTTGCGCCTCGGAGAACAGGATGTCGGTGCCGAAAGCCGTCTTGATGTGGTACTTGCGCGCGAAGCCGTAAATGACAGCCGTGCCCTCGACCACCTCGCGCTGCTTGAGGTACTGGTCCGAACCCGGCGGGAACGGCGAAGTTTCGTCGGCCAGGAAGGGCTGCGTGGACAGCCAGATGCCCTTCTCGGCCATGTACCCGGCCGTTGCGTCGTCGATCAGGTGCGCATGCTCGATGACCTTCACGCCAGCATCGATGGCGCGGCGCACGGCCGTCGGCGTATAGGCATGGACCGCGACGTAGGTGCCCCAGTTGGTCGCGGCATCCACGGCCGCCCTCAGTTCCTCCAGCGTGAACGTCGACACATCGAGCGGGCTGTGCGGAGATGCGACGCCGCCGCCGGCCGTGAGCTTGATCTGGCTCGCGCCCAGCATGAGCTGCTCGCGCACCCGCTGCCGCACGGTATCCGGCGAGTCCGCCACCATCGAGCCGCCGACCTGTTCCATCCGGGACAGCGGTCGCGATGCGTCGCGCGGCAGCTCGGACGCCATGCGGAAGTCCCCGTGTCCCGACGTGACCGTGATGATCGCGCCCGAGGGCCAGATCCGCGGGCCCTCCACGACGCCGCGGTCGATGGCCTGCTTGAGGCCGAAGCTCGGACCGCCGAGGTCACGCACGCTGGTGAAGCCGCGCATGAGGGTCGCCCTGGCTTCCGCGCCCGCGAGAAGATTGGTAAATCCGATGTCGCCGTAGATCGCCTGTTCGGGCGTGGGGCGAATGAGGATCGTGTGCCAGTGCGCGTCGATCAGCCCCGGCATCAGGGTGCGGCCTTCGCCCTCCACAATGGTGGCGCCCGGCGCGGCCGGGACGACCGCGGGTCCGATCGCAGCGATCAGGTTGCCGCGCACGAGAACCGAGGTCGGACTCGTCAGTCGGTCGGACTTGCCGTCGAACACCCGCACGTTGCGGAACAGGACTTCAGCCGGCGCCTGTGCGGCGGCCGCGCCCGTCATCAGCATCGATGCAGCGGCGAGAATCGACCTCAACATCCGTGCCTCTCCTTTTCTATCCTTTCCGGGGATCTTCGCGCTCGAGCCATCGGCGCCGGCTTGCAGCGACCTGCTGCGCTTGACGGCTTCGGTCGGCGGCGGAGTATAGCCTCCCTTCGGCACCGGTCGCGGGAAGCGGCCGGGGCGAGCGCCACCGATGGCGGCGGGCCTTGGCGCGAGGCCCTCGACCAATTCCGCGCATTGAGCGCGTCGCCACCGATCGTTGGTACTCCGCCACCCCTCTGTCCGTGCGAATGCCGCATCAATTGGAGATCCATTGCGCCGTCAACCGCTGACAGGCGTTGCGGCAGGCGGCATGATCGACTTCGCAGCCGGCCTGAGCCTGGAGTGACAGGCGCCTGTCGTCGCCGCCGCGCGATAGCATACGATCGTGGCCCTGACCCCGTGCCAGAGGTGGAGTGGCGGTGAAGCGAGTATGCACTGACGTCAACGGGCCGGCCCGAGGGTTGGCAGCTGCGTTGCTGTGCGCGCTTGTCGCCTGCGGCGCGTTGCCTGCTCTTTCGAGTGCAGCCGAGGCCCCTGCGGTGGAGGCGCCGGTGAAACCGCGGCCGCGCATCGGTCTGGTGCTCGGCGGCGGTGGTGCGAAGGGCGCGGCGCACGTCGGCGTCCTGGACGTACTCGACGAACTGCGCATTCCCGTCGATTGCATCATCGGCACGAGCATGGGTGCGCTGGTCGGCGGAACGTATGCCTCGGGAATGAGCGCCGACGAACTCGAGACCGCCATCCGGGCGATCTCCTGGCAGGAGGCCATTGCCCGCCGCGGATTGCGCGCGCAGGTGCCGATGCGCCGCAAGCTGGTCGGCAGCACCTACAGCAACAGCCTGGAGTTCGGCGTGCGTGACGGTCGCCTCATGGCACCGTCCGGCTTCATCAATACGCAGAACGTCGACCTGACGATCCAGTATCTCGTGGGTCGCAGCCGCGGCGTCTCGGAATTCGACCAGTTGCCCATTCCTTTCCGCGCCGTGGCCACCGACATGCAGAGCGGCGAGATGGTCGTCCTCGATCGTGGCGACCTGGCGCTCGCGATGCGGGCGAGCATGGCCGTGCCCGGCGTGTTTTCGCCAGTCAGCATCGACGGCCGCATCCTCGGCGACGGAGGGCTGACGCGCAACGTCCCGGTGGACATCGCCCGCCAGACCTGCGCCGACGTGGTCATCGCGGTCGCGGTGCCGAATCCCCCGCCCACGGCTGACGACCTGCGCTCGCCGCTGACGATGATGACGCGCACCCTCGACGTGCTCGTCGGCGCCAACGAGCGGCAGCAGCTCGAGACCCTCGGCCCCGCCGACGTGAAGATCGTGATCGAGATGGGGGACATCGGCTCGGCGTCCTTCGACCGGGTCGATGACGCGATCCCGAAGGGGCGCGCGGCAGCCTTGGCGCATCGCGCCGATCTCGTGCGGTATGCCGTGACCGAGGCGGAGTACCTGGCCTGGCGGGAAACGGCGTCTCGGCCGGGGAGGGAGAAGATGACGCTGGGGGACGTGAACCTGCTCGGTCTCGAGCGGGCGAATCCGGATTTCATCCGGCAGACGCTCGGTCTGCAGGCCGGAGACGTGGTCGACGCGCGCCAGATTGCCCAGCGTATCAACGCCGTGTTTGCACTTTCCGACTTCGAGCGTGTCGCCTACACCTTGTCCGGGGACCCGGGTCAATCGACGCTGGACGTGCATCTGCTGGAGAAATCCTGGGGCCCCCACATCGTCCGGTTCGATCTCGGATTCCATATCGGCACGGATGAGGACTCGGCGTTCACGGTCGGCGGAGACTACCTGCAGACCTGGATCAACGACCGCGGCGGCGAGCTGAGTGGGTCACTGCGACTGGGTCGAAACTCGGGCCTGGAGGCCTCCCTCTACCAGCCACTCGACGCGGCGCATCGCTGGTTCGTCGAGCCGGGCCTGACGGCGCAACGATCCCTCGAGAACCTCTACGATGACGGCGACGCGGTGACACGCTATCTGTTCTCGTCAGCATGGGGCCAACTCGACGCGGGACGTGTCTTCGGCAGGCGCGCCGAATTCCGTGCGGGCGTCCGCTCAGGCGCTCAGTCGGCCACCCGGGAAATCGGCTCCCAGGAATTGCCCGAGATCCCGAGCGAAGGTTACGGCGGCGTCGCGGCCCGCTACACCTTCGACTCGCGCGACCGCGACGTACTCTGGCAGCGCGGCATGGTCGCCCGCGTGACGTATTTCCGCAGCGAGGAAGCGCTCGGTGCCGAGGCACCCTATGATCGACTCGAGGGCACGGCCACCGTTGTCCTGCCGGTGGGTCGCAACGTCGGGTACCTGCGAGTGAACGGCGGATCGTCGCTCGACACCTCGCTGCCTTTGTACGACACGTTCAGTCTCGGCGGCCCGGTCAGCATGCCCGGGCTCAGCATCGGGGAATTGCGCGGGACCTCGTACTGGAGCGCACAGGCGTCCTACCTGTGGCGGATCGCGGACATCAGCTACGTGTTCGGCCAGTCGATCTACGCAGGCCTGAAGTTCACGGCTGCTGACATGAGTGGCCGCATCGATGACGTCCACGCGCCGCCGATCTATTCCGGCGCTTTCGTGCTGGCCGGACGCACACCGCTCGGCCCGATAGCACTGTCACTCGCCGGTACCAGCACCAGTGACTGGCAGCTGGTGCTCGGGCTGGGGCGGCCGATCGAGGAAGGCACGATCAACGACCTCAGCTGGTGATCGCACCGCCGCGACTCGCCGGCAACGGGTGTTACCGGCTTCCGAAGCGATACATCGCGCCGACGCTGACGTTGAACACGTCGCTGTCGTAGAACCTGACGTTGGAATCGTCCTTGCCCCAGAGGATGCTGCCCACCGCCTGCCACCGTCCGCTCTCGCCAGGCAGCCGGTAGAACAGCGTCGAATCGACCGCGTAGCGGCTGGAATCCGTCGTCACGCCGAAGAGCGGATTGCGCGCGTCCTCGCCGCTGCCGCCGTAGACGACGTTGCTCGCGACGGTGTAGCCCTGACCAAGGAAGACGTAGCTCAGCTGCAGACGGTACGAATCGCCGGCGATCGCATCGCCGTCGCGGTCGTCGATCGTGTAGCGAACCATCGGGCGCAACAGATGCCGCGAGCCCTCCCCCAGCTTGAAAAGGTAGGACACGTCGAAGGAGTACTGATCGCCGTCCCGCCGCAGCAGGTCCTGGCAGGCGACATCGCACGGGACGCTCTGGACGCCCTGTCCGCTGCGTTCCTTGTCGATGGAGATGTCGCGATAGGAGAACGTCAGTTCGAATGCGGAACCCATGACCCGATCCCACTGCAGACGCAAGCCACTGGAGTCGCGATCGGTCTCCTCGCGCTTGACGCCTTCCGCATACGGATCCTCCCAGGTCTGGGTGGGAATGCCGCTGAACAGGTAGCCACCCTGCACGACTCCGGACGCGCCAATGTCCTTGCGGACCCCGAACTGGGTCACGCCGTCCAACGTCACCGCGTCCTCGAGCGAGGTGCCGAGGAAGACCTGCCACTGGCCTTCGAACGTGTAGTTGATCTCGCCGGTGAACAGCGGGTGCCAGGTGCTGTCACTGCGCGGCGCGTCGTAGATGGAATCGATCGTGTCGTGACCGATGTCGATGATCCCGTTGCCCGCCACGAAATTGCTCTTGAGGTCGGTGTATCCCACGCCGCCGACCACGAATCCACGCCAGCCCGGGGTCTGCGGGATCGGCTCGATCGCGGATGCGAGCGGCGCCGCGGCGCCGGCGCCCAGCGCCAGGATCAACGAGAAAGCATGGGTCGATTTCATTCAGCTAGCTCCATGGACATCCGGCGCCGTGTCAGATTGCGCCGCGGTCTATGCCGGTGAGCGGACCTTGCTGCGTCCGGTCGTCGTGCTGGTACTGCCAATATCGTCCTTGCAATCGTAGCCGATCGCGCGATCGCCGACCTGGCAATCGAACCTCCAGGGAAGGCCTGAACAACTCGTGTTCAGTCGGCTGGGGGGGGCACGCCTACGAGGGTCTCGGCGGAGCGCTCAAGCCACTGCCCGCGGATGAGCGGCGTTGGACACCCTTGACGCCGAGGAGGTGACGCCGAGGAGGGCCTGCGTGCCTGTGATTTCGCCTGCCACCACTGCGTTGAAGCAGTGGACTTCACCGTGCTAGCCTCAGCCGCGCGCCACAAGAACGTGACCTGGCTGCGCGCGAGTCACCACCACCGCCCGGGAGCCCCAACATGATCCGCTTTCGCACTCTGCTGCCATTGTTGTTCGTGCTGTGTGCCGCGACCCTCGCGGGATGCGCCAGTTCCTCCCGCACGACTCCCGCCGACGAATGGGACGGCCTCGTCCGCCAGCCCGGAACGCGGCTCGGCGCCGTGTTCGTCAAGCCCGATGCCGAGATCGTCGCCTACAGAAATGTCCTGCTCGACCCGGTGCAGATCAGTTTCGCCAGGAACTGGGATCCGAACCGGGGCGGCCGCAGCCAGGTCGGCCGACTCAATGCCGCCGACGTGGCGGCGATGAAGGACGGGCTGGCGGAGTTGTTCCGCGAGACCTTCCGCGCGGAACTCGCCAGGGGCGGCTATCAGCTCGTCGACGAGGTTGGCCCGGACACCCTGCGGGTCAGTGCAGCCATCATCGACCTGTTCGTGACTGCGCCGGACGCGACGACGGCCGGTCGCGCCAGGACCTATACGGCCAACGCCGGACGCATGACCCTGGTCGCCGAATTGCGCGACTCCGTGACCGGTGAACTCCTGGCCCGGGTGGTCGACGCGCAGAGCGGCCGGTCCACCGGAACGTGGAACATCACCAACAGTGCGACGAACACGGCGGAAGCGCGCCGGGCCATCGCAGTGTGGGCGTCGGCGTTGCGCCGGGGCCTCGACGAGTTGTACGGGCGGGCCAACTAGACGCCGCGAAGCGGGGGCCCGGCCCGCCCGAGTGGGGCGCGGGCCGGGCATCAGAACCGGTCGTTGACGGTCACTCCGAGGCCGATCGTCGTCTGGTTCCAGTCATAGTCGATCAAGCTTTCGCCGTAGCCGGTGAACACCTGGAGGTAGCCGCGCAGCGGTCCGAGCAGAGGACGCGTGGCCCACGTGAACTGCGCCGCGCCCTTGCCGGTGGCGAGGTTGCCGCGAGCCATCAGCGTAAAGCTGTTCTGGCGCCACTTGTAGAAGCCCGTGACCTCACCGTAGCCGTAGTAGTCCAGGATGTCGGGATTGTCGTCTTCGTCGTCAGAAGGCTCGATGCGGGTCCACGCCCGGGCGAGCAGCACGAAGTTGTCGCGTTCGAATCCCGCCTCGACGAACAGCCGGTCCCAGCTGCGGGAGATCGGGTCGGACCGCCCGTTCGACTCGTGGTTGTACCCGAAATTGAGCAGGTTCCACTTCATGCCGCCGACGATCGATGCCGGGGCGGAAGCTGCCGAAGATTTCCGGTTCGTAGTTGGTTTCCCGGAACGGATGCGAGATGTCGGAGCTGTAGAGCTGCCACAAGCTGAGCTGCGTGTAGGCGAACCACAACCCCCAGCGGTGGTCATCCGTGGTGGCCAGCCGCCCCTTGATGCTCAGCTGGAACTTGGCCTCGACGTTCTGGAAATCGGCGTCCTCCTCGAATGCATCGAACAGCGGCTGGTAGGGCTCCGTATTGACGTCGTTCGTGTAGCGGCCAAACAGAATGTAGTTCGGCTGGTGCAGGCGGACGTAGGCCTTGCGCGAGTCGGGCAGGAATCCCCAGGCCCTGTCGATCAGCTCGTCCGCGGGCGGAGGCGTCTCATGGGCGTAGGTGATACCCGTCTCGCTGTCCGACACCGTCGGTGCCCCGGCACCGGCCGTGGCTGCGCTCGCGGCGCCGGCCGGTGCGTGGCTGGTCGCCACCGCGGCAGCATCGCCCGCTTCCCGGACGGCCGCTCCGATCGCCTCATCGAAGCAGGCCAGCCGTCGCGTCTCCTCCGGAATCGAAAGGCACGCGGCGCCGGGCGTGTCCGCCTGCACCGCGGACACTCCGGCAATCGTGCAGAAGAAGACGCCCGCGGCAACGGTGCCCGCGGGCGTCGGCCTGCGACTGCTCATCGGCAGGTCGCCCGGGCAGTCGTCAGAGACTCAAGGTGGTGACGCGCGCACCATCAATCGACACGCCGGCCATCAAGCCGCTGTTCGACAGCACATAGCCGATGACCGGCTGCTGCGCGGTGGCTGTGGTCATCTGGGCACTCGCCCCGACCGAGATCAACGTCACCGACGCATCTACGCCGGCCGTCCAGCCGCGGCTGTTCTGAAAGGTGCGCAGCGCGTCTTCGGTCATGAACAGGACGAACATGGCCGTGGACCGGGCGCCGGCCTGCAGGCCGAGCGAGCCCGAGGTCGTGCGGTGGAAGCTGACGGTCTTGCCACCGACTCGCAGCGCGCCCTCGCCGCGCGAGGCGCCGACGATGAAGCCGGCCTCGAGCACGGCCGGGAAGACCAGTACGCCCCTGGCGCGGCTCACCAGCTCGCGGGAGCCCTGCTCCTGCTGATAAAGAGCGGCGAGCGCATTGTCGACGGATGAGTCGATGGCCTGCCGACGCGTGGCCGGGTCGCCAGAACCCGAACCGGTGGTGGTGCAGCCAGCCGCAAACACCATCAGGGCGGCCAGCGAAGCGACGAAAATTCTCTTGTTCATACAGCGATCCTCGATTGAAATTGGAACGTCAGGACTTGGGACTCGACTCGGGCGACGGAGCCTTCAGCATGCGCATGCCGAGGAACGCCATCGCGACCGAAATCAACGGGCTCAGGATATTGAAGAACGTGAAGGGTGCGTACGCCACCGTCGCCACGCCGAGCGTCGCGGCCATGAACGCCCAGCAGCTGTTCCATGGAATCAGCGCCGAGGTGACCGTCGCCGAAGGCGAGCGCCACGATGATCAGCCAGTGGTGTCAAGCATGCGCCCCATGCCGCCGCGCGAGGCCAGCATGTCGATCGCCTCGTAGCCCGTGGTGGACGTGTACCCGCTCGCCAGCGCCGCCAGCACGATCAGCGCGACGATCGGGATCGCCGCCTCGACCATCGACAGCGGCCGGAGACCGGCAGGTGGGGTGGCTGTCATGGTTGTTGTTTCCTCGTCATGGTGAGGCGACCGGGCGGACGGCCCGCGAGCGCAACGGTTTCAGCCACCGCTGCGTCGCGGCCTCCGCTCAGAGATCAGTCACCGCAAAGCAGCCGCATCCGGCGCTCGGCGAGAGCAAAGTCCGCGTCCGTCGTCGCAGCCAGCAGCTGGTCCTTGGCGGCAACGCAGGCGTCCGCTTCCGCCATGGCGTTCGCCGGTACCGGCGCGTTCGCAGCGGCGTTGCAACGTGCGTCATCGACGAGGCGGATGTTATTCCACTGTCCACGCTCGACCGACACGCAATCGCCGACGCGCAGGCCGGCCTGCTCGGTCGTGATCCGGATCGTGTTGGTCCCGCCGACCAGCACCGTGTACTCGAACCCGGTCGATGATCCCGCCGCGCCCGCCAGGCGGCTGCCCACCGCCGCGCCGCCGACGCCCCGCAGCGCGCGATTGCTGCGCGACTGCCCCGAGCCCGACGCGACGCCGAGGGCGCCACCGACGAGCGTCCCAGTGGCCTGCGCGCCCTGGTTCTGAATATTGACCTGGCGCACCGCTGTGATACGACCATAGGTCACCGTCGTCGTTGCATTGGCTTCACCCGCCACCAGGACCGTACCCAGCAGCGCGATCGACCCGACCAGACTCCAGCGCATGTTCATTGCATTACTCCTGAATGGTTCGAATGTGAGGCGGCTGGCAAGGTGTCCTTGCCTCCGGGGCGTCAGCGTCGGCAGGCACCGCTACCCGTCCGATACATCGCACGGGCATTATCCGCGCAACAAGTGACTTCCAGACCGCGCAACCCCTGCCGCGACGCAAAAGATAGCAGCTATCCGTCATCGAGTGGAGAAGTATCCATGCCCCGCCGGGTGCGACACCGCCCGAATCCAGGACCCCAACCGTCGGCGGGCGGCGTGTACGTGGCGGGGGGGGCATGGCTGGATAGAAGATGTCGCGAACGCAACTGACCGCGGTGGTGGTCGGTGAAATAATCGGGGCAGCGTATCTCCTCCCTGCCACGAACCTTCGCCTATGCCACGGGAATGTGCGATCTTCAGTGACGCCAGTCCGCTGCTGACGGTGACCCTCGCGTATGCTGGATTCCGAATGCTGCGCCTGCCACCGGCTGACAGCGCGTCCGACTCGCCCGCGCAGTCCCGCATGAGTTAATTTCGGCCGCATCCAAGCAAGCGCCGTACTGAAAGGGAGCCGCCCAGTGTCATTGAAGTCTGCTGCCAAGCGAACGGCCAGTCCGCCGGGAACGACCACCCTCCTCGCGATCGCCATGCTGGCACTTCTCTCTGCCTGCCGAGGCGGCGATGAAGCCCCGGCGGCCGAGGTGCGGCCGGTCCGCGTGGTGACCATCGAGACACGAGCCGTCGGCGACACCGTCGCGCTGACCGGCACGGTGCAGGCGCAAACGGAAATCAACCAGTCGTTCCGGATCGACGGGCGCCTGATGGAGCGCGCAGTCGACATCGGCGACACGGTCCGCGCCGGCCAGCTCCTGGCACGACTGGATCCGCAGAACGAGGAAAGCGGCGTGCTGGCGGCACGGGCGCAACTGGTCGCGGCACGGGCGCAACTGGTGGAGGCGCGCAACAATCATGTGCGCATGCGCGACCTGGTCGCGGAAAACGCGGTATCGAGGGCGTCTTTCGACCAGGCCGTGGCGCTGCTGCAGACCGCCGAGTCTCAGGTCGAGGCGGTGCAGGCGAACCTCAACCTGGCGCAGAACCGACTCAGTTACACGCGCCTCTTTGCCGACGTGGCCGGTGTGGTGACCGGCCGCGGGCCGGAGCCCGGCGAAGTCGTGTCGGCCGGGCGCATGGTCGTTCAGGTCGCACGCGAAGGGTCCCGCGACGCCGTGTTCGACGTGCCGGCGCAGATCAAGGACAGCGCACCGCGCAACGCCGACATCACGGTCGCACTGACCAGCGACCCGAACGTCACTGCCGCGGGCAAGGTGCGCGAGGTTTCGCCCCGAGCTGACCCCGTAACCGGCACCTTCGCGGTGCGCGTGCGGCTGATCGACCCGCCGCCGGCAATGCGGCTGGGCAGCACGGTGACGGGGCGAGTCAAGCTCGACTCCGCACCGGGCATCGAAATCCCGGCCGCAGCCCTGGTGCGAGCCGACGGCAGCACGGCCGTGTGGGTCTTTGATCCCGCCGCCGGCACGGTCTCCCTGCGCAATATCGCCATACTCAGTTCCAATGCGACGTCGGTGCAGGTCGCATCCGGCCTGGAACCCGGTGACGTAGTCGTCACCGCGGGCGTGCAGGCGCTGCGTCCGGGACAGAAAGTCCGCCCGCTGGAGACCACGCAGTCGTGATCGGTCCGAACCTGTCGGAATGGGCGCTGAAGAAGCGCTCGCTGGTCATCTTCCTGATGATCATCAGCGTGGTGGCCGGCGTCATGTCGTTCATGAAGCTGGGCCGCGGCGAGGACCCGGCGACCACCACACGTACGATGGTCGTCGCGGCCGGCTGGCCCGGTGCGACGGTGGACGAGACGACCAAGCAGGTGACCGAGCGGCTCGAGCGTACCCTGCAAGAGACCGACTACCTCGATCGCCTGCGCAGCTACACCATCGCCGGGCAGACGACGATCTTCGTCGACCTGAAGCAATCGACGCCGCCGGAGAGTATTCCCGACATCTGGTACCAGGTACGCAAGAACATCGGCGACATGCGCCACACGCTGCCACAGGGCGTGCTCGGGCCGTTCCTGAACGACGACTTCGGCGACACCTTCGGCATCATCTACGCGTTCACCGCCGACGGCTTCAACTTCCGCGAACTGCGCGACTACGTGGAGGCCGCGCGCTCGCGCCTGCTGCAGGTGCCGGATGTCTCGAAGATCGAGGTGCTGGGCGCGCAGGACGAGCAGATCTTCATCGAGTTCTCTCTGGAGCGCCTGGCGGGCCTGCGGCTGAACCTGAACCAGATCGTGGCGACGTTGCAGGCGCAGAACCTGGTGCGCCCGGCCGGCACGATGCAAGGCGAGCAGGAGCGCGTGTTCCTGCGCGTGACCGGCGCCTTCGACTCCGAGGCCGACATCGAGGCGGTCAACTTCGTCTCCGGCGACCGCATCTTCCGGCTCGGCGACATCGCCACCGTGCGCCGCGGCTTCACCGACCCGCCGCAGCCGATGTTCCGCGTCAACGGCAAGCAGGCCATCGGCCTGGCGATCGCGATGCGCGATTCCGGCGACATCCTGGCGCTGGGCGACAACGTGCGCAAAGAAATGGCCGATGTCGTCAGCAACCTGCCGGTCGGCATCGAGCCGGTGCTGGTGGCCGACCAGGCGGTGTCGGTCGATCTGGCGATCAACGACTTCATGACCAACTTGTGGCAGGCCATCGTCATCATCCTGGTGTGCAGCTTCGTCAGCCTGGGCGTACGGCCCGGGGCGGTGGTGGCCTTGGCCATTCCGCTGACGATGGCGATCGTGTTCGCGGTCATGGACGTCGCCAACATCGACCTGCACCGCATCTCGCTGGGCGCGCTGATCATCGCGCTGGGGATGCTGGTCGACGACGCGATGACCACGGTCGATGCCATGCTGCGCCGGCTCGGCGCCGGCGACAGCGCGGACCAGGCCGCGACCTTTGCCTACCGCACGCTGGCCGCGCCGATGCTGATCGGCACGCTGGTGACGATCGCCGCCTTCGTGCCGATCGGCTTCGCCGAGAGTTCGGCCGGCGAGTACACCTTCTCGATCTTCTCGGTGGTCGCTATCTCGCTGATCATCAGCTGGCTGGTCGCGGTGGTCTTCGGACCGCTGCTCGGCAAGGCGCTGCTCAAGCCGCCGAAGAAGCAGGAGACCGAACCCAAGCCAAGCAAGCTGGTGCTGCTGTACAGCAGCTTCCTGCAGGCCGCGATCCGCATGAAATGGGTGACCATCGGCGTCACGATCGCTGCGTTCATCGCCGCGCTGATTCTGCTGGGCAGCGTGTCGCGGCAGTTCTTCCCGTCCAGCGACCGCCCCGAGCTGACGGTGGACCTGACGCTGCGCCAGAACGCGTCGATCTTCGCCACCGAGGCGGAGGTCAAGCGACTGGAGACGATTCTCAAGGCCGACCCCGACGTGGATCACTTCAGCAGTTATGTCGGCCGTGGAGCGATCCGCTTCATCCTGACGCTGAACGTGCAACTGGCGAACCCCTTCTTCGGTCAGTTCGTCGTCGTGGCCAAGGACCTTGAGGCGCGCGAGCGCCTGCACGACAAGCTGGAAAAGGTGCTGGCCGAAGAGTTCCCAGGCGTCGTCTCGCGCGTCTCGCCGCTCGAACTGGGCCCGCCGGTGGGCTGGCCGCTGCAGTACCGCATCTCCGGCCCGGACAAGGACGAGGTGCGGCGCCTGGCGCTCGAGTTCGCGAACGTGGTCGGCACCGACCCGCGCGCGCGGCACGTGCACTTCGACTGGATGGAGCCGGCGCGCCAGTTGCGCATCAAGATCAACCAGGACCAGGCACGCCAGCTCGGCGTCAGCTCGACCAGCATTGCCTCTGTGCTGAACGCCGCCATCTCGGGCACCGTGGTGACGCAGGTCCGCGACGACATCTACCTGGTCAACGCCGTGGTGCGCGCCACCGATGGCGAGCGGGCGTCGTTCGAGTCGCTGGCGTCGCTGCAGGTGCCCACGCCGAGCGGCCGCATGGTGCCGCTCAAGCAGTTCGCCACCATCGCCGAGGAGCAGGAGTTCCCGCTGGTCTGGCGCCGCGACCGGGTGCCGACGCTGACGGTGCGCGGCGACGTCAACCGCGGCGTGCTGCCCGACATCGTGGTGCAGGCGCTGGCGCCGAAGGTCGCCGAGTTCAGCGCCAAGCTGCCCAGCCCCTACAAGCTCGAGACGGGCGGCCTGTTCGAGGAGAGCCAGATCTCGCAGGGGTCGGTGTTCGCGGTGATTCCGCTGATGATCGTGCTGATGCTGCTGGCGACGATGGTCATGCTGGTCAGCTTCCGCCGCATGCTGATGGTGGTGGCGATCCTGCCGCTGGGGCTGATCGGCGTGGTGCTGTCGCTGCTGGTGTTCAACCGTCCGCTGGGCTTCGTGGCGATCCTCGGCATCCTGGCGCTCATCGGCATGATCGCCAAGAACGCGTTGATCCTGATCGTCTCGATCGAAGAGGAGCGCGCCAGCGGCCTCGCGGTGCGCGATGCCGTGGTGACCTGCGCCACCAACCGGTTCCGGCCGATGATG
This sequence comes from uncultured Gammaproteobacteria bacterium, assembly GCA_963707145.1. Classification (GTDB taxonomy): domain Bacteria; phylum Pseudomonadota; class Gammaproteobacteria; order Steroidobacterales; family Steroidobacteraceae; genus RPQJ01. The sequence goes on from CAVPOQ010000006.1 coordinate 114,862, forward strand.
CTGGCCGCAATGTCCACCGTGCTCGGCCTGCTCCCGATCGCGCCCACCGTGTTCTGGGGGCCGATGGCCTTTGCCATCATGGGCGGTCTGTTGGTGGCCACGCTGCTGACGCTGATCTTCCTGCCCACGGTGTACATGGCGGTGTTCGGGAAAGAAGAGCCGGCGCAACCGGTCCCTGAGACCGCAGCCGCGACAGGTTGAGCTGACATGGCCGTCGACGTGCTCGAACTCTACCTGGCCGATATCCGGCGGCTGTTCAACTCCATGGACCCCGCCCCGTTCCACGAGCGCGACCTCGATCCCAACGCAGCCGACTACATCCGCGAATGGGCCGAGGAGCTGCCGGGCAAGGGTCCGCTGGCGCTCGCCATCAAGCTGGGAACCCCACTCGGCGCCGAAGATAACACCGCAGTCGTCGAGAGGTCGGTCCGCGATCACTTTCACCGCAGGGCAGCAGCGACTCGCCGTAACCTGCGCGACTTGCTGCGGATGGGGCGCTACAGCCTGCTCGCCGCCCTGCTGTTCCTCGGACCCATCATCGTCATTGCCGAGTCGGCCGCGCAAATGGTGACAACGGAGCGCTATGCGGCGTTGATCGAGAACAGCCTGGTGATCGGCGCCTGGGTCGCGCTTTGGCGTCCGATTGAGATCTTCCTGTACGACTGGTGGCCTTTGCGGAGCGAGGCCCGGCTGTTCGACCGCCTCAGCCAGATTGACGTGAGCACGGTCCATGTGTCTGGCGGCGGCGTCGCGGCGACCAAGGTGCCCTGAACTTGAACGCGGCAGCCTCCACGCCGGATCCCCCGCGTGCCATTGCCGTCTGGCGAGCAGCGGCATTCTTCCTGTTGTGGATGCTGCTGATGCAGAGCCTGAAGCGGGCCGATCTCCTCATGGGCGTGTTCGCCTGCATCGGCGCCACCTGGGTGAGCCTGCGCCTGCTGCCGCCCTCCTCCGGGGGCCTGCGCTTCGGCCGGCTGCTCGCGCTGCTGCCGCACTTCGTGTGGGAGTCGGTGCTGGCGGGGGTCGACGTAGCGCGCCGGGCACTTCACCCGGGCATGCCGCTGCGGCGCGGCTTCGTCAGCTGCCCGCTGGGCTTCCCGCCGGGGTTTGCGCGCAACACCTTTGCGACGATCACCAGTCTCTTGCCGGGTTCGGTAGCGGCAGGCGAAGTCGAGGGAGAGATCGTCTACCACTGCCTCGACACCAGCGCGCCGGTGGTGGAGCAGATCTGGAAGGAGGAAAGGCTGCTGGCCAGGGCGCTGGTCGCTGGGCGAAACGATGGCTGAATTCCTGGTCGGGGCGGCCGCGTTCATCCTGGCAATGGTCGCCCTGGGACTGTTGCGCATCCTGCGCGGGCCGGGTAACGCCGACCGCATCATGGCCGCGCAGTTGCTCGGTACCGGTGGCATTGCGGCAGTGCTGCTGCTGGGTGCGGCGAGCGGCGAAGCCGCGACGGTCGACGTCGCGCTGACTCTGGCGCTGCTCGCGGCGTTCGCCGCCTTCGCTTTCGTGAAGGCGAAGCTCGAGCAGGCAAGTGGCGACTCCCGGACGACAGACAGCCAATGAAGCTGCTCCTTGACCTGTGGACGATAGTCGGCGTCCTGGCCGGTGCGTTTTTCTTTTTTGCCGGCACCGTGGGGTTGCTGCGCTTCCCGGATTCGTTGACGCGCCTGCACGCCTTGAGCAAGGCCGACAACTTAGGGTTAGGCCTCGTGGTGCTGGGCCTGCTGCCGCTGGTGGGCAGCGTAGCTGCCGGGCTCAAGTTGATCGGCATCTGGTTGCTCGTGCTCTTGTCCGGCGCGACCGCCGGACAGTGGATCGCACGCACCCTGCGACAGAGCGGCCCGGGCCCATGATCGAGGCCCTGAACCTTGTTCTGGCAATACTGATCCTGGGCCTGGCGGTCTGGACCGTCGTCGCCCGCGAGGCCCCCGCCGCAGTCGTCGGGTTCATCGTCTACGGGTTGCTGCTGACGCTGGTCTGGTTGCAATTGCAGGGCATCGATGTGGCGCTGACCGAAGCGGCCATCGGCGGCGGACTCACCGGCGTGCTGCTGATCAGCGCGGCCGTCAGGCTGCGCAGCACCGAGTCGACCGCCCGGGCGCAACGCCCCAGCGCCTCGACACACTGGCTTGCGGCGGCCTTGGCCGCTGCCGTCACGGGGGCGCTCGCGATCTGTGTGCTCGCGTTGCCGGAGCCTGCGCCCACGCTTGCTCCACAGGTTATCGCCAACATCGCCGTCACCGAGGTCGGCAACCCGATCACCGCGGTGCTGCTCGCGTTTCGCGCCATGGACACCCTGCTCGAGGCGATCGTGCTGCTGTTCGCACTGATCGGGGTCTGGTCGCTGGCGCCCGACCGCGCCTGGGGTGGGCGACCGGGCCTGCTGCAGCAGGCCGAGCCCAATGGCATGCTGGACTACGTGGCGCGTGTGCTGCCGCCGATCGGCATCGTTGTCGGCCTCTACATATTCTGGATCGGCGCCGACTATCCAGGCGGCAAGTTCCAGGGCGCCACGCTGCTCGCCGCAATGTGGCTGCTGGTCATGATGGCGGGCCTGGCCGATGCACCGCCGATCAGCCGCCGTTGGCTGCGCTGGCTGCTGGTGGCGGGACCGCTGGCATTCATCGCCGTTGGTGTGCTCGGTGCGATCACGGCGGGCGCGTTTCTCTCCTACCCGCAAGGACTTGCCAAGCCGCTGATCCTGGCCATCGAGTTCGCATTGATGCCCACGCTCACGCTGGTCCTCGGCCTGATGCTGCTGGGCGCTCCGCGACGCGGAGAGGCGCCGTGAGCGCCGGCACGCTGTTTGGCCTGTGCGCCGCCGCGTTGATCGGCCTGGGGCTGTACGGCCTGATCGTCAACCCGCACCCGCTGCGCAAGATCCTCGCCTTCAACGTCGTCGGTAGCGGTGTGTTCCTGCTGTTCGGCGCGATCGCCTATCGCGGCGCCGGCGCCGGCATGGGTGGCGACCCGGTACCGCAGGCCCTGTTGATCACCGGCATCGTGGTCGCGTTCTCGGCCACGGCGCTGGCGGTGGCGTTGCTGTTGCGGCTGTTCGACGAAACCGGCTCGGTCACGCTCTCGAGCGACGCGCCAGCCAGGGCCGGGGACGATACCGGTGCGCATTGAGGCGCGCATGACGCAACGGCTCGCTCGATGCTGACCACCTCCGGCGGTTGGCTGCTGCTGCTTGCCGTGCTGGCGCCGTTCGTCGGCGTGCTCGCGGGACTCGCACTCGGCGGACGCAATGCGCAGCGCGTGGCCATGCTGCTGATGCCGGTCGGACTCGCTGTTGCGGTGGGCATCGCCGGCTCGCTCGTGCAATCCGGGGAAACGGTGGTCTACCTGCTGGGTGGCTGGGCCCCGCCGCTTGGCATTGCGCTGCGGGCAGACGGCCTGTCGGCCGTGATGCTGCTGGCGATCGCCGTGGTCGTCTGCGGCATCGGTGTCTACGCCCGAGCGGATTTCGGCAGTGCGGCGGGCGAACCGGAAAAGCGCGCCTCCTTCGTGTACTGGCTGCTGCTGCTGGCGGTGTGGGGCTCGCTCAACCTGGTGTTCGTCAGCGGCGACCTGTTCACGCTGTACGTCGCGCTCGAACTGCTGACCTTCTCGGGCGTGCCGCTGGTCTGCCTCGATGGCCGCGGCGAGACGCTGCGGGCGGCCCTGCGTTACCTGCTGTTCGCGCTCGCGGGGTCGTTGCTGTACCTGCTGGGCGCAGTGCTGCTGTACGGCGGCTACGGCACGCTGGACATCGAATTGCTGTCCGGGCGCGTCCAACCCGAACCCATCGCCTGGGCCGCCGCGACGCTGATGACGGCGGGCCTGCTTGCCAAGACGGCGCTGTTCCCGCTGCACATCTGGCTGCCGCCCGCGCATGCCGGCGCACCAGCCGCAGCGAGCGCGGTGCTGTCGGCGCTGGTCATCAAGGGTTCGTGGTTCCTGGTCGTGCGCCTGTGGTTCGACGCAATGCCGGGCGTGGTGACGTTGCCTGCCGCGCAACTGCTTGCAGGCCTGGGTGCCGCGGCCATCGTCGTCGGCAGCGTCGTCGCGCTGCGCCAGGAGCGCCTGAAGTTGCTGGTGGCGTATTCGACAATCGCGCAGATCGGCTACCTGTTCCTGATGTTCCCGCTCGCCTTCGATGCCAGCGGCCACGCGCTGGTGCATGGCGCGGCCTTGACGGGCGGACTCCTGCAGGCAATTTCGCATGCCACCGCCAAGGCCGGCATGTTCATGGCGGCGGGCCTCGTCTATGCCGCGCTCGGTCACGATCGGATCGCCGACCTCGGCGGTGTGGCGCGCGCCTTGCCTGTCACGGTGCTCGCATTTGCAGTTTCGGGCCTGGCGCTCATGGGCGTCGTGCCGAGCGGTGCTTACCTCGCCAAGAAGCTCCTGCTCGAATCCGCCGACAGCTCGGGTCAATGGTGGTGGACCATGGTCTTGCAGGGCGGCGCGGCGTTCACCGCCGGATATGTGGTGCTGGTGCTCGCCAATGCCCTGCGCCGCCCGACCGCGCCCGTTACGTTGGTCAAGCCGGTCGCGCGGCTCTCCGAGTACGCGGCACTGACCCTCGCGCTGTGCTCGCTGCTGCTCGCGCTCGCCGCGCTCGGGCCGGTGCCGGGTGACCTCGTCTCGAATCCGCTGGCGGCCAAGGAACTGGTTCCGACTCTGCTCGTGATCCTGAGCGGCGGGCTGCTGGCGATGGGCCTGTCCAGCCGGCCCTTGCACGGCGGCGGCGGGCATGACGGACTGATGCGCCGCGCCACGGTGGCCGCGGGCATTGCCTTCGAGCACACCGACACGTTCCTGCGCCGCTGGCCGTCCGCGAGCCTCGCCCTGCTGATGCTGGCGGCAGCATTTGGCGGACTGATGCTCGCCCGGGGTCCCTGATGGTCGGCGCAGGCAACTGCAAGTACGATCCGCAATGGCGTACCGATGAGTGACGAGTCCGTCCGCAGCAGCAGGTTGACTCACATGCAACGATTCCTCGACGTCATTGAACGGGTCGGCAACAAGGTCCCTCACCCGTCGCTGATCTTCGTGATCCTGATCGTCCTGATCATCGTCCTGTCGCACGTCTTCTACCTGCTCGGCACGCAGGTCGACTACCAGGTCATCGATCCGCTCACGCATGAGGTCCGCGATGCGACCACCGCGGTGCGGAGCCTGATCACGATCGAGGGCCGGCGGTTCATGCTGACCTCCGTGATCCCCAATTTCCTGGGATTCACGGCCGTCGGCATGGTCATTGTCGCCATGGTCGGCGTTGGACTCGCCGAAGAGACAGGGCTCATCAGGACGCTGATCAGGAAGCTGGTGATTGTGTCCCCGCCCGCCACGCTGACCTACATCCTGGTGTTCGCGGGGATTCTCAGCAGCATCGCCGCCGATGCCGGTTACCTGGTACTGATCCCGCTCGCGGCGGTCGCCTACCAGAGCGTGGGCCGACACCCCGTGGCCGGGCTCGCCGCCGCCTTCGCCGCCGTCGGAGGCGCGTTCGGCGTGAACATGCTGATCAAGCCGGTCGATGGTGTCCTGACGGAGATCACCAACGACGCGATCCACCTCGTCAACCCGACGCTGTCCATCGACCTCGCCGCCAACCTGTACTTCTCGATGGCCTCGGTGCTCGTGCTGACGCTGGTGATCGCGCTGCTGAGCGACCGCTTCGTGGAGCCGCGGCTGGGGCCCTGGCAGGGCCCGAAGACGGACGGCGGTGAGAACGCGCTCTCTCCGGAGGAGCAGCGCGGCCTGAAGTTCGCGCTCGTCGGGTTCCTGGCAGTGGTGGTCGTTTTCACGCTGCTCACGGCGCCGTCCGGCGCGTCGCTGCGCGATCCGGTCACCGGGGCGATCATCGGCGACACGCCGTTCATGAACAGCCTGATCGTCATCGTAACCTCGCTGTTCTTCGGCGCCGGCCTCGCCTACGGAATCGGCGCAGGCACCATCACCTGCACCAACGACGTGGTGAAGGCGATCGTGAAGACGATTGGCGCGCTTTCGGAGCTGATCTTCCTGCTGCTGATCATCAGCCAGTTCGTCGCGTACTTCGCTTACACGAACCTGGCGACCGTCGCGGCCGTGCAGCTGGGAGACCTGCTCCAGTATGCCGACTTCGGAGCCAGCACCTTGCTCGCGGCATTCGTGCTGGTCGTGTTCCTGGTCGGGATCCTGATGCCGCAGATCATCCCGAAGTGGGCGCTGTTCGCGCCGGTATTCGTGCCGCTGTTCATGCGACTCGGCATCGAGCCGGACGCCGCGCTGGCGGCGTATCGTGTCGCCGACTCGCCGTCGAACGTCATCAATCCCTTGATGCCCTATTTCGCCCTGATCGTGACCTTCGTGCGGCGCTACGACCCGGCCGCTGGCGTCGGCACCGTGATCGCGCTCATGCTGCCCTATGCCGTGGCGTTGCTTGCCGCGTGGACCGCGCTGCTGCTCGCCTGGCATGCGCTCGGCATTCCATTCGGGCCCGGCTGATGACCGCTGCGCCGCGGTCCGACGGCAAGACGGGCGTCGATGTCGAGCAGTTGCTCGAGTTCCTGTTCCGACTCGGGCAAGCCTATCTGGCCTCGGGTGAACAGACGCCGCAGGTCGAGTTGACGCTGCGCCGCATCGCGACGGCGTACGGCATGCGGCATGCGCGCGTCGTTGCGTTTCCGACCGCGATCTTCATCTCGGTCCACGACGGCGTCCGCGAGCACGTCACGCTGTCGGAGGGCGCGACCCAGTCGCTTCGCCTCGACCAGATCGGGGACGTCTTCGCGCTGGGCGCCGCAGCCCTGCGGGCGGAGATTCGCCCCGGCGAAGGTCTGGAGCGCCTGTCCGGGATCCTGCGTCGTTCAGGACGCTTCGGGCGTACGGGGATCGTGGTCGGCAACGCGGTCCTGTCGCTGGGACTTGCACTCCTGTTGACGGCATCGCCCGCAAACCTGGCCGCGGCATTCCTGCTGGGGGCGCTGGTCGGCGGGGTCAAGACATTCAAGAGCGACCAGGCGGTGCTCAGTGTCCCGACGCCGGTCATCGCCGCCACCCTGGTGGCTGGGCTGGTCTTCCTCGGCGTTCGCTACGGGCTTCCACTGAATCCCGGATATCTGCTGGTGCCGCCTCTGGTGACATTCCTGCCGGGCGCGATGCTCACCTTCGGCATGGTCGAGCTGGCCTACGGCGACCTCGTGAGCGGCTCGAGTCGCCTGATCGGAGGGCTGGTCCAGCTCGTCCTGCTTGCGGTGGGGCTTGCGGCGGGGGCGATGCTGGTCGGCCTTGTTCCGGCAGATCTGTCGGGCTCGCCACGAGAAGTGGTCGTCCAACCCTGGTTGCCGTGGGTGGGAGTCGTGGTGTTCGCGCTCGGCGCGGCCATTCATTTCTCCGCGCCGCGCAACGCGGTGGGCTGGCTGTTGCTGGTGGTGCTTTCGGCGTTTGCCGCGCAGCGAGTGGCGGCGTCCGTGTTCGGCGTCCATCCAAGCGGCTTCTTCGGCGCCCTCGTGGCGACGCCGCTCGCCTACCTAATACAGCTACGTTTCAAGGGCCCTCCGGCCGCCGTGACCTTCCTGCCGAGCTTCTGGATGCTGGTTCCCGGATCGCTGGGCCTGCTCAGCGTCACGCGCATGTTCGGGGACCGCGAGAGCGGCGTGGACGAACTGGTCCTGGTGATCTTCTCAGTCGTGTCGATTGCGCTCGGCACGCTGGTCGGCGCGTCCATGTACCGGTGGCTGACGGAACGCTACGGCTGGTGGCAGCTGCAACTGGGCCGCGCCGGCAAGTACTTCCGCCGCGACGACAAGCGTCGGCATGGCTCCGCGCCGAAGGATCACTGATACGGCGCGAACGCCTCGGCCACCTTGCCCGCGCCGTTGCGATCGCGCATGACCAGGCTCAGCAGCAGCCGCGCCTTCAGCCCGGAGAGATATCCAGCCGGGATCAGTCCGCGCTTGATCAGGTCGATCTCGGCGCCGGGATAGCCGTAGGTTTTGGTGAAGACCGGACCCGTCATCGCTCGCGACGCGAGCACGACTGGCATCTTCCCGGCGAGCTCGCCGAGGATCGGCGCCACTTCGGCCAGCACGTGCCCGGCACCCATGCCTTCGATCACGGCGCCCGCGAAGCCCAGGTCCGGCAGCGACTTGAGCAGACGCCCGTCGTCACCCATCGACATCTTGATCAGCGCCACCGGCGCCGGCGGCCCATCCTTGGCCGCGAGGCACGGCGTCCGTGCCACGCGCACGTAGATGCATGCCTTGCGCTCGATCATCGTCCCGAGCGGCCCGACCAGCGGGGACAGGAACGCCGACGGCAGCGCCGTGTGCGACTTCTGCACGAACCGGGCGGCATGGATGTCGTAGTTGAGGACCGCCAGCGTACCCAGGCCACGCGTTCCCAACGACGCCGCGGTGATTGCCGCGGACAGCAGGTTGGCCGGACCCTCGGCACCCGGGGCATCCGCGCCCCGCATGGCGCCGGTCACGACCACCGGCTTGTCCGAATCCACCAGCAGATCCAGCAGGAATGCCGACTCCTCGATGGTATCGGTGCCCTGTATCACGACTGCTCCGTCGAAGCCCTCGACAAACGCCTGCTCGACCGTCGCGGCGACGTCGACCAAGTTCGCGGTCGTCAGCGACGGGCTCGGCAGCCGGAAAGGCGAGCGGGCGTCGATCTCGCCGACCTCGCCGAGCTCCGGCACCGACGCCACCAGCTCGGCGGCACCGAGCTTCGGCGCGATGCCGCCTCCGGCGCTCGGCAGCATCGTGATCGTGCCGCCGAGCGACAGGAAGAGCAGGCGCGGCTTCCGTGTTGCCATGGTCGTCCTCTCCCTCAGTCCTCTTCGCGGGTCGGCTTTGGCAGCGGCGGATTGGAAGGAATCTCGCCGGGCTTGTGGTTCGGCAGCCGCGAGGCCGGGAAAATGGCCAGCAGCGACAGCAACGACATGATCAGGAGACCGATCTTCAGCGCGCGCAGCCGTGAATCGGAATTGATCTGCATCGCCTGCTCGACCTCCGCAGGGGTCGCGTCGGTGGTCTCGAGGAACGCGGCCAGGCGGTCGTTGCTGACGAAATTGATGTTGTTGTCGAGATCGACCTGGGACCGAAGTTCCTCCTTGAGCTCCGGGTGGGACGCCAGCGAGGTCAGGATGGAAGCGCTGAGCAGACCGACCAGCAAGGCCCCGGAGACGGCCGTACCGACCGCGGCCGCCAGGTTGTTGGCCGTGCCACGCAGAGCACCGACATCGCCTGCGAGCTCCTTTGGCGACGCCGTGACCAGCACGTTGAACAACAGCGTCACGAGCGAACCCTGGCCGATGCCGAACAGGATGAGGCCGAACATCACCGGGACCGCGCTCCAGTCGTTTTTCACGACGAATGCGAGCCACAGCAGAGCCACCGTGCACAACCCGAAACCCCACATACCGATCTGCCGCGAGGTTAACTTGCCGTAGGCGCGGATGATCAGCATCGCCGAGAAGAACACCGTCAGGTTGAACGGCAACATGGCGACAGCCGTCTCCAGCGGTGTCCGGCCCTGGATGATCTGGATGTAAAGGGGTACCGAGAAGTTCAGCGCCCCCTCCAGTGCCACCACCGCAAACATCGCGTAGACCGCGGCCCGCTCGGAGGGGTTGCGGATCACCTCGAGCGCGAGCAGCGGCGTCTTGCCGCTGGCGGCGCGACGACGCGTCCAGACGAAGAAGGCCTGGAGCAGCACGATGCCGATCACGATCATGAACGGCGCCGGCGACATGCCGAAGATGTCGAATGGGGCGGCCGGGCGGGCGAAGCCGAGTCCCCAGCGGTTGAGGTTGTTGAAGCCGAAGCTGATCATGCTGATGGAGGAGGCCGTCAGCAGCACGCCGAACAGGTCGATCTTGACCTCCGGGCGCGGGGTGGTCGGCTTGAGCTTGAAGCTCAGCATCAGCACGATCGCGGCCAGCACGATCAAGATGCCGAACGAGGGGCGCCAGCCGATGCTGGAGCCGAGGATGCCGCCGATCAGGAATGCCAGCACACCAGCGCCGGCGCGCGCCGAGCCGAGGGCACCGAGCGCGGTTGCCTGCTGCGTGCCGTGATACTCGTTCGCGATCAGCGCGACCAGCGACGGGACCAGCGCGGCGCCGGCGATGCCGGACAGCAGCTGCGCCGTCAGCATGGTGGTCGCGTTCGGGCTGAACGTCATCAGCACCTGCGCGGCACCGAACAGCGCGACCACCGCGCGGAAGACGGGCACGGCGCCGAAGCGCTGGCACAGCTTTGCGCCGAGCATGACCAGCCCGGCGACCGCGAGCGAGTACATCACGATGCCGGTCGCGACGGTCGTCGGCGGCACGTTGAAGCTGTTGACCATCCCGCTCAGCGCGACAGGCAGGGACGCGACGTTGAACGACATCAACGCCTGGCCGAGCGCGATGGCGATCATCGGCAGCCAGGACTCCTTCGTCTGGTTTGCGATAGGCGGCGCCGCTGCTGCTGTTGCCATGTTGTGCAAGCTCCCTTTTGGTGTCGGTCTGATTCTAGAGTGGCTGGGATGCGAAAAGATTCAGGCCCAGATGCTCGGACAGGTACTTGGTGACGCGCTGCGCACGTACGCTGTTGCCGGCCTCGTCGAGTGGCGGGGAGAATACGCCCAATCCGCCCTTGCCAGGTGAAATCGTCACGATGCCGCCGCCGACGCCGCTCTTGCCAGGCAGGCCGACTTCGAACAGCCAGTCGCCCGAGCGCTCGTACAATCCTGCCGTCGCCATTACCGCCAGCAGGCGCTTGGCGACTTCGGCGCCGACGACCCGCTCCTTGGTGAGCGGATTGACCCCGCCATCGGCGAGCGTGGCGCCCATTACGGCGAGGTCGGTCGCGCTGACGAGGAGCGAGCATTGCTTGGTATAGACGTCGGTCGCCTGCAGCGAGTCGAAATACATCCGCTCGTAGCCTTCCAGCAGCCTGGCGATGCCGCGGTTGCGCTGGTTGGTCGCCGCCTCGGACTCGTAGATCTCGTCGTCCATCGCCAGCTCGCGTCCGGCGAAGCGCGACAACCCCTCGCGGATGAAACGCCACTTGGCGTCCGCGGTGTCCCCGGGCGCCAGACTCGTGGTCGCGATCGCGCCCGCATTCACCATCGGATTCATGGTGCGATCGGCGTTGAGCTCGATGGCCATCACGGAGTTGAACGGCAGGCCCGTGGCGTTGGCGCCAACCTTTGCGCGCGCCTCCTCCGCCCCGATCGCTTCGCTGATGAGCGCAAAGACGAACGGCTTGGATACGCTCTGGATGGAGAATTCGTGCCTGGAATCGCCGATTTCGAATGAGCGGCCATCGACCCCGACGATGCAGATGCCGAACAGTCCGCGCGATACCTTGCCAAGCGCCGGGATGTAGTCAGCGACCTTGCCCTCGTCGAGTCCCTTGTAACGCTGGTACGCGGCTTTCACCAGCGCCTCCACCTGCGGCGGCGCCGCCAGATGCCCGGTTGAAACGAGGAACGGCTGGTCGTCGTCAGGCGGGAGCGGGGTGTACAAGGTGACCTCCGGTCAGAAAGCGTGACGAAGCCGGGCGTAGAGCAACTCGACCTGGTCTTCGTCCGGATTGTTGCCCGGATCGAAGACAACCTGGAATCCCGCGCTCAACTGCGTGAAGCGTGCCAGCTGGATCCGCTGGAATGCCTCGATGACCTTTTCGTCGCGGGACGTGCTCGATCGAGGCTCCGCGTATGACGCCGCGAGTCCGCTCATGTTGCTCGGGCTGCCGAACAGGCCGATGTAGCCTACACCCGCCTGCGCCAGGTTGCGGATGTTCGTCGTTGCGCCGTCCGCGTATGCGTACCGACCCCAGACCTGGACACGATCGCTCAGCTGCTGGCCGGCGACGAGCGTGACGCCCTCGTCCGACGGGCTGGAGAAGCCGTTCTCGTTGCGCGCATCGATGTGCCACACCATCACCGAGTAACGGCCCGCTCCCCTGCCCTCCACCTGCGGCGTCCAGCCCGCCTCGGCGCTGTAGAAGAAATCCCCGTCGCTGATCGTGTCGAACTCCGACTCGGTCGTGGTGTTGTAGGCGTTGGCGACCCCGCCGGTCACATAGAACCGGTCACTGGGGCGATAAGAAACTCCGACCGTCGGCCCATGGCCCGGAAACGGTACGGTCGGGTTGGCGGAAAGGTGGCGATTGACGAACATCGTGTTCACGTTCTGCATCGGCTGCTGGCCGACGAAATCACTCGTGTCGGCGCGCCCGATGAGTATGCGCAGCTTGCCGTCGTTGAACCGCTGCAGCCAGTACGCATCACGCACGACCCAGCCACGATCGTTGAAGGCGTTCGCCGTGTTGATCAGCGTGCCGATCCGCGGGCCGACCGACGCCGCGGTGTCGCTTCCCATGGCATCGCGAAACTCCCCGGTCACCACCAGCACACCGCTGTCCGGCGTCCCACGGCCCACCAGCGTCCACGCCGACATGAAGTCGATGTCATAGGCGGACCCGTCCGGATCGCCGGCGCCGTTCGCCCACAGGCCGAGCGCCGTGGCCGCGAAGCCCAGCCGCAGGCCGGTCTCACGATAGAGCGAGTCGAATTTTCCCCTCGCCCAGCCCGACGGACCGGGGTGTCTGTCCGCCGGATCCAGGAGCGGCGTCTCCGGTTCCTGCAGCCGCTCCAGCTCGTCAATACCGCTCTCGCTGCCTTCGCCGGCCGAGAACTCGTCATTGAGGTACGGGTGCGACTCCGCGTAGGCCTCGAACTCGGACTTCTGCGCCGAAGCTTCGGCAGGCGTGTCAGCTGCCGCCAAACGCACGGAGCCGAGGCAAGTCGCTGCGCAGATCAGCGTGAGCGACAGTGTGAGATTGAATTTGCGACGGTGTGGCATCTGGTCGGATCCTACCAAAAGCATCCTTTGAATTGTCACCATGCTGCTTGTCGCTGCTGTGCGGCAATCTACCGTCACGTATCGCGCGACGGCCTCGATTTCTAGCATGGAGCCACAGCCCGCTTTGAGTCAATTGACGCAATCTTGGCGGCACCGATGAGATCGAGCCGCCGAGACCTCCGGCAGCCTGGACATCCGGCGCCGCGTGCTCCAGTTCCGGCGGCGACGGCGGCTTGCCGGGAGGCGCGGCTCGATGCTACTGCGTGCCGAGGTGGAGCGTGCGGGATTGCACGACCTTCACGCGGATGTCCCGGCCGAAGACGAGACCACGGGCGCGCTCTTCAAGCGACTCCAGCGACGGCAGGTCCCCATCGCCCAGGAGGAGAAGGGTCACCGTTCCGTCCGCCGTCTCGGCATCGACCGACATGAGCCGGTATCCGGACCCGTCGAGCCATTCCTGGCCAAGCGCATAAGTCCGCGAGGCGATCATGTTGGTGACGGCAAGGTGGTAGCTCGTCAGCGAGAGTGGAATGACGATGAGGAGGCCGGCCGCGAGGGCGATCGCCACGGCCCGGCGCCGGGCCCCCGCGTCGAACGGCGACAAAGCGGCCTTCGGGAATCCCATCACGCCGAAAACAAGCGCGCCGGTGAGCAGGATGGCGACGTAGTTCGTTCCGAACAGCAGCAGGCTGCCGGCGGCGAGGCGAGGTTCGCCCAGAGCGAACAGGATCCCCGCATTGGCCAGCGGCGGCACCAGCGAGACTGCGATTGCCACGCCCGGCAGCGTGTCAGAAATATCCTTGCGCGACAGCGCGAAGGCACCGGCCAGGCCCGTGGCGAGCGCCGCCATCAGGTCGAGCAAATGCGGCGACGTCCGGATCATGACCTGTTGGATTGCCTCCGGATTCGTGACCCGCGCGATCGGTAGCGTCAGAACGAACCCCACGGCGATCGCCATCGCAATCCCGGCGAGGCTCACGAGCAGCGAGCTGACGATCGCGCTCCGGTCGCCGATGCTCACGCTGTACGCCAGCCCCATGATCGGCAGCATCAACGGTGCCACGATCATCGCCCCGATCACCACCGCCACCGAGTCGCCCAGAAGCCCGAACGTTGCGATGCCGGCAGCCAGCACCAGCAGACAGACGAACTTGACGAACTTGAAGCGCAACTGCGCTCCCTCGAACACCAGGACATCCCTGACCCGCGACACCTCCTCGGCGTCCACAGGCCCACCGTGCAGAATCTCTGCGAGTGATCCAGTCATGGTTGGTGAACGCCTATGCCAAGCGGGCAGATGCAATGATGGCTGCATGGTTCGCCATCGAGCGAGGCGGACGAGTATAGGCAGTGCATAGCACCTCTTCCACAGCCTGTGCCCGCTCCTCACCGGCACCGACACCTGACGCGGGCGACTATGACAGTGGGGACTGGGCAGGGCGGTACTCCG